>JAKALP010000018.1 GCA_021824175.1 Deltaproteobacteria bacterium
TCCATGGCGGTAGGCCCTCCTGGGCTCAAGCATAGATGTTTAGCGCCGTCAAAATAAATGAAATACCAATGGTCTAAAAGCGTTAAGAAAAACCAGCAAGAATAGACACCGGCTATTGCCGGCTTAGAAAAGAAAAAAAGTAGAAGCGAAGAAGAAAAGTGGCTCCACTGAACCGGAAACCCTGGCTCCCTTTCTCACCGGACAAAGTGGCACACTTTCTCGGTGGAACTAACAGCCGGACGGGCGATTGGGAAGCCTGGCTCGATTTCTTTGCTGAAGCCATAATAATTACTGCCACACAGGCCGTGGACACTGCCAGGCAGCTGGTCGATTTATCCAAACAGGATCAGGATAAAATCAGCACTCTGGGCAGGGCCGCGGCCTCCACCCTACGCGTCCATCGAGTCTTAATGGAGCATCCGATCGCAACTTCTGGTTTGCTGTCACGGAAAACAGGCCTTAGTGCGGCCACAGTCAACAAAGCCTTGGGGCATTTAGAGCAGCTCGAAATTATAAGAGAACTCACTGCTCAGAAGCGAAACCGCCTCTTCAGTTATACCCGATATGTGGAGATCATGAATCAGGGCACTGAATTGCCTGGCAGGTGAATCCCCCCTTTGGGGTTTTCGTGGAAGCACGCCGTTTCCCGAAAAGCTGAAGTAATCATCCTGTCCAATAGCGGGCGTCGTATTTAAGCTGTGGCATGCTTTTTCTTCGTATTCGTTTTTATTCTCTTATCGCAGATTAAATGAGACCTGAGATATCCTTCTTATCCCAAGAGCACTACCCCACTCAAAATAGGTGATAGGCACAAATACTTCTTGAATGAATCTCTTCCATTGTTCTTCCGCGGTCCAGCGCCTTACGCCGGGCTGCGCACAGAGTTCTTCGGGTGGATGGTTTTTCTTCGTTTACTTTTGGTTGTCGATCTTCGGGTGTGGAGGCCCGCCGGGAAGAGAAATTGCCAGCGGGCATTTTTGGGGTGGGTTGCTTAAACCAGCTTGAGCAACTGGTTGGCCGCCACCAGCATGGGGTCCCAGGTGGGGCCAAAGGGCGGGGCGTAGGCCAGGTCGGTCTGGCTGAATTGCTCCACGGTCAGGCCGGCGTGCAGGGCCACGGCCGGGGCGTTGATGCGATGGGCCACGCCTTCGCGGCCCACCATCTGGGCCCCCAGCAGACGGCCGCTGTTTTTGTCGGCCACCATTTGCACTTGGATCGGCGAGGCACCGGGATGGGAGTGGGCCCGGGATGAGGCGCTGATCACGGTGGTGGCCGGCTGGAAGCCGGCCTGTGCTGCCTCGGCCACGCTCAGGCCGGTGCGGGCCACTTGCAGGTCGAACACCTTGAAGACCGCCGTGCCGGCCACGCCCTGGAGGGACACTGGTTTGCCGGTCAGATCATCGGCCACGGCCCATCCGGCCCGGTTGGCGCGCAGGGCCAGGGGAATCCAGACCTTCTGGCCGGTGACCACGTGATAGGCGTCGGCGCAGTCGCCGGCCGCATAGATGGCTGGATTGGAGGTGCGCAATCGCCGATCCACGGCAATGGCCTTGGCGGGCCCCAATTCCAAACCGGCCGCGGCGGCCAATTGGCTGTTGGGCTGGATGCCCACGGCCACGATCACCAGATCGGCCGCCAGGGTCTCGTTGCCGGCGGCCACCACGCTCAAGCCCTGGCCGGATTTTTCAATGCGCGCCACGTCAAACCCCGTGCGCACCTGCACCTGATGGGCCTGTAACTCCTGGCCCACGGTTTCGGCCAGCTCCGGCGCCATCCAGGGCAGCAATTGGGCCCTGGGTTTGACCATGGTCACTTCCACTTCCCGCATGCGTAGAGCCTCGGCCATCTCCATGGCGATATAGCCCATGCCCATGATGACCGCTTTGCGGATTGGACGCTCCTGGAGCATGGTTTTGATGTGCCGGGCATGGTCCAGGGTCTTGACCACCGCCACGCCGGGCAGGTCAAAGCCGGGGCGCCGGGGCATGATGGGATCGGCGCCGGTGGCGATCAGCAGCCGGTCATAGGGCAGTGTAAAGGGCCGGCCCGCCTCATTCCGGCCGGAAACCGTTGCGGTGCCGGGATCGATGCTCTCGGCCCGATGGCCGGTGCGCACATCGATGCCCGATTTTTTGCGAAATGCTTCCGCCGTGCGTACAACCAAGTCGTCGACCGCCCGCCGGGGGTCGGAGATATTGTACGGAATGCCTCAGGCGCTATAGGAGACGGTCTGACTCTGCTCCAGCACGATCACCTCCAGCGAGGCGTCCTGGCGCTTGGCCCGACTGGCCGCGCTCATGCCGGCGGCGTCCCCGCCGATGACGATGAATTTCATAGCTACCTCCCAATTCTGAGCGAAACATTATTGATGGGTTCGTAAAAAGTCCGAACGTGGACTTTTTGGGTTCGGCCCCACGCGAATTCAAAACCGTTCAAAGATATGGTAAGAGAATTCCGCTCTGATCATTATATGTTGGATAGCGTAAGGATGCCCGTGTCGTCAATCATTGAACAGATCAAAATCCTTGAAGCCAAACTCGCAAACGCGCTGCTCAGCGACCGCATGGCGGCCTGGCACGAAATCAACGCGTTGCGCAAGGCCGCGAAAAACAAAACCACGCCGGTAGAAAAACTGCTGGCGCGCGGCCAACGCATCGAAGCACGCTTGGAACAATCGGCGTCCCGGCGCGCGGCCCGGCAGCTGCAGCAACTCAATCTCGGCATCGATCCGGAGCTGCCCATCCAGGCCAGGCAGGAAGAAATAATCGCCGCCATCCGCGGCCACCGGGTGCTGATCGTGGCCGGCGAAACCGGTTCGGGCAAAACCACCCAACTGCCCAAAATGTGCCTGGCCGCCGGCCGGGGGGTGGACGGCCTGGTGGGCGTGACCCAGCCCCGGCGCATCGCGGCGCTCACCGTGGGCCGGCGCATTGCCGAAGAGTTGGGAGAAGAGGTGGGCCGCACGGTGGGCGTCAAGATCCGCTTCCAGGATCAGACCAGCGACGAGACCCGCATCAAGCTGATGACCGACGGCATCCTGCTGGCCGAGGCCCAGACCGATCGCTTCCTCAACGCCTATGACACCCTGATCGTGGACGAAGCCCACGAGCGCAGCCTCAACATCGACTTTATCCTGGGCCTGCTCAAGCAACTGCTGGTCCGGCGCCGGGATCTGAAAGTAATTATTACTTCGGCCACCATCGATACCGAGAAGTTCTCCCAGGCCTTTGACCAGGCCCCGGTCATCGAAGTCTCGGGCCGCATGTACCCGGTGCAGGTGCGCTACGAGGAGCCATCAACTGAAAACGGCGAAGAGACCACGCATATCGAACAGGCCGTGCAAGCCCTGGATCGCTTGCAGACCAGCCATCCCAGAGGCGACATTCTGATCTTCATGCCCACTGAGCAGGATATCCGCGACACCTGCGAGATCATCCGGGGCCGCCGTTATCCGGGCGCCGAACTCTTCCCGTTGTTTGCCCGGCTGTCGGCCGCCGAGCAGCAGCGCGTCTTCCATTCCGGCGGCGGCCGCAAGATCGTGGTGGCCACCAATGTGGCCGAAACCTCCATTACCATTCCCGGCATCCGCTATGTCATCGACACCGGCCTGGCGCGCGTGCTGCAATATGCGCCGCGCACCCGCACCAACACGCTGCCGGTGGTGCCCATATCGCGCAGCAGCGCCGATCAGCGCATGGGCCGCTGCGGCCGCACGGCCGATGGTGTTTGCTTCCGTCTTTACAGTCAGGAGGATTACGAGCAGAGGCCCAAATATACGCCGCCGGAGATTTTGCGCGCCAATCTGGCCGAAGTCATTCTGCGCATGATTGCTTTGGGTTTGGGCGATGTGGAAGCATTTCCCTTCGTGGACGCGCCCGCGCCGCGAAGCATTCAAGACGGCTATGCCCTGCTGCTGGAGCTGGGCGCCATCGTACCGGCCCAAAGCAAAGAGAAGCACAAAGGCAAATTCGCCTTGACCGAAAAGGGCCGGCTGATGGCCAAGCTGCCCCTGGACCCGCGCCTGGCCTGCATGCTGCTGGAGGCCCAGGCCCGCGACTGCCTCAATGACCTGGCCATCATCGCGGCGGCCCTGAGCATCCAGGACCCGCGCGAGCGGCCCATGGACAAGCAGGCCGAGGCGGACCAGGCCCACGCCCGGTTTGCCGATCCCTCCTCGGATTTCATCACCCTGCTCAACATCTGGCACGCTTATGACGCCATTGCTTCCACCCGCACCAGTTGGCAGCCGGTCAAGCAGTTCTGCCGCGCCCGCTTTCTCTCCTGGCGCCGCATGCGCGAGTGGCAGGATGTGCACCACCAGATTAAAACCCAACTGGCCGAGCAGGGCATCCGCTCCACTCGACCGGCCATGCCGCCGGCCCAGCCCAGCGACATGGGCCATAGCTGGTATGCGGCCGTGCACCAATCGATCCTTAGCGGCTTTGTCTCCAATATCGCCATGAAGAAGGAGAAGCAAATCTTCCAAGCCTCCCACAACCGCCAGGCGATGATCTTCCCCGGCTCGGGCCTGTTTAAAAATCCGGGGCCGTGGATTGTGGCCGCGGAGATGGTGGAGACGTCGCGTCTCTTTGCGCGCTGCGCGGCGGTCATCGATCCGGCCTGGATCGAGACCGCGGCCAGGGCCCAATGTAAATACACCTACCTCGACCCGCGCTGGGAGCGAAAGCGCGAAGCCGTGGTGGCCACCGAACAGGTGAGTCTCTTCGGCCTGATCATCGATCTCCGGCCGCGGCCCTACGGCCCGGTCAACCCGGAAGAGGCCGCCGAGATCTTCATCCGCCACGCCCTGATTCAGGGCGACGTGCGCCGGCCGCCGGCCTTCCTGCGCCACAACCTGGATCTCATGGCCCAGGTGGAGAAAATGGAAGAACGGCTGCGGCGCCGAGATCTGCGCGTTGAAGAAGAAATGCTGCTGCGCTTCTACCGCGAGCAGCTCGGCCAAACTTACGATTTGCCCGCCTTGCAGGCCCTGGTGAAGAAAAAGGGTAGCGATGCCTTCCTGCGGCTGAATCTGGATGATCTGCTCAACCATGCGCCCGGAAGTGAAGAATTGGAACAATATCCCGAGCAGATCGAGGCCGACGGCCTGCCCCTGGCATGTGATTATCGCTTCACGCCGGGCGAAGCCGAAGACGGCGTGACCGTGCGCGTGCCCATGCGGGCCGCGGGTGCGCTCACGGGCGACAGTTTCCAGTGGCTGGTGCCGGGCTTGCTCAAGGAGAAGATCGCGGCCCTGATCAAAGCTTTGCCCAAGGAGCTGCGCAAGCAACTGGTGCCGGTCAACGATACGGTGGCGACCATCGTGACCCAGATGCCTATCCAGCGCGATATCAGCCTGAGCACGGCCTTGAGCCGCTTCGTACGTCAGAAATGGCGCATCGACATTCCGGCTGCGCTCTGGAATGAATCCCATTTGCCCGACCATTTGCGCATGCGCATCGCGCTCACCGACGACCATGGCCAGGTAGTGCGCGCCGGCCGGGATGCCTGCGTGCTCACCCAAAGCGAATCCACCGCCGCGCCGGAAACCTTTCAGCAGGCCCGCCAGGCTTACGAGCGCGGACCCATCGAGCAGTGGGATTTCGAGGATCTGCCCGAAACCATTGTGCTGAGCGGTCCGGCCAAGACGCGCCACACCGCTTATCCGGCCCTGGAAGTGCGAGGGAATATCATCGTGCGCACGGCCTTCGCCGATCTGGCCGCGGCCCGCCGCGCCCATCCCCAGGCCGTCAAAGCCTTGTTAGTTCAGCGGCTAGGAACGGAGATCAAATTTCTGCGCCGCAACCTGGCCCTGCCCTACAGCACCGAGGCCCAGTGCCGCTACTTCGGCGGCCGGCCGGCCCTGGAAGAGCAGCTCTTCCAGCGCGTGCTGGACGATCATCTGGCCAAAGATCTTCGCACCAGGGAAGCCTTCGAGACCCTGCTTGAAGAACTGCACCGGCAAAACATCGCGGCCTGGGGCCAGGCGCTCAAGCCCCACCTGATGACCGTGCTCGACGCCTATCAGACTACGCGTATGGCCATGGCCGACCTGGAAAAGGCCCACCCGGTCAATGGTCCGTTGCATCTGTTTTTGAATGAATTAAGGACCGGCCTTCAGCACCTGGTGCCGGAGCACTTCATTGCCCTCTATGATGAAAGCCGGCTGCAACAGCTGCCCCGCTATCTGCGGGCCACCGCCATCCGCGCCGAGCGCGCGGCCGTGGACCTGGAAAAAGATCGCGCCAAATCGCGGCAGATCGAACCCTATGAAGCGCGCTTGTCTGCTCTGATCCAGGAGTTGACTATCCACAGCAGCGAAGAAAAACGGCGGGCCGTGGAAGAGTTCTTCTGGATGCTGGAAGAATTTAAAATCTCCCTCTTTGCCCAGCAGATCAAAACCCTGCGACCCATTTCAGCCAAACGCCTGGACGCCATGATCAGGGAGATTGGAGATCTGGTTTAAGTATAGCATCGAAGCCTTTCTTCCGTCATGCCCGCGTAGAGCATGGGAACACTCTGTCCTCAACGATTAACCATCTGCATGGCCTGCGCCGGGTAGCGCGCGCCCCTGGCCGCATCCGGCGGCACGGCCCGGTCGATAAGCTCCAGGTCCTTGGCGCTCAACCGCACCTTGAGAGCTTGAACATTATCGTCCAGGTATTGAATGCGCTTGGTTCCGGCAATGGGCACGATATCTTCGCCCTGAGCCAACAGCCAGGCCAGAGCCAGTTGGGCTAGGGTGCAATGCTTCTGGGAAGCAATCTCATCCAGGCGCTTGATGATGGCCAGATTGGCCTTCAGGTTCTCTTGTTCAAAGCGCGGAGATGCGCGGCGGTAATCGCTTTGCTCCAGATCTTCCGGGCCTTTGATGCGGCCGGTCAGAAAACCGCGGCCCAGGGGGCTGTAAGGCACAAATCCGATTCCCAGCTCGCGGCAGGTGGCCAATATCTCCTTCTCCACATCCCGGGTCCACAAGGAGTATTCGGTCTGCAAGGCGCTGATGGGATGCACCTTATGAGCGCGCCGGATGGTCTGGGGCGCGGCCTCGGATAATCCCAGATACCGCACCTTGCCGGCCTTGACCAGGTCAGCCATGGCGCCCACGGTCTCTTCGATGGGCGTGCCGGAGTCCACGCGGTGCTGATAGTAAAGATCAATGGTATCCACCCCCAGCCGCTTCAAGCTCTCATCGCAGGCTTTCTTGACATATTCGGGCCTGCCGCTGACGCCGGTAAAACTGCCGTCCCGGCCGCGCAAAATGCTGAACTTGGTGGCCAGCACCACCTTGTCCCGGCGCCCCTTGAGGGCGCGTCCCAGCAGGGTTTCGTTATGGCCGGTGCCGTACATGTCGGCGGTGTCGAAAAAGTTGATACCCAGATCGATGGCATACTCAATGGTTTGGATGGATGTGTCATCGTCCTTGGAACCGTAAAACTCCGACATGCCCATGCATCCCAACCCCAGGGCCGACACTTTGAGTCCTTGTTGTCCTAGATATCTTTGCTGCATGTTTTTTCCTCCCTCATCCAATGGGTTATTTAACTCCCGGCGGCCAGTGCCGCCATCCGCGCCTCAGGTGGTTCCCTTGATCAGGGGGAGAAACGTGCCGATACCATTACAGCCAGTGCCAAATCCTCATAGGCAAGCAGTGGGTCGTGGTGACATGGAGATACCATCCGATCGCGGAGTGCATAGATCTATGACATTTTTGCTCGTTGTAAAGGGATAGCTCTTTGCCCCGCATTGACTTTGCCGACCGGCGCGTTACCATCAAGGTCAATTTTGGAGCGTGCAAAGCAGACCGCAACGCGCTATATTGCCAAGCCGTTGCTGGTTGGCCTAGGGACCGTTTAACAAAGGCAGGCGAAATCGAATGGTTAAGAAGATCCTTTTTACCGTGTTGGGACTCCTGGTACTGGTGGCCTTATTGGGTGGCATCAAAGGATTGCAGATCCGCAAAATGATCGCCCAGGGTGCCCAATTTGTGCCGCCCCCCGAAACCGTCACCACGGCCGAGGCCCAAAATATGGAGTGGGAATCGGTTTTGACCGCCGTGGGGTCACTGGAAGCGGTGCATGGTATCATGGTGACCGCTGAATTGAGCGGCAAGGTGGCGCAGATCAATTTCGAATCGGGCGCCAAGGTCAAAGCCGGCGATCTGCTGGTGCAGCAGGACATCTCCTCGGAAACCGCCCAGCTGCGCGCCGCCGAGGCCACCGTGGCTTTGACCAAACTCAATTACGAACGCGCCAAGCAGTTGCTGCCTGAAAAGGTGATGTCCCATGCCGACTTTGATAATGCCGAAGCCCAATTCAAGCAGGCCTCGGCCCAGGCCGACACCATTCGCGCGGCCATTGAAAAAAAGACGATCCGTGCTCCGTTTACGGGCCGCCTAGGTATCCGCATGATCAATCTTGGGCAGGTGATCAATGCCGGACAGACCATTGTTTCCCTGCAATCCCTGGACCCCATTTACGTCAATTTTCAATTGCCCCAGCAGCAATTGTCCGAAGTCAGTCCCGGCTATACCATTCGGGTGACCAGCGATGCCTTGCCGGGTCAGGTGGTTGAAGGCAAAATCACGGCCATCAACCCGGAAGTCGATGCCGCCACCCGCAATGTGCGGGTGCAAGCCTCGCTGGCCAATCCCCAGGAGCAGCTGCGGCCCGGCATGTTCGCCAATGTCACCGTGGTGCGGCCCGGCAAAGAGCAGGTGCTGGCCATTCCGGGCACGGCCATTATGTATGCGCCCTACAGCAATTCGGTCTTTGTGGTGGAAGCCAAACCAGCGGCTCAGGACGGCAAGGCCGCCGGGCTGGCGCTGCGGCAGCAGTTCGTGGAGTTGGGCGAACGGCGCGGCGACTTTGTGGTGGTGCGCACCGGCCTCAAAGCCGGCGACACGGTGGTCAGCACCGGCGTTTTCAAATTGCGCAACGGCCAATCCGTGGTGGTGAACAACGACCTCTCGCCTAAATTCAAATTGGCGCCGGAGCCGAAGGAGAGTTGATTCGTTGATTCGTTGATTGGTTTATTCGTAAAAGGATTTTTTATATCATATGGTCAATGTCATTAACTTAAGCATTCCGGGCGGGCTTAATGCCCGCCCGCATTGAACCCCAATGGCCTTAAGTTAACGGCATTAATCGTATGGTTTCAAAGCCACCCCAATAAACGAATCAACAAATCAACCAATAAACCCGAGTTCTTAAGAGAACCCCATAACCAACCAAGCACCGGAACTTCTCCATGCGCTTTACCGATCTCTTCATCCGCCGTCCCGTGCTGGCCGTGGTCATCAACCTGGTGATCATCATCGCCGGCGTCCAGGCCATTCGTACCTTGAATGTGCGCCAATACCCCATCAGTGAAAATGCGTCGGTCACGGTGACCACGATCTACGTCGGCGCCAGCGCTGATCTGGTGCGCGGCTTCATCACCACGCCGCTGGAACGCGCCATCGCCGCGGCCGACGGTATTGACTACATCCAATCCCAAAGCTCCCAAAGTGTTTCCACCATTACGGCCCGGCTCAAGATCAACCATGACGCCATCAAGGCCCTGGCGGAAATCAGTTCCAAAGTAGATCAAGTGCGCAACGACCTGCCGCCCGAGGCCGAGGTGCCCGCCCTTAACGTGGTGTCGGCCGACAGCCAGTTTGCTTCGGCCTATCTGAGTTTTACTTCCGATGTGCTGCAGCAGAACCAGATCACCGACTACCTGGTGCGGGCAGTCCAGCCGCGGTTGTCGGCCATCGCCGGGGTTCAGCGCGCCGAAATTCTGGGCGGCCGCACTTTTGCCCTGCGCATCTGGCTCAATCCCGAACGTATGGCGGCCTATAACATCAGTCCGGTTCAGGTGCGTCAGGCATTAGCGGCCAACAACTTCCTGGCCGCCGTGGGCAGCACAAAGGGCTCCCTCATTCAGGTCAATCTGACGGCCAACACCGATTTGCGTTCAGTCGATGAATTTAAACAACTGGTGGTGCGCCAGCAGGAAGGCGCTCTGGTGCGTTTGGCGGATATCGGCCAGGTGGTGCTGGGTGCCGAGGACTATAATTCCGAAGTGCGTTTTACCGGCCAAACCGCAGTGTTCATGGGCATCTATCCCCTGCCCAACGCCAACTCCCTGGATGTCATCAACCGGGTGCGGGCCGAAATGGACCAGATCATCAAGGGCCTGCCCAGTGGTCTGAATGGCCGCGTGGCTTACGACGGTACCGATTACATCCGCAATGCCATCCATGAGGTGGTCAAGACCCTGAGCGAGACCCTGCTGATCGTGGTATTCATCGTTTTTCTGTTCCTGGGCTCGGTGCGTTCGACCCTGATTCCGGTCGTGGCCATTCCCCTCTCCTTGATCGGAGCGGTCTTCCTGATGCAGGCGTTCGGGTTCACCCTAAACCTGCTCACCCTGCTGGCCATCGTGCTTTCCGTGGGGCTGGTGGTGGATGACGCCATCGTGGTGGTGGAGAATGTGGAGCGTCACCTGAGCGAAGGCCGGCCGCCGCTGGATGCGGCTCTGATTGGCGCCCGGGAACTGGTGGGGCCCATCATTGCCATGACCATCACCCTGGCCGCGGTCTATGCGCCCATCGGCTTGCAGGGAGGCTTGACCGGCACGCTGTTCCGGGAGTTTGCCTTTACCCTGGCCGGCGCCGTGGGTATTTCCGGGGTAGTGGCCCTGACGCTGTCGCCCATGATGTCTTCGAAGCTGCTCAAACCGGGACTGGCCGAGCACGGCCTGGCCGGCAAGATTTCCCGCGATTTCGTCAAAATCAGGGCCTTTTACGGCCGGATTCTTAACTTCACGCTGGATTCGCGTCCGGCCGTCTATCTGATCTGGGTGGTGGTGAGCCTTTTGGCCGTGCCCATGTTTATCATGTCGCCCAAAGAACTGGCCCCGACCGAAGACCAGGGAGTCATTTTCGGCATCATTGACGCTTCGGCCGACGCCACCCTCGACCAGACCCGCATTTTCACCCATGCGGTCAACCAGGCCTACATGAGTGTGCCCGAAACCCAATTCACTTTCCAGGTCACCACACCGACTTCGGGGTTTGCCGGCATGGTGGTCAAACCCTGGGAAGAACGCCAACGCACCATCTACAAAATTTTGCCGGAGGTCCAACATAAACTTGGAGGGATTCCAGCGATTCGCGCCTATCCCATTTTACCGCCGGCTCTACCGGGCGGTGGACAATTCCCCGTGGAATTTGTGCTGGCCTCCACGGCCGAACCTGAACAAATTTTGAGTTTTGCCCAGCAGATCCAGCTCAAAGCCATGAAGAGCGGCATGTTCGCTTTTCCACCCATCATCGACGTCAAGATCGACCAACCCCAATCCGAAGTGATCATCGACCGCGACAAAGCCGCCGACCTGGGATTGAACCTGCAGCAGGTGGGCGCCGACATTGCCTCCATGATGGGCGGCAATTTCGTCAACCGCTTCAACATTGCCGGCCGCAGCTACAAGGTGATCCCCCAGATCCAACGCATCGACCGCCTCAACCCGTCCCAGCTCACCAATATCTACGTCACCGGCCCCAGCGGCCAGTTGGTGCCGTTAAGCACCATTGCCACCATCCGCAACAGCGTGGTGCCCCGTTCGCTGAATCGATTCCAGCAGCTCAACGCCGTGACCATCAGCGGGGTGGCCATGCGGCCCCTGGATGAAGCTTTGCGCTATCTGGAAGACGAGGCCGCCAAAATACTTCCCAACGGCTATGTCATCGACTACACCGGCGAGTCGCGCCAGTTGCGCACCGAAGGCAACAAATTCCTGCCGGCCTTCAGCCTGGCCGTAATCTTGATCTTCCTGGTGTTGGCCGCCCAATTCAACAGCTTCCGGGACCCCTTTGTCATCCTGGCCGGCTCGGTGCCCCTGGCCCTGTTCGGCGCTTTGCTTTTTACTTTCTTAAAGATCCCCAATCCCAACACGCCCTTCTGGACCAACGGCTGGACCACTACCATGAATATCTACTCCCAGGTAGGCCTGGTGACCCTGGTGGGCTTGGTTTCCAAAAACGGCATTCTGATTGTGGAGTTCGCCAACCAGCTCCAACGCCTGGGGCGCTCCAAACGCGAGGCGGTTCACGAAGCGGCCCTGACCCGCCTGCGCCCCATCCTGATGACCAGCGGCGCCACCATTGCCGGCCACTTCCCTTTGACTCTGGTGAGCGGCGCGGGCGCCGCGGCCCGTAACTCCATCGGTCTGGTGGTGGTGGGCGGCATGGCCCTGGGCACCTTTTTCACCCTGCTGGTGATCCCGTCGATCTATATGCTGGTGGCCAAAGAACACGCCAAGGAAGAGAAGTAAAAGAAGATCACGTTGATTCGTTGATTCGTTGATTATGGGAATTATTCCATCATTTATGCACAACGCAATAGATAATTTTCCATCTTCAAATTTATAATACTTCTTTTCCGTATTCGAGAAACAGACTTTAGAAAGCACGGTGTCAGGCTTTACGTGCTCTGTATGATATAAACAGCTGAAGTTCTTTTACGAATAAACCAATCAACGAATCAACGAAATAGCCCAAATGGGGCCGTTTTACGCAACGTTTCATCCTGGTGCATAGATGCGACCTACGCTGTGGGTTCGCGCTGCTGGAAGGAGTAATTGCCCTTGAAGAACTGCTCGCTGTACCATTGAACCTGATGGTCATCGGCCAGCACCATGTCCAGCAGCCGGATCGAGCCCAGCAGCCGGCCGAGCATGTTGAGCCGGTGGGCGGTCTGGGCCTCGTCATACTTCTTCACCTGGCCGCGCACCATATCGACCTTCTGCTCTACCTTGAAATCCAGGCCTTTGAGGATGTCGGCGATCAGAATCGCCCGGCGGGCGCGGCGGCCGATGTCGGCAGCGCCGCCTTTAAAGGAAAAGGTGATGTAGTTGTCGTTTACCAGCGGGCCGCAATGGGTATCGATGGTGGCGAAATGATACCCCAGGCGTGAATTGAAGTTCATGTAATGCTGGGAGATTAAGGCGTAGTTGGGGCCGCCCATGCGGCCCTCCATCATGGGATCGCGAATCATGGATTGGGCCAGCACCGACACCAAGCCGGACCATTGCACGCCCACATCCTGATACCAGTTCACATCCTTATGGGACATACCCTCCAACATTGCTTTGAGGGGCTCGCACGTCAGGTCTTCGGGCTGGGCCACCTTGTTTTCCAGCGGCGCGCGCAAACCGCCGCCCAGGTCGATCATATAGATGTTCAGCGGCAAGGTGATCTTCAAGGGTACGGCCAGGCTGCGCTCATAATCCACATTGTCGCTGATGCGGAACATCTCCTGCATGGCCATCTCGTGGCAGAAGCGGATGATGTCGTGGATGGTGGTGCACCCTTTGGGCGAAAAGTTCTCCTTTTTGGGATCAATCAAATTCAGCGGCGCAATGCGCTGCAAGGCGGTGCGCACGGCTCGATAGATGGGGCTGTCTTTCATGGGGTTGATGGCGCACTGGGTCTCCAGAATTTCTTCCACCCGGCCCGCATAGACCCACCCGTGGGTGGCATCCAGAGTAATCTCCTGGCCGTGAGCGAGGGTCGTGGTGGCATGGCCGGTGCCCACCAGGGTGGGAATGCGAAATTCCCGCGCCACCGAGGCCATATGACCGGTGACGCTGCCCACGTCGGTGATCAGGGCTTGAATGCGGCCCATCAGCGGCACATAGCGCGGCGAGGTTTCACGCACCACCACAATGGCGCCTTCGGGCACATGGTGCAGCATGTGGTCTGAGGGCATGACAAAGGCCAGCCCGCTGGCCGTGCCTTCACAGGCGGTCGCGCCGCCGCGCAGCACAACCGTATGATCGGGCAAGGGCTCGGCCGCGGTTGATCCACTTTGCCCCTGATCCGATGGCCGCTGGGCGCTTTGCAGCGGTCGCGCCTGCAGGATAAAAAGCTTGTTGCTGGCGTCGATGGCCCATTCAATGTCCAGGGGTTGGCGGTAATGGTGTTCCAATCGCCGCCCGTAGTCAAAGAGCTGGGCGATTTGATCCGGCTGCAAACAAGGCTGGGCCTGCAATGGCTCCGGGACGGGGATTTGATGAACGCCGCCCTCGGGCTTGACGCGCAACTGCTCGGTTTGGACCACCACGTCTTGCTGAATCACCTGGCCGCCCGCTTTGTCCAGGAGGAAGAAATCCATGGCAGCCGACCCTTCCACGGCATAGGCCGCCAGACCCCACAAGGCGCTGATCAGCATTACCGGACGGCTGGGATCGTTGGGGTCCACGGTGTACATCACACCGCTGATCCAAGCATCCACCATGGCGATACAGGCCACGCTCATGATCACGTCCTGGTCCGTGTATCCCCGGCGGCGGCGGTAAAATATGGCTCGGGGGCTGAAGGTGCTGGCCACTACCTCTTTGTAGGCCCCGATCAGATTGGTGCTGTCCACGTTGAGCACGGTGGTGTGCTGGCCGGCAAAACTGGCCTCGCCATCCTCGCTGGTGGCGCTGCTGCGCACGGCCAGACGCATCTGGCCGCCCAGCTTGGCGTTCAGATCAGCCGCTGCTTCCATAAGGGCCGTGGATAGATCGGCCGGCAATTGGGCGCTCATGATGCGGGCCTGAATCTTCTGGCTGGCTTGCATCAGCAGCTCGGTCTGATTGACATCTAGATCCTTGAGCTGCTCTTGAATCCACGGCAGCAAGCGGCTCTTTTCCAAAAAGTATAAAGTGGCATAGGCCGTGATCGCGAAACCGGGCGGCACCGGCAGATTGACCCGGTTGCTCACTTCGCCCAGGTTGGCGGCCTTGCCGCCCACATAGGCGGCATTCTCCTGGCTGAGCTGTTCCAAGGGAAATACCAGGCTGGTTTTCTCCACTTTGCTTTTGCGCACCAGGTCACCCAAGACCCGCACACCGATTTGCTCCGCGATATCGAAGAGCTCGGCATACTTGGCATTGGCCAGGGCATTGAGATCTTCCACCACGGTGAATACTTCCGCGATGAGCGCTTCGGTCCTGGAGACGATGTGATCTAAAGTAAAGGGCTTGTCCTGGTAGAAGTGGTGCTCCAGGTCGGCGATCAGCTCCAGCGCCTTATTATTAGCAGCCAGCAGGGCCTTGAAGCTGCGGTATTTTCTTTGAAAAACGGTTTCATCGTCGCTGATGCGCGACTTGAGGCGGCCTTTGCTGAAGAACTCCCAGATTTTGAACATGCTGTTCTCTTAAGATCTTTACTTCCCATTGGTTGGCGCAACGGCACTATGGCCGAAGTCGAAAAATGACGGTTCATAATCCATGGCATGGGCCATAATGGTCATATAATGATCCCGCAAGCCGGAAAGATCAAGGCGCTTGTCTGGCGAGGTGGCTTTGGCGGTCAGAGTGGGCTCGAATTTGGTGTGAGTGAGGTAGCTTATGATGATCTGAGGGATGTCGTAATGGTGAATGGTTTTAAGCTGAATGGGCCGGCCGTTCTCGATGATATAGACCCGATTCATATGGATGTAGTCATCCATTTTGCCAAGATAATCCAGGTCGCGATAGGTATTGGGCCCGTAAAGAAGCGGCGGCACGTGATCGCTCACAAGGATGATGATGCTTTTGGGATCGATCTGCATGAGCCCCTTCACGTACTCGGCAAGTGCTTCGGTACGGTAGTAGTATTGATTGACGGCCCGCTCCAGCTGATCGTCGAAAAATTGTCCCATGCCCGATGCCTTGATGATCATGGGTCGCTTGTCGGTGTTGATCAGGTGGGGTGTATGCCCGTAGACGGTCATGATGTAGTTGAGCAGGGGTTTGCCGGGATTATTCTTGATCCAATCCGCCACAAAAGCCAGGTTCTGGGGCAGCAGATTGCCATCGAACATGAAGAACTCATCGGTGACGTCACCGGTGCTCAAATAGGTTTCGCACCCTGGCATATATTCACCGGGGTAGTAAATCTTTTGAAACCCCAAGCCTGTATAGGCATTGGTGGAATTGAAAAAATCAGGATAGAAGGCGTTCGTGGCGATGGTATGGTACCCGCCCTGGGCCAGGATATTCGGCAGGCAAAGGGTTTTGGCGCCGGTGAATACATCAAATTCAATGCCTGAGAGCTCCCGCATGGCCGGCACGCCGCAGAGCACTTCAAACTCGGCCTGGGCCGTGGCGCCGCCGAATACCGGCGAGATCGACAGCCCGCCTTTATTCTTGAATAGAGCCGTGAAGGCGGGGTGCTCGGGATTGCGCGAGAGTTGAAGTTTGCGAAAAAGATTGGGATCCAGGAAGCTCTCCAGCACGATCAAGTGGATATTATTCTTGGTCCCCAAGGCGCCGACCTTCTGCACTTCGTTATCAAAAGCCTTGATAAATGTGGAATTGCCTCGATAGGCCGCGGTTTTAATGAGCGAGCTTTTACGGCGGGCCTCATTGTACATGGTCATGCTGAGCCGGCCGCTGTGCCCCACGCTTTCAACATCCGACATCCATTCAATGGGTTTCTGGGTCTTTTCAAACGCCTTCATAAAAGAGTCGGGGAAATACTCCACCGCTATGACCAACGCAAGCAACGGCACCAATCCCACCAGGATCGGGCGAACTCGGCGCCATTGGATCGAAGCGGCGAACACCACCAAAGGCCCCCCTACCACCAGCATGGCCACTATCTTAAGTTTAAGGGACATGACCTTTACCAGTTCAGGCAGTTCGGTCACTTCGGCCACGCGCAATAAACGGCCGTAGAGCAAATGGTAGGTGTCGAACAAAAAGTAGATCAGCACGATGGGCAGGGCCGCCACCAAAGGCTGGAACCAGGATTTACGGGTAATCCGGTTGAAATAGAAATATAAATAGAGCAGCAGGGGAATTTCGAGGCGCCACGCCTCATGGATGGAAGGCAGGCCGCCGACCTGCTCAACCACCAGTGTGTAAACGATGAAAAACAGCAAAAAGCCGATGTATCGATTGGCTAGAGGTTTCAGGAACGAGAGAGTCTGGCGCCATCTTTTAATCATGAAGGTTTCCTATATCACTAACTCGGCGGCGCTTCAATGTGGTGCTTGCCACCCCATGATCGGCACGGTGCTGATGCTGTTTTTAGGGCTGCCGGTGAGTACCCGGTCGCTGTAGGAAACATAGACCAGCACATTGCGCTGGCGGTCAAAGAACCGCACCACCTGGAGTGACTTGAACACCAGACTGCGTTTTTCATCAAAGACCTGTTCGCCGTCCTTAAAATCCGCCAAGAATTGGATCGGCCCGATCTGGCGGCAGGCGATGCTGGCATCGCTGGCGTCCTCGGCCACGCCCAGGGCGCCTTTCATGCCGCCGGTCTGAGCCCGGGATATGTGGCAGGCTACCCCCTGAACCTTGGGATCGTCAAAACCATCCACCACGATCTTGTCATTGGGGCCCAGCCAATGGAAATTGGTGCTGACCGAACCTGTGGTGCCGCGCATGGGGCGACTGAAGAGCCACCATCCAAAAATCACGATGAATAGAACAAGGATAGCAGCGAGGCTCCAAGCGATCTTTTTCATGGACAATGGCCTTTCTATTTTAAGAGACTCCCAAGCTTGCTTTGCGATTGGAACAATAATGCAGTGCGGATAGAACCGCAATCGGGCATTCAAAGGAAAGGAATGGATGTGGTCCAGTTGCGGGGAGTGCACAAAATTATGGGGTGCACCAATGCAAACCACTCCCCTGCAAGCCACCTCACCTTCGAGACGGCTTGTAAACGCCTGAAGCGAAAAGCCAGGGGAGTTTGAGGGTCACCCGACCTTGACAGCCAGGGCTCGCCAGGCCATCAATTGGCAAAGGCGTAGGCCAGTAGCTGGGGCAAATGGTGCCTCCAGTAATCCCGGATGACCTGCTTGCCCATGAACACTCCAATGTGCCCGGCCGGCATGACCGCCTTCTGAACAATTTCCGAACTCACATAATGCTCGGCGGCAAATAGCTGTGGCGGCGGGGTGATATCGTCCTTCTGCCCGGCCACCAGATAGAGCGGGTGATGGATGCGGCCCAGGTCCACCTTGCGGCCCAGCACCTCCAGCTCACCCTGGATCAACTGGTTTTCTTTGAATAATTTCTTAACGATATTGAGATACATGGTGCCGGGTACGGCCTGCGTGTAGTAGTACCATTGGGTGAAGCGGCGGTGGCGCTCGATGAATTCGGCATCGGTGATGTTGCGCAGCAGGCCGGTGTCATCGCCCACAAACCGGTCATAGGGGTTCATCAACATAAAGCCCTGGACAATAAAGCAGCCCGGCATGTTGCCGTTTCCCAGCATGACCATCTGCTCGTAAGTGGACTGCGGTATGGCCTTGGCCCAGCGGGCAATGGTGGCATCGCCGGCATGGAAGTCGATGGGCGCGGCCGCCAGGGTCAAGGACCGCACATGTTCCGGGAACAAGGCGGCAAAGATGGCGGATTGCCAGCCGCCCTGGCACAATCCCACCAGATGGATCGGCTCGCCGATGGCCTCGGCACAGGCTTTCAGGGACAGGATACTGTCATCAATGTCATAGGCCGTATGCTCCGGCCCGGCCGGCTGCTTATCCACGGCATAGACATCGCCTGGGAAATGGTTCAAGGCGCACTCCACCAGGCTTTGTTCAGGACCATAATCCACGATATGGGCGTTATGGCCAGCCTCGGGCGCCACAAACACAATGGGGTGGCCCAGGTGCGTCCGATTGAATTTGCGTAAGGCCACCTTGAACCCTTCATACACCACCTGGTTGGGCGAAAACCAAGTCGGCCGCTCCATGGGCCGGCCCCGTTCGACCAGGTAGCGCCCCCATTTTTCGATCTCATTGGAAATGGGGGCCATAAAGGGATTTAACGCCATCAGACTTGAAAAGCCGAGATAGGTGGCGCCGGTGGTTCGAAGGTAGGACCCGTAGACATTAGACCAATGGAACAACGACTCGTCGAGATTCAGCATGATATCCTCCCAGCAGCAATAACCGCAGCGATAATTTCCAATTCAACAACCGCTTCAACTGCAATGCGCGTATCTATAACAATTATCTTCAGGCAGGACCAAAAGCACAAGGTGGATTTTTACCACGCA
The DNA here is from genome assembly GCA_021824175.1 of Deltaproteobacteria bacterium. GTDB lineage: Bacteria > Desulfobacterota > Desulfobacteria > Desulfobacterales > Desulfosarcinaceae > Desulfatitalea. The sequence continues at coordinate 19,034 of JAKALP010000018.1, forward strand.
AGGTGCTTGCCAGGGATTGCGCCGAGAGGTAAAGCCAGGATCGACAGTAATTATTTAATAGATATGTTAAGTAATAACAAACCTTTAAATTACAGACAGATCCAATCCTGGAAGGCGTTGAGGATTCCCCTAAATCCCCAATGGGTTTTTAAACCATCAGATTTAGGAATGACATAAGTGGAACCGGGGGGCTTGAAGTGGTGGCATTTGCCTAAAAATCAAATGATGCCATGGGCAAATGCACATGAAAAACGACTGGTGCCCGGTCATAATTTGGGCATCGGCATCGGTATCGGAATGGCGCGATACCGATGCCGATACCGATCTATGCGGGATCTGCTACCTGCCTTTGCTCCCCCGCAGTCCGATTTGTGACAGTCCATTTAAAAAAGCACGCGTCAGACCGGCATCAATGGCATGGGGATATACTTCTCCGGCTGGATCGACGCCGCGGATGATGCCGTCGTAAAAAAACGCGGAGAGTAAAATCCGACCCGTGGCGGTGCGCTCTTTTGGGTTGGAAATCTTCTCGGGACAAGCTGCGGGCGCGGGCAGTTCCGAGCCGTTATCGAGAAGTAATTTCATGAAATTGAGCACGCGGCCCAGGCGCAACAATGTGACGGCCTGAAGGCGGCTGGTGGTGTGTGCCAGGGGCAAGGTTGAAGCGCGCATTTGACCAAAAGTTTGAGGCAGCAGTCCCTGTCGCCGGCACCAGGAGTAATCGGCGCTGCCAGGGGCTGGGTAGAAAACCGAGACGCCGGCCAGCACGGGACGCTGGGCCAGGAAAAGTAAATCCTGGACGGAAGCAGACGGATCCTGTTGCGGCCCGGCCACAATGAGATACACAACGCTATTCAATTCGCGGGCCGTGGCCATAGCCAGGACCCGGTCGAGATCAGCCGTAAGGTCTGGCCGGTTGAAGCGTTTGAGCTGAGCCGCCTGGGTGGTGATCAAAGCCAAGTTAAGGGTTTTGAAACCGGCCCGCCGCATGGCCGCAAGCATTTCTGCATCGAGGGAGGAAGCAAAGAGTCCGTTCATGGCCCGCAGTTCTATTGGCCGGTCCTGGAAGTAATCGTGCACGGCCGCCATCAGCTCCATGAACCACGGCCGCTCCGCGGTGAGGTGCTCGTCCTCGAAATCGATAAAGCCCAATGGGGCCATTTTATCCGCGGCCTCGATTTCGGCCATGACCGAGGAAACGCTGCGGCGGCGATAGCCGTGATGGCTGGTGGCATTCACGGCGCAATAGGTGCAGCGCAAGGGACAGCCGCGACCGGCGCTGATTGCCAGGCTGCCGCGTCTGTTGCGTTGATAAAAGCCCCAATCCACCAGATCAAAGGCGGGCACGGGCATTTCATTGAGATCGCGCTCTACCGCCGGCGGGTTTACTTTCAAGCCTTGGTCCGGTCGGCGCCACACCAGCCCTGGGATATGATCCAAAGGCTTTGCTTCTCTGAGCGCCTGGGCCAAAGGCGGCAGGCCCGCTTCGCCATCACCGCGCAGCACATAATCCACGGCCGGATGGTCAATTACTGCTTCGGGCAAGGCCGTGGGGTGGTGCCCCCCCAGTACGATGGGGGTGCCGGGGCAGGCTTTTTTTACTGCCGCGGCGGTCTCCAGAGCCACCTCCGAGTAAGCTGAAAAGAGCGCAGAGATGCCGATCAGCCAGGCTCCCGATTGGGCCGCCTGCCTGGCGATATGCTGTATGCTGTACCCAAAATGGCGCAACTGGTGAAACAGAGCAAAGGGCGACAAATCCGGCCGGCCGTAAAAGGGGCGCAGATGATCCATTTCATCGGACCATGGAATAGCGCGTGCTTTGGATGTGGCCAGCCCATCAATGATGGCGACGCTGAAGCCTGCTTGTCGCAACGCTGCGGCCACACAGGCCAACCCATAGGGCATGGTGCGTTTGGTCGTCAGGTAGAAATCCTGAATAGGCGGCTGGATGAGCAGGATGTCGGGCATTGTGATTGGTTGATTGGTCGAGTGGTTGATTTGGTGCTCGTTCCCACGCAGTGGGAATGAGGACGCCGGTATTGAGCCCGAAAGGAGGTTTTGAAATTACCCCAATTGCCAAACACTAAAAATATGGAGGGCTCCTGTACCAAAATCCCGAAAAAGAGGCGCTGCACAAAAAGCCACTCTCCTCCGAAACATTAGCTCAGGAGCCCTCCAAATTTTTAACCCATTTTGGAAATCGTAGAAAAGGTCTGAATCTCCGCCGGCAGGTCGCCCGGTTGGATGGCCTCGGTGACTCCCAGAGCCAGCGCGCGTTCGATGACGTTTTCCAATTGGATCAGGTTGCCGGGCCAATGATAGCGCATCAGGATATCCAGGGCATCGGGCGAGACGCTGATGACGCGCCGGTTATGTTTGGCGCAGGCCTGATGCACGAAATGATTGATGAGCAGACAAATGTCTTCCAGCCGCTCGCGCAGGGGCGGCATGCGGATCACCACCGCGTTGAGCAGATCAAACAGATCCTTTTTCAAGGCACCGCTGGCGATCATCTCGCCCAACTCCTTGCTGGTGGCGGCAATCACCCGCGTAGTATTGGCGCTTTTGTTTTGTTCGGCCTCCAGGGCCTGCAAAATGGAAAGCCGCAATGCCGGCGCCAGTTCGGCGATCTCATCCAGATACAGAGTTCCCCCCTGGACCTTTTGCATCAGGGCCGTCACGTGGGCCACGACCTTTTCTTCGGGCACCCCTTCGGTAATGCCGCTGCAATTGACCGGCACAAAGGCATTGGTGCGCCGCTCGCTGAGCTGATGAATGGTGCGGGCCACCAGTTCTTTGCCAGTGCCGCTTTCCCCCTGGATGAGCACCATGGGGTTTTGGCGGCTGGCCATCTCGATCATCTCGTAGATCTGTTGCATGCGGGCGCTGATGCCCACCAGGCCCTCGAATTTATAGCGTTCGCGGCCACGCTTGCGCACCAGGGCATTCTTGTCCTTGACCTTTTTCTCTTCGGTGATGCGGTCAATGATCAACTTGAGATGTTCCAGCTTAAACGGCTTTTGCAGGTAGTCATAGCTGCCGAACTTCATAGCCTGGATGGCTGACTCCATGGAGCCATATCCGGTGACGATGATCACTTCGATTTCCGGCTTGTACTGCTTGACCGCGGCCAGGAGCTCCAGGCCGTTGAATTCCGGCATTTTGTAATCAGTAAAGATAATATCGATATCCTGATCCTTGACCAGGTCCAGGGCTTTGAGTCCGCTGTTCACCGTGGTGATATCGTACCCTTGCATCTGGAGGTATTGCTCCACCATCATTAAGATATCCTTGTCATCATCGACAAAGAGAATACGGCACATTTTCATAATTCACTCCGCTTCTGAAGGATGTTGCGCGAGACGGCAAACCACTGTGCCGCTCGGTTACAATCAGTGTTGAAGGGCGCAGCCGTTTGTTGGGATACGATCTCGCCGGGTCGCCGGCAACAACCAACGCGTTTTTTTACCCACATGTAGGAGCAACTGGGGGTTGAAAAGTGATACCAGGGCAACAAGTACCATCGGTTATAGTTGAGGATGGTCAAAAGATCAAGGAGGGATCGGCATTCAGACCACGCAGACGATGGCCTGAAGGAGGCCGGGGATTTGGAAAAGATGACGCCCGTGGATTGACAGGCAGGGGGGGCCTGCATTACAAGAAAGGTGTCACGTGGGGACAACTTATTGAAAACGTTAAAAACATCTGAAGCCATGCCCAAATCCACGCTCGAAATTCTGATCGTCTGCACCGGCAACATTTGCCGCAGCCCGATGGCCGAGGGGCTGCTGCGGCATCTGTTGCCCCCGGATGTCAAAGACCAAGTCACGGTTCGCTCGGCCGGGACTCAAGGTCTGCATGGCCATCAAGCCGCCCCTTTGGCCATTGAAGCCATTGCCCAATGGGGGGTCGATATCAGCGCCCATCGGGCCCGGATGTTGACGCGGGACTTGGTGCGTCAGGCTGATTTGATCCTCGCCATGGAGAAAGACCACCTGGAAGCGGTGCTTGGCATGTCGTTGTTTTCCAGACCGAATGCCAAGCTGTTGACCCATTTTGGTCCCCCCTATCTTGAGCCGGAAATAGCGGACCCCTACGGCCAAGACCTGGCCGCGTACCAGGAGTGCCTCAGAATCATGCATCCGTGCATCAACGGCGTCATCCGTTGGCTGACCTCTGAAGATCCGCGACTGGATGAGGATGATCTCGTCAATATCATGCCCCCGATGTGAGCATTTAAGATGCAAACCCTCAGACAGCAAATCATCCGCCTGCTCCAGGAAAAGGCCTTGGATACCTTGGCCCTGTCCCAGGCGCTGGCCGTGCGCGAGAAAGAAATTCACGACCACCTGCCCCATATCGCCAAATCGGTGGCCGGCCGGGGTGGCCGGCTTGCCATGCAACCCGCCCACTGCGAGGGGTGCGGCTTTAAGTTCAAGGAGCGCCGGCGCCTGTCGCCGCCCAGTCGTTGCCCGCGCTGCAAATCCAACCGTATTCTCGGGCCTTGGTACCGGGTGACCGGCTTGTAGATTGCCAATTGATCATTTGACATCCACCTCATGGCATGGTGTTAGAATCTTTGCCATTTCAAATGGCGCCCCGGCCATGCATTGCATTGAGCCGGGTTGACAGTTGATTGGAATTCTTTTAGTAGAAAGGGCTTCAATAAACGCCAATGTCTGGCACGATCAACGCAGCGGCTCTACCGGGTGGAGATATCCACGCTTCCCTCCGTTGCCCAAAGCCGCTCGCAAAACACCATTAATATACCAAAAGGACAAACCACCAACCGTTTGGAGCAAACTGAGGAGAGTACCTATGATTCATGTTGAGGGACTAACCAAGTACTACGACGAACTATGCGCCGTGGATCACATCAACCTCGACATTAAAACGGGGGAAATTGTCGGGTTATTAGGCCCCAACGGCGCAGGCAAGACCACCACCCTGCGCATGCTGACCGGCTATTTTCAACCCAGCGACGGCGACATCCAGGTCAAAGAGTTTTCCATTCACGAAAATCCTTTGGCTATCAAACGGCTCATCGGCTATCTGCCGGAGTCCGCGCCCCTCTATAAAGGCATGATTGTCTATGACTATCTGGATCATGTGGCCCGCATCCGGGGGCTGGCCCCCGAAGCCAAGCAAAAACGGCTCAAGGAACTGGCCGATATGTGTGGCCTGCGCGACATCATGCACAAGACCATCGAGACCCTCTCCAAGGGTTTAAAGCAACGCGTGGGGCTGGCCCACGCCATGATGAGCGACCCTGAGATCCTGATTCTGGATGAGCCCACCTCGGGTCTGGACCCCAACCAGATTATTGAAATTCGGGAAATCATCCGCAAAATCGGAGAACAGAAGACGGTCATTCTCTCCACCCACATCCTTAGCGAAGCCGAAGCCACCTGTGACCGCATCGTGATTATCAACAAAGGCAAAATCGTGGCCGACGGCAACACCCAGGAGTTGACCGCCGGCAAAGGCCATGAACGCCATATTCAGATCGGTCTATTGGGAGCCGATGCGGATGCGGTACGCGATCGCCTGAAGACGATTAACGGAGTCAAGTCAATCGACGCCACTGCCGGCGGCATGGCCAAAGAGACGCGCGCCACCGTGATCTGCCAAGGCGAAAAGGACATTCGAACCGACCTGTATACGGCCATCAAGCAGACCGACTGGGTCCTGGTGGAGATGACCCAGGAAACCCAAACCCTTGAAACCATATTCCGCGAATTGACCAGGGAGAATTGATATGCGCCAAGCCTTGCTTATCTTCAACAAAGAGTTCAAAGATTACTTTACTTCGCCCATCGCCTATATCGTCATCGCCATTTTTATGGCGGTGACCGGATGGCTCTTCTTCTCAACCTTTTTCATCTTCGACCAGGCCGACCTGCGGCGCTTCTTCACTTTGCTGCCGCTGCTGTTGGCCCTGGTCGTGCCCATCATCACCATGCGGCTGTTTTCCGAAGAGCTCAATGTAGGCTCTTATGAGCTGCTGCTGACCTTGCCGGTGACCTTCCGGGATATCATTATCGGTAAATTCCTGGCCGCCGTGGCGTTTGTGGCCGCCATTTTGCTGCCGTCATTGTCTTATCCGATCTTCATCAGCTTCATCGGCGACATTGATTGGGGACGGACCATTGGTTCATACTTCGGCGCCCTGCTGCTCGGCGCGGCCTATGCCGGCATCGGACTGTTTGCATCATCGCTGACGCGCAATCAGATCATTGCGTGTATCGTGGCTATGGTGATCTGCGTGGCTCTGGCGATCATGGATCAAATGCTCTTTTTCTTTCCGCAAACCATTCTGGATGTCATCACCTACCTGAGCGCCAATGCCCATTTCACCAATGTCGCCAAGGGAATCCTCGATTCGCGCGATCTGCTCTATTTTCTGAGTGTCGCATTTCTGGGATTGTACGCCACTCACGTGGTCATGGAAGAGAAGTAGAGAGGAAAGAGGATATGAATATCAAGACACAACGACACAACAAATATATCAAATTCGCCCTGTATGCCGTGGTGGTCATTTTACTGAATGTGGCCGGGATCACACTCTTCTTCCGTGTGGATCTGACCAAAAACAGTATCTACTCCTTGTCGCCCGTCAGCAAAAAAGTGGTTTCCACCCTGACCGAGCCCATGACGGTCAAGGTCTTTTTTACTAAGGACCTTCCGGCGCCCTATAATGGTACGGAGCTTTACCTGCACGATCTGCTCAATGAATATGCGCTGAACAACAAAAAGCAATTCAAGGTGCATTTCTATAATGTCAGCGCCGAAACCGAAGGAGTCTCCGAAAACGCCAAGGGCAACCAGCAGATGGCCCGCGAATACGGCATCCGCCCCGTTCAGATCCAGAATGTCGAGCAGGACGAGGTCAAATTCAAACAAGCATACATGGGATTGGTGCTGATCCACGGCGATATTGTCGAGCAGATTCCCACCATCACCACGACCGAAGGCCTGGAGTACAAACTGACTACGGCCATCCAGAAACTCAACCATAAAGTCAGCGCCCTGCTGGCGCTGCAAGATAAAATCAAAATCGAGGTATTGCTCTCATCGTCTTTTGACAAGGTCGGTCCCTTTATCGGTCTTAAGGAGATCGATAAATACCCGGATAGAATCAAAACGCTGGTTGAGAAACTCAACGCCAAGACCTACGACCGGCTGGAGTATAAGTATATCGATCCAACCACCGCCCCCGACGCGGTAAACGAGAAACTGGATCTTAATGCCATGCGCTTTAGCTGGCCGGCCATTGCCAAGGCCAATATCGAGGAAGGCAAAGGGATCATCGGGCTCATCATGGAGTATAAAGGCCAGGTCCGGGAGATCCCGCTGCTGAACGTCATCCGTGTGCCGATTTTCGGCAATCAATACCAGCTCGCGTCCATGGATCAGGTGGAGGAGCTGATCAACACCAATATCGACGGCCTGATCAATATCAATCAGGAGATAGGCTATCTTGCGGATTTCGGCACGGTAGAACTATCGGGTGAAAGTCCGCTGGGACCCCAGGGAGATACGGCCGGAAGGTTCAGCGAACTGCTCAATAAAAACTACTCCGTAAAAAGCATTCGACTCAAAGATGAGCCCATTCCCCAAGGTTTGAAATGCCTGATCATTGCCGGCCCCAAGGAGAAGTTCTCCGACTACGCCCTGTACCAGATCGACCAGGCATTGATGCACGGCACCAACCTGGCGCTGTTTGTGGACGCCCTGGAAGAACAAAAAGACAACAACCAAGGCTTGATGATGGGCAATCAGCAGATGCGCTTCCATATGCCCTTGAACACAGGGCTGGAGAAGATGCTGGCCGGTTACGGCGTGCGTATAAAAAATGCCATCGTCATGGATGAGAAGTGCTATCGTCAACGCAAACCTCCCCAGCAGGGCGGCGGCGAGCAGCCCATTTACTTCATCCCTATGATTGAGAACGCCAACATCAATAAAAAGTTGGATTACATGAGGAATATCAAGGGGCTCTTCGCGTTTATCTGCTCACCTCTTGAACTGGATGACAAGCTCATCGCGGAGCAGAAGATCACCGCCTATAAACTATTTTCTTCATCCAAACGCTCCTGGGAGATGCGCGACCGCATTATGCTCAACCCCATGTTTATCTCGCCGCCGGCATCGGACAGCGAAATGGCCCAGCGCCCACTGGCCTACCTGTTGGAAGGCAACTTTACCAGCTACTTCAAAGGCAAGCCCATGCCCGAAAAACCAGCGGCTGAACCCAAAAAGGATAAATCGCCGGAAGAAGATGCCGGCGCCGCCAAAGCCACGGAAGAGAAGCCCGATGCCGCCCAACTCCAGGGGCAAGGCACTTTCCGGGAAACGAGTCCCCCGGCAAAAATCTTTGTCATAGGCTCCTCTAAAATGATCAGTGATCAGCTCATCGATGAAAACGGCCAAAGCCCCAATACAGCCTTTGCCTTGAACCTCATTGATGCGTTGAATGATCGGGCCGACGTGGCTGCCATGCGCAGCAAGGAACAACAGTTTAACCCCCTGAACCCCACCGGCGCGGGAACAAAGGCCGCTATCAAGGCCGCCAACATTGTGGGCGTGCCGCTGCTGGTAGTTGTGTTCGGCCTCATTGTTTGGGGCCGGCGGCATGTGCGCAAAAAGAACATCCAGATGATGTTTCAGAAATAGGCCTGACGATTATTTGACCATTAATTGAATCGGCTCCAACACACAACAAATCAGAGGTAAGGAGACATGAAGTTCAAGAAAGAGTATATCATTCTGATTGTCGTCATCGCAGCCCTGGTGCTTTATCTGACCACGCGTTCGGCCAATCATAATGTCGAGGGGCTGCCCCAATTGGCCAAACTGGACAGCACCAAAATCAACCGCCTGGTAATCACCGTCAAAGAAGGCACCCCCCTTGAGTTGATCAAGAAGGATGAACACTGGGTCATTGAACCCAAGCAATATCCGGCCGACGGCATCAAAATCAAAAACATGGTCAATGCCATTGCCGATCTAAGCTTGACCGCAATGGTTTCCGAGGCCGGCAGCTATGACCGCTATGGCCTGACCCCCAAAGAAAAAACCGTGGTTCAAGCCTACAGCGAAGGCAAGGTGGTACGCAGCGTGGATGTGGGTAAAGCCGCACCCACCTTCCAACACACCTTTGTGATGATTGAAGGCGATCCCAAAGTTTACCACGCCAGGGGACAGATCGACCACAATTTCGACCAGACTGTTGAAGCCCTGCGTGACAAAAAGGTTTTCGATGTTGACAAAGAGACGATCAAGGAGATTACTTTCTCCAAGGGCGACCAATCCATGACCCTGGTTAAAAAAGAGATCCCCAAGGAAGAAAAGAAAGAAGAAAAGAAAGAGGCGGCTGGTGAAGCCAAGGAAGAACCGAAAGCTCCGGCCGAACCCCCTCAAATCGAGTGGCAGAAGCCGGACGGCAAAGCCGTGGATAAAGCGGCCGTGGATCGCTTGCTGGGTGGTATCGCCCGGCTGGATTGCGATGGTTATCTGGCCGATGAAGACAAAGCCAAGTTGGTCAATGCAACGTATAACATCGCCTTCAAAACAGCTGACAACGAATACACTCTCTCCGTTTTCGCCAAGCAAGATGAAAAAGAGGAGAAGCTGCCTTCGAGTGCTTCGGCCAATGCCTATCCCTTTTATCTGACCAAGTGGCGGGTTGAAAAATTTGAGAAAGCCATCAATGAATTGCTGGGCATCAAAGAGCCGGAGAAGAAGACCCCCGAACCCCCCAAGATGCCGGCCAAGGCCGAGCCCATTAAGGCGGATGCAAAGGATAAGAACAAGAAGACAAAATAATTCTTAAAATAGAGTATTAAAAACCCCGGACCTGGTTACGCCAGGTCCGGGGTTTTTTTATTGTTTTGTTGCTCGCGGCGCATTTACTTCTACGAGACTAAGCTGTTCAACGCAGAGGCGCGGAGGGCGCAAAGGTTCGCAGAGATTAAAAAGCAAAACTAAGATCTGGGTATGCATTTAAAAATAATACCTCTGCGTCTCTGCGTTGAAGATTTATTCAGTCCCCCTTATCGTGCTTGAAACGAAGAAATCTTCATCTTAGACTTTATACCTTCAACCTTATAGCTTTTACTTCAACTCAAACCGCACCGGCACCCGCACCCACATTTCCACGGCCTGGCCCAGGCGCCGAGCAGGTTCAAAGCGCCACTGCCGCACGGCATTGAGTGCACTGCGATCCAGCATGGCAAAACCGGAGCTTTGATGCATCTTGACCTGGGCGGCCCGGCCCTGGGGGTCCACCAGCACATCAAGCAGTACGGTCCCTTGCGAGTTTCTGCGCCGGGCCGCATCCGGGTAAACAGGCACCGGATTTTGCTCATAGAGCGGCACCGAAGCCTGGATTGCACCTCCCCCCGTAACAACGCCTTGCGATGGCGCAGCCTTCGGGTCCTGAAATGCGCCTTCGGCTGCCGCGCCGTTTGCTTCCTCTCCTGTCGCCGCATCAGACGGAGCGTCTTCCGTGACAGCCGGCGGAGCGACCGGGGACGGCTCGGAAGCAGACGACGCGGTGGTCGCTTTGCGCTTTTTCACAACGGCTTTTACCTTCTTAGGCACAGATGGTATGGGCGCTACCGCCGCAGATGGCACTGCCTGCAAGGCCGGAGCACCATCGGGCGGCAAGGTGGTCAACGATAAAACGATCACATTACCGGCCGGAACGGCCCAAACCGGCTGGGTACTTAAATTGAACTTAAAGAGAAGAAAAACGAGCAAATGGCCCAACAGGGCCGCCAGCAGGGGGTAAATCCACTCCCTCTTGCGGGCGGTAAACGGATTCTCATGCTGGACAGCCCGGGTCATAGCCACTGCCTATTTGCCGCCGAAGCGAGCGCTGATCCCGGCCAGAATATTGAATTTGGGCGATGGGTAATATCCGGGTTCGTTAGTAAATGTCTGGGAATTGTAGCTAACCCCGCCGTAAGAAGCATACTCTTGATTGAAGATATTGTTCAGGTTCACGAAAAAAGTCAGCCAACGCCAATCGTATTTGCCATTGGCATTGATGACCGTATAGGGGTCCTGCTTTTTATAGACATTGTTAAAATCGCTGATCAGATAACGATCTCCCACATAGATGCCGTTCAAGCCCAACGCCAGACCCATGTCAAAGGCATAGCCAATATTTGCGCTGGCGCGATGTTCCGGCACGTCGGGAATGGTGGCGCCACTAAAAGTACCATCTTCGATGGAGGCATGGGTCTGGGTGTAGGTTGCGCCACCGGACCAGCCATTGCGACGGTAATCCACGCCCACCTCGAATCCCCGGCGCAATGTATCGCCATCCAGATTTTCATTGGAGTAGGTGACGGGATTATAGAAGATCTCCTCTTCGGTCTCGATATTGAACAGGTTGATGTTTAGGCCCATATGTTCGGTCATGGGCAACCGGGTACCCACTTCAAACTGGCGTGAAGTTTGGGGTTGCATTTGGGCATTAATTTCATTGGTGAAGTAGCTGAACAGCTCATCGATCAAGGGATAACGGAAACTGCTGCCATAGTTGACATACACCTTGGCGCCGCTCAAAGCATAATTGAGGCCGAAGCTGTATGCTTCTTCGTCAAAAATGCGCTCTTGGTCCGAATTGAATGCTTCGGAGTCGCTGGTACCATTGCCGCCCAAATTGAATTTGGCATTGTCGTAGCGATAGCCGGCGGAAAAAGTTAAGTTGGGCGTGATGCCCAAATCATCGTTGATATAATAACCGCTGTTCTCTTTATCCAAATTGAACTGGCCGATAGAAAGCGATGAGAAGTATTCGGAAGTATTGGTGACATCTTCCTTGGCGAGGGCGTAATCCATTCCCAGGACCACACGGTTGGAGACATCGCCAAAATTCTCCTGGAAGGTCAGATGGGGTGTCAGAGTAATAGTGTTGATGGTGGAATCGCCCGCAAACCAGCCGCCTTCAAATGAAGCATATTGGGAGACATCCCGGGATCGATAGCCCAAATCAATTTTGAACGCATCCTGGGTCAAAAAGAAAAGTTCCACCCCCGCCTTGCCGTAGTAATCCTGGGTGTTGGCAAAATCGTCGGGGTGAAAAGTATCGGTAGGCTTGGCGCCGTTGTCAAATTCAGACTGCAAAATGGCTCCCGGCAGGCGGGTGTCGTCTTTGTGATAACCGCCACTGAAATCCAGGCTCACTTTCTCGTTGGGGTCCAGGCCCACATCGATGCCGGCATCCTTGGCTTCGGTATCGCTGTTGTCCCGATAGCCGTCGGACTTCAAATAGCTGCCGGTCAAATCCAGCGAAGCCATACCGATCGTGGCGCTGCCCCCGGCCATGCCTTTAAAGGTATCGTAGCTGCCATATTGCACTGCGCCCCGGGCCGCATTGGCCGCGCCCTTTTTGGTAATGATGTTAATGACGCCGCCCGTGGCGTTATCGCCATATAATACGCTGCCGCGCGACCCCGGCACCACCTCGATGCGCTCGATGCGCTCCAGCGGGATCAAGGTCCAGTCCGTGCCGCTCAAATCCGGGGCATTGATGCGCCGGCCATCCACCAGCACCAGCAAGTTGGCGGGCGCGCTTTCGCCGAATCCCCTTAAATCCACGGCGTAACTGCGATTGTTGCCGGCCACATCACTCACATGCAATCCGGCGGCGGCCAATACTTCCGGCACGTTCTGGGCATTAGACTGTTCGATCTCCTTGGCATCGATGACGGTCACATGGGCCGGTACTTTGGCCACCGTCTCCGCTTCGCGGCTGGCGGTGACCACCACTTCTTCCATGGTCGTCTGTGGTTTGCCTTGTTTGTCCGTCTCCTCGGCCCGAACGGTTTGCGTGATCGCGCTCAACAGCACCAACACCCCGGTGGCCACTCCAAATACTACTCTGTGCATCACTGTCTCCTCCCATTTAGCGATCGTTGCGGCCGCACTGCCGGCCGTCGGGGTCCGGGAGAAAAAAAAATCCCGGACCGATAAGTTCTCGATCCGGGATTTCCCTTTTTTATCCGCTTGATCTATCTAAATGCGACCGATCTTTTCCGCCAACGGTGGTCCACGCCATTGAACTTGGCCGCAAACGCTCAGGCAGGTCTTCTGACTTCCCCACCCCACTCGCGGCCTTCCCATCCCAGCTGGACAGTGGCACACAGGGCGCTTGAGGTTCCCGATACCAATCGCATCGGGCGGGGTCACAGCGGCGGGCCCGTCCCCGAATCACACGGGGTTCCCTTTTCAGCTCCCAAAGCGGGAGCACCTGAACACCCATGGCCCTAACGTATCGCGGCGGGCAATGTCAAGATGTTCTTTTCTTCGCGCCTTTATGCAGATGGTTGGCGATGATGACTTTTTGGATTTCCGTGGTGCCTTCGTAGACCCGCAATGGCCGGATTTCCCGATAGAGGCGCTCCACCACCGCGCCTTTGACCACCCCCACGCCGCCATGGATCTGAACGGCCTGGTCAATGCAGCGGAAAGCCGCTTCGGTGGCAAAGAGTTTGGCAATGGAGGAATGATAGGAAGCGCTGGGGTCGTTCTGATCCTTTTTCATCGCCGCCAGGTAGACCAGGCTGCGGGCTGCCTCGATCTCCACGGCCATATCGGCCAGTTTGAACGCAGTGGATTGAAATTCCGCGATGGGCCGCCCGAATTGCGCCCGTTTCTGGGCGTAGGCTAAGCTCTCTTGCAGGGCGACCTGGGCCATACCCAAAGCCGCGGCTCCCACGGACATGCGCATCAGGTCCAGGGTCTGCATGGCCAGTTTGAACCCACCGCCCACGGCTCCCAGCAGATTCGCCTTGGGAACCCGCAGGTGATGGATTTCAAACTCGACGATGTCATGGGCGGCCATCAAGTCGATGCGCCAGTCCACATTCCAGCCGGGCATGGTTTTTTCCACAATAAAGGCCGAGATGGATTTGGGATTATCCGCGCTGGCAGTGCGGGCGAAAAGCACGCCCATATCAGCGGAAAACCCATTGGAGATAAATCGCTTGCGGCCATTGATGACAAAACAATCGCCGTCGGGCTGGGCCGTGGTTTGCATGGCGGCCACATCCGAGCCAGCCTCGGGTTCGGTCAGGCAAAAAGTGGTCAGGCGCTGGCCCGCCGCCAGAGCGGGTAAATACTTCTTCTTCTGGGCTTCCGTACCGGCCAACACGATGGGATATCCACCCAGTCCCTGCATGGCCAATGTGGTATCCGCCGGTCCGAAGACACCGGCGATGGCCTCGCGGGCCAGGCAGATACGCACCGCACTCAAGCCTTGGCCGCCGTACTCTTTGGGGTAGAGCGGGCCATAGAGACCGGAGTGCATCAAAGAATTTCGCAGGGCCGCGGGAACCTCGTTGATCTCGCCTAATTTTTTAGCCAGGGGAGCCAATTGCTCCTGGGCATAAGCTTGGCACTGGGCCTTGAAAGCGAGATCTTCCGTGGAAAGAAGGCCATGCATGATTTGGTCCTCCCTTGCGTTTTAGGCCGCAAGCAGTCAAGCCCTGCGATGCAATCAGTTTAACGCACAACAACTTCCAGCTCGTCCATAACGGCGATGTCCGGCCGGCCGGCCAGAACGGTGGCCAGCTTGGCGGAGAACTCTTTGAAATGAGGGGTAGATGAGTGGGCGCCCAGGGCCTCTTTGTCTTTATATCGTTCCACAATCACCAGGGTATTGGGATCCGAAGGCTTGCGGCTCAAGCTATAGAGCAAGGTCCCTGGCTCGGCGGCTACCTTTTCCATCATCTTTTTGAGCAGGGTGATGGTTTCCTCTGTTTTGCCTTCCTGAATCGTCAGTTTTGCTATCACGGTGATCATGTTTGCCTCCAGATGTTAAATTATCCGCCCAAAGAACGGCTTTCTCCTCATAGGTATGGAACAGATCTGAACTCGCGCCGGGGGGGGGAAGATCGGTTGGAATTTTCGCTGATATCCGATCCAGGCGCCTATTGGGTGCTGGGTGGGGTTGTAGAAAAGTTCCAAGTGCTTGTCAATCCGCCATTGCCTCTTGCACTCTTTTTTACAACTGTGTTAAAAGTCCCCGCTTGCTTTACCAAGATCGCCATCAGTATTGGCCTTTTCCCGCTCCCATTGGATTTCTTGCAGCCTCCAGGTCTCGGCCGTTTGACGTTTTAGGCAATGCCCTTCCCCCCGCATGGCTGTTCTGCCCTTTGGCCGACCTGAAGTTGAATTGGAGATGAATTGCAGTTATGGCACCACCGCCCAAAGATACAACCGGCACACTGTACCACCACAATAACGCATCATCGGCTATTGCTCCGTCCCAAATCACATCCATGCCCCATGACATCCAAACGTATCAGCAATACTACCAGGCTCTGGCCGATCACCTGCGTGACGGGCTGGTGGTTTACCGGGCCGTGGACAATGGCAATGACTTCTTGATCATTGAGTTTAACCCAGCCGCTGAACGAATCGAACAAATCCGCAAAGAGCAGGTCTTGGGCCAGAGGCTGAGCAAAGTATTTCCAGGTGTGGCCCCATTCGGGTTGCTGGAAGTATTGCGGCGGGTTTGGCAAACCGGCCGGACCGAACATTTCCCCGTCCATCGTTACGTAGATGACCGCATCAGCGGGTGGCGCGAGAATCTGGTGTATAGGCTGCCCAGTGGCGATGTTGTGGCGCTTTACAGTGACGAGACCCAACATAAACAATATGAACAGGATCTCAAAAGAACCAACCAGGCTCACAAGGCCGCCCTGGCCATGGCCCGGCTGGGTTACTGGCAGTATGACGCTGCTCGTCGCCGGGTTGAATGGTCTGATCAGATGTTTTCACTGCTGGGCAGGGACCCCGCCCTGGGAGTACCCAGCCTGGATGAACATCTGCACTTGATTCACCCCGAAGACCGAAATCTTATTGCCAAAACCACCCGTCGCGCTTTGGAAAAGGGGGAAAGCAGTGAAGTGGTGGTACGCATTTTAATGCCAAACCAAAACGTGCGTTGGCTAACCACCCAATGCCACCCCCAGTATAATGAGAGCGGCGCTATTACCGGCTTGAATGGAATTATTCTGGATATCACCGAAATCAAGGAGGCCGAAATGGCGCGGGAGTCGCTTGAACTCCAGCTGCATCGCTCCCAGAAGATGGAAGCCCTCGGCACCATTACGGGCGGCATCGCCCATGACTTCAACAATATTCTCGGTATCATCTTGGGCAATGCCGAACTGGCCAAGGATGAAGTGCCCCCCACCAGCGCGGCCAAAGGCAACCTTGATGAGATTGTGCAGGCCACGCTGCGCGCCAAGGAGATCATTCGGCAATTGCTCAGTTTTGCCCGCGATCCCAGCTACAAGCCCGTGCCCACGGATCTGGGGCGCATCGTAGAGGAATCGATCCAGTTAATCCGTGCCGCGGTGCCGGCCAACATCCAAATCCGTCAAGCCATCCGGTCCTCCCATCCCATCATCCATGCCGATGCCAGTCAAATACGCCAAATTCTGCTGAACCTGTGCACCAATGCCATGCATGCCATGGAACCGGACGGCGGTCTTTTGGAAATCGCGGTCCATGAAGTAAAGGTCGCTGAGAGCCATTCCCATGCGGAAAAAAGGCTGACGCCGGGTGACTATCTCTGCCTCAGCGTTCGCGATACGGGTCATGGCATCGATCCGGAATGCATCGAGCGCATCTTTGATCCTTATTTCACCACCAAGGAGGTGGGCAAGGGTTCGGGCCTGGGGCTGGCGGTGGTTCACGGCATCGTGCAAAAACATGGGGCCATGATCACCGTGGAGAGCAAGAAAGGCCGCGGTACGCTATTTTCCATCTTCTTTCCCCGCTGCCAATCACCGGATGGGGCCGCTAACTCAGGCACGGCCACCAAGGGCCATGAGTCCATTCTGGTGGTGGATGACGAGAAATCATTGGCCAATGCCTACCGCAAGATCCTCCAACAGTCAGGATACCAGGTAACTACGGCTGAAAACGGTGAGCAGGCTCTATCGCTGATCCAAAAGGAGTCGTTGCGATTCGACCTGGTCATCAGCGACATGGCCATGCCGGGCATGCGCGGCGATGTTCTGGCCCAGCAGATTCGGATAACCCGGCCGGACCTGCCGGTTTTGCTTTGCACCGGCTTCAGCGCTCAAATGACTCCCGAAAAGGCGCGGGCCATGGGGGTCCACTTTACCGAAAAGCCGATCGGCCGGCACAGCCTGACTCAATTGGTGCGCCGGATCCTGGATGGCAAAAGATAAAAAAAGAGGCTCCCCGCCGGCGGGGAGCCAAATAGGGAAGTCGCGCGACTCGTTCTTGCTTCCTTTTTTTACTCCGCTGTCTGGCGCCGCCAAACCGCTTTGCGCCAGCCGCCATCTTTATTCAGACATTGCCAGCCCCATTTAAGCCAGCCCAGCAGCGCCACCACCAGCCACAAGGACCAGGCCAGCATCAAGAGACGGTAGACCCACACCGGCAGGCTCAGCACCCAGGGCTGGGGCAATACCTGGCCCACTTGACCCTGGGTCCAGTGCAGGGTACGAAAATTGGAATCATTGCCTTGGATCTGCATTTCCGGAGAACCTGCCAAGCCGGCCTGGACCGCCAAATAGAGCACCACCAAAGCCGCCAGAGTCAACACCACCAATCCGATCTGCAGACTGTTATGGGGCAACCAATGCCGGGGCATGGCTTTTCTTTGGCGCAGCCCCAAGGCCAGAAGCCAGCCCACCACCAGCAACACCAGGGGCGCCGGGATCTGGGTCAATCCCAGACCCAACAGGACCCATTGCCAGCCCTTCAAAGGAGTCAACGGCCAGCGGGTCAACAGCAGCGCGGCCAGCACAATGGCCGCCAGATAGCTCCAAAAAAGCACTGCCGGCCCCCAGCGCGGACCGCCGGCCAGCAAAATCCAGCGTTGGTCCGGCATCCGCACCGTGATGCGGCCATTGACGGCCGCCTGACCGATATCCACGGGCGGCACTCGGTACAAGGACGCAAATGGCGCGAGCTGGTGCCATTGCACCCCAATTTGGTTTTGGCCCGGTTGCAGGGGGATGCTGATCTTATCCCCCTCCTGGCGAACCGGCAGGGTCTGTCCGTTGACGGTTACCAGCTGCAAGTCGGCCTTGGGCGGGAAGATGATCGTATGCTGGCCCCCGCGGCTGGTGCGCAGGCTCAGGCTCAGTTCGCCAATTCCGAAGCGTGCGCCAGGGGTCAGCACCAATGCGGCCTGGTCAATGGTTTTGGTTTGACCGGGGGCGGCCGCCGGGCGCTGGACATGGATCAGCACCTTCTCCTCTGGCCAAGGCTGCCATTGGGGCTGCCACAGGCCGGCGCTATCTTGTCGATGAATCGGGGCGATGCCCTCGAACTCACAATGCCACACCGGACTGGCGTCCAGAATCCAGGTTTCGCTCCAAGGGACGGCCCGGGGTGCCACGAGTTCGATTTGAGTCGCCATGGCCAAGCCGGATTGATAGTTCAATTCTTTCTGGTCCGATGCCATGTTAATCAGAGCTTGGCCATTTTCCACCACAATTCCGGCCGTAGTCACCGATTCCGAGGCCAGCAAAGGGATACTGATGACCACCGGGCTGCCGATGGAGGTCAACCGGGTCACGGTGGTGGTAACCTGCCAGGTCAGGCCCAAATGGAGCACGCGCTCGACATTCAAGAATGGCGGCAGCGCGGCATTGCCCCGCTCGGCGGCATGATTGCTTTCAGCCTGCAGCCGCAACAGTTGAATGCTGGGCCCCACCTGGCCATCGGCCTGGATCCCTTCCACGCTCCAACCCTGGGCGGAGTAGCTGGCCATATGGGGTTTAAGCGGCAACGGGATCTGGAGGCGATTTTCCTGGCTCACGTTACCCAGAAGTACCAGCGTGTGCAGACCGGCCGGCACAAGGCCCCAGAGCTGGCCTTGAGCATCCCGATACAGGCCGCCTATGGGCGTGTTGTCCAGCATGATCTGACCCGGTGTCCATGATTTATTATTGACCGACAACGGCACGGCCACGCGATGGGCGCAGTTGACCTTCAGGGTGAGCTGCAGCTGGTCCACCCCCGCTACCATTTCCATGCGGGAGATGTCAGCGCACTGGGGCAGGCAATCGGGTTTTTCCAGCAACCGCTGGCGCAGTTCATCCAACAGCGCTGGCGGGGGGAATTCATTGGTCGCGGCCGGGGCGTGGGTCGGCGGTACGGCAACCCAACACACCAAAATCCATAGCGCGGTCGCGGTCACCCCCATCTTTTCCTGCAGCCGCCGCCACCAGGCACGCACATCAAGCAGAACCCAGATCAGGGCCGCCAGCAGGCCAACTCGCAAAAAGGCCAGTAGTAGATTCAGCACAGGAGAGAGCAGATAGAGCCGCAGGGTCTGATCCTTGGCCACCGGACCGCTCCAACCCAGATCAATGCGTTGCCACTGCCAGTTCGGCAGGCCGGGCCCGGTGGGAATTAGGGCATCGGGGTCTTGCTGGGGCGTAGCTTGTATTCTATCTTTGGCGGCCTGCATCATTTCAGGAGATTCTTCTTTGAGGCTATCCTTTCTTTTAGCAAAAGACCCCATTTTATCGAACTCAGCTCTTTGGCGCTCTGCATTCATGTGGGCTTCACCGACTTCCCCTTGTTGGGCCTCCTCTTCTTCTGGCGCCATAAAAGGGGCTGCGGGAGACTCGGCCTGAACCATTTTTTTAGCCACCACGAAGTCCATGGCGCCAGCCTCATAATAAGCACCAGCGGGCGCCAACTGGGGATAGATACCCCAGCGGATCTGCTGCACGACAAAAGGCACGACGATGATCAGCAGGGTCACGGCCGCGCCCAAACCATACAGCCCAACGAGCCGCCTGAACCACCCCGCCGGCAACAGCGGCAGCAGGGCCAACGCAGCCAGCAGATGCAACCACACCAGCCGGGGCGCGTCCGGTTCATGAAAAATCAGGGCCATGGCCGCCAGGGCGATGGCAGCCCACCGCAGTGAACGCAGTCGAAAGACCCCCAGGGTGATAATCAACACCAAGAAGAAATCCAGCAGGGACCAGCGCTGCAACCAGGTATCGGAGACCGAATCCACTCCTGTGGCCGCCAGCAGTCGCCATCCGGGCGGCAGGTTCAAGGCGGCGCCCACGCTCTGAAAATCGTGATCCCAACCCACGGCCGACAGGGAACTGGATCGCTCGGGGATGCGGGCGTCGGCTTGCATTTGCAGCCGGCCATGGCGCAGTTCCACGCCCGATTTCTTCTCTTCACCTTGCTGGGTGATCACCCGATCTACGCCATCCACGGACACCCGGCCCAGCAGCGCGGGTCCATTCATGGCCAGATACCATTGGCGGCTCAAGGTGCCGCTGATTTCGTCGTGTACGGTCATTCCGCGACCATTGAAATCGAGCCACCAGGTACGGGCCAGGGAGAGCTGGTCGGGGGCCGGGTCTGGATCGCCCCGGCGCAACTCCTTGAGCACCATGGCGCTCTCCGGTTTGACCATAAAGGCTTGATAGGCGTGCCATTGCGCAGGCATCTCGGTTTGGCTGGGCTCCACGGGCGGCAGGTCCAGGATCTCCACCATGCGCAGATCGTGGCGGGGTTGGAAAGACCAAATCTCATCGCCATAAGGGCAAGGGCCGGCGCTGATCTTGAATTGGGGACCGGCCAGGCGGGCCCGCACGCGCACTTCCCAACGGCCGGGCCGGGCTTGCAGCGTCAAGCCCCTGCCCTGCAACATCCGGGCGGGCAAGGGGCTCTCCAGGGCCATGGGGGTGCTGCCTTCCAAGAGCGCATCGGGCAGCTCAATCTCACGGGCCTTGCCCGAAACATCCAGTCGCAACAGGGTCACTACCTGCATGGGAATGGCATCCACCAGAAGCCGGAACACCTGGACCTTGAGAGCGTTTTGTTCGGTGGCCTGGATCGATCGTTTTTGCAGCCACAAGCGGCCCTGCTCATCTATGACCGGACTGGACACCACGCGACCATCCAAAGATAGGGAGATCAATCCCAATGATGGCGGCACGGGCATCATCTCCGGCAGACGCGACCAGAAGAATCGGCCCATGATGCGATGCTCGCCGGGCAGCAGGCGCATCGAAGGGATATCGCCACGGGCCACAACGGCCGCCGGTTGGCCGTCTAGCAAGACACTTTCAGGCCAAATTTCACCGCAGCCCGGCAAGGTTACCCACCCCTCGGCAAATACCTGCCAAGTCTGTTCGAACTTTCCACCATCAATACTGAGCTCCAAATTCAAGCGCGAGGGCCAGAAACACTCCACCGTTGCGCCATCATTATAACGGCTGGGGCAGAGGATCTGTTGCTGGCCGTGCAATACCCAGGATTGCCAGGGAGCCAATTGGGGCGGCAGTTCATTCATGTTCATGGCCGCTTCCGCGCAGGTACCCAGAGCCAGAAACAAAACGACCAGGAGCCAACCAACTAAGAAGAAATGTCTCATGGGGTGAAGCCTCGCTTACGAGTTGTTAAAGAAATTGGATTACATGGGGTTATAAAGATTACGATAACACGCCACGGTTTGTTGTACGGCCAGCTCCAGCGCCGCCGGGTGATACCCCAAAGCATAGGCCCGCTGACTGACCAGGGAGCAATCCGAGGCCCGCTTGTAGGGAAGATCCCCGTCCCAAATAGAGGCTGCCACAATCATTTCCGTTGTCGCTTGCATGGCCGCGGCCATCATGAGGCCAAGGTCATAACGTGAAATCCGGGTCTGGCCGCCCAGATGCAAAAGCCCTTGGGCCCGGCCCAGCACGGTCAGAATGCCCTGGGCTGCGCTGACAGTGTCCACGGGCGTGCGGTACTCATCCGCAAAAAGGCGCAAGGGGCGGCCATGGGCAATGGCAGTCAGCATTTGGACACTGAAATTGTTTCTAATGTGGGGCGCCCAGCCAAACAACAAGGGCAGCCGGCATATCAAAGCCGTGGAATGGTTTTTCAACACCGCCTTTTCGGCCCGCACCTTCTGATCGCTATACACACAAAAGGGCGCGGGCTGCGCCTGCTCATCATAGGGCGCCCGGGTGCCGTCAAACACCAGGTCAGAAGAGATATGAACCAGGGGGATTCGCCGGTCGGCGCACAGCTGGGCCAGACGGGCGGGAACAGCCACATTGATCCGTTCGGTTTGCTGCGAATGGGCTTGGCACTCGGCCACTTGAGCCGCCGCGGCCGCGTGGATCACTGCTTGGGGCCGTACCGTATCCAGCAACTCTTCTGGGCAGGATGTTTCGGTCAGATCCCGCTGAATGGCCACCAACCCATCCAATTGGGGGATGTTATTGCGGTAAACCGCGTGCACGCGCCACTGTTCGCGGGCCAGCCGGCATAAGGGGTGGCCCAGCAAACCGCTGGCTCCGGTGATGAGAAGGGCCGGCTTTAGGTCAGATCCATCATTGGCGCAAAGCGTCTCCATGGCTATTGACCTATCCCTTTGCGTTGGGCATTTCATACTGCCGAAGTTCGAAACCGAGTTCCCCTATATGGCCTAATCAATGAGAAATTTAGGGTTTTCGCCCTATATAATGGGAGTTTCCCCAATTGTCCGGGGCAAGTCGAATTTGTAATAAACAAATTGAAGCGCAACCTTTTACTGGTGTCTGGAGTTACATCATATGCTGGCCTACTACGGATTGAACGAAGCGCAGGTGCCCATTGTTATCCTGAAAGACCACTTCGATGGGCAAACCAATCCACCCTCGGATCGCATTGTCCAACTGATTACCGACCACTACGGCTCTGAATCCATTGCCAAGAACTACCTGAAGATCAAGGTTCGACCCGATTGCTTCAAGAACGGTCTGCCCCAGGAACTCATTGTGTACCGCCTGTTCCGGGACAAATACTACTATGAAGCCGACCGGCTCATTGTGGATGAAACCTTTGCCGTGATCGGGGAAGAAAAGAATATTCGCATATGAAGCCCTCGCCGCGCAGGGAGTCATTTCGACTTGCGCATTGAGGTGGCCGCCGTCTTGTTCTTTAGATACCCGGCAATAACGTGCTTTGGATCGATTTGCATCATCTGTGCGTAGGTCTTGAGAAACCCCTTTAGAAATACTTCAGCCGGCAAACTTTCATAACGATTTTCTTCGATGGCGGTCAGCACCGCCGTGGAGATACGCGTCAATTCAAAAATTTCTTCCAACTGAATATCCAGCGTCTGGCGTAATTTCTTCAGATCAGAACCGGATATCGTATCCCGGGCCGAAATCTCAGCGACAAGACCTTTAATCTCTTCTTCCAGCGATCTCTTCTGCACCCAGGTTCGAAGATCACGATGCTTCGGCGAGGGCGCTACAACCTTGATTGTTGGCGTCGGCGCCGGCGCAACTTCGGCTTTGGCTTCCTCTGGGGGATTTGTCTGAAACGCGGCGGCTTCAGCCACGCCGGAATCAATCAGGTATTGATTGTAAGCCGCCCGGCGCTCGGCATCCATCAAGGTATGATACGCCTCATCAATGGCTTGCAGCAGATCGGAGCGCTGATCTTCGCTGAACAACGTGTAGGTAATCAGCGAGTTTTCTTCGTAAATCTCCAACGCCTCCCTGTAAGCCCGTTCGATTTCTTTGACATCGGCGTTCAAGGCGATTTTCAAAATCTCATAATGGTGTTGGCCCTCAAAGGTATTCATGACACCTCGGACATACGATCCGCCAATGATCGCTTCTGGGACAATCGTTCGGCAATGTTTTTCAAGGCCGCGGCCGCCTCTGTATCGGGGTAATGTAAGGCGAACAACTTCTTCTTCAACACGCTTTCAGAGACGCGCTCGTCAAACGCCACATTGCCAAAAAATTGAAATTTGGAATAAAAATGGCGATTGCAAACCGCCTTCATCTTCTCCCCGATATCCGGGGCGATGTTCTTTCGAAATTGGTTCATGATAAAGCCGAATTGAAAACGGCTGATGCTTTCGCGCAGAAACATCTCCCGGCCCGGATCATATTTTAAGACGATGTCAATGATGTCAGAGGAGCCCAAGTCGCCTCGGCCCGACTCGAGCACCGCATGCTTGACCATTTTGTTAAACGCGTTGAGGTTGATAATCTGTTTGAGCTTGCGCAAATAGGCGGATTTAATGAATCGGAAAGCATTTTCGATGGCCGTGGGTTCAGGCGTACACACAAAGATGCCTTTTTCCGAAGCCAAAAAAAAATCGAGGGTATTAAAATTGGTCCCCGCGCCCAGGTCCATGATGATAAAGTCAAAGGGCAGCGTTTTAATGGCACTGACCAGCTTCACCTTCTGGGCATGGAAGAGATTGGCGATCTCCATGGAGCAGTGCAGGGAACTGATAAACGTCAAATTGGCGATGGGTGTGGGCTCGGCGACTTTTTCAAGGGTGGCTGCTTTTTTGCTTAAAAAATCATCAATGCCGCCCCTGGGATTCTTGATCCCCAAAAGGGTATGAAGATTGGAGGCCCCCAGATCCAAATCCAACAGCACCACGCGATGACCGCTATTGGCTATCAAGGCGCCGAGATTGACCGCGACAAAGCTTTTGCCAACGCCCCCTTTACCGCCGCCTATGGGTAAAATTTCCGGCATGGTCTGTTCAACGCCTTAAGGGTCCAACAAGAGATATCCGGTACGATATGGGAAGGCCCCAACGTCGTCATCGCCCCACAAAGGGACAACTTGCGCTCAATCATATAACCAACTGGGAATATTGTAAACTGCTACTATTTGGGGGGCATGGCGAATGGTTTTATACGCCTAGTCGGTCCCCGATATCGGCGGGTTTGGGGCCACGCTGTCCAGTTATTCTGTTGCCAATCGCGATACTGGTGCTGGATGAAGAATTTTTATTACGACCCATCTCAAAATAAAGAACCGGCGGAATCGACCGCCGGTCCATCAAAATTTCAGCGATGTAGCGCAAAGAGGAAGGTCAGGCTGCCTTGATCACCTTGCCTGACTTGATGCAATTGGCACAAACCACCATTTTTCTGGGCTGCCCGTCTTGAATGGCGCGCACGCTCTGCAGATTGGGTTTGAAGCGCCGTTTGGTGACATTATGGGCATGACTCACATGGCAGCCCACCATTGGTTTTTTCCCGCAAATTTCGCACACTCTGGCCATTGGTCGTCTCCATTTAAAAGAATCACCCGCTCTTGGCCGCGGGTTTTGCACACACAAAGAAGCCGGATACTTACATCCTTTTTTGAAGTGTGTAAATACTTATTTTTTGAGCGTGGTCAGTTCTTTTGTGCTCTCAAGGGGATTTTTTGGCGGCCCTAGCCGCGCCGGGAGGTTGCGGCGATATCGTTGAGGGCATTGGCCAACCCCATCAGCATCGAGGCGCTGGAATTGACCTGGGTGCTGTTGGCAGCCACCTCACCAGCCGCGGCGCTGACGCGGGAAATGTCATCTGAAATGCCCCCCGCGGCTTCACTGTTTTGAATGATGGTGCGCCCCAGAGAAGAGATCTCCTGTGAGGCTTCGGTCATGGCCGCCGCAATTGCTTTAGTGGTGGCGGACTGTTCTTCCACAGCATGGGCTGAATCGGTGATGGATTGATTGATCTGGGAAGTGATGTCGGAAATGCGCCCAATCTCCCCCACGGTCGCCGCGATATCGTTTTGAATGGTATCGATTTGCTGCTTGATCTGCAGCGTGGCATCAGCGGTTTGCATGGCCAGGGCTTTGATTTCATTGGCCACTACCGAAAAACCCTTGCCGGCCTCGCCGGCCCTGGCCGCCTCGATAGTGGCATTCAGGGCCAGAAGATTGGTCTGCTCGGAAATCTCTTTGATTGCTTCGGTAATTTTACCCACCTGTTGCGCCGAAGAACCCAGTTGGCTCACCTTCTGGGTGGCGCTGGTCGATTGCTTTACAGCGTCATCGGCAATGCGCTTAGTATTCTGACTGGCCTGGGAAAGACCGTTAATAGTGTCGGTCATGCCGTGAATGGAGCTCACGACCTGACTGGTTTTGTCCGTCAGGTGTTGCATCGATTCAGCCACTTGCCGGGAATTGGCACTGAAATCCACGGCCGCTTCGGCCACGCGATAGGAATCAGCGGACATGGCCTCAGCCCCCTGGGACATCTGGCCCGAAATGCCGGACAATTGGGTGGAGGCCTCTTGCAGCTCCTGACTGTTATGAGCGATTTCATCCACCACCTTTTCCAGACTGGCCTTTTGCAGGTTGAGCTTCTCGATAGTGGTCAAGCTGGACCAGAACATGTGGTGGTTGTCCTTGATCATGAGGATCAACGCGGCCACAAAGATGCACAATAACACACCCAAAGTGACCGAAGGCCGGGTTTGCCCGTAAAAACCCATCAGCACAATGGGAACGATCAATATCAGCACATAGGCCCTGGCAAGATGGGCATTGGGCGCCAGTGACGAAGTGGCGGCCGCGGCGATGCCCGCGGAGCTGAGCACGAGCAGCAAGAAGACCCATCCGGTCTGGTAGAACACGAAGGTGGTGCCCACGAATAACGCCCATACCAGGGCCACAAACACCGTGGCCACACTGTATTTGAAGAGCCAAGCCGAAGTATCGGTAGTGTCATTCACATTGTAGGCTTTGGCCATCCAAACCCTGATCACTATGCTTAGGACCAGCAGGAGGCCGATGCCGAAGGTGGCTTGAGGATGCTCGTCGAAAAATGGCGTCAACAACACGAAGACTGTGTAGATCAGTACCATGGCCAAAGAAGCGGCCGTTCGTTTGGCCAGCTGCTGGTGGGCTTTGGCGTCCAATAACCGCTGAAAGGCGGCATCATCCATGATTTTATGGAGTGCTTGGGGAGAAGGGCGACCTTCGCGCCTGGGATGGGGCTCGGCGGCCCGGTCCAATGGTAGAGGAGTTAAAGCGGATTTTCCCGATACGGCTCGACGGGACGGCAATGTTTGCATTGTGATCTATCCTCTATATTGGCTTCGGTAACATCATTTTTGGGCGCCTGGGCGTGCCCCAGCCAGCACAAAACTACGCCGGGATGATTCATATATCGGATGGAAGGGCTCAAACTTTAGGTAGCTGCTTGCGCTGCGACAAGGAGGCGATGTTGCCGCGATGAAACCAGACAATGGCTGCCGTGGTCGCAATCACGGCGGCAATACCAGGGATATCCGGCCACCAGTGGCCAAGGCCGAATCCGGCCAGGACGGCCAGCATGCCGAAAGAGGCAATGAATGGAATTCTGAAAATGGCAAAAACCGTGAGGTAGGTCACCACACCCAAAACAGTTCCCATGGGCAGCAATATGGCGCAAAAACCGAGATAATTGGCCACCCCTTTGCCCCCCTTGAATTTGTGAAAACAGGGGAAGTGGTTGCCCAAGATCAGGCCGAAACCGGCCCAGGGCACCAGGTGCACCCGCAAGAAATGGCTGGCCGCCAATGCAACCCCCGCGGCCCGGCCCACATCCAGCAGGAGCACCAGACCCGCCACAGTCCACCCGGCCTGGCGAAACACATTGGTCACGCCTGGATTGCCGCTGAATTGGGACCGGGGATCGCCCTTGCCCAGCAGTCGGAATAAGAGAATGGAGAAATTGACCGATCCGGCCAGGTAGGCGCAAAGCATGCCAAGCGCAAATACCATGATGCTGCCCGGAGCAAAATTTGTACTGAGCCAATTCATGCGGTTGCCTTGCAGTCTTGAGCTGGGGTAATGAGCGAATCTTGGTAACCGCCCGCAAAATACCAGCTTGTGGATAAAAAGTCCGCCAAAAATTTCAGTGCACATGTAACTCATGGCTGTTAGACAACCTTATATTCGGTATCGGCATCGGTATCGATTCAATCCCGATTTCGATGCTGATCCCGATGTCGACGCCGATAAAAGTGACGACCCGAATAAAAGCGTTCAAATGCAGTGACCCTCCCCGTGAATCGCTCAGCCCTTGACACCCAGGCCATCTTCCCACTATAGGCCGTGGCGAAGCATAACGAATTTCGTCCATTGACCCCCTGATCAGGAGCCCAACCATGGAACAATGTCCCTGTGGCAGCGGCCGAACCTATGCCGAATGCTGCCAGCCCTTGATACAAGCCACCCAGCCGGCGACCACGGCCGAAGCGCTGATGCGCTCCCGGTATACTGCCCATGTCAAAGCGGAAATCGATTATATCGTCGATACCACCCATCCCTCCAAACGCGGCAGCGTCAACCGCAAGGAGGTGACGGACTGGGCCCACAAGGCGGAATGGCAGTCCTTTGAAGTGTTACAGACCGAAGCCGGCGGCGCCGAAGATTCCGAAGGCTGCGTAGAGTTCGTGGCCGCCTATCGCCAAAAGGAAAAACTCATCAAACACCACGAAATCGCTGAATTTAAGAAGGTCGAGGGTCGCTGGTACTTTTTCGACGGCAAGGCACCCAGACCCCAAACCATAGTGCGCCAGGGTCCAAAGCTCGGCCGCAACGATCCCTGCTCCTGCGGCAGCGGCAAGAAATTCAAGAAGTGTTGTGGCGCATGAAGGTTCTGATTACCGGTGCGGCGGGCAATCTGGGCTGTTTGCTGGCCCGCCACCTCCGGGACGGCCATCCGGAGCTTGAGCTGCTGCTCATGGAGCATCACAAAAGGGTTCCACCTGATCTGCGGGGCCACCCCGGTATCCACATCAGACCCGCGGATCTCGCCAAACCGGGGACTCTGCCTGGTTGTTTGACCGGCGCCAATGTTATTGTCCACTTTGCAGGCGTACTGTTTAGGGCTAGGCCGGAAAAATTTCTGCCCACCACCAACACCCTCTACTTTCACAATCTGCTGGCCGCAGCCCGCAAGGCCGGTGTGCCGAAGGTGATCCTGATCAGCTTCCCCCATGTGGAGGGCCCCTCCTCGCCGGCCCGACCCGCGACCGGACGCCTGGACGGTCAGCCGGAGTCCGTGCATGCCAAGACCCGGCTTGAAGAAGAAAAACTTCTTTTTCAGCAAATTGACAACCCCATTAGCCTAAGAGTGGGCATGGTTTATGGTCAAGGCATCCTGATGATTGACGCCGCCGAATGGTTTGCCAAACATCGTCTTCTGGGGGTCTGGAAAAAACCGACGGCCATCCATCTCATCTCCAAGACCGATTTCTGCAGGGCCGTGGCGGCGGCCATCATAAGTCCAGCGGCCCAAGGCACTTACCATGTGGGTGACGAGGGGCAGGACACCTTGCAATCTTTTCTTGATCTGGCATGTGGTGCATGGGGCTGCCGGAAACCGTGGCGCCTGCCTTTGGGACTGATCTATCTGGCGGCCGGACTTTGTGAAGCTGCCTCGGCGCTCTTCAAGACGTTTAGCCCCCTGACCAGGGATTTCATCGATATCGGCCGCGTGAGCTACCATGGAGATACCACACGATTCAGACGGGAGTTGTTGCCGGTGTTGAAATATCCTACCATTGCCGAAGGTATGGAAGAGATGAAATACTAATAGCGTCTTGATTTAACTTTTCCTGGGTAGCAGCCGATGGTTTAATCTACGGGCCGGTAAAATGAAGTTCCCGCCCAATTGGGCCGAGGGGAAAGCCGTCGACCTTCAAAAAAAAGGAATCTTACCTATGCCCCATTCCATGGAGTATATCGCGCATGAAAACGGGCTGATTATTATCTGGTCCGGAATGGTTAAAGGCGAGGAAGTGATTCAATCCTATGAAGCTCGATTTTCTTCCACGGAACGCTTGGCCAAGCTGCGTTACGTCATTACCGATTATTCCAAGGCACTCGATTTCGACATGACCCCTGACCAAATCAAGACCATTGCCCGCATTGCCAACAAGGCGGCCTTAACCAATCGTAAGCTCTTCGCCGTGGCGGTCATGCCAACGGATATCTCTTTTGGCATGGCGAGGATGTTTCAAGCCTATGCCGGCGATGACACTACTGGCTGGCATACCTTTGTCACGCGCAACCGCCGGGATGGGGAAGTCTGGCTACGGCAGCATCTGACCGCGGACCTCACCTTTGCCAATCCCGCCGCCTCTTCTCCGTCTTGAAAAAGCCCACAAGCAAAAGCGGAAGACGAGCTAGGCGAATGCTCTTTTGTGATGACTATGGATATAATCCCCGATGCGCCGCATGCGTTCCAGCTCCTGGGCGGACAACGGCCCCAGCGTCAAGGCCTTGAGGGCCTGGCGCATCTGTTCTGTGTCCTTGGGACCGGTCATGCACACATCCACGGCTGGCTGGGACAAGACGAACCGGTAGCAATCGGTGGCGGTAAGCGGCGCTTCGCCGGCCGGTATCTTTTCGGGATTGACCAAATCTCCCCAGCGGGTGGCGGTGTAGGTGACGATTCCTGGCCGACCAGCGGAGGGTAGATGCTCGAAAACTTCATTTTCGGCGCCGCGATGCACGGCGTTGTAGCGGATATGGAAGAGATCAAAGGTCAATTCATGGGCCAGATCGGCGAACATCGGCCGGTGGTGGCCCGAAATTCCCAAGAAGCGAAACATACCCCGCTCTTTCATTCGCAGGGCGCGCTCCAGGATGCGCCCGGAGGGAGGTTGGTTATGCCAACCCAGCAGTAAAATATCGGCGGCATCGATTTTGAGCTTTTTCAAAGCCCGCGCAAAGAAGTATTCCATGAGGGCGGCCGAGCGGGAATAACTCTGAATCAAGATTACCAGTTGATCGCGCTGGCCGCGGGCAATGATGTTGCGGATGGCCACGGCCATGGCTTCCTTGCGCGTGGAGCCCCAGTAAAAGTAGTTGACCCCATGATCAAAGGCTTCCTCAAAGGCTTGGGCGGGCGCCCCATAGCTGCATGCCACGCCCAGGCGACCAACCTTTAAACCAGTGCGACCCAAAGTACGGATGTTCAAGCTTTCCATGGTATTCTTCTCCCTGCCTGAAAGAGTGCAGTGCCAGCCATCTCAAAAAAGGCTTATGGCCCAAAATCTTTTTTGAGATGGCTTGTAACCAGAAAGCCATTGGCGCCAAATCGTATTATACCAAATCCGTGGCGCTGGTAATCCGGTTGAAGAAGTCGCTGATTTTATCCTTCTGATCCGACTCCATATGCGCCATGGCCGCGCGCGGATGCTGATTGAGCACGCCGGTAATCATGTACGGAATGTAGTAGCCCCAATCGATCTTCTTGGTCCAGGGAAGAATTTGAGACTCGATTACTTCAACCAATGGTTTCAGTCTGAACTTGGGATTCTTCAGAAAAGAGATGAGCAATTCCAGGGGGCAATTGCCCGCGCCGCGGCCGATGCCATAGAGGCTGCCGTCCAAAAAATTGACGCCGTTAATGATGGCGGCGATGGTATTGGCAAATGCCAGTTGCTGATTGTTATGGCAGTGAATACCTATGGTTTTGTCCGGCAGGCTAGCCATATACTTCTGCGACAGAGTGTCGATATCTTCGGAATAAAAAGCGCCGAAACTATCCACCAGGTAAATGATGGGCACCCGGCTTTTGGCCAAATCGTCTAAGGCCTCTTCCAGATCGCGCAAGCCCACCGTGGAGACCGCCATCAAGTTGATAGTGGCTTCGTAGCCTTTCTCCATGCAGTGATGGGCCAAAGCAATGGCCGCATCCACTTGGTGAACGTAGCAGGCCACGCGCACCATATCCAGAGAGCTTTCGGGCTTGGGCGGGATGTCATTGTACTCGATGCGCCCGATATCAGCCATGGCCGACAGTTTGATCTTCTTATCAATACCGTTGATGGCCCGTTGAATATCAGCTTCGGAGCAGAACTTCCAGGCGCCGTACTCTTGGCGTGAGAAGGCGGACTCGGAGCTCAAGTAACCGATTTCCATGTAATCAATATTGGCGGCATTGCAGGCCTTAAATACTTCCCGCACGAACTCGTCGCTGAACTGCCACTTGTTCATCAATCCGCCGTCGCGCACCGTACAATCCATGACTTTAATCTGGGGTCGAAACATTTTACTCTCCTATTCACTCTTCATTGAAGCGCTGCTCGCAGAAACTTTTTGACATTCAGGCCAATCTCTTGGGCTGATCGTTGTTTCAGGGCCTGAGGCCCAAAGAGGCTGTCACCCACACCCACGGCACGGGCGCCGGCCTCAAAATAAGATTTCACATTGTCTTGGCGCACCCCACCCACGGCCACCAGCGGGATGTGATCAAAGGGACCGCGCAGCTCCCGGATATACTGCGGCCCGATGCTGCCGCAGGGAAAGACCTTAACCATCTGCGCACCCGCCGACCAGGCCGCATACACCTCGCTGGGGGTAAAGGCTCCGGCGATAATCGGGACTCCCTGGGAGACGGCATAACGAATCACTTCCACATCGGTGTTGGGGGTCACCAAAAACATGGCGCCGGCCGCTACGGCTTTCCGGGCTTCATCCAGGTTTCGGATGGTACCCATGCCCAGCAGCTTACCAGGGGGTACCAAGGGGCGGTGACTACGGAGGATCTCTTCGGCGCGATCGGTATTGAACGTCACCTCAATGGCTTGCAGGCCGGCCTCAAAGGCCGCACCCATCACGGGACCGAAAAAATCGTGGGCTATGCCTCGTAGGATGCCGATGACGGGGACCTCCAGTCGCATTACAACCCCCTCCAAATATATACCGCTCCACAATTGCAGCGACCCTAATCGCACTTCAGATTGGGATCCGCCGGATATGGTGACGCCGACCTACGGCTCTTTATGAATGGAAATCAGCCTAACTTGATGCAACGGGCTTCTATAACAAAATCAACCAAAGGCGGCAACTGGATAGTGCGGGCAGGGCGCGGCTACCGCCGCTGCAGAAACTGGCGCTGGATACGATAGATAAGCTGGGTGAGTTTTTTCAATTCATCGGGGGCGACATCGGTGAACTCGAAGGCATACTTGTAGATTTTGCGGTCCTGGTCGTGCTCGATTCTGCGGACCTCAGTTCTCTTAATAATTACAATTTGTTCCTCATTTTCATCATCGGCCGGAAAGAGGATGCCAACATTGAGGATGCGCTGGCCAACCTCCAACAGTGAGCTGCTGCGTCCATTTTCGCTGGGTTTGAGCAACGTTCCGTAGGCTCCGCCCAGACTAATATTGATTAAGCCGAGCACGGCATGGATCTTATCCAGCTTGAGAAACATCTTGGTGCCAAGGGGTGTTTCCATCCGGAAATTTCGGCGGCGCTGCAGCCGTTCCATATGGTCGGGGAAAGGCAGGTGCAGCTCCCGCCCGTTGATCCGGCCGCCTTTGGTTGTGAAAATATACTCCAGCCGATCCGGCCCATTGAAATTAAAACGCAGGATCAGCTCCGAGGAACTTTGGGCCTCGGCCTTAAAATTATCGGGTAGGTCTACAACAAAAAATGGCTGGGGGTTTTGGCTCATCTGGGTCACGCATGTCAGGCGCTCAAAACTGGTGCCCACAATATGCATGGAAATGATGATCCGTTTATCAATCAAATAGCCTAAAATTTCAGCTATTTTATTACCTTGAAGTTTGCCTGGCGCGTTTGTTTCCACGGTCCCCACTCTGGTTAGCATAAAGACATCCGAAATAGTATCGGCACAAAATGTGGGCTTCTTTACTGAATTTAGAGGTTGGTGTGCAATCAGGCCACCCGGCCATGATGGTCAAAATCCAAGGCCAGCATGGCCTTCTCCGCTTCATTGAGAAAATCCACGGACATGATCTCCACCGGATCTTCCTCTTCGCGCGTGGGGACAATGGTGAGGCTGACCCAGGTGGCCGGGTCCTGGCCAAAAGTGACCACGCACAAACGGCCGCACTGGGAGGATTGATATGTATCTGACTTGATCCATTTCATCAGAAACTGGGTGAATCCATTGTGGTGGGTCCCATACCAATCGGCGGCAGACTTAATAGAAACCGGCAAGCTGCACACCAGGTAAAACACCTTGGATTCAATGATGGACTCACAGTGGAGCTGGCCGTCGCTCTGGGTTTTGGTCAGATTTTCGTGGGCTTTGGCCGCAATCAGCTCCAGCGTGTCGTAGGCAAAGTGCTGGTTGATGAACTCCCTGTATTTAGGCCCCATGGCGTGCAACTGGAGCAGATGGCTCTGCATGCAGTTGACAAGCCCTTGACTGCTTTCGGCATCATTGAGGTCAATGACCACCGTGGAGCCCGACTCTTGTCCTTCCAGCGCGGTCATGGAAACCATGGCTGTCTCGCCAAAGGGAATCTGGTTGGGAATCACAAACCGGTATTGATAAGTGGCGAAATGAATGCGATCCCCGCTTTTTAGCCGGATCGGCATGTTGGGTTCAAGCTTTTTGTCGTTTAGCTTGGTGCCATTGGTGCTGCGCTGATCTTCTAAAAAGAAGACCATGTTACGGTACTCAATGGTGGCATGAAAGCTGGAAACCGTCGGCTTTTCGATAGCCAAGTCATTGCGAAGGTCTCGGCCGACCGTGACGCGCTCCTTTTTGATATCCAATTGCCCACCCGCCTGGGATAAATCCTCCAGGTAAGCGTCCGGCGGAACGAGCGGAAGGGTAACCCGGGGCAGGCTTTTTTTCATTATTTTCAACTGTTTGAGATAGATGAAAACCAACACCCCCGACAATATCGTCACGACAATGGCCAATACCACGAAGATCAGTTGCAGGCCGCTTTCCTTGGGTGGCGCGCCGGCATTTTCCACTGCCGGCGCAGGTGGTCGCTGCTGGCTGGCCGGGAAGGGCTGTGGGGCAGCAATAACGCCCGGCGCGGCCGCCTCAGGCCTTGCCGTCGGCATCGGTTCTGGGGGCGCGGTGGGCAGGGGTTCCGGCAGCTTGGGCGACAAGTGGTTCAGGATATCATCAAGGACTTCTGAGATTTTGGAGGCCTCATAAGTCCGGTAGTACTCCCCATCGGTACGGGAAGCCAGGGCCTGGATCAGGACAAAGTCCGCCGCCTCGCTGAAAGCGATGCCGAATATACGGACTCCCAAGGCGCGGCATTCTGCGGTGAGGTCCTGTTTGAGCCACTGATTGAGTTCCTGATCCTTTTTAAGATTGCCCGTATCCACGATTCCATCGGTGAGGAACACAATCCCTTTTTGCGCATCTTTGCGGCCATTGGCTTTCAATTCATACAACGCACGTTCTATGCCGACCGCGCTGTTGGTATAGCGACCTTTATAATCGATTTTGGACAGCCCAACCACAAAAGCTTCCTGGGCTTCCTTGGAAATAACCGACGTAAGGGGATTGACCAGGCGGGCGGTCTGATCAAAGACCACCATCCCCACCCGCGCCTCCAAAGGCAGCCGGTGGACGAAAGTGTCCACCACTTTGGGCGTGATGAACTCAGGATCGTTCTTCCGCATGCTGCCAGAATTGTCGATGACAAACATGATTTCGATGGTGCCGCTGGGGGTTTGTTGGGCCTGGACGTTGGCCGGCCAGGCCATGTTGAAACAGGCTGCCGCCAAGAGCAGCACTAAAGTGCCGCGTAAAATTGAAGCAGACAAACCGCGCTTAAAAAAAGTGGCCGTCATGTTGTGTCCTTATAGAAAAGATGGGGCAAATGCACGAATGAATGGCGATACTATTCGGGTCACTTACTAAACCATTGAATAAATAGGGTCAAGTGGCAGAGTGGGATTGACCCCCATCGTCCAGTGTTATACCTTTCCGCGGTTCCGGCCCATCTCGATTCATGGACGCGGGGCCAGCATCAACCCAAATGCCATAAAGCTTATCGCGCATGAATCCAGCACCGTCCACTTCCCCCAGCGTCTCACAATTGGCTCGTTTTTTTGTTCCCTTGGCCCTGCAGTCCGCCTCCCAGGGTTTGACCTATCCCCTGGTGGCCATGGTGGCCTCCCGGGGGGAAGGCGGCCCCTTGAACATGGCCGGGTTGGCCCAATCCAATACGTTGATGTTCATCTTGGGCACCCTGGGCTTTGGTTTGATCACCACTGGCATGGTGTATGGTAAAAACCGCGAAGGCTTCTTAAAATTTCGCTCGGTCACCTTGCTTCTGGCACTGGCCGTCGTGGTGATCCAGGCGCTGCTGTGTATTCCGGTGGCAGCCCACCAGCTCTTTGAACATTGGATCGGCCTGCCGGCCTCCATTGCCCGACCGGCCCACATTGCCCTGGTGGCCAGCCTGCCCCTGCAGTTTCTTTTCTTCCTGCGCATCCCATTCCAGGTGAGCATGTACAATGGATTGGCCTCGGGGCGCGCCAGTCTGGCGACCCTCATGCGCATTGGATTGACGGCCTTGCTGGCGCCGCTCTTCTGCTACTTCGGTGCAGTGGGCCCGGTCTGGGCCATTGTATGCCTGACCCTGCCAGTGGCCTTGGAGGTGTGCGCCTCGGCCATACTGGCGGCCCCTTTTATAAAGGCCCTTGAACCGACCCGCACACCGCCGCCCAGAAAAAAGGAGTTGCTGCTCTTCAACCTGCCCCTGTCCATCGGCGGCTGCCTGCTTTCCCTTTCCGCCATCATCATGGGGGCCTTCATAGCCCGGTCCGCAGCTCCCGAGCGCATGCTGCCGGCTTATTATCTGGCGCTGGGGCTGGCCACCCCCGTAGCCTTTGGCGCCACCCGGCTGCAAGAAGTGGTACTGACCTTTGCCCCCCGGCACGACAAAGACCGGCGCACTTTGTGGTTTGCCCTGGGAGCGGGAACGGCCTTAGGACTTCTGCCGCTGCTCTTCACCCTGCCCGGGCTGGCCGAGTTCTACTACGTGCGCCTGCAAAACCTGGCTCCCGGCGATTTGCCGCTGGTCCGCATCACGGCCTGTGCGCTGGTCATCTTCCCCATGGGCGTGGCCTTGCGCGCCCAGGGTGAAGGTTTGGCTGGCTTTGCCAAAAAGCCCTTTACCATTATCGCGGGTCAGGGCGCCTACATCACTACCATTTTACTCTCCGGCGCTGCCGGCCTATGGCTGGGCCTGCCCGGCAATCTCATCGGCGCCACGGGCCTGTGTCTGAGCAACATAGCCTCCACCAGCACGGTGCGTCTGCTGCTGGACCGCATCAAGCGCCACGATCATCCCGTGCCACCCACGATTACTTCATTTGGGCAGAGCCGGTAGGGTGAAATTGCAGTTTGGTTGATTGGTTCATTCGTTGATTCGTTAATTGGTGGGGTATTTTTCTGGTTCAACCAATAAACCAATAAACCAGTCGACGACTAGACGCGAAGCGATACCCTCGGCGAATCCACATAGAAAGTT
Organism: Deltaproteobacteria bacterium; assembly: GCA_021824175.1. Taxonomy (GTDB): domain Bacteria; phylum Desulfobacterota; class Desulfobacteria; order Desulfobacterales; family Desulfosarcinaceae; genus Desulfatitalea. The sequence goes on from JAKALP010000018.1 coordinate 56,072, forward strand.
TACCGGCAAGGCTTGCGACAGCCCCTATTATCCACCATCACGGTCGCCAAGCGCGGATGCTGAGCAGATCGGGAAATGCTTCGGGTTTGTAGATCGACTTACCCATGAGCAACCGCAAGCACTCCTGAATACCTTCGGTAATAGTGGGATGAGGAAACATGGAGTCTATCACATCCTGGGCGCTTTTCTCCTGGTCAATGAGCAACGCAAGGGACATGATGGTGCTCGACACTTGTGGGCCGGCGGCACGCATGCCTATAATTTTGTTCGCACCGTCGTCGCTGACAATGATTTTGACAAAGCCACTCAGGGCCCGCATGGCAATGGCCCGTGTGACCAGGGCATTGGCATAGGTGGCCACACGGTAGGGGATCTGCTTCTTGCGGCACGCTTTCTCATTGAGGCCCACGGCGGCCACGGCCGGGTAGAAGAACATCACCGTGGACATGTTGGGAAAGGTTAGCGGTTTGGTGGGCAGGCGGAACATATGCTTGACCGCATGGCGGCTCTCCATGACGGCCATGTTGACCAATGCCGGCCGGTGGGTGACATCGCCGGCAGCATATATATGACCTTGCACGCGGCAATCCGCGTCGCAATCCAGGTAGCCAGCCGCATCGGGTATGATACCGGCGGCCGCCAGGTTGAGGGAGCGGGTATTGGGGTCCCGGCCAATGGAGACCAGCACGGCATCTACTTCCACCACCGTGGCATGACCGTCAACAAAATCAAGCACTACTTCCAAATGATCGCGCTTTTGAATAATTTCGCGCAACTGTGTGGAGTGGAAGATCTTCACCCCATTCACCGCCAGGTTATTGCTGACGAAGTTGCTCACATCCTCATCTTCGGAGGGAATCACCCGCTCCTGATGATCTACGAGAAAGACTTTGGTCTGGCCGAAATTGGAAAAGATGGTGGCGTATTCGCACCCCGTGACACCGGCGCCGATGATCATCAGCCGCTTGGGAAAGCTTTTGAGCTGGAGAATTCCGTCCGAATCGAAGATGCGATCCTGATCCACGGCCACGTGGGCAAAGTGCCTGGGTTTGGAGCCGGTGCAGAGTAGAAAATGGTCGGCCGCGATCTTCTTCGTCTGCCCGTCGGCCATGGCCACCAATACATGATGAGCGTCATCAAACTTGGCCCAGCCGCGCAGATAGGTGACCGTACCGGGTCCTTTCCAGTGGCCGTGGGCGAAGGTTTCCAATTGGGAAAGCAATTGATATTGCTTTTCCTTGACTGCTTCATTGACCGTATCGATCACGGCCTGATAATCAACCCTCAACTCCACGCTGCGATATCCGCGGTCGGTCTTGGCGGCCACGGCATAATCCTTGGAGAGTTCCCACATGGTCTTGGAAGCCAGGGCGCCCCATTTGACGCCCGTACCGCCAATCTCATCGCCTTCGATCAGGCACACCGTGCGGCCTGCGTCGATGGCGCGCATGGCCCCGGCATATCCGCCCGGCCCGGCGCCGATGACGCACAGATCATATTTCTCTGGTTCGCTGGTCAAGGTTTGGCTCCCCCTGTTTTGTTCTGAAGTGCTTCCAGAAGATGAATGATGCGTTCCTGCTGCTGAAGCACTTGCAAATTGGTCTCCACGGTGTAGCGGGTGGCGATGGCGATCTGGTGTAAATACTCCTCGGACATGTTGGTGGAAATGGTTCGGCCTTGCCCGTCCGGCTTAAGATCGCGGTAGAAATCTTCGGTCATCTGTATGTAAATACCCACCGGGGGATAGGGACGACGATCCGGCGGGTTGGGGCGGCGATCATCGGCCCCGGTGACGGAAGTAATAATGCCAAACAACACGATGGCTGCCGGCCATAAAATCCATCGCCAATATACTTTCATGGTCACCTCCATTATGGGGTTGATAGGCTTTCGAATTGTACTGGTGCTTGACCTTTTATTCCGATCTGCGAGGCCGCAACGCCCAATTCGTTGGGGCCATCTCTCCCCGTATTCCTGCACCCCTCAGCACACTTCCAGGCACGTTTTGGATGTGTAGCGCCTTGGCTGCCCGTCGCGCCCCTGGATGTCAAGGCGCCAGGTACAGCAAATCAGCATCGGCGCTGGTGACACTCCCCTTGTCCAAGCTACCGGGGGTTTCGGGCAGCACGACGATAAATTGCCGGAAATCGCGCTTGATCAGCTGGGAGGGGATGCCCTGCTTCTGGGCATGACCGGCGCCGGCCAGCAGAACCATGCGGGTTTCGGGATTTTGCCGCAAATACTTTAGAGCATTTGCGGCCATGGCTGTATCCCATACCAGCTGGGCCTGGCAGAAATGATCGAAGTTCATCTCCCCATGGGCGTGGGCGCCAAAAGCCTCGCGGATATAGGCGCGATAATCGTCCGTGACATCACAGGTCAAGGGACCCAAGGATGCTTTTTGCTCATCGCTGAGGGTGTCATATCCATGGGCCGCCACCTGGCGGGTCAGCCCTTTGTCCACATTCAACCCCACCATGGGGATCTTATGCTCCCGGGCATATCGAAAAATGGGACGATAGAGCGCCCAGTCAAAACTCCAATTGTCCTGGTAGGCGGCGATGAATTGGGTTTCATCCATTTGCCCCTGCACCCAGCGGTCCAGCTCGGCCTGGCTTTGCCGCCGAAACATCTCCAAACCGATGGCGACCGGGCCGCCGGATTGCTCCAAAGCACGAATCACGGCCAATTGGGCCTGATGGTGATCAACATTGGTGTGTTGCTCACCCACCAAAACGAGACGCGCCTGCCTGAGCCGCTCCACGGCCTCCGGCCCGCCCACCTCGTGGCCGCTGGCCACGTCATAAAAACGCAGGGTGTCGTTGCCGAGCATGGCACGGCAGCCGGTGAGGAGCAGCAACAGGGCCAAACCCGGCCCGAGCCATTTATTCATAACAATACCTTTCCCAGCAAATGGCTTAGAATGCTTTCAATTTAAGGGCCGGCCGGCTCTCTGTCAAAAGCAGGATTGGACTTTTGAATGCACTTGGCATAATTTTACTCTCCAAAACAACCACGGCTTGGAACTGAAATGAACTCATTCTGGGAAAACAAAACCTTAGCGCAGCTGACCAAAGAGCAGTGGGAAGCGTTGTGTGATGGCTGCGGTCGCTGCTGCCTGCAAAAGCTAAAAAATCCGACCACCGGAAAAATCTACTATACCTGGGTCGCTTGCCATTTGCTCGATATCGAATCGTGCCGCTGCAGTGGTTATGAGTTGCGCCATATCCTGGTGCCCGATTGTCTGGAGCTATTCCCCGGCAACATCCTCCGCTTGCGCTGGCTGCCCAAAACATGCGCCTACCGTCTGATCGCCGAACAGAAACCGCTGCCCGAATGGCACCCTCTCATCAGCGGCGACATAGAAACAGTTCACGCTGCCGGCATCTCCGTGCGCGGCCGGGCCATTTCTGAACTCCATGTTCGCCCCGACGACATCGAAAAGTATCCCATGAAATAATTTTTTCTCCCAAATGGCCGAATGCGCATTTGGGAGAAAAATTACATGGTGGCTTGATAAGTAGTAATATCCGTGGCCAAAAAGGAGCTGGAACCATAGAGTCGGGGCGTCAGGGAGGGCCAGGTTGAGGGATACATAAGCGAATAGACTCTTTGGAACATGACTTCCAGCAGTTGATCGGCCGCGATGAAGGGTTTAGGCGCGTGGATGGTTTCCACGGCCCGCTGTTTGCGTTCCAGACGTTCCTTGAGCTCTTCCAAAATCTCAAAATAGAGCACCACCTGGCCTTGGGATTGACCGGTGCCGCTCTCCATTTCCTGACTCAATTTGCTTTTCATCTGCCCGATCTTTTCCGCTGACGCTACTTTCAAAAAACGACGTTTATCCCCGCTATTAAAAAAGGATTGATCGGCCACGGACTTGGCCACGATTTGATCAATCTCTTTGATCTCTGATTTGAGGCCATTGAGAATATCTTCCACCAAACCTTGGGGCACCGCGACTTCCACTCTTGCCAACACCGCGGCGTGCTGTGCCATGCTGGATTCAAATTCGGCCAGCGCACTGCTCCAAAACAACCCCTGAATACGAATAATATCTTCTTTCATATCCGGACCGGCCGGGTCGAGCAGCTTCATGCGATTGAGGATCTCCGGAAATACATGGGCCGTGGTGCCGAACAACGCCTCGCCCGTGATCAGCTTAAAAAGAATAGCCAGGGTGGCATACCAATCCTGTAAATGCAAGATGGTGGATAGATCCTCGTATACTTCCATTAAAATGGAATTGGCCATCAGATGGGCCGGGGTGGCATAGAGCGGTGTCCCGGCCAGTTGGGGTTGGGGGATGAGTACCGGATCTTCGGCATCGATGGGCACCGCGGTTTCAACGTCAATCAACCCGATGGAGAATTTCTCCACGTCATTGAGAAAGCCGGGATATTCAGCGGGGTTGCCGGCCACGAAGAGATTTTCAGGTTTCAAATCGCGCAAGGCCAGACCCTTTTGGCCGATCCAGTGCAGCAGATCCAAAATATTGGTGGCCAAACTCTCCACCTGATGCCGGTATTGGGAAAAACGAGTCTGGTGGATATACTCCTTGAGCTGCTGCCTATACTTTTGTACCGCCTGACGGTTTTGCTGGACCACTTCGGCCATCAACAGATTGATATTGGAGACCACATCGGACGGTATATCCACTTCCCCCCGCCGCACCACTTCGCCCACCATATGCGCTAAAAACCACTGCTTGATATGATAGGTCGTGACGACTTTGGCCAACCCAGCCTGTTCCACCAACGCGCGCAAACGGCTTTCACAGCGGTAGTAAGCATCCTGCAGGGCCTGGCAGACTGGCCCGGACTCATCACCGTAGCGACACACAAAGGCATGCTGGTCCCACAGGATTTCAGGGTGCTGGTTGGCTTCATCGATCAGGCGGCTGTAACCGCTGTGGATCTCATCCAGAACATTGCTCAGGAAGAAGTATTTGGCCAAGTCCATGAAAAACGCGAAGGAGTCACCGATTTTCAAATTCTCCTGAAGCTGGGGCTGGCTCTCCACCACACGCATGTATTTGACTTCCAACTGTTCTTCGGACAATCGGGCGTTATCCGGGAAACCATGGACCGCCTTCAAAATCACCGAAATGCGGGGGACGATGCATTGACGAGGCGCCAGACGCTCGACGATACGCCCTTCGGCCGCCACCTGGCGTTTGTATTCACTGAACTTGAGCATGGGCACCGGCGGTATCTTGATCACCATATGGGTGTCATAGATCACATAGAAACACCGGCTGCGGCTGCCGCCGCCCTGACCCAGCAGACCGATGGACATGCGCCGGGTGACCCAATCGTCTTTTACCATTACGCGCATCTCATAGGTCTCATCGGGGCAGGTGGGACGGGTTTCGACACGCACGATTTGGGCAGGGGCGTCTGCTTCGCCATTGGACTGGGTTTTGAACAGTTGCAGGAAAAAACGCAACACCTGCTGTTGATCGGAGAGCTTGGCCGTGGTGCGCGGCGTCCGCGCCACGGCCGGTTTAGGCGCAGGCTTGGGCCTGTTTTCGGGGATGGATTGAGGTGGTCCCAGGACCCGCTCATGCTGGGGGATACGTCTCGGTCGTAACATCATGGCAATGAGAATGGCCACCACCAGTACTGGCGCGCCAATGACCCATTTTGTGTAGAGCCGCACGATTTCAGGATCGATGCGGCCCAGTTCGTGTTTGATGGTGTCCCAAAGCGAACTCTCGGATTTCGAGGAGCTATCCTTGGTGGAAGAATCCTGGGGAGTGGGGGTGGAAACACCGGCCTCTTGCTCATCATCCGGACCGGCCGAGCAAATGATCGGTGCGGTGCACATCAACAGCATTGCGATGAGCAACAGGGTCGGAACAACCCAATAGTATTTTTTTATACCCATCTGCATTCCAATGGCACCACGGTCATTGGGGATTTAATTTGAAATCGCCTCCAAGGCAATCGCATCACAGGAAATGATCTTGCAGAAGCAAACTTATGCGGCTTTGCGGTCGCCCAGCCTGAGTTGTAGCTTGACCGGTCCGATGGCCACCACGTCGGCATGGCTCAGTTTGACCGTGCCTTTGACGCTGGAGCCATTGCGTTTGGGTTTGATCAAGCCGCCCGCATAGCGCAAAAAATAGCTACCGGCCTGCTTGGTGATCACCGCCGCCGGACCGCCCACGATTAAGGCCCAGAGGCCGTTCACTACGATGTCGGCGTCGCTGTTCTTGCCGATGGCGATTTGCTTCTTGGCAATCAATACGTCACCCTCGCCACCGGAAAGAAAAGAGAGATAATCAGGTTTCGACGAACTCTTCTCCTTGGATGCCGCCGGACCTTCAGCGGCCAGCGCCTCTTCAGTCATCGCAGCGCTACGCGCGGCGACCGGACGAACCGGCAGGCTTTCCTTCTCCTTGGACCGGGGGCTCTGTAAAATCATGGTCTGGGCCATATCCGCGCCCACCGCTTCGGCTGACGCCGCAGCCCCGGGTTCCACCGCCATGGTATCGGTCCAATCGGCCTGTAAAATGTGCTTGCCGATGATGATGGTATCCTTATCGACAATGGCGCAACGCGTCACCGCCTGACCGTTTCGCAGGGTGCCGTTTTTGCTGCCCAGGTCCGTGAGAATGATTTCAGCCCCCAGATGTTCGATTTGGGCGTGATGGCCGGACACCGACAAATTATCGATCACAATATGGTTGTCCGGATGGCGGCCGATGGTTAACTTCGCTCCCTCGGCTAACGGGTGAACGCTGAGGAGTTTATCCTTGAACATCAGAATCAGCTTTGCCATAAACGATTCCTTTTGTGGGAGAGGGCTGCTTATAACTGCCCGTTAGTTCATAAAAAACATCAAACACCCCAGGGTGTCAAGGGGCCAGACGGCACAAGCGCCGGCCTGACGCATTTTGTCAGCGGCGCTGAAAAAAGTTTACTTCGCCACTACCCAAAGCAGCTACTGTGCCGCTTGGTTTGACAAAAAAGCCGCCGTGTTTAAATTTATGCAAATTTTGGACCATAAATCGAGGCAGTTGTCGAGGAGGAACGATGCGCTACGATAAATTCACCATCAAATCCCAGGAGCTCATCCAGAGCGCACAGAGTTTGGCAGGACAGCACGGTAACCAGCAGATTGAGCCCGAGCATCTGCTATCAGCCATGCTGGCGGAAAAAGAGGGGGTGGCCAGAGCCATTCTGACCAAACTGGGCGTCTCCGCGGACACCATTGCCCAGGAATGTATTTCAACCCTCAACCGTCTTCCCAAAGTCTCCGGTGGTGCGGATACCTACCTCTCGGCGCGCAGCAAATCGGTTCTGGAAAAAGCCTTTGCACTGGCGGCCCAGATGAAAGACGAGTATGTGAGCGTGGAGCATATTCTTCTGGCCGTGGCGGATGAGAAAGAGGGTCAGGCCGTTAGATTGCTGCAACGCCACGGGGTCACACTGGACAGCATCCTGAAAGTGCTCATGGAGATCCGCGGTTCCCAGCGAATCACCGATCCCAACCCCGAAGAGAAATATCAGGCGCTGCAGAAGTTCAGCCGCGACCTGACCGAACTGGCGCGTCTGGGCAAGCTGGACCCGGTGATCGGGCGCGATGAAGAGATTCGGCGCGTGGTGCAAGTACTTTCCCGGCGCACCAAAAACAATCCGGTGCTCATCGGCGAGCCAGGCGTGGGCAAGACCGCCATTGTCGAAGGACTGGCCCAGCGCATCGTGGCCGGCGATGTCTCCGAATCTCTCAAAAATCGTCGTCTGGTGGCCCTGGACATGGGCGCCCTGATCGCCGGCGCCAAATATCGCGGTGAGTTTGAAGACCGCCTCAAGGCCGTGCTCAAGGAAGTAGAAAAAGCCGAGGGTGAAGTGATCATGTTCATCGACGAATTGCACACCCTGGTGGGCGCCGGGGCCTCCGAAGGAGCCATGGATGCTTCCAATATGCTCAAGCCGGCCCTGGCCCGGGGCACCCTGCGCTGCGTGGGGGCCACCACCATCAACGAATACCGCAAATACATCGAAAAGGACGCGGCCCTGGAGCGGCGTTTCCAGCCGGTAATGGTCAGCGAACCCACGGTGCAAGACACCATCTCCATTTTGCGTGGACTAAAAGAGAAGTATGAGGTTCATCACGGCGTGCGCATCCAGGATTCCGCCATCGTGGCCGCCGCCACCTTGTCGGACCGCTACATCACGGACCGTTTTCTTCCGGACAAGGCCATTGACCTCGTAGACGAATGTGCCTCCAAGCTGCGCATCGAAATTGATTCCATGCCCGTGGAGATCGATGAAGTGCAGCGCAAAATCACCCAGGCCGAAATTGAACGCCAGGCCTTGAAAAAGGAGTCTGACAGCGCCTCTAAGGAGCGTCTGGCCAAACTGGAGAATGACCTTGAGTCCCTACGCGCCAATCTGACCCAGATGAAGGTTCACTGGGAAAAAGAGAAGAGGCTAATCCAGGCCATCCGCAAAATCAAAGAAGAACAAGAACAGGTTGGTCTCGCCCAGCAAAAAGCCGAGCGTGAAGGCGATCTGGCTCGGGTGGCGGAACTGCGCTACGGCCGCGCCATCGAGCTGAACAAGCAGATGGAAAAAACCCGCGCCGATTTGATGGCCATTCAGAGCGAACGCAAAATGCTCAAAGAAGAAGTAGACGACGAAGATATTGCTGAAGTCGTATCGCGCTGGACCGGTATTCCGGTCAGTCGCATGCTGGAAAGCGAACGCGACAAACTGGTACGTATGGAAGAACGCCTGGGCCGCAGGGTGATCGGCCAGACCCGCGCCATTGAAGCGGTCTCCAATGCGGTGCGCCGGGCCCGATCCGGTCTGCAAGACCCCAACCGGCCCATTGGCTCATTTATCTTCCTGGGCCCCACCGGTGTGGGCAAAACCGAGCTGGCCAAGGCCTTGGCCGAATTCATCTTCGACGACGAGCAGGCCATGGTCCGCATCGACATGTCGGAGTACATGGAAAAGCACGCCGTGGCGCGCCTCATCGGCGCCCCACCAGGTTATGTGGGCTACGAGGAAGGCGGCTATCTGACCGAAGCGGTGCGGCGGCGGCCTTACTCCGTAGTGCTCTTTGACGAAATCGAAAAAGCCCATCCGGAAGTATTTAACGTGTTGCTGCAGATCCTGGATGATGGCCGCATGACCGACGGCCATGGCAAAACCGTAGATTTCAAGAACACCATCATCATCATGACCTCCAATGTAGGCAGTCAATGGATCACCGAGTTGAGCAGCAATCAGCGCCAGGAGATGGAGCGCCGGGTCACGGAAGCTTTGCGGGCCCAGTTCAAGCCCGAGTTTCTCAACCGCATCGATGAAACCATCATTTTCTTAAACCTGGACAGCGATCAGATCGGCGCCATCGTGGAGATCCAGATGCAACGGCTCGCCAAACGGCTGGCCGAGCACAAGATTATTCTGACGCTCGGCGACAGCGCCAAACAACTGCTTATCGATCACGGCTATGATCCGGTCTACGGCGCCCGGCCCTTGAAACGCGCTATCCAGCAGTACATTGAGAACCCCCTGGCCCTCGAAATCCTCAAAGGCAAGATCCCGGATGGCATCCGTTTGCGGGTAGAGGCCCAAGGCGACCGAATGAACTTCAAAAAAGAATAACTAAAGGGGCGCTGGAGAACTCCAGCGCCCCTATTATTTATTATAATATTTTTAATTACTTTGCAGCGGCGGCCGCTTCAAGCTGGGCCGGTGTTACGATGGGGCCATATTTCTCCTTGAGAGCAACTAACCCCTGACGCTGCGATTTGAGTACTTCAAAGATCTTCAGCGGCAAATTCTTTTCTTTGCCGTACGCTTCCAACTGCAGGTCAATGCGCTTGACGATATTGTCGATATAGAGTGAGAACTGCTTGTCATAGAGCTCCCTGGAATACTCCTTGTTGATCTTTTCTTTGAAGAGCGCCTTGAGGTCGTCATACTTGGGCAGATAACCGATGGGGGAGTCGATGCCCTGCACTTCGTTGTAAGCGCGCCGCTCCAGCCAGGAAAGCCACACTTTGACGTCGCGTTTTTCACCCAGCAGCTTCTTGCCGGTGCCGCCGCGGGCCTCGTGGGTCAGGAAGTAATTGAGGCCAGCCATGATGGGCCGTTTGTCCGGCGCAATTTTGCTGGAACCGAAGAATTTAAATTGGGCATCCATGTAGTCGCCCAGGGCGCCTGGAATGAACTGGCCGTTGGCCCAGGGAGCGCGCTTGACGCCGGTAGCGCCCACTTCGGTGGCCGTGGCGGCGGATACGATACAGGCACCGATCACCACACCTTCATCGGAGTTCTTGGCCACCCACACCGGCGGCATGGTATCGCTGTCCCGGCCGCTGTAAGTAACCACGCGGGTCGCCACGCCGGCCGGATCTTCCGCCATTTGCGAGAAGTTGGTCAGGGCTTTGGATGCCAGAGTGCAACGCGCATTGGGATGGGAAATGGGCACCTCTTTGCCCTTGGCGTCTTTCATGCCTTTTTCCCATCGGCCTTGGTGGTTGCGGCCGCGAGGCGGCAGCTCTTCACCGTTGCCGGTCCAGTGGGGTATGCCTTTTTCGTCGATGAGCACGTTGGACCAAATGACTTCCGTTCCCGGCTCGCGCAACAGCTTCATCAAAATGGGATCGCCTTCGCGGTTGACATCTTCCACGATGCCAAAAATGCCGCACTCGGGATTGATGGAGCGTACGGAGCCATCCGCGGCGATCCACATCTGGGCCAGATCATCACCAACAAACAGATCGCCGGCCATGGCGGTGGTGGTTTTGCCGCAACCGCTGGGGGCCGCGCCGGTGATTCCGGTAATGCGGCCGCTCTTGCTTTTCATCAAGGTGATAAACATGTGCTCGGCCAATTCCTGGCCCCGTTTGGCGTACACCGAGCGGTCCACGGCAAAGCGGTGGTTGCCCTTTTTCATGAGCAGGGTGTTGCCGGCATACGTGCAGTTAAAGGCGTAGGTGGTCAGGTGGGCGCGATCCATGAGTACGCGGGCATTGGGCAGATCTTCGGGCCGGTTGAGTCCTTCGCTATGGATGTTGGTAAAGAAATGGCCGAGCTTTTCTACTTCCTTTTCAAAATCTTTGTACGTATTGCGGTAGAGAATTTCGGCGCTATGGCAGACATAGGCCGAGCTGCTGATCTCGATGGAGGGATTGGACACCGGCGCCCCCACCGGACCGCGGGAGTAAAACCCGATGATCATGGTTTTGCCGCGCATAATACCGGTCATGATTTTTCGCACTGTATCTAAGGCCTCTTTGCGCGACATGCGCAGGGCCAGGGAACTAATCTGCTCATCATCATTGGCGATATAAAAGGTGCGGTCCGTGATGCGGCCCTGCTCTTCGTTCAGGTCGTAGTGAATGGTGTGCCCTTTCATGGGCAATGACTCTTCTTCGCCTTTTTTCAACGCGATATCGCGGATGAACTGGACATCGGCCGTGCTGCCGGTGTTGACGAAAATCGCATCTGGAGTGCACATTGCAATTGAATTGGCGATCTTGAGCACAACTTCTGGGTTCTTGAAGGTGGCCAAACGATTGAATTGCTCGGTGGGCATCTTCTCCTTCAACAGCGCGCGGGCCGCTTCAACCGTGTGGATGCCGCCGATCTCTTCAACGATATCAATTCCCTCTTTAAATTTGAGCATATTTGAACTCCTTGCTGAATTGAAAAAAGATTGTTTGAATGGAGCTAATTATTGTGAGACCGCAAAAGCTCGACGATCGTTCCCCCGGCAAAGCCATCAGCCCAAAACCGCAGACTCCTGCGGGCTCTGCGCCTTAATGGGGCTGGCAACAACGGACGTCAGAATACTTTTTTGCGGATCCATCTTATATCGGGCCGTACTGTTCAGCCGGCTCCCTCACTCCAACGACCAGAGGTCTTAACCATTGGATTTACCTGCCGCCATACAACCGACCGGTTCACCTCTGGGCATATGCATTTGCAGCCACTGAAGCACTTTGTCGAACTCCTTCCGAAATTCCTGCAAAGCCTTGCCCCGATGGCTGATTTGGCTTTTTTCAGCCATGGTCAATTGGGCGAAAGTCTTGTTCAGCGGCGGATAGAAAAACACCGGATCATAGCCAAAACCGTAATCTCCGGCCGGCACGCGGGCGATCACCCCTTCACAGCGGCCTTCATAAGTTAGGGCCGGGCCCGTAGGCACGGCCAGGGAGATGACACACTCAAAGGCCGCGGCTCGATGCTCGATCGATTCCATCATCTTAAGCAATTTCTGGTAACGCTGCTGATCGGATGCGCCTTCACCGCAATAGCGCGCCGAATGCACGCCGGGTGCGCCCCCCATGGCCTCTACGGTCAAACCGGAATCGTCGGCCAAGGCTGGCAAGCCTAGATAACGAGCGGTGAGACTGGCTTTCTTATAAGCATTTTCTTCAAAGCTCGCGCCATCTTCTTCGATGGAGGGAATAGGTCCGAAATCTTCAAGATTCCTAATTATGGCAGGGTACCCTTTGAGCAGGTCCTGGATTTCCTCTGTTTTGCCCTTGTTGCGGGTTGCCAATACAATTATTTGCGGGGATTGCACGCCCACCTCACTGCTGAAAAGGCCAATAAAATGGTGCTGGATATTCCTGCAGTCAACCCCGCGCACGCCTGGCTAAATATCGATAGTCAATTTTCAGCCCACAATTGGGGCAAACGCTTAAGAATGCGGTGTCTACGAGATCAATAGCAATGGATTCCTGCGGCTTTATAGACCAGCCAACGGGGGCTGTAAAGACCAAAAAAAGTGCTTTATGGCAACTGAATTTAGGCACAGAGATCAATGGCCGTTCTGAAATCGATCGGCGCAAAGGACCCGCCAGGCGGGGATCTTATCCACAATCCCTGACCTTTCCAGCCAGGCCGTATCCAAACCTTCCAAGGGCTGTCGGGAATCGCTCAGGTAGAATAAAGCATTGGCAAACACATCGGCTAAATGGACAATTGCTGTGGACGAGAGTTCAGGGACCGGTTCTGAAGACAGGTCGTGATGGAAGGCGGCGGCGGCGATAATGCGGTCCGGCAACCCCCACAATCCCAACAGATAAGCGCCCAGAGCGGCGTGGGTGGTCCCCAAAATTTCCCGCTCCGCCGCAACCATTGCGCACGCCTTGGCCTGCATGTGTTGGATAATGCTTACAAAGCTATCGGTCAGATGGGCGGCGATGAGCAGCTTGCCGATATCATGCAGCAACCCGGCCATGAACGCGGCATCCACCTTCCCGCGCCCGAACCCGGCCTCAGCCGCGATGATTTTGGATAAGGCGGCTACCGCCATGGCATGGTCCCACATTTGGGCCAGTGAGAACCCTTTGATACGAATGGCGTTAAATTGCTCGAAGGCGCCCGAAGCCAGGACCATCGCGCCGGTCAAATCCAATCCTAACAACGCCACAGCTTTGGCAGGGCTGGTCACCTGTTGGGGCAAGCCGAAATAGGAAGAGTTGACCAGCTTGAGCAGCTTAGCGCTCATGCCCATATCCTTGGCGATCAGTTCGCCGACTTGTTGTACGGAGGCCTCCTCGGATCTGAGCAGGCGCACCAGTTCTTGATAAAGGGAAGGCAGACTGGGCAGGGCTTTGATACGCGCCGCCACTTGTTTCAGCGCATCCTGGGCCAGCAACTCTTTGATCATGAAGGCCCGGCCGATGGCGGCTTTGAGTTCTTCAGCCTCGGCGGGCTTGGAGATGAACTGGTGGGCCAAATCGGAAAATTTCAGCAGAATATCACGGTCCACATAGCCCGAGAGGATAATACGGGCCGTCTGGGGATAGCGCTTGCGCACGGCAATCAGGAATTCGAGACCATTCTGCCCGGTGAAGGCCACCTCGGTCACCAACACCTCGGCGGCCTGCTCGGCCATGGCGGCCAGCCCCTCCTGGGGAGAACTCACGAAGCGCATGTGCCATTCCTGCTGCCCATTGTGCAGGGCGCGCTGGAGAGCCTTTTGAATCAACGGCTCCTCATCCACAAAAAGAATGGTTTTGGGCATTGTTCACATCCTGACAATAGCCGCCGCCGGCTCGTCCCCTTGCATTCGAAACGAAAATCCACCACAATGCAGCTCGGGCTTAACTATAGTATCGGCAGGCATACCGAGATCCTGAAGCAGCGGAACTTGCGGGGAGGACCAGACTCCATCCGCATAAGCTGTGTGAGCCGTGGTGAAAATATTGGCCACGGATTACAATGGATGAAGGACGGGTTGCGGCTTTGCCGCGCTCGGTGCTCTGTGGTTGGAAGGAAACCCCCTTGATCGTAGCAGGTTTAACCGGCGGCATCGCCTCGGGCAAATCCACGGTGGCGGACATCTTGCGCCAAGCCGGCGCGGTAATCATCGACGCCGATCACATCGCTCGTCAAATCGTGGCCCCCAGACAGCCGGCCTGGCAGGAGATTCGCGACTTTTTCGGAGAGCGTGTCATCGGGCCTGATGAGCAACTGGACCGCGATGCTTTGGGCCAACTGGTCTTTGAAAATCCCCAACTGCGGCGCCGGCTTGAGGCCATCACCCACCCCAGGGTGGGCAAAGAAATAGCCAGCCAGCTACAAGACGCGGCCAAAGACCACCCCCAGGGGGTGATCGTCATGGATATCCCCCTGCTCTTTGAAACCGGCAATCCCCAAGGCCTGCGGGAGATCATCGTGGTCTTTGTGCCCGAAGAGGTCCAACGTCAGCGCTTGATGCGTCGCAATGGCTACAACACAGCCCAGGCCGAGGCCCGCATTCGTTCCCAGATACCTTTGGCCCAAAAAGCCCAGAAAGCTACCATGGTGATCGACAACAGCGGTTCTTTGGAAGAGACCCAGCGGCAGACCCTGGCCATTTACCAACAACTGGCCAAACGAGCGAAACAAGTTGGACCATAATAAGACTTGGCAGGTGTGCCCGGCCATGCTATGAGAGGCGCCTATTATCCCATCCATTGAACAAGGAGGAGCATTCCATGGGAAAAGGCGATCGTCGTACCAAACGGGGCAAAATCTGGCGCGGAACCACTGGCAACTGCCGTCTGAAGAAGTCCAAAAAGAGCAAACCCGCTAAATAAATCCACCGCCTTAAAGCGCTGACACCACCGTAACCCACCCCAACATTCCGGGTGGTTATCGGTTTTGGCGGAATGCTTCCGCGCCGGACCGCCAGCCACTCCTTCCATTGTATACGTAAGGAGGAAGCATGTTTGATCTACAGGGTAAAACCGCGATCATCACCGGCGCTACCCGGGGCATCGGGCGCGCCATCGCGGAGCAGATGGCCCTGCAGGGCGCCAAGGTGGTAGTTTCCAGCCGCAAGGCCGAAGCCTGCGAACAGGTAACGGCCCAAATCAATGCCATGGCCAAGGAGCGGGGTGGCGCAGCGATGGCGGTCCCCTGCAACATTGCCATCAAAGAGCAGCTTCAGAATCTAGTCGATCGAACATCGGCCCATTTCGGCAAGATCGACATCCTGGTGTGCAATGCCGCCGCCAATGTCCACCACGGCCCTTCAGCGACCATTGCCGATGAAGCCTTTGCCAAAATTATCGACACCAATCTCAAGTCCACCCACTGGCTCTGCCACATGGTGCTGCCCGACATGGTGCGGCAGCGTGAAGGCAGTATCATTGTGATCTCTTCCATCGCCGGCTTGCGCGGCTCGACGGATATCGGGGCCTACGGCGTCAGTAAGGCGGGTGAGATCGCCCTGGTGCGCAACCTTGCAGTGGAATACGGCCCTCACAACATTCGCGTCAACGCCATCGCGCCAGGGCTGGTTAAAACCGACTTTGCCAAAGCCTTGTGGGAAAACCCCGAATTTCTCAACAAGCGATTGAGCGCCACCCCCTTGCGACGGATCGGCGCACCCATCGACATTGCCGGCGCGGCGCTCTTTCTCGCCTCCCAGGCCGCCGCTTTCATGACCGGCCAGGTATTGGTAGTGGATGGCGGCGTCACGGTGTGACCGGACCAGCGTCCGAAAGCATTCCGCGCCCCCTCCCCCGGGGCACCGAATGCACACCAGAGCCTTACATGTCGGAGCAACTGATCGATTGACTTTCCCATCGGATAGTAGCAAATAAGGCTATGGACTTAGATGCTTACGTAGCATGCCCGGAATGTGATTTGCTTCACCGCCGCCAAACTTTGCCGTCCGGCGGAGTGGCCAAGTGTACGCGCTGCGGCGCGGCGCTCTACCGCAGCCCGCGCAACAGCTTGGACCGCACCCTGGCCATGGCGGCCACGGGAGTTATTCTTCTGATCATCGCCAATTGCTATCCATTCTTATCCCTCAATGTGGAAGGCCAATTCCGGGAGACTATTTTGATAACGGGCATTGTAGAGCTTTACCGGCAAGGTATGCCTTTAGTGGCGACTTTGGTTTTGCTTTGCGGCATTGTCTTTCCATTCATCGAACTGGCGGGTTTGGTCTATCTTCTGCTGCCGTTGAAATTCGACCATCGCCCCTGGCGCATGTTGACCGTCTTTCTGGTGATCCGGGCGGTTGGGCCGTGGGGCATGACCGAAGTATATCTGCTGGGTATTTTGATCGCCATTATTAAACTCACCAGTATGGCGGACATCATTACCGGCGCGGCGTTTTATGCTTTCGCGCTGCTCAGTTTCGTTGTGGCGGCCGCGGCTGCCTCCCTGAACGCGGATTCCATATGGCAACGATTGACCGTGCGACAATAAGGACCTCCCATTCGCCGATGACCGCCGCCCGTTATGGTCTGGTGGGGTGCCATGACTGCCGCCAGGTCTCCCGGCCGCGCCCGGACGGCGATCAGAACAAGCATGCCTGCCCGCGTTGCAGTGCATCCTTACACCCGCGTAAACCCGCCTCCATCGCCAAAACCTGGGCACTGGTCTTGGCTGCGGCCATTCTTTATATTCCGGCCAATGTTCTGCCGGTGACCCGCACCACCCATCTGGGCAGCAGCCAGACCGACACCATCATGAGCGGTGTAATTTACTTCATCACTTCGGGCAGCTGGCATATCGCCTTGATTATCTTCGTGGCCAGCATCGTCATACCCGCCTTGAAACTGGTGGTGCTGTCGTTTCTGCTGATCTCCATCCATTGGCGGTGGCAATGGCGGCCCGAGGAGCGCACCCGGCTCTATCGCCTCATCGCGGCCATCGGCCGCTGGTCCATGGTGGATATCTTCGTGATGTCCATCATGGTGGGGCTGCTCAAGCTGGGTTTGATTGCCTCCATCGAGGCCCGTCAGGGAATCTTCTTCTTTGGCGCGGTGGTCGTGCTCACTTTGTTGGCTACGGAAAGTTTTGATCCCCGCTTGATCTGGGATCGCATGGAGGATCGCTGATGAGTGAAAATGAGCAAGGTTCTTCCACCATCTACTATGATGTGCCCCAGGCCATCGTGCGCCGCGGATCACGCTTCGGTCTGATTTGGCTCATCCCGATTGTGGCTGCCCTGGTAGGAATTGGCCTGGCGGTCAAGGCGATAATACAGGCCGGCCCCACCATTACCATAACCTTCAAATCCGCCGAGGGCCTGGAGGCTGGCAAGACCCGCATCAAATACAAAGATGTGGAAATCGGCAAGGTGGAATCGATCCGCCTGAGCGAAGATTTGGCCCATGTCACCGTTATCGCCAAAATGGTCAAAGAGACCGAAGACTATCTAACGGCCGACACCCGCTTTTGGGTGGTGCGGGCGCGGCTGGCGGCCGGCGAAGTGTCGGGCCTGGGGACGCTCTTTTCCGGGGCCTTTATCGCCATGGACCCCGGCCAGCCCGGCAAAACCAGTCGCGACTTTACCGGCCTGGAGCGACCGCCGGTGGTCAGCATGGACACCCCGGGCAGCTATTACTACCTGCGGGCCGCGGACCTCGGTTCGCTGGAGATCGGCTCACCGGTTTACTACCGGCAGATCAAGGTGGGGCAGGTGGTGAGCTACGACATGACCGATGACGGCTCGGCCGTCATTATCCGCATCTTCATTCAAGCTCCCGATGACCGCCGCGTGCGCGAAAACACCCGTTTCTGGGACGCCGGCGGTTTAAATGTCACCGTGGACACCAAAGGCATCAATATCAATACCGGCTCACTGGTGGCGCTGCTCATCGGCGGAATCGCCTTTGAAACCCCCATGAACCTGGCGCCGGGCGAAGAAGCCAAGCCCGATCACACCTTCATTCTCTACAGCAACCGCGACCAAATCGAAGAACCGGTTTATACCAGCAAACTTTACTTCATCACTTATTTCGACGAGAGCGTGCGCGGTCTGGTGAAAGGAGCGCCGGTAGAATTCCGTGGCATCAAGATCGGCCAAGTGTTGGACGTGCGTCTGGAATTCGACCAACAGAAATTGGTATTCCGCACCCCCGTGCTGATGGCCATTGAACCCGAACGCATTACCAGCACCGGCGAAAGGCATTTGCAATCGGACCAACTCATCACCAAACTGATCAGCAAGGGGTTGTGCGCGCAACTGCGTACCGGCGTGCTGCTCACCGGCCAGTTGTACATCAGCCTGAGCATGCAGCATAAGGCCCCGCCCAAAGAAGTAACATACGCCGGGCCTTATCCCATAATACCCGCCATTCCCGGCGCCACCGAGGAGATCACGACCGGCTTGGCCAATTTCATCAACCGACTGGAAAAACTGCCGGTGGAAGAGATCGGCGGGGATTTAAGTGTCAGCCTGAAGCAAATTAAAAAACTGGTGGATTCCGAGCAAACGGCGGCCGCCTTGACCGCCCTCGGTCAAACCTTGACCCAACTGCAACAATTCAGTGCCACGCTGAATACCCAAACCGCTCCCCAGATGAGCGCCATCCTGGACCAGTTGCACCTGACCGTGGATCAGGCCCAAAAGACTTTAATCGCGGCCCAGAACATGACCGACAGCCGTGCGCCCCTGGCGTATGATCTGCAACAGATGATGCAGGAGCTGGCCAAAGCCGGCCGGGCCGTCTCGGTCCTGGCTGATTACCTCCAGCGCCATCCCGAAGCCCTGATTTACGGAAAAGGAGCTCCACCGCCATGATCAAGAACATTGCCCCTCGCTTGTGGATCGTATTGCTATTCACCGCCGGATGCATCGCTTGCAGCGCGACTTCGGCGCCGGTCTCTTTTTATTCCCTAAGTGCACTGTGTCCGCCCAACCGCCATTCTTCCCAGGCGACGGCCCCGTCCATCGGCGTCGGTCCCGTGATTCTTCCGGGCTATCTCAATCGGCCCCAGATGATCACCCGCACCGGAGCCAACCAGATGCACATTGATGAATACCACCGCTGGGCCGGTGACCTGGAACAGGACATGGTCCGGGTGTTGACGGAGAACCTGATGGTCCTGCTGGGCCCGGACCGCATCGCGCCCATTCCCTGGCCCAGCGACTTCAACCCCGATATCACCGTGCGTCTGGAAGTATTTGCCTTTGAAGGCTCAACCGACGGTACCGTACATCTTCGGGCCTCGATCAGTATCGCGGATCGGCGCGCCGCGGGCGCCGCCCGCATGTGGACCGTGGATCTCACCCAACAAACCCCAAAGCACGGCTATGATGCCATGGTGGCCGCCCAAAGTCAGTTGTTGGCTGATCTTAGCCGCCAGATTGCTGAAGCCATAACAGGCCGCTAAATACCAATCATAACTTTACTTCCATTCCGCAAAATTCTTTTACACATTTACTCAGCCGTGAGCGTTTGTAGAATAGACGCCGGCAGAGGATAGCCGTGCAGGGGTGGACCGATGTCCGCCTGTTGTAGAAAATTGGATTCACGTATTTGCCAAAGCGGTGGGTGTGTATTTGCCCATCACCCTCCCCCACCCCCCGGTGATTCAGACCAGCACCATCGTGCCTGAATCACCGGGCTCCTTTTTCAAGGCCGATTTCACCGCAGTGGCAAGCCTTTCGATACTGTAGGGTTTGCGCACAAAACCATTCACGCCCAAGGCCATGATCTGCTTGACCCGGTCGGTTTCGGCGTAGCCGCTGGCGACGACCGCCCGCTGCCCCGGACGGATTTTAAGGATCTGCTGATAGGTTTCCAGGCCGTCCATGCCGGGGTCCATGATCATATCCAGAACGAGCAGATCCACTGGGTTTCGACGTACATAGCCAATGGCCTCTTCACCGCTGGCGACGGCCGCCACCTGATAACCGAGCTTGCCAAGCACCACGCACGCCACCTCGCGCTGCTCCAGGACATCATCGACTACCAGAATCTTTTCGGTGCCCATGTTGGCCTCAAAGACAAAGTCGCTGTTTTTGGCCTGCACCATTTGATGGGTGACGGGAAAGTAGAGATCAAAACTTGTACCCTTGCCCCGGATACTATGAAGATCAATGTAACCTTTGTGATCTTTGACCGCGCCGGAGACCACGCTCATTCCTAAGCCCGTGCCGCTGCGCCCCATCTTCTTCTTGGTGTAAAAGGGCTCAAAGAGATTGACCAGATCTTCGTCCGACAGGCCGATGCCATCATCTTCCACCCGCAAAACCGCATAATGGCCGGGGGCAATGGTTTGAAACCCCTTCAGCGGGTTTTGCACGTGACAACTGCGGGTTTGGACTTTTACTTTCCCGCTCTCCGCGATGGCCTCGGCCGCGTTGGACACCAGATTCATCAGCGCTTTGGACAGATGAACATCGGAGCCCAGGATATTGGGCAGGTCCTCCGCCAGACTGATCTCAAAGTAGACTTGGGGATGATAGGCCATGATGCGCTCATGTTCCGGCGATTTCAGGTATTCGGCCACGATCTCGTTGAGATTAACGGCATTGCGCAGCTCCACGCCCCGACGGGCCAGGGTCAGCATATCCTGGACAATGGCGGCGGCCTTCTCCCCCGATTTCTTGACCAGCATGACCCGCCGGCGCAGAGGGCTGTCCTCGGGCAACTCTTGCAGAAGCAAATCGGGATAGCCCACCAGGCCCCCCAAAATGTTGTTTAAATCGTGGGCCACACCGCTAGCCAAGGTACCGATTGCCTCCATCTTCTGGGCCTGCTCCAGTTGTAACTGAAGCTTTTTACGTTCAGCAATGTTGCGGGCAAAAGCGCACAAATACTGCTGGTCCTGAAACTGGAGAATATTGGCATAGACTTCCACGGGAAATAACTTGCCATCGCTTCTGAGGTGAGAAGATTCGAAAGCGACGGTTTTGCGCGCACAAGCGTTTTGCCAAATCTCATGCCATCGCTCCTGGCCGAAACTGGGATCGATGTCGGAGAAGCTCATGGCAAGCAATTTCTCCCGACTTACTCCCAACGCATCGCAGGCCGCGTGGTTGGCGTTGACGATGCGGCTTTGGACGTCCATCCAGTAAGCGGCATCGGCCATGTGATCCACCGAGAACTGGGTGAAGTAAAGTTTTTCATCCCGGGCCTGGATTTCGGCCAGCATGGTGTTGAATCCATCGATGAGCATGCCGATATCGTCGTGACCAGCGGGTTGCACCCGCAAAGTGTAATCTTTCTGCTCGGAGACCTGGTTCATGGTGTGGGTTAAGGTAGTAATCGGCCCCGAAATGGTGCGCTGGGCCATGGAGGAGATCGCCAGGGCCAACAAAAAGGAGAAAATCAGGACGATCAACCCTATCAGGGCAATCAGCAAAGCGCGATGGTAGAGTTCCTTCAGATCCGATGATAGCTCCACGCTGCCGATCACTTTATGGTCCAATTCAATTTCAGCCCGCACATGCAATTGTCCGCCCGCGAACCGATATTTGAACACTTGCCCCGTGCCGTTTCCGGCGGGCTTTTCATCGGCGATATCGTCCATCGCCCCCGTCTTGGGTTTGCGTGGGTCCCGCTGGTATTCCGCAAAAAGAGTCTTATCGGCCTTGTAAATCGTGGCCGAAACGATTTGGGGTTCGGCGCTGAGGGCTTTTAGGGTTTCTTTGGCCGCCTCTGGATCTTCAAAAGCCAGGGCCGCCACGCAGTTGGTGCCCACCACGCGGGCCAGCGAAGCAATCCGTTCCTGAGTAGAGGAACTGGTGGCAAAAAGCGCGCCGATGAAGAAGATGCTCAAGGTAAAGAGCAGGGCCGCCACGCTGCTGAGCATGCTGATGAAGACCAACTTCTTCTTGATCGATAGATCACGGAAACGTCTCACGGGGACCTTTTTACTCCTTTGATTCCACAATGCGCGCCAGTTTGAGCAGTTGCGAACTAATTTTGAGACCAGCCTGGTCCGCGGCGGCCGGATTAATCTCAAAGCGAATTTTATTATCCGCGGTATACAAATTGATCATAACGCCGGCTTCGGCGAATCCCGGTGTATCCCCCACCGTCAAGACCGGCTGATCTTTCAACTTTTTCAAGATACGCGGCAAATCGGTTTTAGCCGAAGCGCTGATGAAGATCACCTGACAGTTCTTGAGTCCCTCCAGGGTGGCGGAACGCTCGATGGCCAGGCGTTTTTCTTTGACGCTCTTGCCGGCGATCGCCTCGATCTCTTCCCTGAAAGGATCATCTCCCAGAATGCCAATGATGAAGAAATCGGAATCATTGCAGGCGTTACAGGCCGGCCAGTCGACGAACTTGGCGAAGTTATATAAAAACGCCGCTTTGATCTGATATTCGCCGACTTGCTGCTGGGCAAGGGCGGGCACCAATAGACACCCCACCACCGGCAGTAGAAGTAATATTATCTTAATGCGCTTGACCGTCAGCATGCCCCATATCCATCATTCATGGACGCAATGATTCAAAACCGCCATACCGCCTTGACATAGACGCTGCGCTGCACTTCGGTGGGCGCAAAATCAATAATCTCGGATGAAAATTCCGGATGGCTCGGACTCAACAGATTCTGTCCCACCAGCGAAAACTCCCAGTGAGGCGTCGGCCGCCATCCCAGGCGCGCATCCATGGTGATGTAACTCCTAATATCCTGAGCCGGCAGCTCGTCCACATACCGGCCCCAAAGATCCAGCTCCCAGCCCGTGGCGATATCCATCATCGATCGCAGTGAAAACTGATGATGCGGGCTCTCATCCTCGGCGGCCACGGAGGTAAAATCGTTACTGCCGTCAAGGGTCTCCAAACTCATTTCCAGGTAAGTGTATGCCCCGATCAGGCGCCACCAATTTAGCGGACGATACTCCACGGCCAATTCAGCCCCGGAAGTATGGCCTTTCATGTTGTTGGCCACCACAAAGGGCAAGACCTGATAAGGGGGCGAACCCCAAAGATAAGGCGCTCCCATTTCCACGGTGCGCAAATGATCATATTGGTTGTAAAAGAGCGCCAGGTCCATGTAGATGGTCTCTACCGGATGGTAGCGGTAACCCACTTCATAAGCGGTCAGATCTTCCGAACCATAATCTTCGTCGCCCTGGAAAGTGATCATCGTATTGTTGGGCGAGCCGGGAATGATGCGCTGGACCAGAAAGGTATCGTGCTCGGCCTGGGAGGGGGTTCTGACCGCTTTTGATACCGCTGACCAGAAGGTGTGCTGCTGGTGGGGTGTCCAGAGCAGACGCGCGTTGGGTTGGGTCTCCCAGCCGGTGTAGTCGTTCTTTTCGAACTTGCTGCCCAGGAGCAATGAGAGCTTGTCGGGCAGCAACGCGATGTCATCCTGGGCGAAGAAGCTGAACAATTGATCTTTGCGGTCATCCTGGCTGAAAGAGACAATGTCGCTGTCATCGAGCTGGGCATGCACCAGCCGGTAACCCCAGCCCCACATCACTTCCTGGCGCCGCCCCAGACCGAAGCGGTGCTGGAAATCCAGATCATAGCTGTCCCGAGTTTCGTTCAGTAATGGGAAGAAGCGTTCGGTGCGGTCAAAATAGGCTTGTAAAATAAAATCGGAGCTGGTTGAGAAAGTTCGCTGCCAGCGCCCCAGTAGATTCCCGCCGCTCTGGTCATACTCTTCGGTATAAGTGGTGCTGTAGGGCGGATCAAAAGAGGCAAAAGTCTTAGTCCCTCCTGAAGCACCCTTGAAATAATCGCCTTGAACCGTTACGGCGTTGCCGCTGGTGGGATTCCAGTCGATGCGGCCGCCGCCCCGGCCGGCGTACCATTGATCATGGGCCTCACCGCCATCAGCGGCCACACCGCCGTCCCGATCAAAATATTTACCATAGGCCCGATAATAGGCCGAATCGCCCATTTTGCCGCCATAACGCAGGCCAGAGGAGAAACGCTCTTCGGTGCCCACGCCCACGGCCGCCAATCCTCCTTGAGTCTCGGCAGCGCCCTTGGTGATGATATTGATCACGCCGTTGACGGCATTGGCGCCCCACAGGCTGGCGCCAGGGCCACGGATCACCTCGATGCGGGCAATATCCTCCATCAGGGTATCCTGCATGTCCCAATAAACGCCAGAATAGAGCTGGCTGTAGACCGTCCGACCATCCATGAGCACCAGCAGCTTGTTGGCGATATAGCCGTTAAAGCCGCGCGCCGAAATGGCCCATTTGTTGGCATCGATGCGGGCCACTTCAAGTCCTGGCACCATACGCAACGCCTCGGGAATGGAGGTCACGCCCGAGCGGCGGATATCTTCGGCCGTGATGACATACACGGCCGCGGCCGTCTCAGTGACCCGCTGGGCTTTACGCGCCACAGTGGAAGTGACCTCAACGGTCATGAGATCCTCGATGCTCATTTCGGTGAGATCTTTGGCAAAGGCTGTGCCTGTGCCGGCCGCGGAGAGGTGCGGCAGCAGCGCCATGAACAGGACCAACGCCTGGCTCAGTGGTTTACGCCAGCGTGGCCGGCCGCGGTTGTTCGTTTGTATGGTCACCATGAATTCACTCCCATCCAATAATCTGGCCCTGACCATTGATGCAAAACATCTGATGAGTGTTTGATCGCCCTTCATCGAAAATTTAAGCGACCGCTTGCGAAGCCTTCTGATGCTCTGCAAGCCTCATACCAGGACCAAATGCACCTACCTCATCAATCCTCTGGTAGCATCTCTGTTTTCGGCTTTATATTGGATGGACATGAGCGAAATCTGGCTGGAAGCAGTCTTTGATGTGAAAGCCCATCCTCACGCGGGATGGAGAATCTTCTGACCTGAGATAGCTCGGAGAAGGGCAAAATCCTAGGGCGTGGTACTGTTGCGGGGGTCGTGGCACTCATGCTGAACCGCACAGCCGCTGCATCCGCAGCCGCATGCCGGCTCAGTGCGCTTGAATAGACGCAAATAGAGGTTTCGCAGCAAAAAAAACGCTGCCAATGCCACGATGATGATGACGATGGCTGTCTGCATAGGCAACTCCTCTGGGGCCTGTATTCTCAAATTTGAAAGATGGATGGCGTTGACATCACGGAATTCAGCTTATCGTCAACCTTCCCCCGTCAACCTATTGCCTTTCCGCTTTCCCTAAAAACCCAGAAGCCGTCCCACCTGAAACACTCCCACGGCCAACATGAATGCCAGGGCGGTATTGAATGCCATGCTGAACAGGCCCCACTTGTGCGATCCCGATTCGCGCACGATGCACACGATGGATACGAAGCAGGGCGAGTAGAACATCACAAAGACGATCAGGCTTAAGGCGGTCAAAGGCCGCCAAAGGGCTGAATGGGCCAGGACATCGGCCAGGGAACCGCTCTCGGCAGGGTCCACCGCGCCCAGCGAATAGGCTGTCCCCAGGGTGGATACGATGACCTCCTTGGCGGCAAATCCGCCGATTAGGGCAATGTTGGTGCGCCAGTCGAACCCAGCCCACTGACTTAACCCTTCCAGGGAGGTACCCAGCCGGCCGGCCAGCGAATTTCTTAAGGCCGCCTCGGCCTGGGCCGCATTCAATGCCGCCAACCGCTCTTTCGCTCCAGCCGTGGCATCGCCACCCGCAGGGTTCGCGACCGCTATGGCCTGGCGCTGATCTTCAAAAGCCGCCATTCGCTCGGCGGGCAGGCCGGGGTAAGACATGGCGGCCCACAGCAAGATGGAAATGCCCAGGATAATGGTGCCGGCCTTGCGGACATACTGCCAGGTGCGCTCCCAAGTATGGATGAGGAGCCCCTTGAGGGTCGGAAAACGATAGGGCGGCAGCTCCATGACAAAGGGCGTGGATTCGCCCCGGATCACGGTCAGCCGCAGCAGCTTGGCTACCAGCAAGGCCCCGGCCCAGGCCACCAGGGTCAATCCGAACATCACCAGGGCTTGATACTTGGAAAAGAAGGCCCCCACCAGCAAGGCAAACACCGGCAGCTTGGCGCCGCAGTTCATAAAGGGCACGGTGAGCAGCGTGGCCAGGCGTTCCCGAGGTGACTTGAGCGTGCGTGTGGCTAAAATGCCCGGCACGGCGCAGCCGCCGGCAATGCCACCGGAAACGATAAAGGCCATGACCGAATTGCCGTGCAGACCAAACACCCGGAAGACCCGGTCCAGCATGAAGGCCACCCGGGCCAGATAGCCGGAGTCTTCCAAAATGGCGATGCCGAAAAACATGAACATGATCAAGGGCACAAAGCCCAACACGCCGCCCACGCCCTGCACCACGCCTGATATGATCAGGGATTTCAGCGGTCCGGCCGGCATGTGGGCCTCGGCCAGAGCCCCGATCCAGCCAAAGAAGGACTCCATCCAGGCCACGGGCCATTTGCTGTAGGAAAAGGTGAAGTGATAGAGCCCCAGCAACACCGCCAACATGATCAGCGGGCCGAGAAAGCGATGGACCACTACCCGGTCGATCTGATCGGAGATGAACAGGCGGCTGCGCTCCCCTCCATAGCGAATCACCCCTTTGGCCAGCAGGGAGCGGATATAACCGTAACGATAGTCGGCGATGATTTCTTCGGGCAGGCTTTGAAGGGTTTTCTGCAGGTGAGCGCTCAGACGGGCCACCTGGCCTTTAAATCGCTGGGAGAGGTCGGCGTCGGCGGCACGACCAAGATCGATGATCTGGGCATCGTTTTCAACATATTTCAACGCCACCCAGCGGGCCGGATAGCAATCGGTGAGAAAGTGCTTTTCGGCAATGAGCGGCGTTATTTCATCCAACAAAGCATCCACTTCCGGGCCATAGGAGATATTCAGAGCGGTCATTGAAGCCGGGCCGTTGTCGATCATGCCGGCCACGGCCGTCATAAGGGTTTCCTTGCCCAGACCGTTGCGCGCCACGGTCTCCACCACGGGTACACCGAGCAGAGAGGATAGTTTTGGCACATCGATAAGGATGTTGCGCTGGCGGGCCACATCCATCATGTTGAGGGCCACGCACACCGGCATGCCCATCTCCATGAATTGCAAAGTGAGATAAAGATTGCGCTCCAGATTGGCGGCATCCACGATATTGATCACCAGCCGCGGTTTTTCCTTGAACAGGAAATCCCGGGCCACCACCTCTTCCACCGAGTAGGCGCTTAACGAATAGATCCCCGGCAGGTCGACCAAGGTGAAGTTGTGGCCGTTGAGACGGTAATGTCCCTGCTTTTTCTCAACGGTAACACCCGGATAGTTGCCCACGTGTTGCCGGGCGCCGGTCAGGGCGTTGAAGAGCGTGGATTTACCGCAGTTGGGATTACCGCCCAGGGCGATCATGGCCTCCATATCAATCGTCGACCTCCACCTCGATATAATCGGCTTCGCTGTTGCGCAGCGAGAGGGTGAAATCTAGCACCCGCAGGGCTACGGGGTCTTTAAGGGGAGCGCGTCCTTGAACAGTTACATGGGTTCCTGGCACCAACCCCATCTCCCGAATCCGACGCCCCAAGTCCCCATGGGCGGAAATGGTGCATATGCGACCGGTTTGCCCTTTTCTCATCCGGCGCATGTTCATTCGTTGCATCAGAGGTCCTCCACGAAGCGGTAATCATGGCTTAGTTCAAAGTTTGATATATCAAACTTTTTTCATGGTCAACAATATAATTACCAAATTAAACTTTTTAATGTTTGACATAAAAAAGTTTGATTGTTAAATCACTTTGCATGCTTGAAACCCGAAAAACAGGGATTTTCATTCAAGCACCTTTGATGAGGAGGCCCGATGACCTACCAGCAAGAACTGACCGATACCCTGGAAAACTACCTGGAAACCATCTTGTATCTGGAAACCAATCATAAGGTGGCCCGGGCCAAGGATATCGCCGACCGGCTGCAGCTCCAACGCGGCTCGGTCACCAGCGCTCTGAAAATCCTGGCCGATAAGGGGTATATCAACTATGAGCCTTACAGCTTCATCACCCTGACACCCAAGGGCCAGACCGTGGCCGAAGAGATCACCCAGCGCCACGCCACCATCAAGAATTTCCTCATCAATGTACTGCTGGTGGATCCCGAAACCGCCGACGAGACGGCCTGCCGCATGGAACACGCCATTGATCCCCAGACCCTGGAACGCCTGACCTGCTTCATTCACTACGTCAACAACTGTCCGCGGGCCGGCGATAAATGGATTCAATCCTTTCTCAACTTCTGCGCCCAAAAACGCTGCAACCCCAAGCTTTGTCAGGAGTGCATCGATTCCATCAAGACCGAGCAGTAAGGAAATTATCATATGAACAAAGCACTAAACGATTTTACTGCCATCGACGAAGCCAAAACAAAGATCGGCGAAGGCCTTCTGCCCGGCCTGCTGGGCATTGAAGTACTTTCGGTGACCCCACAAGAAACCATCATGCGCATGCAGGTGGCGCGCAAACTGCTGGCCCCCAACGGCTATCTGCATGCCGCCTCGGTGATCGGCCTGGCCGACACCGCCGCCGGTTACGGCACCATTGCCGCTCTGCCCAAAGGGGCCAAAGGGTTTACCACCATCGAATTGAAGAGCAATTTCACCGGCACGGCCCGTGAAGGCACCTTGCTTTGCCAGGCGCGCCCCCTGCACAGCGGCCGCATGACCCAGGTGTGGGATGCCCAGGTTACCCACTTGGAAAGCGGCAAAACCATCGCTCATTTCCGCTGCACCCAGATGATTTTGTTCGATGCGCTCAATGAATGTTTGAGCTGATTACGCTTGTGATTACACCGGATATGGGTTTCAACACAGATTCTTGGGAGGAAAGATGTTCCGGACGGGCTTGGTGGTTTTTCTTCATCTGCTGCTTGCAACATCCGTGGCCTTTGCTGAGAAACTGGATTTGCCCCGTCTGGGCCCTGTAGCCATCACCGGTGCGGTGGGCCCGCCGGCGGGCGTGGTGATTCTCTTTTCCGATCCCGGATCAAAAGAACCAATCCCGGCGGAATCTTTGCGGGCCTTGGCTGAAGCGGGCCAAATCGTGGCGGTAGTAAATACGGTCCAGTATTTAGCCGCGATGGATAAAACCGAGGCTGAGTGCCAACGGGCGGCCGACGATGTAGCGGCATTGAAATCCAAACTGCTCCTGCGTCAGCACCTGTCCCCAAGCACCGCCACCGTTTTGGCAGGGGCCGGCGCGGCGGGGGCCCTGGCCTATGCCGTGCTGGCCCAGTCCGAGACCGGACAGTTCTCCGGCGCGGTGAGTTTTCAATTTTCGCCCGAACTTCCGGGCAAGAAGCCTTTGTGCCCCGGTGCGCCTTACACCAAAACTAAAACCGGTTTTCGATATCTGCCCGTGGAGCATCTCAACGGCTTCTGGCGGATTGCGACCCCATCGCCCAACGATGAATTTCTACGCCCTTATACCCGCAATCACCCCGAATTCATTTTCCCGCTGAGAGATTATGATGATCTCTCCTCGGCCGTGATCAGCGTGCTGGCGGATTTAAAACATCCTTCCTTGGCCGCCGCCGACACCATCGAAGATCTGCCGCTGGTTTTGCTGCCCTGCGATCATCACGGCCAAACCATGGCCATCGTTTACTCCGGTGACGGCGGCTGGCGGGACCTCGATAAGCAGATTGGCCAAGAGCTCCAGAAGCGCGGCATCCCGGTGGTGGGCCTGGATACCTTGAGGGCCTTCTGGCACCGCCAAACCCCGGAAGCGGCCGCTGATGGATTGGCGCGCATCATTGATCATTTCACGCGCGTCTGGAGCACCCCCGACATATTGCTCATCGGTTACTCTTTCGGAGCAGACCTGATCCCCTTTATGGTCAACCGCTTGAAACCCTCCGCGCGTGAACACATCCGGCTCATATCATTGTTAGCCCTCTCCCATAGCGCCGACTTTGAAATTCACGTGAGCGGCTGGTTTAGCCGATCCTCTTCCAGCGACGCCTTGCCCCTGGCGCCGGAACTAAAGAAATTGGACTCTTCCCAGATCCAATGCTTTCTCGGCACCGATGAATCGGATGAAAGTGGCTGTACCGATGCCTCACTCGCGGGCGTCGAAATTATCAAAGTTGCTGGAGGCCATCACTTCGACGGCGATTATGGCGCCTTGGCGCGTAAAATAATGGATGGCGCTCTTCGCCGGGGCGCTAAAATGCCAACCAGTCAAGACAGATAATCAATAGAACACGCAAACAAGCCACCCCCAAAAAGCTTTTGGCGTTGCGCTGATTGGTTGATTGGTTGATTCGTGCAAGAATTATAGTTTTCCGGTTGAAGCTAAATGATGGAATAGTAACCCCAGGCAGCGAATCGACTACGAGCCATTTACAACTCTAAAAGCGTTTTCTTACTTCACCAAAACAAAAAATGTAATTTTGACTGACAATTTGCGACAACATCCGGTGATCAGCGCCCGTTCAAAGGGGGGCTATTTGTGATCAAATAGGAGGGGGGCAAAATCAAAGGGCCAGGGCGCCAGGCCAAGGTTTGGCAGCTATTTGCGCTGCGGATCACCTGATGCCGGGCGACGAGGCCCCTTTGGGTCAATGGTACAAAGAGCGATAAAAGCGCGGTTTAGGGTTGCGGAATGGTGAAGATATCTTTCAAATCCCTGGCCCGCAACGTCTGGATAACAGCCTGGGATTTATTCGCATTTTGGTTGTCAGCCGCATGCTGAGCGATCTTGGCTTTAGTCACCTGATCGCCGGTGGCCATGGCCAACTCAAAGGCGGCGGCCGGAATTGCGGTAAGCACGAAAATCAAAATCATGGATGCCAAAACCAATCTTGCTTTGTTGCCTAATTTCATCTGGGGAGTTCTCATAGGATGCTCCTTTCGCCGGTAAAGGGTTGACGAGCTGTTATGTTTTGAGAAGGGTTATTGCAAAAGATTTGCCAGGCTTCAGAGTGAGAGGTCGCGTTCGCAACGACGCGGCTATGGTTCTCTGACCGCAAAGACCTTCCTTAATATGTTCTAAGCAGCCAGCCATGGAGGAGAGCGCAAAGCCTTGCCGTTTGGGAAGGGCAAATCGCCGCTCGTAATTTGAGTTCGCTTTTAACAATTGGCCATGCTATAAGCGTCGAGTTTTGGAAATCGGGTAGCCCGGCGCGCAGAACGAATGCCGGGTATTTTTGTGGCAACAGAGAGGCTCCGGTTCAAGGGATGAGTCGGCTGTTGGCCGACAAGCACGGCACCGCCTGAAAAGGGATGCCGCCCATAGAACGCGTTTATACGCCATCAGGAGCTATTTTATGACCACCGAATTTGTTGCCCTCGGTCTGCGCCCCGAGCTGACGCAGACCCTCACCGAGAAAGAGTACCAAACCCCCACCCCCATTCAGTCTGAACTGATTCCGGCCATGCTGGCTGGACGGGATGTCATCGGTCAATCCCAGACCGGTACCGGCAAGACCGCGGCCTTTGCCTTGCCCATCCTAAACAGCCTGAAGCCCCGCCATCGTCATATTCAAAGTCTAATCGTGGCGCCCACGCGCGAGCTGGCCATTCAAGTCACCGAGGCCATGGCCCAGTATGGCAAACGGGTGGGCGTGCGCATGCTGTCAGTATACGGCGGACAGGCCTACTCCACTCAAATCAACGCTCTGAAAAGGGGTGTCGATGTGGTGGTGGGAACTCCCGGCCGCTTGCTGGATCTGCTGGAGCGCGAAGCCCTGGATTTAGGCGGCGTGTCCACCGTGGTGCTGGATGAAGCCGACGAGATGCTGGGCATGGGCTTTATCGACGATATCGAGGCCATTCTGTCAGCCACCCCGGCCCAACGCCAGACCGCACTCTTTTCCGCCACCATGCCCGAGCCGATCCTGCGCCTGGCCGCGCGGTACCTGCGCGAGCCCCACACCTATACCATGGGCAGGCGCCATGTGACCGTGGCGGCCATTGAACAGCGCGGCTATCTGATCCATGAAGCGGATCGCCTGGCCGCTCTGACGCGGCTGTTCGAAGTGGAGCCCATCGTCAGCGCCCTGGTCTTTGCCCGAACCAGGGCCCGGACCACCGAGTTGACCGACGAGCTCAATGCCAGGGGCTTTGCGGCCGAAGTACTCAACGGCGATCTGGGCCAGGAAGCCCGCGAACGCGTAATACAGCGCTTCCGCAACAACCAGATCAAGGTGCTGGTGGCCACGGACGTGGCGGCCAGGGGATTGGACATCCAGCATGTCTCCCATGTCTTCAACTTTGAACTGCCCCAGGACCCGGAAGTATACGTACACCGCATCGGCCGCACGGGCCGGGCCGGCAAGTCCGGGGTGGCCATCTCTCTGATCACTCCCAAGGAGCGCTGGTTTTTGCGCAAACTTGAAGCATATACCAAGCAGAAGATCGCGTTGGGCGATTTACCCACCGTGGAGCAAATTCAGCAGCAGCGCGACGCGCGCCTGGTGGAGCAATTGATGGTCTGGCTCAAGCGCGGCCGTTGTCACAGCGAGCGCAATATGGTGCAGACCGTGAGCGAGCAGGGCTTTGAGATGGCGGAGATTGCTGCGGCCGCGCTCAAACTGGTGCGAACCGAAGAAAAGCAGCGCCCCATTGCCGCCATATCCGAAGTGCGCCCGGATCAGCCCGTGAAGGCCAAAGCCACTAGTAAACATGCACAGCGCGGCAAAGCAAAAAGCGCTGAAAATACTTCCCACGAACCGGGCATGGTCCGCTTGAGCCTGAACCGGGGCAGCGCCGATGGACTCAATGTCAGCCATATCGTGGGCAGCCTCTCCCATCACGCCGACATCCCGGGCCGCTGCATTGGCAAGATTCTCATCGGCGATCAAACCACTTTGGTGGATGTGCCCGAAGCAATGCTTTCCCAGGTGCTGGCCAAAAAGGAGACCTATCGCATCGGCCGCAAACGCACCAGCATTGAGCGCGCCTGAAAATGATTTATTAGAAGTCATTTCAAAAGCTTCAATCGGGTCCAAAGTCAAGGCGGGGCAAAGTGGACAAC
Organism: Deltaproteobacteria bacterium; assembly: GCA_021824175.1. Lineage (GTDB taxonomy): Bacteria > Desulfobacterota > Desulfobacteria > Desulfobacterales > Desulfosarcinaceae > Desulfatitalea. Next base: position 89,151 of record JAKALP010000018.1, read on the forward strand.
CGGAGGAATACATTGAGTATTTTGAGGATTGGACGCTTTGGCCCAACGCCGGATTTGGACCCGAGGGGAGGTTTTGTAATGACTTTTACGAACGCCGTTGGATATACTTCTCCAGCCGGTTGAGTCCCTCTTTAATATTCTCCAGGGAGTTGGCATAGGAAAAACGCAGGAAGCCTTCGCCGCCGGGGCCGAAGTCAATGCCGGGCGTGACGCCCACGTGGGCCTTTTCCAGGATGTCGAAGGCCAGGGCGTAGGAGTCATGGGAAAGATGGCGGGCGTTGACAAAGACGTAGAAGGCGCCGGTGGGTTCTACTAGGATAGTAAAGCCGAGTTGCCGCAAGCGCTGAATCATGTAGCGCCGGCGCTGGTCGTAGATGGCGACCATGCGCGCCACGTCGCTTTGGGCGCAGGCCAGGGCCGCAACGCCGGCCTTTTGCACGGCGGCATTGGCCGAAATGAAGAAATTCTGGTGGATCTTCTGCAGTGAGCGCATGAAGGGTTTGGGCGCGATGGCATAGCCCAGGCGCAGGCCGGTCATGGCAAAGAGTTTGGAGAATCCGTTGATCACAAAGGCGTGGTCCGTGAATTCCAGAATCGAATGGGCTTTGCCTTCATAGACCAGGCCGTGGTAAATTTCGTCGGAGAGAATATACGGTCCCAGTTGACTGATGGCCCGCATGCGCTCGGCCGAAAGTAAAGTTCCGGTGGGGTTGGCCGGCGAGTTGATGAAGATTGCCTTGGTGCGCGGCGAAAGCTTCGCCTGAATTAGTTCGGGCGTGTACTGAAAGCCCTCCTGCTCGCTGACCGGCACATCCACGCAGCGGCCCTGGACAAAGTTGATGAAGTTGGGATAACAGGCATAACGCGGATCGGAAAGAATGACTTCATCACCCGCTTCGATCAACGCCGCGCACACCATGAAGATGGCCGGAGAACTTCCGGAAGTCACCACGATCTGGTCCGGATGGACCACGACCTTATACTTCTCATGATAATTCGCGCAAATGGCTTCGCGCAGATCATAGGTGCCCAAGCTGTGGGTGTAGTGGGTGCAGCCGTCCTTCAGGGCCTTGCAGACCGCCTCGGTAACGCAGGGCGGCGCATCGAAATCCGGCTCGCCCACCTCCAGATGCACAATATCTACGCCGGCACGCTCCAGCTCGGCGGACTTCTCCATCACGTCCATGACGATGAAGGAGGTCATTTGTTCAACGCGTTTGGCGATTCGTTGATTGGTTGATTCGTTGATTCGTTGATTCGGTATCTTATCGTTGCTTGTTTTCATGGGTTCTTTCCCACATTCTCCTCGGAGATAGCTACTCGGTCGATATTATGCTTCTCATCTCAACCGTTCAACGAATAAACGAATCAACCAATCAACGTTTACACGACTTTATTCAAGGGATACTCAATAATCCCCTCGGCCCCGGCGCGCAACAGCTTGGGAATCAGTTCGCGCACCACATGGGTGTCCACCACGCTCTCCACCGCAAACCACGCGGACTGATACAGAGGCGACACCGTGGGCGCATTGAGGCTGGGCAGCAATTTGACTACCCCTTCCAATTTCTCCTTGGCCACATTCATCTTCAGGCCCACCAGCTTTTCACCCCGCAATGCTCCTTGCAGCAGTAAAGCGATCTGCTCGATCTTCTGGCGCTTGGCCGGATCTTTCCAGGCCGCATGATTGGCAATGAGCTGGGTGTTGGTCAGCATCAGATCCATCAAAATTTTTAATCCATGGGCCTTGATCGTAGAGCCGGTCTCGGTTACTTCCACGATGGCATCGGCCAGGCCCGAAACCACCTTGGCCTCGGTGGCGCCCCAGGAGAACTCCACGGACACATCGATCTTGCGCTCGGCAAAAAAGCGCTTGGTGAAGCCCACCAGCTCGGTGGCGATCTTCTTGCCCTTCAACCCTTCCAGAGAAGTAATTTCCGAATCGCGCGGCACGGCCAGCACCCAACGCGCGGGCCGCGAGCTGACCTTGGAGTAGACCAGATCGCACACCACATGCACATCGGACTGGTTTTCGGCGATCCAATCCTTGCCGGTCAAGCCCGCGTCCATGGTGCCGCTTTCCACATAGCGCGACATCTCCTGGGCCCGGCAGATGGCGCACTCGATCTCATCATCGTCGATTTCCGGAAAATAGCTGCGGCCATTGACATCGATGGCCCAGCCCGAGCGCTTGAACAGCGCGATGGTGGCGTTTTGCAGACTGCCCTTGGGAATGCCCAACTTCAACGGTAAACTCATTTCTTATAAACCTCCTTGGGGTCGAACACCGGTTGGCCGACCACCTCGATATGCTGATTCTTGTCCAGACGCTTGTAAAAACAGCTCCGATGCCCGGTATGGCACGCCGCGCCGCCCACCTGCTCGACCTTGAGCACCACAGTATCGTCATCGCAATCGATGCGAATCTCCTTGACCAACTGCACATTGCCCGAGGTCAACCCCTTGACCCACAGCTCCCGGCGGCTGCGACTCCAGAAGATGGCCTTGCCGGTTTTCAGCGTGGCCTCCCAAGCCTCCTGGTTCATGAAGGCCACCATCAGCACCTCGTTGGTCTGAAAATCCTGCACCACCGCCGGCAACAGGCCATCCAGCTTTGTAAAATCCAATTTGACGGTCATCGCAAACTCCTCGCCCCCGGTCTGCGTGTCTATTGCCGGAGCTGGTTTAAAGCCCGATTTAGTAACGATTCAGATACGTATAGTCAAATATAATTATGGCTTGAGAATCTTTTCCAGGTGGGAGATTAAAGGAGGCAGGTCCAATGCGACCGTGTTCCAAAGAACATCCAAATCAAAGCTGTCATACCCGTGAATCAGTCTGTTTCGCATACTGATTATTTCACGCCAGGGTATCTCGGGGTATTGAGATTGGGTCGTTTTGCTCACGCGCCCGGCCGCTTCGCCAATAATTTCCACAAGCCTGACCAAGGCAAGTTCAAGCAGTCTTTCTTTGTTGAGATCTTCCGATCTTTTGCCGGAGGTCGACCGCTTCCCGGGCATGATCCAACATTTGTTGAAGAGAGACCCAGTCGTCATGCTTCGACATGTTGAACTTCCTTTTCAGCCAGAATCTTATCCCTGAAATGCTTGTTCAAAAAACCAGGGGTGTTCAAGTCAACTTTTCGACCAAAGATATCGCTTAATTCGAGCTCAAGGCGTGTGAACTGGATCAAGCCAATCCGGGCCCCAGGCTTGAACTCTACGAGCACGTCGACATCACTGTCCGCGCCAAAGTCATCCCGCAATGCCGAGCCGAACAGAGACAGGCTTTGAATTCGGTTTTTGCGGCAAAATTCGGCAATGCGCTCTTTGGGAACATGGATTCTGGCTTTGGTCATACGACCCCTCTTGGATGATTCAAGCTGCGCAATTCCCTTACACCGTGCTGGATCAGTATCTTCATTTACGGTTAAACGTACTCGCGCTTTTTGATTTTGTCAAGAAATCAGGATAGTTCTGAAATTGCTGGCTAAATAGAATCGAAAATTTGCCGGGCCTCAAGGGGACCCAAGATGATGCTTAGAGCCCGAAAACAGTCGACAGGTTCCAAAAAGGGTGGGGCGGGGCTGATCACGGATAAGAAGCACCATGAAATTCCCTCATATCAAGACGGAATTTCATGGTCTTTTGGTCAATATCGCTTAACGGCTTGGACCGACCAGAGAGATATTCAGTTTTTATTCAGCTTGGCTGAGTGGCCCAGATGTGAAAAATGGCAGTGACAAGGCTTTTAAGCCTGTAGCCCACCGAAATGATCATAATCCAGGTAAAAGCAATCAATTTTTGCTACCAGAACAGTTGGTGGTCGATTACAAATCCAATCCCGCCCCATGTTTCCGCAGCCACATCTTACGCTCCCGGTAATCGGGCAGCACCTTATCCACCTCGTTCCAAAAGGCATCGGTATGGTTGCGCTGACGCAGGTGGCACAGCTCATGGACCACCATGTAATCAATGATTTTGGGCGGCGCCATCATGCACTTCCAATGAAAGGAAAGGGCGCCATTTTGGGTACAGCTCGCCCAGCGATACCCCAACTCTTTGACGACCGTGCCCGAAGGACGAACCCCGACCTTGGGGGCATAATAGGCCACCCGCTCCCGGATGCGTTTTTCGCCCTTTTCACAGTAAAAAGCTTCAAAGGCCCGCTTGGCGGCCGTCTCGCCTCCCTGCTCGATCAACGCACGCTTCAGGCAGAAACGCCCCTCTTTCAGCAGCAAATCATCATCCTGCTCGTCCACCAGCGCCAAACGATAGGAGCGCCCCAGGTAAAGAAAGCTTTCGCCGTTGACCCATTCGCGCACCACCGCCGTGGCGTTCAAGTCCCGCCATTCGGCCAAATTGCGATAGATCCACATGCGTTTGCTCTCCACCACCGCATCCACCTGTTCCGGGGTAAACCCCTTGGGCGGTCGCACCGTGACAATGCCGTTGCGCTCGATGACGATATCCGTGGTCTTGCGGTCTGCGCCCGGCAACAACTGATAATCGATATCTTTTACACGTCGTGCATTCATGCTTTACTACCCTTGAGCAATTCATCATGGCGGTTTTTGGCCAGCTTCATGATTTCCACCGCCACCCGTTCGCGATTCTGTTTGAGCTCATCGATGCCGGTCAGCATCAAGGCCGTTTTAATATCGCTGCGGGTCTTCTTCTGCTTGTCGGCATTGGCCCAATAATCGATGCTGCCGATGCTCTCCTGCAAGGTATCGACAATAGTTTCCATCAACATTTTCATCTTGACCTTGGCATCAGCAGGCACCTTGCCATCGGCAAAGGCCTCATTGGCGATATGGGCATAAAAAGTGGTGGCCTCCTTGCTCATGCCCTCTTCGCCGGCTTCGCGCCCCACAATGGCCTCGGCGCGCAGCTTTTCCAGCTCCCTGGCCAGCACATCCCACTGACCTTTGTACTGCTCGATCAACTTCTCCACCTTTTCGGACAGCCTTTTATAAAACGCCGGGTCTTCATCATGGTGCACCGTACAGTGTTTGCGGATGGCATGCTCCATCTCGCTGGCCTTGGCTTCAAAATTGCCGCCCGCGTGCTGATTGAGTTTTTCAATGAAGTCATCGGCCAGCAGCTCCACCGGCGGCACCTTGGGGTTGATGCCCAGGCTGATCAGATGTTCGTTGATCAGCGCCTTGACCTTCTGTCCCGCATCCCCCAGGTCCAGGCTGGTATCCTTATACCGCTCCTTGGCCACCCGCAAAATATAGCTGAACCGCTTGGCCGGCGCCCGGTAGGGGTGCGCCGCCTGGTGGGGCAAAATGATATCCATGCTCATCAAGAACTTTTTCAGATAGACATCGAAATCGGCCCGGATCTTTTCATCCTTGAGCAGGGTCACCGCCGCATGCACCGCGGCCGCATCGGCCGCCACATCGGGTAACCTGCCCTGCACGAATGCTTCCACATGCTTCACTTTATGCAAAGCGAACAGTTGCAGCAACCGCAGATAGCGCTGTTCCAGCAAAGGCATTTCGGAAGTGATACTTTTCAGACCATCGGCCAGCTCCTGCTGCTCATCGGTGGCCGCGTACAGGGTCAACGCCTCGGTGAGATGATTGGCCAGGCCGATGTAATCCACCACATAACCGCGCTTTTTGCCCTTGCTGACGCGGTTGGTCCGGGCAATGGCCTGCAGCAGGGCATGCTCCTTGATCTTTTTGTCGATGTACATCACCTGCTCGACGGGCGCGTCAAACCCGGTGAGCAGCATGTCGCAGACAATCAGAAAAGCAATGCCCGTCTCGGTCTTATCGGGATCGTCCAGATCAAAGGGCTTGCAGAAATTCTCCACCGCGCACCACGCCCTGGCCTCCTTGCGCGCCTCGGTGATATAGGCCGCCTCGTTGGTGCCGTCGCCGGATATCACCACCACGGCCTTTAAAAAGGCCAGCCGCTTAATCAGGTCAAGATCCGGTTGGGTCGCCGTCTTCTCCCTGGCCAGCCGCGCCTGCAACGCCTCCCGGATGGCGGTTTGATATCGTACCGCCGCCAGCTTGGAGTGGCACACCACCTGGGCCTTGAAGCCGTTGGGCAAAATATGGCTGATGTAGTGATCCACCATGTCCGCTGCAATGGACGCAATACGCGCTTCGGCTTCTAGAATATCGCCGGTCGCGCCGTACTTCTTCTTGATGGCCAGCAACTCTTCTTCGCTGCGATCCTTGAACAGATCCTCAAAGGCGGTCTCGAACCCGTGCTTGTCGTTCAAGGCCGCATCGGCGGTTTTGCCCTCGTAGAGAATCTGCAACGTGGCGCCGTCATTGACCGCATCCATCAACCGGTAGGTGTCGATATACTGGCCGAAGCGTTTATAGGTCTTTTTCTCCCCATGGCGCTCGGTAATCAGCGGCGTGCCGGTAAAGGCGATGCGCACCGCATTGGGAAAGGCCTCGAAGATATTATCCCCCAGATCGGAGCCCTGGGTGCGGTGGGCCTCGTCGATCATCAGCAGAATGCGCTCGGAAGCATTGACCACGCCGAAAGACTTGCCTGACGGCATGGCCTGATAGGTGCCCAAGGCCTCGGCCACCTTCAGGCTCAACGCCTCTTCGCGCTGCTGAAATTTATGGACCATCACCATGTTGATATCGGAGCTGTCCGGCGAAAGCTGCCGGCGCAGGGCGCTGGTGTTCTCGATCATATTGACCCGCCCGCCGATCAGGGTGGCGGTCTTGCTCAACTGCTCTTCCAGATCGATGCGGTCATTGACCAGCACGATCTTATAATCGCTCAAATCCTTGGAAGCCCGCATCATGCGCGCCGTAAAGACCATGGTCAGGGACTTGCCCGATCCCTGGGTGTGCCACACCACGCCGCTCTTTTGGGCCTGGGTTTGGCTGTGGCGCAAACGGTCGCAGATCCTCCCCGCCGCCCGGAACTGCTGATAGCGGCACACCACCTTGATACGAGCCCCGCTGTCCGTATCCATGAAGACCGAACAGGTCCGCAAAATCTGCAGCAGGTTCGTCTTGTTCAACATGCCGTTGATGAGTTGCTGCTGGGGGTTCAGGCCCTTGGTCGTCTTGTCGGCCGGTTCATCCTTTTGGGGCCATAGGGTCTTCCAGGGGAAGAAGTGCTCGATGCCCGAGGTGATGGTGCCGAAGTCCGCATGCAGCCCGCTGGTGCGGATCAGCAACAGGGCCGTGTGGAACAGGCGCGGCTCGCCCTCGCGCAACCCTTGCTGCTGGGTGGCGGCCCGGCGGTTCATATAGCGCTGCAACTGCTCGAAGGCCTCGTGCATGGGGTTGGCGCAGGTGGGGCCGCCCTTTTTGCACTCCACCACGGCCAGGGGAATGCCGTTCACGAAAAGGACGATGTCCGGGATGATGAACTGCTTCACGCACCCCGGCGTATCGATGCGAAACTGGTTGATGGCGTGGAACTGGTTCTTCTCCGGTTCGGCAAAATCGATCAGTTTGACCACCGGGTCCTGCTCACCGTTAATCTCGTTGCAATCCACCTGGGCCTTGAACAGCAGTTTTTGGATGGCCTCGTTGGCCTCCAGCAGGGTGCGGTTGGGCTGGCGCAGGATCTGATCGTACAGGTCGTGAAGCTGCTTTTCCGTCAGCCACGGCTCACCGGCCGCCGTAGTGTTGATGGCCGAAACCGCTTTGGCAAACACCTCGGGCAGAATCCACTGCCGAAAGCTTTGGCGCAGGCTCCGGCTGGGGTCCTGGGGGATCTCCCGGCCCTGATCGATGATGGTCCAGCCCAACGCTGCAAGCTGCTGTAGAAAGGGCTGTTCGACTTCGGTGTATTCAGACATGGACCCTATCCATATAATACCTGCTTCAATTTCTCCACTGCCACGGCATGTTTCGCCTTGCTCATGCGCCCGATGTTGACCAGCTTCCACTGCACCGCAGGCAATTGCGACGCGCCGGGCAACGGCAGCAATGACCATTCCGGCTCACCCTGCTTGAAAGAAAGCAGAAATCGTCGCTGGGCTTCGGTCAACCGCTCCTGGATCAATTGCACCAGGGCGCGCCGGGTCTCTTCCAGCGCCGCAACACTTACGGGCTGCATGGTCATCCCTCTGAACTGCGTCTCAAAAACCGTTTCCAGGGGCTGGAATTGGGGCGCAAGCATCTCGGCCAGCGGGCGATTGCCGCTGATCAGGTAGACGATAAATACTTGCATCAAGTCGTCCGTCACGCCCTCGTTTTCCAAAAGCAATTTCACATCGAACAGATCCCGGGGATGCTGCCGATCCAGGGCCGCGCACAGCTTGCCGGCATACAAATCGTGCAGATGGAGCAACGGCAGCTCCACATACCCGAATTGCGCCTCAATGGTCGGGCACACGCCGCCTATGGCCGGTGGTCCCACGGCCCCGCGCAATACCGGTGATGTCTCCACCTTCACGCCCACACCGCCCCGTTTCACCAGCAGTTTGGTGCGCTCCCCCGGCCGACCGGCACCATGTTGAATCTCGACGCCTGCCAAGGTCCTGGCAATTTCCAAGGCTATACGCGCCAAGGCCGCATCGATTTCCGCCAGACTTTGGGCACGCTCCTGGACCGGCAAAAAGGTCAGATCCAGATCCACAGACAACCGGGGCAGATCGCGCACAAATAAATTGATGGCCGAGCCGCCCTTGAGGGCAAAGCAGATCTCCCGACCCACCAGGGGCATCAGGGATAGCAACAGTTCCACCTGTTGGAAGTATGGATTAGAGCGACTCAGCACCAAAATCCTCCGGCACGGTGATCAAAAATTGTTTATCCAGCCGCCCGCCTTTGACGATCTGGCGGTTGCCGCTGCCTATGTCCAGGCCGGCGGTCTCCAGCCGTTTGGCCCAGGGGAAGCCGAAATGGGCGGCCAAAAAAAGGAACAGGCGCTTGACCTTGATATTGCGGCAAGCGGCTAATAACGCGTTGATCACGCCGGGCCGCAGCACGGTCAACCCTTCGAACACCTGGGCCGCATGCTGAAAGCTCTGCCGGTCGTTGACATCGTTGAGCATCTCCATGATGGCCATTTCCGCGCCGGCCATGGATAAGGTCCAATCCCGAATGCCGGTGGCCAGCGGCACCACGGCCGTTGCCATCACTTGATCGTCGAACAGGCGCCGGGTGTCGAAGACCAGGGTTGGGGCCAGGTTCACGGACCAGACCCATGCGGGCGGTTTGCGGGCGCTCATCACCTGGATGCGCTGCTCGCCGCCCAAGGGCAGGAAATGGGCCGCCCCCTGCCGGTTCAGGGCCGTGAGCCCGCCCACGTGACATGGCATAGTGCCCAACCGCTGCAAGCCCAGCAGCACCCCCTCCCAGCCCACGGGCTGACCCGTGCGGGCATATGCCCCATGACCCAACGGGGTCAGCCAGCCGCCGAGCACATACTTACGCACCAATTGCCGGGAGTAGCCGTTAGCCGCCAACCAACCGCTGGGCGCGGCCACGCCCTCGGGCAGCAGGTGGGTCAATTGGTTTAATCCTATGCCGTTTTGTAAACCCATGGTTTACTTTTAAGCAAATATTTAAATAATGGCAAGTCCTGAGTTTGGCGAAAGATCGATTTGCATGAATAATCACTGCAAATAGGCGAATCTGGTTATGCAGTTGGCTCCAGTTGGTAGTTTTTACATACCATTTGGTGCAACCTAATCTAAAAATGACGCATGGAATGCACCCTACGGCGGGTATAATCGCTCTTGAATCGAACGCACTGGAGCGAACTGCATAACCAGATAGGCGAATTTGTAAACCCTGGGTTTACATTTTGGAGGGATCTTAAACTACATCCGGCCCACCCCCCATTATTGCCAATGCGTATTCGTCACCCACGGGTCGTTTCCGCCGGGTTTATGGTGACCTGGACTTTGCCGGTTAGGAGGTCGTGCATTAGGCCGGATTTTAGTTTGGATAACTTTCCCAAGTCTTCATCTAATGCTTTAATTTGTCTCTCAATAGAAACAAGTCGCGAGCTTATCAACTTCTGTTCATCATGTTGTGGACAAGCGATATCTAATGGGTGAATATCATTGCGGTTTAATGAAGGTGAACCGCTTTTTGTTCCGAATCTACCCAAATTTAACCAAACACAAAGATAGAAAACGAAAAGGGGTTCACCATTAAAAAAATCCGTCGCATACAAACTTGTATCATGCGCCCAAAAATCCACATTCAAATAATGCACTTTTCCTATGGTGCCTTTTCTTCCAACAACAACGTTAGGTGCTTTGGTTGTGAAAGCATTATGATAACCTATTACCCCACCAGAAGAGACGACCGGAAAGTTCCCTTCAATGAACTCTGATTCGACAATATCGTGTCCTCTCTGAAAGTGGACGAGTTCTCCTAATTTTTTAGCCTCCCATCTCTTCGGAATCCACCCGATGGGGGTTTCCTGATACAGCTCCGGGGCTTGTTCTCTGGGTGGGCGGAGTTTGCCGTCAGCGGTGAGGCCACGGGTAAACAGTTCGTGCATTAACCCGGCCTTGATTTGCTGGTATTTGTGGATGAGGGCTTCGGTTTTTTCGATGGCTTCGTCGGTATTCTTAAGGAATAGAGCTATGCGATCCTGAATTTCAATAGGCGGCTTTGGGAGTCCAATTTTCTTCAGAGTTGAAAGACTAATTCGTGTCCGTGTAGTTCCCGTTGAAAGTCGATCCGCTTCTTTCCGAAAGTCACTGAAATTTATGAAGCTTAGAAGATAGTAAGGATTTACATCGCCAGAGGGCCGCAGCTTAATTTGACTTCGTAAACATTATTCTTGCAATTACTTCGGTTAGTTAGTACTATATTTTTCATGACACACACCCCGAAGAAAGAGCCATAACCCAAGGAGAAGAGCAAATGTCACCCCTAAGACGGC
>JAKALP010000019.1 GCA_021824175.1 Deltaproteobacteria bacterium
GTTGTGTTCTGCAATCAGATCATTGCTTATTTGGATATTCGTAATCATAAAACAGTCACTAATAAAGTGTTACCTATGTCCTTGAACAGTTGTAACCCTTGACCCCGGTCTGTACACTGGGGATAAAGGGGGGCGCTCCCCCTCGAACGCCACAATATGTTACCAAACCCGAAGCCGGCACAGCAGGAAGTCCCCCTTTTGCAAAGGGGGATTTAGGGGGATTTCCGCTAATTTAACCATATTGATTGTGATCACCATACCCATGTCCGGCCCCATATGATTCAGGATTCAAGCAGCCCACGCGGGCATGCGCCCGCAAGCCAATGCTTAATGATTGCCACCAGCCCTTTTGCGGGCCTTATCAATAATTGCGGGAGGGTCAGCCTATTAAACAACGGCGCACAGCCGCCGGGCAGGTCGGGAATCTCGGGAGAATCCCAAAATAATTGCAAGCCCTCTGTTACAACCGAATAGGCCCTTTTTCAAGACCAAAGGTTAATATTTTTACATCGACACAATTTCTGTGATACGCAGCACCGGTTTTGATCAGCTTCCAGGCTTCTGAAACAGATCCCGATATTGGAAGCGCACCTGCCTTCAAATAGTGCTTGAACGAAAAGCCCATATTTTTCCAAGTTCAAGGCGGAGGCAAAATTTTAACCGCAGGAGTACACGTAGTATTTCGAGGATTAAAATTTTGCCCCAACGTAGAAATTGGGATCCGGTCATGCACTTATAGGCGCACCCCTTCAAAACTACACAAAAAGCAGTGATCAAATCGCAGAGACGGTTGCACCTTGCGCCAACCGCCTACAGACATTTCTTAGAGAATGGAGAAGCGTATGCATAGTCAACGACATTTACGATTCCGGGTTTTACTTCTATTTTCAATGTTCATTGCGATAGCGACCCTTGGCTGCGGGGATAAGCCGGCAAGTGAGCATGAGAATATCGGTCAAGCCAGCGATAACGGCAAGGGTTCGGTTGCCATCTCTATTCAGTGGCCTGAATCCCGGCAATCAGAGAACGGCTATTCTTCAAAAGCCGCGAGAATGAATTGCGCGGGGATTTCAACCGTGGAGGTTCAGATTTACGGGCCGCCCCCGGCCAACACCCAACTGATCCCACCATGGCGAGAAAAGTGCGATGTCGGCAACGGAACTATTAACGACATCCCCCCCACCAACAACACAACTGTGGTGTTTGTAGCCAGAAACCAGGAAGACCAGATTGTCTATTACGGCAGTTCCAATCCCGTGAATATCCTTGCCGGGCGAACGGCCGCGGTGAGCATTACGGCTGAAAATTTTGTTCCTGATTTGATCTCGCCTCAAAGCGGCGATGCTCCCCAGCTTTCAGTAAACTGTCAGTGGAACGCTATTCCGAAGGCGTCTCGCTACGAATTGCGAGTATCTGAAAATGAAAGGATGCAGCCATACCAACGTTTTATCATCCAGAGCAATGCTATGGCACCGACTGGCATCTCAGCAGGAACAACTTACTGGTGCCAAGTCGTTGCTATGGACCGATACGGCAATATCAGCAATGGATCAAACATTAGATCTTTTAGTGTACTACTCGGGGCGCCAACATTGGATTCACCTGGGCAAGGGGCTGTTGTTTTACCTGGAGGCGTCAGCCTCAGTTGGCATGGCCCCGCTGAAGGTTTGTTCTATCGTATCGATATCGCTACAGACACAGCTTTTACCAATATACTTCACCACATTGATACCGGTTTAGGTGTGCTTTCCTATACGTTAGATAACATAACTACCGATCAAACTTACTACTAGCGAGTTGCAGCGCTCAATACCCAGGGGAATTCGGGTGTATATTCAAATTTCTTTTCATTTACCCCCAGGGAAGCCAGCTTAGAGCTTGCCAACCCAAATAATTCACATGGCGCAATCGTTGGTCGGATAGGTCTTGTCCAACTGGGCCATGGCGCCGCCGATGCCGGCGCTGCGCTCCACCAGATGGACCGCATACCCTGCGTTGGCCAAATCAATACTGGCCTGGATGCCGGCGATACCGCCGCCGACTACCATGACGGAACCAATGGGCTTGGCTGACATACGCACCTCGTTTTGTGCAGCTAAGGGTTGAGGGGATATCGGTTCATCCACTGGATCGGAAGGGACTGTGGAAGCGGAAGAGAGAATGGTGTCGAGAACTTTGGCTGGAATTCGGGCCGCCTTGCAGAACCCGCTTAACTCCTGCTCATCGATCAGATAGCGTTTACCTACCGTGGGCGTGGCTTTGAGCTTGCCGCTTTTAATCCAATTGGTGATGGTGTTGCGGTGAACGCCAAATTGCTGGGCCAATCGGCCGATTTGAACCTCAATCATCGGGCTTCTCCAGTTTGAACGGGTTTGCGGTCAATGGGTCTGGTCGATGATCGCCATGATGCGCCGGCACATCTCGGGCACTGCGGCGGCCACAACCGGGGATAATCCCGGCCGGACCTCGTCGGGCAGTTCGGTGATCTGGACCACCAAGACCCGGACATCTATGTTGGTACCCTCCTTGATCTCTTTGAGCATGTTGGTTGTCGGAAATTGGTGCAGGGAAAAGTCACTGAGCTTTTCCGCCTGGATTTGATCCACGTCGATTTCATAAATTTGCCCCGGCACACCGCCCGCCAAGTTCATCGCATCCACAATGACTATCTGCTCTGGTCTTTGGGGGGATAGTAAAATGTCAAAGAGCAGGTCGCGTATGGCTGTGCCAATGTCGAGGCAGGCTGCATGCCGGGGTATTTCATAATTCGTCAAAAGATGTTCGATGACCTGAGCACCGAAGCCATCGTCACCGAAGAGCGGATTACCGCAACCAAACACCAAGCACCGTTTGGTTAAGTGAGAGCCGGGTTCAAACATAGTCTATTGTGCTATTTGTGCAAAAATTGCAATATGTGCCTAATGAGAACGCCAAAACCTGATCCAATAATCCTGCCACTTCATGATATCATAAATAAAATACCACAATTTAAAATAAAACCTTGAATTCATCAAAATGATCAACGACCAGCCGAATGAGGCAAATATGCCCCAATAATTGCCCATTATGCAATTTAGAGATTAAATTCCGCGCGATTGACGGATATGCGGCAATATATCTACAAACTGGGCAATTAATTGCCCAATTCTTGCACAACGCGACACTTCTTCCCTCAAGATGAGCTGAGAGAACAACCCATTGAAACCCAAAGCCTGTGCGGCTGTCTCCAGAAGAGAAAAAAACAAACCGCCGGTGATTGAACACCGGCGGTTCCGATCTAAGAACTCAAAAATCTAAAAGCAGTTAAGGCGTCTTGAAGAACTGGTGTTGTTGAAAAATGCAGATATTGGCTTCACCGCCCACATTGGCGTCGGTAATCTCCACAAAGTAACCATAATCGGTATTGGGCTTGAGCTCTTTGGAAATTACTACCGAATTACGGTTTTGGCCGGCCTTGGGATCGTTGTTCTTCAATCGTTGAAAATAGATATTGTCGAAATGGGTTAAATTATTGCCGTCAAACTCCCTTGAAGTAGATGCCTCGGCCAGGCGGGTCACATAAAAAGCATCCACATTGGCGACATCCTTTAAAGTAGCCCAACTCAGCTTAATATCCTTCAGACCGGAATTCTTAGGCAACGGCTTGGCCTTGGAGGGCGCAAAGGAGTCGAAGATCTTCTTATGATTCTTCAAATAGGCTTCCACGGCAATGTCCGAAGGCTTATTCTTCTGCAGGCGCGATTTCTTATCCACGCGGCCGTCTTTGCAGGTGACTTCTATGGTGTATTCGCCTTCTTTCAAAAAACCGGTGGGCAGATTCACCATGTACCAATAGTTCTGGATTTCGGGAGTGTAGAACCAGCCGTTTAAAACCTTATTGTCGAATTTCTGATTCTTGAAGAATACTTCATAGCCGTTGGGTCCATAAGCACGAATGCTCTCAATCATATCCGGCGCCTTGACCCCCGGTGTCGGGTAAAGGGCTACGAGCATCTTGTGGGTCTCCTTGGGCATGGCCGAAGCCTCGAAATCCCAATACACATTGCAGGCCATAATGTCGTAAATCTTGATTTCAGGGGTTGCCATCTTCATTCTCCTTTCTTGCTGGTTTCGGCTAAAATAACCGAATATTCATTTACCAAACAGACCCAAAAAAAGGCTGTTTACAGCTTAATTGCATCCCAAGCCATTTTGAAGGATTGCTCCACCTGTTCATCGGTCACACTGAAATTCTTGCACAAGCGAGGGTTGGACAGAATAATTACCGGATAAAACACAAAAGCGCTGATCATGTCCACATCCATGTCCTTGATGATCTTCTGCTGAATCCCGTATTGAATGAGTCGCCCCATGGGCCGAAACATGCGGTCAATCTCCTTCTGATTGACCTGATCGTAAATGGGGGAGTTGGCGAATTGCTCTGAGAACTGAAAATAGTCGGTATGCTTCACCGTGAACCGGAAAAGGTTGAACCATATCCGCCTGAAGTTATCCCACAACGGATTGGAATCGTCGATGCCTTCAAAGGCAATATCGGTGAGTTTGCGTTTGATATTCAGGTAGGTGGAGATCAGTAGATCTTCCTTGTTCTTATGATAGGTGTAAAGTGTGGCCGGCGAGACCCCAGCCTCCTTGGCGATTTTGGAGACCGAACTGGAGGCAAACCCCATGCGGTTGACCACCTTGACCGTAGCCTCGAACAAGGCCTCCTGCTTCTCGTCGTCTTTGGTGCGCATGATTCTAAATTAAATGATCATTCGTTAAATGTCAACACGATGAAATCGATGGGCGAATATTCTACTTAAGCTGGATTCTTAGTCATTTAAAAATCCCCGAGAAGAGAAGAATAAGCTCTCAGATCGAAAGCTATCTATGCTCGCAAGAAACCCCACCCAGCCCTCTCAAGGCCTCTATGAGCAAAGCCATGTCTTGCGGCAACGCCGCTTCAAAAGTCATAAATTGCCCACTAACCGGATGGACAAATCCCAACCGGGCCGCATGCAACATTTGCCGCTGGGCTTGCTTAAGAACCGCGTAAACTTCTGAATGGGCCCGGTCCAAATGCTGCAGTCC
Organism: Deltaproteobacteria bacterium; assembly: GCA_021824175.1. Lineage (GTDB taxonomy): Bacteria > Desulfobacterota > Desulfobacteria > Desulfobacterales > Desulfosarcinaceae > Desulfatitalea. The sequence continues at coordinate 5,074 of JAKALP010000019.1, forward strand.
CCTTTTGGAACCATATATCGGATCACCGACGATAGGGTGGCCCATGGATTGGCAGTGGACGCGAATCTGATGAGTGCGGCCGGTCTTGAGCTCCAGCGCCAACAGCGCGGCACCAGGGAACTGCTCCCGCACCTGCCAATTTGTGACCGCAATGCGCCCGCGAGGACTGTTCACGGACATCTTCTTGCGGTCCATTGGGTGGCGGCCGACAGGCAAATCAATAGTGCCGCCAGCCTGATCGGGGCAGCCCATCACAATAGCCAGGTAGATTTTTTGAATTCGACGGTCCTTAAAACTTTGGGATAATCCTTGGTGAGCCTGATTATTCTTAGCCACCACCATAACCCCGGAGGTGTCCTTATCCAGGCGATGGACGATGCCCGGCCGCCGTTCACCCCCAATGCCCACCAGATCCGGGCAATGGTGCAGCAAGCCATTGACCAAAGTGCCACAAGCGTGTCCCGCTGCTGGATGGACGACCAAGCCGGGGGGCTTGTTCACAACAATCAGATCTCGATCTTCGTATAAAATGGTAAGGGGAATGACTTCAGGGGTTAACTGAGCGTCCATCGGCGCAGGCAAAATACCGGTAACTATTTCGCCTGGATGAACATGATGGCTCGGTTTTCGGGGATAACCGTCAACTCGGATAATGTCTTGCCGAATCCACTCGGCAGCCTGGGAGCGGGAGCATCCAGGCCAGCGCAACGCTAAGAAAGCATCTAATCGCAGCCCCGCATCCAGCGGAGCAACGACCAAATGGATTTCGCCTGGAGTGGCGGTCATGATTAAACCGGGGATCTATTCTTTCTCTTCGGTCTCGGGGATCACAAACAGCGCTTCGATTTCGGCCATGACCGTCTTCTCGTCGGTCTTGCGGGCCATGGAGAGCTCTTTGATCAAGAGAGTGTAGGCGGTATCGTATAGTTTGCGCTCACCAAAGGACAAATCCTTGGTGTGTTTGAGCAGAGAGAGATCCCGAAATACTTCGGCCACCTCGTAAAGGGAGCCGGTCTTGATCTTGTCCATATACTCACGATAGCGCCGGTTCCAGGTTTGGTTATCGATGGCCATATCGCGCTTGGCGCGCATGACATCCATAATTTTGGGAATCTCTTTTTCTGGAATCACATCGCGCAATCCCACCGACTCGACGTTGGATGTGGGAATCATGATGACCATGTTATTTTCAATGATCTTCATGATGTAGAAGTCATGTTTCTCCCCGTTCACCACTCTGGATTCAATGGCGTCGATGCGGCCAACGCCGTGAGCTGGATAGACGGCCAAGTCACCAACTTTGAATCGCCCTGATTTGGATTTCTGGGGAGCAGACTTTTCTTCGGTGGATTTTGTCATAGAGGTTCCGCGATAAGCTGTTAAAAACGCTATAAACGCCTAAAATTAGGTGCCGAATATAACATCGCCCTACTGAAGTTGCAACAAAAAAGGATCGGCCCGTCGGGGCCGATCCTTAGTGTTTTCAGACCGAATGGGTCAAATGGAAACGGTCAAACCCATTACAGCATCTTGATCAACATCGGAACCAAAAGCAGAGCCACGACGTTGAGGATCTTGATCATGGGGTTAACAGCCGGGCCGGCGGTATCTTTGTACGGGTCGCCGACAGTGTCGCCGGTAACCGCGGCTTTGTGGGCATCGCTGCCCTTGCCGCCCAGATGGCCGTCTTCAATGTATTTCTTGGCATTGTCCCAAGCAGCGCCGCCGGTGGTCATGGAAATGGCCACGAACAGACCGGTCACAATGGAGCCGATGAGCAATCCGCCCAGGGCGATGGGGCCAAGGAGGAAGCCAACGATGATGGGGGCAACGACGGGCAGCAGCGCGGGAATCATCATCTCTTTGAGTGCGAACTTGGTGACGATATCAACGCAGGCGCCGTAATCGGGTTTGCCAGTGCCTTCCATGATGCCGGGGATGTCGCGGAACTGACGACGAACTTCTTCAACTACTGCGCCGCCGGCCTTGCCGACCGCCTTCATGGCAATGGAGGCGAACAGATAGGGCAGCAAGCCGCCAATAAACAGACCAATTACCACTTTGACGTCAGAAAGGTCGAACTTGATGGCTTTGGTGGCTGAGCCCTGCAGATGGAACTCCTCCACGTAAGCAGCAAACAGCACCAGGGCAGCCAAACCGGCGGAGCCGATGGCATAACCTTTGGTAACGGCTTTGGTGGTATTGCCGACTGCATCCAGGGGATCGGTGACGTCGCGCACGCTCTTGTCCATCTCAGCCATTTCAGCGATACCGCCGGCATTATCGGTGATGGGGCCGTAAGCGTCGATGGCGATAACCATACCGGTCATGGAGAGCATGGACATGGCGGCCATGGCAATGCCATAAAGGTTGCCAAAATGGTAGGCCAGTAAAATAGCGATACAGATCGCAATAACCGGAGCGGCCGTGGCTTGCATGGAGACGGCCAAACCGGCGATGATGTTGGTGCCGTGGCCCGTGGTGGAGGCTTCGGCAATGCCGCGCACCGGCGCATATTTACCAGTGTAAAACTCGGTGATGATGACGATGACCACGGTCAGCACAAGGCCGATCAAGGTGCAATAATAGACTTGCATGGCCGAGATTTTATCCAAACCGACCATGTATTTGGTGCAGGCAAAGTAGAAGACGACGCCGGCGATAATGGCAGCGCCGAACATACCTTTGTACAGAGCGCCCATGATGTAGCCGCTGCTGCCCAAACGCACGAAGAAGATAGCGATGATGGAGGCAACAATGGAGATCGCGCCCAGAATTAGGGGGAACTCGGTGGCCATGATTTTTTCGGGGAAGAGCAGACTGCCGATCAACATGGCGGCCACCGCGGTAACAGCGTAGGTCTCAAACAGGTCAGCGGCCATACCGGCGCAATCACCGACGTTGTCGCCCACGTTGTCAGCGATAACGGCCGGATTGCGGGGATCGTCTTCGGGAATGCCGGCTTCGACTTTGCCCACCAGGTCAGCGCCCACGTCCGCGCCCTTGGTGAAGATACCGCCGCCCAACCGGGCGAAGATGGAGATCAAGCTGCCGCCAAAGCCCAGGGCTACCAGACAGATAACAGCTTCCTTGGAAGGAACGCCCATCTTGAGCAGGATGGTGTAGTAGCCGGCCACGGAGGTCAGAGCCAGGCCCGCAACCATCATGCCGGTCACTGAGCCGCCTTTAAAGGCCATGCCCAGACCTGCGGCCATGCCCTTCTTGGCAGCCTCGGCCGTACGCACATTGGCGATAACCGAAACGCGCATGCCGATGTAGCCGGCCAGGAACGAGGCGATTGCGCCCACGAGGAAACCCAATGCGGTTTTGGGACCCAGGGTGAAAATAATCAAGGCAAAAATGATGATACCGGCGATGCCCATGCTTTTCATCTGGCGATTCAGATAGGCAATGGCGCCTTCCTGAATGGCGCTGGCGATCTTCTTCATTTTGTCGTCGCCGGCCGGTGAGCCTTTGACGATGGCGGCCAGAATGATGGCGAAGATAACGCCCACTGCGCCGACCAGAGTACACATCAACGGAATGTTGCTCGTAAGTTCCATTTACTCCTCCATTTGATTGCTCAACTGTTGATTAAATCGGTTCATGGCTTCTTTGCTACCTACTTCTAAAATCGTCACGATCGCGTCGCAAGACCGTTGGAGGAACTCTTTCATTACCGCGGTTTCATCCTTACTAAAAGTACTGAGCACATGATCCACTACATTGCGGCCGTCACCGGAGCGCCCGATTCCCAGACGCACCCGGACGAAATCTCCTCCTCCGAAAGCGCCGATGATCGATCTTATGCCTTTGTGTCCGCCATCGCCCCCTTTCTCCTTGATTTTTAATCTTGTAAACGCCAGGTCGATGTCATCATGGACCACGACCATTGCTTCGGTTTGAACCTTAAAAAAATTGGCCAGTTGTTGCAGGGGCGGGCCGCTGCGGTTCATGAACGCCTGGGGTTTTGCCAGGATAACTTCCCGATCGCGGATCTCGCCCCTGCCGTACACCACATCAAATTTACGCCGTTGCAACTCAATCCGGTGAATCTGCGCCAAGGCATCGATCACCATGAAGCCGGCATTGTGCCGCGTGCGGGCATACTCGGGTCCAGGGTTGCCCAAACCGGCGATCAAAAAGGTCCCCTGTTCAGGCATGGGTCACGACAGCTCCCTCGGGTGGCTGCTATTCTTCCTCAGCCTTCTCAGTTTCAGCCGCCGCAGCCGCATCACCGGCTTCACCCTCTTCACCCTCAGCCACTACTTCCGCTTCGCGCTTGGCCGCGGAAATCGTCAGAATGGTGAAGTTCACCTCATGGGGGATCTCGATGTTGCCCTCGATTTTGATGTCTTCGACGTGGAAGGCCTGGCCGATGTCCAAGTTGGTGACGTCAACGGTGATGGCATTGGGGATCTCGTTGGGCAGACAGAAGACCTCCACATCCCGACGAACCATCTGCAGCACGCCGCCGTTTTCCACGCCCACGGGCCTGCCGGTCACTACAACCGGAATCTTGACCCGGATCTTGCGATCCATGGAGACTTCATAGAAATCCACATGCAGCAGATCCTTGGTGACCGGATCAATCTGAAGCTCCTTGATCATGACTGGTTTGGCGGCTTGGCCTCCATCCACAAACAGGCTGATCACCGAACGACCCAACCCACCTTTATTAAGAATAAGTTCCAGATCCCGTGTTTGAAGGGCTATCATGCTGGGTGGTGTTTTGGGGCCATACAGAACCGCTGGCATTTGACCGCCGCGGCGCAACGCCCGAGCCGGACTGTTCCCCTTGGATTTCCGGGTTTTGACTTGAAGTTCGATGGTATTCAAAGAAAATTCCTCCTTAGGCACCAAAATATTAAACGAACAGGGATGTCACCGAATCGCCCCGGTAGCTGCGGATGATGGCTTCCCCTATCAATTCGGCGATGGATAGTACCTTGATTTTCTCGCAAGCCGCCGCAATGGGTGAAATGGGGATCGTGTCAGTGACCACCAAGGTCTTAATCCCTGATGCTTGGATGCGTTCAATGGCAGGCCCGGATAAAACCGCATGGGCGCAACAGGCATGCACCTCCACGGCACCCTTCTCCAGCAGGACGCCCGCAGCTTCCGTCAGCGTCCCAGCCGTATCCACCATATCGTCCAGGATGATGGCGGTTTTGCCTTTCACATCGCCGATAACGGCCATGGCTTTGGCCTCGTTAGGGGCGGTGCGTCGTTTGTCCACAATGGCCAGGGCGGCCCGCAGGCGCTTGGCAAAGGCCCGGGCGCGCTCAACGCCTCCGGCATCGGGGGATACCACCACGATGTCATTGATGAAATTGCTGCGTATGTATCTCAAAAGGACGGGCGCGGCAAAAAGGTTGTCCACGGGGATATTGAAAAAACCTTGGATTTGCCCGGCGTGCAGGTCCATGGTGATGATACGGTTGGCGCCGGCGGTGGTCAGCAGATCGGCCACGAGCTTGGCGCTGATGGGCACCCGCGGCGCTACTTTCTTGTCTTGTCGGGCATAGCCGTAATAAGGAATGACCGCCGTGATCCGGCTGGCGGAGGAGCGCTTCATGGCGTCGATCATCAGCAACAGTTCCACCAAATGATGACTTACCGGAGAACAGGTGGATTGGATGATAAAAACATCCTTGGTGCGCACATTGTCATCGATCTCGATTTGGATTTCACCATCGCTGAAAGTGCTTACCTTGGCACCGCCCAACGGCATCTTCAAATATTCGCAAATCCGCTTCGCCAAGGCCAAATTGGAATTCCCAGAAAAAACCCAGAAATCGTTGAGCGTTCTACTTGCCACGACGTTATCACTCCCCTTTACCGCAACGATTTGATCCCTTAACCGCCCCCATCGGGCAAAAAATGGCTGGGGCGGGAGGATTCGAACCTCCGGATGCAGGAACCAAAATCCTGTGTCTTAGCCGCTTGACGACGCCCCAGCAAGGCTTCTCAATCTCAGTGCAAGACGGGTATTAAACAATCAGCCGGGTGACGAACATTTGCCAAGATGGTGATGGCACCATGGCTGCTTTGGCCGCCTGTGCTCCCTCTTCGCTGTCAAACAATCCGAATACCGCCGATCCGCTGCCGGTCATCAGGGATCCAATTGCACCTTGATTTAAAAGATCTTTCTTTAGCTTTTCAATGACCGTAAAGTGGTCGCCCACCCCTGCTTCCAAGTCATTATGCAGATGGTGGGACGGATGAAAATCTCCATTTTTAAAGGGAACGTTCCTAAGTTTTTTTTTCGATTTTGTCAATGCAAAATTGAGATTTTTATAGACCTGGGCCGTCGCAAGCCCGAACCCTGGATAGATCAAAACCAGGCCATAGGCCGGCAATCCCGTATACGGACTGAGCTGTTCGCCGATGCCCTGGGCAATGGCCGGCCGACCATCGATGAAAAAAGGCACATCCGCTCCCAGTTGCAAAGCCAGGGACCGCAACCGTTGCCGATCAAACGGCTCACCATAGTAACCATTCAGACCCAACAGTACGGCGGCCGCGTCACTGCTGCCGCCGCCCAGGCCCGCACCCATGGGAATCCGCTTATGGAGGTGGATGGACAAGTTATCAGGAGAGATCCGGGTTTCTTCACCCAAATGTTTATTGAACAGGCGTGCGGCTTTTAATACCAGATTGGAATCGTCGCATGGCAGGCTGGGCTCATCACAAGTCATCACGCTTTGCACCGTTCCCATGCGGATCACCAGGCGATCGAAGATCGCCACGCAACACATCAGGGAAAAAAGCTCATGATACCCATCCGGCCGCCGGCCTATGACGTGCAGGCAAAGGTTGATTTTGGCCGGCGCCAGCAGTTCGATGATTCGTTGACTGGTCGATACGTTGATTCGTTGAATGCCTGGATTGTGCATCGATTTCCCATTGCTCCGTGAAATCCCAAACAACCAATCAACCAATCAACGAATCAACAAATTCACCAATCATCCGATTATCCCTTTTCCTTCACGTAGAGCATGCGCAGCTCATAGAGAAGATTTTTCAGGATATTATCTTCATCGGTGGTCAGGTTGCCGCGGGTTTTCTCTTCAAGCACGGCCATAAGATCGATGGTCTGTTTGGCCAAGGCCAGATTTTTCGTCTTTTGTCCCGTGGCCGGATCTTCGATCAGGCCAAGCTGAACGAGTACCGATGAATTCAAAGAGAGGATAAAGGTAGAAAAATCGATTTTGGGCAAAGGGTACGATTTCTTTGCGTCGCCTTTTGCCCCTTCTTTTTTCTCTTCGGCCATATGCTTCTCCTGGCAAATCCGTGTTTAAAAAATCAAGCGCCGCACCCGCAGGGAGACGGCGCTTGAGACCCAATAGATCAAAACTCCAGTGGCGTCACGGTCTTGACCGTCTTCAAGGAACGCAACTCTTCAATTACATTCTGTGGAATGGGAGTATCGGTGCATAAGAAGATAATGTTGCGCTCGCCGCCGGTCTCCTGCCCCACCTGCATGCGGGCGATGTTGATTTTATGTTTACCCAGGGTCGTACCGATCTCACCGATGGAGCCAGGAATATCCAGATTGTGGATCAAAGCCATGTGTCCCAGGGGGATCATCTCCAGACGGAACGTATTAATACGGACAATGCGGGTGTCGTCCTTGCCGAAAATGGTGCCCGAGACCAGACTTTCACCTTCGGTGGTCACCACCTTGGCGGTAATCAGATAGGTATACTCCTCGTGGCTGGCAATGGTGGATTCACTGACCTTGATGCCCCGCTGGGTGGCCATTACATGGGCATTGACGAAGTTGACTACTTCCTTGACCATGGGGGTCAGCAACCCCTTGAGCAAGGCTGTGGTCACGGGTGACAAATCGATACCCTTGAAATCGCCGTAATACTCCACCACTACTTCCTTGGGCGCCCCTTTGATCAACTGGGCTTGCAGCAATCCCATCTGCTCGGCCAGCTTGATATACGGCCCGACCTTGGCCAGAACCTCACCGGTCACCGAAGGCACATTGACCGCATTGACGATGGTGCCGCTGGTCAAATAGTCGATGATCTGCTGGGCCACCTGGACCGCCACGTTGGTCTGGGCTTCTTTGGTGGAGGCGCCCAGATGGGGCGTGCAGGTCACCTGATCGAGCTCCAACAGAGGGATCTGCCCCGGCGGTTCGGTTTCGAACACGTCCAGGGCCGCGCCGGCCACCTTGCCTGCCTTGATGGCTTCATACAGATCGGCCTCATTGACCATGCCGCCGCGGGCGCAGTTGATGATCATAACGCCGTTTTTCATCTTCTCGAAGGCTTCTTTGTTGATCAAATTGGCCGTGGTTTTGAGTTTGGGGACATGGATGGTGATGTAGTCGGCTTGTTTGAAAAGCTCATCCAGGGTCAGGGCTTCAAAGCCGTCATTCTGAATCTTTTCTGGCGGCACAAAGGGATCGTATACCACCACGCGCATCCGCAGACCGCGACCGCGATCCGCCACGATGGAACCGATTTTGCCGTAGCCGATAACGCCCAACGTTTTTTGGAACAGTTCGCGGCCTTCCAATTTTTTCTTCTCCCAGCGGCCGGCCTTCATCGTGGCAGTACCTTCGGGAATCCGACGGGTCAAGGCCATCATCATGGCAATGGCGTGTTCGGCGGTGGTAACCACGTTGCCAGTGGGAGTGTTCATCACCACCACGCCGCGTTTGGTGGCGGCCGGTATATCCACGTTGTCCAGGCCGATGCCCGCCCGGCCCACGACCTTCAGCTTGGTGCCAGCTTCTAAAATCTCCTCAGTCACCTTGGTGGCGCTGCGGATAGCCAAGCCATCATATTGGCCGATGATGGCCTTAAGTTCCTCAGGCTTCAAGCCGGTCTTAACATCCACTTCAATGCCCGGCGCATCTTTGAACATCTGAATCCCAACCTCGCCCAAATTGTCGCTCACAAGTACTCTCATGGTTTCACCCCTCTGTTATTGAATGACCGCCTTAAAAAACGGCGCTATATTAGATAAAAAGCGGAGTACATTCAAGAGGTATGAAGGCTAAAAATCAAAATTCGAATAAGGCTTTCATTCATCAACAGTCAGAACTCGATGGCAAGTCATATGGTTCCATTTTCCCCTTGTGTAAATTTCCTCGAATCAGTATGGTGGCCCCTATTTTTAGGCGACCATTAGACCCTCTTCACAAGGAGCACAGACTCAGTGGCCCCCAGACTGCTGACCGGCGCTGAACAACTCACCGTTGCCGTCGACATCCCCGCGATCCTGGATCTGATCCGCTGCACACAGCGGCCCGATGGGGCTATTCCCTGGTATCCGGGTCACAAAACCGATCCCTGGGATCATGTGGAATCCGCCATGGGCCTGACCATCGGCGGCGATAGACCCCAGGCCCGGCTGGCCTATGAGTGGCTCAAAAACAACCAGCTCGATGACGGCAGTTGGTATGCGGCCTACACCCATGGCAATGTAACGGACCAGACCCGCGAAACCAACCACGCCGCCTACATCGCCGTGGGACTCTACCATTATTATCTGAGTACCGGCGATCTTGATTTTGTCAAAGCCCTGTGGCCCACCGTGCGGCGAGCCATGGCCTTCGTGTTGCGCCACCAGGCGCCCACCGGCGAAATCTATTGGGCCGTCAGTCCCCAGAATCAGGTGGACCCCATGGCCCTGGTGACAGGCTGCGCCTCCATCGGCTTCAGCCTCAAATGCGCCCTGGCCCTGGCTCGTATTTTGGAAGAACCACAGCCCCAGTGGCGGCAAGCCCTGACCGCCCTCGGCACCTGTCTGCAAGAAAAGCCTCATCGTTTCAACACCACCAAAGCACGCTTTTCCATGGACTGGTTCTACCCCGTGCTCAGCGGCGTGCTCAGAGGAACAGCGGCCCAGGAACGCATCGACGGCCACTGGAAGAAATTCGTGGTCCAGGACCTGGGCGTGCGCTGCGTTTCGGATCGGCCATGGGTCACCATCGCCGAAAGCAGCGAACTGATATTGGCCCTGACCGCCATGGGCAACACCCGCAAAGCCGGCATTCTCTTCAGATGGATCTGCGACCACACCTTTGACGACGGCACCTACTGGTGCGGCTTCACCTTTCCGGATATGGTTGTTTGGCCCGAAGAGAAGATCACCTGGACCAACGCCGTAGTACTCATGGCCGCCGACGCCCTGTTCAATCTGACGCCGGCCGGCGATCTCTTCAGCCATGATCATTGGCGCCGTTTGGGAATATAGCATCGTGCAAAAAGAGCATCGCCCCTACGTCGTAAAAAAAGCGTGGCTCAAATTCCAGAAATTCTACACCCACCACTTCCTCGAACCCCAATTTGAGTCCCTGGGCAAAGGCTATGCCTTCATGGAGCCGTGGCATGTGCAACTCTTCGGCGGTCCCATCCGCGTCGGCAACTATGCCACCTTTATCGCCAATGCCGATAAACGCATCCGATTGTCAGTGTGGCCGGCCCAGTTCGGCCAAGGCCGCATTCAGATCGGCGACTACGTGCTGATTTGCCCTGGCGTGCGCATCAGCGCGGCTCAGGATATTGTCATCGAAGACAATTGCATGCTGGCCAATAACGCCTACATCACCGACAGCGACTGGCATGGCATCTACAATCGCGTCGCCATGGGCCAGGCCGCGCCCGTGCGGCTGTGCAAGAATGCCTGGATCGGCGACAGCGCCATTGTCTGCAAGGGAGTGACCGTCGGCGAAAACAGCATCATCGGCGCCGGCGCCGTGGTGGTCAGCGATGTGCCGGCCAATAGCGTGGCGGCCGGCAATCCCGCCCGCGTGGTCAAAGAACTCGATCCCACGGAAACCTTTACCACCCGCGCCGACTGGTTCGCCGATCCCGCCAAACTGGCCCGCGATTTCATGAAGTGGGAGCAGGCCGTGCTCAAGGGCAACACCTACTTCGGCTGGCTGCGGCATCTGCTCTTTCCCCGGCGGGAGAAGTAATTCTAAGCAAACCAGCCGACTATCCATCTCAAGTATCGGGGAGTTTTTTCCGACATATCCGTGCAGGAGGGCACCCAGCAGGATGGCCTCCTAAAAATGTGGATTCCCGCATTGGCGGACATGACACGCCTTTGCTCGATAAACTCGTTGCCCCTTCAGCTATCTAAAGAGTATGCAATGAATGGCCGATGGTAAGGCATGAGCTCTATATCCTCCGACGACCAAAATGATCTGAAGGTCAAAGCCCAACAAGGCCTGCGGCTGAAGCGCCATGCCATGGCGATGGCGACTTACGGCGTTATTATTTTAGCACTTTATGTAACAAGCTCCTTTGGCTTTGAACAACTGAGCCCGCTGCATTGGTGGATAGGCCTTGGCTTGACTTTTTCCGGCAATGCGATTTTCTTTTTTCTGATCATTTCGAACCGCAACCTTGGGTTTAAGGACCCCTCCCTGACGTGGATACAGATCCTCTTCGCAGGGGTGATGCTGATGTATATCCACTATGAGATGCCCTACATGCGGCCCATCATCCTAATATTTTTTATTCCGGCCTTCAGTTTCGGCATGCTGCGATTAACACGCGGCGCCTACTTTAGCCTGGTGGCGTGCGTGATGGGCCTTTATCTCTTGCTTCTGGCCGTGGAATACTTTCAAGGCCGACCGGGTTTTCAACCTAGATACGAGCTTTTCCTGTTTATCGTATTCGGGATCGTGTTGACCTGGTTTGCCTTTTTCGGTGGTTTTATCTCCGACATCCGCCGGCGTCTAAAAATTCAGGCCGAAACCATTCAGATGGCCAATGAGAAGATCCAGCGCGAAATGGAACAACGCCGAAAGGCTCAATTTGAAAAAGACAATCTGATTGCACAACTTAAAGAAGCGCTATCCAAAGTAAAAACGCTGGGAGGCCTACTCCCGATTTGCGCCAGCTGTAAGAAAATCCGTGACGATAAAGGCTATTGGAACCAACTGGAGCTGTACATCGGCCACCACACGGATGCCTCCTTTACCCATGGGATCTGCCCGGACTGTGCCAAGAAGATGTTGAAGGAGGCTACCGAATACGATCCTAATGGTGGACATGAATAAAATTTTTTCCCTCCGCCAATTGTACCAACGCCCTTGTCCCCGACCATAATCATCTCTTGATGCCTATTTTCCTCGCACCGGGGAACCCAGCCCGTTTGTGCCTATAGTTGTCCATTCGCTGAATCATAATCGAACGCCGCCTGGGGCGGCTCCATTCGGGCGATGGCCAAGCTCCTGGTTGCCCGCCAAAGTGTAGATCCGGGTTCGAGCGGACTCTTGTTTCCATAGCTTCAGTACGTTTCTACACCACCGGGGCTAAAGTCCAGCCTCAAAGGGACGATATTGCCAATGGGCATTGACCGCGGGCCCGCAGCTTCCAGCTTCTTTTGGACAAGCTAAAAAGAAGAATATGCGATGTAGATCAATCCACGCGCGGCCGGCAAAATCGTCAACGATTGCGCACCAAAGGAGGAGCAAATGATGGGTAAATATATTTCGAGCACACGGATTATCGTGATGGCCGCCGCCCTGGCGCTATGCCTGATGCCAGCCATGGTCTTGCCCGCGGCGGCGGAGGATTTCGTGGTGGTGGCCCACAAGGATCTGGGCGTGAGCGCCGTTACTTCCGCGGAGCTTGAGTCCATCTTCCTGGGCAAGATGAGCACCTGGTCTTCGGGAGAAAAGGTCACCATCGCCATTTTGGATGAAGACGCCACCCTGGAGAAATTCCTGGCAAAGTATGTCCACAAGACTGCTTCCCAATTCAATAACTACTGGAAGCAGATGGTCTTCACCGGCAAAGCCGGCATGCCGGACACGTTTAAGACTCCGGCGGAGATCATCTCCTTTGTGGGCTCACATCCGGGAGCGATCTCTTTTGTTCCGTCCGCCGCCGCCAGCGGCGCCGTTAAAACCTTGACGGTCAATTAATGGAGGGGGTGATTCCCATGAAAAAACTATTTCTTCTGATGGCAGCCATATTCATGGCGTTTACTTTGGGCGCTCTTGACGACGCTCAGGCAGGAACTGACCTGGGAGGCGTTCAGATTCACGGCTTTATCTCCCAGGGATTTCTTTACACCGACACTTACAACTACCTGGCCAATGACACCAAAGACGGCAGTTTCGAGTACAACGAGATGGGCATCAACTTTGGCAAGCAGTTAAATGACAAGCTGCGCATCGGCATGCAACTGTTTTCCCGCGATCTGGGCGATGCCGCCAATAATAAAGTCACGGTGGATTGGGCCTATGCCGACTACCGGTGGCAAGATTATCTGGGCCTGAGAGCCGGCAGGATCAAGTTGCCCATTGGCTTTTATAATGAAACTCGTGACATGGACATGCTGCGCACCAGCATCGTCTTGCCCCAGGGCATTTATAACGACCTGCTGCGGGACAACATGATCGCCGCCAATGGGGTAAGCCTATACGGTAACGTGGGCCTGAAGGCTGCCGGCAGTCTTGAGTACCAATTGCTCGCCGGCGTCACGCAAGCCGATGTGGATAACGGCGTGGGCAAGTACACGAACAGTGGTTTGGCTCCTCTGGGTGGGACCCTTGACGGAGATATTAAAAGCGATACAAGTTACGCTGGAGCCTTGCGCTGGGAAACACCGCTGAAGGGTCTCAGGGTGGGGTATTCCATTATTAACTCGCCCTTCATTCAAGTGCCTGTCCGGTTTGGCGCAATGCCCTTAGAGATAGACGCAAGCAGAAATGTTCAGATCTATTCCGCTGAATACACCTGGCGGGATCTCATTGTGGCGGCCGAATACATGATCCGGAAGGATGAATCGACCATCATGGGTCTAACGACCTCCACAACCGCTGAAAGCTACTATCTATCGGCCGCCTACCGATTTGTCGATTGGTTTACCTTGGGCGCTTACTATTCGGAGTTCTATCCGAATAAAGATCACAAAGACGGTGACAACCTGGCTATTGCCAATAATGCCTGGGAAAAGGATTTGGCCCTGACCCTGCGCTTCGACATCAATGACTACTGGATTTTTAAAATCGAAGGGCACGCCGTCAACGGCACGGCCAATGTCCTATGTTCGGATAATCCCGGCAACGACTTCGCCGACAGCCAGTGGTATTACGGCGCGGCCAAGCTCTCCTTCAGTTTTTAAATCACTGGCCGGCCTCGAATCGCCAACGAATCTCCAGCGATTGCTCCGAGCCTTCCAAGACGCGAATCATAGACTTACGAACAGCGGCCTCCCCGACCAACAGGGAGGCCGTTGCATTTGCAGGCCAGACCCGCGGCAGCTTATTTTCACGATTTAGCTTTTCTTAACCCACCGGGGCTAAAGTAAGTCACGGAAAGGGCGATATTGCCAATGGGCATCTAATGCAGGCCCCAGCTTCCAGCTTCTTGCAGACCATTCACAAAGAAGAAGTATGCGATGAAAATCAACCCATACGTGGCAAGAAAGTTCGTAAGCAATTACGCACAACAGGAGGAGCAAATGAATCAAAAACTAAAATTAAGCACAAGGATCGCAATGGTGCTATTCGCACTATGGGTCTGCCTGCTGGTGGCTAACGCCAAGCCAGCGGCGGCGGAAGATTTCGTGGTGGTGGCCCACAAGGATCTGGGGGTAAACACCGTTACTTCCGCGGAACTTGAGTCCATCTTCCTGGGCAAGATGAGCACCTGGTCTTCGGGAGAAAAAGTCACCATCGCCATTTTGGATGAAGACGCCACCCTGGAGAAATTCCTGGCAAAGTATGTCCACAAGACTGCTTCCCAATTCAATAACTACTGGAAGCAGATGGTCTTCACCGGCAAGGCCGGCATGCCGGACACGTTTAAGACTCCGGCGGAGATCATCTCCTTTGTGGGTTCGCATCCGGGAGCGATCTCTTTTGTTCCGGCCGCCGCCGCCAGCGGCGCCGTTAAAACCTTGACGGTCAATTAATGGAGGGGGTGATTCCTATGAAAAAAATATATCTTCTAATCGCGGTTGTATTCATGACCTTATCTTTGGGCGCGCCCCACGGCGCCCTGGCGTATGACCTGGGAGGCGTACAGATTCATGGTTTTGTCTCACAGGGATTTCTTTACAGCGATGACTACAACTACCTGGCCAACGACACCAAAGACGGCAGTTTTGAATATAACGAAATGGGCATCAACTTCGGCAAGCAGTTGACCGACAAGCTGCGCATCGGCCTGCAACTCTTTTCCCGCGACCTGGGCGATGCGGCCAACAATAAAGTCACCGTGGACTGGGCCTATGCCGACTACCGCTGGCAGGACTATCTGGGCCTGCGGGCCGGACGAATCAAGCTGCCCATGGGTCTGTACAACGAAACCCGGGATATGGATATGCTGCGCACCAGCATCGTCCTGCCCCAAGGAATTTACAATGACCTGCTGCGGGACAACCTGATCGCCATCAATGGGGTCGGTCTTTACGGCAATACACGCATGGGAGGGGCCGGCAGCCTCGACTACCAGGCGCTCGTCGGCGTTGTACAAACAGACCCGGATAGCGGCGTAAACAAGCTTACAAACGATGGATTATCCAGTGTTCAGGGCCAAGTCACAGGTTCACCCCAAAACGATACCTCCTACGTCGGCGCACTGCGCTGGGAGACGCCGTTATCGGGGCTCAAGCTTGGGTACTCCATTTTTTATGAAACAGATGTGATAATGCCGATATCCATACTTGATGGCGCTATACAAACAAGCTTTGAGGGCCCGGTGACCATCCAAATCGCTTCCATTGAGTATACGTGGCGCAATCTGGTGGTGGCGGCCGAATACATGCATCGGCGCGCCGACAGCACGATATTATCCAATCAAAGAATCACCAAGGCGGAAAGCTATTACCTGATGGCCTCCTACCGTTTTAACGATTGGTTCACCTTGGGCAGTTACTATTCGGAATTCTACCCGGACACCGAAGATAAGGATGGATCGGAAGCCACGGTCAACAACGTACCCTGCAGCCATAGGGCCTGGGAGAAGGATCTGGCGCTGACCCTGCGCTTCGACATCAACGACTACTGGGTGTTCAAGATTGAAGGGCACTCGGTTAACGGCACGGCCAATGTCATCGTGCTTGATAATCCTGGCAACGACTTCGCCGACAGCCAGTGGTATTACGGCGCGGCCAAGCTCTCCTTCAGCTTCTAAGGGCCGGCGAGGCCATGCGACCTGCACCGGATCGCCTGGCAACGCGCAGCAATTTTACTCCGGGCACGCCAATGGCGATTACCAAAACAACACCAGCGGCCTCCCCGATTGAACGGGGGAGGCCGCTGCATTTACACACCTATCTACATGCCAAGATTGATGAGGGGCATGTAAAAACGGAAAACCCGGTCAGCGAATTTCTCCCCTCACCCCGACCCTCGCCCCACGGGGCGAGGGCGCGCTTATCCGAGTATCCAGTGGCATAATGAGATATTCCGCTGCCCTGAGAGGAGAGCAACGCCTCAATCTTTTCACTTTTACTAAAGTTCATTCCATTTTGGGCGATATAGCGGATGAGGATTGTGTTCAAAGGCAACGCGAGCGGAGCAAAACAGCGGTCATCTTTACTCTCTACTGGATAATTTTTGACGACGCGGTGCGTGGGATCAATGCAGCCTGCGAAATTTTAATGCTTTAGGCAAGGAGAACATTATGAGCAGGTCCCTGACGGTTGGAATGAAAATTTGGCTGAGCATCAGCATCCTGATTCTAGGATACTTTGCCACTATGCTGGTGGGTTTTGTGCTCGGGCAGGGGACGGAGAGCCAACTATTAGCGGTATCGGATGCCATTTTCCCTGCTTCGGTAAGCAGCCAAACAGCCCTGGCGGCTTTCCGGGAAGAGGTGAAACATTACAATGACGCGGTCCTGATGGGAGACGCGGAAGCGCTCAAGGCCGCTAAAAGCAAAAATGAAGCAATCACCAAGGCCCTAGACTCAATTAACGCATTGGAGGCCATCGGCGAAGAGCACAAAAAACAAGTCAGGAAATTGGACAATGCCTATAAGGAGTACCACTCCTCGGCCCAACAGGTCTACCAGCGCATGGCCAAGGGTGAAAACGATTCGTTGTTGACCCAGCAGGCCATGCAGTTGGGCAAACAGGCCCCGCAGATCGAAAGAGATCTTGAAACCCTGACCGCTGAATTTTCCCAGAACCTGAAAACGGCCCTGCGCGAAATCGGGGACAGCACCCGGCACCAGCGCTATACCAACCTCTTTGTCTTCCTGGGCGTGGTCATTGGCGCCACTTTGCTGATCTCCCTCATCATCCGCCGGTTTGTGAGCAAACCGATCCAGGACACGGTCCGCATGATCAGGGACATTGCCGAAGGCGAAGGGGACTTGACCAAGCGCCTGAAGGTGCAATCCCAGGATGAGATCGGCGAGCTGGTCCACTGGTTCAATCTGTTCCTGGAAAAGCTGCAAACCATCATCAAGCAGTTCAGCATCAATTCCGGCATGGTGGATTCAGCCGCCACGGAGCTGCTCACCATTGCCGGCCACATGGCCACCAGCGCTGAAAATACTTCCGGCCTGGCCAATACCGTGGCCAGCGCCACCGAAGAGATGAACTCCAGTCTCAACGAAGTGGCCGCCGCCATGGACAAATCATCCAACAACGCCAATGTGGTGGCCAGCGCCTCGGAAGAAATGACCGCCACCATCAATGAAATCGCGGGTAAATCGGACCAGGCCCGCAGCATCTCCAATCAGGCCGTGGCCCAGGCCAAGACCGCAGGTGATAAAATGGCTGAGCTGGGCCTGGCGGCCAAGGATATCGGCAAGATCACCGAGGCCATTACCGAAATTTCGGAACAAACCAATCTACTCTCCCTGAATGCCACCATCGAGGCGGCCCGGGCCGGCGAAGCAGGCAAAGGCTTTGCCGTGGTGGCCAACGAAATCAAGGAGCTGGCCAAGCAGACCGCCACCGCCACCCAGGATATCCGCAACAAGATCAATGGCATTCAAACCACCACGCTATCCACGGTGACCGAAATCAACGAGATCACCACGGTCATCAATCAGGTCAATGATATCGTGGCCAGCATTGCCCTGGCCGTGGACGAGCAGTCCGCCGCCACCCGTGAAATCGCCGAGAAGATCTCCCTGACCTCCAGCGGTATCCAAGAGGTCAGCGCCAATGCCAGCAACAGCTCCCAGGCTTCGGGCATGATCGCCGCGGACATCGCCAATGTCAAAGCCGCTTCGGAGGAGATCTCCAACAGCAGCTCCCAGGTGAACATGAGCGCCGAGGATTTGAAAAAGATGGCCGGACAGCTCAATGATATTGTGGCGCGGTTTAAGGTTTAGGGACAGAGGCACAAGGCACAGAGGGGCTAAGGGACAAAGGGACTAAGGGACAGAGGCACCAGTCACAAAGGGACTGGGGTATTAAGAAGTTTGGGGTGCATTTCAGGCGCCAGTGTTGTTTTCAATGGGGCATGAAAGGCACCCTTCGTGTTTATGCCGGTGGAGTGCGTTTATACGCCACCAGAATTCATTTCAATACGGCACAAAATTTCACCCAAGCTGCGCTGGCAATGCTGGAAGGGTTTCAGCCTGGTGGGCTTTTTGGGGGGCGGCGCGGCCTGGAACGATTTCGAGCGCGTGGCCGACACCCAGACCATTGTGACCGGCGGCACCGGTTTCCGTTACGAAATTGCCCGCAAGTACGGCATCCACATGGGACTGGATGTGGCTTTCAGCGCGGATACCACCGCCATTTATGTCCAGGTCGGCAGCGCCTGGATGCGTCCCTGAGGGTTGGGGGGCCCGTGGCCCGGCCGGAAAGACCTATTTCAAAGACGAAAAAACTTTGTTAAATAGAGCCTGCAATTACTTTACCCACGGATGCATGCGACCCGGCCACAGCGCCACCCATTTCCACTGGCTGGCTTAACCCCTTACCTACCCATTTATTTGAAAAAGGAGAAGCTTATGTACCCCGCGAATAAAATCTTGGCTATGGCATTGATTCTAACCACCATGTGTTTTAGCTTGCCCGGTATGGCCGGTTCGGATGGCAGTGTGCTGCGCAAGGCCCAACGCGCGGGCGGCTGGGACTTTTACCTGCCCCTGACCTATGCCGAGGATGCCAAAATCGAGGGCACCCATGGATCTAAGGTAGACATTAATGACGATTTGGGCTTCGGCTTCGGCGTGGGCTATAACCTCAACAACCACTTTCAGTTGGGCGGCCTCTTCAACTGGAACTCCCGCAGCTATGATGCCACGGCGACCCGCGATGATGGTTCCACCGCGCGCTACAGCAATTGGCTGGAAACCTCCACCATTGCACTCAATGGAACCTACTACATCCTGGACAGCAATATTACGCCCTTTGTTTCCGGCATGCTCGGCTACACCTGGATGGATACCAACATTCAGGACGGCCCCTCTTCGGGCTACTGCTGGTATGACCCCTGGTGGGGTTATGTCTGCTCCGAATATGTGCCCACTAAAACCGCAAGCGACCTGAGCTATGGCGCCGGCCTGGGCGTGCGCTTTGATATCAACCGCGCCTTCAGCATGCAGTGCAGCTACAACAGGGCCTGGATTGATATCGACAATGCCTCCGGCACACCCTACTTCAACACCTGGCGGCTGGATTTCATTTTCAGAATGTTTTAATATAACTTTGCTGCTGTGGTCTGCTTCGGGCCACAGCCGCAAAAAAGGTCCGCTTGAAAGAAATTAAAGGCTTCTAAGGCAAAACGCATTATCTCCTGGCTGTTACCAACTCGAATTTAGTCACTCCGAATTCTACTTCTCCTGCCCGTTGATTGTATCACTACTGCAACCGCGCTCCGCACGGTAGTTATTCCTCTTCACTGCGCTGATCCCGATAATGCGCGCTCCGCGGACCCATCAGGTGCATGGAATGCACCCTACAACTGCCGCTAAGCCCGAAAAGTAGGGTGCGCTGCGCGCAGCAGAATGCAATCTTCTGGTTGTTTGGCTGGTCAGAATTTTGGCTGGGAATCGGCATCGAAGAGATTCGAATTTGATTCCGGTATCGCTTAAACAGGAGGTGGAAGATGTCCAAGGCCATTGTGGTACTCAATGCCGGATCATCGAGCATTAAATTTTCGCTGTTCCTGGAAAAGGGTGAGTCCCTGGAACTGGATGTGCGCGGCCAGGTCGCGGGGCTTTACACGGCTGCGCGCTTCGAAGCCAAAGCACCTAACGGCAAAATCCTCTCGGAAAAGGCCTGGCCCAAGGGCGCCTCGCTGAACCACGAGGAAGCCATCGACCACATCATCGGGTATTTGCGATCAGAAGTAGCCCACCACACACTGGTCGGCATCGGTCACCGGGTGGTGCACGGCGGCAGGAGCTACCAGCAACCGGTACGCGTGGATGCCATGGTATTGAAGGTTCTGGAAACATTCATTCCTTTGGCGCCCTTGCACCAACCCCACAATCTAGCGCCCATCCGCCGCGCCCTGGAACGCGTACCCGATCTGCCCCAGGTGGCCTGTTTCGACACTGCCTTTCACCGAACCCAGCCGGCGGTGGCCCAGATGTTCGCCCTGCCGGCCGAGCTGCATGAAGCCGGGGTGCTGCGCTACGGCTTCCACGGCCTGTCCTATGAGTACATCTCTTCCGTGCTTCCCGGCATCGATCCGGTGGCTGCCAAGGGCCGCTGCATTGTGCTGCACCTGGGCAACGGCGCCAGCATGTGCGCCATGCTCCAAGGTCGCAGCATGGCCAGTACCATGGGTTTTACGGCCGTGGAGGGTCTGCCCATGGGCACTCGCAGCGGATCGCTGGACCCCGGTGTGATCCTCTATCTGCTTAGCCAAAGAGGTATGAGCCCCGCGGCCATCGAAGATCTGATCTACAACAAGTCGGGTCTGCTGGGGGTATCAAGCATTTCCAGCGATATGCGTACGCTGCTCACCAGCGACGATCCCAGGGCCAAGCTGGCCATTGATCTTTTTATCTACCGCATTCGCTGCGCCCTGGGTGCTTTGACCGCCGCCCTGGGCGGGCTGGATGCCATCATTTTTACGGCCGGCATCGGCGAAAACGCACCGGCCATTCGCAGCCGGGTATGCCGCGACACCCAGTGGCTGGGAGTAGTAATTGATGAGAAGGCTAATACTACGGGGCAAGGCCGCATCAGCGCCCAAGAGAGCAAAGTGGCGGTCTGGGTGATTCCGACCAATGAAGAGTTGATGATCGCGCGGCATACCCAGGCGCTTTTAAAGTAATGGGTGATGCGAAGGACACCAATGGGTCGCGTTAACAGGCCAAGCAACCCGCCATCCGCCACAAGCGCTGTATGGGTGGCCATTAACGCAGTCTACCTTAATTGGGCCGAAGTACATGACCAGTTAAGATAAATATAGAAAGGAGAACAACCATGTCTGTCAATATTCCCCGACCGGTATTGCAGGGCAAAAAAGCGTTGGTGGTCGGCATTGCCAATGACCACTCCATTGCCTATGGCTGCGCCCGGGCATTTCGGGAACTGGGCGCCGACCTGGCCGTCACCTATCTCAATGAAAAGGCCAAACCCTTTGTCGACCCTCTGGCCAAGACCTTGGAGCCGGCCATCTACATGCCCCTGGACGTTGCCCAACCCGCTGAGCTGGAGCGTCTTTTTGACCAAATCAAGGAGAATTGGGGTACGCTGGACATCCTGGTGCATTCCATCGCCTTTGCGCCCAAGTCCGACCTTCAAGGCGGGCTGTTGGATTGCTCGGCCGAAGGGTTTGGCATCGCCATGGATATCTCCTGCCACTCCTTCATCCGCATGGCGCGCCTGGCCGCGCCTTTGATGAGAGAAGGGGGCGCCATGTTTGCCATGAGCTATCATGGTGCCCAAAAGGTGGTGCCCAATTACAATGTCATGGGGCCGGTTAAAGCCGCCCTGGAAGCCATTTGCCGCTATCTGGCCTATGAGCTCGGCCCCCGCAAGATCCGGGTACATGCCATTTCGCCAGGCCCGTTGAAGACCCGCGCGGCATCGGGGTTGAAGGATTTTGACCGCATGCTCAACGACGCCGTGGAGCGCGCGCCTGTGGGAGAACTGGTGGACATCATGGATGTGGGATTTACTTGCGCATTCATGGCTACCCCTTACAGCCGACGGCTCACCGGACAAACGCTATACGTGGACGGCGGGGCCAGCATCATGGCCTAAAGCGTCGCTCGATCAACAGGCAATGGACTTTCGGCCAAGGCTTCAAGTAATTCAACCCAGCAAGAAAGGAGAACATACGATGGAATTCGCCAAACTCAATCCTTTTACTCTATCTCAAGAGATGATGGCCTACCTCATGGACGCCGGGCAGCGCACGGTGCTTTATTGGGATGTGATGCGCCAGCGCGGCAATCAATACTTTGAACATTTGGCCAAGACCGCGCCCAATGTATTGCAGTTTGAGTGCGAATTGGTCATGGACGGCCGCAAGCTGCCCCGGCCGGTGAACTATGGCCTGGTCAAAATCCAGCCGCCCGCTGAAATCAAGCCGCCCCAGGATCGCAAACGGCCTTTCATCGTCATCGATCCCCGGGCTGGTCACGGTCCCGGCATCGGCGGCTTCAAGCCTGAAAGCGAAATCGGCGAGGCCATGAAGGCCGGCCATCACTGCTACTTCATCGGATTTACGCCCAACCCCGAGCCGGGCCAGACCATCGAGGCGGTGATCGATGCCTGGGCCATCTTTTTCGAAGAGGTGGCCCGGCGCCACCCCAAAGCCGACGGCAAACCCGTGGCCATCGGCAACTGCCAGGCCGGCTGGGCCTTGATGATGCTGGCGGCCAAGCGTCCCGAACTGTGCGGGCCGGTCATGCTGGCAGGATCGCCGGTCTCCTATTGGGCCGGCGTGCACGGCATCAATCCCATGCGCTACACCGGCGGCATGCTGGCCGGCAGTTGGCTCACGGCCCTGACCAGCGATCTGGGCAACGGCAAATTCGACGGGGCCTGGCTGGTGCAAAACTTCGAAAACCTCAATCCCGCCAACACTCTGTGGACCAAGCAGTACAATCTCTACGCCAACATCGATACCGAGGCGCCGCGCTACCTGGGCTTCGAACGCTGGTGGGGCGGCCATGTGCTGCTGTCGGCCGAAGAGATTCAGTACATCGTGGACAATCTCTTCGTGGGCAATAAACTCAGCAGCGCCGAGATGGTCACCGCGGACGGCGTGCGCCTGGATCTGCGAAAAATTCGCTCGCCCATTATCTGTCTCTGCTCTAAGGGCGACAACATCACCCCGCCCCAGCAGGCCCTGGACTGGATTCTCGATCTCTACGGCAGTGATGAAGATATTCTGGCGGCCGGCCAGACCATTGTCTACACCGTGCACGAAACCATCGGCCATCTGGGGATTTTCGTGTCGGCCGGCGTAGCCAAGAAAGAGCACGAAGAGTTTGCCAGCAACATTGAAATGATCGATTGTCTGCCGCCCGGTCTTTACGAGGCCGTGATCCAGAAGAAGAGCGCCCAGGATGCTCACACCGAGCTGGTGATCGGCGCGTACATCTCCCGCTTTGAACGCCGCACCCTGGCCGATATCCGCGCCATGGGTGGTAATACTCCCGCGGACGAGCGCTGTTTCGCGGCCGTGGCGCGCCTGTCCGAAACCACCCATGGTCTCTACCGCACCACGGCCCAGCCCATGGTGCGCGCACTGTCCAATGAAACCAGCGCGGACTGGCTGCGCCGGATGCATCCGCTGCGGCTCTCCTATGAGCTTTGCTCGGATCAGAATCCGGCTGTCCGGCCCTTGGAAACCATGGCCGAACAGGCCCGGAAAAACCGCCAACCGGTGGCGGCCGACAATCTCTTCCTGCAATGGGAGAAACTCTTCTCGAACTGGATGACCCTGAGTCTGGATGCCTTTCGGGATTGGCGCGATCTGCTCGTGGAGCACACTTTCTTCGGCATTTACAGTCAACCGTGGCTGCAAGCCCTGATGGGCCTGCGGGCGTCGGATGCGGCCCCGCGGCTGCGACCCGGCCAGGACACCGATCGCATGGCCTTTGTCCAGCATCAGATGGAGCGCCTGCGCGCCAAAATGGACCAGGGCGGCCCCAAGGAAGCCATGATCCGCGCCATCGTCTACATCCGCGTGCCGGAAAACGCCGCCGATGAACGCGGCTTTGAAATGCTGCGTCAGATCCGGGCTGAGCACGGTCAGGATCAAACCCTGGGACAATTCAAGAACACGTTGCGCGAGCAGTATTTCATGCTCCATCTGGATGAAGCACGCGCGTTGGCGCTGCTCCCCAGTCTGCTCAAGGGGCATGAAGAACATGGGCCGCAATACTTTGAGGTCATCAAAAGAATCGTCACAGCCGGCGGTCCTTTGCATGAAGAAGGGCAGCGCCGTCTGAACCAGGTCGAGAAGATGTTTACGACATCAAAACCTGCCCCGCGCAGCCCACGCAAAAAGGAGCCGGCGCTGGCCAAAGGAGGCATGTGATGAAGATCCAGAATAAAACCTATGATGAAATCCACGTCGGCGACAGCGCCCGCATGCAGCGGACCTTGACCAAACAGGATATTGATCTCTTCGGCCTGCTCTCCGGTGACATGAACCCCACCCACTTCAGCGACGAATACGCCCAAATGCTGCTGGACCGCCACAAGCTGGTGGGCCACAGCATGTGGGGCGGCGCCCTCATTTCGAGCCTGCTGGGCAACGATCTGCCGGGGCCCGGCACCATTTATCAATCCCAGCAATTTGAGTTTCACAACGCCGTGGAACTGGGCGATGAGCTGACCATCACCGTGACCGCCAAATCCAAACACAACGCCGACGGCAGCGTGACCTTCGACTGCCGGGTGGTCAATCAGCGCAATGAAGAGATCATCACCGGACTGGCCAAGGTCAAAGCGCCCAGCCGCAAGCCGGGCGAGGCCGGCTCGCCGTACGCCCAGATGCAACTGCACCGCAAAACCGCCTTTAAACGTCTGATCGATCATGTCAAAGAGTGGGCCCCCATGCCCACGGCGGTATGCCATCCATGCAGCAAGGAAGCGCTGGAAGGCCCCATTGATGCGGCCCGGCTCAACCTGATCGAACCCATCCTGGTGGGTCCCGAGGCCAAAATCCGCGCCCTGGCCGAAAGCCTGCAGCTGGACATCAGCCCCTATCGCCTGGTGGATGCCGGCCACAGCCATGAGGCCGCAGCCAAGGCCGTGGCCCTGTGCCGTTCGGGCGAAGCCCAAGCGTTGATGAAGGGCAGCCTACACACCGATGAACTCATGGGCGCGGTGGTGCCTTCGGCCACGGGGTTGCGCACCGAACACCGCATCAGTCATGTGTTTGCCATGGATATGCCCACCTACCCCCGGCCGCTGTTCATCACCGACGCGGCCATCAACATCAGCCCGAGCCTGGAAGACAAGGTCGATATCGTTAAAAACGCCATCCGACTAGCCCACTCTTTGAATATCCGTCTGCCCAAGGTGGCCATATTGTCGGCGGTGGAGACCATCAATCCCAAAATGCCGGCCACCATCGAGGCCGCGGCCCTGTGCAAAATGGCTGATCGCGGCCAAATCCAAGGCGCTCTGCTCGACGGTCCTTTGGCCTTTGACAATGCGGTCAGCAAAGAAGCGGCCCTGATCAAAGGCATCCAGTCGGAAGTGGCCGGCGCGGCTGATATCCTGCTGGTTCCCGACCTGGAAGCAGGCAACATGCTGGCCAAACAGCTCACCTACCTGGCCAATGCCGACTCGGCCGGCATCGTGCTGGGCGCGCGCGTGCCCATCATCCTGACCAGCCGGGCCGATTCGGTGGAAGCGCGGCTGGCCTCGTGCGCCGTGGCCGTGGCCTTTGCGCGGTGGTTGCGCGAAAATGCGGCCGGAAAGATAAAGAAGTAGATACTTAAGACAAATCCGAAGAAGAAAGAAAAAGTAGGATCGCTTGTAATTTTCCATTCAACGCGCGAAGCACGCAGAGAAGCGCGGAGGGGGCTTTGATCTGCTCCGCGATTCTCAGCGCGCTCTGCGTCTTTGCGTTGAATCAGAACATAACAAGGAGCCCGGCATGATCGACGCGGCACGCATCGAAAAAGCAGAAACCCTGAAGAACGGCATGACCGTCAAAGTCCGATCCATCCGCACGGACGACAAGAAAAGAGTTGTCGAAGCATTCCAGAATCTTGAAGCGGAATCGATCTACACCCGTTTCTTCCACGCCAAAAAAGCCTTGACGGATGCGGATCTTAAAGCAGCCACCGAGGTGGATTTCCAAAATGTGGTTGCCCTGGTGGTGACCACTGCCGAGGGCACAAAAGAGGTGATCATCGGCGGCGGACGCTATGTAGTGATGCTGGATTCCAGTTCACTTCCCAGTGCCGAGGTTGCTTTTCTGGTAGAAGAAGATTTCCACGGCCAGGGCATTGCCGGCCGGCTGTTGAAACACCTGGCCGGTATTGCCCGCGAAAAAGGAATCAAGCGATTGGTCGCCGAAGTACTTCCGGGAAACAAAGCCATGTTGACTGTATTTGCCCGCAGCGGTTTTCCCATGAAAAAGCATCTCGAAGTCGGCGTGATGCAGATTTCGCTGTTGCTTGAATAAGCACCCGCTCAAAAAGTCCACCTCAGCTCAATCCTGGCAGGACGATGAGGTGCCGCGCCTACCGGGAATTTCTGTAAATACGATAGGGAAATTACTATGTTATCGGCCTGCACCTTGTTCCCTTTGAGATAAATCTCTTTTCATAATAATACCTTATTAATAATTAGCCTTGATCTTGGACTCCTGCGGCATGGATGCAATAGTTTTTTGTTTTATAAATTATAGTTGCATATCAAAAATTGTAATGTTAGCTAAATATTGTGCTGAGAATAGGGTTCCCGCTTTTCGTTGGTGAAGAAGATAAATAGGCAAAGCATCCTCATCATTTTAGATGATTACAAGCCATAATAAGATTTGAGCCAACGAAATTTTTTTAGAGGCTTGCGGATATAATTCTCGCCCCCCCTTTTGTAAAAAATAAATGTCGACGGTAGAAGGAGGACACCTTTACCGGCGGGATAATTCTTCTTTTGTTTTTGTTTCAGCTCATAGTGTTAATGAAAATCCAAAGCAGTTTCTGGATAGT
The DNA here is from genome assembly GCA_021824175.1 of Deltaproteobacteria bacterium. GTDB lineage: Bacteria > Desulfobacterota > Desulfobacteria > Desulfobacterales > Desulfosarcinaceae > Desulfatitalea. Next base: position 32,124 of record JAKALP010000019.1, read on the forward strand.
AGCGATGATAGCAAACGCGTAGCACTCCTCAACCTATGTGAACCTTTTTACTGACAAGGAGAGAAGAAGATGAGCGGCAATCACTTGAAACGGATGAAGTCATTATGGCTGGCCGCGATCGGCTTGATGGTGATCAGCGCGGTCGCATTTGCCGGCCCGTCAACCACCACCATGGGCACGCGCAGCTCGGTCAGCCAACCCAACCCACCGAATACCAGCAATGCCTCTGCCGCATGGAAGGATTATTCCCGCGATCCCCAGTATGACGGGGCGGTTACTTTACCGCTGCAATTCATCGACACCCGCGAAGGCGGCAAGCTGGCCGTGCTGGTGTCGGTCCCTACCGATAAAGACGGCAACCCGGTACCCGGACGATTCCCCGCCATCCTGACCCAGACCGCCTACCGGATCGACATGGCTAACTTGATGGGCAGCGTCATTCCATCACAGACCACCCTGATGATCGGCGGTAAGGATGAATACATGATCCGGCGCGGGTATATCACCGTGGCGGTGGATGTGCGCGGCACCGGCATGTCCTCGGGCGTCACCGCCCTGCTGGGCGCCGAAGAGCAGGCCGCGTATGCGGATGCCGTGAACTGGATCACCCAGCAGACCTGGTCTGACGGCAATATCGGCCTGGCCGGCACTTCTTACCTGGCCATTTCCTCCATGCTGACCGCCGAGCAGCGAAATCCGGCCGTCAAGGCGGTGTTTGCCGTGGTGCCCATGGGCGATCCGTACCGTGGCACGGTCGCGCCAGGCGGCATGCTCGACGCCTATTTCATCAATATCTGGCTGACGCTGACGCAGAACCTGAGCGTGCTCAATGGCCCGGCTAAACTTCTTTATCCCCAATACGCCAAGCAGATCGAGGCCGCCACCCAGAACCACATTGCCGCTATCGACGACTGGTATTTGCCCGTCATCAATAACGGGCTGGATGGCGTGGCCGGCACGGCCACGGACGACGGCGATTTCTGGAAGGTCCGTTCAGCACTGGAAAATGCAAAGGATATCAAGGTCCCGACCTTTATCGTCGGCGGCACCAATGATATCTTTCAGCGGGATGAGCCATTGCTGTATGAGCAGCTGAAGAATAAGGTCAATACCAAGTTGTTGATCGTGCCGGGCGCACATGTTCAGGCCATTCTCGATGCCATGCTCGGCCATTTAAATTCAATTTCCAATGGCGCGCCGGGATCGGAAACCCTGCTGCTGCAGTGGTTCGATCGTTATCTGAAAGGGATGAATACGGGCGCCGATGCGCTGCCCAATGTGACCCAGTACGTAGAAGGCTATGGACGGTTCGGAACGCAGGGTTACGCCACCACCACGGACTGGCCGCATCCCAAAGCCACACCCAAGCGCTACTATCTGCACGGCAATATGCGCCTGACCGAGAAAGCGCCCTTCTATAATGAACCTTCCAACACGATCACCGAACCGGAAGCGCCGAGCGTTGATATCACGACGAGCGAGGACGGGCAGAAGGTGACCGGTGAGGTCACGATCAATGACGGCAGCGACTGCTCCAGCAGCGCCGTGCAATGGTCGCTGGGATTCGACGGCATCATTCCCAAGCCATGTCAATCCAACAGCGACATCGTCGAAGAAGAGCAGGATGCATTGATTTACGAAACAACCACGTTGTTCTCGGATCTTTATATCAACGGCCCCATGCAGGCCGATATCTGGATGTCCGCCACCAACCCGCAGGCCGCCATTGCCGTGCGCATCGACGACGTGGATCTGACAGGCAAGGCCACACCCATTTCCACTGGTATCCAGTCCGCGGTATTTCGCAGCGTTGATCCGAGCCGATCACGCTATGTCAATGGGGTCATGGTGCAACCTTGGCATCCGTTCACGACGGCTTCCATACAGCCGCTGACTCCGAACGAGCCGGTGCTGGTACAGGTTGAAATTTTCCCCAACGCGGCCCTGATTCGCGCCGGTCACCGCCTGCGCATCGCGATCAGCGCCAGCAATCAGGTGATGGGCATCTGGCCGCTGCCGCAACAGGCTCAGGCCAATGGCAATGTCACCAAGATCTACAATGATCCGAAACATCCTTCCAGCCTGGTAGTACTGACGGTGCCGACCAGCGAACTGAAATAAGCGGTCCAGCAAAAACAAAAAGAGCCATCCCGACGGTGTCGGGGTGGCTCTGTTGTTTTGGTGGGGTTCAAAGCTCGGGTCCAACAAGGGTATAAGGCCAAAAGACTTTTTTGAAATGGCTTATATTCTACTCGGCCAGTTTCACCCCTAAAATGGCCGTGTCAGGCAGTTTGGCCGGACAGGGCGAAACCCGAATATACTTCACGTTGTTGTAAGGGATGATGTACATGGCCCCTTCTACGGCCAGCACGAGTTGATTTTCGTTGAGGGCCTTGCGCAGCATGGTGGCGATCTGGCTGGGATCGTCGATTTGCTTGGGGAATTCAAACTGCATGTCCGTGCCGTCGGTGAACGCTATAATGATGCGGCGGTCGTCTTTCATGTGGGCCTCCAGTTATAGGGTTATGCCTGTCTATAATTCAATTCACCGCAGAGTTCACAGAGAGCGCGGAGAAAAGCAAATGTGAGTTCCACCTCTGGGTTCTCTGTGGGGAAGAAGATTATGGGCCTTGCTCCCAGAAGTGTGAAGTAGACGATAGGTTTTACCGGGTTGGCTTGCGAAGCACACCCCACCCAGAAGCAGGATTCGGTAGGGTGCATTCCATGCACCGGTTAGCTGCGCGGAGCGCATCCTTATTCATTGCACCTTCAGCCTTAAGTCTTCTACCTATACTACCGCGTCAACTGCCGGTACTTGATGCGATGAGGCCGCTCGGCATCGGCGCCCAGACGGCGTTTGCGGTCGGTTTCGTACTCGCTCCAGTTGCCGTGGAAGAAGAGCACTTTACTGTCGCCCTCGAAGGCCAGAATATGGGTGGCGATGCGGTCCAGAAACCAGCGGTCGTGGCTGATCACCACGGCGCAGCCGCCGAAGTTCTCCAATGCTTCTTCCAATGCCCGCAAAGTGTTGACATCCAGGTCATTGGTGGGTTCGTCCAACAGGATCACATTGGCGCCCTCGCGCAACAGTTTGGCCAGATGCACCCGGTTGCGCTGGCCGCCCGAAAGGGTGCCCACCTTCTTCTGCTGGTCGGTACCGGAGAAGTTGAAGCGCGCCACGTAGGCCCGGGAGTTCACCTGGCGGTTGCCCAGCTCGATCTGCTCGTTGCCGCCGGTGATCTCTTCCCAAATGGTTTTCTGGGGGTTCAGCTCGCGGCTTTGATCCACGTAGGCCAGCTTGACGGTGTCGCCGATGCGGATGCTTCCGCTGTCCGGTTTCTCCTGGCCCACGATCATTCTAAAGAGCGTGGTCTTACCAGCACCGTTGGGGCCGATAACGCCCACGATGCCGCCCGGCGGCAGCCGGAAACTCATGCCATCCACCAGCAGCCGGTTGGCAAAGGCTTTGCCCACGCCATCGGCCTCAATAACCACATCGCCCAATCGCGGTCCAGGCGGGATATAAAGTTCCAACTCCTTTTCCTGCTTCTGGGCTTCCTGGGAGAGCAGTTTTTCATAGGCGCTGATACGGGCCTGGCTCTTGGCGTGGCGGCCCTTGGGCGACATGCGAATCCACTCCAGCTCGCGCGCCAAAGTCTTCTGACGGCTGCTTTCGCTCTTTTCTTCCTTGCGTAAGCGCTCCTGTTTCTGCTCCAGCCAGGAGGAGTAATTGCCCTTCCAGGGAATACCGTGGCCGCGGTCCAGTTCCAATATCCAGCCGGCCACGTTGTCAAGAAAGTAGCGGTCATGGGTCACGGCGATGACCGTGCCGGCATAGGCCTGCAAATGGTGTTCCAGCCAGGCCACGCTTTCAGCGTCCAGGTGGTTGGTAGGCTCGTCCAGAAGCAAAATGTCCGGTTTTTGCAGCAGTAAACGACACAGGGCCACGCGGCGCTTTTCACCGCCCGAAAGCACTTTGACCGGCATGTCACTCGGCGGGCAGCGCAGGGCATCCATGGCCATCTCCAGTTTGGAATCGAGATCCCAGGCTTCCAAAGCATCCAGCTTTTCCTGCACCTCGCCCTGGCGCTTGATGAGCTTGTCCATCTCCTCGTCGCTCATGGGCTCGGCGAATTTGTTGTTGATATCCTCGAACTGCTGGAGCAGATCCACGGTGGCCTGAACCCCCTCCTGGACCACTTCCTTGACGGTTTTGTCCACGTTCACCAGCGGTTCCTGCTCCAGGTAACCCACGGTAAAGCCCGGCGCCAGAACCGTCTCGCCATTGAACTCTTTATCTACGCCGGCCAGGATACGCAGCAGGGAGCTCTTGCCGGCGCCATTGAGGCCCAGCACGCCGATCTTGGCGCCGTAGAAATAGGAGAGTGAAATATCTTTTAATACCGGCTTCTGGTCGTAGAATTTGCTCACCTTGATCATGGAATAGATAATCTTGTTGGCTTCGTTGCTCACTGAATTCTCCTCCTGATGGTTCAATTAATAGCTCACCGGAGATAATAGCCCCGGTGTTTATTTACGCTTCACATGGCGGCCCGACGCGGCGTTTTACTCCTGAGCCTATTTCGAAGCAATGGCGGCGCCGGTCAATCCCGCTTCCTCGGCCACTTCCGCGGCAATGCCGGTCCAGTCCAAACCGGCTTTGCCGTGGGCCATGGCCGCCAAGAACCGGTCTTCCAGAAGCCGGGCAATGCGCATGGGGGTATGACTTTCACTGGCCGTGCGCGCCACCAGCCGCATATCTTTCAAGCCCAACGGCATTTTAAACAGTGGTTGGGTATAACTCTTCTCCAGGATGGCCCGGCCGTAATTCTGGTAGATGGGACAGGCAAAGAGCGTGCTTCCCAGGGCCGAAAGAAGAGCGCCGGGGTCGGCGCCGTTTTTAGCCGCGAACACAAATGCTTCGGCCATGGCTTCGATGGCCGCCGCAATCAGGAAATTGGCGGCCAGTTTGGCGGTATTGGCCGCCGCCGGGTTGGCGCCGAAGTCGAATACCCGTGCGCCGAGCTCGTCCAGAATGGGCCGAATGCGGGCCTTGGCGCCTTCGCTGCCGGCGATGAAATAGGATTGCTTGCGGGCCTGGACCACATCGGGCCGCCCCATGACCGGCGCGGCCACATAGTCGCCGCCAAATCGTTGCTGGTCCCGGGCCAACTGCTCGGCCGTGGCCGGCAAAATGGTGCTCATGGAGATGTGAATGCCGTTTGTTCCCAGTTGTTGGGCCAGATTCCGGTCCGAAAGGACCACCCCTTCCAGCGCGGTATCATCGGCCACACAACTGATCACAATTCCGCCGGGCTCGGCCGTCTGCCAGGGGTTTTCGACCCATTGAGCGCCCGCGGCGGTCAGCGCGGCGGCCTTCTCCGGCGAGCGGTTATAGACGGTCAGGGCATAGCCCGCCGAAAGCAGATTCCGCGCCATGGGTAGGCCCATCATGCCCAGGCCGATGAAACCGATACGAGATTTGGTCGTCATGGGAGCGCTCCTTGTTTTGGCTGGATTGGACGTATCTCTCAGGCTGGTTCCAAGTGGCAGTTGCAAAATGTTTAAAACGGCGGCCTTGGAAAATCAAATGCTTTTTGGAATCCGAAGCAGCGGCTTGCTGAAGTAAACAACGGCGTTAAGGAAGAAGATGGGGCGGTGCCCACCCGCTTAAACCTGGGCACCCTCAATCTTCTTTGACCAGTAGGATCAGGGTTTAGCAGAACCCCGCCGAGGAAGGACCGCCCCCCCAAGGGGGGCGATCCAACCTCTTTGGTTCCTTTGGGAGGGAACTAAGTCGGATCGATTTCCGATCCTGAAAGCCGCATCTTGGGGGGGCGGCCTTCAGGGCCCTAATCGATCCTCCTTTTGGCAAAGGCAAAGATAATGGCTTCGTAAATGCAGGCCCCGCGGCGGACTTGCCGTAGTACGATAAGATAAAGCGCCACAACGGCCGCAATCACGACATCCTGCAGACTCTGGAAGATGGCCATGCCCAGCACATCGCTCCAGCTGCTGTGACCCACGGTCCAGTGAACTTCCAAGGGCCAGAAAATCGAAACCGGCGCGGTGGTCAGAAAAAGATCGGCCACCACATGGGAGAAGATCAAAACCGTACACAAACCAAAACTCATATTGGGCAACCGGTGCCAGCGCCGGCTGACCCAGGAAACCAGATATCCGGCCACCACGGCAAACAGCAGGCTGTGGGTAGGTCCGCGGTGAAAGGCGCTGCCATTGCCGCTGACCAGCAATCCGAAAAGGATATCGACATCTGGCAAATTTGCAAGCACGGTAATGGTCGCGAATAAATACAGGCGCGAACTGCAGGAATTGCTTTTATGCGCGGTCTCGAAGGCCGCCAGGCCGATAGCCGTGTGTCCTAATGGAAAAGGCATGGGGGGATGCCTCCTTTCTTCAATATCAGGGGGATGAGTAAAGCAGTTTTCGTACCAACATTGAGGAATAAAATCGATATGTATATTTTTTTGAGTAATTTCAAAATTATAATCGCCAATTCAGCAACCGGCGCTATTGAAGGCACTATCTATTTGATGACTCTACTCCACAGTACGATGTGAAATGTATTTCTCTATAGGTGAGAGGTTACATGGGGCTTGAAAAGAAGGGTGGTGCACACCTTAATGGAGTCACCAAGAAATTATTCTTGGTCGCCGGAGTTTGCTGTTGAACGGCTGAATCTTTATCTGGCTTTTGACCATTCAATCAATTAGCGGTTTAACGATATCTCCTACAGAACTTTCATCATCATGGGAAAGGCCACGAAAGTGCCCAGCATGGTGCCGATGTTGGTGAAGGCCACCACCAGCAAAATACGGGTCACCTTATTATTCCAGAAGCCGCGCATGGAAAGAATATCATCCTGAAGCCGCTCGAAATCGATCACCTGGGGTTTGCGCGAAAAGGCTTCCACCAGGCCCGAAACCCAGCCGGCGGCAATCAGGGGATGCAGCACGGCGATAGGCGCCACCAGGACGGCCGAAAGAATTGATAACGGGTGGGCCAAGGCTGCCAGGGCGCCTACTCCAGCCAGCAGGCTGGTGGTACCGGCCCACAGTAGTATCATGCTGGTGGCCACATCCTTGCCGCCCTTGAAAAAGCCATAAACCAGAACCGCCACAATGAGCGACGGAATGAGCCACTTCATCACTTCGCCGGTGCGGCCTTTGGGCGGCAGTGTTTCCAATTCCGGCAGGGAGATGGTCTGATCCCAGTACTTTTGAATGCCCGGCACATGGCCGGCGCCCACCACGGCCACAATCTTTTTGCCCGGTGCGGAGCGGATCTTTTCAGTCAAGTATTGATCGCGTTCATCAATAAGCGTCTTACGAATAGTGGGCAGGGCCTGGCCCACCTCAGCCAGAATTGCTTCGAGCATGTCCTGCTGTTTCATGCGTTCCACATCCTCGGCCTTGATCTCCTCCACTTCGGCGAAGGAGACCACCAGTTGAAATAACAGTTTGAGGCGCGCCCACCATGACATTTGGCGCCAGGTGCGCGACAGGGTGACGCGCACATCGCGATCGGCCAGATGGATGGCCGCGCCCAAGGCTTCAGCCGAATCGATCGCCTGCATCATTTCCTGACCTGGCTTGATGTCGAGCTTAGCGGCGATCCGTTTTTGAAACGAGGCCAGCAGCAGATTGGAGAGCAGCAGGAAAGCTTTCTTCTCCTTAATGACCTTGACGATGTCCATTTGCTGCCAGCTCTCTTTGTTGCGCATGTTTTGATAGCGGCCCTCGCACAGCTCGATGCACACCGTGTCGGGTTTTTCTTCGGCGATGACCGTTTTGACCAGATCCACGCTTTGCTGGGACACATGGGCCGTGCCCACCACAATAACTTCCTTATCCCCATGGGTCAGACGACGCACGGGATCATTGTTGTTTTTGGTTTCCATCGGTACTATAGGTGACCTTTCTAAAATTAACACACGCTTGTCCGGGGGGTGTTCGCGGCAATCGTCCGGCGGGCAGAGCGACTGAAAGCGAGACCATAATATATGTCTTTGCGTGGATGTCAATGCCATCCCTGGTTCCGATTTCAAAGGAAGCTTCCATGACCGACACCAATCCCTACGCCATAACCCAGGAACCCTATTATCTGAGCACTGGCAACGAAATCCAACTCTTTGAAGCCGCCTGGCAAGCCAAACTGCCCGTGATGCTCAAAGGCCCCACGGGCTGCGGCAAGACCCGCTTCGTGCAGCACATGGCCTGGCGCCTGAAGCGGCCGCTGGTGACCGTGGCATGCCACGAGGATCTTTTTGCTTCGGACCTGTTGGGCCGCTATCTGCTGCAACACGATGAAACCGTCTGGGTAGACGGGCCCTTGACGCGCGCCGTGCGCATGGGTGCCATCTGCTACCTGGACGAAATCGTGGAAGCGCGCAAGGACACCACCGTGGTGATCCATCCCCTCACCGACGACCGCCGCATGCTCAGCATTGAAAAGAAGGGCGAAGTACTCAAGGCCCACGCCGATTTCATGCTGGTGATCTCCTACAACCCCGGCTATCAGTCCGTCTTGAAGGATCTCAAGCAAAGCACCCGCCAACGCTTTGTGGGCATGCAGTTCGATTACCCGCCGGCCGACCAGGAAGCCCGCATCGTGGCCCAGGAGGGCGGCGTAGCCCCGGAGATGGCCGCGCGCCTGGTGACCCTGGCCGGCAAAATCCGCAATATCCGCGAGCAGGGCCTGACCGAGGGCGCCAGCACCCGCCTGCTGATCTACGCGGCCCACTTAATACAACGCGGCATCGAACCGCGCCAGGCCTGCCGCACCGCCGTTTGCCTGCCGCTGACCGACGATGACCGGCTGCAGGAGACATTGGAGGATTTGATGGCGGATCTGTTCTGATGTTATTTAGCGCTTGAACAAAAAGCTGAAACCAAATTGACATTCGACCTGTTTAAAGACTATATTTGGTCAACTTTGAACATTACAAAGGAGACCAGAAATGCCCTTATCCAATCAAATCAAACCGATCAGCTTCCTGAAGGCCCACGCCGCGGAGATCGTGCGCAATATCGCCAAGGAAGCAGGCCCACTGATTATCACCCAAAACGGTGAAGCCAAAGCGGTGGTGCAGGATATCGAGAGCTATGAGCAGATCCAGGAAACCCTGGCGTTATTAAAAATATTAGCTCTTGGTGCGCGTCAGATTGAAACGGGCAAGGTGCATCCCGCCACCCAAGTGCTCTCACGCCTGCGAGTGAAGCGGGAGACCCATTAATGCCATTTTTCGTCTTATTGACCGATGATGCAGTGCAGGATTTGGAAGAAATCTACGATTACATTGAACGATACGATGGTGCCAATAAGGCGAATTATGTTCTTGAGCGGATCGAAAAAGTATTTAGCACCTTAGCTGAAAATCCCCACCGCGGATCTTACCCTAAAGAACTGCTATCCTTGGGGTTGATGGATTTTCGTCAAACCTTTTTCAAACCCTACCGCATTATCTACCGCGTTATTGAAACCAATGTTTACATACTTCTGATCACCGATGGCCGCAGAGATATGCAAAAGCTGCTGCAACGGCGCTTGCTGCAGGCATAGCAATAAGTAGGTATACACCGGGCAACAAATTGACAAACGCCATGGATACCCTAGAAAAAATCCGCATCGCCGATCCCGAGACCCACACCTGGGTCAAGGGGCGCATTGCACTGTTGGCTTCGCCGCCTGATGCCCTTTTTTTGAATCGGCTGGCGGATGAGACCGTCTGGGCGCTGTCCCAGGAAGTGGGCCTGGGCCGGACGGTGGCGGAGGGGATCCTGCAGCTGATGGCGGCCGCCGGCGAAGATAGTGTCACAGTTTATATCGGGCTGGTGCGTGAAGCGGCCCAGACTGGCCCAACTTTGGCGCGGCTGCTGGCCACCCATCTGGTGGCCGTGATCAAATCCGATGATCTGCTGGAGCAGTTTTTGGCCGCGCTAAAAATCATGCGGCGCAAGGGCACTTATACTCTGAGCGAGCCTCTGGAGATCCTCACCGAGCTGCTCAACCGGGAAGAGTTGCCCGCGGCCAGAGCCTTTCTAGACCTGCTGGCCGCCACCTTCGGCCAGGAGATCACATACAACCACAGTGTGCGCCTGGTCTATGTGATTCCCAAAGCGGTGCGCGCCATGGCCCCCCGCCGCCGCGCGGCCCAGATTCAAGCCATGACCCGCGTGGTCCGGACGGATCTCAATCTGCTCGACGATTTTCTGGAAGGGCTGGCAAAGGGTGTGGCACTGTTGGGGCCGGCGGAACTGGATCGCTTTGTGGATCAGGCTTTGGCCAAATACCGCCAATCACCAGAAAGCGCTCGCGCCTTCATCAGCCTTGGCTCCCAATTGGGCCAGGCCGCCGCCGCGGGACTACGGACCACGGTGGCCCTGAATGAGATCAAGAACCAGTTTGACCGCTACCTCAGCGCCCGCCTGAGCCGGCCGGTGGCAGTCAAGCCCCTGAGCGCTTCGGGCCTGGAAAAGCCCGACGGTATCTGGATTTGCTCCGACGGACGCTTTATCTATCTGCCCGAAGAGATTGATGCCTTTGACCGCCATGAACTCAATGTGAACGCGGCCAAAACCTGGATGCGTCTGGAGGCCGGTTTTTTTGAATACGGCACCTTTGCTTTTGATCTGGAGCGGGCCGCCGATTTCTACCCTGAAGTCAAACGTCGTATCGAAGTACGCCCAACCGAAGGAAATATGGCCGAGCATTGCGATGCCGAGCGTTTCTTCGCATTCTTCGAGTGTCCGACGTTGGCCGAGGATCTGTTCAATCTTCTGGAACAGGCCCGGGTCATGCGCTGCCTGGCCCACGCTTACCCAGGACTGGCGGCCCAGACCCGGCCTGTACTACAATACGAGATCCAACGCTTGAAAGAAAAAAAACGGTGGCAGCACCCGCTGGCCCGTCTCTATGAAAAGATAGTGCTCCCTCCATTCTCCGGCCCGAACCATTTGGTTGATCTGGGGGAATGGGAGCAGGAGATGGAAGAACTCTTCCAAAACCAGGCAGATCCCGGAAGCCCGGTGGAAATGACGGCCGCTCTGACGTGTCTGGCCTATGATCGGCTTGCGCCCTCGCTGAATTTAGCGCGAAGCCCCTACTCTATTTTGATGCCCCCCTTTGGACGGCGGCTGCGTTGGGAGTTGGTGACCGCTGCCCAGGCCGGCCAGGGGGCGCTGGCGCGGCGTATCAAGGCCCATCTGGATCAACAGGGGTTGCAGGTCTATCGCTCCGATGTGCAAAACCGACTGGATTCCCAGCAGGGCCGCCTGAGCAGTGAAGATATCCGCACCCTGGTCCTCATGCGCAGCACCCAAAGTCTGCCCGCGGCTACGGTGCAGGTGGATTGGTCTAATATCGATCTGAACGCCCTGTTCCAGGCGGTCGGCATCGATCCTCTGATTTCAGACGATTCCCGCGGCAAAGCTTTTTACTACCCGGAATGGGACAGCCAGCAGCACGATTATCTTCCAGACCATGTGCGGGTCCAAGAGACCGAAGTAATTGCGGACGGTGATGGTCAATTTTATCGCCAAGCCTTGCAGGACCATCAAGGTCTGGTGGCCCGCGTCCGGCGCGCCTTTGAATTTCTCAAACCCGAAGGCCTGGTGATTCTGCGCCAGTGGCCCGAGGGCGATGCCTTTGACTACCGCGCGCTCATCGATTTTGCCGTGGACCGCCGCGCTGGCCGCATTCCCTCGGACCGGCTCTTCATCAAGCGGCTCAAACAGGAGCGCGATGTGGCGGTTTTACTGCTGGTGGATCTCTCCCGCTCCACGGCCAACCCGGTCATCGGCGGCCAGCAAAGCGTGTTGGATGTGGCCAAAGAGGCCCTGGTGCTTTTCTGCGAAGCGCTTCAGGTGGTGGGCGATACCTATGCCATGGCCGGCTTTTCCGGCACCGGCCGCCATTCGGTGGATTACTTCCGCATCAAGGATTTTGAAACCCCATTGAATGAAGCGACCCAGGGCCGGTTGTCAGCTCTGCGGCCCCAGCGCAGCACGCGCATGGGCGCCGCCATCCGCCATGCTACATCCCAACTGGCCACGGCACCCTCGCGGGTGCGGCTGCTGATCGTGGTCAGCGACGGTTTCCCCAACGATCTGGGTTATAAGGCTGACTACGCCATTGCCGACACCCGCCGCGCGGTGCAGGAAGCTCGGGCGCGCAACCTGCACGTCAAGGCCATCACGGTCAACATCGGCAGCGACCCGCGCCTGGACGATCTCTACGGCCGCATGCACCATCACGTCATCGGCGACGTGCGCGAGCTGCCGGATAAATTGCTTCGATTATATGGGACTCTGACGCGGAGGATGTAGGTGAGGGACTGAGGCACAAAGGCACAAAGGCACTAAGGGAAAGGACCTCTGTTTCTCGTTCGTTTGCTTTGCTTCGAGTCGAAAAAATCGAAGTGGAAACATCTTTTTTGACCAAGCCTATCTCTCAGTCCCACACTTACATGACAATGACGTAGAAGAACATTATTCCCACATAGAGCATGGGAACGAGGGGAATAATTGGTGCGTAAAACGCACCCTACCAACTTTGTCCCTCAGTCCCTTTGTCCCTTAGTGCCTTTGTGCCTTTGCCCCTTTGTGCCTCTGTCCCTCAGTCCCTTTGTGCCTTTTGCCTCAGTCCCTTAGTCCCCCTGTCCCTCTGTCCCTCCTCCTCCACCTAATCCAACGCCACCCGATACAGCCCGCCGAAGAAGAAATCGGTCACATAAAGGGCCGGGCCATAGGCATCCGTGACGGCCGTGGCGCTGCTGGGGGTGATGTCCCCCTTTAAGACATACCGGCCGACCATTTGACCGGCGCAGCTGGAATAAGGACCGGAACCGGTGGCAATGAAAGTCAATTGCGACGGCGCGTTGGAGGGCGGCCAGGTATTGGGGAAGAAGATGGCCAGCAGTGAAATGGGGGTCGGAATTTCGGCGATGGCCAGGACATTGCCGGGCAGAACCGCAAAGTCATCAAATACTCTCTTGGAATCCGCTTCGTAGATCTTCTTCAAGTTCCTCAATCCGGACGAAACAATTTGGGCTTCATACAAGACATTCATGCTGACGAACCAGAGCCGGTCGCCGCGAATCTGAATGCCGTTGGGCTCCATGCCGCCTTGCACGGCCGGCAGCACGCTGGTTTTTTCAATGGCAAAGGGAGACTCGCCGGTAACCCGCACCCGGACAATGGCGGGAATTACTTCCGAGCTAAACAGGTTCAACATCCTGAATAGCAATCCAAAGGTATTGGTAATATATATGTCGCCCTTATCATTCACGGCCATGCCGTTGGGGAAGAGCTTCTCATCGCCCAGGCGGGTGGTGCTGATGCGTTTGGGGTCGGAGGCAGGACGCGCCAAATCGATGCGCACCAGATCCGACCATGCCGGCATTGCAAAGGTTTGTCCGCCCAGATTAATGGCGGTGCCCGAAGCAGTACAGGCGGCATAGAGTTTGGAGCCGGCCGCGGCCAGGCCGGAGAACTGGCAATCACTGCGCTGGGTCACCAATTGGGTGGTGCGCGCGCCATTGGACTGCGATAGAAGCTCGTAGATCCCATTGCCCGCGTCAATGAAAAAGCGATTGTCGGCCGCCAAGACCCCTCTCTCGGTGGAAGGCAGTTGCGAAGGATCGACGAGGACGCTGAGATCCGAATCCGGAGTATCGCATCCCCCCATCAGGCCAACGAAGAGAACTAAAAATATCCAATAGATTTTCCGATTGTTCATGGCATGCCTCCTGTCAGATTTAGAATTAAGTGTGGAGTAACTCGACTTCGCCGCTTTTATGGTTAGCTTAACCGCCGAGCTTGGGCAGTTGACAACGATGCTTCATGCTATCGATAATTGAATGGACAAACAACAAGGATGTTGCATCCATGTTAATTCACGACGGCACCTTTGCCTGGGAGGGGTTTGGCGGAGTGTACCAATTGGCAGCCGGGCGTTGCCGGCTGCGTATTTTCGATCTATCCAAGGCGCCCCATGGCAAGGTCGCCCATCTGAAACCCATGGTGGTGGTGGTTTCGGATCTGCTGGGTGAGAGCACCCAGCTCAGACAGGTGTCGGTGCGCAGTTGCGCCAGTCACATTGCTACCACGGTGGCAACCAAGTTCAGAATTAATCCCCAGCGCATGACCTATGTGGAGTACTACCCGGCTTCGGTCTATGGTGACCACAACCAGCACGAAATACCTGCCAAATACGATGCGGTGGAGTTCTCCTGGTTTGATGACAAGGCCCTGCACCCCAAATGGCACCCCCTGGCCTCGCCTCTTTTGGAAACCGTGGCGGATTTGATCGCTGAAACCGAAGAACCGCCGGCGGCGTAAACAACTTCAATGGGAAAAACCCAGTCGTCTCAATCGCCCAGCACTGCCCAATCAATGCCGGCCAATTGATGTTTGAAATCCTCCACCGCCTTTTGAAGGGTTTCAAGGGCTTGGGCGGCGCCATCGGGTTTGTTGCTTTTGCCGATGCGTTCCAGGGTCAGAGACGCCGCCGACACACTGACGACTCCGAGATTGGCTGAAGCCCCCTTCAGCTGATGGGCGGTTCGATCCAGGCTGGCCATGTCGGCCTTGCGCACCGCCTCTTCGATGGTGGCAATAAACTCAGGAAGGGTTTGATGAAATTCATCAAACATCATTTTAAGAAAGGCTGCGTCCCCCAAGGCCCGGTTGAGGGCATCGTCCAGGTCGATGATGGTTTTATCGGTCATGGTGCTTCCTTATTCAGCGCAAGGTTTGGATACCATCGGACTAAGTTCCTCATTGGTTATCGGACGATTTGCGCCATGGTTTAGCGTTATTTGAACAGGTGAAAGCTGCTGAATTACCGTCCATGAAGGTTTTGTTTTTAATTTCTTTGGGTTTTGCAATCAATTTAGCCTTGAAGTTGTCCCATGATCCATGCATTATGGCCAACGCGGTGATGGTTGTTCATCTATTTGAATGTGTTCGTTAACCTGCGTCAAGAGAAAATCATCAACCATGCGATTTCGTCCCTGCATCGATCTGCACCACGGCAAGGTCAAACAGATAGTGGGCGGCACTTTGTCGGATGCCGGTGAACAAAACCTTCAAATCAATTTTGAAGCCCAGCAGCCAGCCCAATGGTTTGCCCGGCTTTACCAGCGTGATGGTCTGACCGGCGGCCATATCATTCAGCTGGGAGCTGGAAATCAGCAGGCCGCCGAAGAGGCCTTGGCCGCCTGGCCCGGCGGGATGCAGTTGGGCGGCGGGGTGAGCTTAGACAACGCGGCGGATTGGCTCGCGGCCGGCGCGGCCGCGGTCATCGTCACCTCCTGGGTGTTTCATGATGGCACGCTGGATGAAGCCCGCCTCAAACAACTCAGCCAGCGCATCGGCCCCCAGCGCCTGGTGATAGACTTAAGCTGCCGGCGCCGAGGCAACGATTACTTCATTGTCACCAACCGCTGGCAAACCTTTACCCAGGAGCCCATTACTCCTCAGCTGCTGGATCGACTCTCTGCTTTTTGCTGCGAGTACCTGATCCACGCCGTTGATGTGGAAGGCAAATGTCAGGGCATCGAAACCGAACTGGTGAGCCGGCTGGGGAAATGGGCGGGACTTCCCATGACTTACGCGGGCGGCATCCGCTCCCAGGAAGACATTGACACCATCCAGCGGCTTGGCAGAGACAACATCGATTTCACCGTGGGCAGCGCCCTGGATATCTTCGGCGGGCGCGCGTTGCGGTATGAGACGCTGGCCAAGGCATATGGGCCGGGAAGTAAAGACTAAGCGCAGAACTCCAACAGCCCTTCAGCCTCCAGTCTAACCAACCAATCCAAGGAGAAATTCAATGCAGCAAAACCTCTTAAAATGGACCAGCCTGCTGATATGCACCCTTTTTATCTTCTCAGCCTGCTCCACGGTCAATCCCTACACCGAAGAAAAGCAGACTAGTAAACTGGCCATCGGTGCAGGCATTGGCGCGGCCAGCGGCGCACTCATCGGCCTGATCACCGCCGGCAACAAGGATCGCCAGCGCAATGCCTTGATCGGCGCGGGCATCGGCGCCCTGGCCGGTGGCAGTATCGGCTACTACATGGATGTCCAGGAAGCCAAACTGCGCCAGCGCCTGAGAAACTCGGGCGTCAGCGTGACCCGTTCGGGCGATCGGATCATCCTCAACATGCCCGGCAATGTGACCTTTGCCACCAACTCGGCCGATATCAACGCCAGTTTTTACGAAGTGCTCAACTCTGTGGCCATCGTGCTCAACGAGTACAAAAAGACCACTGTCGATGTCATCGGCTATACCGACAATGTGGGCGCCGCCGCCTACAACCAGGAGCTCTCGGAACGCCGCGCCCGCAGCGTGGCGGCCTATTTGGCCAGCCAGAATGTGATGCAGGACCGCCTGCTGGTGGCCGGCCGCGGGGAATCCGATCCCATCGCCTCCAACGACACCCCTGAGGGCCGCGCCAAGAACCGGCGCGTAGCCATCGAAATTATCCCGATTCAGCAATAGGACCGTTAGCCCGTTGGCCCGTGTGCCCGTTGGCCCGTCTGTTGTGAGCCTGGTGCGTTTAAAGCCGTACGGGATAGAAATAGATGACCGCATCTCCCATTGTTCTTTCTATGCCAAGGGGGGATACAAAACCTGATCCTACCCTGTCCGCCTCAATTTCGGGTTCAACGATCTAAATCCGCACCGGGGCTGGACCAAATTTTAGATGCAACGAAAGAAAATCTGCAGTCGGCCAACGGGCTAACGGGCACACGGGCCAACGGGCTAACGTTTTATGTAGATCCGTTCCACCCGCTCCGTCAGCGCCGAGACCACCTCGTAGTTGATGGTGCCCAGAGTGGCGGCCACCTCGTCGGCGCTGATTTCGGTCTCGCCTTGGCAGCCGACGAGAACGACCTCGTCGCCCACGCTTACGTTGGGAATACGGCCCACATCGATCATGGTCAAATCCATACATACCCGGCCCACGATGGGGGCCCGGCAGCCGCCCGCCAACATGGTGCCTTTGTTGGAAAGGCCGCGGCTGTAACCATCGGCATAACCCACGGACACGGTGGCGATGGTGGTGGGGGCGGGCGTTTTATAGGTGCAGCCATAGCTGATGCAGGCTCCGGCCGGCACCTGCTTGAGTTGGATGATAGTGGACTTCAGGGTCATGGCCGGTTTGAGGTCGATCGTGGCGCGGTTGACTTCCCCTGATGGATAAAGGCCGTAGACCGAAATCCCGGCGCGCACCATATCCAGGTGGGTCTCCGGCAGTTGCATGATGGCGCCGCTGTTGGCCGCGTGACGCAGTGGGGTGACGCATCCGGCAGACTTCAATTCGGCCAGGAGTTTCTGAAAACGTTCGAACTGCGCCCGGGCATAACCCAGATCCGCATGATCGGCCGTGGCAAAATGGGTAAATATGCCTTGCAGGCGCACCCCTTTCAAAGCCGCCACCCTTATGATTTCTTCCCCGGCTTGCGGCAGGCCCGCCAATCGCAGCTCATCGCACGGCAACCCCAGTCGGCCCATGCCGGTATCGACCTTGACGTGGATGGGCAGTTGCTGTCCGGCCGCCAGAGCCGCCGCCGACAAGGCTTGGGCATGCTCCAGCGAGTACACAGCCGGCGTGAGCTGATAGGCGATCAACTGGGGCACATGCTGCGCCGGGGTATAACCGAAAACCAGCACCGGCGCGCTGATGCCGACCCGGCGCAGTGCGATGCCCTCTTCCATGCGGGCCACGCCCACATCGGTGGCGCCGTTGGCCAGGGCTATGCGCGCGGTCGGCACGGCGCCGTGGCCATAACCATTGGCCTTGACCGCCACCATCAAGCGAGCGCCCGGATTCGTCACGCGGCGCAGCTCGCGCACATTATGGGCGATGGCGCTTAGATCGATTTCGGCCCAGGTGGTGAACTTTGGACCGATGGATTTATCATGATAGGTCATAGCAAAGTCTCAACCGATGTATATTTCAAGCTGAAGGCCTCGGCCACTCCCGAATGGGTCACCCGGCCTTGGACCACGTTGGCCCCATGGCGGATCTCGGCATTCTCCCGCATGGCCTGTTGCCAGCCTTTCTCGGCGAGTTCCAAGGCATAAGGCAAGGTGGCGTTGGTCAGGGCCAGAGTAGAGGTTTTGGCCACAGCCCCCGGCATATTGGCCACGGTGTAGTGCACCACGCCCTCTTCAATGTAGATGGGATCCGCATGGGTGGTGGGCCGGGAGGTTTCAAAACAGCCCCCCTGGTCAATGGCTACGTCCACGATCACGCTGCCGGGTTTCATGGTCTTGAGCATCTTGCGGGTGATGAGGCGCGGGGCCTTGGCGCCCGGCACTAGTACAGCGCCGATGACTACGTCAGCATCTTTGACGAGCTGGCGCAGCAATGCGGCCGTGGACTTGAGCAAGAAGCAATTGGCGGGCATGACATCGGAAAGATAGCGCAACCGGGTCAGGCTTTTATCCAGCAGATAGACCCTGGCGCCCAGGCCGCAGGCCATTTTGGCCGCCTGGGTGCCCACCGTGCCGCCGCCGATCACCACCACCGTGGCCGGCATCACGCCCGGAACGCCACCCAATAGAACGCCCCGGCCGCCATGCTCCATCTCCAGGTATTTGGCCGCCTGCTGTACGGCCATGCGGCCGGCCACCTCGCTCATGGGGGTCAGCAACGGCAGGGAGCCATCGGCTTTCTGGATGGTTTCATAAGCGATGTTGATGGAACGGGCCTTGATTAAAGCCTTTGTGAGCTTTTCATTGGCAGCCAGGTGCAAATAAGTAAATACGATTTGGTCCGGCCGGATCAGTTTATGCTCCTGGACCAGGGGCTCTTTGACGTGCATCACCATTTCGGCGCGGGCATAGATATCAGCCGGCTGGGGCACAATCTGGGCTCCGGCCTTCTCATATGCTTCGTCACTAAAGCCGCTGTCCCTACCGGCCTGGGTTTCCACCAGAATGGCATGCCCGGCGTGCGCCATCTCCTCAACGCCCGCGGGTGTCATGGCCACCCGGTGCTCTTCTGCCTTGATCTCCTTAAGAACGCCAATGATCATGCTTTATCTCCGTTCCCTTTGACCTTACGCCTTCTGCCTTCTGCCTTCTGCCTATTATACATACAATTTAATCTCTTACGCGCTTTCTTGACAAGCCCCAAAGGGTGATTAAAATCACGCCCGAGTAAAATCGTTGGGCGTTGAACATCCTTGCCAGCGGCCGACACTGCTCAAATCAGAGCTTACCCCCTGGGTTTACAACTTTGAAGAACGGCATTTGGAATGATGCACCTGTTGTTAGTCCCCACACCTTTCAGTCGAATCGCCGGGTCCCCGTTCAGGCTGGAACCCCCCACCGCTGACCACTGCCTTCTATCCACGGGTCCGCCCTGGGGAATCAGCTCCCGCGCCGCGCCCTCTAGATCATGATCGCAATCAGCAATCGGAAGCGAAATGCAATTAATAATATAGAATCGGTGTTTTTCATGAATAACCCTTTTAACCAAAAGGAAGGTACAGGAGGAAAAGCAAGATGAAGATCAAACCCATGAACGATCGCGTTTTAGTATTGCGGGTGGAGAGTGAGCAAAAAACCGCTGGTGGCATCATTATCCCGGACACCGCCAAGGAAAAACCCCAGGAAGGTAAAGTCGTATCCGTGGGCCCCGGCAAAGTGGCCGAAGACGGCAAACGCGTCCCGCTGGAAGTAAAAAAAGGGGACCGCATCCTTTTCTCAAAATATGCTGGCACGGAGATCAAGATCGACGGCGTTGAGCATGTATTCATGCGCGAAGAAGACATTCTGGGCGTTTTGGAATAACCATTATAGATTTCAATTTCATCCATCAACTCCCCGCCAGAGCGGGGATCAGGAGGTAATACCATATGGCTGCAAAAATGATTTGCTATGGATTCGAGGCCAGAGAGAAAATGCTCGCCGGCGTAAATGCCCTGGCCAATGCGGTGAAAGTCACCTTGGGTCCCAAGGGTAATAATGTGGTTTTGGAGAAGAGTTTCGGCGCGCCCCTGGTCACCAAAGACGGTGTGACCGTGGCCAAGGAGATCGAGCTCGAAGGCAAGTTTGAGAACATGGGCGCCCGCATGGTCAAGGAAGTGGCCAGCAAAACCAGCGACACCGCTGGCGATGGCACCACTACGGCCACCATCCTGGCCCAGGCCATTTTCAGCGAAGGGCAAAAACTGGTCGCGGCCGGCACCAACCCCATGGCCCTCAAGCGCGGCATTGACAAAGGCGCCGCAGCCGTGATCGCCGAGCTTAAAAAAATGTCCAAACCCACCAAAGACAAAAATGAAATCAAGCAGGTGGGCGCGATCTCGGCCAATAATGACGAGCAGATCGGCCAGCTGATCAGCGATGCCATGGAGAAAGTAGGCAAAGAGGGCGTCATCACGGTGGAAGAAGCCAAGAGCATGGACACCACCCTGGAAGTAGTGGAAGGCATGCAATTCGACCGCGGTTACATCTCTCCTTATTTCGTCACCAATCCCGATAAAATGACCGCCGTGCTGGACAATCCCTACATCCTGCTCAGCGAAAAAAAGGTCTCCAACATGAAAGACATGGTGCCCTTGCTGGAGCAGACCGCTCGCATGGGCAAGCCCCTTCTGATCGTAGCCGAAGACGTGGATGGTGAAGCTCTGGCCACCCTGATCATCAACAAGCTGCGCGGCACCATCAAAGTCGCGGCCGTCAAGGCGCCGGGTTTCGGCGACCGCCGCAAGGCCATGCTGCAGGACATCGCCATTCTGACCGGCGGCCAGGTGATCTCAGAAGACCTGGGCATCAAGCTGGAGAACATCACCATTAACGATCTGGGCTCCTGCAAGACCGTGCGCATTGACAAAGACAACACCACCATCGTGGACGGCAACGGCAAGCGCAAAGATATCGAAGCCCGCATGAAGCAGATCCGGGGCGAGATCGAGATCACCACTTCCGATTATGACCGCGAAAAGCTTCAGGAGCGCCTGGCCAAACTGGTGGGCGGCGTGGCGGTCATCAACATCGGCGCGGCCACTGAGACCGAAATGAAGGAGAAAAAGGCGCGCGTGGAAGATGCTTTGAACGCCACCCGGGCGGCCGTGGAAGAAGGAATTGTGCCCGGCGGCGGTGTGGCCCTGGTTCGCTGCATTGGGGTATTGGACAAAGTGGATGCCAAGGGCGAAGAGAAAGCCGGCGTAAAACTGCTCAAGCGCGCCATTACCGAACCCCTGCGCCAGATCGCGGCCAATGCCGGCCTGGAAGGCTCGGTGGTGCTCAATAAGGTTTTGGATGGCAAAGATGATTTCGGCTACAATGCTGCTTCTGACGCCTATGAAAACCTGATGGCCTCCGGCGTCATCGACCCCACCAAAGTGGTGCGCTTCGCTCTGCAAAACGCCGCTTCAGTGGCCAGCCTGATGCTTACCACCGAAGCCATGATCAGCGACAAGCCTGAAAAGAAGAAAAAAGGCGCGGCCATGCCCGCCGGTGGCGATATGGATGATATGTACTAATCCTGATTCGCTGGTTTTACTTCTATCAATAAAAATGCCCACCCCTTTCGGGGCGGGCATTTGTTTTAAGTCGCCATTAGCCGCAGGTTGCGCCCGGCGCACCATGTAATCTTTCTCAGGTGCATCGAATGCACCCTACAAGGACCTTTCTGTAAGCTTGGTAGGTTGCGCTCGGCGCACCACCTTGTAGCGCGCGAATATACGCTCTTTCTATCGCATAAAAGGCGCTCTACTCGAATTTATCTACTTCTAATTCTTCTCCCAATACTCATCCGGCATATCCACGGCCAGGGCCAATGCGCCGGCGGCGCCGCCGAAGAGCGGATCGGAGATGACGCTCACCCGGCACGGGCCGATCTCGCGCAGAGCGCCTTCCAGGTACTCGCGCAGCCCCCGGATTTGGCTGCCGCCGCCCGCCAGAGTAATGTTGTTGCGTACCTTTTTCTGGAACTCGGGATCAAAACCGGCGATGAGATCCAACGTGGTTTCCACCATGCCGGGCAGAATGCTTTCACAAGCCTGGCGCATTTCCTTGGTGATATCGTGCATGGTGGGCTTGCCATCCACGGGCAGTTCCACCATCACCGGATGGGGCGGCTCGCCCACAAAGCTGTACTGCTCCTTCATGCGCCGCACCATGGTCGGGGTAAAGTCGGCTTTGGGGTAACGCTCGTGCAGCATCATTTCCAGTTGCTGGTCGATGTAGTCACCGGCGGCCAAAATGGTGCGCTGATCTACTTCAGAAGGCATGGTGCCGTGCATGATGCAAAAATCGGTGGTGCCGGCGCCGATATCGATGATCATGGCATTGTTCAGAGCATTGATTCCATAGGCCACGGAAAAAGGCTCCGACACCACCATGATGGCATCGGCAAAATCCGCCACCAGGCGTTTGATGGCCAGCTTGTTGATTTTGAAAGATTCGGCCGGCACGCCCACAATGGCCCGGGTCTGTTTGTAGCCGTTATCGGCCTTGGCCATCTGGATCAGATGCCGGATCAACTCCTTGACCGCGGCTTCGCTGCGTTCCGAGCCATCCTTGATGACGCCGCGTTCCAGGGGCCGGAAGATTTCAAGGGAAAGCCGGTTTTCCAAGGCTTCCTCGCCGAACAGGACCGGTTTCCCCAGGACCTTCTGGGCAATGAAATCCTTGGGCCAGCCCACATAACTCTCCACCCACTCTTTGCTGCCGTTGCTGGCCGCGATGGCGCTGCGGGATGTTCCCAGATCGATACCGATGTTTAGGACTTCTTTATTTTCGCTCATTTTGCTTTACTCCACTTAGGGTTTTAAAGTGTTGTACGTCTAAGTAATTGCCCACCCCTTCCTCGATATACGACGCGATCTGCGCGCGATATTCGGCCGAGGCGAGCTTTTTCTCCTCGTTCTTCTGGGTAAGACAAGAGATCTCCACCAGCACGCTGGGTACCTCAATCTGGGATAGAACCACAAAGGGCGCCATCTTGATGCCGAAATCCTTGACCTTGGCATCGTGGTGCTTCACGTTGCGGAAGAGACTATCCTGAATGGAGGCCGCCAAGCGCGCCGACTCCTGCCGTTTCACGGTATTGCCGATGTCCTGGACAATGGCGTCCAGCTCCCGAATGGTGTAGTGGGACTCCTTGTTCTCCTGTTCGGCCAGCTGCAGGGTATCGGAGGTTAGAGGCGGGCCGAAGTAATAGGTTTCGATGATATTGACCGCACGGTCGGGCAGCGAATTGACATGCACCGAGATAAACAAATCAGCTTTGTGCTCCTTGGCAAAGGCCACCCGCTCGGCCAGGGAGAGGGTGCGGTCTTCGGTGCGGGTCAGCAGAATATTATAACCGCCCTGCTTTTGCATGGATTCCTTGAGCCGTTGGGCCACATCGAGCGTGATCTCTTTTTCCTTGATGCCGTGGAGGCCGATGGCGCCAGGGTCGGCTCCCCCATGCCCCGGATCAATGATGATGGTTTTGACATCCAAACCGAACAAGGTCGAGAGCCGGATATGATCATTGCCTGAAAGCAAAAGATTATAATCGGCCACTTTTTGATCTCCGGGCAAATCAAAATCCCAGATGGGGATCTGCTCCATCACGCTGGCCCCATCCGGTTCCTGGGTCTGCGGCTGAGCAGCAGCCATGGCTTTATTCGATGGCGCCAGCCCCTTGACGGCCGCCGTGGCGGCCGGCTGGGCCGCGGGAGCATGCACGCGGCTGTTGGACACGGACCAGCCGTGGAACGAAAAAGATACGATGGCCAGACCCAGTACGATAAGCAATGCCCGTCCTGTTTTCCGGAAAAGCGGACGCTGAAGCAATGTCGGACGCTCCTGAGGCAGCTTTCCAGACATCCGCATGTTGTCCAAATAAACCCCTTTAAGCATGGCGGTCTTGGGGTTTTCAGTGCGTCGACGGTTTAACCACATATCCTTTAGACCTGAATGAAGTCTCCGGTCTCTGGCCCTATCTCGGATTTTTCAAGCAAAACCCATGCCTGTCGGGCAAGCCAGCCGCCATCGCTTCAAAATACTGAATTGATGGTGAAGAAGGGGCATTGGAGACATAAGAGGTGACAGAGAATTGACAGCGTTTATGGCCGAAACAGCCGGATCAACATAGCGGATAATGGTGAGGGATTCAAGACAGGACCGATATGGTTGATTGGTTGATTCGTTGATTGGTGGAATACGCTGGATGATGGAGCGATCCGCTTTTGTCGTAGTCGTACGCGTACGAGCACAACCCTTGACGAATGCTATTAGCTGTAGGGTGCATTCCATGCACCTATCCAAGAACCTCTACATTTTACTTCAACTTGGGCGGTGTTTTATGAAAAATGGTGCGCGAAGCGCACCCTACAAATCCAACTTCTTCCGGCATGCCAGCGCGAAGTCTTCTGGATAGTGGCCATTGATCCAGCGCAGTTGGGCCTCGCTGAAGGCGCCCGGCGATTCGGGCAGGCGGGGCAGAAACACGTAGAGCAACCGTTGATCATCTTCTTTGATATGAAAGCGCTTGCTGTATTCGATGACTGTGATCATGGCCGCGCCCAGGGCGGTTAAAACCTGCATGGCGGTCAGCAAGGCACGATCCAATGATGCCCTGACGGCGGTGTCCGCTTCCAGGATGTTGCCCACGGCACCGCGGGGCATCAGCTGCAGTTCCCACTGGGAGGTCTGGGCTTTGGGCACAAAGAGCAGCACGTGCTCGTCCTGGTGCACGATCAAATCCCTGGGGCGGTCGCCGCGGCCGTCCATGCGCTTGTTGGCGGCGATGGCCGCTTCATAGCATTGGAAAAAGGAGCGGCCGGTGCGACGCCGGTATTCCCGGACAAACTCCTGGATCATGTCCCCGCAGGCAAAAGCGGGCAGCTCCATTTGACGTTCGGGGTCGGCCACCGTGGCCGGAATCAAGGCATACTGTTGGTGGATCTGCTGATGGGAGGCATGCAACCGGTAGCCATTGGGAGCATAGTCAAAGCCATAGTTCCAGCCCCAGAGCGTGGCGCTGAAGGGCAGAGCGGAAGCCTTTTTCTTCTGCTGCAACGCGCCCAGGATCGCCTGCCGCATCTGCTCCAGTTCATCGGCGCTCACTTCGCGGCGCCGGGACGATGGCGCCAACCCCAGGTCTTCGGCCACGCGCACATAGGTGCGTTGGTAGTACAGATGACGCAGCCCTTGGATGTCGGTGGCGCTCAAATCCGCGGCCGCATAGCGCACGCTGTCGTGGGCCATGTTGGCCGCGTAGTGGCCCCAGGGAATATAGCTGTTGCGGCGCAGATACTCGTAGATGTGACTGCCCTCGTGCCGCCACTCAGCCGTGATCTCGCTTTGGCCCTGGACGCCGGGCCGCAGCACCATGGCCTCTTTGTATGCATCGGGCAGACAGGGATTGTTGGCCACGGAGTCAAAGAGCTGCTCATCCGAAATCCGGGGCCGGAAGCCGCCGTTGCCATTGACTTCAAACACCAGCCCTTCGGGCGCGCCGGTGGTGGGATTGAGGATAAATTCACAGCAGCTTTGCGCCAAAGGAATCAAATCCTGGGCATCGGTGGAAGTTGCGGCCAGGGCCAGTTTCAGCGGTCGTGGCAACGATTGAATGAAACCGGCGCTCCGCCCGGCTCCCAGCTGCGGCTCAGTGATCTGGCTGAGGGAAGCCTGGGGCCGTTGGGCTATGGCGATGCGGCTGATGTCGGCCGCCGCACGGTCGGCCCAGCCCTTGCCGATATAAGTCGTCCCCTTGAAGTCAAAGGCGTTGGCGATTTCATAGATTGGGTCCGCCCCAGGTTCGTTGACATCACCAGACGGAAAGTTGACCGCATTGTCGCAAATGTCGCCGGCCGGCGTGCGGCCCAACGTCATCCGATCATCCGCCACGCGCAGGTTGGCCACCGAAAAACGGGGCAGATGTAAACCAAAGATGAATCGCCCTTCGGGGGCCACACAGGTTCGCAAGGGGGGCAAAGGTTTATTACTCATTCAGAAACGTCGATCCCATGGACTAAAGAGTTTGTAGCGCTGCGGTGCACCAAAGGCGCGTGCCGATCACAGTGAACCAGGACTTTCCATTGACGGCCTGTATCCGACAGCCAATCCCCACGTTCCGAAATATAGTTAACCGCAATGGGTGTCAATTCAAACCATTGCGAGTGCCTGGTTGACTAAAGGACCCGACCAGCATAGGATCGCCATGGATTCAACGGCTTGCGCGGCTCCGGCGCACGCCCCATCCCATCGATAAAAAAAGGACTGCTCAGTTGACAAGAAAAATATTCCCGCTCAGCATCAGCCAGAAAATCATCATCGCGTCGGCCGTCGGCCTGATCGCGGCCCTGTTGATCGGCGGCACTTCCTATGAATATTTGCGCTCCTTGCGAACCAAACAGACGCTCGTGGAGAGCGTCGATGACCTGAGCAACACCATTCTGGAACTGCGGCGCTACGAGAAGAACTACCTTCTCTACTCAGCCCAGGAGGACCTGTCGGAAAACCGCCGCTACGCCCAGCAGGCGCGCGACATGCTGGCCTCCATACGAAAAACAAGCGCCCGGCTTAAAATCGGAAAGGAGCTTGGCCGCCTGGGCGACCGCCTCATCGAATACAACGAAATCATGGATCAGGTGGCCTTCTGCGCCGCCGGCACGGCCGATACCTGCGGCCCGTTCGAAGACCGTCTGCGCGAAAGCGGCAAAGAGCTGGTGGATATCTCCCAGAACATGGTTCGCATGGAGCGCGAGCTCATTCTCAAAAGTCTGATCACCCTGGAGAACAACCTGATCATCTTCCTGGTCATCGCCATGTTCATGGGCGGCTTTTTCATTTTCTTCGTGGCCGCCAAGATCGTGCGGCCGTTGCGGGTGGTTGAAAAAACCACGGTGCGCATCGCCCAGGGGGACTTCAAACCCCTGCCGGTGACCAAGTCCTATGATGAAACCCAGCGTGTCATGGAAGCCTTCAACCGCATGATCACCGAACTGGAGCGGCGCCAGGAGCAACTGGTGCAGGTCAAGAAGCTCACCTCCATCGGCATCTTGGCCGCGGGCATCGCCCACCAGTTGAACAACCCGCTGAACAATATCTCTACTTCTCTCCAAATTCTATCCGAAGAGTTCGGCCAGGGCCACTCGGAATTCTTCCGCCAGATGCTGACCAACTGCGGCCAGGAGATCATCCGCGCCCGGGAGATCGTCAAGGGATTATTGGAGTTTTCGCGGGAGAAGGAATTCGCTCTGAGCATATGGAAGCTGCGCGAGGTGGTGGACCGCTCCTTCCGGCTGATCTCCAGCCAGGTCCCCAGCAACATCGAGCTCGCATCGGACGTGCCGCCCGACCTGGAACTCAACCTGGACGGCCAACGCATGCAGGAAGTATTTCTCAATCTGTTGATGAACGCCATCCAGGCCATCGAGCCCATGCCGGGTCAGATCAAGATCACGGCTGAAAAAGTAATTGTGGATAATCGTAACTCCTTTGCGCGGGTCGTGGTCGCCGATACCGGCAAGGGCATCGACCCCAAGGACCTGGGCCGCATCTTCGACCCCTTCTTTACTACCAAGGAGGTCGGTTCAGGCACGGGCCTGGGATTGTCCATCGTTTACGGCATCATTAAGAAGCACAATGGAAGCATCAGCGTGGAGAGCCAGCCTGGGGCGGGCACGCGCTTCGTGATCCGTCTGCCCCTGGCGCTGCCGCAGAAAGGTCCTTGAGACTCTTAAATGGAAACTGCCCGCATTCTGGTGGTGGACGACGAAGCCATCGCGCGTGAAAATCTCGCCTATGTCCTGCGCAAGGAGGGCCACACCGTGGTATGCGCCGAAAACGGCGCTGCCGCCTTGCAAGCCTTGGAACAGGCCACCTTTGACCTGGTCATGACCGATCTGCGCATGCAGCACGTGGACGGCATGCAGGTGCTGGCCGCCGTCAAAAAGCAGCAACCCTCCGCCGAAGTGATCATCATCACCGGTTTTGCCACCGTGAATACGGCCGTGGAAGCCATGCGCGCGGGGGCCTTCTTCTACGTCTCCAAGCCCTACCAAATCGAAGATGTGCGCATGCTGGTGCAGCAGGCCCTGGAAAAACGCTTTTTGCGGCGCACGGTCAGCGAACTCAAAAGCCAAATCAAGGAACAACGCACGGCTGGCCCCATCCTGATCGGCGCCAGCCCCAAAATGGAAGAACTTAAAAAATCCATCAGCCAGATCGCCGTGGCCGACTGCGCGGTCGTCATTCTGGGCGAAACCGGCACCGGCAAGGAGCTGGTGGCGCGCCTGATCCACCACCTGAGCCCACGCGCCAACCAGCGCTTTCTGGCCGTCAACTGCGGCGCCTTCAGCGAAGAACTTCTATCCAATGAACTCTTCGGTCATGAAAAAGAAGCCTTTACCGGCGCGCGCGGCATCAAGAAAGGCCTGTTTGAAACCGTCCAGGGCGGCACCATTCTGCTGGATGAAATCGGCGACATGCCCCTGACCATGCAAGTCAAACTGCTGCGGGTTTTACAGGAGAAAAGTCTGATGCGGGTAGGCGGCACCGAAGAAGTTCCCGTGGATCTGCGCGTGCTGGCCGCCACCAATAAGGATTTGCGCGCCCAGGTGGAAAAAGGATTGTTCCGCCCCGATCTCTTCTTCCGACTGAGCGTCATGACCGTGCTCGTTCCGCCCCTGTCCGAACGCCGCGAAGACATCCCCTTGCTCGCCAAACACTTCCTGCGCAAATACAGCAGCTACCGCACGATCCCGGTGGAAGAAATCGAGCCCGCGGCCCTGGAGATCCTCATGAATTATGAATTTCCCGGCAACGTGCGCGAGCTGGAGAACATTATGGAGCGCGCCGCCGCCGTGACCAAGGGCCCGGCCATTTCCGTCCAGGACCTGCCACCCGATCTGCAGCAACGCCGCCTGATCCTCAGCCGCAGCAATCGCTTCCAGGAATTTCTGACCCTGGAAGAAAATGAACGCGAATATATCGCCTGGATTCTCAACCAGGTGAACCAAAACAAAACCCGGGCCGCCGAAATTCTCGGCATCGACCGGGTCTCTTTGTGGCGCAAACTGCGACGGTATCAGATGGATGAGTAAAGGCTAATCCACCTGATCTGTAAAAATAAAAGCTATCCTATGGGCAGTTTAACTACCAAAATTGCGATATCAGGGGACATCGGCCAAATACTCCCCTACCCTTTCAATAATGTCTCTCTAGAATTGGTTAAGAAACCCGTCTGCGGGTAGTATCAACTTATCTATTTTTTTGATTTCAGGCAGGATTTTAGGGCCAAAATAAAATTCTTCGAGGCAGGTCCGAAATAGTTAGGCTAACGGTCGTTCGATTAACCCCATTTTTCTTCGACCGAAATTTTCGGTGGCACCGAGTGTCTCTTCCGATTCCGTGCCTATCGCCGCAAAGGCCCTCGGTTCGGCCGAGCAACCCAATATGCAATATCCCCGGCGTTCGTGTCACCAGCCGAAAAAGAATAGAACCTCAGTGGATCTTGTCGGATAATCGTGGGTCGATGTAAAGCGATTGGGGCTTGCCAATCTTTAAGGATGCAAACTCAGGGTGCAGGGGGTTAATCACATAGTTGCTGTCGTTGGGCACCACTGAGGAAGGTACCTTCAAGGCCAGGTATTGATTTTCTTCAAGCCAAGCCTTGCCCAATTGTTGAGTTTGATCCGGGATGGGGTGTTGCGACCAGTTTCGCGGAAGCTCTGATTCCGGCCAAGTGGTCACCAAGACTTCGTCGAATTCCACCGGAATGGCCACAAAGTCTCGGATATCTTCATCTTTATCTAAGTGAACGATCAACTCCAAGATGGCAAGGGATAAACTGTCGGCTGTATACACCGCGAGATGTCCAGGAGGATTCCACCGGCCGCCGAAAGTCTTGGCGCCCTCCCCAGCAAAAGCTTTCTTTGCATACTTCTTTTTTGTGATGCGCCAGGCCTTGATTTTCATCCAGGAAAGATCCCATGGTCAATGCGGCCAAGCAAGGCAATGACTTCTAGGGCCCCTAATTGCGTATCGGTATACTCCAATGGAATCTTGCCGCCCAGGCCTCGGGCCGGCTTCTTTAACCAGCCTTCGGCTTTCTCGCGGCTGCCCATAACGTCGATGGCCATGTCTAATACCTGGGCCAGACGCAAAATGCGCTCGGATTCATCGGTTGATAATCGTCCGGCCGCCCGACGCCGATCCAAGGTTCGTTTGGGGATCTGCACAATTTTAGCCAAAGCATTATCGGTCAGATTCAGCCCTTGACGCAGCTGGTCAAAGGAGTCGGTCGGCAATCCCGCCCTGAGCTGAGCAATCATCTGGTCGGTGGTCTCGGTTTTTAGATTGAGCGAATGGATTTGCATTATAGCCTCCTTATTCAGCTCCATATTCTTGCATTTGGCTACAATATATGCGTCATTTGCCAATCTGTAAAGTTTTATCTGCATTTGGCCATATGACGGGTGCCATTTGCCGTTAATGCTGGATTCAGTTGGGGTAACCCCGTCTAAAGGAAAAGAAGTGTTGTGAACGCCACGGTGCCGAAGGTCGAATTCCTGTAGGGGTAACCCCAACATTCGAAATACCAGAGGTAAAGTGATATTCACATCATTAGGCCCCGCCCTGCCTGATTCTCATATCGCAGGTTTGACAGCACCTGTGTTATCAACTGGCAATAGCACGATTAAGAACCACCAAGAAAACGTTCTTTTGTTATTCAACATAGAAACAAAAACAGCATTGCACCAAATTCGAAAGTTAGGGGCGTCTCGCTAAACCATTAACGGAAGTATTAATGGTGAGCCCCTTTATCAACAAGAATTATGTCACAATAGTCCCCTACGTGCCCTTGTTTCCCCTTGGCCGAACGCCGCGAAGACATCCCCTTGCTCGCCAAACACTTCCTGCGCAAATACAGCAGCTACCGCACGATCCCGGTGGAAGAAATCGAACCCGCGGCCCTGGACATCCTGATGGACTATGAATTTCCCGGCAACGTGCGCGAGCTGGAGAACATCATGGAGCGCGCCGCCGCCGTGACCAAAGGCCAGGCCATCTCCGTCCAGGACCTGCCGCCCGACCTCCAGCAGCGCCGCCTGATCCTCAGCCGCAGCAATCGCTTTCAGGAATTTCTGACCGTGGAAGAAAACGAACGTGAATATATCGCCTGGATTCTCAACCAAGTGAACCAAAACAAGACCCGCGCCGCCGAAATTCTCGGCATCGACCGGGTCTCTTTGTGGCGCAAACTACGGCGGTATCAGATGGATGAATAGAGGCCAATCCACCTGATCTGTATAATTAGTCCCTTAACGGTGAAATTGAATGCATTTTGCGTACAAAATTTTAGAAGACATTTGCGAAACCACAACAGGCAACTGTTACATCGGTTTTGATCGTATTCAACTTTTTGGTACCGGCTTGTCCGGCTTAGGCAAATGCAGATATTATTCTCATATCGCAGGTTTTGTTGGGCCTGCGATATGAGAATTATATCACAGCTGTGGATTGCCGATTTCAGTCCGCTGCATATTGATTGGTGATGATTTCGATCAGGCTTTCGACGGGCTCGGTGCTTTTCTTATTGCCGAAGCCGTGGCGTTTGCTGCGGCTTGAAATTGCGACAGTTGCACGAATGTTGGGTCTAATAATATGAATGCCACTTTGCCCCTGGTGGTTCGGATGTAAGGTTGCCCCAATAAAGTAAGGTGTCCCTGGAATCACGGTGGCGGCCACAATGCTCGCGCCCAGGCTGGTGAGCTGCCGGCGCTGGATAGCGGCGGTGGTGGCGCAGCCGCCTCCAAGGGTAAAGACGCGCTGGTGGTTTGCTGCCACAACTGGCTTTCATTTCTAAATCGAAACTACCGATGTCGGCAACCGTCGGCATCACCAAATTAATCATTGACATAAAAGGACGAATTTTATTTACAGTCTCCGTTCTAATGTAAAGGCAGACCCCTATCGATTAAGTAGGAGGAATTCATATGGTTCGGTTAATAATCGACGGCAAGGAGGTTAAGGCTGCTGAAAAGAGCACGATCCTTGAAGCGGCCCAAAGTGTGGGGATTCGGATTCCAACACTTTGTTTTCATGAAAAAATGAAACCGATCGGTTCTTGTCGAATGTGTGTGGTTGAGGTGGAAGGCTATGACAAGCCGATAACTGCCTGCGACACACGGGTTATGGATGGCATGCATGTAACAACCAATTCAGAGCGCCTATTTAAAATGCGCCAAGAGACTCTGAAGCTGTTGTGCGCCAATCATCCACTGGATTGTCCGATCTGCCAAAAGGCGGGCGAGTGCATGCTGCAGGATCTGGTGTATGAATTCGGCGTCGCGCAGGTTGATAATAAATTGCCGGCCACTAAGCAACGGATTGCACCTTACGCTACACCGATGATTCAGTACTGGCACTCACGGTGCATTCTCTGTCTGCGTTGCGTATCGGCCTGCCGAGAGTTGACCGGAGCGTACGCCATCGATATAAAAACCGGTGAAAACGGCCCGATCATTTCCGTTAATCCCGATAAATGCGTTTCCTGTGGTCAATGCGCCCAAGTCTGCCCGGTTGGCGCTCTCATCGAAAATAAGCACTCGATGCGCTGGCGACCTTGGGATATCAAGAAAGTTCGCACGACCTGCCCCTACTGCGGGGTCGGGTGCCAGCAGCTTCTGCATGTGAATGTAAAAACCAATCGTATTGTGAGCGTCACCGGCGTTGAAGACGGCGCGCCCAATCAGGGCCGGTTATGCGTTAAAGGACGCTTCGGATACGATTTTATTTATTCCGAAGAAAGACTGAAAACCCCCATGATCCGCGAAAACGGAGAGCTCCGGGAAGCCTCCTGGGATGAGGCGCTGGATCTGGTGGCCAATAAATTTAAACAAATCATCGCTGAAAGCGGGCCGGATGCATTGGCCGGGGTCAGTTGCGCCAGAAGCATCAATGAAGACTCCTATAATATGCAAAAGCTTTTTCGGGCGGCGCTCAAGACGAACAATATCGATCATTGTGCGCGTACTTGACATGCTCCCACAGTCGCCGGTCTGGCGGCAAGTTTCGGTTCAGGCGCAATGACTAACTCCTTTGGGGAATTCTCAAAAGCCAAAATGTTCATGGTGATTGGGTCCAATATGACGGAAGCACACCCGGTTGCCGCTTCCTTCGTAAAAAACGCCGTTACCAATGGGGCGGAATTGATCGTGGTAGACCCGCGACGCCACCGTCTGGTGGATTACGCCACAACCCACGTTCAACTGAAAGTGGGAAGTGATATCGCTTTACTCAACGCGCTCATGCATGTGCTGATCGAAGAGGACTTATACGACAAAAAATTTGTCGCCTCCTGCTGCCAAGGGTTTGATGAACTCAAAGAAAAAGTCAGCACCTACACCCCTGAGTACAGCAGCGATATTTGCGGTATCGCCCCGGATGCCATCCGGAAGCTGGCGCGAAAAATCTCCTCGGTCAAACCAATGATGGTTTGCTACACACTGGGAATTACCGAGCATACGTGCGGCAAAAATAACGTTCAATCCGTTGCTAATTTGCAGATGCTTCTGGGAAATCTCGGCATGGAATACGGCGGCGTCAATCCGCTGCGCGGTCAGAACAACGTCCAAGGTGCTTGCGACATGGGCGCCCTGCCCAATGTCTTTCCCGGATATCAGCGCGTGAACGATTCCACTATCCGGGAGAAGTTCCAGGACGCCTGGAAGGTGGAGGACCTCCCCTTCTTGAACGGCCTGATGATCCCCCAGATGATGGATGGGCTGGTCAGCAAGAAGATCAGGGGGTTCTACATCTTCGGCGAGAACCTGGCCAATACCGAGCCGGACATCCACAAGGTGGAACACGAACTGGCCTCGGCCGAGTTCCTGGTGGTGCAGGACATCTTCCTCAACGAGACCACGCGTTTTGCCCATGTGGTGCTCCCGGCGGCGGCCTGGAGCGAAAACGACGGCACCTTCGCCAACAGCGAGCGCCGGGTGAGCCGTGTCCGGACCGCAACCCCACCCCCGGGCGAAGCGAAGCCCAACTGGTGGATCTTTAAACAAATTGCTAAAAGATTCGGTCAGGACTGGAAATCGGATAGCGCCCAGGAAATCTGGGATAACGAGGTCTCCGTTTTGGCCCCGAATTTGGCTGGAATCAAATATTCCCGGATCGAAAACGACGGGATTCAGTGGCCTTGCGGCACAGTCGATCACCCGGGAACCTGCTATCTGCACAAGGACGGACAATTCACCTGCGGGCTTGGTAAATTTAACCCCGTGGATTGGACACCGCCCGCGGAAGTTGCGGACGATGAGTATCCGTTTGTGTTGAGCACCGGTAGGCGACTCTATCATTATCATACCCGAACCCAGACCGGGCGGTGCGCCGGACTAAACGATCTGTTGGGTGAAGAAACCGCCGACATTTCTTTTGAAGACGCTCAAGCACTCGGTATCGCTGATAAAGAGATGATTCGGGTCTCTTCCAGACGGGGAGAAGTGATTGTTCGGGCCAAGGTCACATCGGAAGTCCCCAAGGGGCTCGTGTGGATGGCGTTCCACTTCCGGGAAAACAATGCCAACTGGCTGACCAATCCGGCGTTTGACCCGGACACCTTGACCGCGGAATATAAAGCCTGTGCGGTCAAGATAAACAAATTAGAGAATTAACTTAAGAGTCCGCATCTCGTAACCTCATTTTTGTTGGTGTCTGAAATCGAAATTGCCCGCGGGTGTATGCCTTGCGGGCAATTTTTCATTGAGAGTCTATTGACCATATTTAGTTATCCTGACGGATCTAATTCTAACACAGTCCCTCAAAACCCAATATTGATTATATCAATATTGACATAACTTTCCTTCTTCTATAGTGAAGCCATCGTGTTGATGCACGTCAGGCGCCTTTTCTAAGGCACCATGACGCCAAAAGACTCCTTGACATTTCGTTGATGGATGCCGCTGAAATGAAAATCACCGAATACAAGGAGTGTGCAGTGCGCATCGACAAGATTTGACTGAGACGACATGAAGGGCCTTCACTTATATTATTATATTAAAGGATTGGGATATCAAAAACGGCTTAATGGGGCGTATCTTTCTATTTGGCCACGTCACCAAAGGAGGAGGAATAACGATGACACAAGAGGCATTATCCATAGTAACGGCCCCACCACAGCCAGAGATCGGGAACCAAAACATCACCATCAGCATCAATCCGGCCACTGGTGAAACCAACGCCGTATTTCCGCTCAACACGCAAGATGATGTGTTTGCGGCCGTCCGCAATGCCCGCCGGGCCCAACCCGACTGGGCTGCTTTGCCCATCAAAGCCAGGGTGCGCTATGTGAAAAAATTGGCCGATTTCCTCCAGGGCCACTCCATGAAAATTGCCGAGACCATCTCCAAGGACAATGGCAAAACCATCGGTGACGCCATGACTGCAGAGTGCATGCCCGCAGTCTTAGCTACGGGTTACTACAGCAGTAAGGCGGCCCGTTTTCTCAAAGATCGACGCATCTGGCCAGGCAGCCTGCTAACCTCCAACTACCTGAGCAAAATCGTGCGGGTGCCTTATGGGGTGATCGGCATCATCTCTCCCTGGAACTATCCGTTTTCCATTCCCTATTCCGAAGTGGTGATGGCACTGCTGGCCGGCAATACCGTCATTTTAAAAACTGCTTCTGAGACTCAAATGGTCGGCCATATTCTCAAAGAGTGCATCGAATCAGCGCATCTGCCGCCCGGTGTGTTCACCCATCTCAATTTGCCCGGCAGAATTGCCGGCGACGCCTTCATCGATGCCGGCGTCGACAAGCTCTTCTTTACCGGATCGGTATCCGTGGGCAAGTACCTGATGAAAAAGGCCTCGGAGCGCTTGACGCCTCTCGTGCTGGAGCTGGGTGGCAATGATGCCATGATCGTCTGCGAGGATGCCGATTTGCATCGAGCCACCAGTGGGACGGTTTGGGCCGGCCTGCAAAACGCGGGGCAGTCCTGCGGCGGCATTGAACGCATTTACGTGCAGCGCAGCATCTATCCTCAATTCCTTTCCCTGCTCAAAGAAAAAGTAGATGCCCTGAAGGTGGGCAACGGCCAATCCATGGATTCGGACATTGGCGCCATGACCACCCAGCGTCAGATGCAGACCGTTCAGCATCATGTCCAGGAGGCGCTGAGCAAAGGCGCCAAAATTTATGCCCGCTCATCCGTGCCCGCCGACACCAAAGGCTGGTTTCATCCCTGCATGGTGCTCACCGACGTCAACCATGACATGCTCGTGATGAAAGAGGAGACCTTTGGCCCCGTGGTGGGAGTCATGCCCTACGATACCATTGACGAGGCCATAGCCCTGGCCAACGACTCCGACCTCGGACTGACCGCCTCGGTGTGGTCCGGTAATCGTGGCAAGGCCAAGCAAATCGCTCGCAAGATCAAAGCCGGCGCAGTCATGATCAATGATCACCTGCTAAGCCACGGGCTGGCCGAGACCCCCTGGGGCGGGATCAAGGAGAGCGGTATCGGCCGCACCCATGGTGAGTTGGGATTCAATGAAATGACATGGCCCCAGGTGGTGGTCGATCAGATTCTGCCCTTTGCCCGGCGCAATTTCTGGTGGCAGCCCTTCGAAGCCAAGCAACTCTATGGCATGAAAGGCATCATCGATTTGCTACACGCCAAGAATCTATTGGTTCGCCTTGTTGGCGGCCTCAGATTGCTATGGGCGTTTCTGAGCACCTTCGCCAAAAGGTGAAATAGGTGGTTATCTGTAGCGGCTTGGAATCATCCAGGCCGCTACATTTAGTGCATCACGCTGCCAGTCGGGGTTTTGTTCAAGTGTGGAAAGGCGGACGTAACCGATCTGCATTGAGCCGCCTTAATTTTATGAAGAATATCGTGGCAGCCAAACAATGCGACTGCTTACCATTTTGCAACAACAGATAGCTAATTTGTGGCCTGGAAACTTCTGAAGCATAAATTTGCTTGTCACTATAAAAAAGCACACAAACACTTGCGATTGACAGCCAACGGAAGAAATATTTTGCGATGATAAGATCTGAAAGTCTGAGCAGGCGGTATTCCTTGATTTAATACAAGCTATCTCAAAATAAAAATTTTGGTTCAAAATCGCGGCGGAGGCAAATTTTAAACCGCAGACATACTAAAGTATTTCGAGGATTTAAAATTTGCCTCCAACAAAGAGTTTGGTTCAAAAGATTATTTTGAGATAGCTTGTAGAGTAAAAACCTAAAAACTCTTCTCACTCAACAGCCCAATTCACTGAGAAACCCCAGTTTACTTTTTCCCCAGCGCCTTTTCCACCACCACCCCCACATCGTCGGCCAGGATTACTTCCAGTCCCTGCACCAGCTCGGGTTCCAGGCGTTGCAGGTCGGCGGCATTGGCTTTGGGCAGGATCACGGTGTGGATCTGCTCGCGTTGGGCGGCCATGATTTTCTCGCGCACGCCGGCGATGGGGAGTATTCGGCCGCTGAGGGTCAGCTCGCCGGTCATGGCCACATCGGGCCGGGCCGGGCGTTGGGTGAGCAGGGAGATCAGGGCCACGGCCATGGTCAAGCCGGCGGAGGGTCCGTCCTTGGAAATGGCGCCGGCGGGCAGATGAATGTGGATGTCGCTGCGGGCGAAGAAATCGGCCGGAAAGCCGAAGGTGGCGGCCTGGCCACGCACGAAGCTCAGGGCGGTCTGGGCTGACTCCTGGAGCACCTGGCCCATGGAGCCGGTGAGGATCAGTTGCTGGGTGCCCGCCATGATGGCGGCTTCCACGAACATCAGTTCGCCGCCGGCCTCGGTCCACACCAGGCCCGCCACCACGCCGATGCGGCCCTGGGGGCTTTTGGTTTCATGCACGAATTTGCCCGGCCCCAGCAGGCTGGCCACCATCGGGTCATCCACCACCATCCGGCCGCCCTGCTCTTGATCCATGACGCACAGCCGCGCCAGCTTGCGGCATACCGCGGCGATTTCACGTTCCAGGCCGCGCAAGCCCGCTTCGCGCGTATGTTCGCGAATCACCTTGAGCAGGGCTGCGTCCTGGAAATCGATGTTCAGCGGGCTCAGGCCGGCGGCCGTGAGTTGCCGCGGCACTAAGAAGCTTTTGGCGATGGCCAGTTTGTCCAGCTCGGTGTAACCGGTGAAATCGATGCGCTCCAGGCGGTCGCGCAAGGGGCCGGGTATGCGTTCGATGACATTGGCCGTGGCAATGAAGATGGCGGCCGACAGATCAAAGGGAGCGTCGAGATAATGGTCCACAAAGCGGCTGTTCTGCTCGGGATCAAGCACTTCCAGCAACACCGAAGCCGCGTCGCCTTGGAACTCCTGGCCGATCTTGTCGATTTCATCCAGCATCAAGACCGGGTTGTTGACGCCGGCCCGGCGAATTTCGCTCAAAATCCGGCCGGGCATAGCGC
Organism: Deltaproteobacteria bacterium; assembly: GCA_021824175.1. Classification (GTDB taxonomy): domain Bacteria; phylum Desulfobacterota; class Desulfobacteria; order Desulfobacterales; family Desulfosarcinaceae; genus Desulfatitalea. Next base: position 70,549 of record JAKALP010000019.1, read on the forward strand.
CCACATAGGTGCGCCGGTGGCCGCGCAGCTCGGCCTCGTCGCGCACACCCGCCAGGGAGATGCGCACGAAGCGGCGGCCCAGGGCTTCGGCAATACCTCGGCCGATGGAGGTTTTGCCGGTACCCGGCGGCCCGGTAAAGCAGAGCACCGGGCCGCGGTTCATCTTCAACTGCTGCTTGCGCCCCAGCAGTTGGCGCACCACGGAGCGCAGTTCGGTCACATCCACGGGCTTGGGCAGATAGTGGGCCGCGCCCTTGCGCAGGGTCTCCACCGCCGATCCCACCGTGGCATAGCCGGTGATCATGATCACTTCGATGTCGGCGCTGATCTGCTTGGCCGCTTCCAGCAGTTGGTTGCCGTCCATCTTGTCCATTTTTAAATCAGTGAGCACTAGGTCAAACCGCCGCTTGCGCAGCAGCTCCAAAGCTTCCAGGCCATTGGCGGCAGCCTCGACATGATAGCCCTCCTTGGCCAGCAAATAGGCCAGGTTGTTGCGGGCAATGCGCTCATCGTCCACCACCAGCAGCTCGAATTTCCTTTGGCTGCGCAGATTCTGAACGGCCAGAAACTCCAGCACCCGCTCTTTGACCGGCCCTAAACCGAAGTGCTCGGCGTCCAACACTGCCTGGGCCCGTTTGAGATCCAGGGTGTCGTCCGTGGACTTGGACCAGGGCAGGTCTGCCAGGAAGGTGAGATAATTATGACTGATGGCGTATTCGGGCTGGGAGGGGTCGGTCTTTTTGAGACGTTCCAGCTCCGTGGCGGCAATTTTGGCCACGGCCACAGGCAGGCTCGCCCGCTCCAGGGTTTGCTGCAACTCCGCGAAATCATCTTCGCCTGCTGTGGCTTTGTTGGCTGTCGCGGGCGCGGGGGTCTCTTCCTTGCGAAAAAATACCATACCGTTAACCCTTAGTTAATCACCGTGAACTCCGAGGTGTTGCATCCGCGCAACCTTTCCTGCCGGGGCGTTGCAACACCGCCATGTCACTGAAAGTAAATCCTTTTTTTGAGACTCGAAAAAAGACCGTTGCTAAATGCAACGCTGTCGATGAGTGATTGTAATTAAATTAGTCTTATAAAATCAAGCAATTATTTTATACGAGGTCTTTGGCATGCATTGTGGATAACAGGAGATCATGAACGAAACCAAACACCACCAATTATTATCTTCAACGCAACGGCCGGCCCTGTCCGCAACCCAGAATGGACGCCGGCTTTTGGCCGTGGGTGTGGATGGCGCCGAGCACCAGCTCCTGAAAAACCATGCCCTGGAGCTCGGGGCGCGCATCGGCTGCGAAGTGGTGATGCTCACCCTCGATCCAAAGAGCTCGCCCCGGACCGGCAATGTCACCATGGCCACTCCCGCGGACTGCGGGGAGCATTGTCTGCAATACAGGGCCCCGGCCGGCGATATGGGGGCGGCCGTCACCGAGCTGGCCCAATCCCTCAAACGCATTGAATTTATCCTCACCGATTCAGACGCCATCAAGGAGAGTTTAACCGAGACCGAGCTGACGCCGGTTTTCAAGATAATGGATTCAACCTTACAAACAGGAGGAAAGAGTATGGCGAACACATCCATGGCCCCACCGGCCAAACCCATCGGCAAGACCATTCTTTACGGCGCAATTACCGCGGCTCTCTACGCGGGGATCTTTTGGAAAGCCGACATGGTCATGAACCTTTTTTCCCGCGGCGGGCTCTATGCGGCGCTGCCCATTACCACGGCTTTTGTCTTCTCCTTTGCCCATGGCGCGTTCGCCAGCAACCTGTGGTCTTTACTGGGCATTCAGGCCAAAACGACGGCCGAAGCCTACAAAAGCGTGTCCGCCAGCACCCAGCCGGCCAAAACCAAGACCAAGCGCCCCAGGGCCCGGGCCTACGTCAATCCCTTTCACAACATGGAGCTGAAATCCAAATAACGCCCATTGCCCTGGCGAATAAGCCAGTTCTACTGCAAGGAGGAGCCAATGCACGATTTACAACAAGCCGTACAATTTATCGATTTGAGCGCCGTTTCCGTAATTTTCCTGTTCGTAGTCGGATTCATCGGCGGCCTGGTGAGCGGGTTCATCGGCTCGGGCGGAGCCTTCGTGCTCACGCCGGGCATGATGAGCCTGGGGGTTTCGGGCACCGTGGCCGTGGCCAGCAACATGTGCCACAAATTCCCCAAGGCTATGGTGGGGGCTTTCAAACGCTATAAATACGGCCAGGTGGATATCAAGCTGGGCCTGATCATGGCCGCCTCGGCGGTGGTGGGCGTTCAGGTCGGCATCCGGATTCAGAACCTGGTGCTGGCGGCCTGGGGCCAGGCCGGCTCCAACCTCTACGTCAGCCTCTCCTTTGTACTGGTATTGATCGTGGTGGGCGGCTATGTGTTCTACGATGCTTGGAAGAGCCGCAAATCCCAGGGCATGGACGCAGTTTCATTCATCGCCCGCAAATTGCAAGCCATCAACCTGCCGCCCATGATCCACTTCAAACGGGCCAATGTGCGCATTTCCGTATGGTTCACCATTCCAGTGGGATTTGCCACCGGCATGCTGGCCGCGACCATTGCCGTGGGCGGATTCGTGGGCGTGCCGGGCATGATCTATGTGCTCGGCGTTTCGGGTTTCGTGGCATCGGCCACCGAATTGGTGATCGCATTCGTGATGGGCCTGGGCGGCTCCATCAACTGGGCCATGCACGGCATGGTGGACATCCGCCTGACGCTGATCATTTTGGCCGGCTCCCTGCTGGGCGTGCAATTGGGCGCCATCGGCACCACCTATGTCAAGGAGCACATGATCAAGAGCGTCATGGGCACCATCATGCTCATCGTGGCCGTCAGCCGCGCCCTGGCCGTGCCCGAATATCTGGGCCAGCTCAACCTGATCACCATGAGTCCGACCACCATCAGCTGGCTGAAAAACCTGAGCTTCATCTCCATGTGCATCGCCCTGCTGGTGGGAGCGGTCATCATCCTGGGGGCTACATTTAAAGCCCGCCGGGAATTCCTGCGGATCGAGCAGCCCCAGACAGCTGCCGTGGCAAACTCATAGATCCACCTTCCATCGTAACCCAAGCCGGCGGGTCTTATTCCCGCCGGCTTCAACTCTTTTCAGGAGACTCCCCCATGGCGATTATCACCATTTCGCGCGGTTCCTATTCCCGCGGCAAGCAGGTGGCTGAAAAAGTGGCTCAAACCCTTGGCTACGCCTGCATCTCGCGGGATATCCTGCTGGATGCCTCCGAAACCTTCAACACCAACGAGCTTAAACTGGCCCGCGCCATCCATGATGCCCCAAACCTGCTGGACCGCTTCTCCAACGGCAAGGAGCGCTATATTGCCTATATCGAGGCGGCCTTGCTGGATTTTTGCCGCGAAGACAACCTCGTGTATCACGGCCTGGCCGGTCATTTCTTCGTGCGGCAGATCAGCCACGCCCTCAAGGTGCGCATCACGGCCGACATGCAGACCCGTATCCGCGCCGAAATGGAGGCCAACAAGGTCTCCGAACGAGAAGCGCTCAAGCTGCTCAAAGAAGATGATGATCAGCGCCGACGCTGGAGCCGCTGGCTTTATGGGATCGATACGGCCGATCCGAACCTCTATGACCTGGTGATTCACCTGGAACGATTGACGCCCGACGAGGCGGCCGATATTATCTGTGCAACGGTGCGTTCGGGCCGCTTTGCCGCCACGGATCAATCCCAGCGGGATTTAAACGATCTGGCCCTGGCGGCGCGCGTGCGGGCCACGCTGGTGGAACGCTTTCCGGACATTATGGTGAAAGCCGAATCGGGCGCCGTGCGCATTCGTATCAAATCAAGCGCCATCAGCATGAGCAGTGCGCCGGTAGAAGCAGAAATCCAGGAGACGGCCGCGCAGGTAAAGGGCGTTACCCGCGTGGAGGTCCAGCTCAAACCCATTATGATGTTTGATGATTGATCCGCTGCGGGACATCTCCAATCCACAATCCGCGCCACTCGCCGAATCGCCGGGAGCGGCCCTGGTGGCCATGGGCAAAGCCCTGGTGGCCATCAAAGATTCCAATCCTGCGCTGCATGCCTTTACCCAGACCATGGAAATGAGCCGCCGGCTGGGCTTCCCGGTGGCGGCCGTGACCGTGGCGCCGGCCTATGAAGGGGATTTGGGGCTGAGCACCGCCGGATCGTCGCGCGCGGCCGGCAACGACCCCAGCCGCGTGGTTCTGGACGAAGCGCTGGATATTGCCATGTCCGAAGGCTTGGGCCTGGAAACCTTCCGCGCCACGGGCCTGGCCCACCTCGCGGTTCTGCAAATGCTCCAGGGCAGCGGCTTTGGATTGGTGGTGCTGGGGCGTGACCGCCGCTGGACATCGCCCTTGAACACGGCCGCCCATGTAGTGCGTCAAAGCCCCGTAGATGTGCTGGTGATACCAGAAGAGCGGCCCATGCGGTTCAGGCATATCGTCTGCGGCGCCATCGGTCTGCCGGTCGGCCCAGTGCTGGATACGGCCGCCCATTTGGCCTCCCTGGACAATGGTCGGGTAACCCTTCTGACCCTGGCCAACGAAAGCGGCATCCAGGAGATCGGTGTTTCGGGGTCTACGCCGGTCAAAGTCCAAACCGTGAATAGTCCACGGGCGCTCAATCGTGAACTAAGAGAGGCGGCCCGCCAGCTATCGACGGACCTGATCGTTTTCGCCGAAGCGCCGGCCCGCGGTATCTGGAATGCGTTGGGCCTGCCTTGGGCGGTGCGTTTGCTCATGCGCTCCCACTGCGCGCTGTGGGTGGTCAAGATCTGACATGGAAAAACTCTTTGCCATCGGCGACATTCATGGCTGCTACCTTCAGCTGGTGAAGCTGATGGAGCGCCTCGCCTTCGATGCCCGGCACGATACGCTGGTTTTCCTGGGAGACTACATCAACCGCGGTCCCCAATCGCGCCAAGTCATTGACTTCCTGCTGCAAGTAAAATCCACTTGTCCCCGCAGCGTGTTCCTGATGGGCAATCATGAACATTTGCTTCTTAGTTACGCGGCCACCGGCGATGTGGAGATCTTGCACAATCTGCGCGGCATGGGAGCAGAAGAAACGCTGAAGAGCTACGACCACGCGCCCGTGCGCAGTCTGCTGGATCTCTCCTTCCTACCGCCAGCCCACCTGGAATTCTTTCGTTCGCTGCAAGTCTCCTTCCGCTGGGGGCCCTATCTCTTCGTGCATGCCGATGAAGCTGAAGAAAACAGTTCCGAGGCCCACCTGGGCGAAGTACTCGCCAGCCGTCGTCTGGTCAAGGAGTGCCAACTGCTGGAAGGCTGCGTGCGGGTCTTCGGCCACAGCCCTTTGGAAACCCCGCTGGTGGCGCCGGACCGCATCGGCATCGACACCGGGGCGGCCCACGGCAATCTGCTCACGGCCGTGGAGCTGCCGGCCCTGCGCTTTTATCACGCCGGTTGAAGCTTTTTAGGCCATCACAGGCTGATATTGCTTCCTTGAGCGGTTATTGGCCACCGATTGCTTCTTTTTCTCGGACCACTGCATTGCTTTTGCCAGGGCAGCAGCGCCGATGTCGGGGGCCTCTTTGTGGGGGAAAGCCTCGATAGCCCTGCCCAAAGCCTTGTTTAAGACGGACTGCCCCAGTGGTGTGCGGGCAACAACGGTGGTCCAGTCCTCCGGCGATCCCAAGCCGCCGAAAGAAAGATCCGCGAATTCAGAAGTATAATCTGAACAATAACGACAGGCGTGGCGCTTCATGAAATCAAGCTGGTCCAAGGGAATGGACCGGACCTGTCCATTGTGAAGGTGAATCAGCAGATGTTCTTTAACATTGATCTTGGTGACCTCGTTCCACTGAAAGCCGCCCATTTTTTCAATTCGGAGTCGGTGTTCATGGTTGAAGATAAAATTCCCGGTGCAAAAAAGCCCAAAAACAATCTTGATGGAATGGGAAGGGTCAATCCCCAGGGCTTGAATCCTTCGGATGGTGTTGACCTGGCAAGGAGTGCCGACAAAGGCGACCTGGTTCAGGCGTTTGGTACCCATGCGCCCGACTTCAAGCAACGAAGGTGAAAAAGCCGAGTAAGTGGAATAGCGCTCCGAAAAAAGTTCCAAACCGTGGGAGGTATCAAAGTGGAAACCGGCGGCTTCCATGATCTCTTCCCGGCTGGAGGCCAGCCAAGGCACCCGTTGGAAGGATCCGATTTTTTTGGTGACAATGGCGCCATCTATTTGCCCCTTCTCGAACAAGTGCAACAGCAGGGCGGTTACCACTCCGCCGTCGGTCCCCTGTTTCCTGACCGGTACATCCATGGCCCGGGCCACCGTGGCATCGAGCACGCGTCCCATGGGGGCTTGCCAAGAGAAAAGCCACTTGATCTCCTCGTCCAGTTCATGGGTTTCCGGGCAGATGGAATAGCACAACCCACACTCCACGCACTTTTCAATGTCCTTGTAACGGGGCTTGCCATCTTCATCCAATTCCAAGGCGCCATAGTTGATGGCGGTACAAAAGGTTACGCAGCCGCCGCACTGTTGACAAAGCCCTGGCTTTTGGATCTCTTCGATCAAATGAAAGAAAGTCTTCATGGCGCTCTCCTTTCGGTTTAAGGATAAGGAAAGGCGATCGGGAAAGGGTGCTCACATACAAAATATTATAGAAGGGAATGTTTCATAGAGCAATAGAAGCCATTTCAAAATTCGGATCATCCCTGATCAATTACAAACCGCAGTGATCTGAGCAAATATTTGATCATTGTCAAACCCCTTCAGGCGAATGGCTCCGGATCGGCATGAGGCCTCGCACAAGCCGCAGCCTTTACACAGGGCCGGATTGATGGTCGCCTTACCAGGATGGAGTCGCGCCGCGGCGTCGATCAATGAAGGCGCGGAGTACGGGCAGACCGAGACACAAACGCCGCAGCCGCTGCACGCCGTGGGCACAACCTCCGCCGTGGTGCCGCTGGTGTAGATGGTTTTGCGGGCCAGCAAGGTCACCGCCCGGGTGGCGGCCGCCACCGCTTGGGCAATGGATTCATCGATGGGCTTAGGCGCGTGGGCCAGGCCGCAGATAAAAACGCCGTCTGTGGCGCAGTCCACGGGCCTGAGCTTGGCGTGCGCTTCCATGAAAAAGCCGTCGTCGTTCAGGGTAGCCTTATATTGCTGCGCCAGGGGATTTTCCTTAGGCGGCGTGATGGCGCTGGCCAGGATCATCAGATCGGGCGTGATTTCCAATGTGCGGCGCAGGCCGGTATCCTTGAAGCGGACTTTCAAATTATTCTCCTCAAGTCCGACTTCCAGTCCCTGGTCCGCCTGATACCTGAGAAATACAACACCCTTTTCCCTGGCTTCGCGGTACAAATTTTCCCGCAAGCCATAGGCGCGCATATCGCGGTAAAGGATATAGACGTTGATTTGTGGGTTGATTTTTTTCAATTCCAGGGCGTTGGTGATGGAATGGGTGCAACACACCTTGGAACAATAAGGCCGTTGAGGAATCCTCGATCCCACGCATTGCACGAAAAGCACGCTTTTTTTCAAGGCGATCTCTGGATCATGGGCGATGAGCCGGCGACCCAGCTCCAGGCTGGTCAGGACCCGCTTGTCCTGACCATAGAGATACTGATCCGGCTTTAACTCCAATGCTCCCGACGCAATAATGGTGACGCCATGGATCAACTCCTGAGGCTTGTCGCCGGTCTGGATGGTGGTCTTGAAATTGCCCACAAAGCCGTCAGCGCTGATGATCTGCCCGCCCGTAATTATATCAATATTGCGGTCGGCCTGCAGTTCAGCGATCATCTGGCTCAATTGCCGCTGAACATCCTCCGATTGCCAGGTGCGATAAATATTGAGGGCCTGGCCGCCTAATCGATCGCTTTTTTCAATCAAGTAGACATGATATCCTTGCCCGGACAAGGTTTTGGCCGCCGTCATGCCGGCGATTCCACCGCCGATGACCAGAGCCGTCTGGTTGACCTGAAGTTCGGCCTCCTTGAGAGGTTCGATGAGTTTGGCCTTGGCCACCGCCATCCGGACCAAATCCATGGCTTTTTCGGTGGCCATTTGCGGGTTGTTTTTATTAACCCAGGAACATTGGTTGCGGATATTTGCCATTTCAAACACATACTTGTTCAAGCCGGCGCTGACGAGGGTCTCCTGAAAAAGGGGTTCATGGGTTTTTGGGGTGCAAGCGGCCAGCGCCACGCGGTTCAAACGTTGTTCCTTGATAACCCTGGCCATGTTGTTCAACGAATCTTGGGAGCAGCTAAACAGGCTTTTTTCGGCATAAACCACATGGGGCAGGATCTTGGCGTATTCCACGACCGCCGGCACATCGATGACCCCGGCGATATTGGTGCCGCAGCAGCAGACAAAAACGCCGATGCGGGGGCTTTCGCCCCGGGTATCGTGCTCTTTGGCGATCTCCTTCTGACGCGTCAAGGTCCAGCGCGCTTCGGTGAGACTGCTGCCGGCGTTGCCGGCCGAGGCGCTGGCTTCGATAACCGAGGACGGGATATCCTTGGGGGCCTCAAAGGCGCCGCACACATAAATTCCCGGCCGGGAAGTCCGGACCGGCGCAAAGCTGCTGGTGGCGACAAAGCCGTGGGCATCCAGGTCCACCCCGATCTCCTGGGCCAATTGGGTGGTAGAAGCATTCACGCCCAGGCCCACGGAGAGCACGACCATATCAAACGCTTCTTCCTTCCTTCGACCCTCTTCATCGACATAGCGGATCAATTGATGGCCGTTGCTGGGCCGGATTTGGGTGATTTTGGATTTGACGAAACGCACCCCGGAAACTTCCCTGGCCCGATTGTAGTACTTCTCAAAATCTTTACCATGGGTGCGGATATCCATGTAGAAAATCGCCGTATCCAGCGGTTCTTTGCTGTGTTCTTTGGCCAGCATGGCTTCTTTGATGGCGTAGGTGCAGCAGACCGACGAGCAGTAGCCCTTGGCGCCGATATGCACATCCCTGGACCCGATGCACTGGAGCCATGCGATTTTTTTGGGTTCTTTATGATCCGATGGCCGTACTAGGTGCCCGCCATAGGGGCCCGAGGCCGAAAGGATGCGCTCAAATTCAAGACTGGTCAGAATGTTGGGCGACTTGCCGTAGCCGTAGGCATCATGACCTTTGGGATCATAGGTTTCACAGCCGTTGGCCAGAATCACGGCGCCCACTTGCAAGGTCAGTTCCTTGAGTTGGTCTTTGAAATCAATGGCGCACGTGGGACAAAATTTTTCGCAGGCCCGGCATTTGCCCTTGGTCAAGTAAATGCATTGAGTTGCATCGATGGCGTATTTCAGCGGTACGGCCTGGGCGTATTTGACATAAATGGCCTTGCGGTCCCTTAACCCGCCATCATATTCATTGGAGACTTTCTTGGGGCACTTTTCTGCGCACAGCCCGCAGGCGATACACTTCTCCATATCCACATAGCGCGGCTGCCGTATAAGGGAGACTTCAAAATGGCCTTCTTCACCGGAAATACTTTTTACTTCCGACAAAGTGAGCAACTCGATATTGTTGTGCCGGCCGACCTCGACCAGTTTGGGCGAGATGATTCACATCGCGCAATCATTGGTGGGGAAGGTCTTGTCCAACTGCGACATCAACCCACCAATGGAAGAAGATCTCTCGACTAGATATACGTAGTAGCCCGAATCGGCCGCGTCCAGCGCAGCTTGCATGCCAGCGATGCCTCCGCCCACAACCATCACGGCGCCAATTTTGTTTTGAGTCATTTTTGCTCCTGTTTCAAAAAGGATTCGATATTGCTGATATCCAGGGTGTTCATATGCAGTCCCAGGCTGCGGGCGTCGATGCCCATGGCCAGTCCGAGCAACTGGGGAAAAACAATGCTATGAAGAAGGGGTTGGCCGTGGTCCGAAGCGCTCATTGTCCGTTGGACCTGGTCAAATTGCATCTGGCAGTAAGGGCAGGCCACGCAGAGATAGTCGGCCCCGGCCTGCTGCCCGTCGGTGATCTTTTTTCGGGTCAGCGACATGGAAAGCTCGTCATTGACCCCTAGCAACGGGGCGCCGCAACACTCCAGCTTCAAGGGCCAGTCCAGACTCTGGGCGCCGGTGGCCGCGACCAGTTCATCGAAGATGACCGGCGCCACAGGATTGTCGAACTCGGTGACATCGCTGGGCCGCAGGGCATGGCAGCCGTAATGGGTGGCAATTTTCAAGCCATGGAAGGGCTTGACGGCTTTTTCCTTAAGGGCCTTGGCGCCGATGTCATGGTACAGGACGGAAAGCAAATGTTTCACTGCGACCTTTCCCGTGTAGTTCAAGTCCTCCCTGGCCAGTTGAGCGTTGATCTCTTCCAGCGCGGCAGAGCTTTGGTTCATGGCATGGGCTGCTTTTTTCAAGCTGCCGAAGCAGCACTTGCACAGCACCAACAGGTCCAGCCCCTCTTTTTGAGCCAGGGCCAGGTTGCGGGCCGCCATGAAAAGAAAAGTCTTATAATCCGTGTTGCGAATGGGGTTGCCGCAACATTTAAATTCAGCAAGATCGATGACCTCGATACCGAGTAAGCCCAGCACTGCTCTGGCGGCAAGCTCATATTGCGGCACCCGGACCGGAATGTTACATCCAAGAAACAATGCAAATTTCATCTTCGTGTCCCTGATTGAACTAAAAAGTTTGCGGCTTAAAGAGCCTTCTCCCTTTCAATTGGAGATTGCCGCGGCTCATGAATCGTCAATGCCCGGTCTTGCTGGCATGGCCTACAAGATTCTTTGATCCCGCAAAATCAGCAGCCTCCATCACAGCCAGATTTTTGAGCTCATAAAAGATATCGGCCACCTTGACCCCCTGGGGACAGTGCTCCTGACACTGGTAGCAGGTCAGGCAATACCACAGCATCCGGGACCCCAGCACCAAGTCCTTAAGTCCTAAATTCATGGAGCGAATAATCTGATGCGGCAGAAGATCCAGCGCCTGCTGCGGATCGTCATGAGCGCCGACCACGGGGCATACGGTCGAACAATTTTCACAAGTAAAGCAAAACGCGTAAGTACCCGTGCGGCCGACCAGGGGCGCGGCTTTCTTGAATTGGCTATTGGCCGCCGACAAGGGAATAACGGCCTTGGTGTCAGCCACTTGCGCGAATGGGGCCGCCAGGGCCTCTTTGGCTCTCTGCAACGGCTGATTATACTGCGTGGGAGCCAACGCCGGCCGCTTGAGACCCCGGTAGTAGGAAAAGGGCGTCAACATCAGGGCAACGCTCGGCTGCCTTTGAATCATTTCTTCCCGGACATTGAACCACATGTCGCGCAGATTGATGCCTGCCGGGCAGATCACTGTGCAACGGTCGCAATTGGTGCACAGATAGATGCCCTTCTGAATCGTCGCCAGGCCGCGCGCGCCAAGCCGTTTATGGCTGACATACTCCTTGAGAAACGCCATACGTTCGGACGGCAGAATTTTATCATTTCCCAGCCGGTCGTAGGCCGCCGCTACCGAACACCGCTTGCTGCAGTTGGTGCAATGCATGCAGGCATCGAGTTCCATGATCTGGCGGGTCTGGATATTGGCTGGATCGGAACGGCCATCCATGACGGCGTTGGCCACCAGGCTCAGCGGCGTGGTCAGAATGTGAAACATCTTGCTGAACGGCAGATAGGCCAGCCCCACCAGGCAGGCCGTGAGATGAATATCCCAGAAGGTCTGATAGTGGGTGTAGGAAGTCAATTTGGTGAATTCCATGGCCATGCCGGACAAGATGATAACCGCCAGCAGAATGAGCAGATAGGCATCCATGGCGCTGGTGTTGAGGCGCGACACTTTCAGGATAAAACGCCGGCAGAGGGCGACGGCAACGCCCGCGATCACCATGGTGCCGGCAATCAACAGAAAGGGATTGAGCGCCAAATAATACTTCTCGTAGAGAGAAGTAACGATGACCTTATCCAGTGCATGCGTGAACAGAAGAAAAGTAAACCCGGCGTAAAGCAGCATGTGCATGACCCAACGCAGCGTGTCCTGCTTGCGAATGTGATTCTGCAACAGCACGTCGACGAGCAACACCCGGAGCGCCGTCAATAGTTTCGGGCTGAACGCGACGGAAAGCAACCCTTTGCAAGCGGCCGTGAGTCTGGCCACGGCGGTCATGTTCGGGACATGAGCGCCAAGGCTGAACCGGAACCAGCCGGAGACCTTATAGATCAACCCGATGCCGAACACGGCCAGGGCGATATAAAGCAAAATGGAGTACATCATGAGTCCGAGCCCCTTTACAGCGTGCGGTCTTGATCGGCATCATCCTTGCCCGAGAGAAATTTCCAGAAACAGGCAATGCCGATCAAAGCGGCGACCATCAAAAGGTAAGCAATGGCCTTGGTGTGGGTGTAGAATTCCTGATAAGTGTAAAAAATGGTATCCATAAATACTTCGTCTCCTTGTCCCTGGACCTTGCGCCTGGAACCAATCTTCCAGCCGTTTCTAGTGGGCGTCTTTATACTCCGGATGTTCATAAAAGATCGGCATGCGCGTCACGATGAACTTGAACACCACGATGCCCACGGTGACGATGAAGATCGAAATGGCGATTTCCATCCAGTGCGGAAAATATCTGCGGCTGGGCGGAAGCTGCCAGTTGAACGCAATCAGGCCAACCGTCAGGCGGTTGAGCACGATGCCGATGATGGTCCACAGCGCCGTCCATTTAATCAGCGGCAAATCTTTGTTGCGCACGCCCACCGCGTACAAAAAGGCCGGCAAGGCGATAAAACCGATCATTTCCACCAGGAACCACAAACCGTACGAAGTCCCCAGCAGCCGCCAGTTATCTCCACCGGCCACGCCCATGAGCTTGATGAAGAAATAGCCCGCCAAAACCAGGGAAGCGGCTTTGCCGAAGCCCAGGGTCACGCCCTCCTTTTCGTCGAGATGGGTTTGATCCATTTTATCCGCGAAGTAATGATGGGAAAGGGTGCTCTCGAAGATCACCATGGATAGACCCGCGATAATGCTCGACACGAAGAAGTAGACCGGCAGATACGGCGAATACCACAGAGGATGCAGCTTTGACGGCGCGATGAGAAAAAGAGCCCCCAGGGAGGATTGGTGCAGCGTGGAGAGCACCACGCCCAAAATGGTCAGCGCCAGGGTCAACCTGGTGATCAGATCCCGCACTCTTTTCAATCCCAGCCACTCCAGCGCTGCCGGCACGAATTCGAGAAACAAAACTGTCAGATAAAGCGCCACGCACGCGGCCACTTCAAATAACAAAGAAGTCGTTCCCTGCTGCATGATAAAAGGGTAAGGCAGGCGCCAGGGCCGGCCCACATCATAATGCAGGGCAAAGACCACCAGGGCATATCCTAGAAAGCCCGTCAAAACGGCCGGCCGCACCGCAGAGTGGTACTTTCTCAGACCGAAGAGATAAACGGCCGCCGAAGTCACATACCCTCCAGCCGCCAACGCCACGCCGACCAGCAGATCGAAACTGATCCACAATCCCCATGGGTTATCGTGGGACAGATGCGTAACCGCTCCCAGCCCTTTGGTGAACCGCAGAAAAGTAATGACAAGTCCCACGATGATGATGGCACTGGTGATCACATTGAAAGGGGTGAACCATGTTTGGGAGCCCCTGGATGTTGTGGCAGACATCAGATCTCCTCCTTGGACCGCGACTGGGCGGCTTTTTTCACAGCTTCAAGCTCCTGCTGGAAAATGATCTCCTTGCGTTTGGAGATGGCGTAGATGCCCGTCAACAGCACGGGCCATAGCCCCGCCACGATCGGCACCACCGAAAGCGCGCCGAAGGTCAGCTCGGGAGCCGGCGTGACGCCAAGATCTTCCCGCATGCCGACTTGCGAGAATGGCACGCCGGAAAGATACAGCCAACTCGTGCCACCCATTTCAGTCTCGCCATAGATGTGATCCACATACCTTCCCGGGAATTGACGAATGCGCTCCCGCGCGGTTTCGATCAAATCTTCGCGTTTGCCAAAGGTCAGGGCTTCCATGGGGCAGGCCTCGACGCATCCGGGCAACTGTCCTTGGGAGATTCTGGGGTAGCACAGGGTACATTTCATGACCCGCGGCGATAAGGCTTCATTGTATTCATAAGCCGGAATTTCAAAGGGACAGGCGATCATGCAATAACGGCAGCCTACGCAAACCGAGGGGTCGTAAATGACGGCGCCCGTGCTGGTCTTTTGGAAAGCCTTCACAAAACAAGCCGAAGCACAGGCCGGTTCGAGGCAGTGGTTACATTGGATTTTCCTGAACAGCGGCGTCTGGCGGCTGGCCACGCTATATTTATTGACCACCGTAAAGCTTTTTTCCGTAGTACGGCGCTCTTGCATCAACACGCTGAGGTCGGTAAATGGCTGCTCCGGGGCCGGCAGGCTATTGACATGGTTGCAGGCGGCCTCGCAGCTACGGCACCCCACGCACCGCGTCATATCATGCAAAACGCCGAAGCTTCCGGGATAGCCTTCAAAATGCTTATTGCCAGAAGCATGGGCCGACCGGGCCACCACGGTTCCAACGCCGGCCGCGCCGACCCATCCCAAAAATTTTCTTCGCGATATCGACATATGAAACGCCTCAATTCAGATCCAATTCAACTGGATTTTTTATGACAATCGGTGCACCCGGCGGGCTTTTCCATGCCCATGGCTTTATGACAGCCCAGGCATTGCAGATGATAGGCTCCCAGAATTCCCGATTTCGTGGGAGCCTGCGCATCCATCGACGGGCCGTGGCAAGTTTCGCAGCGCGGCGGCTGCGCGGAAGCCATACTGTGATGATGGCATCCCTGGCAGAGAGTCCCTTGCTGGGTGTGGAAATAGGCCGCGAGCTTGCTATCCTTGATATTGCCGGCCAAGGCATTGACGATCTTGCGGTGGGGAAAATCAACGGCCTCATACTGCCGGGAAAGTTTCTTGATGACGACGGTTTCCGGGATATCCTCCTGGCGATAAGTGCCGGCGATCGGCGCGCGGAACTGAAGCATTCGCTCCGCCAGCTCTTTTTCATGGTCCGGAAGAGTTGCGTTTGCCATTTCGGGAAGTACTTTGAGGTGGCACGGACTGCACGAAGATTCTTCGGTTTCGCGATCCGCGGCCACAAGCCCGTGACAGCCGGCGCACTCTTTGGCTTTTTGCCGACTCAGGTGACAGCCCCGGCAGCTCCTATGTGAATCCAACTGGTGCATGGCCTTCTCAAGGTTGATACCCTGGCTCTTATCCGTTCCATTCAGCGTATGGCAGCCGGTGCAGGCATTAAGGCTTTCATGGTGGCAGCTTCGACAGGTATCAGTATAAGCCTCATGGGCCTTGTGATCGAAGGCCACGGCCTTCATGCCGTTCAATCCGCGCAGATCATCCGAGGGACCCAGCGGGGCGCTCTTAAGCAGCACAACATCAGGCTGTTTGCCCGGCATTCGCGGCACCGAAGCAATTCTTTCTATTTTCCGTTGGGCTGCGGCTTCGTGACACCCAGCGCACTCCACGGGACCGGCGAGTTCATTCTTAGCCAGATATTTGCGGTGACAGCTGATGCAGGCCAGGTGGGAGGCCAGGCGCATGGACTTCACATTATCTTTGGTTTCGGCTTTGTGGCAGTAGCGGCAAGTGCTTTCTTTGTCCTTGGCGAAGAAAAGAGTCTTGGTTTTTTCGTCATACTCATGGTGGCAGCGTTCACATTTGTTCTCCTGGGCTTGGACATGCCGCCAGTGCAACGATTTATCGAATCCCATGGGTTGGTTGGAGGATACAAAACGGCTCTTTTCTTTGTGGCAGTCATCACATTCCACCGGCCCGGTCTTCTCGCGCCGGAGTCTCAATTCGCCATGACAACCGATGCACTCTTTATGATACAAGTTCATGACCGTGACCCGGTCGGTATCCGAAAGGCGTTTGAATTTTGGAAAAAGCCGGCCGTTATCGGTCGGATGGCAGGCGGAGCAATCCAGGTTCTTTTGGGCCAGGGCCTGAGTGTGGGCATCGTGAAGGAATTCCACGGGCGATTTTTCAAGACGACCGAAAACGGCCATGACATTGATTTTAATCAGGTCCGGTCGTGGGCCGCTTAATTCCTGCGGCAGCCGGCCCGATCCGTAGAGACCGGAACCGTTGGTCCAAATAACAAAAAGCGCACAAAAACAGACGGCATAAAGCAGCCATTTCCCTTTCTTCATACTTGTAACATCCTCGTTAGCGCACCAAATCAATTTGCCATATAACGCGCGCCAGAAATTGGAAATCCTCAATTCCAGGCTGCCACAGTCAATATCCACAATCGGGATTCGGATACAAACACGGTCAGGGGTCGGAGCAAATACTAAGGCCGGGCTTTGGCAAAAAACCTCTCCCAGGTGCGATCCTTGCCATGTACACCAGGACCGTTATTTCTGGGTCAAAAGGTCATACACATCTCCCACTTAGATCCGGGCCAGACTTGTACTACCGCGACGATGGTCTCGTTCCGCGCGATTGACGCTGACCACTGGACAAATGGATTGTAACGCCAAGTTCTCAATAGTGTCGCCAATGCCGGCTTTTGACGTATGGGCTTCACGGGCATGGTGAGCCATAATGATCAAAGCAGCACTCTTTTCCCTTGTGAAATTCAATAATTGTGCATCAGGGAGTCCTTCGCGCACTTCAATTTCCCAGTTGCCCTTTCCCTTCATCTGCGACCCATAGAGTTCCTGCATCCGCCTGCGAGCCTCGGCGATGCGTTGCACGTTGACTTTCTGCCCTTCGCTTTGCTCGGAGCTCATTTCAGTACGCTTAAAAGCATGAAACAATAATAATTTGCAACCAATATGATCGACCATACGGCAGGCCAGCTTGAAGGCCGCCATAGCGGTCTTGGAAAAATCGGTGCTAAATACGATATCGCGACAGCGCCAAAAACTGGTATGAACCGGCTGGCTGACGATAAGCACCGGGCATAGTGCGCCACAAGTAACCCGCAGCATGGTACTACCCGAAATTTGCCTATGGCGAAAGGCGCCCGCATCCTCTTGTCTTGTGTGGCCGCCCAGAATAATCAAGTCCACTTCCTCCTTCCAAGCGCATCGCAAAATTTCAGTGGCCGGAGATCCCACCGAACAACGGATGATCGCTCTTTCCATCCCTTGAAGAAAGCTATCGTAGGTGGTTTTTAACTCCTCTTTGACCCAGGCGGCGTAATCTTCATCAGTGGACTCCTCCAGGCCGGTGCGCACATCGGTTATAAAAGGGCTGGCCCCCCGGGTGGGAATTCCATAGACATGGAAGATATGTAAATCACTATTATATTCTTTGGCCAGATCGAATGCCACCTTGGCGGCATGGTCGCAAGTCGGTGATGCGGTTGTCGCGAAGAGTATTTTGTTAAACACCGCTGCCCTCCTTCTTTCGATGAGCGAAGTCGATCAGTCTGCCCTAACCATCCTGAACCATGTGACTAAAGCAATTCAATTCCTAAGCAGGATGCCTTTTGTGCCTATCCGATGTTTCGGATGCTTACGTCGTTGGCTCTTCTGCAAGTCCAGTGCCACCTATTTATAGTATTGAAATAAAATTAAAAAATTGAATTTCGAGGGCCTTGGTGAGCAGATTGGGGCGCCGTATTGGCAACAAAGTAGAATTTGAAACAAATTATGTTTCATAATAGGCCAAAATTTGTTTCAAAACAAAAACGATGAAACAATATCCTATTAAACAAAGCCAATGAATGGTAATCGGCTTGAAACATTTGAAACCATGGGGGGCTTTTTTATAAACCTAAAACGATCCTGTGACATTGATCAGGCCTGTTGGGTGGGAATCGCATCAGGTGGGAGCCATTGAAGGCTCCTATTCTCTCTCGCCGTAGCGACCCTCCAGAAAAGCACGCGCCAGGCGGCGTGGCGTCTCATCGTCTTCCATCAAGGCATCCAGCAGGCGGCTGAATCCCAGCAACCGTCCCAGCATCACCAGGGCTTCGGCCACGCGTTCATGGGGCGCGCCGGCCAGGGAGGCGGTGACCAGATCACCCACCATGCTGCTGTAAAAACCGTGGGCTTCCAATACTTCGCACAAAAAGCGGGCCCGGCGCAGGCAACGCTGATCGCTGGTGCCGCCGCCCTTGAAGCGGAAACGGATATAGTTGGTGGGCGACTGGGCGCCGCAGACCGCATCCAGCATGGCGAAATGGTACTCCACGCGGGCATTGAGATTGAGATAATCCTTGGCGGCCAATGCATAATTAAAGGAACCGGCCGGCCGGCGGCTGCGGGCATCGAGCAGGGTCCGGGACATGAGGCCCGACATGGCCGCCGCCGGCGGGGTCGAGTGCCAGCTCAAGCCCGGCGTGGTCAGTCCCCGGCAGAGGGCCTCCAGGGGTACGGAACGGATATCGGCTGCGCCCAGCACCCCTCGGCGGCGTTCCGCCGAGAGAGCGCCTCCCAGATCAATGACCAGAAAATGAAAGGGAATGCCGATGTCCAACTGCCGCAGCAGGCCACCAGCCTGGGCCATGACCGCATCGCCGGCGTCGAACATGGAAAGCACAGCCATCTCATGGGCCAGACGGATCAGATCGTGGACGGAGCGGCACTCGGCCATGGAAAAAGTGGCCCCATAGGCATTGGTCAGGTTGAGGGGCACCACCATCTCCTTGATTTGGGCCCGCACCGGATCGGCCAGCACTTTTTTTTCGCAGGCCGCCTTGGGCGAGGATAGGCGGCGCTGATTCAGGCCGCTGTCGGACCAGACGCTTTCGGGGGCATCCAAGACCTTGCCGTGGTCCGCATCGAGCACCACCCAGCGGTCAGAGCTGAGGCTGGCCGCGGCCGTGAGCGTACCGGTCACCATGGGCACGGCATACTCCCTGGCAATATTGGCCAGATGGTCTGTGGGATTGCCGGCCTCCACGATCACCCCTTCGAAGTCGCACAGATATTGGGCCGCATCAACGAGCGATTGGGGCAACAGCAGGATACGCGGATGCTGGGCGGCTTGCGCGGCCGCCGCAGTCAGCTCGCCGGCTGAATGGATCTGGCAAATCCGGCCCACGGCCTTGCCTGGCGAAGCACAAACGCCGGAAGCCAGCACTGTGCCGGCGCTTTGCACGGACGAGCGGCGCACGGCGGCCAGGCGCAAAGGCCGGGCTTGCAGGATGCGTGGCGTGCCGTCCTGGGCCAGGGCCCACTCGATGTCCTGGGGCAGGCCTTCCAAATTTTCGATCACGCGGCCAATGCGCACCAACTCGCTCAATTCCGTCTCGGCAAGCAACGGCTGGCGGCGTTCATGCTCCGCCACCGCCACCTGCCGCAAGCCGCCGTCGGGATCAGCCACCTCGGCCAGGGATTTGTCCGCGATCTGGTTATCGGGCGCCAGGGCCGCCTCCGGCTCGCGCGCTGGGCGATAGAGATCCGCCGGCGCGGCGCCGCCCACGGCCAGGGTTCCCAGACCCGGTACGGCGCTGACCAGCATACGGCCGCTCTCGGGTCCGGCGGGGTCCTGGGTGAGCAATACACCGGCACAGCGGGCCGGGACCATTACTTGACACAGCACGGCCATGTTGAAATCAGCGGCCGGCAGATTGGCCCGCAAACGGTAGGCCACGGCCCCGGCGCTGAAGCCGCTGGCCACCACTTTCCGGTAGGCGCGCAACAGGGCTTCAGCGCTGGTGACGTTGAGCACCGTCATGAACTGGCCCGCGAAGGAGTGGTCGGGCCGGTCTTCGGCCACCCCGCTGCTGCGCACCGAGACGGCCGGAGCGCCGGATGAACCGAGCGTTTGCCAGGACGCCAGGATGGCCGCGGTCAGATCGTCCGGCAGAGGCGCCGCAATCAGTTCCGCGCGGATAGCTTCGGCCGTGGCCGCTGGCTCGGCTTGGCCGTTGGCCACGGTCTCCAGTCTGCGGCGGATGGCATCCGCCAATCCGGCGGCCTTGAGGAAATTGCGGCAGGCGTGGGTGGTGATCACAAAACCATCGGGCACGGGCAAGCCCATGCGCCGCAATTGGGCCAGGTTGCCGGCCTTGGTGCCGGTCAGACCGGCCGTGCCCGGCGCCACCGCATCCAGGTTCAGACACAGTGGCCCCTGGACCGGAGAACGCTCCAGACGGGCCGCCAGTTCTCCCAGCGCCGCTTTGAAATGGGCATGCACGCCGTACAATCCCTGGTAGGCTTCACCGGAAACCATATTCAGGCCGTCCACCAGTTCGCCGGTCACGGCGTAGATTTCATCAAATACCTCGATGATTTCATGATCCTCGCCGCTTTCCAGCAGCCGGTCCAGGGTGCCGATCAGCTCCAGCGACCGGGCATTGTTTTCCAAAAAGACGCGAAAGGCATGGTAGCGGGCCGTGAGCATGGTCAGGGCCTGCTGTTCGCGCAGTTGCCGGCGCCGGCGCCACATCTCTATCAAGCGGCGGATCATGATACGGAAGACTCCTTTGCCAGTGAGGTTTCAGCGGGCAAAAAGGCCTGGGCAAAGCGCGCGAAGAGGGCCTGTCCATCCAGGTCGTCATTGAGGTCGATGTCCCGCTGGCGTGAAAAAGCGGTCAAGGCCCCCAGGGTCTCCAACGCAGCGCGCAAGTTTTCCGGCGGTGCCAGCTTGAGCCGTCCCACCACCAGATCCCCTTTGCGGGAGACATTGAAATCCAGGGCCGCGAGCACATCCCGGATGAAACGCGCCCGCCGGTAGCGGCGCTGATCGTCGGCAAAACCGCCGGCAAAACGGAAATAGACGTAACTGCGAAGGGGATCGGGCCCCAGGTAGGCATCGATGACACTGAAGTGATAGCCCAGGCGCAGGCTCAGGTTCAGATAGTCCCGGCCGGCGATGGCCAGATTGCCCGCCAAACCGTCGGCTGGTGCGCCCAGGGCGGCCGAGGTGCGCGGCAGGCCGGAGAAGATGGCGCCCACCTTGAGGTTGGCTGGCGCGTCGTTCCAGGCTTCGGGCCGCCGCAGTCCTTCCAGAAAGGCGACCAGGGGCTCGCAGCGGAGGTTGTCCCCGCCCGGCCGGGTCGCATCGGTGGCGGAAAAGGCCTCGCCGATATCCAACACACCGATCTGCATGGGCACGCCGGTGTCGATGCGCTGGGTGCGCAGGCCGGACAAACCCGGATGGCGCTCATGCAGATGGGCCAGCTCGTGCACGGCCTGTTCGTGGCAGTAGTGCAGAATATCGTGCAGACTGCGGCAGCCCTGGGGCCCGAAATCGGGCGCCTCCGGGTTTACCAGATGCAGCGGCTGGATGAAGCGCAACAAGCGCCGCAGCAGACGGTACTCCGGATCAGTAGGAAAGAGCTCGCCGCTGGCCGCGTCGTAGCGCAACAGCTCGTCGATGATGCCCTCGTAGATCACACTCTCGGCCGCATCGACCGTCACCGAGGACCCCTCGGGCAAGAGGCGCAATGCATCGGGCAGACCAAAGATCGCCGGCACGCGCAGTTCACGCGCCACGGTGGCCAGATGGCCGGCGGCCGTGCCCACCTCGGTCACCAGGGCCGCGGCGTGCTGCAGCAAAGGCGCCAGCCGGGGCGAAGCGGTATGGGCCACGGCAATGGCGCCGGGTGGGAATTGCTGGGGCTCCATGGATTCGCTTACGTGCACGACGCCGCCAGCCGCCACGCCGGATTGCACGGTCTGACCACCTCGGCCCAATACCCGGCGCTTGGCCAGCAGATCAGCCAGATCGGTCCTGCTCTCCGTCTGGGCGGGAATCTCGCGCGGGGAAATGCCTCGCACGGACAGACCGCTCTGGGCCGCCGCGCCCCAGTGCACCACGCAGGGGCTGCCGAACAGGCGTTCCACGATCACGGCCGCTTCGGCCAGAACCTTGGCGGCCGGGACGGTCAGCAGAGCCGATCCCCGCAGCAATCCCGAAGCGCCGCGCTGGATGGGCCGCAGGCCGTCGGGCAGGGAGTGATCCATGGGCTGGGCCACAATTTCAGACTGCAACAGGTCAAAGGGTTGGGCCCGGCGCAGCAGAAAGCGGTCCACGGCTTCGGGAACATCGCTGCGCCGGGCGATGATGCGCAGCAGGTCCAGGCGCCGCTCGGCAAAGGCGCGGGTATTGATTTCGCCGTAGAGCGGTGTGGCGAGCCCCTCCTGGACCAGGGCCGCCCAGCCTGGCGCGCTCTTCGCCATGGCGGCGGCCTGACGCAAGAGTTCCAGCAAGGTGTCGGCCACCTCCTGGGGCGCGGACGACCGAATCGCGGGCAGCCACGTTCCCGGCGTGGGGTCCAGCGAGACCAGGGCCACGGACAATTGGGTGGCGCCCGTGGCGCCCGTCAGCTCTTCGGTGGCCTTGGCCATCTGCCGAAGAAGCGCGGCCGAGGCGTGGGGTTCGGAACCGTCCAACACCTGCGGCTTGCCATGTTCCAGCAAGGATCGGCAGGCCGAAGCGGGGATCACGTAGCCCTCCATGACGGGGATGCGCGCCTGGCGCCGCAATTCGGCCAGGCAAACCGCGGCCAGCCCCACTTCGGACTCCAGCTCCCAATCAAGATCGGCCAGGGGAATGCAAAGCCGGGCGGCCGAACCGGCCAGACCGCCGGCCAGGATCTGATTCAGCGTGCCGGCAATCTCCTGATAGCGGTCATACAGCGCCACATGGGCATTGCGGGTCAGGGCATTGAGATTGTACGCCACGTGATGCACCACGGTGCACAATTCGCGCACCGACTTCTCTAAAAAGCTTTGATCGAAAATGTATTCGCCGCCCAGGGCCTGCTCCATGTTTTCCATCTGCAGGAGCGCGGCATTGTTCTGGTCCAGAATGCGGCGGAAGTTGTTGAAGAGCGACTGGAAGCGCCAAACCATGGCCTGTTCCCCGGCCGGAGTATTGCGCTTTTTCTTCGACCGGCCGGTCAGACTGGAGCGGTAACGGTTGGCCCGTTGCCCCAGCTTAAGCATCAGATCCTGAATCCACAGGCTCATGGGATCGGCCTCCAGAGTGCGCTCATTGCGCGGACAATCGCTCTTCCATTGACACCCATGCGCTGCTCTCCTATGCTACCGGATACCAAGGCTCTGGGGCCGGCAGCTGGCCCAGCGCCGATCGATTCTTCCAAAGAGGCTCCGTTTGAAAACCATTCGCGGTAAAATCATCGCTTTCTTTTTTATTTGCCTGGCGTTTGCGGGACTGTTGACCGCCCTGTACTATGAAAACGCCTTCTCCCTGCGACGCAAGATCTACGTCATCGAAGATTTCGACGATCTGCTCAACGATGTCCTGGAGCTGCGCCGCTACGAAAAGAATATCCTTCTCTACAAAGATCCGGCCAGCCTCAAGGAGGGCCTCTCCTACCTCAGCAAGGTGGATCAGGACTACCACCGTATCAAGGAAGAGATTAGCACGATCATCGGTGCCGAACAATGCACCGTGTTTGAACGTGGGCTGGGTCGCTATCGGCAGTTCCTGGGGACTCTCATCGCTTCCTCGGAGAGCGCCGCTGCCCTTGGCACAGAAGAAAACCTGCGCGCCGAGGGCAAGGGGTTGGCCGAATTCGCCCAGATGCTGATCCTGAAAAAACGTCAGCGCATCGACCAGGCCTTGCAACGCGTCCTGGCCATCCCCCTGGCCAGCATTGGTTTTTTAATTTTACTGATACTGTTTATCTTCCGTTTTGTCACCACCGGCATTCTCAAACCCTTGCTGCTGGTGAGAAATGCCACGGACCAGGTGGCCCGGGCCACCTTCACGCCCATTGCCTTCGACAAGGACAAGCAGGATGAAATCACGCGCCTGATGGCCTCCTTCAACAAGATGGTGGCCGAGCTCGACTCCCGCCAGGAGCAGCTGGTGCAATCGCGCAAGCTGGCCAGTATCGGCACCCTGACCTCGGGCATCGCCCACGAACTGAACAATCCGCTCAACAACATATCGATCACCGCCGAAGCATTCATGCTCAACTACCCCAACATGTCGGACAAAGAGATCAAGGAGATGATCGAAGACATCATGGTCCAGACCGACCGGGCCAGCCAGGTGGTCAAAAATCTCCTTGAGTTTTCGCGCACCGAACGCCCCAGCTTTAGACTGCTCCAGCCCCGCGAAATCATCGAACGCACCCTCAGCTTGGTGAAAAATCAATTGGCCATGGCCAGGGTCCGCATCCAGACCGATTTCGCCCCGGAGCTGCCCGCCGTGCGCGGCAAAGGCCAGGATCTGCAGCAGGCCTTCGTCAACTTGCTGCTCAACGCCATCCAGGCCATGCCCCAGGGAGGTGAGATCAAGATTCGTGCCGGACGCGGTCCCCAGGGCCATTTGCGGATCGATCTGGCCGACAGCGGCACGGGCATCAAGCCCGAAGACCTGGCGCACATTTTCGATCCTTTCTACACCACCAAGGAGTCTGGCGCGGGCACCGGCCTGGGCCTGTCCATTGTCTACAACATCATCCGCACCCATGGCGGATACATCGAAGTCAACAGCGAAGTCGGCAAGGGCAGCACCTTTTCCATTTTTCTGCCCATTCACGGCGAAAAGGACATTGCAGAACATGAGCTTCCGGATAGCCGTCGTTGACGATGAAAGCACGGTGTGCACGCGCCTCAAGCAGGTGCTGGAGACCGAAGCCTATGACACCGAAACCTTCCAGGCCGGCCAAACATTCTGGGCGCGCATGGAGCAATTCCCCTTTGACATCATCTTCCTGGATCTCTCCTTGCCAGACGCGGACGGCATGACGCTGTTGACCCAGCTCAAGGCGCGCTACGACGAAAGCGAAGTGATCATCATCACCGGCCACAGTTCCCTGGATTCGGCCATCGACGCCATCAAAAAGGGAGCCTACCACTATGTGGCCAAACCCTTCAAACTGGAAGAGATCCGTGTGCTGGCGGCCGGCGCCCGGGAGAAATTGAGCCTGCGCCGGGAAAACCGCCGCCTGCGGGAATCCTGCGCCAGCGGCGATGAAATGCTCAAGGGGTTTATCGGCGCCAGCCCGGCCATGCAGGAGATCTTCAGCATGATCAAGAAGGTGGCTGGTGTGGATTGCAATGTGCTGCTGCAAGGCGAAAGCGGCACGGGCAAGGAGCTGGTGGCCAAATCCATTCACCGCTTGAGCCCACGCAAGGATCTGCCCTTTATCTCCTTTAACTGCGGCGGCTTTACCGAAGAACTGATCAGCAATGAACTCTTCGGCCACGAAAAAGGAGCCTTTACCGGCGCCACCCTGACCAAGATCGGCCTGCTCGAATCAGCGGCCGGCGGCACCGTCTTCCTGGATGAAATCGGCGAGATGCCCATCTCCATGCAAGTAAAACTGCTGCGCGTGCTGCAGGAAAAACGCATTCTGCGCGTGGGCGGCACGCGGCCCATCGACCTGGACATCCGGGTCATCGCGGCCAGCAACAAGGATATCAAGAAAGCCTGCCTGGATGGCAGTTTCCGCGAAGATCTTTACTACCGGCTCAATGTGGTCACCCTGCACATCCCGCGCTTGAGCCGCCGCAAAGAAGATCTGCCCCTGCTGATCGCGGCCTTTATCGAGAAGTACAGCCGCCCCTTTGGCAAAAAGGTGACGCGCATCTCGCCCCAGGCCTTGGACATCCTGCTGCGCTATGATTTTCCCGGCAATGTGCGCGAGCTGGAGAACATCATCCAGCGCGCCATCGCCCTGACCGAAGGCCAGGAGATCGGCGAGCAAGTACTGCCCGATGACCTGCGCAAACTCGACATCAACATGATCGATGGCGAAGGTTTGCCCACCTTAGAAGAGATCGAGCGCCAGCATATCGCCAAAGTACTGCTCAAGACCGGCGGCAACAAAAACCTGGCCGGCAAAATCCTCAACCTGCCGCGCACCACCCTGTGGCGCAAGCTGAAGCAGTACAATCTGCTCAAGGATGAGTAACCCCGTCACCGCGGCCACCCCGATCAGAATATCTTCAAAATCACCTTTTATGATGGATTCAAATCACGCCGAGGAACCACCTTGGCATGGGCCAGATTGAGGAAGAATACTCGAAGTCTTGTTGGATCAGTACTCCATTGATAGTATTCTCGTATCTCAGGTCTTGGGTGACCGGGGATATCCACTTGCAATCACAGGTGTGGGTCAAAAGGGCTCGATACGTATTGACCGCCCTAATCAAAGGGTTCGGGACAGAAAGCATACCACGGTATATTTACGGCGTTGAAAAAGATAGAATGAGTCAAGTGCAGACCCCTTTTACGGGCGCCGAGCGTGGCGGCGTCGCAGGTATCGTCGTGCGGGCCACTGGTCTCTTCATCAGTCCAGGGCACCACATCGGGTGCCACGTTCGCAGTGGTGGGGCCACGGCCAGGCGTGGTGCTTCAGTCCTTGAAAACGATGTGCTCCTGGAGGTCCTCCGTATTGTCGCGCAAGAACTCCCAGTTCTTCACCGCGTAATCCTGCACGTCGAGCACCAGCGCGTGCAACTCCTTCACCTGCGGACTGCTGGGATCCTTGAAATACGATGGAGTCTTGTTCTGGGTGCCTTCGGCGAATCTCTGCAGCGTTGTGGCGGCGACAACCCCGCCATCGAAGTAGTGGCTCTCCCAGCAGTTGCTGCTGCCCTCGAAGTAGGACGAACAGTGCTCACGAGATGCGATCTCATCCGCGGCGATCTGCACCAACCTCGCCCAGTACGGGAACTTGGCAAGGGCTGGATCATCAGCGGCCAGGCCAGGCAAGCTCTTCATTCCCCGTTGCTGGTCCCGAAGGCGGCGGTCCTGGATGACATAGTCCTCGTGATCGAAGGCACCGGGTTTGTACGCCTCCAGGTTGAGTTGCGAGGCGTCGAACCGGCGCAGCTTGTCCATCAGCGTGGAGAGCTTGGCAAACATGATCGAGCGCTTCTCGTGGGTCGAGGCGACCTTTCTCGCCCACCTCTCCGGTCCTTCTTTTAGCTGTCTTGCTGCAAGTGCCGGGTCGCGGGCGAACAACTCTACGTTCGCATACGCTGTTGTGGACGTCTCCACCTTCACGGTGCGGCCAGGATCAAATTTCGTATTGTAGTTGCCCTTGGAGTCGATTGTCGTCACGAAACGTGACTTGGTCGCACCCGTATACCCTTTTATCGTGCCGCTGTCGGTACTTATCCGGACGGCTGCGGCGCCGAGCTGACGGGCCTCTCCCAGCACGGCTTCGACAATGGCTGCTTCGGAGCTGTTCTGCTGGCTGGCAAAGAAGCTCCCGATTCTCGCGTAGCCCTTGCCCAGGATGACCGCATAGGTTGTGTCGGATAGCAGGACAGGTTGGCCACTCTCGGGTGGTCTCTCGATGTCAACATAGCGAGTGATCTGCAACGATCCAGCGCCGGAGCACGCCGTGAGTGCCATGAGCAGCACAATAGGCATGATGCGTCTGCGAACGGGAACGTAGGACCTCATGAACCCCTCCTCTCGATCGGGTTGCCCTGTAAGGCGTTTTCAATGCATAGCGGGCGCGAGGTGCGCCGGGCTTGTAAGCACCTGGCCGCATCCCCGTCAGGCGTCCGCACCAAAGATAGGAGATAAGAACTTTTTTCGTAAAGAAAAATATTGGATATTGCAATAGTTAATTGGACTAAAGCCTACCGCAACTTGTTGCAGTGGGCTTTAGTCCGATATAAACCCGATTAAAATAATAGATAAAGGATAAATTGAAGAGGACTTAAGGTGCTTTTGTGGGGATATTACAGAATTTCGTTATTGCAGAGTCGATTTTGGGCGCAGCCTCCCTTTAATCTACCTAAAATATTTTGAAAATTGCTTAGCTCCAATAGTTGTAGGCACCCTGGGAGTCTGTATTCTCATATCACAGGTTTGATCAGGCCTGCGCTTTGGGGTTGAAATCACAGCTTCTTCCACTTTGGCTCCCCGATTATCAAAGGCGCTGATTTTGGGGATAGTGTGTATTCAATGGTTAGCTTGGTCCGATACAAAGGAAATTTCCTTTGTTTGGGAATTCGCTTGCCATTTGCAAAGGTGTCTTTTATTTTAGGATAATCATTTAACCTAAAATAATTCATACTTTTATTTTAGGTTCTAGGCGGCGAGTATGAGACGAGAGCTCCAGGGGCATTACGTAACGATTTCGACTGTGGGCGAAAAGGCACAGGCCTTTGTGCCGGCCCCGCTGCCGCCGCTTCCGCCTGTTGAGTGGACCCCTGAGTTGCGTGGCAAATTTGATCTGGCGCTGCTGGCACTGGGGAGGTTGGACAGCGTCGCAGTGCTTTTACCCGACACCTCATTATTTCTATACATGTATATCCGCTAGGAGGCGGTACTCTCCTCCATGATCGAAGGCACGCAGTCCTCTCTCTCCGACCTGCTGCTGTTCGAACTGGATCAGGAGCCCGGCGTTCCTCTGGACGATGTCCGGGAAGTCAGCAACTATGTCGCCGCTCTGGATCAAGGCTTGCGCCGTTTGGCTGATGGGTTTCCGCTGTCGTTGCGTCTGCTTAAAGAAATGCATGGTGTGCTGTTGAATAAAGGCCGCGGCAGCCATCAAACCCCGGGTAAGTTTCGACGCGGTCAGAACTGGATCGGCGGCACACGGCCGGGCAATGCCGCTTTTGTTCCGCCCCCGGCCGATAAAGTGCCCGAATGCATGGGCAAACTGGAACTGTTCCTGCACGACCAGCCGGAGCCGACACCCGTGCTGCTGAAAGCCGCCCTTGCCCATGTGCAGTTTGAAACGATTCACCCTTTTCTGGATGGCAACGGCCGCCTGGGGCGATTGCTGATCACCCTGCTGCTCTGCGAATATAAGGTTCTCCGCGAACCGATGCTGTATCTGAGTCTTTATTTCAAAACGCATCGGCAGTATTACTATGAACTGCTCAACAATGTGCGCCGGATGTTGGTTCCGGCGAGAAAAGGAGCCATTTTGTCCGGTGAGAAAGGGAGCCAGTGCTTTGTTAGAGCGTAGATCGGCGGGGCCGCGCTGAAAATTGCGACAAAAATTGTGACGGCCACCCGTTGGCGATAACGGCGCGGGCATCACGGGCGATTTAATTCTAGAAGTAAACGACTATTTTTTCCTTCGATAGCTTGCTCCTTCCAGGATTAAGATTTGCGAGCGGTGCACGAGCCGGTCGGCGATGGCGGT
>JAKALP010000004.1 GCA_021824175.1 Deltaproteobacteria bacterium
CCGATCTTTGCGCAATCGTGACACATCCCCTGCCTTGACCATACATATTGCCAAGCTCAAGCAGCCTGGTATATGAATTGAAAAATCGGATTGAAACATAATGTGCTGCCGGTGCGGCATAGTATTTAAACCTCCTAACCATTGGATGATGCCCATGCCAGAGACCAAACAGATCCTGTCGGAGAGCGAGATTGACCGTATCCTTAAACGCATGGCCTTTGAAATTCTGGAAGTGCACAAGGGCAATCACATGGCCCTGGTGGGCATCCACACCCGGGGAGTATTTTTAGCTCTGCGCCTGCATGATCACATCAAGGCGTTTGAGGGCGCCGATGTGCCCGTAGGAAAAATCGATATCACGCTCTATCGCGATGACTGGACCCAAATGAGCGCCCAGCCCGTGGTCAAGACCACGGAGATTCCCTTCGCGGTGGAAGAGAAGAAAATCATCCTGGTGGATGATGTGCTTTATACCGGCCGCACCGTGCGGGCCGCCATGGATGCTCTGATTGATTTCGGCCGGCCGGCGCGCATTGAGCTGGCGGTGCTCATCGACCGCGGCCACCGCGAATTGCCCATCCAGAGCAATTACACTGGCCAGAGCGTGCGCACCAAGAAAAGCGATATGGTCAATGTGATGTTGAAGGAGTGCGACGGGGAGGATGGCGTCGTGTTGGTTGCGGGAAGGTAGTCTGAGGGACTGAGGGGCTAAGGGACTGAGGGGCAAAGGCACAAAGGGGCAAAGGCACAAAGGCACAAAGGGACAGAGTTGTTGTAGGGTGCATTTATGCACCAAATTAAAATGATACATAGAAAGTAAAATTCATGGGAACTCATCAACATCGCGCCGAAGCGCCTCTATCGTTGAAATTGGCCGTGCTCAGCATTTCTACTACCCGCGCTTTGGAAAACGATGAAAGCGGCCACTGGATCGCCAGGCAGGCGGCCAAAGAGAAGCACCAGGTGGTGGCCCACCAGGTGGTGCCGGACGATGTGGCCGCCATCCGTCAGGCCGTGGCCCGGTTCCTGGCAGAACAAAGCCCGGACGCCATCATCGCCACCGGCGGCACCGGCCTTACGCCCACGGATGTCACCATTGAAGCATTGCGTCCCCTTTTCTCCAAAGAACTGACCGCCTTCGGCCCCATCTTCGCCCAGCTCAGCTACGAAGAGATCGATTCGGCCGCCATCCTCTCCCGGGCCACGGCGGGCGTGGTGGGCCGCACCCTTATCTTCTGCATCCCCGGCAGCCTCAAAGCCTGCAAACTGGCGTGCAACGCGCTGATCTTCCCGGAGCTGGGCCATGCGGTCAAACATGCTCTGGGGCGCTGATTTCGAAGCAATAGCAATAAATCAACGAATGCTATCGGTGCAGGAAGCAAAGGAGCGCTATTATCTGGACGGCGCTTATCCTTTGCCGTTACCGACGGGCTTTGCCCATGACCATTTGAATATGGTTATGGCAATGGTTTGAGCGAAAGCCATGCAGTCAATGAATCAGTCCGCGTGGCGCCTTTGCGCCAGATAACGGTTCAGCCACCCCGGCCGGTCGCTGATGATGCCGTCTAAATTCAAGCCCAGGGCCTTCTGCACCTGTCGAGTAGTATTGCAGGTGTAAGTAAATGTCTTCAGCCCCCGCGCCTTGGCCCAGGTTGCCAGCTTGGGCGTCCAGTGGTCGATTCTCACATCCACCCCCCATAGAGGATTAAGCCAGGCTTCAGGCCACGCCATGATCTTTTCTGCTTCGCGTTCGGGCACATTGAGTACATAGCGCCAATGGGGCGCCAGGCCGTGGGCCAGGGAAAGTACTTCGGAATCAAAAGAGAGTACATGGATGTGGGCGTTGGGGATTGCTTCCGGCTTTTGCGCCAGCAGGCGGATTACCAGGCGCGTCAAGGCTTCGCTGCGTCCGGCCTTGCGGTCGGCCAACGATGATTTGATTTCGATGAGCAATCGCGTGCGCGCGCCAAATTGGGTCAGGGTTTGCTCCAGGGTGTTGAGGGGTTCACCGGCAAAAGATTTATCAAACCACCGTCCCCAGTCAATTTCGGCCAACTGGGAGCGGGTCCGGGAGGCCACCGGAAAGCGGCGGCCGATGACGCGATACAACGTTGCATCATGATAGACCACGGCGGCGCCGTCCGCGCTCATTTGCACATCCAATTCGATGCCGTCAATGGGGTAGCGCAAGGCGCGCTCAAAGGCGGAAATTGTGTTTTCGGGTGCTTCATCCCGCGCGCCGCGGTGGGCAATACACCAGGGGAGGCTTTTGGGCATGGAAGGGTCCTTTTTACAAATTTGTCCTGAATAAGTTGTAATAATACAAGATTGTAATATGGATAACCGATTCCAAAACTTTTCCAATAACTTTATTTGCGACGTAACCCACTATATTTGAACTAAATATCAGAAACCGCGGGGCCTGTCTACGTCATTGGCATGCATTCTGCTGTTATTCTCCTCAAGAAGAAAAACGATGGACCGACCCCCGAAGCATGGGGGTGTGGTTTTACTCCCCAGGCCGATTGCGCTGAGGGGTTCAAGACCGGGCCATCAAGACCAACAACCATCAGATCAATTTATGAAGAGGAGAACAAACCCAATGAAACGCATGATTCCTGTTATCGCACTGGCAATTGTACTAGCAAGCAGCTCGGCCTGGGCCGCGGATGCCACCGCTGCTCTCGATTTAAACTCTGCTTATGTCTGGCGCGGCATGACGGCCAATGATGGTCTGGTGGCCCAGCCCAGCATGAATGTGGCCAAGAACGGCTTTGCTTTTAATACATGGGCTAATTTTGATTTGTCGGATTATAATGACCGCCTGGATAAAAATAACTTCTCCGAGGTGGACCTGACCCTTTCTTACTCCCACACCTTTAATAAATTGGCGGCAACTGCAGGAGTAATCGAATATCTCTTCCCCGCCACGGCCAAGACCGCAGTCAACGGCACCCGCGAGCTCTTCGCCAGTCTAAGCCACCCCATCATTGGGGGACTGTCGGCCGGCGTGGATTTCTACTATGATGTGGATGAAAACCATGGCTATTATGGCGATGTCGGCCTGACCTACAGCATGGATTTAGTGGAAAATCTCAGCCTGGCGGCCTCTGGCAAGGCGGGACTGGCCAGTAAGGAGTGGGCTGTCTACTACGGCGGAGAAGATGGCGGCTGGCATGATTATATCCTCAGGCTGGCTTTGACCTACGCCCTCAGCAAGGAGCTAAGCGTGGGCGCGAACATCAATTATGCCGACACATTAGATAAAAAAGTGCTGCCCACGGAGATCGCCAAAACCAATCTCTTCGGCGGCGTCAATGTGACCTATAATTTCTAGACCAAACCCATCTGTGTTCCACCCTCCTTTCGCCCGCGCGCCGCGGTACCGGAGCCCTTGCCCGGGGGTCTCCGGACCGCGGCGCGAAACTTTGGGCCTGCGACCCAATGACCGCCATCATGACGCACTCCCAGGTTACGTTACATGGTTGAAAAAATCCGCGCCTTGACGTACAGAGCGTCTATTTCGTTATCATGGAAATTATTGCGACACTGTTCCGTTCATCGTCATTTTGCATTCATGTGAATCGGCTGGAGCAAGAGGAGGCCAGATGGGTAGGAAAGGCATCACGCGCGAACGAACTGGATTGATTTTGCAGGAGTTGCTCAAGGTATTGTGGGCCTTTGCCGATGGGGTTCAAGCTGAAAAAGCGGTAGAATTGGTGGCGTCCCATTTGAACCTGACCGAACATGAAAGGGGCGAGTACGAAACCGGTGGGCGCCGCTTCGATAAGATCCTGCTTTTTTGCACCATCGACGCGGTCAAGGCCGGCTGGATGCACAAGAGTGACAACATCTGGTCCATCACCCCCGACGGAAAAATCGCCCTGGAGAGATATCCCCAACCCGGCCAGTTGTCCCGTGAAGTCAGCCGGCTCTACCGGCAGTGGCGGCGCGAGCGGGAGGTTGATTCCGGCGTCATTTTTAAGGAAGCTGAAGCCCAGGCCTGGAAGGAGATCAACACTTTCATCGAGGCCATGGACCCTTACACGTTTCAGGATCTGGTGGCGACCCTGCTGCGCGCCTTGGGGTATTTCGTGGCCTGGGTATCGCCCGCCGGCAAGGACGGCGGCATGGCCTTTTTAGCCTGGCATGAACCCGAAGGCCAATGCGCGCCCAGCATCAAAGTGCAGGTCCGACGGCGCAAAGATCCCATCAGTGGCGAAGAGATGGCGGCTTTTTTGGCCTCCATCAACGGCCACGAGTTGGGCATTTTTTTGTCCACAAATGGCTTTGCGGCGGAAGCCGCCGATCTGGCGGACGCCGAGGACAACCGCAACATTAAACTGTTTGATGCCCGCGCCCTGGTGGATCTATGGGTTCAGCACCTGCCCAAGATCGACCCAAAGAAACGTTGCCTCCTGCCATTGCGGCCCATCTATTTTCTCGCGCCGGATGAAGATGGCGAACCGATAGGGTCTGCCTCACCCCCGCGATGTGACCCACAACCCTTGGCGCAGTGACCATTATTCCCTTGACCAATTCAGCGAAGGAGGACAATGTTGAAAATCCTCTTTTCCGCACTCGTTTTTTCATTGGGTTGAAAGGGGCGGGAAGAAGAGAAACTCATTGTATTTTGGATGGCTGGAAAGGGAGAACTCGCTTGGACCAAAGATCGTGGACCGCGCTGAACGCCATATTCAATCCCCGCGCCATTGCCGTCATCGGCGCCTCGGATACCTTCGGCAAATGGGGCCATCGCATGCTGGACCGGCCCATCAAGACTGGTTTTCCCGGCGCCATCTACCCCATCAATCCCAACAAAAGCGAGCTGCTCGGGCTCAAAGCCTTTCCCAATGTGGCGGCTGTGCCGGGCGACATTGATCTGGCGGTCATTACTACGCCAACCCCCACCGTGCCGGGCGTGCTGCGGGAGTGTATTGCCAAAGGCATCAAGGGCGCGGTGGTGATTACGGCCGGCTTCGCTGAAACGGGCGAAGAGGGCCGGCGGTTGC
This sequence comes from Deltaproteobacteria bacterium, assembly GCA_021824175.1. GTDB lineage: Bacteria > Desulfobacterota > Desulfobacteria > Desulfobacterales > Desulfosarcinaceae > Desulfatitalea. The sequence continues at coordinate 5,013 of JAKALP010000004.1, forward strand.
AGGAAGAGATGCTGGCCGTGGCCCAGCGCGGCGGTATCCGCCTGGTGGGACCCAATTGCATGGGGATCTTCAGCGCCGCGGGCCGGCTCAGCCTCAGTTTTGCCGAGGCGCCCAAGTCCGGTGGCATCGCCTTTGTGTCCCAGAGCGGCACCTTCGGGGTTTCCATTGCCACGGTGGCCGCGGCCCAGGGCTATGGGCTGAGCAAATTCATCAGCATCGGCAATCAGGCGGATCTGGGAGTGGCCGACTATGTGGAGTATTTGGCCGAAGATAAAGACACCCGGGTCATTGCCCTGTATGTGGAAGGCTTCAAGGACGGCGAGCGCTTCTTCGAGGTGGCGCGCCGGGCGGTGAAGCAAAAGCCCATCATCATTTATAAGGCCGGCCGTTCCGAGGCGGCCGAGCGCGCCGCTCTGTCCCATACCGCGTCGGTGGCTGGCTCTTCGATTGTCTTTGACAGCATTTGCAAGCAGGTCGGTCTTCTCCAGGTACGCGAATCGTTTCATCTGTTCGAGATGGCCCAGGCCTTGGCCGAACTGCCGCTGCCGGCCGGCAACCGTGTGGCCATCCTGGGCAGCGGCGGCCAGGGCGTGGTGGGCACCGACGCCTGCGCGGCCCTAGGTTTGGAATTGCCGCCTTTGGATTCGCAGACGGCCGCCGGCATCAATGCTTTGCTTCCCTCCCATGCCCCGCCGGCGCGTAATCCCGTGGACTTTGCCGGGGCCACGCGCACGGCCATGCAGGAGGCGGAAATCATCGAGCAGTTCTTGCGGCTGGAGTATATCGACGGCGTCATCAGCAATGTGCCGGTCAGCCCGCAGCTGTTCGACCGCAATTTGAAGATCGACCGCAAGTCCACGGATATCCCCGCGCGGGTGCGGGTGGCCATCGCCGGCGGCGAGCGCTATGCTTCTCTGCCCAGGAAGTACAACAAACCGGTGATCTGCCTGCGCTTCGCCAATCTGGACAACGATATCATGGAAGAGATTTTGAACGAAGGCGGCATTCCGGTTTACAGCTCGCCGGAGCAGTGCGCGCGGGCGATGTATGGCTTGGTGGCGTATGGCCGGATTCGGCGTTCTCGTTGATTCGTTAATTCGTTGATTCGTTATTCGTTGATTGGTTGAATCGTTTGATTGGAGCAGCCAAGCTATAATTCTAAGATTGGGGCGCGGGAAACAAAGCAATATACGCACACGAATCAACGAATTAACCAATCAACGAATCAACAACATGCTTGGAAGAATTTAGGTAAAATATGAAAGACGGGAGGAGCAAATGAGCGGACGTTTGGAAGGGAAAATCACCATCATCACCGGCGGCACCAGCGGCATTGGCGCGGCCACCGCCGAAGTATTTGCAACCGAAGGGGCCAAGGTGATCATCGCCGGCCGGTCGGAAGCAAAGGGCGCGGATCTGGCCAAACAGCTGGGCGCCAATGTCATCTACCAGCACGCCGATGTCACCCGGGAAGAAGATATCAAGGCCCTGGTCGATCTGGCGGTGAAGAAGTTCGGGCGGCTGGACTGCATGTTCAACAACGCCGGCGGGCCAGACCGTGGCACCATCGACACCGTGACCATGGAAGACTTCGACTACAGCATGCGGCTGTTGCTGGGCAGCGTAGTCCTCGGCATCAAATACGCGGCGGCGGTCATGAAGCCCCAGGGCTCGGGCTGCATCATCAACAACTCTAGCATCGCGGCCCACCGCACCGGCCAGGGCGGCTATCTTTACAGCGCGGCCAAGGCCGGCGTGGTGCATCTGACCAAAGTGGCCGGCACGCAGCTTGGCCCCTTCAACATCCGGGTCAACTCCATCGCCCCCGGCGCCATTGCCACGCCCATCTTCTGGGGCGGCTCCCAGAAGGCCAATACTCTCAGCGCCGAAGACAATCAGCGCAAAATGGATAAGCTCATGCGCAGCCTGGCCAATGCCACACCCCTGCCACGGGCCGGCCTGGACAAAGACATCGCCCATGCGGCGCTGTTTCTGGCCAGCGACGAAGGCAGTTTTATCAACTGCCACGACCTGGTGGTGGATGGCGGCCGGACGTCGTTGTTCTATGAGAAACCGCCGCAGAAGTAGTTGATGGGTTAATCGGTTAATTGGTAGCTCTCGTTCCCACGCTGAGCGCGGGAACGAGAGGAAGTCTCAGTGTCCATGGTGGCCCCGCTAAATACTGCACTTACGTAAACCCGCCTAAACCGCTTTCTTGATCAGTTCATTGGACTCTTCTGCTTTTGGCAGCATTTCTTTAGGAAAACCCACCACGCCGCCGCGACGGCGCGCCATCTCCCGGCGCACAAACCAGCGCGGGGCATGCTTTACTATCAGTTGATTGGCGCGGTGGCGCACGCCCTTGATCACGACCACCCGGCCGCGTTCGGCGCCGCGCAAGGCAATGGCCGCGCACTGTTCCGGCGTGATTTCATCCCACTGGCGTGCCCGCCGTACTTGGGGGGCTGCCAGCAGGTCGAACTCGGTTTCCACCGCGCCGGGGCACATGGCCGTAACCGTGACTCCTTTATCCTTGAGCTCTTCGGAAAGACCTTCGCTGAAGGAGAGTATAAAGGCCTTGCTCGCGCCATACGTCAAACCGAAGAAGGGCATGGGCTGAAAAGCGGCCAGGGAGGCGATATTGAGGATATTGGAAGGGGCATTGGCGATCAGGTGGGGCAGCGCCGCTCCTGTAAACGCCAGGGGGGTTTTGCAATTCAGCTCCACGGTCTGCAACTGCTCGCTGATGCGGGTCCGGCCGAACTCGCCGAAGCGGGCCATGCCGGCGTTGTTGACCAGCCAGCGCAATGGCCCGTTTTGGTTGGCCAGGGCCACTGCCTTGTGCGCCGCGCCTTCGGTGGTGACATCCAGGGCCAGGGGAATAATCCGGCCGGAAACGTCTTGTTTGCGCGCTTCGGCGGCCACTTCCGCCAGCTTTTCCTGGCGACGGGCCACCGCCACCACATCGAATCCGCGGCCGGCCAGTTGCATGGCAATGGCGCGGCCGATACCTGCCGAAGCACCGGTAACAATTGCTGTATTGTTCATAGGAAGTTCCTCCTGTTCGAGTTTTAATGATGGATGGAGCGAGTGATCCGCCCCGAATGTTTCTACTGTAAACATTTATGTTGTCAGTGTCAACATAAGATTTTTCGCTATCATCCGTCCTCGGCCGCCCTTGCCACAGCGCAGCCCTTTCGCCCGGCTGATCAAGATTGGTCCTTGAACGGCAATCGGCCCTGTGACATGTTGGAATACAATCAAGGGAGATGGGTTGATCCCGGGAGAAGGTCCACCGGAGAACCGCCGCATTTGCGCCATGGTGCCCGGAGACCGGACAGTGGATGCAAAATCGAAACAACCCAGCACCCATGGCCAAGTGCCGACCACGCCAAAAACACAGGAATGGAAATGAGCAGACCGCGCGCCGTTAAAAAAGAAGCGCCCTATCATCACGGGGATTTGCGCCGCGTCATACTCGAAACCGCGCTCGAATTACTGGCGGAAAAGGGCGAGTCTTCCGTCACCCTGCGCGAAATCGCGCGCCGGGCAGGGGTCAGTCATGCCGCGCCCTACCGGCATTTCAGCGATCATCGGGCGCTGCTGGCCGCGCTCAATGACGAGGGATTCATGGCCTTGCGCCACGCGCTGGAGGCGGCTACTGCCAAGGTGTCGGCCGCTGCGCCCGTTTCCCGCTTGCTGGTGGTGGCTGAAACTTACGTGGACTTTGCCGCCGCCAATCCTGCCCGTTATCGTTTGATGTTCGCCGGCCCGCGGCACGCCGCACCGGATGGAAGCAACGTGCCGGCCGAGGTTTTTGCTTATGTGGCCGGTCTGGTGGCCGAGGCCCAAGCCCAAGGGGCCTTGCGCCAGGAAAATGTGAAGCTGATGACCAACATGATCTGGGCCACGGTGCACGGGATTGCCTCATTGGCGTTGAATCAACGTCTGGTGGGCACTGAGACCGGAGATAACTCTTCCACCCTGGCACGGGAAGCAATCGCCGCCCTGATCAAGGGGTTGGCGCCATAGCGCTCAAACAAAAGGACCATCTGAAGCGGAGAAGAATAAGATGATTTTGAAACGAGCAGTAAAAATCACGCTTCTGGGGACTGCCGTGCTTCTCATGGCCCTGCTGGTCGCCACGGGTTGGTATCTCGGCCGGGCCATGCCCATCGGCGCGGGTTTCGTGGCCAAATATATCTGCTCCGCCGTGTTTATCTCCCATCGTGATCCGATCATTGCTTTTAAAGAAGATGTCGTTCCGGTCAATCCCCTGGCCCGTTTTGTCGACTATCGCATCGATCGCGGCCAGCTAAAGGTGCAAGCCACGGCCTTGGGCTTGTTTGCCCGACAGGCTATCTTCCGGGACGGTTGCGGCTGCACGCTGGTGGTCGGTACCACCGAAGAAAAGGTGCGCGCCCAGAAGATAGTAGAACCGGATTTTAACAAAAGCCGCCCCGTCCGGCCGCAGGACCAGCCCTGGCCCGAGGGTGCGCAAGGGGCTGTCGACGGAGCCGCCATGGGAGTTGATACCAACCGGCTTCAAAAAGCCTTGGACGCAGCCTTTACCGAACCTGGCCCGGAGAAGAAACGAAACACCCGCGCCGTTGTCGTCGTCTACCATGGCCGTTTGATCGCCGAGCGTTATGCCCCTGGATTTGACAAGGATATGCCGTTGCTGGGCTGGTCCATGGCCAAGAGCGTGACCAATGCCCTGGTGGGCATTCTGGTTCAAGAAGGCCGGTTCGATCCCTTGCGGCCGGCGCCGGTGCCCGAGTGGCGGAGCCCAGGCGATCCCAGGCGGCGGATTACCCTGGATCAACTGCTGCGTATGAGCAGCGGCTTGGCCTTCAAGGAAGTATATGCGCCCCTCTTCGATGCCACCACCATGCTCTACGACAGCTATGACTTTGCCGCTTACGCGGCCGGCCGCCCCCTGGCCGGCCCGCCCGACAGCCGCTGGAACTACTCCAGCGGCACGGCCAATATCGTGGCCCGCGTGGTACGGCAGACCGTAGAGAAGAATTACCCCTATTACTACTCATTTTTGTACCAGAAGCTGTTCGATCCCATCGGCATGTATAGCGCGGTTTTCGAGCCCGATGCGTCCGGCACCTTCGTGGGCTCTTCCTACCTGTTCGCCACGCCGCGGGACTGGGCCCGCTTTGGCCAGCTTTTCCTGCAGGACGGTGTCTGGCAGGGACAACAAATACTTCCCGAAGGCTGGGTCAAATACACTACCACGCCCACCGGCGGCGCGCCCAAAGGGCAATACGGCGCATTTTTCTGGCTCAATGCCGGGCAACGAGACAATCCCGCCCTGCGCCGCTGGCCCGACGCGCCCACCGATGCCTACGCGGCCCTGGGCTTTCAGGAACAGATGGTCATTGTCATACCCTCCCATCACGCGGTGTTGGTGCGCTTTGGCGCCACCTCGGATCGGTCCGCCTGGAATACCAACCACTTTATTCGGGATGTTTTGACGGCGCTGCAGGGGGGCGTTGGCGCGTTGGCCCGTTAGCCCGTTAGCCCGTTAGCCCGTTAGCCCGTTAGCCCGTTAGCCCGTTAGCCCGTTGGCTCGTTGGCTCGTTCTTTATATGGGCCGATAATAGCGATTTGCGTTCCCGGATTCCGGCAAAACGCGCGCATGGCCTCAAGTTGATAATTTTGGATTCATCCTTTATGATCAAACAATTGTTGAAACCATCTGGATCTCACCTGTTTGAGCTGCCCGGCCGGTTTTCGCCTTTTCGGCCGGCAGCAACGCGCTGATTCTATCCACGTTGAATTGATAGGCTTCATTCGGAGAGCTGTGTGCCGTCCCTGTTGACTTGCGTTCTCAATCCAACAGGCGAGTGAAATGGCCGCGGCAAAATATCTCTGCCCCAAGGGAGGCGTCGGCCCTTGCAGGCCGATGATGGTATTGTTTTGGGGGCGGTTGAAATGGTCGATGCGAGGAAGAGATGATTGATGTGATCCCCATGGCGCGTTTCAGGGGTGACAGGAGCTGTCTTTATGGTCTGGCAGGGGTTGTGGTCTGGACGGCCCTGCTGGCCCTTTCCTTATCCTGGAATGGGTTCCAGGTGAATAAGAGCGTGATCGAAGCGGCCCGCATCCAGGCACGCAGCAATTACATGAAGGACGTGGTCTACCGTCGCTGGAATTCAATTCATGGCGGTGTATACGCGCCGGTCACCGATTGGACGCCGCCCAACCCTTACCTGTCAGACACTCCCGAACGCGATGTCCAAACCCCCTCGGGAAAAGCGTTGACCAAAATCAACCCGGCCTACATGACCCGTCAGGCCTTTGAGCTGGGATTGGCGGAATACGGGTTGCGCGGCCATATCACCAGCCTCAACCCCATTCGGATAGAGAACGCCCCGGACACATGGGAGGCTGAGGCTCTGAAAGCCTTTGAAACCGGTAAAAAAGAAGTGGATACGCTGGAAACCTTGGATGGGCGCCAGTACCTGCGGCTCATGCGTCCACTGATAACCGAACAGAGCTGTCTGCCCTGTCATGCCCGGCAGGGGTATCGGTTGAATGAGATCCGCGGCGGCATCAGCGTGGCCGTGCCCACCCAGCCGTTTCAGGCCATTGCCGCTCAAAGACAAGGCCAACTTATCATCGTGCATGTGCTGCTCTGGCTGATTGGGATAGGGGGCATTGTGTTTGCGGCCCGCCGCCTGGCTCTTAGCCGGGCTAAACGCCGTGAAGCCGAGGAGGCCTTGCGCCAGACCTGCGCCGAAATGGAACAGCAGGTGGTGCAGAGAACCTTCGATCTCAAAATGGCCAATGAGGCCTTGCAGGCGGATATCGCCAAGCGCAAGGCCACGGAAGAGCGCCTGCGCCGCAGCGAAACTCATCTGGCCGCGGCGCAGCATGTGGCCCGCATGGGAAGCTGGATGCTGGAGTTGAAAACCCTGACCGGCCTGTGGTCGGAGGAGATGTTTCGCATCACGGGATTTGATCCGGCGGAGGGAACGCCGCCATTATCACAGTTCATCGAAATGTTGCATCCCGACGACCGTCCCATCCAGGCCCGCCTGCATGAGCGTCTGCTCGCCACGGGACAAGCCGAGCAGGCGGAATTCAGAACCAACCCCCAAAGGGGACCGGTCAAATACCTGCTCGCCAGGGCCGACGTGGTGCGCGATGGAAATGGGGAGATCACTGCTTTTGTGGGGACGCTGCAGGATATCACCGAACACAAGGTGGTCACTGACGCCATCGAAGCGGAGAAGAAAAAATTTCAGACCCTGATCGATGAATCCCCCTTTGCCGTGGCCCTGGTGGATCAAGGCCAGCGCTTCAGATATCTCAACCCCAGATTCAAAGAGGTCTTCGGCTATTCCATACAAGAGATTCCCACCCGCCATGACTGGTTTCAGGTCGCTTACCCTGATCCGGCCTACCGTCAGAAGGTGATAGCCTCCTGGCAGCAGGCTGGGCAACACGCCAATCCCGGCATGATCCGCAATCAGTCATGGCAAGTGCGGTGCAAGGACGGCGCGCATAAGTGGGTTCAAATCAGCACGGCCTATCTGGCCAGCGGCGAAACCATCATCACCTACGAAGATATCAGTGAACGTTTGTCCATGGAAGAGCGGCTCCGGCAATCCCAGAAGATGGAGGCCATCGGCACCCTGGCCGGCGGTATCGCCCATGACTTCAACAATATTCTGTCGGCTATCCTCGGGTATGCCGAGCTGGTCAAAGCCGACGCGCTGCCTGAAAGCGCCACCGCGGCCTACATCGGCGAAGTAATTCGGGCGGGTGTGCGGGCCCGCAACCTGATTCAACATATCCTGGACTTCAGCCGCCAATCCAAACCTGAAAAGGCGCCGCTGGCCCTGCACCTGGTGGTCAAGGAAACCCTCTCCTTGCTAAGGGCCACGATTCCGGCCTCCATTACCATCCATCAGCAGATCACCGCTTCCGGCATGGTGTTGGGCGATTCCAACCAGATGCACCAGGTGGTAATGAATTTGTGCACCAATGCCTGTCAGGCCATGCGCATGAAAGAGGGCACATTGGGGATTTCCCTCAAGCCCATTACGTTGGATATCGAAGAGGTGGGGCGCTATCCTGAACTTCGTCCCGGGCCATACCTGCAGCTCTCGGTCAGCGACACCGGCTGCGGCATCACCCCCGATATCATCCAAAGAATCTTCGATCCTTACTTTACCACCAAGCCCCAGGGCGAGGGGACCGGCTTGGGGTTGTCGGTGATTCACGGCATTGTCAAAGATCATGGCGGCGCCATCACCGTCTACAGTGAACCGGGCAAAGGGTCGACCTTCCATGCTTATCTGCCGCTGATCGAATCCGGCCAGGCCGGTGCGGAGGCTCAGCCCGAGCCGCCGTTGCCCAGGGGCCGCGAGCGCATTCTGTTTGTGGATGATGAGCCGTCCTTGATTGAAGTGAGCAAAAGGATGCTCTCCACCTTGGGGTATCAGGTGGAGACCCGTTCCAGCGGGAATGAAGCACTCGCCCTGCTGCGCGAAGCGCCATTGAATTTTGACCTGCTGATCACCGACATGACCATGCCATACATGACCGGCCTTGAACTGGCCGAAGAAGTACTTCGCTTCCGGCCCGATCTGCCCATCATCGTCTGCACCGGTTTCAGTTATGCCATCACCGAACAAAAAGCCAAGGCCATCGGCATCCGCCAAATGGTCATGAAACCGCTGATTTTGCGGGAGCTGGCGGATATTGTGCGGCGGGTGCTGGATGTGAAAGATGCGCGTTAGCCCGTGGCCCGTTCGCCCGTTTGTCCGTTAGCACGTTGGCCCGTGGACTTAATTTCAATCTTCCGGCAAGGTGAAGCTGACTCTTTTGAGCCAAAGACCCTGGATGGCCGCTACAGCTTGTCCCATATTTATGCGTGACCTCATGATGAAGAAAAGAGCGAAAGCTCCAATTGGAAAACCGCGGTCTGGCTGGTGGATCGCAGATCCTCGAAGTGATTTGTGGCGCCTCACGCCACAAGCCCCTGCTCGACCATGAGTTCGTGGTAGACGAGTTGGTCGATTTGATTTGTCGGTATCTTTTTGATTAAGTAAAGCGATTATCGTTGATTGGTTGATCGGTGGGGCTCACCGGTACGAATCAACCAAGTCACGAATCAATCAATCGATCGACCAAGTCCACAGGAGGACCTCACCATGACCCGTTGCCCCTGGCCCGCCCAAGACCCTCTGATGATCCAGTACCACGACCAGGAGTGGGGGGTGCCGGTGCGCGATGACCGCCTCTGGATGGAGCACATCATCCTGGATGCCTTTCAAGCCGGTTTGTCCTGGCGCACGATTCTGCATAAGCGGGAAGCATTTCGCGAAGTCTTCTTTAATTTTGAACCACAGCGGGTGGCGCGCATGAGCGCCAAGCAAATCGAAGCGGCCGGCCAGAACGCGGCCATCGTGCGCAACCGCCAGAAGATCCGGGCGGCGGTGAACAACGCGGCCCAGCTTTTGCGATTGGCCGAGCAGCACGGCTCGTTCAGCAATTTCATCTGGTCGTTTTCCGATGGCAAAGTAGTTCAAAACCGCTGGAAGAAGATAGAAGAGATTCCGGCGACCTCGCCTTTGTCCGACCAGGTCAGCAAAGTCCTCAAACAGGCCGGATTTTCTTTTGTGGGCAGCACCATCTGCTACGCCTTTTTACAGGCCGCCGGCGTGGTCAATGACCATCTGGTGAGTTGTTTCCGTCATAAGGAGTTGATTGGTTAATTCGTTGATTCGTTGATTGGTAGCGTAGGGTTCTCCACCGTTTAACGAATCAACCAATCAACCAACCCCTTCGGAGTTCTCCATGCAACCTTCAATCACCATATTGTCTTCCCTGCTGGTCGGCGCCCTGCTGTCGATCTATCTGCCCATGAACAGCATGGTTTCCCGCCATCTGGGTTCGGCCATCACGGCCAATATTACTTTCTTCTTCATGGCCCTGGTCACCTCCATCGCCTTATTCTTCCTCTGGGGGGATCAGGCCACTCTGTCACGGCTCAAAACCGTGCCGCCCTATCTCTATCTGACTGGTTTCGTCAGCGCTTTTATTGTTCTGGCCACCACCTATCTGATTCCACGCATGGGAGTGCGCCATTTTTTTATTCTGACCATCAGCGGACAGATCTTGACCGCTCTGGTGGTCAGCCATTTCGGATTATTACAGACCCCCACCGATCCGGTCAGCGCTAAAAAGCTTCTCGGTGCGGTGCTGGTGGTGTTGGGGGCTCTGTTTTCAACCTTGTAGGGACGGTTTACTTCTGATCCAATACTTCCCGGACCTTGGCGGAGAGATCTTTTTTGATGAAGGGTTTTTGAAGGAAGTGCACGCCTGCGTCCAGCACGCCGAGGTTGGCGATGGCGTTGGCGGGATAGCCGGAGATGTACAGCACTTTGATTTGGGGACGCAGGGCCAGCAGGCTTTGGGCCAGCTCATTACCGTTCATGCCGGGCATGATCACGTCGGTCATCAGCAGGTGAATGGCGCCGTCATTCCTGCCGGCCAGCTGGAGAGCATCGGCCGGCGTGTTGGCGGCCAGCACGGTGTAGCCGTCCCTTTCCAGCATCTTTTGCGTCAAAGACAGGACCGCCGGTTCGTCTTCCACCAGCAAAATGGTTTCTTTTCCGCTGGCGGCCGCCTTGGGCGGAGGCTCAATACTATCCTGGCTGGTCTCCCCGTTAAACCGGGGCAGGTAAATCGTAAAACACGACCCTCGGCCCGGTTCGCTTTCGGCCTTGATAAAACCATTATTTTGCCGCACGCTGCCATAGATCATGGCCAAACCCAGACCCGTGCCTTGGCCGACCCCTTTGGTCGTAAAAAATGGTTCAAAGACATGGGCCAGGACTTCCTTGTCCATGCCACAGCCGTTGTCGCGGACGGACAGCCATACATAGTCACCGAGCAGAGCGCCGGGATGGGTGGCGCAATCTTCGGCGTCAAAGCTGCGGTTGCCCGTGGTAATGGTGATGGCGCCGTCGCCCGCAATGGCGTCCCGGGCGTTGATGCACAGATTGGCCAGGATCTGATCGATCTGGCTGGGGTCCACCCGCACGGGCCATAACCCCTGGGCTGGTCGCCAATCGATCTGAATCTGCTCGCCGATAATGGGTTGCAGCATTTTATACATGCCGGTGATGGCTTCATTGAGATTCAGCACTTTGGGCGCAACGGTCTGTTTGCGGGCAAAGGCCAGCAGTTGGCGCGTCACCTTGGCGGAACGCAGCGCGGCCGTGATGATCTCCTGCAGATCGGAGTACAACGCATCCGCCGGATTGATTTTGGTTTGGGCCAGTTCGGCATAACCGAGAATCACATTGAGCATATTGTTGAAGTCGTGGGCTACGCCGCCGGCCAAGCGGCCCACTGACTCCAGCTTCTGGGACTGCTGGAGTTGAGACTGGAGTTGAAGCTTTTCTTCTTCAGCCCGCTTGCGCTCGGTAATGTCGGTGATGAAGTTGAGGGTGCATGGCTTGCCCTCTATTTCCACAATCTCCGTGCAGGTCAGGAAGTAGTGCGTTTTGCCGTCCGGTGATCGCCAGATCAGAGGATAATCCTTTAGAAACCCTTGCCTGGTCAGCGTTTTGACATACTGCCGCCGATGTTCCGGGTCCATCCAGATCTTCAGTTCGTTGGAGGTGTGGCCGATTACTTCTTCTTTGCGCATTCCGGCGATCTCTAGAAAGACATCGTTGACGTCCACATAGCGGCCATCGGCCATATTGGCGATGGTGATCGACAGGGGGCAGGCGCGGAAGACTTGGGCGAATTTCTGCTCGGATTGTTTCAACACCTTTTCGGCCAATTTGCGCTCGGTGGTATTGTGCACCAGCACCAGAAAGTATTGCAAGGCGCCGCTGATCTCATCCCGGATTCCCGAGACTATGACACTGGCCCAAATTTCTTCTCCGTTTTTATGAAGATAGCGTTTTTCGGTTTGATAAATGGGGATTTCGCCCCGCAGAAGACGACCCACATTCTCCACATCCCGCCGGCGATACTCCGGGTGGGTGATGTCGCCGAAGGTCATGGCGCGGAATTCATTCTCCGAATATCCCAGCATGCGGCAAAAGGCCGGATTGGCGCGCTCGAACTTGAAGTCCGGCGAGATCATGACAATTCCCATTTGGGCTTCTTCAAAGACCTTCCTGAAGCGCTCCTCACTTTGGGCCAGCGCCCGTTCGGCTTGCTTGCGCTCGGTAATATCGGTGATGAAATTGAAACTGCACGGATCGCCTTCAAGTTCGATGATTTCACTGGAAAGTAGGAAATCGCGAATCTCGCCTGAACGCATGCGGAACTGGCTGGGAAAATCGCGTAAATAACCATTGCGCGTGAGTTCCTTAATATATCGCTCACGGTCGTTCTCATTGACCCATACGCTTATTCCGGTGGAGGTACGGCCGATCACCTCCTCTTTACTGAAGCCGGTTCTCTTCAGGAAACTTTCGTTTACTTCGATGAACTTGCCATCTTCCATGGAGGCAATGGAGATGAGCTCAGGGAAGGCTAAAAATGCTTTGGCAAGTTTCTCTTCAGCCAGTTTGCGTTCAGTGATGTCGATTTCAACTCCATCCCATACCAACAGACCGTCGGTCTGATAGCGGGGGGTTGAGGTGTACTCGAACCAGCGCAAGCGGCCGCTGGGCAGGCGGCTCTGGACTTCTACTTTCAGGGGAGTCAAGCTCTTCAGGGCTTGCTCTTCGTGTTGCCGGACCAGATCAGTGTATGCCGGCAGAAATTGCCGGTAAATGACGCCCGCGTCGGCCAGCACCGATTCTACGGTCACTTCGTTAAGACGTTCCACAGCCCGGCTGATAAAGGTGAAGCGGCGGCCGCCATCAGGTTCCGCCATGATCTGGTAGACCACGGCATGGGGCAAATTGTCGATCAGATGGCCCAGCATATGCTCGCTTTCGCGAAGCCGTTCCTCGCTTTGGCGCAGCTTATCTTCGCTCTGTTTGAGCCTGTCGGCGGATACGGTTTTGGGGTGGTCATGATCTTTTTTGGCCACGGCGATTCCTGATAGCGGTTATACTGCTTGATGGTGTGGTGCGTGCTTAATAAACAAGTCCCGGCCACCGGTCCCAAGCCTTAACAGCGAAGATGAGCAGAAGACCATCCGAGAAACCGGAGCCGCTGAACGTTTTGGCGCAACATCGAATTTTATCATAGTGCGACAGGCCATCGGCGTCAACTTTGGGCAAAGGAAGGAGCAGGTTGACCGCATTTGAAATATGGTGCGGCCGGCCTTGGTCAAAGACATCGTTAATGTAACCGCGAATGGGCGCGAATAGGGCTATTTTCCATTGGCGTTCATTCGCGGTTCATATCGTTTTGGCCGCAACACGGCTCAATTCATCAAATGCGGATACCCTGACATGCGGTGAGTCGAAACCACGTGGGTTGCCTGCTGGGCCTTGCGTCGCGTCGTTGCGCCGTTGCACGAAACCAAATTATAGCGCCGCTTTATTGCCCGAGCCCTGGTAAACATGTTTGCCCAGATTCATAGGCCTTCAAATGGGAACCTCATGCAACGGCGCAACGGCGCGACGTGGTCTCAGTTTGACCATTGCCGCCGGGCATCAGGTCTGCTATCAAGGATGGCGTTGTGCCCGCGAGGTCGGCGGGTATCGATTTTTTCCGTTACCCCCAACGGAGGTTTTCGCAACCATGGTCCAGTCATCCATTGCCACCGATTTCGAACGCATCTTTCACCCCGACAAAATCGCCATCATCGGCTTTTCCAAAGAGGGCATCGGCTTTGGCAGCGGCATTCTCTTTTCTCTGCGCGCCATCGGCTACAGCGGCGAGATCTATCTGGTCAATCCCAAGGGCGGCACCTTCAATGGCCAGCCCATCTATGCGCGCATCGAGGATATCCCCGGCGGGTTTGACCTGGCCATCATTGCCGTGCCGGCCCAGGCCGTGGCCGAGGCCCTGGAGGCATGCTTGAAAAAAGGCGCGGCCGGGGCCGAAATTTTCTCCTCGGGTTTTAAGGAACTGGGCACGCCGGAGGGAATCGCGCTGGAGCAGGAGGTCACGCGCATCGCGGCCAAGGGCCTGCGCGTCATCGGCCCCAACTGTTTCGGCATCTACTGCCCCAAGAGCGGTTTGACCGTGCTGCCAGGACCGGATCTTTCCCGTCGGCCCGGCCCCATCGCCTTTTCTTCCCAGAGCGGCGGCATGGCCGTGGATTTCGCCAACCTGGGCAAATCCATGGGCTTGGGATTCAGCAAGGTGGTCAGCTTCGGCAATGGCTGCGATTTGCGCGAAACCGAGCTGCTGCGCTATTTCGGCGCCGATCCCCAGACCGGCATCATCACCATGTATATTGAAGGCATCCAGGACGGCGACGCCTTTTTCGCGGCCCTCAAACAGACCGCGGCCCGCAAGCCGGTGATCATCAACAAGGGCGGGCTCTCCGAGGCCGGCTCGCGGGCCGTGCAAAGCCACACCGCTTCCATGGGCGGCAGCCGCCGGATCTGGCAATCGATCCTGCGCCAAGCCAATGCCGTGCAGGTCAATGACATGCACGAGATGGCCCAGACGGCCATGGCTTTTGCTTTGCTGCCGCCCAAGGTCTATCGCAACATCACGGTGCTGGGCGGGGGTGGAGCCTTGGGCGTGGCCGCCGCCGATGCGGCTGAAGCCTACGGGATCAAGATTCCGCCCTTTGAGCCGGAGCTGGCGGCGCGCATTGACGCCCTGCTGCCCCGGCCGGGATCGAGCCCCGGCAATCCCGTGGATGTGGCCAATCCCTTTGTGGCGCCCAAGACCCTGCGGCAGATCATGCGCCTGGCCGCCGGCGATGAACGCATCGATTTACAAATCTTTACTTCTTTACTGCATCACTATAAGAATCAAGCCAAAATCTTCGGCAAGCCCGTCAAGGAGATTACACCCTATGTGGAGCTGGCCGATGACATCCAGGCCGTGGTGGCCGAGACCGGCAAACCCATTGCCGTGATTCTCTCCAATCCCAAAAGCGCGCCCGACCACCTGGATGTGGTGGAGATGTTCGTGGACGCCCGGCGCGTCTTTGCCGAGCGCGGCATCCCCGTGTTCAATCATTTGACCGAAGCATTTAAAGCCCTCGGCCATCTCAATATCTACTACGAGAGGAAGCACCCATGACCAAAGCTCAAGCCAAGAAACTGATCACCCAAGCCAAGCGCGAAGGCAGAACTACGCTTTCCGAATATGAAGCCAAGCTGGTGCTGGCCGCCTACAAGATTCCGGTGACCCAGGAGATCCTGGTGGAGAAGAAAAAAGAGTTGCCCGGCGCGGCCCGCACTATCGGCTATCCCCTGGTGATGAAAGGCTGCGCGGCCGAGATCGCCCACAAAACCGAGAAGAATTTGGTGCGCGTGGATGTGCGCAACAAGGAAGAAGCACTTCAAGCGTTTGAAGAAATCAAGACGGCCATGGGAGACGCCCAGGGCGGTGTGCTGGTGCAGCAGATGGTCAGCGGCCGGCGCGAGCTGGTCATGGGCCTGACCCGCGACCCCCAGTTCGGGGCGTGCGTGATGTTCGGTCTGGGTGGCATCTTCACCGAAATCCTGAAAGATATCTCTTTCCGCAAGGCGCCCCTGGAAGAGCGCGATGCCCTGGAGATGATGGGTGACATCAAAGGCCATAAGATTCTGGGGGCCGTGCGCGGCATGCCGGCCGCCGATACCAAGGCCCTGGCCAAGATGCTGATCCACATCGGCCAAATCGGATTGGACCTGGAGGCCGTGGCCGAAATCGATCTCAATCCCGTGATCCTCTCGGGCGCCAAACCCGTGGCCGTGGATGCGCTGATCGTCTTGCGCTGATCCACTCTCGAATCAACCAATTAACGAATCAACGGACAACGAAACAACCCAAGAAAGGAAAACACCCCCATGATGAACCACAGACTAAAGTGTTTGGCAGCAGCAATGTTAGCGTTTCTGATGCTCCACGGTTGCGCGGCCCAGGGAACCCCGCCGCCAGCTTTTAATGCCCAGCCGATCCCCAGCGGCGCCTGGCAGCAAAAGGCGGATTATCTTTACTTCATTCTGGATGCGTCGTCTTCCATGGATGCCGCGTACAAATTGGACACGGCCCGCAGCGTGATCGCCAATTTCAACCAGACCATGCCCAATCTGAATCTGACCGTGGCCCTGCGCACCTTTGGGCATGACAACGCGGTCTCCATGAAATCTACGGACCTGATGGCCAAGCCCCAACCTTATACTGCCAAAGTGCTGCCTGACGGCCTTGCGCGGGTGACCCGGGCCGGCGGCTACAGCCCCATGGGCCTGGCCCTGAAGGACGCGGCCGAGGATCTGAAAAGTGTCACGGGCCCCATTGCCATGGTGATCGTCAGTGACGGCCTGGATATGGCCGAAGGCCCCATGGCCGCGGCCCAGGCTTTGAAAGAGAGCCATGCCGGCAAATTGTGCATCTACACCGTACAGGCGGGTGATGCGCCTGAAGGGCAGCAATTCCTTACCAGGCTGGCCCAGGTCACGGGCTGCGGTCGGGCCACGACCGCCGCTTCTTTGGTCACCGGCGCGGCCATGAACGGCTTTGTAAAGGAAGTACTATTGGCCGGCCCGGTCGCCGCACCGCTGGACAGCGACAAGGACGGTGTGCCGGATGACAGGGATAAATGCCCGGGAACCCCGCCAGGCATTAAAGTGGAAGACAATGGCTGCCCGTTGGCCATCGGTCCCATCGGCACGGCCACGGCGGCCGGCACCTATATCCTGGAAGGGGTTCAATTCGAGACCAACAAGGCTGATCTGAAGAAGAGTTCTTATTCAGCGCTGGATAATGCCGCCGAGATCATGAAGAAGAATCCGAGCCTGAAAGTCGAGATCCAGGGCCACACCGACGCTTCGGGCAAGCACGATTACAATACCCAATTAAGCCAGCGTCGGGCCGAATCGGTCAAGGCCTACCTTGAAACCAAGGGCATCGAGGCCAACCGCATGATCGCCAAAGGCTACGGTCCGGACCGCCCCATCGACACCAATGACACCAAGGAAGGGCGCGCCCGCAACCGCCGGGTGGAGTTTAAGCCTCTCCAGTAATTCAAGATAGTTGAGTTATTGAAAGAATCAAACGCCGGCCGGGTGGCCGGCGTTTGATTTTTACAGCGGGGTCACGTGCCGGCGCCCCCATAAGCGCTGACTTAAATAGACAACTAAATTCTGTTAAAAAAAGAATATCGAATATTGAACAACAAATATCGAATTACAAAGTTTTCTTATTGTTCTGGTTAACCGGTTTTATGCTTGCGAAAAAAATCGAAATTTGCTGAATTTTGACTTTGGTAATGATTTCGCGGTTCGGACAATAGGTTCGGCAAAATCAATCAGTCGTTGCTCAAGATCATACTGTCTAAGTTCCTTCCGCATTTTGCTGTTCCTTGTTCGATATTCGATATTCATTTAAATTAGCTTTCGTACCTGGAACAATGATGTTGCTTGGCAGCTCTATGTGCTACATGCGATTCCCCTGGATGTGTAAGCTACTGCCCTTGACATTGCGTACGCTATGACGTACGCTTTGACAAAACGTGAGGTGAATATGCCGACATTAACCGCAACCGAAGCAAGGTCCAAGTTTTACCGTCTGATCGATCAAACTTCGCATTCGAATGAACCGATTGTGATTACGAGCAAACGAGGTAATGCCGTGCTGATCTCCGAAGATGACTGGCGCGCGATTCAAGAGACCCTATTTCTTCTAAACATTCCCGGAATGCGCGAATCCATCCGGCAAGGCTTGGCCACCCCGATCGAGGATTGCAAAGAGGAGTTGGATTGGTGAGCTACCGGGTCGTTTTTACAAAACAAGCCCAAAAGGACGCCAAGAAGATTTCCACATCCGGCCTTAAGCCGAAGGTTGAAAAATTGCTTGATATCCTGCGCGTCAATCCCTTTCAAACGCCACCTTCTTACGAAAAGCTGGTCGGTGATTTATCCGGCGCATATTCCCGTCGCATCAACATCCAGCATCGGTTGATCTGTCAAGTGATCGAGGAAGAAAAGATTGTCAAAGTGATCCGGATGTGGACCCATTACGAATAATGGAACGCATCCTATTCACCTATGACCCGGAGTACTCCCGCAAAAGCGGGCAGTTCACCGTGGTGTTGACGCCGGCGGTTTTGCTTGGCGGCCGTTGGCAGATCATCAAGGGCACCCGGATCTACTATGTCAGGGATCTGCAAGCGGTTGCCGAGCAGGTGCCGGACAAGGTTCTATTCCGGACGGCCCTTGAAAGTGAAATGGCCTTCCGGAAGAACGAGGGCCGCTTTTTCAATCCCGATCAGGAGTTCACCCGCCTGCGGATTGCTTCGCGCCATTTGTTCAAGTTCATCTCCGCTGCCCAGAAGCAAAAGATTTTATTGCATGCGGACGGCGCGCCCACCTCCTTCCGCGTGGACAAAGAGGTTATGGCCGAAATCAGCGTGAAAGAAGGCCGCATGGCCCTCCACCTGGGCGGCATCCCCCTGGCCGAAGCCCAGGTCGTGGTTCAAACCATGCCCGTGACCCTGATCCAAGCCAATCGGATTGTTCAGATGCGGGCGGAAGTTCCCTTCTCTTTTCTCCAGCAGATTCCCGCGAACCAGGTCCTGGCCGAAACCGAAAAAGAGAGCCTGCTCTTGCGCTTCGCCAAGCAGCCGGACAAGGTGCGCATCAAACGGATCGAGCAAGAAGAGATCCGCACCGTGAAGGATGCCGTGGTTCACGCCAAGCTGAGCCTGGATGAGCGGGCGGCGAAGGCCCGGCTATACTTAGTCTACGAAGGCCATGCGGTCAAAGACAACGATAATCTGACCGTCATCGTCGATCCGCATCGCCATATGGCCATCCACCGCAATCGTCCGGTAGAAGAGAATTTCAAGTCCGTGCTTCTCTCCCATGGTTTTGCTTCCATACCGGAACGTGATTTTAACTGGCGTGCTCCCCAACAGCCCCTGGAGTCCTTGGTGCCATCTTTGGAAAATCACGGTTTTGAGGTCTGGATGGGCGATCGCAAGATCGCCGCGCCGGTGACCGTGCGCTGGGATGTCCAGACCCAGCGGCACCATTTGCGTGTGGGAGCCACGGTATTTTCGGGCGACGTGGAGATCGGCGCGGACGAGCTGTTCCGGGCGTTTCAAGAAGGCCGGCGCTATGTGGCGCGGCCCGATGGCTCCGTGGGGCTTATCTCCGGCGAAGTCCGGCGGATGCTGGCCGAATTTACAGGCACAGGCAGCATGCAAGGCGCGTTCATTGTCTTCAACAAGGCCGATTTTCCCAGCGTGCGCGCTTGTCTGGAAAACAGCGCCGAGGTGCGGAACGATTCCGCTTTCGAGGAGCTGTGCCGCTTCGGCCAGGGAGTGGCGGGCGTGCAGCGCCATTTGCTTCCGGCTGGTTTCGAAGCCGTGCTGCGGCCCTACCAGATCCTGGGTTACAATTGGCTTCGGACCTTGAAGAGCTTGGGGCTGAATGGCATTCTGGCCGATGACATGGGGCTGGGCAAATCGGTTCAGGTGCTGGCTTTGATCAAAAGTCTGAAAGGGGAGGGCGCCCTGGGCCGGCCATTTCTTCTCATCGCTCCCAAAACTTTGCTTTTCAACTGGGAGATAGAAATCAAGAAATTCGCGCCGGATCTGGCCTATTATCTCTTCGCGGGACCGGACCGGATCAGGCGCGCCGATCATTTGCGACGCCACGACTTGATCCTTACGCCTTACAGTCTGGTACGCAGCGAAACACCGTTGCTGTGCGGAATCGAGTGGGAGTATGTGATCCTCGACGAGGCCCAGGCCATCAAGAATGCCGATACGATTACTTCCCGGGCCGTCAAACATCTTCCGGCCACCGCGCGGCTGTCCATTACCGGAACGCCGGTGGAGAACTCGGCCGCGGATCTGTGGAGCCAGTTCGATTTTCTGATGCCTGGTTTTCTGGGAGAAGAAGATGCGTTCAAGGAGGCATACACCGACGCGGCCAAAGACCTGCAGCGGTTGCGGGCCAAAACCCAACCTTACATTTTGCGGCGGTTGAAGTCCCAGGTGCTGGCCGAACTGCCGCCCAAAACCGAAGTGACCATCTACTGCGACTTCGGTGACGAGCAAAAGGCCATCTACGATCAGGCCCTGGCCGCGGCTAAGGATGAGATGGAGACTTTTGAGGGATCGCGCACTTTCCATATCCTGCGCCTGATTTTGCGGCTGCGCCAGATTGCTTGCCATCCCCGCCTGGCTGTCAAAGCTATCCGCAGATCATTGGACCATGTGGGCAGTGGTAAAACCGAGGAAGTCATCCAAGCGGCCTTGGAGATCCTGGCCGAAGGGCACAAGATCCTCATCTTCTCCCAGTTCACCCGGCATTTGCAGTTGATTCAGTCCCTTTTTCTGAGGCTTAAAATTACTTCTTTTTACCTGGACGGCCGCACCATGGACCGGGGCGCGGTGGTACAGGCCTTCAAGACCCATGACGGGCCTTGTCCCTTCTTCATCTCTTTGAAGGCCGGCGGCACGGGCCTCAATCTCAGCGAGGCATCTTACGTTTTTCTACTCGACCCCTGGTGGAACCCGGCCGTGGAAAATCAGGCCATTGATCGCTGCCATCGTCTGGGCCAGCACCAGCCGGTCACGGTTTATCGTTTTATCACGCGCGACTCCATCGAAGAAAAAGTGATGGCCCTCAAGGCCCGCAAACAGGAGATCGAATCAGTCCTGATCGATGCGTCGGTGCCCGATTATCTTCCCTTTGACGAGACAACCCTGAAGCGGTTGATCACGGAATGATGCAAGCCAAGATAAAATCGCCGCAAGCTCCAAGATCCGAGCTCACCGTTTTTGCGGCCGCCCGCTCAGAAATGGTAGGCATCGTTGTCTGGATCGAAGTCTTTGTCGGTCAGCGGAGGATTCAAACGGATTTCGTGGTTCTCGAATTTTTCGTACACGCGGCCTTCGAAATCCCAAATGGTGACCTTGAGCGGCATGTGGGTTTCTTTGTCTATGATGATTTCGGTCTTGCCGCCGTAGTATTGAGGTACTTTATAAACTGTTCCCGCCGAGACAGAACTGGACAGACTGTCAAGCAGTTCGGGGTTGGTGTAAACGATGAGGTAGGGATCGCGATTGAGGCGCTCCCCAAATGCCACAACCGACTCGCTCTTCTGTGCCTCGACCTCTTCAGCAGGCAAAGTGCCTGAGATTAGCACGAGACGGTATCCCGCACGACCCGCTTGGAGGACCTCACCTTGCCACTCGAGTTTTTCGCCCGTGGGATTGGACCTGGCCTGTGCAATACCGTCGCGGATTTGTTTGAGCAGGTAGCCAAAGCCAGCGTGGCTTAGCAGGTGGTGCTGATTCCTGGTGGCCAGACCGCCCCACAGGCTGATGTGTACCGTGATATCGGGGAATGAGCCAGGGTGGGCCGTGATCTCGGTCTTGTCACGTTTGGGCAAATACAGCGCTTCCTGCCCCTTTTTCGGATTGATGTTGGCCAAATAGACCTCGCCCGATCTTCGCACCTTGACGGCAACTTCTTCGGTGATGGTTTTGCCGTTCACCATTCGTTCGGTTTTGATTTGTCGCATGGTCAAGGTGTTGACCTTATCCCAGGCCGCAAACATCTTGTCGATTTCGTCCATGGCCAGCGGATCTGCGGTAGCCGGCACTTGTGCTGCTGCAAGGTATAGGGCAAAGGTTACGAGCGAAATGGAGATCATGGTGGGGCACCTTTCAGTCGGCAAAGCCCAATGAGTCAACTGGATAATCCGTATACCTTTGTGGGAACAATGGGGCCGCCTTTTATTTAAAAGCCATCTCAAAAAAGATTTTTGGCCCACAATCCTTTTTTGAGATGGCGTGTACTATCCCCACCGATACGAACGCGATCAAATTATCTGCGCGACATCAATTATGCAAGATTCTTCTATGCATTCATTTCCTCTGTCGGTTAGCTTGGCCCGCCCCCATTTGCGAAGACCCCGCTGTTTCCTTTGATGCAGGCCTGGCA
Organism: Deltaproteobacteria bacterium; assembly: GCA_021824175.1. GTDB lineage: Bacteria > Desulfobacterota > Desulfobacteria > Desulfobacterales > Desulfosarcinaceae > Desulfatitalea. The sequence continues at coordinate 27,029 of JAKALP010000004.1, forward strand.
CAACCATTGCCGTTTCAGACTTGGATCATCGCTCAATCCGGCAAATCCCTGCCGCCCCTTTTCAATCAATCCCCCGCACTTGGAGCACCGGGCATCTTGGTTCAATACCACCGGATTCCAGGCATATATGCTGTCCAAGGGAGAGGGCGTCAGTCCTGGCGGCTTGTTGACAATATCGGGTTCTCCCGAATCTGGGTCATCGCGGAATTCATCGCTTTCAGGACCACCGATCGTCTCTTCGTCATTCGGTACAGCTCTTTTCCTAAGAGCAGTCCGGGCAATCTTTTTGGCATCACGGGTAACGTTCTGAGCCAACCCAATTGAGTCTGATATAATGGTGTCCACGTCATTGAGTACACCGTCAACCAATCCAAAGGTTTCTTCCAAAACGTTGCGCAGTAAATGGGACACGGTCAAACGACGCTTCTTGGCCTCTTTTTTAAGGACCTGCTGAAGGTTGTCATCGACACGGGTTTGAATCAGGTGATCCTTCCGCCTATCGGCTTCCTTTTTACGCCGTCCCCTGCGAATTCTTAAACCGGTCATAATTGCCCCCTGTTTCAGCCTTATTTACCAAAACGAAATTGTATTACAAAATATTACACAACCTTTCCGCTTATGCAACAATAAAGATTAATTTAAGCAAAATCTGTATCATATCTCTATTTTTATATATAAATTTTAATACTTTATAATTTATTTATTATTTTGTATGACAAATTGCTTGACATGTAATATTTCGTATTACATATATAGGCCCATACCCGACGAAAAAAATTAACCTTAAAAAAGGAGAAAGACAATGAATGAAAGAAAGTGTAGCCAAAAACTGATCAACGGAATTAATCGACTGGGAAGAACATGGGCAAAAATGGGCGAATCACGGGCGAGGAATTATTGCGCCTCACGGCTGCCGGAAACCCTGTTTCTAACAATGCGGTCCAATGTTGGAGATTCCGATCCAAAGGTTGGCAACGGGCAATACAAAAACAAGCAGGAGCATTAACGCTTCATGAGGCCATAATGGCGGCGATCAGGGCTCTTTTTTCACGCTCGGTGATATAGGGCCGCGCATGCACGTCGGCAATCTTGCGCTCGCGCTCCTGTTTGCGCTGGGCCGCGGCCCGGACTTTGGTGGTCAACTCTTCCAAATCGCATGGCTTCACCAGATAATCCCGTGCGCCCTGGCGCATGGCGGACACGGCCGTGGCCACGGTTCCGTGGGCCGTGAGCATGATGGTCTCCACCAGCGGTTGCAGCGCGACAATGCCCTGGAGTGTCTCCAACCCATTCATGCCCGGCATTTGAATATCCATCAGGACCACGTCGACGTCATGATTCTCTTGCAGGTAGGCCAGCGCCGCCTCACCGCTGAAGCACAACGCCGTTCGAAAGTCGCGATGGCCCAGGCGTTTAGCCAAAGCCTCGATAAACCCTTGCTCGTCATCAACCAGCAGAAGATGAATGGGCATCATGGGGCCTCCCTTCTTTTTGATTAGTGCTTGACCGAAAACCCCCTATTTTCCCAATTTCGGCGTTGGGGCAAAATTTTAATCCTCGAAATACTCCAGGTATTCCTGCGGTTAAAATTTTGCCTCCGCCTTGAACTTGGAAAAATATGGGCTTTTCGGCCACGCACTAACTACCTAAGCATATAAACCACTCCGCAAAACAGGATAATCCAGGCCACGACTTTTTTGAAAAGCAAATCATTGAGCTTGAAGTGCAGGCGCTCGGCGGTCATCAAGATAGGGATCAGAAAGATGGCTGATACAACGAACATATGTTGGATCTGGGCGGTGATGGAGCCATGGAGAAGATAATAAACCGCCCGCACGCAGTTCAGACCACTGAAGAAAAAGAGCGCGCTGTTGCGGATCATGGTTTTATCTTCTAGACTTCCCAAGAGCCGGGTCATGACGATGGGGCCGCTGATGCCGAAAAGAGCGTGGGACACACCGGCCAGAAAATCCAGAACTCGTTGGGTCACCGGGCCTAATCGAAAACGGGGGCCGATGATCAGGAAAATGCCGGCCGCGATGATGGTGGCGGCCAGCAGGCGTCTGAAGATCTCCTGGGGGATCTGAATAAAGAAGTAGCTGCCCGCCAGGCCACCCAGCGCGGCCAGAGCCAGCATCGGCCAAAGCAGTCTTAAGTCCAGCTTTTGGTGGGACCGGGTGAGGGCAATACCGGCCACTAGCAGCTGGGGCAGCAGGGAGTAGATGACCAGTGTTTTACTGTCGAAGAAAAAGCCCAGGATGGGCAGCATCATGATGGTGCCCGCCAGGCCGAATATGATTTCAAAGGAGTAGGTGAGGGCGCAGACCGATATCAGCGCAACCAAGGCCTGGGGTTCAGTCATGAGGTTGTTCCGCGCACAGGGGATGATCGCGCCAAAAGGTGCTGGCGACGCCCTGGCGGTATGCTTCCAGCGATTCGGCGGTGGCGTTGACCCGCAAATTACTCCAGCTGCCATCGCTGTTTTGCCAGCGTTCGTGCCAGTAAACGGCGGCATGAAGCTGGGGGCACTCTGCGGGGATGCGCCGCAAGGCCTCGGCGATCCAGGCGCCCATGTTACCGGCTTTGGGGAAATTGGCGATGCCCCATTCGGCCAGAATGATCGGTTTGTTCGGGTCGACGGCGGTCAGCTCCTTACAGGTACTAATGAACACATCATCCACCGTCCACCACGTATCATTGAGATATTGCTGACCATAACCGCTCAGCCCCAGCCAGTCCACATAATCCGGCCCTGGGTAGTAGTTTGGGAAGTCATTCCATTTTTCGGGCGGAATCGTTCCGGAATTGACGTGCAGGACCCACTGGATATTCTTCGCGCCGCGGCTGCGCACCTGGTCCACCACATGGCGATAGGCTCTCTTGTAGAGTTCGGGGCCGGCAAAACCGGCGGCCGCTCCGTTTGGGGCCGGGGCCCCGGCGCCGTAGAAGAAACCGGACCAGGGGAACCAGTCGCCATTCATCTCGATACCCCAGGCCACGAGCAGCGGCTGGCCAAAGTCACGGGCCTGATCCGCCCAACGGCTGAGATAGTCGTCATACTTGCCCGCCAGGATATCGCACAGGGTGTAGCGGTCGATATGATGGTCATCCCAATCGGCGCGGCTGATCCAGGGCATCCAATAGATCAGCGGGACGGCGCCGTAGTCCGTGATGATCTCCACGTTGTGCCGCGGAAAGGAATTTTTGCCCCAGTTGCTGGAAGAGGCCACGATGGCCTGGTGTTTGCCGACAAGGGTTTCGAAATCTTTAATCGCTTTTAATGTGACATCGTCTTCGGTGTCGCCGAAATCGATATAGGCGCCGGTATAGGCCTGGTTGGCGGGAACGGCCAGGGCGCACGGTTTCCGGGGCTCGGCGTTCACCCCTTTTAAATGGCATGCAACCAGTGACAGGCTGACCAGTAACAACACCAGGGAAAGACACTTCTTGATCAGGGCGTCCTTCATCGGGCCTCCTGGACGGATGGGGTGGCATGGAGATGGCGCGCCACGGTGTCGGTGAGGGCGACGAATTCGGCCACGCTCAAGGTCTCGGCCCGGCGCTGGGGGTCGATACCGGTTCCCTCCAGCACGGCCGTGGCGCCCTGGGTTCCCAGCGGCAGCAGGCCGCCGGACAAGGCATTGCGTAAGGTTTTGCGACGTTGACCAAAAGCAGCCTGGACCACCCGGATCAGCAGTCTTTCATCGCTGACCACCGGATCAATCTTCTCTTTGAAGCGGATGCCCAGGACCGTTGAGCCGACCTTGGGCTTGGGGAAGAATTGATCGGCTTTTACTTCGCGCAATACACCAAGATCCGCGCAATACTGCAATAACACGGACAAGCGTCCGTAGGTTCGGCTGCCGGGCTTGGCGCACAGCCGGTCGGCCAGCTCCTTTTGAAACATCAGGGCCGCCCGGCGCACCACCCGGCGTTGCTCGATAAGCATGACCAGTACAGGCGAAGAGATGTTGTAAGGCAGATTGCCCAGAACAGTGAACGCTGATCCGTGTTCTTCGGCCAATTGGATCAGGTTCAGCTTCAGGATATCATGCTCCAGGACCTGGACCCGGTCCAGGCCGTGGGCCAATAGCTCCGCGCGCAACAAGGGCACCAGCTGGCGGTCTTTTTCCACGGCGATCAGGTGCTTGGCGCGTTTGGCGGCCGCAATGGTCATAGCGCCCAGCCCCGCGCCAATCTCCAGCACCACCTCATGATCTTCGATGCCGGCCGCTTCCACAATGCGCTCAGCCAGGGAAGGTTCCTTGAGAAAATTTTGTCCCAGCTCTTTGCGGGCCTGCAGATTCCAGGCTTTCAGTAATTGGTAAGGAGATGTCATGAATGATCATCTTTTTTGCCGCTATCCGAGCCGGCCGACAGGGGCATGCCGCCGTCGGCATTCCTGGGGCCGGCGGGGTCTACATGGGCCTGGGCCATTTTGTGCAGGCTGCGGCGCAGATGAATCTTTTGAAACAGCCGAAGGGTGAGGAAATAGGAGATGATCGCCGGCACAATACCCAGCAAGGCGCCGCCTACGACCGCGGCCACGGTGACATCCCATCCCATTCTGAGCATCTGGGAGATGGTGATCTCCTGGCCGCTGATGGGCAACTCATGTCCCAATATCCAGGTGCCGAGCTTGAAGCTGCCGTAGTAGAATAAGGGGATGGTGACGGGGTTGCTGACCCATACGGCAATGGCGGCCGCCGGTTTGCTGCAATTGAACAAAAACGCCAGACCCACGGCAATGGTGGTATGCAACGGGATGGTGGGGGTGATGGCCACGAATACCCCGATGGCCGCTCCCATGGCCACAAAATGAGGGTCGCCCTGAAGGGATTTGAATTCTTGATAGAGTTTGCGCAGCCGAACTTTCCAGGATGGGGTCTGGTGGCTGGGAAGGGGTATGTTGTCCGTCATTGTTGCACCAACTGCACATTATTTCTATTTGATTTCGGGATAGGCAAGCTAACATAAGCCCCCTTGGAATTCAACGGCTCTTCCCGATGGGTGCGGGAGTCACGACCGTTTCACCGCCGTGTTTTCGGAATCGGTATCGGATTCGAAACCCTACGAAGCTGATAAGGGTGACTACCCGAATAGAAAAGTTCAAATGGGATTGCCCTGCTCTCTGCGGTCCTTTCCCTTGACTTTGGGGGCGCAATTCATTAGCTAAAGGTTAATAAGTTCGAATGTTACAAAAATATCTTGTAGTTACAAAACTCAAGCCCATTGGTTTCCCAAAGCGCCAATCCCCGGAGGTCGGCATGGCCAAGAAAAAAGGAAAATCGCCAAGCTTCGATGCCATGGTCAAATTTTTCATGCACAATTACAGCATTCCCACCAAGCGCGACATCGAAGGGATCGTGGCCCGCCTGGAACGCATCGAACGATTGGTGGCGGCCATGGGCGAAGCCCGTAGCCGCCGCGGCTCCGAAAACCGTGCCGTTGACAAGGGGATTGTGACCGCCTCCGATGGGGTGCTGGAAATTATCCGGCGCAGCCCCCAGGGAATCGGGTTTGCCCAAATTAAAGATCAAACCGGCTTTGACGAGAAGAAATTGCGTAATATTTTATTCCGGCTAAATAAAACAGGAAAGATCGTTCGCAAGAGCCGGGGTATTTACGAACCCGCGGCAGCCACAGGGCGCTAAGTACGTTCAGGCGTTTATTTAACATATTAACCGCAGAGGCCAGAAAAGAGCACAGAGATAAGACGCTGAATATTGGTCTCTGGGGCCTCTGCGCCCTTGTAGATAATGTCGATCAGGATGACCATCTCGAATTTTTGGCCCAGAGCATTAAGCTGGCTATACTGGCGACGGAAGAAGCAGCTCGTCGCACCCGCACCATAACGAAGAAGAACTCCCAACAAAGGAATCCCCATGCCCCATCCTTCGGACCCCAATAATCCTGGCTTGTCCATCGGCACCGAACTTCACGGCTACCGCATCCAGCGCATCAGCGTACTCAAGGAACTCGACGCGATCTTTTATCTGCTGGAACACATCACTGCCGGCGCGCGCCACCTGCATATCAGCAACAAGGACCAGGAGAACACTTTTGGCGTGACCTTCAAGACCATCCCGGCCGACTCCACGGGCGTGGCCCACATTCTGGAGCACACCGTGCTGTGCGGCTCCCGGCGCTATCCCGTGCGCGATCCATTCTTCTCCATGCTCAAGCGCAGCCTGAGCACTTTCATGAATGCCTTTACGGCCTCGGATTGGACCATGTACCCTTTTGCCACCCAGAACCGCAAAGATTACTATAACCTCATGGATGTCTACCTGGACGCGGCCTTTTTCCCGGTGCTGGATCGTCTCAGTTTCAAGCAGGAGGGCCACCGCCTGGAGCTGGAGCCGGCTCTCCAGGACAAGAGCCAGATCGCGCTGGTGTACAAAGGCGTGGTCTACAACGAGATGAAAGGCGCCATGTCCTCGCCCGATCAAATCATGGGCCGCTCCATGCTCAATGCGCTCTTCCCGGATACCACCTACCGCAACAATTCGGGCGGCGACCCGGCCGTGATTCCCCAATTGACCTATGATCAGCTGGTGGGCTTTCACCAGCGCCACTATCACCCCAGCAACGCCTTTTTCTACACCTACGGTAATCTGCCCCTCAAAGACCATCTGGCCTTTATCGCCGATAAGGTGATGGGCCGTTTCACACGCATCGATCCGCGCACCGAGGTGCCTTCCCAGCCGCGCTGGAACGCGCCCCGCACCGCGCGTTACACCTATCCCCTGGCGGCCGAGGAAGATCCGGCGCGCAAATATCAGGTGGCCGTGGCCTGGCTGACGTGCGATCTGCGCGATACCTTCGAGGTGCTGGTGCTCTCGGTACTGGAGCAGATTCTCATCGGCAACGCCGCTTCGCCCTTGCGCAAAGCGTTAATGGATTCGGGCCTGGGAAGTACTTTGAGTGATGGCTCGGGTTATGATGCCGACAGCCGCGACACCCTTTTTTCATGCGGCCTGAAAGACACCACCGAAGCAGCCGCCGAGCAGGTGGAGAAGATCATTTTTACTACTCTGGAACAGTTGGCGGCCAATGGGCTGGACCCCGAGATGATTGCCTCGGCCATCCACCAGATTGAATTCCATCGCAAGGAGGTCACCAACACCCCCTATCCCTACGGGATTAAATTGATGCTGATGAGCATCGGCAGTTGGCTGCACGGCGGCGATCCCCAGCGCGTGCTGCAATTGGATGCCGACTTCCAGCGCCTGCACCAGGAGATCGCGGCCGGACGGTTCCTGGAGCAGCGCATCCGGCAATACTTCCTGGACAATCCCCACCGGGTGCGCATGGTGTTGGCCCCGGATCAGCAAAAGGCGACCCAGGAGGAACAGCGGGTGCGCCAGGAGTTGCAAGCCATCCAGGCCAAGTTGGATGAAAGCGCGCGGCGCCAGATTCAATCCGATGCTATGCAATTGAAACAGCGCCAGGAGCACCCCGAAGATGTCTCCTGTCTGCCCACTCTGGCCCTGGCCGATATCCCGCCGGAGATCGATGTTTGCGCGCCCAGCCTGGTGGAGAAGCAATTGCCCCTGTGGCGCTATGCCCTTTCCACGTCGGGCATCCACTACCTGAGCGCGGCCCTGGGCACGGCCGCGGTGCCCGAAGAGTTACTTCCCTGGGTGCCGTTCTTCTGCTACACCTTTTCAAAATCGGGCACGGCGCTTTCTGATTATACTCAGATGGCGCGGCGCATGGATGCGGTGACCGGCGGTGTGGGCATGAACGCCCAGGCCCGCATTTCCTACGATCAGACCAACACCTGTCTGCCATTGCTGCAGCTCAACGCCAAGTGCCTGACGCGCAACATCGATCCCATGTATGCCATTGTGGAGGAGTTGATCGGCCAGGTGGATTTCAAGGATCTGCCCCGCATCAAACAATTGGTGGGCGAATACCGTTCCAACCTGGAATCGGGTATTGTGCAGAACGGCCATCGCCTGGCCATCTCGTTGTCGTCGCGGACTTTTTCACCGGCCAGCGCCCTGGCCGAGATGTGGAGCGGCATTCATCAAGTGAAGCTGGTGCGCGCGTTCAGCGAGCGGATCGATGACCAGCGGATCGCGGAGCTGGCCCATAATTTGGCCGCCATCGCCAAGAAGGTATTCACCCCGGACAATCTGGTCATGGCCGCCATCGGCGAGGCCGATGCCGTGGAGGCCGCGGCCCGGCGCATTGCCGGCAGCACGGTGCTCTCGGCCTTCCAGCGACCGGCCTTGGATCTCTCCTTTGCCACCTTCAACGTCAAGACCGAGGCCCATTTGCCCCGCGAAGGCTGGAGCACTTCGTCGGCCGTCTCCTTTGTGGCCCAGACCTTTCCCACGGTCAGCTTTGGCCACGCCGACGCGCCGGTGCTGGCCGTGCTGAGCAAGGTGCTGCGTTCGCTCTATCTGCATCGTGAGATTCGGGAAAAGGGCGGGGCCTACGGCGGGTTTGCGCTCTACAATCCGGAAAGCGGCCTGTTCAGCCTGGCCTCTTACCGTGACCCGCACATTGTGCAAACACTCAACGTGTATGCCGGCGTAGCGGAATTCATGCGCACCGCGCCCATCAGCGATGAAGATATCAAGGAGGCTATTTTGCAGGTTTGCGCCGAAATAGACAAACCAGACCCACCGGGCGTGTCCGCCCGTAAAGCCTTCTGGCGTCAGCTGGTGAAACTCAATGACCAGACGCGGCGGCAGTACAAGCAGCAATTGCTGCAGGTCACCCGCGCGCGGGTGCTGGCCGCGGCGGAGAGCTATTTCCGCAATGCCCAGGACCACGCGGCCGTAGCCGTGATCTCCGGTCAGGAGCAGTTGGCGGCGGCCAACGGCCGGCTTGGCGCCAAACCACTGGAGCTCAAGGCGATTTAATCCTTGATCTTCTGCACCGATTCCACGCGGATGCTTTTGCCGTAAGGGCCTTCTTCCAGGACTCCGGTGATTTTGACTGACTTGCCGACCAGGTTGGATAAATCCTGGTTAAAGATCACGAAGCTTTCCCCATTGGGAATTGCGAGCACAATTCCATCCTCTGTTTTTTTAATGACCCCGGAGATGACGGCTTCATCCGCCATTGCGCCCACGGCAAACCAAATAGGCAGGACCAACCCCAGAACAAAGAACTTCCAAATCCATCGCGTACGTTTCATTATTCTACTTCCCCCCCCATGGAAGTTTGGCCAATCCAGCATAAAACCATTGCTGCCGCAAAAGTGCCATCCATCATGCCCAATGGCCGCGGGAAGGCACGAGTAGAACTTCGAAGGGCATCCATCCGCGCCATACGCCGGACAGAATGACCCCCGTTGGAACAATGGAAATAGAATGGAGCGTCTGGTTCTTGGCCGTGATTGTGCCGCATGCAAGTCCATAAGAGGTCGCATGGCCCAGATCATCTGTTAATCGTACCGGCCATGGCCTTTGTACAAAACCGGAACATGCTGCGGGCAAGTCTTGAAATCGCCAGTTCCGCCTAGTAGCAAATTCGTTTGGGCATCACAACATGAATTGCGATTTGCAACCCATACATTAAATTGATCATCTTGACTTGTTTTGCAACGTTGCCATTATTCCGCGAAAATAGCACGGATATGAAAGGACCTTTATTGAATCATGGTTTGGATATGGATTGCATTCATTGTTTTTGTCCTGTTGATGTTGGCCTTGGATCTGGGGGTTTTTCACCGCAAGGCCCATGTGGTCAGCGTCAAGGAGGCCATTGCCTGGTCCGCTGTCTGGATCACCTTGGGGTTGGCGTTTGGCGTGCTGGTCTATTTAGGCTACGAGCATAAGTGGCTGGGGCTCGGCACACTGGTGGACGCCGTGGACGGCGCGATCAATAGCGGTTCAACCGCCACCGAGAAATACCTCACGGGCTACGTGGTCGAAAAATCGCTGAGCATCGACAATATTTTCGTGATCGCCATGATTTTCAGCTTTTTCTCGGTGCCCGCCCTGTATCAGCACCGGGTATTGTTCTGGGGGATCTTGGGCGCACTGCTCATGCGCGGGGTGATGATCGCGGTGGGGGCCAAACTGATCGCGGAGTTTCACTGGGTGTTGTATTTTTTCGCGGCCTTCCTGATTTTGACAGCCCTCAAAATGCTCTTTCTCAAAACGGAACAGTCGGACCCGAACCAAAATATGGTGGTCCGGTTGACCCGGCGGCTCTTTCCCGTCACGGCCCGGTTCCATGGGGAGCATTTCATTGTCCGCGCCGGCACCCCTCAAGCCAGTGAAAGCGAGCTGCCCGGCCAGGTCGCGGCGGCCGACGAGGTCGTGGAGCGGGCTCGGCCGGGCACAATTCTGCTCACGCCCCTGGCCCTGGCCCTGATCATGGTGGAGACCACCGATCTGATCTTCGCCGTCGATTCTTTGCCGGCCATCTTCGCCATCACCGCCGATCCCTTCCTGGTCTTCACCAGCAATGTGTTCGCCATTCTTGGGTTGCGCTCCCTTTACTTCGCGCTGGCGGGAATGTTGGAGAAGTTCCGCTACCTGAAAGTTGCCCTGGCGCTGGTGCTGCTAGTGGTGGGCGTGAAGATGCTGTTGGCCGAATGGCTGAAGCTCATGCTTGGCCGGCACTTCAACCTGTTTTTGTTGGCGGTGGTCTTGGCGATTCTGGCGTCCGGAGTATTGATCTCTTTGATCGTCGACCGTCGGAGCAAAAAAAGCTTGTCTTCACCTGTTGGGAGTAATGGCGGGCGCTTGGGATGACCCACTGGAATAGCGCCGCGATAGGGCGATCCAGTGGGCGGGCGTAATGGCGGCGGTGGCTGGAGCGATGGCAATGCCATAGGCATCTTGAATTTTGGCCAGGGAGATCGGCCCGATCGGCCTAAAGTCGGGGGTCAGGAGCTGCAGTGGCTCTTCGTTCCCAATGCCGGTCAAACCGCTGAGGGGAAAATGGATCTCCCAGCCCTCTTTGGTGCGGGCCATCTTGGCGATGGGCGCGATGCCGATTTGGAATAATTGGGACTCGATACGGCCGGATAAGTAGTACGAGACAGCCAATGCGCCGATTACCATTGGCAGGCTGGCCAGAAGCAAATATAGCGGCGGCCACCCCAGGGTCCGGCGGATGATGGAAGGATAACTCTGCCTGAGAGCGGCCTGGCTGGCATAGATTCGCACTTGATACTTCGGTAATTCGCCCGGCGCGGCGATCCCTTGCGCCAAGACTTCCAAGGTATATTCTCCAGCCGGCGCTTCGGGCATTGCTTCCAACACTGCGCGCCACAACCGGCCTTGAATTTGTTTGAATACGAGTCGAAGATGCGGCGCGTTGACGCGGTAATGCAGCGCTCCGAGCTCTTTGATGGGCGAAGGCATCTCGCCGTTGATCCATTGGGAAGTTCCGCTAACTAATGAAAAGCGGTTCTTGGGGGTTAAAAAACCAGAGACAATCATATCCAGCGCTGAAAACAAAAACACAACGCCCAGCAGCCCGCCGATCCAGGCCACGCGTTTGCTCGTTCTTTGAAGAGTCATTATTTCTTGCACGATCCGATTTGCCCGTTTCCGATACCATCCCTACTGCTGCTCGGCCCTTGAGGTTTGCTGGCTGCGGCCCAGGTGGCTTCAGGCCTCCACGCCCGGCTGTCGCGCGGGGGCATTTTGCAGTTTGCGGACCAGGTAGCGCGCGGCCACCAACGTACCCGCGGCCATGGGCACAAAGGTTCGCAGGAAGACGGCCGTGAGATTCTCCGGATCCAGCTGGCAGTAATACATGGCCCAGGTCAATTCGCCCAGCAATAGTAAATTCATGATCAATACCACCACGCGTTGCCGCGTGTTGAGGCGATTTTCCGGAGCGATGCAGCGCGGTTCAAACATGGGCAAACCCTCTTTGAGTGTGGCGGCCGGGGGGAGGCGCTTTTGCGAATGTTGCGTTTAGGCGGGGCAGGCACTTATCGCAATGGGAGGGATGGCTTGCTTTTACTTTGCTCCCCCCGGCCGCTGTAGTATTATTTCTTCTTAAGATCCTGTTTGGATACGTTCATCACTTTAATGGCGATCTTGTCGGCGCCATTCTGATCATAGGCCAGCCGCAGGATATCACCTGGTTGGGGCGTGATGCCGATCTGGGCCTTGGCCACATCGAAGACTGACTGGACGCCGGTGGGACGCCCATAAGGCGCTTCCTTGCTGAATTGGATGTCATACTCCTCGATGGTGATCTTCATAGCGGTCTTGTCATATTGGAGACATTTGCCCTGGCTGACTTCGGCCGCACTCGCCGCGGTCACCACCAGTAGAATGACTGCCAGCATCGCCAGGCTTTGTGCCATGATACGTTTCATTGTAACACTCCTCCTTTGGTTAGGCCTGTGCGGCCATTTGGGCGTTTGCCTTTTTCGCGCGCAATTCCGCGGCCGCGCCTTTGAGCATGATGGCCACGATGTAGACGCAGATGGTGCTAATGGTGCCCAGAATCAGAATCGCGGCTGACATTTCGAACTTGAACTGCTTCAAGATGATGGAGATCATGCAGCACAAGACCGCCACGCCGAAGGCCAGACGAATGCCATAGCCTTTGGCATATTTGGTGGCCACGGTGCCAATCTGGGCGCCAATGGCCGCGCCAGTGAGCATCACGAATACGGCCACCAGCTCGATACGGCCTTTCAAGGTGTAGGTGAAGGCGCCATACAGACCCGAGATCATGACTTCAAACAGGTCGGTGCCCACGGCAATATGAGTGGGAACACCGATGAAGTAGATCAGGGCCGGCATGCGCAGCAATCCGCCGCCGATGCCGAGGAAACCAGCCAGCACACCGGTGGTGAAACTGACCAGGATGGGCAGCCAGGCCGAGCAGTAAATCCCGGAGGCCTTGAAATGCACCATGGGCGGGATTTTGATCTTATGCAGGGTTTTGTACCAGGTGAAGCCTTCGACACCCTTTTCACCTTCGACGATTCCCTGTTTTTTCTTCTTATGGGCCTTGGCGTAATCGGAGAAGACCATCAGAGAGATCAGGAATAAAAATCCCACATAGACCCAGCGGACCACCGGGCCCACCTGGCCGAGGCGTTCGAGCCACATGACGATCTGGGCGCCGCACTCGATGCCGATCATGGTGCCGATGATCATGATAAAACCCAGCTTGTAGTCCACATTGCCGAACTTGGAGTGGCGAATCGTGGAGACCATGGATTTGCCCGCGATGTGAGCGATATCCGTGCCAATGGCAAAAGCCATGGGGAACCCCAGGATGTTGAGGCCGGGGGTGACCATCCAGGCGCCGCCCATGCCGAAAAATCCACCGATGGTGCCCACCGAGAAACCGATCAACACCAGACCAGGCCAGAAAATCTGCACGCCCGCGATGGGCATAAACATATATAACCAGGAAGCATCCATGTATTCATTCCTCCTTATCGATTAATGTTCAATGATCTTGCGGGATTTGAGATCCAGCCCGGTGCGCTCCATGATGAAATCCATCAAGAAACCCAGGATGCACCCCATGGCCGCGGTAAGGATGACGGCCCAGATGGCGTACATTAAGATATCTGTGTTGTAGAGGTTGGAAAAGTACTTCATCACCCCCGTCACCCGGCGTGTGTCAGCCACTACCACGATGTTGGTCGCCTTGTCGCCGGCGGCCCAGAGGGTGACCGGCAAGCAAAGGATGCTTGTGGGCACCATGGCCAAAAGTTTATGGGTCAACCGCTTCATCTTTTAAATCCTCCTTCTTTTCGTCTGGCCGGCTCAGCTCCGTTTCATTGCGCTGGGAACAGACGCGATCAAACCAGCACCGACCCGTTAAAATGGTTATTCAAATCTCTCGAACCGGACCACTTTGGGAGTGCCCGGTTGAACTTCTTGCATTGAGCGCCGGCACTCCTTCCGGCGTTGCGTCGTCACAAGATTGAGCAACTCCTATGCCATGGCCCGGTAATCGATTCCGGGGCATAAAAAGGCCTTCTAAAGCGCTGTTGCGATGGCGGGCGTAGCGGGCTGTCCGTGCCTGCTTTGACAAATTGTAAAATAAGCGGACATTCGGCGTGCCTCGATTTAGCTGGCTACCATGGACCAATGACCTGTATTCGCCGGTCATGGCCAAATGGTGGGATGAAAAAAGCGGCTTGCCTTTTGGCATATTCTTTGTAGTCAATTAAAAATTTGGGAATGGAAGAAATGCGGTCCAATGCTGAAATAGGCCGTGGAGGTTGGAACATGAGGGTTGTGGATATCATTCGGGCATGGGGGCGAAAGCCGCAACCGATCCGGCTCGACCGCTCCACTACGTTCCAAGCCAAGTACTTCAGCTTCAAGGAACTATTAGCCGCCAACACGGGGTTGCTCGATATCATCGCGGAATTGGAAGAAGCGCTCCAGGGGCGGCGCGTTTTTGGCCTGGCCTATGTGCGCACCCAGGCCCATCGGGCCGTGCACCACACCCTGCGCATGATCCACGGCCTGAATTATATCGGCGGCCGCAAGTATCTGTCGCTGATGGTGGTGCTGGATCAGATCGATAAACAGATCAAGGCGCTGATCGAGCAGCCCCAATCGGCGCGCGCCGGTGCGTTGGTCTTAGCCTACGACGGTATCAATAAGGAGATGCTGGATTGGGTCGGCGGCAAAAGCGCCAATCTGGGAGAAGTTCACACAGCGCTCCAGATCCCCATTCCGGAAGGGTTTGCCATTACCACTCTGGCATTTGAGCGCTTCATGGCCAACGGCGATCTGGTGGAACGCGTGACCAATAAACTCAATGGCATTGATCCCACCCATCCCGAAAAGGTGGCCGAGGTGGGCGCCGCCATTCGTGAGCTCATCATGGCCGCCGAGGTTCCCGCCGAGTTACAAGCAGCCCTGGCCCAGGCCGCTTCCCAGTTATCCAGCCAATGCCCGCAGGGCGTGCCACTGCGTTTGGCCATGCGCAGCAGCGCCATCGGCGAGGACAGCGAGCTGACCTTTGCCGGCCAGTATCAATCCCTGCTCAATGTGACCGAAGATCAAGTGATTGATGCCTACCGCCGGATCGTGGCCAGCCTCTACACGGACCGCGCCCTGATGTATCGTCTGACCAAGGGCATTCCCGAAGAGCATATGGCCATGGGCGTGGCCTGTCTGCAAATGGTACCTTCCGTGGCCAGCGGTGTCATGTACAGCAGGGACCCGGCCGACCCCGCCAAGCCGGATATCATTATCAATGCCGTTTGGGGCCTGGGCCCCTACGCCGTGGATGGCATCGTGGCGCCCGATCTCTACATCGTGGACCGTGACAGCCACCGGATCCTGACCCATCACATCACCACCAAAGCTGTACAATTGATCATGGGCCCCGCTGGCGGCGTGACTGAAGCGCCGGTGGCGCCCGAGCGGCAGGCCGGCGCCTGTCTGACCCGGGACCAGATTATGCAGCTGGCCGATTGGGCCGTCCGGCTGGAGCAGCACTACGGCACGCCCCAGGATATCGAGTGGGCTCTGGCTCCGGATGGCCGGCTGGTGCTCTTGCAAGCCAGACCCCTGCCGCTGATCTCATTGGAAAGGGTTCGAACCCAACAGGCGACGGCCCGGTATAACGACTACAAGGTTCTGGCCGACGGCGGGTTGGTGGTCTGCCCGGGGGTCGGCCACGGCCCGGCCTTTCATGTGGAATCGGCCGATGATCTAATGCGCATTGCCCAGGGGGCGGTGCTGGTGGCCAAGCACTCGTCGCCACGCTTTGTCATAGCCATGGCCAAGGTCAGCGCCATTGTGGCCGAGGTGGGCAGCATCACCGGCCATATGGCCTCTCTGGCCAGGGAGTTCAAAGTGCCCACGGTGCTCGAACTCAAGGATGCCAAGACGGTTATTCCCAATGGCGTCATGATCACCGTGGATGCCTTTGCCGGCGTGGTCTACGAAGGCCGGGTGGAGCCGCTGTTAGCCCTAAAACCGTTGGAGACCAGTGTCTACCGCGAGACCACTGCCTATCGCACCTTGCGCCAGGTCGCCGATCTGATCATCCCCTTGAATCTGGTGGACCCCAAATCCAGCTATTTCAAGCCGGAGTCATGCCGCACCATTCATGACATCATGCGCATCGTCCATGAATTCTGCTACAAGGAGATGTTCCAGCTCAGCGACCTGGTCTCCTACCGGGAGGGCGCGGCGGTTAAACTGAACATGCCCTTGCCCATCGATCTTTATCTGATTGATTTGGGGGGCGGCCTGGAGCTCAAGGAGGGGGCCAGGCGCAAAGTCAAATTCAACGAGGTGCACTCCATTCCGCTCAAAGCCGTGCTCAAAGGCATGCTGCACAAGGATCTGTGCTGCCCCGAACCGCGGCCCATCGAGCTGGCCGGCTTTTTCTCCGTGATGCGCGAGCAGATGCTGGCGCCGCCCACGCGCGCCGAGCGCTTCGGCGATCGCAGTTACGCCATCGTATCGGACAAATATCTCAACTTCAGCTCACGGGTGGGCTACCACTACAGTATTCTGGACAGCTATTGCGGCGAGAGTGTCAGCAAGAACTACATTACTTTCTCTTTCAAGGGCGGCGCGGCCGATGAAGTGCGGCGCAATCGCCGGGTGCGCGCCATTGCCCGGATTCTGGAGCGCCTCGATTTTGCCGTGGAAGTCAAATCGGACCAGGTGGACGCCCGGCTGCTCAAATATGAAAATGCCACCATCGAAGATAAACTGGAGCAGATTGGCCGGCTGCTGCTGTATACGCGCCAGATGGATATGTTGATGAACAGCGAGGCCAGCGTGGAAACGGCGGCCCAGAGTTTTCTCAAGGAGAATTACAGACTTCAACATTAGGATGATCGACCGGATATGAAGCGACAATTATACCGACGGCTGCGGCTGCAAATCATTGGGTTGACTCTGGTGGTAGCCATCACACCGCTGGTCCTGCTGGGCGGGGCCATATATAACCAATTTGCCCGGGCCCACGAGGCGCGCATCGAAGACCAGATGCGTTTGCTGGCCAACTCCCAAAGCAGCGCCGTGGAAGTATTTCTACGCGAGCGCACCAATCTGCTGACCATGCTGGTGGAAACCCATGCCTTTGAACAGCTCGCCAACCAAGCGTTTCTAATGGATCTCTTTGAACGCCTGAACCGGCACAGCGATCAATTGGGTCTGGTGGACATGGGGGTGATCGACAACACCGGCCTGCATGTCTCGTATGTGGGCCCATTCAATCTCAAGGGGTTCAACTACGAGCAGCAACCCTGGTTCGGCGAAGTAATGACCAAAGGCAAGTATGTCAGCGACGTGTATATGGGCTTCCGCCTCTTTCCCCATATCATCATTGCCGTGCGCGGCCGCACGGGTGAGCATCAATGGATTTTGCGGGCCACCATCGATCTGGACATGCTCAACCGCATGGTGAGCACCGCCCAGGCCGGCCGCATCGGCGATGCGTTTATCGTCAACGCCACCGGTATCTATCAAACCAAGCCGCGCTTCGAAGGCGCCATTTTGGATAACTCCAATATCGATCCCAAGGCCTTCAGCCAGGGCGCCACCATCGTGACCAAAAAAGATCAGGGGGCCATCACCTATTACTTCGCCGGTTCCTGGCTGAAGAATAAAAACTGGTTGCTGGTGATCCGCCAGCAGACCGACGATGAAGTGGGCGGTTTACTTCACACCCGCAACACGGTTATTTTGATCATCGCCTTGGGTGTTCTGGCCATTATCATTACCACTATCTTTATCACCAACATCGTGGTGCGCCATCTGGAGGCCGCCCATCAGGAGCTGGATATGCTCAGTTCCCAGTTGGTGCAGTCCGAAAAGCTGGCCGCCCTGGGCAAAATGGCCACGGGCATTGCCCATGAGATCAACAACCCCCTGGCCGTGATCGGCGAAAAAGCCGGCTGGATGAAGGACCTGCTGGAAGAAGAGGAGTTTAAAAACAGCTCCAACCTGAAGGAGTATCTCTCCTCGGTGGCCAAAATCGAGGAGCACGTGGAGCGGGCGCGCAAAATCACCCATAACATGCTGGGGTTTGCCCGCCGCATGGAGCCCCGCCTGGATGATGTCGAAGTCAACCGCGTGGTGGATCAAACCATCGAGTTGCTCTCCAACCACGCCCGTATCCAGAATATCGAAATCCGCAAAGCCTATCACTCGGCCTTGCCGATCATCGCCAGTGACCAGTCCCAATTGCAGCAGGTAATTTTGAATTTGATGAACAATGCCGTGGATGCCATCGGCAGCAACGGGCAAATTGAGGTCGCCACGGCCTTGGAGAACAATCATATCTTCATCCATGTCAAGGACGACGGGCCGGGCATCCCTAAGGAGCTGCAGCGCCGCATTTTCGATCCCTTTTTCACCACTAAACCCACCGGCCGGGGCACCGGCCTGGGATTGTCCATCAGCTACAGCATCATTGCCAAGTTGGGGGGTACATTGTCATTCCAGAGCGAACCTGGTAAGGGAACCACGTTTACGGTATCTTTGCCCGTGGTGACACCGGAGAAGAAATAGGACAAAGGATGGCCGCATGACGACTTTCAGCGTATTAGTGATCGATGATGAAGAAGACTTCGTAACAACTCTAGTCAATCGCCTGCAGAAGCGCAAAATCGAGGCCCAGGGCGTAACGAGCGGTGAAGCGGCCCTTGAGGCCCTGGCCAAGGCCGATTTCGATGTCATTTTGCTGGATATCAAAATGCCCGGCGGCATGGACGGCATCGAAACCCTGCGGGAGATCCGCAAGCGCCAGCCCCAGGCGGAAGTAATTCTACTCACCGGCCACGCCTCGGTGGAAACCAGCATCGAAGGCATGAATTTGGGAGCCTATGACTACCTGCTCAAGCCGGTCAAGTTGGAAGATCTGCTGGTGAAGATCGCCGCCGCGTATGAGAAGAAATCGACGCAGGACAAAAGCTGAGATGGCTATCCGCCCGAAGGCTGGAGATTTACGGCCACGGCCATATATTCTTCCTACAGGTCAGTATACTCATAACCATAAGGCACAAAGGCACAGAGGCGCAAAGGCACAGAGGGGCTAAGGGACTGAGGGACAAAATAGAAGCGGTTTTTCATGGTATTTTGCGATTGGAAAAATCATCGAAGCCAGAACCTCAGCCACCCTTGGACTAATTGCATTACCTTTGCTTTTCCATGCCTTTGAATACCCCTTTGCAACTTTGTGCCTTTGTGCCTTTGTGCCTGTAGTAAAAAATAAGTGATAATAATTTCACCAGAGCGTACCAGGCTCAGGCGCGGATTTGCTTCAATTCGATGGCCCCTTGCGGTGTGTGATCCGCCCGCAGCACGAAGTCAAATCGATTCAATTCCAGGCATAGTTCAAGGTCTTCGGCCGGCAGGTCCGGGCTGTGGCCATCGAGGAATTTTTTCGCCGCCGGGCTTTGCATGATTGTACTTCGCATGGCCGCGAAATCCGGCGTACGGCCCAACAAGTACTCTTGAAGGTATTGGGCGCAAAGCAGATCTTCAACCGCCGGTCGATCTTCACTGCCCATGCACACCAGCGATACCACGGTGGCCGCCCGGCGCCGGATGTACTCGACGATGGCGTCGGCATTGACGAAACTGCCGGTCAACACCTGTTGCGCCTGGCGGGCCGCCGCCAGCCCTTGGGTGCCATTGGAGGTGGTCAGAATCACGGTTCGGTCGTGCCAATCCCGTCCCAGAACTTGGCCGGGGGAGTTGCCTAAATCGAACCCGGCCAGGCGATACCCGCGACGTTCCCCCATGAGAATGGCTTCGGGATAATTGAGCTTTAAGCGCTGAGCCTCTTCGGCCTCGGCCACGGCCAGCAGTGTGGCGGCGCCGGCGGCCTTCAGGTAACAAGCCGTGGAAAAAGCGCGCAGGACGTCGATGACCACGGCGACGCCGCGCGCCTGGGGAGCCCCTTGGAGGCCATGCAGGGTGATGATGTGAAGGGGTCTGTCGGTCATGGGCCCTCGATCCAGTTGGGCAACTTTAGGGTTGTTCGGCTTGTGGAATCAACAAAAACCATTAGTATTTTCGCTCGCACAGCTGCCGTTGCGCGCCTATCCCGCCTGTGGTAGGGTGATTTAAATCGACCCAAACTCATTCAGCAGATCCGTTCGCCTCGTGCCATTTTCCTGCGCTTGATCATCACTTCCCCCCCACGCCATCCACCTGAAGCTGCGCTATTAAAAAACAACTTACAAGGAGGGTGCTTGAATGTTCGTCAGCCAGGAGACGGCCGTTATTCAGAAAATCCTTGCCAGGGGGGATCAAACCGAATCCGCGGTGGCCCATCAAACCATATTGACTATTCTGGACAGTATGGAGGCCATCATTTATGCCGCGGATATAGAAACTTTCGCCATCCTGTTCATGAACCGCCGCATGCGTGAAGTATTTAAGCAGGAAGAAATGGCGCAGCCCTGTTTCAAGGTGGTTCATCGGCGGTCGTCGCCTTGCGAGAATTGCACGCGCCATCAACTGCTCGATGCCCAGGGCAATCCGCGGGAAGCCCAGATCTGGGAAGCCATGGATGCGGACAAGACCCGTTGGTACCTGCATCACAACCGCGCCGTGCGCTGGGCGGATGGCCGCTATGTGCGTCTGCATGTGGCCACGGACATCAGCGCGGTGAAACTGCTGGAGCAGGAGCGCATCCAAAACGAAACCCGCATGCGTCAAACCCAGAAGATGGAAGCCCTGGGCACCCTGGCGGGCGGTATCGCCCACGATTTTAACAATATTCTGTCCGCCATTCTCGGATATGCGGATCTCGCCTTGGATGATGCCCGGCGCGGTATTGCCGCCCCGGCGTATGTGGGTCAGATCATCAGCGCCGGGCAACGAGCCCGGGATCTGGTGCAGCAGATTCTCACCTTTAGCCGCCAGACCGAAACCGAGGCCAAACCCATCCAGATCCAGCCCATTGTCAAGGAGGCCCTGAAACTGTTGCGGGCCGCGTTGCCGTCGACCATTGCCATCGAACTGAAAATTGAAAGCGAAACCACCATCCTGGCGGACCCTGTGCAAATCCATCAAGTGATCATGAATCTTTGCACCAACGCCGGGCATGCCATGCGGGCCGATGGCGGACAGTTGAATGTCTTGATCGCCGAAGAGGTCCTGGGCGAAGAGTTTGCCAGGAACCACCATGGTGTGCAACCTGGGCCCCATCTGCTTCTGGAAGTCAGAGACACTGGCCATGGCATTGCACCAGCCCACCTGGATAAGATTTTTGACCCTTATTTTACTACCAAGGGCAAGAGCGAGGGCACGGGCCTGGGGCTGGCCGTGGTGCAGGGCATTGTGCAGAGTTGCCGCGGCGCCATCGCCGTGGAGAGCACTCTGGGGCAAGGCACCGCGTTTAAGATTTATCTTCCCATCAGTTCCAGGACCGGCCTGGCCGCCTCGGCCATTGAGTCATTGGCCCCCGTGGGAAGAGAACGCATCCTTTTTGTGGATGATGAGTTGCCGCTGGCCGAGCTGGGCAAGGAGTTATTGGAACGCCTGGGCTACCATGTGACCATCCGCACCAAAAGTATTGAAGCCCTGGCCCTGTTCGAGAGACATCCCCTTGATTTCGACCTGGTGATCACCGATATGACCATGCCTTTTATGACCGGTGAGCAGTTGGCGGAAAAGCTGTTGCTGATCCGCCCCAAGATACCCATCATCATCTGCACCGGTTACAGCCAAAGGGTGACCCCCGAAATGATGGCGCGATTGGGTATCCGCGCTTTGTTGATGAAGCCCTTGATCCGCAACGATATGGCCGCGGCCATTCGCAAGGCTCTGGATAACCCTGTTAGATAGTTAATAACAAGTCGGGTCACACCCACGTATAAGTGGATGTGACCCGAATTATTTTACTCACCAAACCACTCCGGGGGGGACCTCGGCGCTCAACCAAGGGGCATGGGATACAGAGGGCTTGATGGTGATTACGCCGCGATCACATCGGGGGCAGCGTTTTCAATGCCTTAACCACCTCGGCCGGATTGCTGATCAACATGGAGTGGCAGGCATCGGATTTATCGACCTTGCGATAGAAGAGGCCCAGGGTGTTGCCGGTCAGGTAGTTGTAAAGATCGTCAAGATCGCCGGCAGGCACCAGCACATCCTGGCTGAAGGAAATCACATTCAGCAAGGTGCCTTTGCAGATCGAGAAGGCTCCCTCGCGGGCATCGGGCCGGGGAAAACCCTGGGGCGCGAGTATGCCCACCAGCTGCAGCACGGTGTAGTAAGGCTCGGGCGCATTGTAGGCCGCGGTATCCGCCAGAGACGGAGCATTGGGTACCAACGAGCCGTCGAGAACGGTGAAGGAGCCGCCATAAAGAGCCGCTTCGGGTGTCAGGTCAATATAGGTTCCCAGGGAGGGCGTATACTTCACAAAGGGCGAGATATCCGACGGGGGACCCTGGGTCCAGACCGAGCTGGCTGCTGGAACCGGCGCCAGCAGCACGGCGCGGAAGATGCCCAGGTGGGCCAGGCTCAGATCTTGTTTCAGCAATGCTTCCTGCAGACCCTGGATGGCCAAGCCGCCCATGCTGTGGCCCATGATCACGCGCGGGCCCAAATTCATGGCTTGCAGGGCAATGATGCTTTGCATGATCACGCTGATGTTGTCGTCAATGAGCAGGTTGCCGAAAGGCCCACCCGGCAGATTCTCGGGCATGGGGCTTTTGCCGTGGCCGGGCAGGTCGATGGCGATGACCCGTTTAACGGTGCGGCCCAAAAAGCCATCCTTGTACATCGCATCGACCAATGGTTGCCAGGAGGCGGCGTTGCCGGTCAGGCCATGCACGGCCAGGATTGTGGCGCCGGTGCACCAGGCTTTGGAGTTTTCAAAAATGGTGGCGCTGATGACGGCGGAGCCGGCGCGCAGTTGAACCGGAAATTGAATATCCCGATCCGCGGAAGCGGTGGTGACCATCATTCCGCAAACAAGGATCGCCAGGACTAGTGATACAGTTGCAGTCAAATGCCGCATTCTCATAGTGTTCTCTCCTAATTCAGAAATAAGTGAATAATGTGAGCGCCAAGCGTCCCATGACACCCCTGTCCGCCGATGCACGACCCACAAGGGTGAAGTACCCAAAGTAAAAAAAGTTGATCAGGATCATTCAAACTGATCGATATGTATTGCTGCTAATAAAGCCCCAGTTGACAAGGAGATTTATATCAAAGCGGAGAAGAAAAACAAATCGCTTCGAAATCCCTGTAGTATTTATATAGGTAAACCCCCTGGATTTGGCTTGGGTTTTACCTAAAGTCCGTGGAGAAGATCTCTCTTTGTTGGGTGCGATCTCACTATCAAGCGCTCCCTCTCCCCGAGGGGAGAGGGTTGGCGTGAGGGGGCTGCCACCTATTAACGGGATAGGTGCGATTACCCTGCTCCCAGAGCAAAGAATGATTGCAATGGACAAGGTGATATTCTACAGTGGCGGGCAATAAGGAGATCTTTTCGGCATGCTCCCCATAGGCATCCACCTTTTTAATAGCCTCGGCTCCCGCCGGCCTTGCCATAAATCGGCGATCCTTGTTTACGGCCTGGTTTTCCTCGGGGGACTACTTTTCAGCCCTTTGGCTGGCATGCAGGCAGTTTCCTGTCCGTTGGATCAAGGTGAAAAGGCCCTGACCCATTTTCCTCAAAGCGCTTTGTTCATTGGTCCAGCCTCCATGCCCGCCTGCCTCCTTGGAGGCCTCAGCCCCAGGGAAGTCAGTCAATCTCCTGAAGGAAGCCGCCAGAGCGGCAAACATTACGCCACGGGTACTCCCCATGGTACGATGCATCCGGCCTATGGTCCCGGGATCTCCTATGGCGTCGGCACGCCATTCCAGTCCAAGGATCACCAGGTGTTTTTGCGCCTGGATCTACCTCCTCCCACCCGAATCGGTTGCGCTTAGGGAACCTCTTTCACTCTTTCCTGTCTACAGACCTATTTTCAATGCCCCTTGAGAGGGGCTGAGGAGAAATTGTTTATGCCCAAGCATATTCGCAATCGATTAATTGTGTTGGCGGTTCTGGTGGTGGTTGGTTTGATCTGCGCGGCCCCTTCATTGATCAAGATGCCCCAGGGATGGCCCAAGATATTGCCCTCCGAAGGCATGCGGTTGGGACTGGACCTGCAGGGCGGCATGCATCTGATTTTAAAGGTGGATATCCCCCGGGCGGTGCAGCACCACTTGGACGTCGCAGCCAATGATCTGAAAGATACCCTGCGCCACGACCACGTGGCGGTTGGCCCCATGGAAGTGATCGGCAACGACCGGCTGCGGATACAGCTTCGTGATGCGGAGGCGGCCAATGCGATCAAGTCGACCCTCAGCGAAGATTTCCCCAACCTGGAAGTAGCCTTCGAATCCGCCGACTTTCTGGAAGTCAAACTCAAACAGAGTGAGATCAAGAACATCGAAGGAAATACGGTGGATCAATGCCTGGAGGTCATCCGCAACCGCATTGACCAATTCGGTGTCCAAGAGCCGGTCATCGTGCGACAAGGCGACAATGAAATTGTACTTCAACTGGCCGGTATCCAAGATCCTCAGCGGGCTTTGGAAATCGTCGGCCGCACGGCCCAGCTGGAGTTCAAGCTGGTGGACGACTCCACCAGCACCAATTGGCCGGCCCAGGTTGAGGAGGCCATCCGCGCGGGCCGCCTGAAGCGCAACTTCAGCCACAAGGAGCTTAACCAGGCCTTGAAAGAATACATCCCCGCGGGCAGTGAGCTGTACATGGAAAAAAAGGTCGATCGCCAAACCGGCCAAACCACGACCTTTCCAGTGCTGTTGAGACAGGAAACCCTGATGACCGGCGAGGTGCTCAAAAGCGCCCGGGTTGAAATCGGCCGCCGCAATGTCAGTGAGTCTTATGTGAGCCTGGTGTTCAATGCCAGGGGGGCCAAGCTCTTTGAGAAGATTACCCGGGATAACGTCAAGAAGCAGTTGGCCATCGTGCTGGATGATATCGTGCAGTCGGCCCCAGTGATCCAGGAGCCCATCAGCGGCGGCCGGGCCCAGATCACCGGCTCGTTCAGCACCGAGGAGGCCCACGATCTGGCCATTGTGCTGCGGGCCGGCGCTTTGCCGGCTCCGGTCAATGTCATTCAAAATTTAACGGTCGGTCCTTCTCTGGGCCAGGACTCCATCCATAAAGGGTTGGCTTCGACACTGCTGGGCGCCCTCCTGGTGGTGGTTTTCATGGTGGTGTACTACCGGATTTCGGGCGTGATCGCCAACTTCGCCCTGATACTGAATTTGCTGCTGCTGGTGGCGCTGTTGTCTTTGGTGCGGGCTACTTTGACCCTGCCGGGCATCGCCGGCATTGTCCTTTCCATCGGTATGGCGGTGGACTCCAACGTGTTGATCTTCGAACGTATGCGTGAAGAGCTGGCCCTGTCCAAGCCGGTGTATACCAGCGTGCAGTTCGGTTATGACAAGGCCCTGTGGACCATTATCGACTCCCATGTGACCACGCTGATTACCGCCGTGGCGCTCTTCTTGTTCGGCACTGGCCCCATCAAGGGGTTTGCCGTGACCCTGAGCATCGGTGTGGTGCTCAATCTGTTTACGGCGCTCTTCGGCACCCGCG
Organism: Deltaproteobacteria bacterium; assembly: GCA_021824175.1. Classification (GTDB taxonomy): domain Bacteria; phylum Desulfobacterota; class Desulfobacteria; order Desulfobacterales; family Desulfosarcinaceae; genus Desulfatitalea. The sequence goes on from JAKALP010000004.1 coordinate 52,550, forward strand.
TGATCTACGATTATCTGCATTTCAAACGGCGTCTCAAAGAGTTTCGCTTCCTGCAATTACTCAAGCGAACGAACATTGATTTTATCGGATGGCGTAAAGCGGCCTTGGTCTTTTCAAGCGCCCTGGTGCTCTTGGGACTTTTTGCCGGCGTGCAAATCGAGCGCGGCAAAGCCAATCTTGGCGTGGAGTTGGCCGGCGGGGCCATGATGCAATTCAAGGCCCAAAAGCCCTTCCATCTGGATCAGGTGCGTTCGGCCCTGTCCCAAAGCCACGTCACCGACTATGAACTGCAGGAGGTCCCCAGCGAAAACGTGCTCATGGTGCGCATCAAAGCCTCGGAGCAGACCATTGGCACGGCGGCCGAACAGGTGACCGCGGTGCTGAACACCAGCCTGGCCGACAACCATTTTACGCTCGAGAGCAAGGCTGAAATCGGTTCCTCCGTGAGCAAGGATCTCAAGCGCGCCGCCCTGATCGCCATCGCCATCTCCTTGGCCGGTATCATGGTATACCTGGCCTGGCGCTTTGACCGCCGTTTCGGCGTGGCCGCGGCCATCGCCACCTTCCATGATGTCCTGGCGGTGCTGGGCATTCTCTATCTCATGCACAAGGAGATCACCCTGTTGGTTATCACGGCCCTCTTGACCTTGGCCGGATATTCCCTTACGGATACCGTAGTGGTGTTTGACCGCATCCGGGAGAATATGCACACCAAAACCAAACAAAATTTTCAGCAGATCATCAACCAAAGCATCAATGAGGTGCTCAGCCGTACCATTATTACTTCCAGTACCGTTTTGCTGGTGTTGATCGCCCTGCTGTTCATGGGTGGGATTCTGCTGCGCGATTTTGCTCTGGCGTTGCTCATCGGCGTAGTGGTCGGCACCTATTCTTCCATCTTTGTGGCCAGCCCCATTGTTTTTGTCTGGGATTCCTGGCGAAAGCAAAAGAGAGCACCCAAACAGAAGAAATAATCGCGAGGCCGTCATGAGGTCTACCAATGCATCCAGCCCATGGCTGAATCCACTGCCGATGATCCAGACCATGGGCCGCAAAACCATTGAGTTCATCGAGCGTCTGGGTAGAATCGGTCTTTTTGCCGTGACCGGCGCCATTCATCTGTTCTCCTGGCCCTGGCAATGGGAGAAGATTCTGGCCCAGGTTTACTTCATCGGTTCCAAATCCATTTTCATCATTGGCTTGACCGGCGCCTTTACCGGCATGGTCCTCGGACTGCAGGGATATTACACCCTGGTCAAATTCGGCTCCGAGGGTTTGCTGGGCGCGGCCGTGGCCCTGTCCCTCATCCGTGAAATGGGGCCAGTGCTGACCGCCTTGATGGTGGTGGCCCGCGCCGGCTCGGCCATGGCCGCCGAGATCGGCATCATGCGGATCTCGGAGCAAATCGATGCCCTGGAAACCATGGACATCCACCCCGTGCGCTTCCTTTTCAGCCCCCGGCTGGGGGCGGCCATCATCAGCTTTCCACTGCTCACCGCCATGTTCGACGTGATCGGCATTCTGGGCGGCTATGCCACCGGATCACTGCTGCTGGGGCTCAAGACCGGCACATATTTCGGGCGAGTGGAATCCAGCGTGGTCATGCATGATGTCTCGGGTGGCTTCCTTAAATCCCTGTGCTTTGCCGTGCTGGTCACCACCTTGTGCTGCTATGAGGGGTACTACACCCATTTGCGGGAAGATGGCTTTGGCGCCAAGGGCGTCGGCATGGCTACGACTACGGCCGTGGTGGTTTCATCGGTGGTGGTTTTGATCGCCGACTATGTATTGACTTCTTTTCTACTATGACGAAGGACCATGAACTCAGCACTCATTGAATTCCGGGATGTGCACAAGGCATTTGGCGCCAACGCGGTGCTCAAGGGCGTCGATCTGTCCATTTACGCCGGAGAAATCTCCACCATCATCGGCAAGAGCGGGATCGGCAAAAGCGTGCTGCTCAAGCATATCATCGGATTGCTGGCGCCGGACAGCGGCCAAATTTTTTTCGACAATGTCGCCCTGGACCGCATGAGCGGCGTGCAGCGCAAAGCCATGAAGATCACTTGCAGTTACATGTTCCAGGGCACGGCCCTGTTCGATTCCATGACCGTGTATGAGAATATCGCCTTGCCCCTGAGGGAACATCGAAAATACCCGGCCAAGGAAATTCGAAGCAGAGTACGGGAGAAGATGGCCCAACTGGATATCGCCGGCATCGAGAACTCGTACCCGTCACAACTCTCCGGCGGCACCAAAAAGCGGGTGGCCATGGCCCGGGCTTTGATTACCGAGCCGCGCGTGGTCTTGTTCGACGAGCCCACCACGGGCCTGGACCCGATCCGCAAGGCGGCCGCCCATCAAATGATCGTGGATTACCAGAAGCAATTTGGCTTTACGGCCATTATGGTCAGCCATGAAATTCCGGATGTTTTTTTCATCTCCCAGCGTATTGCCATGCTGGATGAAGGACGAATCATTTTTCAGGGCGCCTGCAAGGAAATACAAACCAGTCAACACCCGGCCGTGCGCGAGTTTCTTGACAGCGCGGCCCGCGCAAACGGCCTTTGCCCTGAGTCAGGGAAGAGAAATGGAGGTTCAGATGCAACGCGGTAAGATCGAAACGGCGGTGGGTATATTTATACTGGCCGGCCTCTTGTGTGTGGCCTATCTGGCGATCCGTCTGGGCCGCATGGAGTGGTTCAACAGCGGGTACTACAACATCAATGCCAGTTTCACTTCGGTATCCGGGCTGAAAAACGGCGCCTCGGTGGAGATGGCGGGCGTGGAAGTGGGCCAGGTCGAAAAGATTTCGCTGGACGAAGAAAACCACATGGCCATAGTTGAGCTCAGAATCAAGGATGGGCTTCAGGTCAGCGACGATACCATTGCTTCGGTGAAAACCGCTGGCTTGATCGGCGACAAATTCATCAAGCTGACGCCCGGCGGATCAACCAAAATGCTCAAACCGGGCGATACTATTTTCGACACCGAATCCACCCTGGATATCGAAGAGTTGATCAGTAAATTCGCATTTGGCAAGGTGTAGGAGGCATTGCTTTTAAGATGACTTGAAGTCATTTTAATGTGCATGCCCCCGGCGTGCCCTGAGATATTCTACTACTGCCGGAAGTATTGAAATCATGATGATCACCAGAATTACGATTTCGAAATTTTTTTTGATGATTGGGATGTTGCCGAATAGCCAGCCCCCGTAGACAAATGCCGCCACCCAGGCACTCCCGCCCAGTACATTGTAGAGGAGAAATTTAGCATAGGTCATGGCCCCCACGCCTGCGACAAAAGGGGCGAACGTGCGCACGATGGGTACAAAACGCGCAATTATAATGGTTTTTCCACCGTACTTTTCAAAGAAACCATGAGTTTTATAGAGATATTCCTTTTTAAAAATTCTGGATTCCTCGTAATGAAACACGCGGGGGCCAATGTAGTGTCCAACCCCGTAGTTGACGGTGTCGCCGAATACCGCGGCGGCCGACAACAACAGAAACAGCAAATGCTCGTTAAACGCACCATGCGCAGAAATACTGCCGGCTGCAAAAAGCAACGAATCTCCAGGCAGAATGGGCGTTACTACCAAACCGGTTTCACAGAATACGATTAAAAATAGAATAGTATAGGTCCAAGCGCCATACTGCGAGACGATCATCGTCAATCGATGGTCTAAATGCATGACGAAATCGAAAACCGCGAACAAGAGCTCCATACATCCTCCGAGGGCGAACTTTCAGGTTTTTCAGAATTTCGTTTCTTACCGCGATGTTCTTCCACCGTCTTTGCCAGGATTACCATTACGTATACCGAATGACAATGCCTGGGGTTTGGCGCCGCTGTCAATGGAGGGGCGCGGCGGCGGACGCAGACGCTTGCGGAGCCTCCGGCGCGCTGGTCTTGAGCATGACGATATCCACCCGTCGATTGCGGGCGCGGCCCTCTGACGTACCATTATCGGCAATCGGGTGGTACTGCCCGTAACCGGCTACCGAGAGCTTGCCAGGGCTGAGCGCAAAGTGGCGCAGCAAGTAGTCGATTACAAACGAGGCGCGCGCGCTGGACAACTCCCAATTGGAGCTAAAGCGCTCGTTGTGAATGGGGATGTTATCGGTATGGCCCTCGATGCGAATGGGATTGGGAAACGACAACAGCGACGGGGCGATGGCATCCAACACCTTGAGTGACGAATTCCGCATCTCGGCCTTGCCCGAGTCGAAAAAGCCGGCCTCGGCCATGCTGATTACCAGACCGCGCTGATCCTCGAAGATGGACACCTGGTCGAGAGCGTCTTTACTTCGCAGGTTTTCGATGATGGTGGATTCAATCCCCTTTAAGGTCTGCATATCCAAGTCAAGCGCGGGTTTATCGGCGCCCGCAACCTGTTTTTCTACTTCCGACGAAGTCCCGGACGACAACGCAACCGTGGGGCTGCCGGGGGGCAGGATTCCCGCGCTGAAAGCTTTTTGCATCGAGCCCAGCAAGTTTGCCCGCTTTTGCGAGTCCAGTTGGGAAATGGCGTACATGACCACGAAGACCGCGAACAGCAGCGTGATAAAATCCGCGTAGGAAACCATCCAACGTTCGTGATTCAAATGAGATGCGCGGACTCTTTTCCGGGCCATTGTCTTCTCTACTGCCTTCTACCGCCAGACCTTTTGAGGTCCAGGATACGACCGCTAAAATCAGGTCCAATGACCTTGCGCTGATTTCTTTCGTTGACGGTGAGGAAACTTTTCAACTTTTCTTCGATAATATGGGGGTTGGTTCCCTCCTGAATACCGATGGCGCCTTCCAGCATCATTTCCTTGGCGGTGATCGTCTGCTTGAGCCGGTTGCGCAGTTTGGAAGCAAATGGGAAGAAAATCAGATTGGCGGAGCCTACCCCGTATACGGTTGCCACAAAAGCAACCGCGATGCCGGTGCCCAACTGGCTCGGGTCGGTCAGGTTCTGCATCACATGGATCAACCCTAAGACCGCTCCGATGATCCCGATGGTGGGGGCATAGCCGCCGGCCGCCTCGAAGACTTTTGCTTCCAGATCACCGTTGGCTTCGATCTGGTTCAGCTCCACCTCCATGACTTCACGCATGGTCTTGGTGTCGGTGCCATCGACCACCAAGGTCAAAGCCCGGCGCAGAAAGTGATCCGCGACTTCGGGCAACCGGTCCTGTAGGGCGAACCTTCCTTCCCTGCGGGAAATGATGGCATACCGGGTGATGGATTGGATGAGGTGGTTCAAGTCGTTTTGGCGGTCAATCATCGCCTTTTTCATCGATTTGCACGCGGACACAATGATCTTAAAGGGAAAGGAGAGAAGCGTGGCGCCAAATGTCCCGCCGAGGACAATAATCGCCGCCGTCCCCTGCAGGATCGAGTGCAAGTGAATCCCTTCGAGCAAGGCGCCGCCGAAAACAGCCAGAATACCCAGCCCCAGGCCTATGATCGATGTGAGGTTCATAATGACTATCAATTTCGGGTCGACGGCAGGCCGCCACTCATCAAGGTTGCTCGGTCCGAAATGATGCGCTGTTTGAAAGCGATCACCCTTTCCACCAATTCATGCCATTGCTCGCGCACCACGAAAGAGGTCCCATTAGTCAGGGTGACGACGGTGTCCGCTTCAATTTTAATATGCTCAATCAGCTCTGAGTTGATGACAATTTCAGTACCATCCAGTAAAGTCACACTAATCATAGGAGTCCTCCTTTAATCCGGGACCATTTGCTATATTATCGGCGCGGCAGGGGCTGAGCTTTAACCCCGGATTCAGGAGATCCGGCGCGTGGACAGGATAACCTATTGTAATTTTTGCAAGCGCTATCGCCTGAGATTATGCATTACAAAAAAGCAAAGTTAGAATTGTGAAAAGTTAGAGTTATGATAGATTAGTCCCTTAACAGTGAAATTGAATGCATTTTGCGCACAAATTTTTAGAAGACATTTGCGAAACCACAACAGGCAACTGTTTACATCGTTTTTGATCGTATTCAACTTTTTGGTTCCGGCTTGTCCGGCTTGGGTATAAAAAGAGGAGGGTTCAGGCGGTTTTTGAACTGTTTTGGATTAGCGGATACCCGTATATGAAACACCTATCCATCGAGTCCTACCTGTGGACTTTTTTGCTAGTGACGGCTATCACGATCATCGGTCACTTCTTAACTCCCTTTTTTGATCTCATAAACATCCCCCTGCTCTATTTGTTGCCCGTACTCACCAGCGCCATCCGCTGGGGAAAAGGGCCCTCCTTCTTTGCTTCCATTTTAGGTGTTTTGGCCTTCGACTATTATTTCGTTCCTCCAGCCTTGGGCTTCATTCCGAGCAATCCAAGGGACTTTTTTATCCTGGCGATATTTTTTCTCGTAGCCGTCGTTGTGGGGACAAAAACCACGCAACTCCGTAAGGAAACGGAACATCTGCGGGCCCTCGCATCACGTCTTCAGTCCATCAGAGAGGAAGAGAGGACCAAGGTTGCCCGTGAGATTCATGACCAGCTCGGCCAAACGCTGACCGGTTTAAAGATGGGCGTGTCGCTCCTTTTGCGAAGAATGCCCAACATTCAGGAGGCGCTGGCCAATGATCTGAGAGTGATGGAAAGGGATGTGGATGATACGATTCAATTGGTCCGAAAGATTGCCACCGAGCTCAGGCCCGGAATACTGGATGATCTTGGGCTGGTGGCCGCCATTGAATGGCAAGTAGAGGATTTTAAAAATAGAACCGGCATCGAATCGGAGCTCTCGTCCACCTTGGAGGACAGCGACCTCAATCAAGAGCTTGCAACGGCGCTGTTTCGTATCCTGCAGGAGACGCTGACCAACATTATTCGTCATGCTCAGGCCACTCGTGCGACAATAACCGTCAAAATGGACGATGACTTCATTGTGATGACGGTAAAAGACAACGGCAAAGGCATTTTCGAACGAAAGATTCATGACCCAGGATCACTTGGACTTCTGGGGATTCGCGAGCGGGCGCTTATTTTCGGAGGAGAGGCGCACATTTCCGGCCGGAGAGGAAAGGGAACCGAAGTGGTGGTAAAAATACCCTTCAAGAAGGCAGACGTGGCAAATGCTTAAAATCCTTATTGCCGATGACCATCCCATCGTGAGAAGGGGCCTCCAGCAGATCCTTTCAAGGGAAGCCGATGTCGCGTTGGTTGGGGAGGCACAGAACGCCGCCGAAGTCTTTGATCTTGTTCGTGTCCAGCAATGGGACGCGGTCGTGCTGGATATCACCATGCCGGGCAGAGGCGGGCTGGATACATTAAAGGAGTTGAAGCGCTTATACCCGTCGTTGCCGGTCCTTATGCTCAGCATGCATCCCGAGGATCAATACGCCGTGAGGGCTTTAAGAGCAGGAGCCGCCGGCTATATGAACAAAGAGAGCGCGCCCGATGATCTGATAAGAGCTATCCGAAAAATAACCAAAGGCGGAAAATATGTCAGCCCGACCCTCGGGGAAAAGCTGGCCATTATTATGGAAGCCGAACCCTCTTCCCACCACAGCCTCTCCGATCGTGAATACGAGGTGATGATCCTGATCGCTTCCGGTAAAACGTTGTCGCAGGTCGCGGAAGAGATGTCTTTGAGTATCAAGACCATCAGCACTTACAGGGAGCGCATTCTCTTGAAAATGAAGATGAAAAGCAACGCCGAACTTACCTATTACGCGATCAAGCATAATTTGGTTGCGTGACCTGTTCTTCTTCTCCAGAGTGTCAGAATAATTCCTACATAGTGAAAGAAAAATACCTACAAAAAAATCAGGGATTATCTGATTTTGCAATCCCGGCGCTGAGTATATGGTCGGCTAATTTCTATCCAGCCCTCGGGGGAAGGCTTCAGAAATTAAGATAATGGAGAGAGCACGAAGCACGCTCCGATCAAAGTAAAGAAGAGATCAGCGTGAAATTTAAACTTTAAGAGACCACCCTGTTTTTTACGAGCCGGGGGGGAGGGATTGGAGTGTCAAAACAGGTGATCCACGACTTTATAAAAACCACCGGATGAAGGGAGCAGTAAAAACAGGGCAAGACTATAGACCGGCAGCGGGCTTATTGCGGTCTCACAATTGTACAGGAACAGCATGCGCCTAAGGAAGGGGGGTTTGTTGATGTTGACTCGAAATGACTCAGTAGTGAGCGCGGTAGTTGATCCGGCAAAGTATAGAGGGAAGGTGTTGACGATTGCCATTCTCGGTTACGCCTTTGACGGAATGGATATTATGGTCTTTGCTCTGGCGGCCCCATTGCTGTTAAATGCCTGGGCCGACCTCACGATTGCCCAAATCGGTATCGTGGCCACCTGGATGTTGCTTGGCATGAGTTGTGGCGGCTATATTTTTGGCCCCATTGCCGATAAGTTCGGACGCAAGAGAGCTTTGGTATGGTGCATTGCCTGGTTCGGCCTGCTCACCGGCGCGGCCGGATTCTGCCATACCTACATGCAACTGGCTGCGCTGCGTTTCCTGGCCGGCTTGGGACTTGGCGCGGAATGGGCACTGGCCGGAACTCTTCTGCAGGAGTTCGCGGAACCCCAGCAAAGAGCAAAGATAAGTTCTTTCATGATGTTTGGTTGGCCGCTGGGATACGGTGTCACTGTTCTGATCTCTTATTTTCTGACGCCTATCTTTGGCTGGCCCATTCTTTATTTCTCCGGTACATCGGCGCTGCTCCTGGCCGCTTACATCCACTATACGATTCCGGAATCCCCCCTGTGGCTGAAAATGCACGAAGAACGGAAAAACGGCATTGCCGCGGGGAGGCCCGTCGCAACGGCTGGTTACGGTGATCTTCTTAAAAAAGAAAATATCCGATCCTTTTTCTGGGTAGTGGTGATTTGCACCTCCTTGATGGTCACTTATTGGTCGGTGAATACCTTTCTACCCACGATTCTGGCGCGTGAAAGAGCCATGAGCCCTAAAGCGTATTCCACCTTTCTCATGATCCTTCAGGGGTTTGCCTGCGTGGGTTATATTATGGGCGGTTTCAGCGCGCACCGGTTCGGCAAACGCATCGCCATGGCTGTTTTCTCGTTCCTATCGGCCGTAACCTTATATGTATGGCTGGGTGTTGAGTGGGGAGACCGGCAGTTTTATATTTTCGGGGCAATTGGCTGGATCGTGGCTTCGGGCATCTGGGCAATTCTTTCTGCTTATCTGGTGGAACAGTTTCCAGTTCACATTCGCGCGGTGGGCGTTGCCGCGGGGTTTTCGAGCGGTCGGCTGATTTCCACTGTCGTTCCGCTGATTATGGGCCAAGCGGCGAAGTCTTTGGGGTTGACTACGGTAATGACGGCGATATCCGTATTTTACCTCATTTGTATGGCCGGCGTGCTGATGCTACGAGAGCAGAAGAGGCATATATGAAGTGCAATGGATGCGGTAACTCCGCGGTGGCAAAACAATCACAATAAGAAAAAGGAAAGGGAGAAGAAAATGAAAAGAGTTGGTCTGGTAGTCGCTTGTTTGGTCGTCATAGGTTTGGTGGCTTCAGCCACGTTGGCTTGCGCCGATGAAGTCAACATTACCGGCAAATGGTTTTTTACGGTTCAGACCCCTAAAGGAAGCGGCAATCCGGTGGTGTCTTTTGAGCAAAAAGGCGAGAACCTCACGGGCCACTACGCCGGGTCCATCGGCGAGGCGGACTTGACTGGTACTTTAAAAAATGGTGAAATTACTTTCCAGTTCGTAACTGATCCCAAAGCCGGCCCCGCGATTTATACGGGCAAGGTTGATCCAACTGATCCCAAGAAGATGTCCGGTGATGTGGACTTTGCCGGGAAGGCTAAAGGGACCTGGGAAGGCAAGAAAGTAAAATAAGATCCCTACTGACAAGCCCTCTCAAAAAAGCCTTTTGGCCCCAAATCATTTTTTTGAGAGGCCTTGTAGTAAATGGACGTGAAAGCCCCTTCTCTCCTGCCTGTTGAAGGCCGCGGGGGAGAAGGGGACTTGCATTTAGAAAGGGTGGCTTATGTCCGGGAAAATTTTGTTGGTGGATGACGAGGAAGACTTCATTGCTGCGCTGGCGGAGAAGATGGTGTTGCGCGGCATGGAGGTCTCGCAAACAACCTCTCCCGCCAAAGCCATTGAAATGCTGGATCGAGAGTCTTTCGATGCGGTGATTTTAGATTTGCTCATGCCGCAGATGGATGGGTTGGAGGTGCTCAAAGCTATCAAAAAGTTGCGCCCGGAAACCCAGGTGATTCTTTTGACCGGCAATGCCACCCTTGATAAAGGCATTGAGGCCATGAAACTGGGCGCCATGGATTTGCTTGAAAAACCATTGGACTTCCAAAAGCTGACTGGAAGGCTTAATGAAGCACGCGCCAATAAACTTATCCTGGAAAAAGAACGCATGGAACAAAGGCTGAGGAGTTTCTTGCGTATGGCATCCCTTGGAGAATTGGCCGTGGGCGTTGCGCACGAAATCAATAATCCCCTGGCGGCCATACGGGAAGCCGCGGGGTGGATCAAGGATTTGCTGGCCGACGACGAGGCCATGAAGATCAGCCCGAACTTGGCGGAGATTGCCGAATCGCTCAAGCTCATCGAAGTCCATTGCCTGCGGTGCAAAGATATAACGGCCAAGCTGCTGAGTTTCGCTCGCAGCAGGGATAAGGAAGAAGCAGAAAAGGTCGAAATCGGCGAGGTCATCAAAGAAGTCCTCGAGACTTTCAATTATACCAAGCGAACGAACATCACCGTAGTTACGCATGTAGCGCCGTCTATTCCCCCGATCGTGGCCGCCGCCACTGAAATGCTTCAGGTTATGCGCAATCTGGTGGACAACGCCGTGGATGCCATTGGCGAGAAGAACGGGCAAATTATGATTAGTGCCGAGGGCCGGGGCGATTGGATTATTGTTGAGGTCAAGGATACCGGCCCAGGCGTCCCAGAAGCAGTCAAAGATCGACTTTTCGAACCCTTTTTTACCACCAAGCCAGTAGGCAAGGGGACTGGGTTGGGGCTTTATATTTGCTATGGGATCGTAAAACGCTTGAAGGGCGATATCGTAGTCAAAAGCGAGGAAGGAAAAGGGGCCTGCATTACGGTGACCCTGCCGATTCATGGCACTGGCGATTTGATATCGCCAGGATCATTTCCAGAACCGGGCGGGGTAAAATAACCTCAATTTGTTCGCGGGGCACGATGCCGGCCTGCAAACGAGAGGACACCACCGAAGCCCCGCCACAACAGAATAGATGACGGCGCTGATTGCTCTTGCCGCTTCCCTAAGATTCACACCACGAGAACACAGAGACCCCAGAGTAGAAGTAGAGCAAAACATCTATCACTGAGCGCTCTGTGTCTTTGGTGTGGAAATGCTTACCAGGGCGATACCTCACCGAAGTATTTACCCCAAGCGTTAGGCAGGTATTTTAGACGAACTTGGTGTCAGACCGACGGTTTGGGAACGGTTTGCCGTGGGCCGTGGGCCCGTTTGTCGTTCGTACTCAGCCAGTTTCTTCCCAATCCGCATGGCCTTAACGCCGATAAAGGTCGCCACCAGGATGCATGCCGTGACGATGATGTGCATGCTGGAGATGGTGTTGCCTAACGATCGGAAGATGATCGAACACCAGGTCAGGACCCCGCCTAGTCCCAAGCTTAAAATAATGATGCTGTGGCAATTGCCGATCCAATTGTCCGATGCCCAGGATGGCTGTTGTGGGTTGCGAAACGCCAGCAGCACAATACAATATGCAAAGACCGACAATGAGATAAAAATTGCTCCAATGACAAGCGCCATAACTACTCCCTTCCTCCATTTGTTCTGATGATGCGGGACGGCTCCATTGAGGTGATTCATGGTTGGCCGGAGCTCTCCCATTGAGAGAAGTAGTATAGCACGGGGAGTATTACACGCGCCTTGCACGGGGCTTACAGATTGGAAAGGTGGGTCTGACGATTAAAAAAAAAGATCGAGGCTCGTCCTCCATCCGTTTTTGTGGAAGGGTCGAGCCTCGAACTTTGCCAAACCAAATTTATCGATTGAGAAGAGGTGGGGCGCTTGCTGTGCCCAGGATATGGAGCGCAACAAGAAGCCGGTTACCGGTAAATAGCCATTACGCTTGTTTCTGAAACTGCGCCAGGCGTTTCTTGATCCCCATCATTTTAACCCCAATGACCATGCCGGCCAGGATCGCGGCCGCAATCGTGATATCCATCTTATTGAAGCTGTCGGTGGCTGGATTCATAAGGGTGAATCCGATGGTCAAAATGCCGGCCAGTCCGAATGCAATTATGAGGATGCTGTGGAAGTTGCCTACCCAGGCGTCAGACGCCCAGAAAGGTTGTTGGGGATTGCGAAATGCAAGCATGACGACGCAAAACAGCAGGACCGACAGTGTGATTAATACTGAACCGAGAATGAGCGCCATATGAGATCCTTTCCATTAAAAGAATTCGACCGCGGGTTGCGGGCTGATGGGCCATGCATAAGTTTTTGCTTTGAAGCCCTGAGTGGCCCTGTTGATAGCATACAAAACATTACATGAACATTTCAGAAACATTACAGTTTTGAAATGTTTCTAGGCAAAGATGCTATCCTTGACCAGGGAATCGATTGGAGAGTGTCAAATGCACCACCGGTTAAAAAGGCGAGGGCGGATTTCAGCGATGGTGCCGCCGGGGCAGCTGTACCGTGAAAATGGAGCCGACCCCGGGAGTGCTCTGGGCCCGGATTTCTCCTTCGTGAGCTTCCACCACGGCCTTGACCATGCTTAAGCCCAGTCCCAACCCCTGATGGGTGGCCTGGGCGCCCCGAAACAACCGGTCCCAGATCCGATGAATCTCCTCAGAGGGGATTCCAGCGCCTGAGTCGGATACCTGCATCAGGATATGGTCCGGCTCTTTGTGGATAATTACCCGCACCAGCCCCTCCGGCGGGGTGAATTTTACGGCATTGTCCAGCAGATTGGCCAGCGCCTGACCGATGCGATCAGCATCCGCTTCCAGCATGGCGTCAGGCGGAAGGTGGGTTTCGATTCGTATCCCCCGCTCCTCGCCGACATAACGGTACATGTCGGCCATGCTTTCCGCCACCGGCACCAGGTCCATTGGCTTAATGTCAAGGCGCATGGTGCCGGCCTGGGCTTCGGAGATGTCCATGAGCATGTGCAGCATGCGTAGAATGCGGTCCGATTCATCCATGCATTCTTGAAGCGCTTCGCGAAAGGCCGGCAGCGATTGTTCCTGTTGCAGGGCGGTTTCAGCGATATTGCGGAAGTGGGTCATGGGCGTGCGCAGATCGTGGGCCACGCTGTCCAGCGAAGCTCTCATACCTTGAATCAACTGGTTGATTTTTTCAATCATGCGGTTGAAAAGGCGCCCCAGCTCATCGAGTTCATCGCCGGTGCGGCTAACCGGGACGCGGGCATCCATCTTCCCGGCTTCGATGGAAACCACGGTCTCGATCAGGTTACGCAATGGCCTCAAGGCGCGCCGGGAGAGAAAGGCGCCGCCGCCGACCGCCAGCAAAATCAGGGGGGCGGACACCACCAGGAAGCTCTCTTTATAGCGCCGCAGGATGGCCAAGCGATCTTCGGTGCTGATACCCACCTGAAAGAGAGTGCCGTCAGAGTGGCCGGCCGTATAGATTTCCAGGGCATAGGTGTGATCGCGATTGGGGAACGAAATCCATTGATCGGCGGTTTGGCCCGGAAAATCTTCCAGCGCGGTGAGGTCGAAATCTTTCCAGTATTGGGGGAAGAAGACACGCCCGGGCCGCCGCGGCGATGATATGGCCCTGGTAAAGAAAGGGTTGTTTTTGCGCAGGCTGTCGTTTTCCAGGGCCTTGTGGTCAAAGGCCGCCCGTCCGCCGATGCGATATTGTTCCTGCAGGCTCTCCACTTCTCCGGCGATCATGCGCCGGCTCTGGCGGGCCAGGGTGGTTTCCAGAAACAGGTAGGCGAAAACGTTCAATCCCACGAAGCTGAAGGTCAGCAGCAGAGAGTACGCGGCGGCGATTTTAAAACCAATGGTTTTACTGATGTTGGGAATCCGTGGCATCAATGACATAGCCGATCCCGCGAATGGTTTGAATCAGTTTTTGAGTGAAGTTTTTGTCGATCTTATTGCGCAGCCGGCATACCAGCACATCCACCACATTGGTTTGGGGATCGAAATGCAGATCCCATACATGCTCCAGGATCATGGTCTTGGAGACCGTGCGCCCGCGGTGGCGCAGCAAATACTCCAGCAAGGTGTACTCCTTGGGTTGTAAATCGACGATTTGCGTGCCCCGCCGGACTTTGCGCTCACGCAGATCCACCACCAGATCACCACAGGTCACGCGGTTGGCTTCCACCGGCTTGGCCGAGCGGCGGACCAGGGCGTTTACCCGCGCCAGCAGTTCCGCGAAGATAAACGGCTTGACCATGTAATCATCGGCGCCCTGTTCCAGACCCTTGATGCGGTCATCCACGGTGTGTTTGGCGCTGAGGACCAGAATCGGCATGTCGTTGCCCCGCCGCCGCAGCAGATCGATGAGGCTTAATCCGTCGAATTTGGGCAACATGATATCAATAATGGCCACATTATACTTGATCTCTTTGGTCAATTGCAGGGCCTGCTCGCTATCCTCGGTGCGATCCACCACAAACCCGGCTTCGCGCAACCCCTTTTCTACAAAGGAAGCGATCTTGATATCATCTTCCACCACTAGAACCTTCATGGAGCCCCCGCCAGCCATTGTTTTATGTTCGCGGCAAGTATATGGGACATTGCCAATAGCAGCAATGTGAGAAGTGATAATATCAGGTGTTTTAAAAAAATACCATCATGGTTGGCCGATGCCTGAAATCAGCAACACCCCGAACCGCCGCAGGAGGCTTTTTCCTTGCCTTTAATCCAGGTTTGAATGATGTAGCTGGCGCAGCCCACTCCCGGCGTCACGGTGATCGCTTCAGTGGGACAATTCTTAGCGCACGCCCCGCATTCCATACACCCATCTCGATCCACGATCTGGGCCTTGCGATGATCCATGGCCAGAACGCCGTGAGGGCATACTTCGGTGCAGATCGCGCAGCCTACGCACTTGCTTGCATCCAGGGTCAGGGTGACGACATTATCCAGATAACGCAAGGTTTTCATGAGGTTTACTCCATCTTATTGTCTTTATACTCCAATGAACGCGCTGGTCACCCATATCAGCGCCGCCGCCAAGGCCGCTAAGGCCTGCACGGGCATATAGCGGCGCATCTCTTTTTCTACTCCCGATGGTGAAGTAAAAGGAGTGGACCCCGTAAAATTCATGGCCAGGAAGGAACTCAAGGCCATGGTGAGCAACACCAGGGCCAGGGCAGACCACCGGGTCAGCAGCGGTGTGCCCCATAATCCGGCCGCCAGCGCCCCTCCGGCAAACCCTCCGGCCAGCATGCCTTTAATCGCGAAGCTCCGGCCCGGAACCCATGGCAGCAGGGCCGGCACCAGCACACACCCGGCGAAGATGCCGGTCAAGGTGGCCTCGACCGCCAGAAGTCCGCGTTGCCAGGCGGCCCCAAACGAAAAGATGGAGGGGCCGATGCCGGAAATCACCGCAATGGCGGCCAGGGTTCGCCAAAGATATTTGCGCAGCAGCGTAATTTCCACCGGCACCAGCACCAGGCGTTCGGTCAGGGAAAAAGTAATCCGGCGCATGGCGCCATCGGCTTTCAGGCCGCTGGATAGAAACGCGCTAAGGTCTGAGGCCCGGATCGGTCCCCACACCACCTCAAATCCACATTCTTTCTTCACCCGGCCGCCGGCCACGCCCGTGGCGCCGAGTTGGGGCAGGATCAAGCGGCGGTGGCGCACCACCCGATCCAATTGGGTCTGTTTGACCCGTTGCACGAGCTCGTCGGTGCCGAAGCTGCCCTTGCCAGCCGCGCACCATACATTGATGCCCCGGGTGTCTAGAATCAGCAACCAGGCATTGACCTCTGTCAGAGAGGCGCGCAAATGATCGAAGCTCAACTTGTAGTTGGCCGTCACCAACACTGGAGAGTCATGGTCTGGCTGGCCCACCGCGTAAAGTCCAGGCGCTACTTTATAGTTGCTGCGGCCATAGCCCAGCCGCACGCTAAGGGTCCCGAGACGGTCGGACCGCTCCAGTCGCGTTTTGATCTTAGGGACAGGACCCGCGGGTGTATGGACAAAGCCCTCCACAAAACCGCACAGTGTGTACCCCGGCCGTTCAAAGGGGTTGCTGGGTGGCCCGGCCGGTGGCCCACAACAGGGTTCATCTTTGATCGAAGGCCGGTAAATCGGCAGCATTTCCAACCCAGGGCCATGGTCCTGGGATTCGGCGCCCCCCAAGGTACAGCCGCAGGTGTGTTTAGAAAGATCATTCAAAAGATCATTCATTGGGCGCACCTCCTTGGCCGAACTGAGCGGCCATGGACCTGAACTCCTCAATGACCTGCCGGTCGAGGCAGTAACAGGTTCGGGGGCCATCAATGGCGTCCTTGACCAGGCCCGCTTCCTTCAAGATCTTTAAATGCTGGCTGACCGTGGATTGGGCCAGTGGCAGCACCTCCACAATCTGACCACAAATACACTGATTTAACTGGTTAAGGTGATCCACAATCCGCACCCTGGCCGGATGCGCCAGGGCTTTGCAAATTGAGGCAAATCGTTCGGCATTTAAAATGGTTTTGGTTTTGGGTCCCACACGAAGCTCCAAATATGAGGTAAAATCGTAAATCGACGATAAACGATTATCAAAAGGGTTGTCAATCAGAAAACCTGTAGTACTTTTTGCACAAAAAGATAGGAGATAACGGAATACCCCCTTGACTTTTAATTCCGATTTCAAGTAAGACGAGAACACTGAGTTCGAGTTCGGCGCTTTTCATTCATTTCCACTCCTGATCATCTCAATTTTGACATTCGGCACGGCAGACATCGCAAGGGTTGGTTCGCATCCTTTACTTGAATTGTTTCTGCCTCAGAGGACACGGGCATTTCCAGATCATGTCTTGATCTTGATGAAAGAACGGGTGTTTTTCAAAAAGAGAACATGAGAAGGTTTCTGTCCGGGCTTGCATGGCATAGGGATGAATTGATCCTAATTGGCTTCTAACTAATTAGAATTATAAAAGAGTTGCGACAGCGGGCGCGGATAAGGGCTGCTGGCGGCGCACTATTTTTCCCCGCTCCCAGGCCAAACGAGCCCGTCCATCTCTTAAGGAAGTAAAGGCGGAAGAGATCGATTCTCTTCTGAGGTGTTGAAATTTCATGATGACAGGTCGAAGCATATGAAAGATATGCGATACCTTAAAAAGCAATCCAACCAAATCCAAAACGTTTCAAAGAGAGGAGGAGGCATATGACGATGACCGGAGGCGTGAATGATCTTCCCCCCACGCAAGGGGAAGCGGAAAAGGAATCCGAAGTCCAATGGGCGGATGAATACGGCCCTAAATCACAACAGGAGGCGGAACCGCCGCAGGACTGGCAAGTACTGTTGAATGAGATGATGGCGAAAATCATGGCGCAAGGCGAAGAAGCAAAAGAGTCCGCCTTTTTCGCGCGGCTTCTGAATGCCGGCCATTTAATGAGCCAGTTAAATCAATTTTGGAATTCTACCATTCAGGATTTACCCAAACTCTATCAAGGCAATGGCGATAGCGCTCAATCAAAGGAAATTATTAATAAGTGGATCGAACGCTACAAGAATATCTTTAAGGAAGAAGAGTCGCCGCTGTCCCAGCAAGCGGAAGAAATCTTCTCATTTTGGCTGCATATGACTCAAATGAGCCAGACGGCCCATGAGCCCGTCTGGAACCATTGGCTGGCGGCCTTGCCCCAATGGAATGAGCAGTCCGAAAAACTGGCCAAAGGAGATCTGGAGGCTTTGGATGAAAGATTGAGCCTCTGGAAGGAGCTCTATAATGAAACCTTGGGCAAGTTTCTGCGGATGCCGGCCCTCGGATTGACCAAGCAGCATACGGAGAAGATCACGGGGACCTTTGCCGAATTCGCGCAGCTGATGTCATCGCTGCCGTATTTGTACCAATATCTGTATAATACCGAAATAGAGGCCTTTAAAGAGGTCTTTGACCGGATACATCAGTTGGACCTCAAGGAGATGACGCCGGAAGCAATGCGCGAGATCTATAAGATCTGGTTGACCACCAATGAGAAGACATTTCATCGGCTCTTTAAACAACCCGATTTTTGCAACACCATGGGGGAAGTATTGAATTGCATGTTCCGGTTCAAAAAGCAGATGAATGATTTGACCGCCAAATGGTGTGAAGCCATGTCTATCCCCTCCGGGCGGGATCATGATCAAATGGCCATGGCCATTCAGGACCTGCGCCGTAAAGTCCACGCCCAGCAAAAAACCATATCCGCCCTGCAGCAAAAGCTGGCGCGCCATCAAAGCAAGGAGGCTTCATGATGCAACTGCCATTTGAAAAAAACGCCTTGAGCTATTTTAAGGAGATGGAGCAATACTCCCATCGGCTCTTCAATATCACCGATACCCTGTTGAAACAGCAAAAGGTCGATATCGCCACCGCCCCCAAGGAGCTGGTGTTTCAAGAAGATATTGTGAGCCTCTATCATTTCAAATCGCCGCGGGCCATTCGGTGCCCGGTGCCCTTGCTGATCAATTATGCCCTGGTGAATCGCGAGACCATGATGGATCTCGAGGAAGGAAAAAGCCTGATCCGAAACCTGCTGACCCTGGGCATCGATATCTATATGATCGTCTGGGGCTATCCCTCGCGGGCCGAGCGCTATGTCACCATGGATGACTACATCGATATGTATATTGATGATTGCGTGGAGTATATCCGTTCCGAAAAAAGCGTGGAGCGCGTCAATCTCATGGGGGTTTGCCAGGGCGGGACGTTTGCCGCCATTTATGCCGCGCTCTATCCGGAAAAGGTGCGCAACTTGATTACCATGGTGGCCCCCATCGACTTTCATACCGACGATGGGTTGCTCAATATCTGGGCCCGCTACCTGGATGCCGACGTCATGGTCGATGCTCTGGGCAATATCTCGGGAGATCTGATGAACCTGGTCTTCCTGATGCTCAAGCCCTATCAATTGATGATGGACAAATATGTGGGCTTGTTGGAGAGCGCTGAAAACCCGGCCATCATCGAAAATTTTCTGCGCATGGAGAAATGGATCTTCGATAGTCCGGACCAGGCCGGAGAAGCATTCCGGAAATTTGTCAATGAATTATATAAGAAGAACAATTTGATCAAGGGCCAATTGAATATCGGCGGCCGCATGGTGGATTTAAAAAAGATCGATATGCCGGTGCTCAATATCTTCGCGGAGCACGACCATTTGGTGCCACCTTGTTCTTCCAAGGCCTTCGAGCAATATACTTCTTCCAAGGATTTTACCAATAAATGCTTCCCCGTCGGTCATATTGGCGTCTATGTCAGCTCAAAGACCCAAAAAGATCTGGCGCCGTTAATCGCCAATTGGCTGATTGATCGTAATCCCAAGACGCCCAATAAGGTGCGCATGCGAGCCAAGGCAGGCATGGGTAAAGAATTGCGTTCGACGTGATAGGTTGTCCAGGATCTGAGGGACAAAGGCACAAAGGGACTGAGGGACAAAGGTACAAAGGGACTTAGGGACTGAGGGACTTAGGGGCTAAGGGTGAAGGGCTGAGGGGAGTAGATTTGTGTGCGAATTAGGCGAATGGGGTTGCCTGGGGGCAACCCCGTTTGTGTTTAGGAGGCTTTGCGTTGATCCAATATACTTCTGATTTTGTGGGATAGCTCAGGCAGACTGAAGGGTTTTTGGATAAATCCGTTGCATCCCTTGCGCATAATCTCGTTGGCTTTGTTATTGAGAGCATACCCGCTGGAGAGCATCACCGGAATGTTCGGCCGCAGGGCCCGGATCTGGTCAAAAGCTTCGTTGCCATCCATGCCTGGCATGATCATATCGAGAATTACCATGTGGATGGGGGTAGTATTTTGGCGCAGGGCCGTCAACGCTTCCTCGCCGCTGTTGACTGCCACGGGGCGGTAACCCAAGCGGCCGAGCATGGCCGCGCCAACCTGGGTGATCATGGTTTCATCATCCACCAGTAATATGGTTTCCGTGCCTTTGACCAGTTGCTCCTCAAGTGAAATCTCCCGGGCCACCTTCTGGTCTGATAATGGGAGGTAGATATTAAAGGTCGTGCCCTGGCCGACTTCGCTGTAGACGGTGATCACACCCGCGTGGTTCTTGATGATGCCATAGGCCGAAGCCAGCCCGAGGCCGGTACCCCGGCCTTTTTCTTTGGTAGTAAAAAAAGGATCGAAGATGCGCTGGAGCGTGGCACTGTCCATGCCAATGCCGGTATCCGTCACTGAAATCAGGGCATGGCGTCCGGGCTGGCAACCATGGGTGGCGCAAAACGCTTCTTCCAACAGTACGACCGTGGTTTCCAAGAAGATATCGCCGCCGTTCGGCATAGCCTGCCAGGCATTGACATACATATTCAGCAGCACCTGTTCGATCTGGCCGCGGTCGGCCAGCACCACCGGGGCCGGCTCATGCAGCTTGGTATGGATGCGGATGCCTTTCTGGGTGCGGCCGAACATTTTGATGCTGGCAAAGGCCACCTGATTGAGATCAATGGGTTTGACTTCGTATTTGCCGCCGCTGGCTACGCCCAGAAGCTGTTTGGTCAAGTCGGCGGCGCTGCGGGTATATTCCATGATGGCCTGAATATGCTCAAAGCTGGTGTGGGTGCGCTCCAGATCGGCCGCCATCAGAGAGGCCCGGCCCTGGATGCCCATCATCAGGTTGTTGAAGTCGTGGGCAATGCCGCCGGCGAGCGTGCCGATGGCTTCCATCTTCTGAATCTGGACCATCTGGGTATGGAGTTTTTCTTTTTCTTTTTCCATCTCCTTGCGCTCGGAAATATCGCGCGCAAATCCAAAGAGTAGAGTCTGGCTGCCCATCTGGATGGCGGAAATCCGCACTTCCGCCGGGAAAACGGTGCCATTTTTACGTTTAAACGACCCTTCGACCGATAACACCTGGCCGCCGATGATCTTTTTCCACAGCTCAACGGCCTGCTCTGTGGCGACATTTTGCTCCACATCCAAAACCGACATGCCGATCAGCTCGTCGCGGCGATATCCAAGAAACTGGCACGCGGCTTCATTGACTTGCATGATGCGGCCGTTGTGGTCATGCACAAAGAAGGCGTCGGGCGCTTGCTCGATCAAGGTTTTGAGCCACTCTTCGCTCTGCCTGAGGGCCATTTCGGCTTGTTTGCGGGCCGTGATATCATTGAAAAGGGCCGCCATCTTGCCTGGCTCGGTCTGAAAGGCCACCACTTCGAAAGCGCCCCGGATGCGTCCTTCATTGTAATCGATCTGTTCGGTCTGCCAGACCTTACCGTTTCTGGCCGCCTCGCGATAGCGCGCGGGGACCTCGGTGGCGGTCAGGGCCGGGAAGGCCTCTTCAATGGTCTTGCCGAGAAACTGTTCATGACTGACCCCCAGCAACCGGTCCGAGGCCGGATTGGCGCCGATGAAGATGAGGCGGTCGTCCGCTGTCAACTCATAGCGGTGGATGCCCATGGGCGAGGCATTGATGATGTTTTTAAATTTCAATTCACTGGCCCGCAGACGTTCTTCAGCCAATTTCCGCTCGGTAACATCTTGCGACACCGCCACGCAGCCTACGATGTTCCCATGCTTGTCGCGCAGCGGGTCGAGATGGCTTTCCCAATACATGCCACGGTATTGCTCTTCATATTGGGCTGATTTTCCTGACAGGGCCTGGGCAATGCGGTCGATGGCGATCTGATGGGAATAGTTTGGATCAGATTCGAAAAATTGGGTCACCGACTGGCCGACCACCTGATCTTGGGTCAGACCGAGCTTGGCCAGGCCCGCACCCCGGGATGAGGTGAAACGCATATCGCGGTCCACGGTCCAGACAATGGCGTTGGCTTGCTCCAGCAACAAACGGTTCAGGACATCGTTTCCATGGGAATTTTTACGATGAAGCCGGGTGAAGATACGGGCGGCCGCGGCGCCCATCAAGGCGAAAAAGGCCGCTCCCAGGAACAAGATGATCCCTTTGTGGGCTTCATAGAATGACATGGGGTCAGCCATTGTTAACCTCGAGCCCAGGTTACGAAAAAAATGCTGAAACGGCCTTTATAAGGCATTAATGGGCCTCCAACCATTGGCTACCGCTGCCGGTGCGACTCACAGTGGGCGCTTACGGGGTGAGAGTTTGCTCAAAGGAAAGGTGGTCATCCGCCGGCACTATAATTATCTATACCACAAAAGCACATCCACACAAGGAGGGGCGTCAGTCACGATGGTTAGGTGAGGCGGACTATGCCTCTTTTCCATACGCCTGCTCTCAGCTTATGAGAACACCGTCCGACCAGCCAATATCGTGGGTATCAGCCTGGGACTGCGCACCCCCATCGGCAACCTCCAACGATATCACCGTTATCGTCGCGAAGGCTGGCCGCCGTAAAGGCCGGTGCCGACACTATAATCGAGCTTTCCTTTGACATTTTTTGCAAAGACTTTGTCCATGCGGGTAACGTACATGGAGTAATTGTCGGGAATCTTTTCAAGGGCCGGAATTCGAGTTCAGCGGTTTGCGGAAAAGAGAGCAGACAGGCCACCTGAGATAGCTTGCAGTGAATCGAGTTATAAATGAAACAATGAGCAATTGATGTCAAATGGGGCGCTTTGAAAGGCACTCGTCAGGCTGCAGTGAGCTGCCAAAGGCAGTTAGGCTCAGGATTTTTCAATTTCCGGGGGCATTTTGGGATTTCCCTTTCTCCCGCGCTCCCCAGCGGGAGAAAGGGGATTGAGATCGTAAAAATGCTTAGGCCGCCTTCATGTCTTGCCCACTGTCGTCCTGGCGCACCATGGCCAGTTCATCGGCCGAGAAGATGCGGTCCACGTTGAGAATGATAATGAACTGATCCTGGTGTTTGCCGATGCCCTTGATGAAGTCGGTGTTCCACTTGGCGCCCACCTTGGGAGCCGGCTCGATGCCCGAGGGCTCAATGTCCATGACATTGTGCACGGCATCGGCCAGGGTGCCGATGATGGTCAACTCGCCGTCCAAGGCAATCTCCATCACCACGATACGGGTATCCACGGTCTGCTCGGTCTTGGGCATATCGAATTTCAGGCGCAGATCCACCACCGGCACCACGCTGCCGCGCACGTTGATCACGCCGCGCATGAACTCCGGCGCCCGGGGCACTTTGGTGATGGTGGTCACGTCCAGGATTTCGCGCACCTGGGAGACATCGATGGCGAACATTTCGTTGCCCAGTTTAAACGTCAGATATTGATGGAGCATGGTTTTACTGCTGATATTGGCCATGGTAGGCTCCTTTCATTAATTGGTTGATTCGTTGTCTGGTTGATTCGTTTTGATGCCTGAAAGCATTCAGCGTTTATCTTTGCAACCAACCATTCGACGGCACTAAAATCGTTCAAACTCCGTGTCCAAATCCTCGCCATTGCCCGGCTTGCTCATGTGCAAGGCCACACCGCTCGGCAGTGAATCCGGTTTGACCATACGGCCATTGCCGCCACCATTCTTCTTCTCGGAGACCCCATAGTGCACTGACTTTGGTTTGAGTGAACCGGAAGATTTTGAGACCTTCCTGCTTTTCGGCATCGCTCCGGTGGATGTTTGCATATGGGCCGCCTGGCGGTGGGAATCGACTTTGAAGTAGGCAATGGTCTCTTGCAGACGTTCGGCCTGGCTGGACAACTCTTCGGAAGTAGACGCCATCTCCTCGGAGGCCGAGGCATTTTGCTGGATCACCTGGTCCAGTTGCTGGATGGCCTTGTTGACCTGATCGGCGCCGGTGTTCTGCTCGATGCTGGCCGCGCTGATCTCCTGGACCAGCTCGGCGGTCTTTTGAATGTCCGGCAGAATTCGGGCCAGCATTCCGCCCGCTTTTTCGGCCACCTCCACGCTGGTGCCGGACAAGCGGCTAATCTCACCGGCCGCCATCTGACTGCGCTCGGCCAGCTTGCGTACTTCCGATGCCACCACGGCAAACCCCTTGCCGTGCTCGCCGGCCCGGGCTGCTTCGATGGCTGCATTCAAGGCCAGCAGATCGGTCTGGCGGGCAATTTCTTCGATGATGGAGATCTTCTGGGCAATCTCCTTCATGGCCGATACCGTCTCGGCCACGGCTTTGCCGCCGGCTTCGGCATCCTCGGACGCTTTCAAAGCGATCTTCTCGGTCTGCTGGGCATTGTCGGCGTTCTGCTTGATATTGGCCGCCATCTGCTCCATGGAAGAAGAAGCCTCTTCGGCCGAAGCCGCCTGTTCGGTGGCGCCCTGGCTCATCTCTTCACTGCTGGAACTGAGCTCTTGACTGCCCGAGGCGACATTGTCGGCCGCGGATTGAATCTCGCTGACCACTTCGCTCAATTTTTTCACCATATCCGACAGGGTGTGCATCAGCTCATCTTCGCTGGAACGTTCTTTTAAGTTGACGGTTAGATTGCCGCCGGCAATCTCCTTGGCTGCGGTGGTAATGCCGTTGGTGGCATCAATGAGCATATTGAGGTTTTGTTTGATCTTGTTGAAATCACCGCGATACTCTTCGGTGATCAGCGGCGGCATGTTGCCCTTGGAGATGCGATCCACATAGTCGGCCGTGACCCGGATGGGATGGACAAAGGCATCGATGAGTTCGTTGACGCCGGTCACCAGCTTGTTCCAGTCACCTTGGTAAGCGGCGGCATCCCCGCGCACCTCCAGCTTGCCGTCTTTGGTGGCGTCGATGAGGCTGTTGACCTCATTGCCGAAATTCTTCAAGTTGAGCCGCACGGCTTCGATGGTGTCATTGATAAAGGCTTTTTTGCCAGGGAACTTCTCCAGCTCGGCGTCGAAGTTGCCTTTGCCGAATTCGGCGATGCAGGCCATGGCTTTTTTCTTCACGCTGATATGGCCCTTGACCATGTCGTTAGCACCCTTGGCCATGACATGGAAGGCGCCTATGTATTTGTCGGTGGGCATCATCACATCGATATCGCCCAGGTCGTGCTGGTGGCTCATCTCCGCCATGTCTTTGATGAAGTTCTTGATGTTGCCGCGCACGGCTTCCACCGTGTCGTTGATGAAGGCTTTCTTGCCGGGGAACTTCTCCAGTTCGGCGTCGAAGTTGCCCTTGCCGAACTCGGCGATGCAGGCCATGGCTTTTTTCTTCACGCTGATGTGGCCTTTGACCATGTCATTGACGCCCTTGGCCATCACTTGGAAAGCGCCCTGGTAAGTATCGGCCGGCATGACCACATCGATATCGCCGGCTTCATGCTCCTGGGACATATGGGCCATGTCGCCGATGAAGCGCTTGATGTTGCCCCGCAGGCCTTCGATATTTTCATTGATGAAGGCTTTTTTGCCGGGGAATTGCTCCAATTTTGCGTCGAAGTTACCTTTACTGAATTCAGCGATGCAGGCCATGGCTTTCTTCTTCACGCTGATATGGCCCTTGACCATGTCATTGACCCCTTTGGTCATGATCTTGTACATGCCTTCAAACTTTTCTTCCGGGATCATTACATCGATATCGCCGGCATTGTGCTCGCTGCTCATCTTCTTCATCTCGTCCATGAAGGCGCCGAGCGTATCGACGCAGCGATTGAGATTGTTCTTAATGGTATTGAAATCGCCGCGATAGGTATCGGTGATCTTGGGCGGCAAATCGCCCTTGGCAATACGGTCGATATACTGGGACGTGATGTTGATGGGGCCGTCAAAAGCAGCGATCAGCCCATTGACTTCTTCGGCCAATTTGGCCCACCCACTGCCATAGGAAGAAGCATTCAGGCGCTCCTCCAGCTTGCCATCGGAAACCGCCCGGACCAGGTTGGAAATATCGCCGCAGCAACCATTCAAAGCCGCATCCTTGGCGGCGACCGCCGCTTCCAGTTCACGGATGCGCTGGGTGGCGACCGCCAATTTTTCTTCATTCTGTTTCCAATTCATGATACCCATTGCCTTCAATCTCCTTTATGTTTGCCATTATCCGGTTGGTGGACAGCCGACTCAATATTTTCGCCGGGGGGCCATACCCCCCGGCGATTCGACCATTCGCCAGTGCACCGACTTAAAATCTTTCGAACTCTGAATCCAAATCCTCGCCACTGCCTCCTTTGCTCATGTGCAGGGTGACGCCGGCCGGCAGCTCCTTAACGGTCCCGTGGCCGTTGCCATTGGCGGCCTTGGGCTGCATTTTTTGAAAATGGTGGTGCAATTCAGTGGCCGGTGCTTTGTGGACCGCGCCCTTGGCGCGGGCTTTGGCTCGCTTGGCGCCTTGACCGGCCTGGGTGTCGAGCTTGAAGAAGGCGATGGTATCCTGCAACTGCTCGGCCTGGCTGGAGAGTTCTTCGGAAGTAGAAGCCATCTCCTCGGAAGCCGAAGCATTTTGCTGAATCACTTGATCGAGTTGCTGGATGGCCTTGTTGACCTGCTCGGCGCCGGTGTTCTGCTCGTTGCTGGCCGCGCTGATCTCCTGGACCAGTTCGGCGGTCTTCTGGATATCTGGCACCATGCGGGAGAGCATCTCTCCGGCTTTTTCGGCTACCTCTACGCTGGTACCGGACAGGCGGCTGATTTCGCCAGCCGCGGTCTGGCTGCGCTCGGCCAGTTTGCGTACTTCCGAAGCCACCACGGCAAAGCCCTTGCCATGCTCGCCGGCCCGGGCTGCCTCAATGGCCGCGTTCAGGGCCAACAGGTCGGTCTGGCGGGCGATCTCCTCGATGATGGAGATCTTCTGGGCGATCTGCTTCATGGCGGTGACGGTTTCAGCCACGGCCTTGCCGCCGGCCACGGCGTCCTCGGCCGACTTCAGGGCGATTTTCTCGGTCTGGGTGGCATTGTCAGCGTTCTGCTTGATATTGGCCGCCATCTGCTCCATGGAAGAAGAGGCTTCCTCGGCCGAGGCGGCCTGCTCGGTGGCGCCCTGGCTCATCTCTTCGGAGCTGGCGCTCAACTCCTGGCTGCCCGAAGCCACGTTATCGGCCGCGGTCTGGACATCGGCGACAATGCTTCTCAACTTCTCCACCATGTTCTTCATGGCGGTGAGCAGCATGCCCATCTCATCGTTGCCGTCCACATTTATGGTCAGATTCAAATTGCCATTGCTCAACTCGTTGGCCACGCCCACGGCCTGAACCACCGGCTTGATGATGACGCGGGTCAAAAGGATGGCCAGGGCAATGCCGATGAACAGCGCCACCACCAGGCCGAATATGACTGTTGTGGAAGCCGAACCCAAATCGGCCGAAGCCTCGTTGGCGATGTTGGCGGTTTGTTCAGCGGCCGCCGCATTCAGGCTCTTGCCCAACTCCAAAGCTTTTTCACCGGTCTGTCCGCGTAGCACGCTGATTTTAATTAATTCGTCGTTTACCGACATGTACTTTTCAATGGCGGTTCTATACTGCTCCGCGGATTTCAACATTTTGGCCAACTGCTCCTTATTGTTGGCGCTGTGTACCATGGGTTCGATCTCTCGCCCGATCTTCGCGATGGCCGGAAAGACCTGGGCAACGGCCTCCTTGGCGATGGAGTAGTCGTTGCGGGCCTGGGCCTTGAAATTGGCAAGACGGGCCGCGTTGCCTTGATCAATCAAGTCATTGACCAGGGTGATCTTGGCCAACCGCTCCTTGAGTTTGTCGCCGGTGGCTTTTTCGCCGATTTCCTGGAGCATTTCATTGTTTTGGTCCTTGGAAAAATCATAGGCGTTATCCATATACTGCTTGGCAGCGGCGTCCATCTCCGTTATCACTTTATTGATCTCTTGGAGATGTTCATCGGTGTCGGTAACCAGCTTCTGATACTCCGCCATCGCTTGTTTGATCTCATCCAATGCGCCTTTGAGTTTGACCAGGTGCTTGGCCTTGGCCGCTAGATTTTCCGCCTTTTCGATGGTATCCTTGACCTGGGCCATGGCCGCCATGCCGTCGTCGAAGTACTTCTTTTCTCCAGTCAAACCGAAACCGCGAATGGCGTACATGGTGGCGCTGACTTGCCGCTCCAACTGGCTGGCCAGATCGGATTCCGGTACATACTCCTGGGAAAGCTTGTTGGAGTCGCCCTCCACGCCCTTCATTTTTACTACCGCGATGGCGCCCAGGATCATGGCAATCAGGATCAGAATGCCGAAGCCGGCTCCCAGTTTGGTTCCAAGTTTCAAATTTTTAAACATTGATTTTCTCCTTTTTTGGGATGTCGCTTATTGTTTATGTCGCCTTAAGGTTAAGAGGGCCGCCTATGCTCCCCTTGCGATGGTTAGGGCCCAACGCTCGGGGGTGAAGATGAGGCCGCCTAAACCGTTTGCTTCTAGACACTCCTGCCCCTGCCATTGCGTTGGTGGAGAGTATTTGTTTCTCGCCACGGGGCAGGCCTTGACGTACGAGGAAGAGTCCTTTTTTGCGCAGCGTGGTCATGAGAGTTTGTGGATGCAGCCGGGTGGAGTTACGGTCTGGGGAGATTGCGCAGGAGACCAAGCGGCGCAGCACCAGGCGCATCTCCCTGAAATCGATGCGCGGTTCCACAAGGTACCTGGGCCGCAGGCGATGGGCCAGGGCGATAGTGGGCCGCAGATGGTTGGGAATCATCAGAATCAGCGGCAGATTTTCAAACCAGGGCGCCATGGCGGCGATGGATTCCAGCTCCCGGCGATCCGCGGCCAGCAAAATGGCGAAACAGCGCCGGTGGGCTTGATGCTTCAAGGTCCGGCAGAGCTTGACCGGGTCGCGGAAGATTGTGCAGTCGGTCCGTCCGGAGAGCAGATCCTGATCAATGATACGGGCGATGCGAGCGGCCGTGCGGGTGCGGCTGGGAGCGAATATCAGAGCAGTGTTGCGGTCCGCCATGACTCCTTCCTTTCATCCATATCCGATGGTCGGCTTTCTAATAGTGGATGGAATGGCAACCTCCATGCCAGCATTCGAGAAGAATTTTCTTTTGATCTTTTTACCTTGATATCAACAAATTAGATGGATCGTGCGGTTTTTTGACCTGAGCGCTCGCAGCGATTTTGTCCGGCCGGACCGGACAAAGTCCGAAGGGACTGGACGGGGAGGGGGATTGGTTGATTCGTTGATTGGTTAAATCGTAGAGTGATTTTTGTTCCCACATACTGGTGGGAATGAGAAGAACGGTTGTTTTAGCCGATAGGACAGTGCGATCTATTTTCAAACATTTTGTGATCAAGAATTGCTTCAGGAGAGTGGATTGCGCCACTTGAGTTTGGGGAAACGCGCGAAGTCGGAATCGGTGGAGGCCAGCTCGCAGCCATGTTCGATGGCCAGTGTTGCCAGATGGGCATCGGTCACCAAGTTGGCCGTGGCTTTGGCACCCAACAACATTTGCTGAAAGATTGTCCAGTGCTGTTCCGTCGGGCGGATGATTTTGGCGCAGGGTTGGTCTATCCAACTTTGGATACGGGCTATAGCTTGCTCAAGGAGAAGGGGGCTTTCGAAGACTCGAGGATTGGTGCTGATCCGAATAAATGCGGAAAGCACTGTCCAGCACAAACAGATGGGATTGCTGCCGGAAAGTTGTTCATCCCACCATTGTCTGGCCTTAACATGGTGTCGATTCAGGGAATCTTGGGCATAAAGAAGGATATTGGCATCAACCAGGATCAACGGTATCCCTCGCCTTCGATGAGCGCCAAGAGCTCGCCGATATTGTCTAAATTGCGTCCGGCGCGCAACCCCATGGCGATTGGCTCTGTGCGGTAGGGCCTCTGGTTGGTGGGGGTTCCCACTATGTCTAGTCCGGCTCTGAGAGCTTCATTGATTATTTTTTTAAAAGGCGCGCGCCGTTGGGCGGCCACTTTTCGCGCCCGTTCCAAAACATCTTCATCTATGGAAAGTGTCGTCCGCATGCCATCATCATAGCATCATCGGGATTGATGTCAAGGCATCATTTTCGGCGGGTGTGAGTCACGATTGTTGCATAATGTATGAGGTCTCTTCCTACCTTACCTTATCGTACTCGTACTCGTACGCGTACTCGTACTCGAATGATTTAATAAAGGCCTTCGAGTACGCGTACGAGTACGAGTACGAGTTTGAGTACGAGTGCTACCTGCTCGAAAATCCATATCGCGCAACACCCCTGAACTCTGTCACCGAACGATGCATCACGGAATCAACCCATCAACCATTCAAAAATGCCTGAACGATCTCGAACTGACTTTTGAGGGTATCCACCGACGCTTGCAGGCCGTCCAGGTTTTTCTGCTCGGCCCTGTATTCAATCAACTTGGCGATGGCGCTGACATCCATCAGCCCCAGATTACCGGCCGCGCCTTTGATGGTATGGGCGCTGCGCATCACTTTATCGGCATCGCCCGCGGTCAGGGCCTGTTGCAGGTTGGCGAAATCGTTGCCGCCCGAGGAGATAAAAAGTTCGACCAGCTCGCGGTATTCATCTTCTTCCAGGCCCAGCCTGGCTCCCAATTCTTTGAAGTTCATGAAGTTCTCCTGTTGAGCACATATTGATTGATGACTTCAAACACCTTTTCCCGCTTGATGGGTTTGGTGATGTAATCGTTCATGCCCGCTTCAATGCACATCTCCCGGTCGCCCTTCATGGCGTGGGCCGTCATGGCGACAATGGGCACGTCGGTAAACCCCAGGGCGCGCAGTTTGGCCGTGGCTTCCTGGCCGTCCATCTCGGGCATCTGCACATCCATGAAGATCAGATCGTATTTTTCGGGCGCGGCGCTGTATTTCTCCACGGCTTCGCGGCCGTTGTTGGCCACCTCGACTTGGTAACCGGCTTTGCCCAGCAAAATGACCGCCAGCTTCTGGTTGACCACGTTGTCTTCGGCCAGCAGGATGCTCACCGATTGCTTCATGGCCTCGCGCACCGAATACTGGGTGTGCATTCTGCGCTTGGTGTCATCGCCGCCGGCTCTGGCCCCTTCGCCCAACAAGCGGCCCATCATCTGGATGAGCCGCTCGCGCCTTACGGGTTTGGCCTGAAACCCGTTGAATCCGGCGGCATCGCATTTGGCCGCGTCCCGCTCCAGGGCCGATGACAAGGCAATGAGCACGGGCGGCGACTGGAGCTGGGTGCGGATTTTTTCAGCCACTTCATAACCGGTCATCTCCGGCATTTTGAGATCCAGCAGGCAGATGTCAAAGGGTTTTTGTTCCTGCTGGGCCTGGAGCAGGGCCGGCACCACCGCTGGTCCGCCATCCACTGTGACCGGGTCCATATTAACGGCGGTCAGCATTTGCCGCAAGATAGTCAGGGTGCCGGGATGGTCATCGGCCACCAGGACCCGTTTGCCCTCCAGTTGCGCGGGTTGCACCCTGGACGGCGGCGTGCTTTGGGATTTGCCCATCCAGGCCGTGAAGTGAAAGATGCTGCCCCTGCCCACTTCGCTTTCCACCCAGGTGGCGCCGCCCATCATATTGGCCAGTTGTTTGCAGATCGATAGCCCCAGGCCCGTGCCGCCAAAGCGGCGCGAGGTGGAGCCATCGGCTTGCTGGAAGGGCTCGAAGATCAAATCCAGCTTATCGGCCGGAATGCCCATGCCGGTGTCCCGGATTTTAGCGTGCAACTTGATCTGGGTGTCGGTTTCGGCCTCCACCGTCAATTCCAATTCGATTTCGCCCTGCTCCGTGAATTTGGGCGCATTGCCCAGCAAGTTGGTGATCACCTGGCGGAAACGCAAGGGGTCACCCTGAACCAGGGGTGGCAGGTTATCGTCGATGCGGCACAACAGCTCGATGGGCTTGCTGCCGATTTTGGGCCGCACCAGTTCGCACACATCATAGGCCAGCAGTTCGGGATCAAAATCTATGGACTCAAATTCGAGCTCGCCGGCTTCGATTTTGGAAAAATCCAGAATATCGTTGACCAGCATCAGCAAGGTTTCACCACTGCGCTTGATGGTGCGGGTAAAATCATCCTGCACATCGTTGAGGGTGGTCTCCAGCAACAGGTCGGTGAAGCCGATGATGCCATTCATAGGCGTGCGGATCTCATGGCTCATATTGGCCAGAAATTGGCTTTTGGCCTTGTTGGCCAATTCCGCCGCTTCCTTGGCTTTTTTCAGCTCCTCCTCGTTCTGTTTGCGGGCTGTGATGTCTTCGATGGTGCCGGTATAGCGGGCACCCTCATCGGAGAAGACCGGCGAGGCGTGGATGTGAACCCAGCGCTGTTGGCCGTCGGCGCCGATGATGCGGCAATCGGAGGAGAAATTGGCCATCTCCGCCACCGACGCCTGCCACAGATTTTTGATCAAATCGCGGTCTTCGGCCGCGACATAGTCAATCCAGCGGGTGGTGAGGCTCTGGATCAGGCTGATGCCCAGAATTTCATGGAAGCGGGTGTTGGTATACAGGGAGTTGCCATTTTCATCGATTTCAAAGACACCCACATGAATGGTTTCGGAAATCAGGCGAAAGCGCTCTTCGCTCTCTTTGAGCGCTTCCTGGGCGCTGCGGGTCTTGGCCTGTTCGGCTTCCAATTCCTGGACCCGTTTGACCAGATCGATGATCGTTGCCCTATCGGCCATCTAAAGTGGACTCCTGCCGGTATCGCCCCTTGTTTAGGACGGGATTTGCTATGGATATCCCTTGCGTACAGTTCCTATATCGGCTTAGACATTAGGGCACTTTAGGGGGGAGAGGGTCGGGGTGAGGGGGGAAAGGCATCCGTTAAAAGGTATCGCGGCTTTTTCTATACCGCAAGGCAATCACAGATACGCCGCCATTTTCATCATTAAATCGTATTTGGGGATTCCGCCCACCAGGTGGTCTTTCATCTGACCCGCGTCGAAGATGAAAAAGGAAGGCACGCTGAGGATATTATATTGGTTGGCAATGGTGGGGTTGGCGTCGATGTTGACTTTGGCGATGCGCACTTTGCCTTTGGTTTCGGCGGCCAACTGTTCCACCACCGGACCGGTGCTGCCGCATACGCTGCACCACGGTGCCCAGGCATAGAGCAGCACCGGCAGCGGTGATTGCAGCACGGTTTGGGCAAAATTGGCATCGGTCACCATCACCGGATGGCCGGACAGGATATCCTGGTGCTGCAACGGGGCGCCGCAGCGGCCGCATTTGGCGCCGGCATGCAGCTTGGCGGCCGGAACCCGGTTTTTGGCGTGGCATTGGCCACAACGCAATGTCAGGCGTTCATCGGTCTGGGTTTGCGAATGGTCTGTCGAAACGGCCGGCAGCGGCTGGTGGCAGCGGCCGCATGTCGCGTTGCCATCTTTTTCAACGGGGATGCGGTTTTTGGTTTGGCATTGGGGGCAAATGATGATGGTCGAATCCATGCGGGGGTCCCTCTCCGTCATTTATCGTACGCGTACTCGAAATATTTTAAAACCATTCGAGTACGAATACGCGTACGAGTACGATCTCCAAACCCGAAGCAATAGTCGTAACTTGCACAACTCCAGTTAAAGCATGGCTCAAAGCCAATTGATTCAAAATAAGATCGATGCTTTAATATTCAAATCCGAACAGGGGGGCTCATGAAAGATTTCGACTATTTACCTGCCGCTGCGTCGGCGGCCACGCCGCTGGAGCGCCCCTATTTTTTTGATGCCGGCCTGCGTTTTGAATGTCAGCGCTGTGGCGTCTGTTGTACCGGTGCTCCGGGCACTATTTACATGGGGCCGGACGAGATCGACCTGGTGGCCGGGCACTGTCAAATATCCAGGCAGCAATTCATCGCCACTTATTTATATCCATTCAAAGACAGTTACAGCCTCCGCGAAGATGACCAGGGCCGCTGCCTCTTTTTCAATGCCGGCTGCACCATCTACGAGGTCCGCCCCTTGCAGTGCCGGTCCTTTCCCTTTTGGTTTTCCAATTTGCGCTCGCCGGCCCGTTGGGCCAGGTTGCGGCAGGATTGCCCCGGCATAGGTCGGGGCCGGCTCTATTCCAAAGAGGAGATCATGGCCTGGGCGCGCCAAACGGAACACTTTTCGGCTGAAGATTGAGGACTGAGCGGGCCGAGGATTATTTAAGGATAGCCCATCCCTCTGTCTTCGATCTTGCGACTTCAACAGGCGGTCCTCCGCGCTCCTGGCCATTATTTTTCCGTCCCTCTACAGAAAAACCTAAAGAATTCTTTCAAATTGCCGTTAAAAGATATGAACGCAGCGGGGGCGCATTGACCCTCTTGCCAGGTACCCATACCCCTTGCGTATGGCGAAACTCTTGAGATGGTGAATTTTTAGGAGGAACCTATGGCCTACAAAATATTAACCGTGGATGACAGTAAAACCATCCGCATGATCGTCAAGAAAGCATTTTCACCTTACAACTGCGAGCTGTTCGAGGGTGAAAACGGGGTTGAGGGCCTGGCCATTGCAAACAAGGAGAAGCCCGATCTCATCATTTTGGATATCACCATGCCGGTGATGACCGGCATTGAGATGCTGGCCAAGCTCAAAGCTGAAAAGGACCTCAAGGACATTCCGGTGATCATGCTGACCGCGGAGTCGGGCAAGGAAAACGTCATGAAGATCGTAAAGATGGGCGTGCGCGACTATGTGGTCAAACCCTTTAAGGGCGATCAGCTCCTGGACCGCGCCAAGGCGATCCTCAAGCTTAAAGAGATGGAATAGACCCATGGGGCTGCCGGCCGTTTCGGCGGGCAGCCCTGATTTGATTCTCCTTCCACGCAGTACTATTTCCGGCAATCCAACTATTATCGTTATCTTATCGGTGTCATCCGTGTGATCCGTGGTAAAAATTGACCACGGATCACACGGATGACACCGATATACTTATGGGGGTGGATTCGAGCCGCTGCTTGAATGGCCAGAACACCGCTGGTCATGTTGAACCCGGCCGAATGCGCTGCCGATCTGCCAATTCGCGGCAATGACTGACGGATATTGGCAGTAATTAGGGTTGAATCAGCGCCCCGAAGCAGAAAATACCTTGAAAATTGGCCTTTTTCTTTTTTTATTGGATTGGCATGGATGCTGCTGTCTAATAAACCGGAAGCTGACTTTTTCATACACCTTCATCCTCTCCCTTGTGGGCAAGATCCATTGTGGATCTTGCCCTCTCCTTTTTAGGCATTCAATGTTAGAAGTAATCGTTCTGCGCCGATCAAAGCCCGGCATTGACAAAAGCCAGGGAAATTGGCACATCTGGGCCGCTGGTTGGATCGCAAATTCCCGCTCAGGAGTGGATGGATTTGAATACTTCTTCGCCCCCCGTGTTGCTTGCCGGAAAGCAGCGCATTAAGCTCTTTCTCGCATTGTCGCGCACCCCTCATGGCGTGATCGACATGGCCGCGCCGGCCCTGGCCGCTCTGCTCAGTCTCGGTCACTTTCCTTCACTACCGGTGGTGCTGGTTGGCTTGATCACGGTGTTTGCCGGCTATACGGCCGTATATGCGCTGAACGATCTGGTGGATCTGCGCGTCGATCGCCAGAAGGCTCGGACCGGCGTGCTGCGGGACAATCAAAACGATTTGGACGGTCTCATGATCCGGCATCCCTTGGCCAAGGGGGCCCTCACTCTGGGCGCCGGTCTGGCCTGGGCCGGAGCTTGGGCGATCATTGCCATGGTTGGCGCTTATTGGCTCAATCCGGTCTGCTTATATATTTTTGTGGCCGGCTGTCTGCTGGAGGCGCTTTACTGCAAGTTATGGCAGGTCACCCCGTTGCGCTCGGTGGTTAATGGCGCGGTCAAGACCCTCGGGCCGGTGGCCGCGATCTTTGCCGTCAACCCTTCGCCATCCCCTCTTTTTTTGGTGGTTCTCTTTTTCTGGCTCTTCATGTGGGAAATCGGCGGGCAGAACATCCCCAATGATTGGACCGACATGGACGAGGACCGCCGCTTCAATGCCAAGACCATCCCCATCCGCTTGGGCCCCCAGCGCGCGTTGGTGCTGATCGCCGCCTGTCTGGTGGCGACACTGCTACTGAGTCTGGTCGTGCTGTGGGCCTCACCCTTGAGATTCAATATGGTGTTTCTGCTGGTCACCGTGGCCGTCAATGCGATCCTGCTGTTCTACCCCGCCTATGTTTTGGGCGAACGCCAGCAGCGGCGTGATGCCATGGCGCTTTTCAACAAAGCCAGTTACTATCCCCTGGCCATGCTGGCAGTGGTGCTGGTCCGGTTTATCTTCCCCTAACCTCCCATTGGTTTGCGCCATGATGAAAAAAAAGATCTTTTATGGTTGGTGGATTGTCCTGGCGACCAACATCATCTGTATGTTCGGCTACGGCACCTGGCTTTACAGTTTCGGCGTTTTCTTTAAACCCATGTCCGCGGAATTCGGCTGGACCCGGGCCATGACGTCCGGCGCCTATGCCCTGCGCAGCGTCGAGGGGGGGATCGCATCGCCGCTGGTGGGCTGGGCCATTGACCGCTTTGGCTCCCGCATTCTGATCGTCATTGGAGGTGTGGTCTCTGGCACAGCCTTTGTGTTGATGCCGACCATCCAATCTCTCTGGGGATTTTATCTGATCTACGGCGTGCTGCTCTCCGCGGGCATGAGCGCCATGCTTTACCTGCCGGCCTGGACCGTGATCGCCAAGTGGTTTCACCGGCGCTTATCGTTGGCCATGGCCGTGTTATCGGTGGGCGCGGGTTTCGGCGGCATGATCTGCGCGCCCCTGGCGGCCATCATGATTGAGCGCTACGGCTGGCGTACGGCTTTTGTGGTAATGGGCGTTTTTATCTGGTGCCTGGTGATTCCGTTGGCGTTTGTGGTCAAGGAAGATCCGGCCGATCTGGGGCTGCATCCGGACGGCGACCGGAAACCCGGTCCTTCAATGCTTCAACCCGGCGAGTTTGAGCAGATCCAGACCGGAGCGGCAATGGAACCGCCGGCCGGTTTAAACGATTATACCCTCAAAGAGGCTGTGCGATCATCGGCCTTCTGGTTTATGGCCCTGGCCTTTTTCTTTCAGGGTATGGCCCACTCCACGGTGACCGTGCACACCGTACCGGCCCTGACCGATGCCGGCATACCCGCTGAAAAAGCCGCCATGAGCATCGGTTTGCTTACCCTGGTGAGCGTGATCGGCCGCCTGCTTTTCGGCACCTTGGGCGATTATTTCAGCAAACGCTATCTGTTTATGATGACCTATACTCTGATGGGCGCCGGTCTTTTGGTGTTGATGCAGGCCGACACCATGGCCAAAGTGTGGTTGTTCATCTTCCTGTTCGGTGTCGGCTTCGGCGGCAATATCCCTTTGATGCCGGGCATCCGGGCCGAATATTTCGGCCGTAAGGCCTTGGGCAAGATTCAGGGGTTCATGGACCCGGTGATGATGCTGGCCGGCGCCACCGGCCCCATTTTCGCAGGCCATATTTTTGATTCCACCGGTTCCTACCATTTTGCTTTTCTGACCAGCGGTCTCATGACCTTTCTGGCCGCGGTTGCCATGTTTTTCGCCCGACCGAGCCGCCGGCCAGCTGTCGCACCCGCGCCCCTGGCCGCCAAGATCGGATTGCCTTGAAATTTTGTCATAGCTGGTTATAATTCGGGTATCTTCTCTGCCTAAACCAAGGAGGATACCATGACCGAAGAACTACGTTCCATGCAAGATCGCCGAAGCGGCAAGGATCGTCGGAAACTCCAACTGGTTAAGCAACTCTTCGCCCGCGATACGCATCATCGCAATCTGGAACCGCGGCGCAGCACGGATGAGCGCCGCCAGGGATGGGTTCGCCTGACTAAATGGTCCAGCGTCGATCTCGAACGCTTCAAGATCTCCAAATATCTCAAACCGTATTAGTGGATTGTGCGGCGGTGGGATCTATTCAAAGGGGACTTTGAGTGATGGTGAAACTGCCAGGCCAAGCGCCTCGGCAGGATGATCTTGTTTACGCTTTTGGGCCGGTTGTCAGATCACATCCAACTCATGAAAACGTTGGATATCTTCTCCAGTGTAACCCAATTCTTTGAGTATTTGCCGCGTGCTCTCACCAAACCCGGCGCGCGGCGCGCGGATGGAACCGGGCGTGGCGCTGAGTTTGATGGCTACGCCCAGGGCGGTTTCATTTTGGCCCTTTCCACGCGGGACCGCCACCACCATGTCCCGCGCGTTGAGCAGCGGTGATGCCAAAGCCTCCTCCATGGTCAACACGGCGCTGACGCCCATGTCCAGGGGGCTCAACTCTTCTTCCCAGGCTGCCATGGTTTTAGTCTTAAAAATTCGCCGCAAGGTGTTGACGATCTCCGTTTTGCGGCCCTCATCAAACTGAAGCTCGCCATAGTCGGCAACCCCCAGGTGCGTGCACAGCCTTCGCCAGAACCGGCCTTCCAAAGCGCCCACCGCCAGATAGCGGCCGTCCGCGGTTTCATAGGTGTTGTAGCAGGCAAAACGATGGGAGAGCAGGTTGTCGCCCCGCCGTGGCGGCTTATTATCCAATTCCTGGGCATATTGGGCCACGGGCAGCAGGGCAGCCATGGCATCGGTCATGGAGATATCGATGTACTGTCCCAGGCCGGTGCGTTGGCGGGCAACAAGAGCCAGCAGGATGCCGATCACGCCATTGAGTCCGCCGCCGGCAATGTCAGCGATCTGAATGCCGGGAATCACGGGCGGGCGCTCCGGCTCGCCAATGAGATCCAGTACACCGGATCGGGCCAGATAGTTGACGTCATGGCCCACGCGCTCGCGCAGGGGGCCGGTCTGGCCATAGCCGCTGATGGAGCAGTAGATGATATCTTCCTTGACGCGCCGTACGGCCTCGTAATCCACGCCCAGCCGCTGCGCCACTCCGGGCCGGAAGCCTTCCATGACCACATCGGCCTTGTTTACCAGCCGGAAGAAAATCTCCTGCCCCTGGGAAGATTTCAGATTCAAGGAGATGTGCTCTTTATTACGCTGGACCGTGGGCAGGAAAAGGCCATCGGCCGCATACTGCTTCTTGTCCTCGATGGCGATCACGCGCGCGCCATGATCCGCCAGAATCATGGAGCAGTACGGCCCCGGCAGCAACCGGGAGAGGTCGAGGACCGTGATGCCGGTCAGAGCGCCTTTGGACAGCATGGCAATGTCTCCTTGGCTAAACTGCTTAAAGGTCTATTTTGGATGGAATGGTGCTTGATCTACTGTTTTCAACGCGGAGGCGCAGAGGACGCAGAGAATCGCAGAGTATCTTTTTATAAATTCGCCTCTGCGAAAATGTCAATGTAATCGCAGCTCTATTTCTCTGCGTTCCTCCGCGCCCTCCGCGTTGAAGACTTATTTAAGCCCCCCATCATGTTTGAAACGCAGAGGCGCTGAGAACGCGGAGGTACGCAGAGGAATCTTTGCATAATTGATTACAGCCGCTTTAATGTTGTTCCAAAATTCAGATCTTCAATTTAAACTCTGCGATCCTTTGCGCTCTCTGCGCCTCTGCGTTGAAAAAGGCACTGAACACCGCATGGCATGCGAGGTGCCGATAGGCCATAGAGTTTATAACCCCATAAACTTGGCCGCGATGCCCTTCATGATTTCATTGGTGCCGGCAAAGATTGCCATCACCTTGGTGTCGCGGAACCCCCGCACCATGGGGCATGCTTCCAGCATACCGTACTGGCCCATCAGGTCCAGGGAGCGGCTGGCCAGCCGGTGGACCATGTCGGTGCACCAGAATTTGGCCATGGAGACCTCCACCACAATACTTTTCTTCTCGATATGATCGGCGACCAACTTCTCCATGAAAGTGCGGCCCAGTTTGACTTCGGCGCTCATCTCCACCAGGGCAAACTGCACGGCCTGGGAGCGGGTCAGGGGTTTGCCATCCCTTTGGGTGCGCTTGCAGTAATCGATGGTGTACTCGATGATGCGCTCGGCGGCCGTCACCGCGCCCACGGCGCAGGCCAGGCGCTCCTGCTGCAGCTTGTCCATCAGCAGAAAAAAGCCGCCGCCTTTATCGCCTAGTCGATTGGCCTTCGGAATACGGCAATTGCTGAAGAAGAGTTCGGCCGTATCCTGGCTGTGCCAGCCCATTTTCTTCAACTGCGTGCCCTTGGCAAAGCCGGGAGTGCCCGCTTCCACTACGTAGAGCGACACGGCCTGATGCTTGTTGGCTTCGGCCGGGTCCTTGGCCGCCACCACCACCAGATCGCAATTGACGCCGTTGGAAATAAAGATTTTGGAGCCGTTGAGGGTCACGCTGTCGCCTTGTTCCACGGCCGTGGTCTGCATGCCGGCCACATCGCTGCCCGCGTCCGGCTCGGTCATGGCCAGGGCCGTGACAATATCGCCGCTGACACAGCCGGGCAAATACTTCTTCTTGATGGCCTCAGACCCAAAGGACTCGATGTACGGCACCACCACATCGCTGTGCAGCGTTGCCGCCAGACCGGTCTGCAAGGTGCGGGAGATCTCTTCGGCCACGATGAGCGAATAGCGGAAATCACCGCCCAGGCCACCGTACTCCTTGGCCACGGTGGGGCACAAGAAACCGCCCCGGCCCATCTTGCGCCATACTTCTTTGGGCACGATGTGTTCTTCCTCCCACTGGTTCACATAAGGAAGTACTTCCGTGTCGCAAAAAAAACGCAGACGCTTGCGGAAGTCGTGGTGGGCGTCGGTGTAGGTTAGGATTTCCATAATTACTCCTGACGGGATTGTCGTTGAGTCGTTATTCGTTGATTCGGGGAAGGCGACCTACGCGATAGCCAAGACGGAAACGACCGCTAAACCAATCAACCAATCAACGAATCAACGAATAACGAATAACGAATCAACGATACTGCCCGATAATAGCAATACTGCAAATATTCTGGAACGGGAACCCCCCCAGGTTGTGGGTCAACCCGTAGCGGGGATTCTTCAACTGGCGCTGGCCGGCCCGGCCGTGCAGCTGCAGATACATTTCATAGAGCATGCGCAAGCCCGAGGCTCCGATGGGGTGGCCGAAGCACTTGAGGCCGCCGTCCACCTGGCAGGGCACCTGGCCGTCCCTGTCATAATAGCCGTCCAGCACATCGTGCCAGGCGTGTCCCCGCTCGGAGATATGCAGATCTTCCATGGTGACCAGCTCGGTAATGGAGAAGCAATCGTGGACCTCCATCATGCTGAGCTCGGTTTTGGGATCGCGGATGCCAGCCTCCTCATAGGCTCGGGCGCTGCAGACATCGGTGGTCATGAAGTGATCGCCGTCCCAGCGGTTATAACCTGCTTCCTCGCCGCTGCTCAGGGCGATCTGCAGGGCCTTGACCGTAACAAAATCCTTTTTGCCCATCTTCTCAGCGATTTCAGGCGTGGTGACAATGGCGCAGGCCGCGCCGTCGCTGACGCCGCAGCAATCGAACAACCCCAGGGGGTGGGCGATGATGGGCGCGCTGAGCACTTGATCCAGGGTCAGGGGTTTGCGCAGATGGGCCTTGGGATTGAGCGAGCCGTTGGCATGGCTCTTGACCGAGACATGGCCTATGGCTTTTTTAAGATCCTTGTCATCCACGTGATGCTTGGCCCGATAGGCCGAGGCCAACTGGGCAAAGGAGCCGGGTGCGGTCAGGTTGGGCCACCACTGCCACAGCAGGGTGCCGGCGTTGGAGCCGGGATTGGGCAGGCCACCGTAGCCCGTGTCTTTGAGTTTTTCTACGCCCAAGGCCAAAGCGATGTCATAGGCCCCCGAAGCAACGCCGTAGCAGGCGCCGCGAAATGCTTCGGTGCCCGTGGCGCAGTAATTCTCCACCCGCGTCACCGGGATCATGGGCAGACGCAGGGTGACGGCCAGGGGCATGCCGGTTTTGCCCACATTGATCTCTTCCATGCAGGTGCCCAGCCAGGCGGCCTGGATGCGCTTTTTTTCGATACCGGCGTCAGCCAGGCACTCTTCGAATGCTTCCACCATCAACTCTTCGGCCCCGGCATCCCAGCGCTCGCCGAAGCGCGTGCAGCCCATGCCGATGATGGCCACTTTGTCTTTAATGCCGGTTGCCATTTTACACCTCCG
The DNA here is from genome assembly GCA_021824175.1 of Deltaproteobacteria bacterium. Classification (GTDB taxonomy): domain Bacteria; phylum Desulfobacterota; class Desulfobacteria; order Desulfobacterales; family Desulfosarcinaceae; genus Desulfatitalea. Next base: position 94,450 of record JAKALP010000004.1, read on the forward strand.
TTGGCCCGTTGGCCCGTCAAACACCTTAATCTAATCAATCAGATGTTTGATCCCGCTGTTCTTTAGCGGGGTTTGCCCGTGAGTCCCTTAGCTTAGTCCCTCAGTCCCTTAGTCCCTTTGTCCCTTAGTCCCTTACGCACTACTTCCCTCCCAACACAAACAACTTCTCAATCAACTGCGACTTCATCACATCCCCTTCGATCTTCAGCTTGCCGGTAGTAAAGGCCTGGATGGCCGTCATCTTGCCGGCGATCATGGTGCTGAAGTCATCGGCCGCCATCTTCAAGGTACAGGTGGGTTTGGCATGCTTGCCCTTGCCCATGGCGCAGGTCTGATTCTGGATCACGCAATTCCAGTCGCCGCCGCCGGTGCCGGAAATGCTGAACTGGAAGACCACGTCCACCCCCTGGGCCGCATCAGTCTTAAAGGTCCCGGCCAGGCGCTGCAAGATTCCGTCGATGTCAGTGTCCAGGGTTTCGGCCGGTGTCGCGGCCGCGGCTCCGGAGGCCGCGGGTTTGGCTTTGGCCGCCACCGGGGTCATGAGCGCCACCGAAGCCGCATTGAGGTCCCACATCTCTTTGGCGCCGCTGAGGTCATTGATTTGCTCCCAGTGATCGGCAATGTCTTCCACCGTGGGCAGGGCGTTGGCCGAGCCCAACTGCACGGCGTTGCCGGTAAGCACCGCGGATCGGCTGTAGTGGCCCAGCCCGGCATTGAAAATGGCGCCGGTATGGCGGCACTCATCGCTGCACAGGTAGAGCGCCATGGGCACGGCATACTCCGGGTCGGCGCGCTTGAAGAGTTCGGGCGGCAGTACATCTTCGGTCAGGCGCGAGGCCGCCAGGGGCGCGATGGCGTTGATTTTAATATTGTTCTTCTGGCCTTCGAGCTTGATGGTGTTCATCATGCCAATGAGCGCCATCTTGGCCGCGGAGTAATTGGTCTGGCCGAAGTTGCCGTACAGGCCGGCGCCCGAGGTGGTGACGATGATGCGGCCGAACCCGTTGTCGCGCATGGCGGCCATGGCCGGGCGCGTCACGTTAAAAGCGCCATGCAAATGCACATCGAGGACAGCCTGCCAGTTTTCGGGTTCCATCTTGACAAAGGTCTTGTCGCGCAGGATGCCCGCATTGTTGATGACAATATCTACGCGACCGAAATGCTTCAGGGCGCACTGCACGATCTTCTCCCCGCCCTCCACGGTGGCCACATTGTCGTAATTGGCCACGGCCTGGCCGCCGCTCGACTGGATCTCAGCCACGACCCGATCCGCGGGCGCGGCTGAGCCTGTGCCCGAGCCGTCGGTGGCCCCGCCCAGATCATTGACCACCACCTTGGCGCCCCGCCGGCCCAGGGCCAACGCATAGGCCCGGCCCAGGCCGCCGCCCGCGCCGGTGACAATGGCCACCCGGCCGTCGAATTTGATCTTCTTCATCTCTTCGGCCGCATCGGCGGTGGGCACGGCTTTCCAGAAGTAATTGACAAAGCCGCGCTGGGCATCTTCCGAGCGCTTGCGAAAGACCATCTGTACGGGCAGGCCGACCTGAAGTTCTTCGTACTCGCAGTCGGTGAAATCGGCCATCATGCGGCCGCCGTCGTCAAACTGCACCATGCCGTACTTGTGGGGCGGGTCCATGGAGACCGCCAGCAGATCGCCGGTAAAGGTTTTGACTTTGGCGGACCGATCGGCGAACTCGTAATCGTCCTGGCTGTGCACGGCACCGCAGTCGGGGTTGACGCAGATATCCATTTTGGGAAACTGGGGTGTGCCGCAAGTGCGGCAGCGGCCGCCCACCAGGCCCAGCAGCATTTGGCGTTTGCGCCACAGGGTGGTCATGGCGGTCTGGGTGGGGGCCTCGGCCCGGATGCCCATTTCCGGGTCAATCAGGTTGCGGAACTTGAGCCACTTGCCGTAGTTGTTGGTGCTCTTCTTTTGAGCCAAAGCGCCGGAGACGCCGCGGCGCGGGGGCAATTGGGTGATGGCTTCGGTGACCTCGAAGCACAGAGCATTGCACCCCTGGCCAAAACCAGCCACCACGATGCGCTGGCCGGGCTTAGCGGTTTCCAGGGCTCGGGCCAGCATCAGCAGGCTGTGGGCCGTGCCGGTCTCGCCGCACACCTCGTGCATGTTGTCAGCCACGCTCTGGGGCGCGGCACCCAGTTTGCGGGCGATGTTCTGATGCTCGGCCTTGAAGATGCAGGGGTAGATCAGATGGTCGATCTCCTTTATCTTCAGACCCAATTTCTCCAGCAAACCGTTGACTGCTTCGGGGATGATTTTGCTGTAGCCTTCGTCCCGGGCCCAGCGCTCTTCCCACATGTAGTCAAAGGAGCGGCCGGCGCCGCGGTAGTGATCCACGAAATCGTAGGAGACGGTATAGGCGCCCTTGAATTCGGCGATCACGTTGCCGTCGCCCACGGTCAGAGCCGCGGCGCCGTCGCCGTACCACATTTCGTAGAAGTAGGCGGTGCGCGTTTCGCGGCGGTCCGAGGCCGTCACTAGTATATTGCGACGCGCGCCGCCCTGGATGGTTTCCAAGGCTGTGAGCAGGGCCGTGCTGCCCGCTTTCTGGGAAGCAGTAAAGTCAGAGGTCAGGATGGCGCTGGGCAGATTGAGGGCCGTGGCCACGATGCCGGCATTCTGGCGGTCGGCAAAGGGCAGGGTGGTGGAGGCCAGAAATACGGCTTCGATGGTGCTCTTGTCCAGGCCCTTGAGACAATCCCGGGCCGCGGCCACGGCCATGGTCAAAGTGTCTTCATCCCAGTTGCACATGGAGCGCTCGCCCTGGGCCACCATCATGATGGCCGGAGCAAACCATCCCATGGCCTGCACAACGGCCATGCGTTCCAACCGCAGCTTGGGAATATAGGCGCCGTAAGAAGTGATGCCGATCATGTTGATTACTCCTTTTGGTTGTTGCGTGGGGCCGAGCAAAGTTGGTGATATTTACAATCTGTAACAAAGTTTTAAGTATAAAGTGTTAAGTTTAAAGCAAAGGAAAAGGGGCGATAGTATTTAAAATGGCGGAACACATTAACTTAAAACTTTTTACTTTAAACTTAAAACTCTCTATTATATCCATCAACAACTTAAAACTTTACACTTTACACTTTAAACTTTGCTTTTTAAACTTTGCTTTTTAAACTTTCTACCACATCCATCAACTGCTCCGGCAACTGCCCGTAGAGTTTTTCTCCCTTGAGGGAAGCAATCTCTTCCATGGCATCGCGGATTTCTTCCACCATCGGCACGCGGCCGTCCTTGGTCGGCACCGCGCCCTTGCCGGTTACCACCGCGGCCCGGTTGAAGAATCCCATGCCAGCGTTGTAGATATTGCCATTGACCGGGCAGGCTTCGGAGCACAGGAACAGGGCCATGGGCACAGCGTACTCGGGTTTCATCTTGGCAAACATCTCCGGCGGTATAATCCCTTCGGTCAGCCGGGAGGCGGCCAGGGGCGCAATGGTGTTGACCTTGATGTTGTGTTTGTCGCCTTCGAGCTTCATGGTGTTCATCAGGCCCACCAGGCCCGCCTTGGCGGCCGAATAGTTGGTCTGGCCAAAGTTGCCGTAGAGGCCGGCGGCCGAGGTGGTCATCAGAATGCGGCCGTATTTGTTCTCCCGCATGGCGGCAAAGGCCGGCCGGCTGACATTGTAGGCGCCGTTGAGATGCACGGCCAGCACCGCGCGCCAATTCTCCGGTTCCATTTTGACAAAGCTTTTGTCCCGCAGAATGCCGGCGTTGTTGATCAGGATATCCAGCTTGCCGAAATGCTTCAAGGCCGCGGCTACCATGGCTTCGCCGCCCGCGGCCGTGGCCACGTTGTCGTAGTTGGCCACGGCTTGGCCGCCCTGGGCGCGGATTTCAGCCACCACCAGGTCGGCGGGTGCAGCCGAACCTGTGCCCGAGCCGTCGGTGGCGCCGCCCAGATCATTGACCACCACCTTGGCGCCGCGCCGGGCCAGCTCCAGGGCATAGGCCCGGCCCAGGCCGCCGCCGGCCCCGGTAACGATAGCCACCCGGCCGTCAAAGCGGATGGTGTGAGCTGCGGGATCGCCATATTCAAAGATCCCGTTGTCGATCACCGTATCGCCGGTCTGGGCGTTGATCACCCGCCACAAGGCTTTGCCTTCACCGACTTTCCAGATGAGAGTCTTGATGGGCACGCCCGGATAGAGCGGTTTGCTGAACCGGCAGGCCATGCGCCGGGCCTTGTCCGGCGCATCTGGGATCAAGTGGTCGCACAAGGCCCGGCAGGCGTAGCCGTGGGTGCAAAGGCCGTGCATGATCGGTTTTTCAAAACCGGCCATGCGGGCAAAGGCCGGGTCCACATGCAGGGTGAAGAGATCGCCCGACAGACGGTAGAGCAGGGCCTGATTGGACGCGGGCTGTGCCTCCACGGTGAAATCCGGCTTGCGCTCGGGAAAGTGCACTTCGGATTTGGGCGCGTTTTCGCCGCCAAAGCCGCCGTCCAGACGACCGAAGACCGTGCAAATGCTGGTGAAGAGTTTCTTGCCGCCGGCGTCGAAGGTGTCGCTTTCGCCGATGATCAGAGCCCCTTTGCCCGGGCCCTTGTCGTAGATGTGACTAATGCGGCCCTTGGTGGTCATGGTGCCTTCGGTGGGAATGGGGCGGTGGAAAATCAACTCCTGTTCGCCATGCAGGGTCCCGGCCAGATTGATATTGGACTTGACCCCGATTTCCGCCAGCACCGGGAAGATCGAAGCAATGGAAAAACTGGGGATCACCTTGAGCCCGTTTTCGTAGCAATAGCGCAGATCGTTTTCGCCGGCCCCCACACCCAGGGCGTAGAGGATCACATCCTTCCAAGTGTAGCTTTTGGTCAGGGGGCCGAGTTTTTGGCCGACGGCATTGAGGTTGAGGGCCATTCTTCTGTTCCTCCTTTTGCCAGGGTGAACGCCGGGATCAGGATGAATTTCAATGTCTCCTTGACCACCGCGGCGTAAGACTGGGTATCGATTTTGAGCAGGGGCCGGAAGAAGTTCTCGCCGGCCGCGAAATTGATGACCGCGTTCCATACTGCCAAAACCCGGGCATGGGCCTGGGGCGCCACATGGTCCTTGTCCACGGCCAGCCCCATGGCCACGGCGATGTTAGTCAGGTGCCGGGTAATGTGGGCTTCGACTTCGGAAGTAATGCGGTTTTTGGAAAAGTGACTGAAGAGCAGTAGATTGGCGGAGTCCGGGTTTTCGAGCAGATAGTCGCACATCACCTCGATGGCCACATCCAGGCGCACCGCCAGGGGCTTGCCTTGAACCAGGGTCTCGATCTCCACCAGCTTGTGGTGGATCTCGTCACTCAGATCGGTGAGCACCGACTCGTAGAGATTTTGTTTGTCGCCCCAATGGTAGTGCAGGGTGGAGATATCGATGCCGACTTCTTTGGCGATCATGCGGGTGGTGACCCCATGAAAACCATATTCGCCGAAGAGCTTGCGGGCCGCGGACAAGATTCTGGTTTTGACCGAATCCGGGGTTTGGCGGGCTTTTTCAAGAGCGGTGGGCATGGAGCTAAGCCTCCTCCATCAATGACCATCAAATGATTCAATCAAATGATGGACAAACTATGCTCGATTTATAAATTGGTGTCAAGAACTAAATTGGCTTCATCTCAGTTTGGCCTGTGCGGCGTTGGTGGGTATTAATGCCGATCGTCGGAGGCTGTACTATAAGCCATTGCCTTTACAGGCCAAACTGTTATTTAATAACTCGCTGAACGGACGGTGATGGGGTTTTGTTAAGCAGGATCTATTGATTTTCGTACTCGTACTCGAAATGACCGGCAATGCCCCTTCGAATATGGGTACGATTTTGACCTTCACCGAAAATCCGAAATAATGACCGCACAAATAATCTCCAATTAATTTCTAACAGGAGCGTGGATATGACGTGGATTATATTGATTGTGTCGGCCATTTTGCTGATTTTTCTGCTGATGGCTGAAAAAAAAGAGAACTTCAAAGGCCGGCTGATATTTAAGCCGCTGCTTTCAGTTCTGTTCGTAATCGTCGCCGGTTTGGGCCCCTGGCCAATGCCGACCTATGCTGCCTGGGTGCTGGCCGGGTTGGTGCTGAGCTGGTTCGGGGATTTCTTCCTGATCTTTCAATCCGATAAGATGTTTCTCTCCGGGTTGATCTCCTTTCTGCTGGGGCACGTGTGCTATGCCCTGGGATTTTTTCTGCATGGCCAATGGGGGCTGTTGAGCGCCGCGGGATTGGCGGGCATGTTGGTCTTGGGCGCAGTGATCTTCAATTGGCTGCGGCCCCATTTGGGCCAGATGACCGGACCGGTCATTGGTTATATTCTGATCATCTCAGCCATGGTGGGCGGGGCTCTGGCCCTGTTCAGCGCGCCCCAGGCCGCAACCGCCGGCCGATGGCTGGTGCTCTGCGGCGCACAGTTGTTCTATGCTTCCGATATCTTCGTGGCCCGGGACCGTTTCGTCAAACCGGGATTCGACAACCGCCTGATCGGTCTGCCGCTTTACTACGCGGCCCAGTTCTTATTCGCCTTCTCGGTAGGAATGATATAAGCGCGTGGAAAGAAGAATATCCGTGCCATCCGTGTAATCCGTGGTAAAAAATTGACCACGGATTACACGGATGGCACGGATGGACAGAGTTCCCTCCCATGCTCCGCGTCAGAACGAGCTGATAGGCGCTACCGCTGCGCTCTTTTGCGCCCTCTGCGCCTCCGCGTTGAGAGAGAACAGAAGTAAAGAGAGGATGGAAGAATGAAATACATTCCCAGAAGCATCTTTATCTGGCTGGTGGTTTTATTATGGCTCGGCATCAGCATTTGCGCCGATTCCTCAGGTCAAAGCAGTGCCAAGGCCGCCCTGGGGAATTCAACGGCCCAATCCAAGCCTTCCGCCTTTGACTCAACGGTCAAGCCCCGGACGCCGGAACTCCAGCTTCGCCGCATCACGCCGGAGGGCGAGGATGTGCCGGCGGGACGCCAGGTGGTCTTCGAGTTCGACCGGCCAATGGTGCCCCTGGGCCGCATGGAACGCAACCCGGAAGAGATCTCCATCACCATCACGCCCAAGCTCAATTGCGAATGGCGCTGGCTCGATCCCAGCGCCCTGGCCTGCCAACTGAAGGAAGAAAATGCCCTGACGCCGGCCACCCGTTATGAAGTCCAGATCACACCAGGGCTTACAGCCATAGACGGCGCCACCATGGCCAAAGCGGTTACCCATCGCTTTACTACCCAGCGCCCGGTGGTGAACTACACCCGTTTCCAGCAGTGGCGCGCGCCGGGATGGCCCAAGATCCAGGTCACCTTTGACCAGCCGGTCAGTAAATCTTCGGTGCAAAAGTGCTTGCGCTTCCGGCTGCCCAAAGCCGGTAAAACGGTATCGTTGACCGCCGAACCGGACGAAGAAGATCGCGAAACCCCGCGTTTCCTGCCGTTGCCCAGTGAAAATATGGCCCTGGTGACCGGAGCGGTCAAGCCCGCCAAGGTGGATGACCAAAAGAGGGAAGTCAAAGGCGAGGAGGCCGGGCGCATTTGGGTGCTGGCCCCCAGCGCCGATCTGGGCGCGGAGAGCGAAGTACAGCTCAACATCCAGCCCGGCCTGGTGTCGGCCCTGGGACCCGAACGCGGCGCGGAGAAACGCACCGTGGTCTCCTTTTATACTTTTCCGGGATTCCGCTTTCTGGGAGTAAAATGCACCGAAAGCATTTCGCATCAGCAGAAACTGATCCCGCCCAGGTTCAAACCCACGGATCCGTTTCCTGAAACCGGCATGGAACAATGTGTGCCCCTGGACCCGGTGGAGCTGGTCTTTTCGGCACCAGTCATCTTTGAAGCGGTAAGAGATCATGTAACCATCACGCCGGACCTGGCCGGCGGCCGACCAGACTACGATCCCTGGGCCAACCAATACAGCTTTAGTTATCTGCGCTCGCCCCACCAGAAGGGACAGACCTACAACGTGCATCTGCCCGAGTTGCTCAAAGCCTTCCAGCGCTACACCCTCAAGAGCCACGCCATCAAATTCAAGGATGAATTCGGCCGGGCCCTGGACAAACCCATGGACATGGCTTTCATGACCGCCCATCGCGATCCGGCCATGGTACTGGCGCACAACAATGCTACATTGGAAAAGCAAATCGATACGGATCTCGGCGTGTATGTAACCAATCTGGACCAGGTGTCGATTCATCACCGGCAATTGACCACCCAGGGACTGAGTGGTGATAGTACAACTCAGCTCCCCGTGGCCAAGGCCCAGGATGTGGCCTTTGCCATGCCCCTGGGGCTGCGCGAACTGTTGGGCAACCATTCCGGCGCGGTCAGCGGCTATCTGGAGAGTTCTCCTACCATTCCTTATTACTCCCAAGAATCCTTCCGCTTCTTTGCCCAGGTCACGCCCTTCCAGGTGCATGTCAAGCTGGGTCACTTCAATTCCCTGGCCTGGGTCACGGATATGGCCACGGGCCGGCCGGTGGCCGATGCCAAAGTTACCATCTATAAAGATAACTACTCCCTGTCCGCGCCCACTGCGGTTCTGGCCCAGGCCAAGACCGACCTTCAGGGCGTGGCCATGCTGTCCGGCATCGAAACCCTCGATCCCAAGCTGGGGATCTGGCGCTATTACTATGACCCGCAGGAGGAGCGTTTCTTTGTGCGCGTGGACAAAGGCGAAGATCTGGCCCTGGTGCCCCTGGACGATGCCTACATGACCCATCCGGGCGGCGTGGGATCATCGGTCCGCCCCCAGGACGGCCACATGCACGCCTGGGGCACCACGGCCCAGGGAGTATATAGAGCCGGCGACACCATTCAATATAAGTTCTACGTGCGCAACCAGAGCAACCGCCACTGGGTTGCGCCGCGCCGAGCCGGCTACACCTTGCAGATCGTGGACCCCAAGGGCCAGACCGTGGAAGAGATCAAGGATCTGAAGCTGTCGGAGTTCGGCGCTTACGCGAGCGAACTGAAGCTCAGCCCCCAGGCCGCGGTGGGCTGGTATCGTTTTGAGCTGCTGACGAAAATCAAGGAGGACAAGAAGAAGGAAGAAAACGAAAAAGAAGAAGGGGAAGAAGGGCCGGAAGAGGAGACCATCCAGGCCCTGCGCGTGCTGGTCAGCGATTTCACGCCCGCGCCCTTCCGCGTAACCACCGCCCTCAACGGCGACCGCTTCCAGCCTGGCGACCATGTGGAGGTGACGGCTCAAGCCAAGCTGCATGCGGGCGGCCCTTACTCCCAGGCCGACACTCGCATCACGGCCATGGTGCGCAAGGGCTATTTCAGCAGCAAGGACCCGCGGGCCCAAGGATTCTACTTCGACTCCGGACCGGATGACGGCCGCCAGCAGTGGCAGGTGCATCAAAGCAATGTCATGGGCAGCGACCAGGGCGAAGCGGCCGTGGGCTTTGACTTGACCGATCAGCAGATTGTCTACGGCCGCCTGATCGCCGAAAGCGCGATGCGCGATGAGCGCGGCAAATATGTGGCGGCCCTGACATCGGCCGATTACTTCGGCCGCGACCGCTTTGTGGGGTTGCGCAACACGCGTTGGACCTATGATGAAGACAAGCCGGCGGCTGTGGAATATCTGGTGGTGGATGTGGCGGGCAAACCCCTTGCCGGAGCGCCGGTCAAAATCCAGATCAAACGCCAGGAGACCAAGGCCGCCAGGGTCAAGGGCGCGGGCAATGCCTACCTCACCAATTACGTCACCGAGTGGGTGGCGGTGGCCCAGTTCAACGGCACCTCGGCAGCAGATCCGGCCAAGTGCAGCTTCACGCCTGACACGCCGGGGCTCTATGAAATCACGGCCACGATTCAGGACACCCATGGGCGCGATCATACCACGTCGCTGAAGGCCTGGGTGGTTGGCCAGGGGCAGGTCGTCTGGCAGGAAGAAGACAATTATGATCTGCAGATGATCGCAGAAAAGCAGGAGTACAAGGTGGGCGACACGGCCCGCTTCCTGATCAAAAACCCCTTGCCCGGCGCACTGGCCTTGATCACCGTGGAGCGCTACGGCGTGATCGAGCATCGCACCCAGACTTTGGAAGGCAGCACACCGGTGGTGGAAGTCAAGATCGAACCCGATTTTCTACCCGGTTTTTACTGCTCGGTGCTGGTGGTGTCGCCGCGGGTAGACAAGCCCCTGGACGAAAACAATGTGGATCTGGGCAAGCCCACCTTCCGGCTGGGTTATCTGCAGGTACCGGTTAAAGATCCTTACAAGGAGATCGGTATCACAGTCACCACCGACCAGGAGACCTACAAACCCCGTCAGAAAGTAAAAGCCGCCATCACGGCCAAGCCGCGGCACGCGGCCGGCGATCAGCCCGTGGAGATCGCCGTGGCGGTGATCGATGAAGCCGTATTCGATCTCAATCAGAGCGGCCGCAATTACTACGATCCCTACGAGGGCTTCAACCGTCTGGACAATTTGGATCTGAACAACTACAGCCTGCTGGCGCGTCTGGTGGGTCGTCAGAAGTTCGAGAAGAAGGGCGACACACCCGGCGGCGACGGCGCGGGCGCGGATTTGTCGTTGCGCAATCTCTTCAAGTTCGTCTGCTATTGGAATCCCTCCATCCGGCCGGATGCCTCCGGCAAGGCCAATATTGAATTCGAGGTGCCGGACAATCTCACCGGCTGGCGTATTTTCGCCCTGGCCGTGACGCCCGATGATCGCATGGGCCTGGGCGACGTAGGCTTCAAAGTAAATCGGCCCACCGAGCTGCGGCCGGTGATGCCCAATCAGGTGCTGGAAGAAGATACTTTCACGGCCGGCTTCAGCGTCATGAACCGCACCAATGAGGCGCGGGTCATCAAGGTGACGCTCAAGGCCGGCGGCAGCGGCCTGGCCGACGAGAGCCAGAAGCAGAGCCAGGTCACGCTGCGGCTGGAACCCTTCAAACGTCAAAGCGTCTGGCTGCCCATCCAAACCAAAAGCGCCGGCGAGATCCGCTTTTCGGCTACGGCCGGCGATGCCATGGACAGCGACGCCTTGGAGCATGTCGTGCCGGTGAACCAACGCCGCTCGCTGCTCACGGCAGCCAGCTATGGCACCACCACGGAAGCTAAAGTGACGGAAGCCGTGGCCTTTCCGGATGGCATCTTCAAGGATGTGGGCGGCATCAGCGTGGTGGCCGCGCCGTCGATCATCGGCAATGTCGCGGGCGCCTTTGGTTACATCCGGGATTATCCTTATGTGTGCTGGGAACAGCGTCTCACCAAGGGCGTCATGGCCTCTCATTATCAGAATTTAAAAGCCTATCTGCCCGCCGATTTCAAATGGGAAGAGAGTAAAACCATGCCCCAGCGCATCCTGGACGAGGCGGCCGGATTCCAGGCCCCCAACGGCGGTATGGCCTACTGGCTGCCCCAGGACGCCTACGTGTGTCCTTACCTGAGCGCCTACACGGCCCTGGCCTTCAACTGGCTGCGGCAAAGCGGCTATCAGGTGCCGTCCAAGGTGGAAGAAAAGCTGCTCGCTTATTTGCGCCAGATGCTGGCCCAGGATGTGCTGCCCACCTTCTACTCCAAGGGTATGGCTTCGAGCGTGCGCGCCGTGGCCCTGGCGGCCCTGGCCGGTCGCGGTCAGCTCAGCCTCAGCGATCTGTTGCGCTATCAGGATCATGTGGCCGAAATGGATCTCTTCGGTCAGGCCCATTATCTTCTGGCCGCCACCATGGTGGAGGGCGGCCGGTCTACGGCCATGCAGACTGCCAAGCGCATTCTCTCCCACGGCAGTCAATCGGGCGGCAAGTTCCAGTTCAATGAAATCTGGGACGACAGCTATAGTTATCTACTGGCCACGCCCCTGCGCAGCAACAGCGCGATCCTGAGCGCCTTGTTGCGTCTATGCGCTGACAGCGAGGGCTTTGCTTTGGTGGGCGATGTGCCTTTCAAAGTGGTGCGCGCCATCACCCAGTCCAGGGGCGACCGCGACCACTGGCAAAACACCCAGGAGAATATCTTCTGCCTTAACGCCCTGATCGAATACAGCCGGATCTATGAAATCGAAACGCCCAACATGACCGTCAAAGCCTACGTGGCGGAGCGCGCCGTGGGAGAGACACGCTTTACCGACCGGCGCGATCCGGCCGTAACCCTGACTGATCCACAGCACCAGGTCCAGCCGGGATTGAAGACCGAAGTGCGGCTGGAGAAGGAAGGACCAGGGCGATTGTACTACGCCACCCGCGTGCAGTACGCGCCCACTGAAGAAAATGCCCAGCCCATCAATGCCGGCATCCAGATCCGGCGTGAATATGCCGTGGAGCGCGACGGCGCCTGGGTGTTGCTGTCAAGTCCCATGCAGATCAAGCGCGGCGAACTGGTGCGGGTGGATCTCTTTGTGTCGTTGCCTACTTTGCGACACTTCATGGTGGTGGATGACCCGGTGCCCGGCGGCCTGGAGCCGGTCAACCGCGATCTGGCCACCGCCTCCACCGTGGATGCGGACAAGGGCGCCTTCAAGGCCGCGGCCGGCTCCTTCTGGTTTTCCTACAGCGATTGGTCTTACTACGGGGTGTACGGCCACAGCTTCTATCACAAGGAACTGCGCCACGACGCCGCGCGCTTCTACGCCGACTATCTGCCGGCCGGCAACTACCATCTCTCCTACACGGCCCAGGCCATTGCCGCCGGAAGCTTTGCGGTGATGCCGGTGCACGCCGAAGAGATGTATGATCCTGATGTCTTCGGCAAGGGCCTGCCGGCAAGGTTAGAGGTGGGAGAGTAACGCCATTTTTTGGGCAGAGTTTGCCGGTGTTCGTACTCGTACGCGTACGCGTACTCGAAATATTGAGAAAAAGCCCTTCGAGTACGAGTACGCGTACGAGTACGAGTACGATTCAGGCCTAGATCAATACATTCGTGGTTTCATGTCTTTGTGCGAGAATATTAAAAGAAGTTAACATGTCAAAGCATTTCATCAAATGGATTTGGCCCTTCTTGAGCCTGATGGCTTTGTCAACAGCCATGCTATCCATCCTGACCTTTGCCTGCCTGCAACCCTTGCCCGATCTGACATCCACCGGCCCCATTGCCAAGCCCCAGCTGCTGGACCGCAACGGGCGGCCCATTACCATCACCTATCAGAACCAGTGGAATCTTCATGACCAGGTGCCCCTGCGTGAAGTGCCAGCGCTGCTGCAAACCGCTTTTATCCTCTCCGAAGACCAGCGCTTTTACTCCCACCACGGGGTGGATTGGCTGGCCCGTTTAAATGCCGTGCGCCAAAACCTCCTGGCCCTGCGGCCCACGCGCGGCGCCAGCACCATCAGCGAGCAGGTGGTGCGTCTGCTGCATCCTCGGCCCCGCACGATCTGGTCGCGTTGGCTGGAAGGGTTCGAGGCCCGGCGTCTGGAAAAGGTTCACAGCAAGGCCGACATCCTGGAGTGGTATCTCAACCAAGTACCTTTTGCTTCCCAGCGGCGCGGCGTGAAGCAAGCCGCCCGCTTTTACTTCGAGCGTGATCTGGATACCTTGAGCATTCAGGAGACTTTGGCCCTGGCGGTGATGGTGCGCGCGCCGGCCTATTTCAATCCTTACAAAAATGCGGCGGCGGTTGAACGGCAGGTGGCCCGACTGGCCCAGCGCATGCGCTCCAAGAAAGCTCTGTCCGAGGCCCAATGGCTGGCCGTATCCCAGGATCATTTGAAACCCGTGCCGGCCGCGCCACCGGTGGATGTGCGCCATTTTGCGCGCTATGTGGCTGAACACAGCGATAATTCGGCGGCCTTTATTCGCACCACTTTGGATATCGAAGTACAACGCTTTGCCCAGCAGATCCTGGATCAGCGCCTGCAGCAACTCCAGGCGCGCCGGGTAAGCCAGGGGGCGGTCTTGGTGGCGGATCTTCAGACCAACGAGGTGCGGGCCTGGGCCGTGGGCAACAACCGCCCAGAGGACAAGGAGGCGGGCACGGGCTTTGACGTCGTGCGCACGCCGCGCCAGCCTGGCTCGGCCCTCAAGCCCTTTGTCTACGCCCTGGCCCTGAGCCGCGACTGGACCCCGGCGACCTTCATCGACGACTCGCCCCTCAACGAATCCGTAGGTTTGGGCCTGCACACCTATCACAACTACAGCCACACCCATTACGGCCCGGTGAGTTTGCGCCAGGCCCTGGCCAGCTCATTGAACGTGCCGGCCGTCAAGGCGGCCCAATATGTGGGGCCCGAAGCATTTTTGACTTTGCTGCGCGACCTGGGTATCCACAGCCTGACCCAGCATCCTGATTTCTACGGCGATGGGTTAGCCCTGGGCAATGGCGAAGTGACTCTGTTGGAGCTGGTCCAGGCTTATACCGTGCTGGCCCGGCGCGGCCGTTTTGCGCCGTTGAAAGTGGTAGTAAATGCTTCCGGCCCGCCGCCCGAGCGCCAGGTGCTGAGAGAAGAGGTGACCTCCCTCATGGGTGATATTCTCTCCGATGCCGATGCCAGGCGCCTGGAATTCAGCGAGGCCAGCCTGCTCAATCTGCCGGTGCAGACCGCCGTGAAGACCGGGACCTCCAGCGGCTACCGCGATGCCTGGGCTGTGGGCTATGATTACGGCCACGCCGTGGGGGTCTGGATGGGCAACCTGGATAACCGGCCCATGAATGAAGTTACTGGCGCGGTTGGGCCGGTGCTGGTGCTGCGGGCCATTTTCGCTGAACTCAACCGCAACCGCAATACGGCCCCGCTTTACTTCAGCCGCCGGCTGGAGGCCCATAAGGTCTGCATCGACACCGGCCGCCTGGCCGACGGCCGCTGCCCCAGCCGCCAGGAGTGGTTCGTGCCCGGCAAACTGCCCCAGGCCAATGTCACGCAAGCGGAACCGGTAAGAATTGCGCGGCCCTTTGGCGGCCTGCAACTGGCCATGGACCCGCGTATCCCGGACGAAGCCGAGCGTTTCGAATTCAAACTCAACCGCGAGCAGGGCGTGACGGGTGTGGATTGGTTGCTGGATGGGCAGGAGGCGGGCCGCTCCAAAGGCGCGCGCTATCTCTGGCCCTTGCGGCGCGGCGAGCACCGGTTGCAGGCGCGTATCCATCTGGCCGGGCAGACTGCGCCGGTGTTGAGTCAGATGGTGCGTTTTGAGGTGAAGTAGCCGGTATTAAGGGTTGGTTATATTCAACGCAGAGGCGCAGAGTTCGCGGAGGTGCGCGGAGGATATATTATTTGTTCATAAATTTTACCTCCTCTGCGTTCCTTTGCGCCCTCAGCGCCTCTGCGTTAAAACAAAAACAGAGGAGTACTAATGTATTTCTTGCTATTGCTGTTGGCTGTGGTTCTTTACATTCTGATCCTGCGCTCAGAAAGGCGTTTGGGGCGGCGCATCGACCGGCTGGAATCGAGTATAGAGTATTTGCGCAAAAGGATGCAACCGGGAGCCTCGCCCCAGCCGCAAGCCGAGAGTGAAGCTGCTGCGACGGAACCCGAGACCGGCCCCGAAGCAGCCATGGCGGCACCGGAGCATTTCTTCCCTTATACTCAGGTGCATCCTGCAAAAGAAGAAGAGATTCCCGTTGAGCCGCCCATGTCTGTGGAGCAGGTGCTTGACATTGAACCTCAACCCGAATCTCTGGAAGATCTGGTGTTGTCGGCGGAGCCGGCCGAAGCGGTTCAGGAGCAGCAGACCACCACGTTTACCGCCGCGCCGGAAGAGAAGAAACCCGAATCCCAACCCACGGCCCCCTCCCAATGGCAGGAGCGCTGGCGGGCGTTCAAGGCCACGGTGGATTGGGAACAGTTTACGGGCGTCAAGCTCTTTGCCTGGCTGGGCGGGGTGGCTCTGTTCATTGCCGCCGGCTTCTTCGTCAAATTCTCCATTGAGCGCAACCTGATTCCGCCGGCCCTGCGCCTGGCCATCAGCGCCCTGATCGGCCTGGCGCTGATTATCGGCTCCTTCCGTTTTGGAGAAGAAAAATACCGCGTCATGCGCCACACTTTGGCCGCGGCCGGTATCGGCGTGCTCTACAGCGTAGTATTCGCCGCCACCCTTTACTACACCTATCTGACCCACGCTCTGGGCTTCGGCCTGCTGGTGCTCATCTCCATCACGGCCTTTGTGCTGGCGCTTTTCCACAAGAGCCGGGCCGTGGCCGTTTTGGGCGCAATCGGCGCTTATGCCACGCCGGTGCTGGTGCCCACGGGCCAGGAGAGTTTGGTCCTGCTGTTTGTCTATCTCTCCATTGTCAACATCGGTCTCTACCTGGTGGCTCGGCGTCTGCTTTCCCAGGTCCTGATCCTGGTGGCCGCGGCCGGCACGGTGGCCAGCCTGGGGCTGGGCACGGAGCGGGTCTTTGATGCAGCTCGCAGCCTGACCATGGCGCTCATCTGGATACTGAATCCGGCTTTATTCACTTATTTTCTGGCCGCCGGCGAGGCCGATCCGCGTCAAAATCAAGCGGCCCGTTACGCCGGGATCTTCATTTTCATTTCCGCCTTGGTGGTGGCCGTGGCGTTGCTGCTGGAACCGGGTTGGCCGCCCCTGCTGGTGGTGACCGCGACACAGGCCCTGGCCGTGACCCTGGCTTGGCGCCAATCGGGATGGTACGGCTATGTCATTGCCTATGGCGCTGTCAGTTTTCTGGTGGCCCTGGCATGGGTGCTCTTTGCCTTTGAGCCCAACCATTTTTCAGCCGGGTTTCCGCTTCTGCTGCTCTATGGAGCCTTCGGCGGGTTAGGGCCTTTGCTGCTGGTGTGGAAGAACGGCGTCAACCGCGCGGTCATCACCTGGTTCAAGATCTTTCCCCTGGCCGTGGTGCTGGTCAGCCTGGCCATTGTCTTCCAGCAGCCGGTGGTTTCTTTCTGGTTCTGGCCTCTGTTGTTGGGACTGGAGTTGCTCGGCATTGGTTTGAGTCTGCTCTTCCGGGCTTTTGTCCAAGTGGCCGTACTGGTGCTGCTCTTTCTGGTGGGCGCCCTGCACTGGCTTTTCAACGTACCGGCCGAGGTGCTGGGATTGGGATTTTTTGTCTTCATCATCGGCGCGGGAGTAATTCTGTGCGCGGCCGTGTTTGTGCTCATTCGGCGGTTGCCCGATCTGGTCACGGCTCTGAACCTGGCAGGGGAGAGTTCCACGCCTCCAACCAGCGTGACCGCTACCGGGTTGACCCAATGGCTGGCCGCGGCGCCGGCCGCCGGTGTGTGCGTGCTGCTGGCCGCCTCTTTTTTAATTAAGTATCCTCATTATCCTCAGCCGGGCATGGTCACGATAGTCTGCTTTCTGGCCCTGGTGCTGGCGGCGGCGCGGCGTTTTGGGTTCGAAATCTCGGGCGTGGCGGCCCTGGTGGGCGCTGTGGCGGCCCAGGCGGTCTTTGTCCTGCATCCTTACCTGGGGCCACCGGTTTACTTCCAGGCTCAACTCTGGGCCGGCGCTCTGTTTTTGGCTGCGCTGGCGGCGCCCTTTCTCTTTTTTTCTTCCACCGAGCGCTGGCCGCGCATCTGGTACGGTTGGGCCTTATTTGAAGCCATTCAGGCGAGTTTTTTACTTTTCGTCACCCAACGCTGCTGGCACGGGCCGGAAGTCAAATGGGTGCCCCTGGTTCTGGCGATCCTCAAGCTGCCGGCGGTGGCCGTGCTTCTGCCTCGGCTGGAGGGGCGACCGGAGCGCAACGCCATCCTGGCCTTTCATGGCGGCGTACTGCTCTTCTATCTCTCCACCCAGCCCGTGCTGGTGCTGGATTACGGCTGGATCGGCCCGACCTTTGTCTTCGAGGCCGCGGCCTTGCTCTGGCTCAACCGCCGCATCGAACATCCGGGCCTGCGCTGGGTGGCGCTCTTGATGGCACCGGCCGGGCTGCTGATTCTCTTCTTCCACCTGCCGGTGCTCAAATCCCCCCAAAGTCTTCCCATCCTCAACAGCGCGGTGCTGAGCACAGCCGCGGCTGTGGCCGCCCTGGCCCTGGCCGTGGGCCCGGCCGGTTATCCCCGGCGCCGCCTGGCCGCCCTGGATCTTCCAAACACCTTCTTGTGGCTGGCCGTGGTCACGGGTTTTGTGCTGGTCAATCTGGTGGTGGCCGATCTCTTCGCCCGGCCCGGAACCGCTTTCACCATCTGGCCGGGAAGTAATTTTGTGCAGGGGGCCTGCTATGGCCTGGCTTGGGTAGCCCTGGGCGGGCTATTGCGGCGCTTGACCGGCCTACCGGGGGCCGTGCGCCTGGTTGGGTTGGGGCTGGTGGCGGCTGGAACGCTGGGCCTGATCGTGCTGCCCTTGATGCTGCCCGAGACAGCCGTGGCCATGCGCCCTGTGTTCAACACGGCGTTTGCGCTCTATCTGCCTCTGCTCGCCGGACTTTACTACTTATTTCACAAAGAATCGTGGGAAGAGGGCGGCGGCTTGATCAAAAACATCCTGCTGGCGCTCTTTTTAGCCGGCGCTTTGATTACTTTTAAATTCCAAAAAGGGCTGGCCGTGGCTCCCGGCTATGCCTTTTCCTTGTTGACCAGCAAGACCGCGACCCTGGCCGCCAGTTCCGCCGCGGGTTGGTTGATCTACGGCCTGGGCTTGTTGCTGTGGCCCAGGCGGCTGGACCGGCCCTTCCGGCTGGCCGGCGTGGTGTTGATTCTGCTGGCCCTGTTCAAGGCCCTGAGTCTGCCGTTTACGTTCCCGGTAGCCTTTGCCCAAATGACGCCGCTGCTCAATGGACCCAGCCTGATATTTGCCTGCTGCCTGGCGGCCCTTGTTTATCTGACAGTGCACCGTTGGGAGGCCCGGCCCTGGCCCGTGGCCCGAGTGGCGCCGCGGCTCTTTTGGGGCATCTTGCTGGCGGTGATGGTCTTTGCCGTACTCAGCATCGAAGTCGCCAGCGTCTTTGCCATCAAGGGGCGCTCTTTCAGCATGATGACCCATGGCAGCCTGGCCATGCAACTGGCCTATAGCATTGGCTGGTTGCTCTATGCCATCGGCCTGATGGTGGTGGGCATTCGCTGGAAATCGCGCGGCGTGCGCTGGGCCGCCATCATCGCCATCGTGCTCACCGCCATAAAGATTTTTATACTGGATGTCCGATCCCTGGGCAGTTTGTACCGCGTGGGTTCATTCGTGGGCCTGGCCGTGGTGCTTATGGGGGTCTCATTTCTCTACCAACGTTTTCTCTCCGAAGGAAATCATGATGCGAGATAGGATTGAGGCAGTACTACTGGCGGCTGTTCTTTTGATTATAGGATTCAGTTCAGCCGCGGCCCAGGAGAACTGGCGCAGCCGGGCCGCGCTGGAAGTATCGGCGCCCGGCATCGTCGAAACCATAGTACCGGCCCAACTGGTCAGCCGCGCCGAGGATGGGCGCATGGATCTGACGCTCTTAGGACCAGACGGCCACACCCGTTCCTTTGAACTCTACTGGCGCGAGCCGGTGGCCGAAGTAAATCTTCAATTGACCTCTTCCCAGGTGATGCTGGACCTGCCCAAAGGGTTGGTATGGCAGGCGACCCTGCCACCCAAAACAGCCACGCGCCAGCTCATGGTGCAGGTGGCGGCCAAAAGCTACATCGGCAAGGTGACAGTGGAAGGCCTGATTCAAGGACAATGGCGCGAGCTGGCCCGCAATGCCGCCATCTTCAAGGCCGATGGCACACTGAACGGCCGCATCGACATCCCCGAAGCACAATATGAGCAAGTGCGACTGACGCTCAGCGGCTATGACCCCAAGGCCGATCCGCAACTGTCGCCCATTGCCGGCGTGACCGCCATGGGCCGGCATCTGGGCAAGGATTATGTGGAACAACAACTGGCGCTGCCATGGCAGCTTTCCGAGACCGAGGCCGAAACCATTGTCGAAGCGGCCCTGCCCGGCAACGGTCTGTGGCTGCGCGGCCTCTCTTTGACCACCGAAGCCCAGTTCCAGGGATCGTGGCAACTGGGCCGGGACACTATTGCCAACGGAGTCAAAGCATTCATCGTGATTTCCAATGGTGAAATTGCCCATGTGGACCGCAGCGGCCAGACCTTGACGCTTGAATTGGATCAAGCCTGGCCGGGCCGCTCCCTGGTGTTGAAACTCAACAACGACCACCGTTACCTGGGGGCGGTCACTGCGCTTACAGTGACCGCGCGTCTGCCGCGCCTGGTATTCAACGCGGATCAGCCGGGGCGCTACACTCTATGGACCGGCGGCGCTCAGAAGATCGCGATACTGGAAAACCCTGGCGACAGCCAACGCCAGGTGAATCAAGAAGTAATCGCCGCCGCCATCGAAGTAAATCCCCAGTGGCAACCGTCCTCCCTGGTGGAGCGCTTCAACCTCAAGGGCGCACCCTTTGATCCCAATGGCCACACCTGGCGCAGCCCGCTGGAAATTGCCCAACCCGGTTACTACCGCCTGATTTTGAATCTGGCCGCATTGGTGCAGTCCAATAAGGGTTCGATCCGTATCGTCCAGGACAACCTGCAAGTGCCCTATATTCAAGGTCGCCGGCAAAACGTAACGATGGAGCCGGCCGTGCAAACCGAGTTGGACCAAAAGACCAATCAAGGCCGCTGGATCATCACCTTGCCCGGAGCTTCGGACCAGTGGCAGTATTTGACCCTGCACGCCGAAGGCATTTTCCAACGCACGTTGCATTGGGAGCAACCCAAGCCAGGCAACCTGGGTTGGCAGCCTTGGCGCAGCGATCAGTGGGAAAACCGCGACCTGAAGGAAACCGCCTACACATTGGATCTATCGGCCCTGCCAACAGGGTCGGACCGCCTCCGCCTCATTGTGGACAACGGCGACAATCAGCCCATCCGGATTTCCAAAATCACCGCCACCTATGCGGCCCCCACCTTTTACTTCCTGGCCCAGCAAGCCGGCGGTCTGTGGATATATGGCGGCAACCCCCAGGCCCCCCAGCCCCGCTATGATCTCTCCCTGGTGCAGAACGAACTGCTGGCCGAATTACCCCAGGAAGTAAACATGGGCGACCCAGTTCTGGTTCAGTCGCCGGGCTGGAGAAGCAAACTCGATGCCGCCTTCACCGGCACCGGCTGGGGACTATATGCCGTGCTGGGCCTGGTGACCCTGGTGCTGATCGGCGTTATCGTGAGATTATTTCCCAAAGGGGAAAAAAAATAGAAAGCCAAAATATGAGTCATAAGGTATAAAGCAGAAGCAACTTCATCCAACGCGGAAGCTCCATGGAGGTATGGTCACATGATTAAAAATTCGTTATTTTGGCAGATGAACATGGCGGGTGCGCTGGCGGGTTGGCTATTCATCATCGCAGGCTTGTTTATGGATCTGAACGGCACTCTGCGAATGGCGTGGTGGATTATTGCGCTGCTGTGGGTTATCGGCCATCCGCTGGAACTGGTTATTGGCTTGCCCATTGCCCAGAAGGCGGGTTTTTCAAATCTGAAGGCTTATCTGAACATCATGGTCTTCGGAATCACCTGGTGGATTCCGGTCAAGTTGGGCGTGATCAAGCCCTGATTCCAGGTGCGACTCTTTTCAGGGCCACTTTATCAGATTCCATTTTAAGCCCCCTTGTTTTCTTCTTCGGGGAACAAGGCCTTAAATAGAGTGCTTTGTAATTGGCGGTCTTTGAAGCTTTTATCATTGACTAGGGCGGTCTTGAGGCTTTGCGCGGTAACTTCTTCGCAAGACATGCGGATGCCGCCGTCCGTGGCTGAATCGAAGAGAATCATCTTTTCCTTACCTGCGGTGTTGTTCCACTGTTTCCATTCTATTTCAGTACCACTGCGGCCTTTGCCCGGTGTACCAGTATAGGCCATTTGCGCCCAATAGGACATTACGCTAGCCGACAGTGCGCGCCGTTGGGGCTCATCGCAGTCGCCCAAGGGCACGAGAAGACTATTCCATTGACCGAATACAAAGGGGATCTCCACGGTGTGGCCGGCCCCAACGGCCGTGGAGAAGTCCATGCCATGTATGATTCCTTCCTCGTCCCAATCAAAGCGGTAGATATAGAGCGCGTCATGCCCAGCGCCGGCCATGGCCCGGGCCACGTCATCCACATGGCGCTGTTTCCAGGCCAGGGAGCCATAGGCGGCGTAGCTCATGTAATCCTGGGGGCACTCCTTCAATACTTTTTGCCAGGAGGGCTCCAGCAGTTGGTATAGCCGGCGTTCATCGCGGTTGGTGCCGATGATCAGCGGCACGCGATTGAAGCGGCCGGAAGCAAAGATCTGGAGCGCTGGCACGTCGGGCAGGACGGCCCCATCGCTAAACAGGCGCGGCGCCGGGTAGAGCCGCGCGCCCGAAGGATTGACGATGTGGTGGAGCTGGGCCGGGGTCTGGCTGTAAAGCAATTGCCGGATCTGGGCGGCGGACATGGCCGATTGCAGGGCCTTGGCCGCGGCCCGGTCTTTGGCCTGGCCGTCGCGGATCAAGATGGCGTTTACTACCTCGGGGCCGCTGTTGGGCAACCCCGGCACCTCATCATCGGCATAATTCAGAGCCGTGGTTAAAGGCATTTCCAGCAGCGCGCCGCTCTGGGAGATGGCCTGCTGAAAAAGGCCGCGGGCCAGGGGTGACAGCACCAAGGAGAAGACATTGGTGCCGCCGGCCGATTCGCCGAAAATGGTGACATTGGATAGGTCGCCGCCAAAGGCGCCGATATTATCGCGCACCCATTCCAGGCCGCGGATGGTATCCAAAGTTCCCCAGTTGCCCGAACGCTCTATGGCGCTGTTGCTTCCGGCCGCCAAAGCCGGGTGCATAAACCAGCCCATCATGCCCAGGCGGTAGTTGACCGTGACGACGATGACCCGGTGGGTCTGGGCCAGGACCGAACCATCATACGCCGGCGAAGCATTGTGGCCGCCCACATTGCCGCCGCCGGGAAGATAATACATGACCGGCAGCCGGTCGCCGGAAGTACTATCGGTCGGGGCGAAGATATTGAGATAGAGGCAATCTTCGGAGCCGATGAAGCCGTCGCCATCTTCATCAATGAAGGGCGGCGCCAGATGCAGACTTTGAAAACAGGCGTTCCCATCTTTGATGGCGTCCAGCCGGCCGCGCCAGGGCAGGGGCGGCCGGGGCGGCTTCCAGCGCAGCTCTCCCACCGGCGGCTGCGCATAGGGGATACCGCGCCAGACCAAGGCACCGTTGTCGGCCACCTGGCCAATGAGTTCTCCCTGGGCGATGGTGCGAAGAGTTTGCATGTCCGGGTTACCTTTCAAGCCGCGATTTGAATTTAAGCATAATAGGGTTTCTGGACCAGCTCTTGCGCCCGAACGCCACGCTCATAGGCGGCCTGACCGACCATGAAGGCTTCTTCCGGCGAAGCGACTGGATCGATGCCGATGGTGTGGTATGTCTTTCGAATCAACTCGCGGCCGGCGGCGTCCAGTACTGGCACATTGCCATGATGGCCGGGCAGCAGGCGGATCAGCCCGCCATTGCCGCCTACGCACCATTGGAAGTACTTCATGTGCACCCAGGGGTGCAAACCTTTTAATATCAGCGGCGCCTGCAAGCGGTAGAAGGCATTCAGGGCCGGTTCGAGCTGGGTGTAGACTTTCAAGGCGCCCTCGAAATCCTGATCGCGCAGATGCTTCATCAGTTCCACGGCGTATGGCTTTTGCGGTGACTGCACCGCCTCCACATTCCACTGGCCGCTCCACTGGACCGGGTAGTACTTGGCGAGCAGGGGCACGAAGTCCAGGTTCACCGGGCCGACGAGCAATCGCTGCCCCAGCACTTCGCAGATTTGAAAAGCAGTAGTCAGGCTCATGGGCTGCGAGAGTTTGATGCCCACCACGTTGGGCAGATCCGCCAGGCGATCGAAGATCCGCAGGGGAACGCCGCTGGGGCCAAAGGTCCGATAGGCTTCCGAAACCGAAGCATAGAGGATGATGGGCAGCGAAGTGGCGTTGATGCGTTGCAGATATCCTTCATACAACTCTTCTTCGCTCTTGGCCTGCAAACTGCGACCGGGCGCCAGCAGTAAATGGGTGCAGCCGACCGTTTCGGCAAAGGCGATCATGGCCAGGTCGCCCGCCAGGGTGGCTTCAGCCACGATATCGCCGACCAGGATTTGACCATGGGCTTCTTCGCAGGCGGTTTTAAGAAAGGCCTTGTGCTCTTCAGTGGTCACGCCTACTGGGATGCAGCAAACCGAAAAAAAGCCGTGCCGGATGCCGGTGCGCACGTCATGGCGGATGCCGGCCTCGTCCAGGTTCTTAAAATCCGGTGAAAAAGAAGGCATGAGCAGATTTTCGATGCCTTTATACTTCTGCCGTGCCCACTGCTTTTGCGGGCTGGATTTGAGCGATTCTTTGGGCGGTTGCATTTATTGTCCTCTGCGCCGGCGCGTGGTGACCGATTCTCCGCCGATGCCCCAATTGTCCGTATCCACCTCATCGATCACGACGACGGTAGTGGCGGGGTTCTTGCCCAGAACGTTGACCAGCAAGTCGGTCACGCCTTTGATCAGTTCGGCTTTCTGCGCCGCTGTGGCGCCTTCCCTGGTAATCTTGATGTTGACGTAAGGCATATGTAGTATACTCCCTTGTAATCGTTTTTCTCTTTGGAGCGATCACCGCTTAATGGCTATCTATATCTTGCTTCAACTTCAGGCACAAGGTGGCGCGCGGGCATGGATCACCATTGTCGCGTACCAAAGGCTTGCGTGGGGTTCGTACTCGTACTCGTACGCGTACTCGAAAATACTTGAAAATCATTCGAGTACGAGTACGTGTACGAGTACGAGTAAAAAAGGTAGATCCTTTACAATATTGACTATCAGGACTTACACCCATGGCTTAACGCTCTTGCTTTTTGGCTTTTGAAGGCTACACTAAAGCTTTCGCGCCCGAGGGGCGAAAATGGATATTGAGAATATAGTCCCTGAACACCGTATCAAAGGACAATGGCCCCATGAATACCAACGCCGCGCCGTCACTCCGGCGCATCAAGAAAACAAAGATCATCGCCACCATTTCCAACACCTGCACGCCGGAGTTTTTGCGCTCGCTGCACGCGGCGGGCGTGGATGTGGTGCGGCTGAATACCGCCCATCAGACCCCCGAAGAGGCCCTGACGGTAATCAAGAACGTGCGGGCGGCCTCCAACCGTATCGCCATTTTGGTGGATACCAAGGGACCGGAGATCCGCACCACGCCCACCCGCGAGGATATTCCGGTAAAGGCTGGGGATATCGTCTACCTTCGGGGCGCCAAGCAGGAGCCCTCCAGCCAGGAGTGCGTCTGCGTGACTTATGACGGCATTGTGCGCGACCTCTCCATCAATGACCGGCTGCTCATCGACGATGGCGATATCGAGTTGACGGTGGTGGCCAAGGAGGGCGACCGTTTGAAATGCCGGGTGGGCAACGATGGATCGATCAAAGGCCGTAAAGGGGTCAATGTTCCCGGAGCGTCCATCAATTTGCCGTCGGTTACACCCAAGGACGAAGCGTTTGTGCGTTTCGCAGCCGACAACGACATCGACTTCATCGCCCACTCCTTTGTGCGCAACAAAGAAGATGTGCTGGCGGTCCAGAAGATTCTGGATGAGAAGAAGAGCCCCATCAAAATCATCGCCAAGATTGAAAACCAGTCAGGTGTGGATCATATCGATGAAATCTTGGATCACGCTTACGGTGTCATGGTGGCCCGGGGCGATCTGGCCATCGAGGTGCCGGCCGAGCGCATTCCCCTGATCCAGAAAATGCTCGTTAAAAAATGCAAGGAACGGCGCAAGCCGGTGATCATCGCCACCCAGATGCTGCAGTCCATGATCCACTCGCCCCGGCCCACGCGGGCTGAAATTTCGGATGTGGGCAATGCTTGCCTGGACGGAACCGACGCCATTATGCTGTCAGGCGAAACCGCTTACGGCCAGTATCCCCTGGAAGCGGTGCAGGTGATGACCCGCGTGGCCCTGGAAATCGAAGCCGGTCACGACACTTTCAACAATATCCCCTATGAGATGGATAACACGGTGACCAGTTATCTCTCCAAGGCGGCCGTGAAAGCCTCCATGCGATTGAATACGGTGGCGTTAGTGGCGGATACCATTTCAGGCAAGACCATCCTCAGTCTGGCGGCCTATCGTGGTAAAAGCCCGATCTTCGCGCAATGTTACAGCGAGCGCACCATGCGGCAGTTGGCGCTCTCCTACGGCGTGGTGGCGCACTACATGCCCCAGGACTTAAGCTCCCACGAGTTTTTACAAACCGCTTTGACCCGTCTGGTAAACGAAGGATACTTTTCGGAAGAGTGTCTGATTACGGTGCTGGCCGGCCATTTCGGCTCGGAGCAAGGCGCATCGTACGTCGAGATCAGCTCGGTCAGGAATATGCTCAAGCGGGTTTGATCGGCAAGAAGCTATCAGCGGGAAAAGGCCCAGGGGTCCCAGGTTTCATTGCCTTCCCGGCGGTCATACTCCGGATCGATGACCGTATTATAGGCCAACCGGCCGGTGTGTTCCTTGCAATCATTGGGGCAAACCATCTTGCCGTCTCTGCGTTTGAACAAAACTTTTTTGCACTGCGGACATCGTTTCATAGCACTACCTCAATCCAATCTCCCAAATTAAAATGACGGAAGCCGACTTTTTACCTAACTTCGGAAGCATGTCAACCCTGTTGAACCTATTCTTAATAGATTACACCAGC
Organism: Deltaproteobacteria bacterium; assembly: GCA_021824175.1. Classification (GTDB taxonomy): domain Bacteria; phylum Desulfobacterota; class Desulfobacteria; order Desulfobacterales; family Desulfosarcinaceae; genus Desulfatitalea. The sequence goes on from JAKALP010000004.1 coordinate 120,999, forward strand.
AATTTATGTACCACCGCTATTATCCGGCTATGAGGCCCAACCGGTCCTTTGCTCCGCGATTGGTCCATCTGATTGTTTTGAAGGATTTGTTGGTTTGAACTGTTTGATATCTATTCAGATTTAATGATCTATGCCACCCGGCGGAGATCCTGTACTGCAGAGTGCGGCGGCGGATTGCCGCCAAAGGGGCCAATCAGGGAAGTCTGAAGAAAAGATCATAGTATTTATATATTTACCGTGCCTTGGGTAACCGTTTACACAGTCGGTCTGATTTGACCTTCATGGCCCATGTTTGCTAACACGATGCAGATCTTCAACGAACTGGCGGCATGGCAAAGGAGGGTCAATGATTATCACCCAACCCGGAAGAGTCGCGGATGGCATCACGCTGTTGGGCCGAGAGGAGTCGTGCCTGTATCTGGTCCAAGACGGGGGGCAGGCCATGATTCTAGGCGGCGGCATGGCCCACATTGTGCCGGATGTGATGGCGCAGTTGATGAAATTCCAGATCAATGAGCAGCACATAACTCACATCATTATCCTGCATGGCCACTTCGATCACTGCGGCGCGGTGCCGTTTTTCAAGAAGCGCTGGCCCTGGGCCAAGGTGGTGGCCTCCCGCCGGGCCGCGGCGCTTTTGGCCAAGCCCCAAGTCATGGAAGGTATCGCGCGCATGAATCAGTTGGCCGTGGAGGGCATGGGGCTGGCTGAAGCAGCCCGCCAAGCAGGATTTTGGTTCGAGGATCTAAAGATTGAGGCCACGCTGGGGGAAGGCGACCGGCTGAGGTGTGGCGGCCTGGAGTTGGATGTCATGGAAGCGCCGGGCCACTCCTCCTGCTCTCTGGTCTTGCATTTGCCGGCCCAAAAAGCGTTGTTTGTCTCCGATGCTCTGGGCATTTACTACCAAGGAGTCCATCAGCCCGCGCCCAACTCCAATTTCGATGACTACCAGCGCAGCCTGGAGCAAATGGCGCGTTATGCACCGGAAGTAATTCTAATGGAGCATTTCGGCGCGGTCACCCGCCCCGAGACCCGCACCTTTATTTCCGACGCCATCAACGCCACCCAGCAGCTGCGAATCCAGATAGAAGACACCTATCGGCGCACGCGCGACGTGGCGCAATGCACGCGCGAGATCGCCGAACTTTTTCTCCAGCGTCCGGCCGATGCCTTTCTGCCCGAAGCGGTGCGCGCCACCGTAGCCGGTCAGATGGTGCGTTTCATCGCTAAGAGTATTGAGGCTCGGATGGAGAAGTAAAGTTCGGACGATGGTTGATGTCATTGGGTGTGGATTCCAGAGCTATGACTCGTACCCCCGCCGAACTTGGGGTTTGACAAAACAGCTTCACGTTCAATAGGATAAATCATTCAAGATACGAACGACCCAGCTCAGGATTTCGATTATCTTATGAGTTCCTGCTCGGCGCCGGAAGGCTTCCCTCGGTGTCATCCGCGCAGCCGGCAAGCGGATCTATTTCTCACAATCACTCCATCGGAACAGAACCACTCTGATACCATATTCGGGCCGGTCGCCATGGCATCGAAGCGCAATGGCCACGGGGCATGATGTTCTGCCTTAGGCCAGCACCGGCCTCATTTCTACCTTTCTATCCGGGCCATTTTGGCCCCACGGGGTGTGGAAAATGGATACGGAGTACCATTATTTGCAAGACGAACTTTATACCTTGGTCCGCCAGGACCCGTCGATCTTCGAGTTTTTACATAGCGGCTCCTTAGATGGCATCTGGTATTGGGATGTGGAAAATCCCCAACATGAATGGATGAGCCCGCGTTTTTGGACCACCCTGGGCTATGATCCCAAAGAAAAACAACACCTGGCCGCCGAGTGGCAAAACCTCATCGATCCCGAGGATCTGAAGGTGGCCCTGGCCAATTTCAAGCGCCACTGCGAAGACCCCAATCACCCCTACGATCAGGTAGTGCGTTACCGCCACAGGGACGGTCATACGGTTTGGGTGCGCTGCCGGGGTATCGCCATCCGGGATGCCCAGGGCCGGGCCATCCGCATGTTGGGCGCGCACAATGACATCACCTCCCAAAAGCAGACCGAGGAGGTGCTGCGCAAAAGCGAGCAGCGGCTGAACCTGGTGCTGGAGGCGGTTCAGGATGCGGTCTGGGATTGGCGCGCGGATACCGGTGAGACCTATTTCAGTCCCCGCTGGTATACCATGTTGGGCTATTGCCCGGATCAATTCCCCCCATCTTACGAGACCTGGCGCGAATTATTGCATCCCCAGGATTTGCCCGGCGCCGAACAGACCGTCCGCGCCCACCTGCGCTCGGGCGAACCCTTTGAAATGGAGTTCCGCATGTGGACCCAGGACGGCCAGTGGCGCTGGGTGTTGTGCCGGGGCAAAACCGTGGAAAAGGATGCCGCCGGACGCTCCCTGCGCATGCTGGGCACCAATGTGGACATCACCGCGCGCAAACAGCGCGAAGAGGAGCAGGAGATCACCCTGCAACTGTTGCGGGCCTTGTATCGCGCCAATGATTTCCGCGGCCTGGTCGCGGAGATAACTGGCTTGATGAAAAGCTGGTCCGGCTGCGAGGCGGTGGGCATTCGTTTGCGGGCCGGCGACGATTTTCCCTACTGGGAAACCCGCGGTTTTTCCCCGGCCTTTGTGGAAGCCGAGCGACGCTTATGCGCGCTGGATCAGAAAGGGGAGCTGGTGCGCGACTCCCAGGGCAACCCTGTGTTGGAGTGCATGTGCGGTAACATCATTTGCGGCCGATTTAATCCGGCCTTGCCCTTTTTTACGCCCTACGGGAGCTTTTGGACCAACAGCACCACTCAATTATTGGCCTCCACCTCCGAGGTCGAGCGCCAGGCCAGGACCCGCAACCGCTGCCACGGCCAGGGCTACGAGTCGGTGGCCCTGGTGCCGTTGCGCATCGGGGATGAGCGCATCGGTTTGTTGCAATTCAACGATACTCGCAGGGACCGCTTCACCATCGCACAGATCGAACTGCTCGAACGGCTGGGCGCCAGCCTGGCCGTGGGGCTTTCCCAACGCATGACCGCCATGGCGCTGCGGGAGAGCGAAGAGACCCTGCGGGCCGGCCGCCAGAAGTTCAAATCCATCGTGGATAATATTGGCATTGGGGTCGTGCTGCTCAGTCCGCAAATGGAGATATTGGAGCTCAATCGCCAGATGCGCCAATGGTATCCGCAGATCGACATCAACCAACGGCCGGTATGCTATCAGGCGTTCAAGCATCCACCCTGCAGCGAAGCCTGCGATCAATGCCCGACAATCAAGACCCTGAGGGATGGTCAGGTCTACGAAGCCGTTGTGATCAAGTCGCGCGCAGGAGAACTCCGCCGTCACCGTGTAATCGCTTCTCCCATTATAAATGAGCATGGGACCGTCACAGGTGTCATTGAGATGGTGGAAGACATCACCGATCGCCTGCGGCTGGAGGAGAAGTTGCGCCAGGCCCAGAAAATGGAATCCATCGGTGCCCTGGCCGGCGGCATTGCCCATGATTTCAACAATCTTTTATTCCCCATCATCGGCATGTCGGAATTGCTGCTGGAAGATCTGCCCTCCGGGAGTCAGGCTTACCACAACGTCCAAGAAATTCTGGAAGCCGGAAAGCGCGGCGGCGAGTTGGTCAAACAGATTCTGGCCTTCAGCCGGCAAGCGGAACACCGGTTGAAACCGGTGCGGTTCCAGCTTGTTTTAAAGGAAGCCCTTCGATTGGTCCGCGCCGCCATTCCGGCGGACATTGAGATTGCCCAGGAGATCCAATACAACTGCGGCGTGATCATGGCCGACCCCACCCAACTGCACCAGATCGCCATGAACCTGATCACCAACGCCTACCATGCCGTGGAGCAGACCAGCGGCCGGATCTGGGTGACATTGAAGGAGGTCAGCTGCGGTCAGAATGAGGTGGCCGGCACGCACCTCGAGCCAGGCTCATACGTTTTGTTAAGCGTCGCCGACGACGGGTGCGGCATTGATCCAGCCCACATGGACAAGATTTTTGAGCCCTATTTTACTACCAAGGCCCAGGGCAAAGGCACGGGCCTGGGGCTGGCCGTGGTCTACGGCATTGTGCGCGAGCACGGGGGCGACATCAAAATCAGCAGTGAATTGGGCAAGGGAACAACCGTCCAAGTGCATTTGCCCCTGATTCAGCGGCCCGCGGAAATTCAACGGGCCGACTCCGCCGCAGCCCTTCAAACCGGCCAGGAAAGAGTTTTGCTGGTGGATGATGAAGACCAGATCATCCGGCTCGAAAAGCAAATGCTGGAGCGGCTCGGCTATCGGGTCAGCGAACGGCGCGGGAGCCTGGATGCCCTGCAAGCGTTCAAAGCGCAGCCAAATGGGTTTGACCTGGTGATCACGGATATGGCCATGCCCCACATGAACGGTGAATTGTTGGCCAAGGAGTTGATGGCCATCCGGCCTGAAATTCCAGTGATCATTTGCACGGGGTTCAGTGAGAGGATCAATGCCCAAAAGGCCGCGGCCCTGGGCATAAAAGGGTTTTTGATGAAGCCGGTGATCCGATCGGAGCTGGCCGCCATGGTGCGCAAGGTGTTGGATGAAGCCAAAGCGCCTTCATCTTGACATTCTGAAAGGGCTTCACTAATCTGCGATCATCATCTCCCATTCAGCATCGTCGAACAGGTGGTTCCCATGTCTATTCAATCGGTAGATCGCGCGCTTACTATTTTATCCCTGTTTTCAAGTCGTTGCCCGGTTCTGGGCGTAACCGATATCAGCCGCGCGGTGGGCCTTTCCAAAGGCACCGTGCACGGATTGATCCGCACCTTAGTGCGCCAGGGCTTTCTGCAGCAGGATGGTCCCACGCGCAAATACCGTCTGGGCTTAAAAATCTACGAATTGGGCATGATCCTGGCCGGCACTCTGGAGATCAACCAGAAGGCCACGGGACCAGTCAATCAGATGGTCAAGAGCACCCAGTTGGTGGGCCGGGTGGCTATCTGGGACGGCGACTCGGTGGTCATTACGTCCCAAGTCCACCCGCGGCCGCGGGCCGTGATTTCCCACCAGTTCGGCCCACGGGTGCATGCCTACTGCTCAGCCTTGGGCAAAGCGGTGCTGGCTTTTCTGGAGCCCCGGCAATTGGAAGATTATCTCAAACGTACTTCCTTGGTGGCATTTACTTCCACAACCGTGACCCGTAAGGATTTGCTGCGATCCGATCTTGAAACCGCCCGCCGACAGGGATTTGCCATTGATCGTGAAGAAGCGGTTCAGGGGGTCGGATGCATCGGCGCGCCGGTGTTCCATTACGATGGCCAGGTGGCGGGCTCCATCAGCCTGTCGGGCGCGATGCCGCGGGTGTTGGGAGATAAGTTGGCCGGCCTCGCGGAAGAAGTAATTCGAACCGCGGCCGAAATTTCGCGTTACTTAGGTTATTTACCACCTTTTGCGGATACGCTGGCTGGGTTGCGGCCGGCGGGGATTTAGAATTCTACTGCCGCACGGAATGAGGCGAAGAATTGCTTCGGAATATCTATCACCACAGAGATCACAGAGGACACAGAGGTAAGTAGATTTTTTCTCTGTGGTGGACATATTCCGTGGCTATCAGGCGGGGCTATGGGACGAGGAGAAAAATATTCTCGCACAAAGCCACCAAGCCACAAAGATTGAAAAAGGCTAATTGCTCTATGTATCTTCAAACGACTCAACTCATTCGTGTAATTCGTGTGATTCGTGGTAAAATAGAACCACGAATCACACGAATTGTACGAATGATATGGAGAAATAGTGGAGAAGATGCCGATAGGTGGGAGAAATCGCCATGACCTTGAATCATCTCGGCGAAGAAGATCATCGCCACCTTGCTTCCTTGGTGGCGGCCGATCGCTATGCCACCGGCGAATCGGTGCTGCGCACCCATTCGCGGGATCAATCCCGGCATCGGGCCGGAAAGCCCGAAGTAGTAATCTTCCCCGACACCAAGGAAGAGATTGCCGCCATCCTCAGATATGCCAATGAACGGCGGCTGCCGGTGACCGGCTGGGGCGCCGGCTCCAGCCTGGAGGGCAATCCCATCCCGGTGTGCGGCGGTATCGTGCTGAGTTTTGCCCGCATGAACCGCATTCTGAACATTCGGGAAGAAGATTTTCAGATCGATGTACAGCCTGGTGTGATCTACAAGGAGATGAACCACGCCCTGCGCCATACCGGCTTATTCTTCCCACCCGACCCAGGGGCCGCGGCCACCATCGGCGGCATGATCGCCAACAACGCCAGCGGCACCCGCACCGTGCGCTACGGCTCCACCAAGGATTATGTCCAGCGGTTGACCATGGTGCTGGCCGGCGGCGAGATCATCGAAGTGGGCAATCGCGCCGCCAAAAGTTCTTCCGGCTATGACCTGGTGCATCTGTTTGTCGGTTCCGAGGGCATGCTGGGCATTGTGGCCGAAGCCACGCTGCGTCTGGCCGCGATTCAGGAGGAGATGGCCTGGGCCGTGGCCAATTTCCCAACGGTAACAGACGCCGCCCAGGCCGTGATGTACATCATCCGCTCGGGCATTGATCCGGCCGCCGTGGAGTTGATGGCGTCCGAGTGTATTGAGCTGATGAACCGTTTTAAAAATTTCAATCTGGCTCCGGCGCCCACCCTGTTCATCGAGATGCATGGTCCCACAAAGCGTCATCTGGCGGAGTGCACCCAAATCGTGGAAGAGATCAGTCGCGAGGAGGGCTGTCTGGAGTTTCGGCAGGGTCTGGACCGGGCCGAACGCGACCGGTTGATCGAAGCCCGTCACGGCCTGGCCGAATTGATCCAGCAGGCCCATCCCGAGCAGTCGCGCATCGTCATCGACGTGGCGGTGCCAGCCGCGTCTTACACTGAAATGCTTCTCTTCGCCCGCGAGCTAGCCCAGCGGGAAGAAGAGATCACAGCCTATACGTTCGGTCATGCCGGCGACGGCAACATCCACCTGGTGGTGGGCACCCGACGCGACAACCACGCCGGATGGCGCGCCATCGATACCCTGAACCAGCGCGTGGTCCACAGGGCTCTTGCCCTGGGCGGCACCGCCACCGGCGAACACGGCGTGGGCATCGGCAAACGCCAGTTCATGGCGGCCGAGCACGGTGCTTCTTTGGAGTGGATGAAGAAAATTAAGACCCTATTTGATCCCAATGGGATTCTCAATCCCGGTAAGATGTTCCCAGAATAATTAGAGAATGGCTAACTGCAAACTTATGATTCTATATGTGTTACAAGCCATCTCAAAATTAGAATTTTGGCGCAGATCTTTTTAAGATGGCTTGTAGAAGAGGCCCTAATAATCTATTTGATTTCCTGTCGTTCTTACTTCGCTTGCAAATCCAATAAAAGGTTGTTGTATACCCAGTCAACGCATAGGTTGTGTGGAATCATCCCCCACGCGTAAATGTAGCTAAGCCCGACATAGAATACCATAGCCCATTTTACAATCCGGTTGGAGAGGATAGAGTCATACGCGGTGACAAGCGCCAAAGGCGCGAGCGGGATTAGATATCGGGATATATCTTGGTGAAAAAGAAACAGGCTGAATACGAAAATCACCAGTGAGTAGAAAAAGAGCAGCTTGTTTTTGGACCACAGCAGGCAGACGCCAGCGCCGTACGCCGCATACATTACCAAAAAAAATTCCGCCGTCTGCGCTTCACCCACATTGCAGTATAGTCTAAATATGTCGATGGGGATCGCGTGCAATAGAGAGTTCTTATTGCTGAGATTGACACCGAAGTATGCGAAAAAATCGCCGTAATGAAAATAGTAAAAAACGAAAGTAGCGAGTAAAGGCAGGCCTATTATTGGCAGCCATAAAATGAGTTTGTATTTTCTTTCATAAATGAGTTGAAGAAGATATACGATACCGATCAAGACGCCGGTAATGCGCGTGATTCCACTGATCCCTCCCAAAATAAACGCGGTAATATACTGTCCCCGCAGATAACAAAGCAACGAATACAGAGTGAAAAAGATAAAGGGTGCTTCAGTAGCGCCCACACTGTGGTAGATCAGGTACCGCGCTGGTATAAACAAAGCAATAAGCGCAGACCAGAACGGTGATTGCACCAGCCGGGTTTCAGAAAGCAATTGAAACAGCACCAGCGTTGCGCCAATAGTATAGAGGATAGTCGCGGCTAACATCGCCGCGTTGTAACTCAGGCCAGTAAGACTTAGCAATTTAATGCTCAACGGATAAATAGGTAAATGTGCGGCAAAATACTCGGGTTGGCTATAGGGGCTCAACGGATGTTGCGCTGGAACAAAGTAAAGGGTTTTTGCAAGATATGCATAATTGGGGCCGTCCCAATAACGATAAACTGTTTCAGTATCGTTTCTGACAATATAGGGCGCAAGCAGTGCCAGACAGCTTACAGCAGCAAAAATCGCGAGGGCTGCACGCGGGCGACGATATAGAGCCTGCCATACGCGAGTATATTGGATAGGGTCTATCAAGTCGAAAATCTTGAGCACCAAATAAATCCTTATTGAGTTGAAAAGAACAATGAAGAATTAATTTTTGGTCGAATATGTCACAGCTGGAATGATGGGTCAACAATAAGGCCGCAACCATGCCGCATAGTCTTTTTGCTGGTATCGTTCTCGCCGAGGTGGCAATTGCCTGGTGCAAGGTACTCCACTTACCTGCTCATTAACCCCACGCCGCTGGCTAAACGGGCCACCAGCGAGCGCCGCCTGATGTTTTTGGCCAGCCTTTCCATCTCGTTGCGGTACTTGAGGTTGTTTGCGTGCAAGGCCTACTGTTTTGAAAATTAGGCACCTTCGCAGGGTTACCCATTCTATGTTTAGCGAATTTTTCTCCTTCTGTCCTGTTTTACGGACTATCTGCCCCGAATTTGATCTTTCGGGTGTTTTCTCCTTAGTGCACAATAGACCCTCACCTGCCAGTATTGTAAATTACGCAAAATATATAGCGGTAAATTTGAAAAATAAATATGTTGTTGACTTATAGAGGTTGCCGTTATACTGACACGTCAGTCTATACCTATACTGCCAAGACAAATCGCATTAATTTTTTTCTGGAAAGACAAATAGGATTTTTGTGTAATCCTCACTTGTCCTTTTTCATTCTGGCATTATTCCAGATAGTGTCTTTAAGATGCTGCTGGTCATTTCATGATGGATTTATCAATTACTATTGGTTTCCCTTCTAAGCACGTTCAGGGTGATGTTGTCATTTTTAATACAAGTTATCTCAAAATAATCTTTTGACCCAAAATCTTTATTTTGTGATTGCTTGTAACCTCTGGACCTCTATGGAATCTGCGCGTCTGTCACAGATTCAACCCCAAACCGGGTAGTATTTCCCCCTATCCAAAGGAGGCTGGTATGTCGATAATAAGGTTAAAGAGTATTGCAGTATTGGCGCTATTTGCTGTGATTTTGGTGATGGGTTCCGCTTACGACTCTTCCGCCACGGAGCCTTACCAGGAAGAGGGTACGGAATTCACACCGCAGCCCATATCCGGTAGTGTGAGAGTGGTCGCCAATCCGCCCTCTATCCAGGGGGATACATCTTGCCCGAGTGGCACATTGTACGAACCGCATTCCGGGGTTTGTGCACCAATTAATGATGTACGATCGGTAATGGGACCAAGACGGTGAACGTCTGGTTTAGAGACAACGGGGGCAATACAGACATAACACCCTATTCGGATACCATAATTCTCGATACCACGCCGCCGACCAACGGGAGCGTGACCGCAACCGCCGGTAACAAACAAGTGACATTGAACTGGAATGGGTTCACTGATGCCGGGAGCGGCATTGCAGGGTATAAAGTGGTGTATGCCTTGGGCAGCGCTCCAAGCTCCTGCGCAGTGGGCACTCAAATCTACAACGGGTCCAACTCCACGTATGTCCATACGGGACTGACTAACTACCTAATGTACTATTATCGGGTGTGTGCTATTGATAATGCCCAAAACATGTCCACCGGGACGACCGCCAGCGCAAGGCCTCGACCATAATCCCGATAAAAAGAGAAAATATCTTCTGGAGTGGTGAAGTAAAGGGTGAGGCCGCCAAGATCTTCGGCGGCCTCTCTGCTTCTCCTATCATCCGTCCGTCTTTTGACCAAAGCGTACATGCCGCAAGCGTCTGGTCTTAAGCTCAATGTCATTAAGTCAGCATTTTCGCTATCCTTCAAGCGGTGCGCAAAGCGCACTCTACGGCGTATGCACGGATGGTAGGGTGCGCTTTGCGCACCGCATCGTTAGCGAAAGGGGTTTTCTTTTAACCGGCTGTTCATGTTCTGCAATCCGCTTGACCATTCTGAAGCGAACTTCATAATAGTCATGACTATTATGAAGTTTGCTTTATAATGGCCATATGGAACGCTATCTCGCCGAACATATTCGAAAGGATCTGAAAGAAAAGATCGTTTTGCTCTCCGGGCCCAGGCAGGTGGGCAAGGCCACCCTGGCCAGACAATTGACCTCGGCCCATGTCTATTTGAATTTTGACGCGGCCACCGACCGTCGCATCCTCCAAGCCCAGGAGTGGGACAGGGATAGCGAGCTGGTGGTTTTTGACGAGCTTCACAAGCTGAAACGTTGGAAATCCTGATCTCAGGGATAAAGAGAAAAACGAGGTGGATTTCCTGCTGCTAATAGATAAAAAGCCCGTGATGATGGTTGAAGTCAAATCTTCGGGCGATGACTTTTCTTCGGCCTTGTTTCGTTTTCAAAATTATCTTCCCGAGGCCAGGGCGTTTCAGGTCGTCTATGACCTGGCGCGCAAAAAATCCCACGGCGATGCCCGCATGGTCCCGGCCCATGAGTTTCTGAAGAATCTGCCGATGTTGATCGCTGCTTAAATGGAGTTTCACATTCTGGATTCCCGCCTGCGCGGGAATGACGCCTTTACGAGCATTTTTATAAGCCCGTCATGTTTATTTCTAATTCTTACACCATTCCTTTAAAAGCAAAGAAGGTCAGAGAAAGCAAGCCGGCCGTGATCAGGCCGATGGCGGTATCCTGCAGGGGTTTGGGCACTCGGGCCAGCAGGATGCGTTCGCGCACACCGGCAAACAGGATCAGGGCCAGGCCAAAGCCGACCGGATAGGCAAAGGAGGAGACCAGCATCTGCAGGAAGTCGTAGTCCTCGTTGACATTGATCAGGCAGACGCCTAACACGGCACAGTTGGTGGTAATCAGCGGCAGATAGATACCCAATCCGGAGTAAAGCACTGGAATGCTTTTCCTGAGGAACATCTCGACGAACTGAACCAGCGCCGCTATGACGAGAATAAATACTATGGTCTGCAGGTATACCAGGTTGAATGGAACCAGAATGTACTTGCGAGTCAGCCAGGTCATGACGCCAGCCAGCACCAGCACGAAGACCACGGCCATAGCCATCCCCGTCGCGGTCTCCATTCTTTTAGAGGTGCCCAGAAACGGGCAGTTGCCCAGATATTGGATCAGAAGAATATTGTTGAGCAGGATACAACTGATGGTGAAAAGCAAAAGGTCGCGCATCGAGATCTCCTATTTTTTCCCCAACATATTCATGACGCAAAGCATTAAGCCCAGACAGACAAAAGCCCCGGGCGCTTCAACCATGAAGGAGAAGGGCTGATAGGCCTCCCCGAAAATGTTAGTAAAGTTGTAAGAAAACAAAAAGGGGATGGCCCCCACCAGACTGCCGGTACCTATTGTTTCTCTAATCAGGGCCAACGAGCCCAAGGAAAGAGTGTATCCTATACCCATGCCCAGGCCGTCCAGAATAGAACGAATAATGCCGTTTTTATAAGCGAATGCTTCAGCACGGCCCAGGGGGATACAATTGACCACGATCAGAGGGATGAAGATGCCCATCTTCTCATAAAGGCTGTAAGTATAGGCTTGCATCATCAGCTCGACGATGATCACGAAAGTGGCCACGATGATGATAAAGCAGGCGATACGCACCTTGGGGGGAATCACTTTGCGCAGGGCCGCTATCAAGATGTTGGAGCAGACCAGCACAAAGGTGAGGGCGAATCCCATGCCCACGCCGTTTTCCACGGATTTGGTCAATGCCAGGGTCGGGCACAAGCCAAGCACTAGGCGGAAGGGCGGGATCTCTTTCCACAATCCTTTGGTAAACTCTTGGACAATGGTTTTGGCCATGGCGTACTCCTACTTCTTGACCGTTTTCAGACCTTCGAGGATCTGGGGTTTGAGCTCTTTGTAAATGGCACCGGCCTGGGTGACACCGTCGGACACCCCCCGTGAAGTAATGGTGGCGCCGCTGAGCGCATCGATATTGCCACCATCACTTTTCACTTTGAAAGTCTCCATCAACGGTTTCCCTTTGAATTGATTGGTAAAGGCCGGATCGGTTTTGGCGCGCGAGCCTAAACCGGGGGTTTCGGCGTGAGTCGTGATGCCCACACCCACCACCTGATCCGTTTCCAGATCCACACCAATCATCAAACCGATCTCGCCACCAAAGCCTTTGCCTTTACTTTCGAAGGCCACATATTTTTGTTTTCCATCCACCATGCCCACGAAGAAGCTGCGTTCTTGCTTGGTGCCGGCATTGAGCTTGAAGTAGCTTTCGGTTGGATCATTGGTGACATTGGGCAGAACCGACATGATGGCCGGGCCCTTGACGAATTTGAGCTGCTGCTGTTCAATGCGGTCCTTGGTCTTGTCCCGCAAAAAGGCCAAGGAGCCGCCTGAAGTGACGCTCAGAATCGTCAACACCACGACCATATTGATCATTTCTTTCATCTTAGGCTGCCTTTCCTAATGCCTTGGGTCTGATCTTATCCAGCAGGGGATTCAAGAGATTGATCACCAGCACGGCATTGATGACGCCGTCAGGGTAAATGCCGATGTTGCGGATCAGAATGACCATCATGCCGCCCATCAGACCGTATATCAGCATGGGAACAAGATTGACGGGAGAAGAACTGTCGTCCGTGATCAGGAAGAAGGCGCCCAGCAGCGTGTTGCCGGCCAGCAGATGAAACAATGGGTCGGCATACTTGGCAGGGTTGCCCATATGGAATAAACCAGCGGTGACGAACAGACCCACGATAAACGCGATGGGTATTTCCCAGCGCACAAAGCCACGGGCGATAAGGTACACGCCACCGAGAATCAGCGCCAGGCCACACCCCGCGCCAATGCCACCCACTTGGCGTCCGAGCAGTAGATCGCTCAGGGGCAAGCCGGCGATATTTTCAGGCCCAAATGCTTTTACAGCCACTAGTGGATGATGACCGAAGAAATTGAAGTCGAAGTTGATCAGTTGGGCATCGAAATCCAAGTACTTCTTCCAGGCGATGGACAAGATGGCAAAAGCAAGCGCCGGGGGATTGAAGGGGTTGCCGCCGATGCCGCCGAAAATCTGCTGCCCGATGAGAATGGCCACGAAGGTGCCGGTGATCACCAGCCACCAAGGCGAAGTGGCGGGCAGCAGCATGCCGAAAAGCAATCCGATCAGAGCCGCGTTGCCGTCGCCCACCGTAACGGGCCGTTTGGATAATCGAGTGATTGCAAACTCCCAGCCGATGGCGCTGGAAACCGACATGCAGATCACGCCCAGAGCTGGTACGCCAAACACGCTGAGGCCCACCAGAACGGCCGGCAGCGCGGCGATGATGATATTGTAGTTGCGCTCGGGCACGCCGCTGCCGTTGTGCCAGAAGGGCGCGTGGGAAACAAGAAACTTCTTCTCGCTATTCATTGTTCTCTTCCTCCGCCGGTGCGGTTCGGGCGAGTTCATATTTGGCCAGCTTGATATATTGGAGGATGGGGATGCGGCTGACGCAGATAATGCTGCACAATCCGCACTCCACACAGGAGTAAAGATCATAAAGATCGGCGCCGTCCTGGTATTGCCCGGCCTCCAGGAAACGCACCAGCATGTTGACGGCGATCCGCGATGGGCAGACACGTATGCACTCACCGCAGTTAATGCAGGGATAGTCACTGCTGGCAATGATATCCGCGCCGTCTTGCACCACGATGGCGTCGGTGTCCGGCTCAACGGGTTGGTCCGTGGCATAGACCGCCTTGCCGGTCATGGGGCCGCCAAAAATGATGCGGTCGCGGTCATTGGGGACGATATGCAAGACTTTGAGCAACTCGCTGATGGGCGTGCCGATGCGGGCCGACACCAGCTTTTTGTTACCCTTTTTATCCATTACGGCGACCATCTTCTCTATGGGCACCCGGCCTTCGCTGATCGCCCGGCCGATGGTGGCCACGGCTTCGGCGCGCATGAATACCACGCCCTGCCTGGTGAAGGATTGTCCCTGTTCCAATATCTGCCCGAAGAGCTGGTAGTAAATCATCAAGGGCTGACCAAAAGGATATACCGCGGGCACGCGCCGTACTTCGGCTTCGAAATGGCCGTCATAATTTTGAACGCTTTCACCCGGCACGGCCAGGATGATTTTTTCAATACCGGCAATTTCTTTTAATGCCTGAATTCCTTTTTCAATGGCGGGAAGTTGGCTTTTCAGAACAAAGAGATTGGTGTCCACCAATAGATCGGTGTCACCGCCGTAGATCACCACCGTATGGATGGGCTTTGGGGCCTTGGCGATTTTATCCAGAGGCGGAGCGCCAGGCGCGGTGGTCAGAAAGTCGGCCAGGGTTTTAATGTTCAGTGGTTCAGCGGTTTTGGCAAACTGATCACTCCACTGATCTTCTGTTTGAGCGGCGATGGTGACGGCCGTGTATTTACGGCCATAATCGCCCATGTAGGGACCAATGGCCTGGATGGTGCCGGTTACGCTGGAGACAACACCTGGGCCCGGGGCCTCGTCCCACTTCAGGAGTTGGCCGGTCTTGACCCGAGTACCTGGCTGCAGCAGCGTGGATGGCTTGGGCCCCATGGCCCTGGGCAGCAGCAGCGTTACCGTGGCCGGAGTGGCAACGGCCGTTGGTCGAGGCAATTGGGTGCTGAGCTGTTCATAGTTGAATTTGGGTTTGGCGTACCCGAAAAATGGTTTTGATAGCATAGTGGTCTGACCTTTGCTGGCTGCGGATGGCGCCTCGATTCTTAAATGCGCACAAGGGATTTTATAGAATGTGGCATTTGGAACAGTTTTCCGATCCTGCTTTGGGGCCTTTGCCATACTCTTCGTGGCATCCGATGCATTGCTTGTGGAAGGCATCGGAGCGTTTCATGGTTTCGGGATTTTCAATTTCAGATGCATCGGCATGGCAATCAAAACATGACTCCGGGAAGGTGGCGCCTTGCGGTAGGGGCGGATGGCACAGGCCGCACGCCACTGGCGGGATCTCCTCATCGCCGTGTTTATGGTGGCAGTCCAGGCAATTGAGGGCATAGCCTTTTACCGAGGCATGGGCTTGATGGTCAAAGAGAACCCTGCCCGCGTTGGTGTTGTACATGCGACGCAAAGGCTCCTCGGGAGTTTTAATGGGGAAGGCGGCATAACAGACAATGGCAATGAGAAATAGCTGTATGGCTACGCCGTACATGATCATCCGGTGCTTCTTGGAAGTCATCTGCGTATGTTCCTTACTATCTAAAATTATTTGAAAAGCCCCTGCCTATTGAAAAAAATCAAGGATTTCGACTACCATAACGATTTTGGGCTTTCAAGAGTTTTATTGCCGGGCGCTTGATGCCATTGAATTGGATAACGGGTTTTTATACAAGCCATCCCAAGAATATTTTTTAGCTCAATATCCTTATTTTAAAGATGGCTTGTGGTTATGGCTGCGGGGCTCCCCGGTCAGAAGAAAAATAGGCGCCGGTCTTCCGGTCCAGAGGCGGTAACATGGAGATTAAAACCAAAGAACAGTTGATTGCCGAGGTGGTGCAACTGCACGCCAAGGTCAGTTTACTGGAACATCTCAGCCGCCGGCATGAAAAGGAGCGGGCCGCTTTTGCACAGAGCGAAATGCGTTATCGCACCATGTTCGAAAATACCGGAGCCGCCACTTTCGTCAAAGAGGCGGATATGACCATTTCCATGGTCAATCAAGGGTTTGAGCGTTTGACGGGCTACACCAAAACCGAGATAGAAGGCCGCATGCGTTGGACCGATTTTATCCACCCCGAGGACCGGCCGCGCATGATCGGCTACCATGCCGACCGGCGGCAGGATAGGGAGGCGCCCTCGGAGCTGGAGCTGAGGATTCTTGATCGTGGCGGGGCGGTCAAGGATGTTTATCTCAAGCTCGGGCTCATCCCCGACACCCAGCGCACCATCGGTTCCTTTGTGGACCTGACCCAGCTCAAACAGGCGCGGCGGGAAATCCAAGAAAGCCAGGCCTTGTTCCAGGCTATCGTCGAAGGATTCGAGGGCTTTTTGTACGTGTGCGATAGCCAGTATCGTCTGGCCTACTTGAATCCCCAGTGCCGCCGGCAGGTGGGGCGCAACGCCATCGGCGAAATTTGCTACAAAGCCATCCATCATCGGGAATCACCTTGTCTGTTCTGTGTGCACAGCCAGATCCAGCAAGGGCAGGCCGTGCGCTTCGAAATCCTAAACCCCAAGAACAAGCGCTGGTATCTAAGCATCAACAGTCCTATCCGTCATGTGGGCGGGGAAATCTCATTGTTGGCCATGGTCACCGATATCAATGACCGCAAACAGACCGAAGCCGCACTGCGGGCCACAGACCCACAACCCATTAAAGAGGAGTACTTACCCCAACCCCAGGCCACCCAGCGCCAAAGTTTCGGTCATATCGTGGGGCAAAGTTCGGCCATGCAAAAGGTCTATGAACAGATCCTCAGCGCCGCGGCCACGGACGCCACCGTGATCATCTATGGCGAACCCGGTACCGGCAAAGAGCTGGTGGCCAATGCCATTCACGACATGAGCGAGCGCCGCACCCAGCGTTTTGTGCCGGTGCATTGCGGCGCCATTCCTGAAAATTTGATCGAGAGCGAATTCTTCGGATATCTCAAAGGAGCGTTTTCCGGCGCGGACAACGACAAGCCGGGCTATGTGGATTTTGCCGACGGCGGCACCATGTTTTTAGATGAAATCGGCGAAATCACCCTTCACATGCAGGTCAAGCTGCTGCGGGTCATCGAGGGCAAGGGCTATACCCCGGTAGGCAGCAATCGTGTGAAGCAATCCAACCTGCGTATCATCGCCGCCACCAACCGCGATCTGCGCGAGCGCATCCGCGCCGGGATTTTCCGCGAAGATTTCTTCTACCGTATCCATATTCTACCCATTCAATTGCCGCCGCTGCGTGAACGCAAGGAGGATTTGCCGCTGCTCATCGATCACTTCCTGAAACTCTATGGCGGCAAGCAGACCCTGCCGCCGCTCACCGGCAAAATGATGGAGTTACTGCGCCAGCACAATTGGCCGGGCAACGTGCGCGAATTGCAAAACGTGATTATCCGTTTTTGCTCATTGCAGGTTCTGGAATTGGGCGCAGGCGTGCCGGCCCTGCAGCCGCCCATCGTCGCGGCGGACGCTCGTCATCGCGCCCCGGCGGGCCAGCACCTCAAAGGCATGTTGGCCGAACATGAAAAGCAGTTGATCCTGCAAACCCTGGAGCAAACCCTCTGGCATCGCGGCCGAACCGCCCGGCAGCTGGGCATGGATCGCAAAACGTTGTTTGCCAAGATGAAGCGCTATGGGATTGGGTAGAGCCTATTTTATCCCTTCCCGATATCGGATGGCCAGGGCCAGCTGGTTGCGCAGCATGCTGAGGTGGCGATGCTCCGTGTCGGAGATGGGCGGGCCGCTATTCTCCCGGTCGGCATAGATGGCGCCGATGGTGACTTTCTGCACCATGATCGGCAAGAAGATAAAGGCCGGTGAGTCAATATGGCTTCGGAACCAGCGTGGAATCAAGTGGCTGATCTTGGGATCGTAGGCGTCGGCCACGATGAGATCCTTGCCAACTTGGACGGATAGATTGAAGAGATCCTTGGCGGCTTCGACCTTGAATTTAACCAAGCGGATCAATGGCTGGCTGTGCTGGCCGTAACCAAAACGCACGCTCATCATTTGGCTGAAGCTGTCGCGGATAAACATCAGGGCGCGGTGGAAGCCGAGGGATCGGAACACCACCTCCAAACTCATCATGACGATATCATTGATATTATGATCCGCCATCATGGCCTGGGCGATCTCTTGGACGCCATCCATGATCAGATCGGCTGGATTGTTCTCCGAAATGGGTTGGGATTGGGTCTTTGACCCATTGGCGTCAGAAAGCTGGTAGCTGTCCGAAGGCTGAATTGAGAGTTGATCCGGAATTCCGATGGGCGTCTTACCGACCGGCACCACATGGCCTTGAAGACCGTTGATAAAACTGCTGTTGGCGGTGCTGAAATTCATGGCCTGGGCGTGCCGGACAACTTTGTCCAGTGATCCCTGAACCAACTCTTTTAGTTGTTTTTTTTCGATTTTGAGCACCAGCTGATAGCGGTCAAGGAGATTTTGGATGGCCTCATCATAACCCTTTAGCCCTTGACTCTGAACTTGCTGTCCCAGCTCCTTCACGAAACTGGTCAGGGCCGCCAGCCCGGATGGGGGATTGGCCCTGTTCTGAAGATCGCTTTTGCTAAGATTCTTCAGCCCATTGCAGATCTGTGGCGGAAAGTTCCATTGCTGGGCCACCGCCATACCTAGCTCCTCATAGGTGATGCCGCAGACGGTTTTGACCGCCTTGGATTCTTTCCCCCCATATTCTTTCATCCAATTCATGACCTTGAGGAATTCATCGGGTAGATAACGAACCATTACCAGCTTGCCGAAACGGCTCAACATGGCGCTGACATAGGCCTCTTCGGGGTTGATGCCCAGGCCGGTGTTCATGGCGATATCCCGGGCCAGAATGCCGGACCAGAAAGACCGGATGATCTCTTCTTTCATGTCCGTCGCATGGGCTTTGCTCTTAAAATGCTCAAACAAGGTCAGACTGATGGTGGCCAGGCGGACAAATTCATATCCCAGGATGATGACCGCTCGGGTGACGGTGGTGATTTTGCCGGCCGCATAACCGTAAAAAGAGGAGTTGACCAATTTCAGCAACTTGCTAGTCAAGGCATAATCGTTGAGGATGATGCCAGATAGTTCCGAGGTGTTGGACCACTCCAGATTGGTGGAGAGCTTGTTGTTGATTTCAATAATATATTTGGAAATGCTTGGAAATTCATCGGTGCGGTTGATACGCATGAGCATGCGCGCCAATGGTGTAGCGGCGTCATCGCTCTTGGGGGGCGCAGGTGTCAGGTCTTCAGCCAATAGCATGGGCATCCTTCCTTTAAGATGGCGTGTAACCCTATTATCGCCCGTTCCGCGGATAGGGTTAAAGTTTATTTGATATGAAGGTTATTGGACTTTCTGATCGCTGCTGCGGTATTGAGCCAGTTCCGGGTAGAGCTTGTCCTGGCATTCTGGGCAGATACCATGGCTGAAGGTAGCGTCGGAGTGTGCTTTGAGGTAGGTTTCGATCTGGCTCCAGTAGCCTTTGTCATCGCGAATCTTTTTGCACGACGCGCAAATAGGCAGCAGGCCGCTGAGCGCCTTGACTTCCTTGGTCCTCTCTTTAACCGCTGCTTCCAGGCGTCGGTTGACTTTTTCGAATTCTTCAGCAATGTCCATAAAGTCACCGACCAGCATCATGGCCATGGAGATCATCAGACCCGCGAAGGCATATTCGAATAAATAGATGAAAGGGTAGAGACCCACACCCACCAAAGCGTCATTAAAGGCCGCGAAGTAAAAAATGATCATGGCGATGACGATGGCCAATTTTTTTCGGCCGGATCTTCGCAGATATTTGATCAATCCTATGTTGCAAATTGTAAAAACTATGAGGGAAAAAAGCACCTGGAGATTATAAACAATGCCGGGTTGAACCTCCATATAGTGAAGGTGAAGAAACTGGCCGACGGTGATGGATTTTTCAGCCGTTACCTTCGCGGTCAATGTCCAGCCGTTATGGATGGAATAGCCGACAACGCTGAAGAGGAAATTGACGACGGCGATCATCAGCACGGTGTGACCCGCGAATTTGCCGGTCAGTTTTTGGTAAAAAAGGGCCAGGGTCACTGTCGTTGCGGCAATCGCCAGGAATTGAAGCCGTTGCCAATGCGCCGAAACGGCAAAATCGGTGGAATTGTACAACCCGATGCAACCGATATCGTAGAGGACAATGGCAAAACAAACCAAAGAGAAGCTGCCGGACACCTGGAATTTCCGGTTCCTCCTATAAATGGAAAGAAAAAAGAGGCCTACCAAGAGGCTCAAAGAGGCAAGCACAATTACGGGTATGGAGTAGGCTACCATTTTATTCCCCTCAACGCTCTGGACCAACAGGGGGTGATACTAAGGCATTATCGCCTCAAGCCCGGAAATTCTCAAGGTCAATTGATTCGGGCGCTCCCAACAATTCAAAATAATTTGTGAAAAGCAAAGCTATGACGCACTGTTGCCCAGTTCTTCCATGGCGGCCTCTTTGACTGCTTCGGAATAAGTGCTTGAGGCGATATGTTTTAGGCATTGGCGTGCCTGGGGGGTGTTGATTTGGGCCAGCACCTGGACAGCATCGCCTTGAACCGGCTCATCCATCTGGTCAAACCGCCGCCAGAGCGGTTCGATCAGTCGGGAAGCCAGATCAGGAGATTGGTCACACAAGTACTCGACCGCCACCATGGCGCCCAACCGAATGGACCAGCGCGCATGCGTCAGCAGATCGATGAAAGCAGGGAAAATCTGGTCGCACTGGCTCATCAGATCAGCCACCCTGGCGGCCTCGCCGTTTTCAATGATCTGGCGCAGCGATGCGGCCGAAAGCTTGGAGGGATCACGTTGGGCACACTGGCGAATTACTTCGGCCATGTCGAATTGGCCGGTCCAGCGTAGCTGACTGTCCAGAATCAAGGTGGGCACGGAGCGGATAGCGTTGGCCTCGGCCAAATCAGGAAATAAAGTGCCATCGATGATGGTCAACCGCAATGGTGGCGTCGCATCCGCCAGGTGGAGAAGTCTGTCCGCCGCTTGGGGGCAGTGGGGGCAAATCGCGCTGATGAACAGCGTTAATTCAGCCGGCAATTCAATTGGCGTCCCTTGGGATTCAGGCGTTGGGGATGCCGCGCCAGATAGGCCAAGGGCTTGCAGGAAAGGCGGTAATTCTTTCCCGGCTGGCAGGGCCTGATACGCAATATTGCCATGGCGGCCGAAGATAATGGCCGGTTTTCGGAAGGGTTCGTCGGGCCCTTTGCGAATCTGTACCTGGGGCAACAAGGCATGCAATTCGTGGCAGAACTGGGCTATCTTTTGGCCTATGGGACTTTCATCCTGGACCAATTGAAGGGTGAAGGCGGCTTCTTGTTCGGCTGCCCAGAGCCTGATGGTGTGTTCGTCTTGGGAAGTAATTAGAGTCATACTTTTCCGTTTGCCCGTTTGCAGGTGAGCCCGGCAGGTCGTCTGCCAGGCATTTAGTCCTTCCGGCCTGCAGCGGAAGGCGCAGGTTAAACTTTGACTTTATCACCGGCAATCAATATGCTGAGCTCGTCTTATCATCAAGCATCGGAGAACAGCAACATTTCAGCAGACAGGGGTTTGGTATGAAGCGTTTCACAGGGGCATTGATAGCAGCCCTTTGCGGGTGGTTGGTTTGGATAAATGGTCTTGCTCCAGCCCAGGGCGACATGAGGGAAAAAGTGCTGCTGGAAGCCATCGGGCTGCCCGCCGGATTCAAGATTGACATATATAATGATGCGGTGCCCAATGCCCGCTCCCTGGCCATGAGTCCCTTGGGGGTTCTGTTTGTCGGTACGCGCCAGATGGGGCGGGTTTACGCCCTGGTGGATAGCAATAAGGATAACAAGGCTGAAAAGGTCTATACCATCGCCGATGGTTTGAATATGCCCAATGGCGTGGCCTATTGGAATGGGGACCTCTACGTGGCCGAAGTCAGTCGCATCCTGCGGTTTCGCCAGGTGGAATCCCATCTTGAAAAGCCCCTGCCGCCTGAGGTGGTTTACCAAGGGTATCCCAATGATTTGCACAATGGATGGAAATATATTCGTTTTGGGCCCGATGGCAAACTCTATGTCTCGGTCGGCGCGCCGTGCAATGCTTGTTTGAGCGATAACCCGGTGTTTGCCACGATCACCCGTCTTAACCGCGACGGGGGTGATTTTGAGATCTTTGCCCGCGGCGTGCGCTCCTGCCTGGGCTTTGACTGGAACCCATACACCGGCGACCTTTGGTTTACCGACAACGGTCGCGACTGGACGGGGCAGGGGCAGCCGCCAGATGAGCTCAACCGCGCCAACATGCCGGGGCTTCATTTTGGTTTCCCCTACTGCTATGGCGACGCTCTCGTTGATCCCGAGCTTGGCAGCGGCCAATCCTGCAACGAGTTTACACCGCCGGCGGTGGTCCTGGGACCCCACGTGGGTGCTCAGGGCATGCGGTTTTATACCGGGACCATGTTTCCGGATGCTTATCGCGGGCAGATTTTTATTGCTGAGAATGGCTCGACCAACCACGTGCCAAAGGTAGGGTATCGAATCGCGCTGGTCCGACTCAAGGGCGAAAAGGTGATCTCCTATGAGACCTTCGCCCAAGGCTGGCTGGCCGGCCAAACCTCCTGGGGCCGCCCCGCGGATGTAGAAATAATGGCCGACGGTAGTCTGCTGGTTTCTGATGACCAGAATGGGGTGATCTACCGCATATCTTACAAGGGGAAGTAGGTGGAAGGTAGAAGGTATAAGGTAGAAGGTGTAAGGCAATGCCAATAACTTAGCATTTTCGTTATCCTTTGAATGGTGCGCAAAGCGCACCCTACGGCAAATGCGCGGATTGTAGGGTGCGCTTTGCGCACCGCATCGTTAGCAAATCACGACTAAGCTAACGACATCGTATGGAAAGTAATACTTCTTCGGTTTTATACTCATTTCTTCACTTGATTGGTCTGCGCCGGCGCGGTGCGCATGGCCTCACGCCGGCGGAAGGCATCGGCTTGGTCGCCGAAGGTGGCGTCCTGAAGCTCCTTGATCTTCTGGGCGCGCTCGTGTTCGGTAATGTAAAGATCGTTGCGGATCTCCTTTTCCTTTGCAAAATAGGCTTCCTTGAGCCGGTTCTCTTCGGCCGTAGCTTGTTTGGCCTCCTCAAGGGCTTGGCGTTGAACCGGGTCAAAGGATTCCAGATTCAGGTGCTCTAAAAAAGCGCGCCGCTCTTCTTCCGTGCGCATCTCGGATAGATCTTTTTTGTACAACTGCAGCTTCTCCTGGTAGCGGGAATAGGCCGCGCCAGCATCGGGCGCGGATAATTCAGCGCCCCACATGTCCTTACCAAGCGCTTTGAGTTGTTCTTCCTTTTGGGCACCATAAAGGGCATCGTTATATAGGATGGCGTTGCGCCGAATTTGAAACTCCTGGGCTTCCACGCTGGCGCCGAAGATCATGTCGGCGTTTTCCTGGCCGAACACGGCTCGACGGTAATCCTGCAAGTCGGCCAGGTCTTCCAGGGCTTCCTGGGGCGACGCGGGCAGACCTTGATCTTTGAGGCGCTGCTGCAAATTCATCTGGTAATCCACATACAAGGAGTAGAGCTCGAACATCTTTTTGGCCTGATCGGCGGGCAGTCGGGCATTCAAGTATTGGCGCACCTTATTAAAGGGGTCCTCACCTTCGGCGAGATCTGAAAAAAGCTCGTCCAGATGCTGCAAGAAATTATAGGTGTGGGCATCGATAACGCCTTTGGAGAAATACTCTTTTATCTTCTCATCACTAAAATCTTCTTGCTTGTAATCCAGTTTGCTGTCCTGCAGGACAATCTTATAACGCTTATCGATAATATGCCGCTCTACATGGTTTTCTTTATTGTATTGGGCGACTAAAGATTTGTGCCGATGCATTGCTAGAACGACTGTGAATGAAAGGGCGATGACGACGGCCAATATTACGGCTGCGCGGTTGCTCATATCAGGATCCTCTATTTCCCGGAATTTACATAGATGGCTTCCCTGCGGCGGAAAGCCTCCGCTTCACTTCCAAAATAGTCATCTTGTAGTGCTTTGATTTTTGCGTTCTTCTCTTCTGAACTTAACTTGCCGTCCGCCAGGATTTGGCGCTCGGCGGCCCGGTAGCGCACGAGAGTCTCTTTTTCCACTTCCAATTGATGATCGACTTCTTCCAGGCGCTCGATTGCCTCCTTGGGAAAGAACTCTTTCCTAAATTCTTCCTGGGTGCGTTTGCGCTGTTCTTCGCTCATCTCGGCCAGATCTTTACTGTAAAGCCTGGTTTTGAGTTGGTAACGATCATAAGCCGTCTCACCCGCCATTGATGAAATATCCTCCGGGCGCCACATGGCCAGTTTCAGTTGCCGCAACCGTTCTTCCTTTGCTTTCCCATAAAGGTTGGGGGCATCGATAATAAGTGAACGCCTGAGGGCATACTCGCGCTCTTTCACCTCTTGGCCAAAGAGGGCATCGGCGATATTTGCGCCTAGCCGATCTCTTCTGAAGGTTTGGATTTGATAGAGCAGCAACAAGATATTTGAAGGATCAGGCATCTGGGACCGAAACTTGGCATTTGAATCGATCTCAATCTCACATTGCAGATATTTTCGATAGAGTACAAGCAGCCTCTGGGCGTCCGCGGCGCCGTAGATCGAGTTGAAATAATCGCCCACCCGTTTGAAATGGGTCTCAAGGTCGCGGATGGATTGCCCCGCGAACTGAGTGCTCAAGCCCCGAAAGAAATCCAAGGCAGAGCCGGGCGAGGTGCCGTCAGGTAACTTTGTGCCGGCTGGCAGGATAGCAATGGCGATGCTGCCTGGAAACGTTTTATCGAAGATATATTGGTGTTCTACGTATTGCTTGGCCCGGCCCTGCGTGAAGCGCTGGTAGGTAAGGTTTGCGATGATGGCCAAAGCGGCGCCGATACCTAGGATAACGATTGCTTTTTTGAAAATCATGGCTGCTTGAACCCCACTGTTTTACAGCGCTTCCTGATGCAATGCCAGGCCTGAAAAAGTATCCTCTGGGCCGTCACTTTTTGTCAACCTTCCAAAAAAAGAAGGGGATATGGCGATATCCCCTTCGTCTTGCAACAGGTAGTGATCAAAAGAAAAGATTAGAAGCCTTTGGCTTTCAAATTCTGTACGAGTTTGACCCAGTAACCCACCGCGTCAAAGGAGGTGCCATTGGGAGCCAGGTTGACTTCATCCAGGTGGTTGACGCCCGCGCTCCACCAAGGACCGGTCTGGGTGCCCAGGTAGGTGCCCCATTTGGCGGACTCGACCGGAACCAGGCCATCATTGCCGCCACCGCCAAGGTAATAGATTTCGGTGGCTGTGTCGGGAAGCACTTTATACAGGGCCACGATAGCTTCATCCGGGCTCAAGGTCCCGGTGTCGCCGTTGAGCTCATCGATGATCATCTTCGTGAAGTCTACGCTGGTTTTGAGCAGGTTATAGTAGCGGTATTGACCGCACCAGCTCTGGTAGTAGATACCTTTGACATTCGGGGTGTTGGGATTGAAGGTGTTGATCACGTAATCCGGTGTGAGCTGTTCGATATTCACCGCCAATTTGGCCGGATCACCGCTCACGGGCAAAAGCCCTCCGATCATATCGGCCAGACCGGGTGCCACTTCGGAAAGCGTCGTCATCATCTGGGCGATGACCGTGCCGTGATTGACTCCCGCCGCACTGGTCCAGCTGGCGACATATGGCCCCAAGCCGAGGTTGCTGATGGCATCGCGGGTATAGAGGGCGCCATGGGAATGGCACAGGATATTGTATTTGGGAGCCCCTGAAACCGCTTTGATTTTTAGAAATTCGGTTTTGAACTCTTCAGCTTTCTCGCGGGTCGGGCCCAGCGGTTCCACTGTCGGCGTAAATACGGTGGCCCCGCGCGCCCTCAACGCCTCAACAATACCGGGAAAACTGTTTGGATAGGTGGCGGTGGGCACAAACCCCATGCCATGCGCCATAATGATCGGGTATTTTGTCTTGCATGATGTGTCGCCAGCGAATGTCGGGCCGGCAAATGCAATGACCAACATCATGGTGAGGGCCAGGCCAATTCCTCCCCACACGAACTTCTGCCTCCTTACCATAAAGACCTCCTCTGCTTGTATTCTATGTCCCGAATTTTGAGCCCCCCTCGGGTTAGTGTTTTCCCCTTGAAGTGCATCGCTCCGGTTCTTGGGGGGCATGAAAAAATAAGCTTAATTAACTTATATGTTAATATTTTTATCAATGCCTTATCCCTCGGGCAATCGGAGAATGGCTAAATATGATCCTCGAAAAACCTAATTCTCCGAAAAAAAAGTCGGGTGGTCCGTACCTTGGAGCAGGGAGAGGCTAATTGATGACGAATTTAATGCGAAGCTATCAATTCAATAGTGAAAAGCGATTCTTTTTCAAGGCAAAGAGGGGAAGGCCTTCCATCCGGACAGCTCTTTGGGCTGCCCAGATGGCCCTGATATCTTGGCTGTTCAGAACGGCAATACTTCGGCCAGCTCTTCATCGGTGATATCAAAAGTGGCGCCGGTCATGGGCGAAGCCTCATCATAGAAAAAGCGTGGCAGGCGGTCGTCCTTGGCCGTGAACCCGGCCCGGCGATTAAACCCTTTTTCCAAAGCCAGGGTTTCCAACCCGATGCCCCAGACTCGGTTTTCCGTCCAATCACCGCCGTAGCGGCCGGCCAAGGCCTCGGCGATGTGCGTCACCGCATATCGGTGAGTGGTGGTCAAGGGGAAGGAGGCAAAATGACACATGAAATTATCCACCGTGGCATAGGCCACCTGAAAGAGCTGGGACATTTTGGCGCGGCCGGTTTTCTTGCTGTCGCCGGGCATTCCACTGGTGGTGCCCACGGTGTGGTCACCTCCCATGGGCGAGGTGGCGTAGCCTACGCCGGTGCCCTTGCTGTTGCGTGGATCATAGCCGGGCAGGGCCTGACCCTTGACCACGGGAACATGCTTGGCATGGAGATACTCTCCGACGGTCTGGGTGCCCTGGGCCAGGATTCGGCCGAACTTGGTGTCATCAGTGATTTCCTGCAATAGGGCCATGGCCTTTTCACCATCCCCCCAGGGGATCTTGCCAGCTTCCATACATACGGCGATGGCGGCGCCCAATTCGATGGTGTCCAGGCCAAAGTCGTCGCACTTGCGTTCCATTTGCGCGATGATATCCAGGTCGGCAATATTACAGTTGGCGCCCAGCAGAGCCACGGTTTCGTATTCGAAACCCGAGGTCAGGTAGTTGCCTTGCTTGTCATTGTAAATGTTGGAGCAGCGGATGGGACAGCCGGGCTGACAGGCCAGGCCGGTTTTGCCGCCGCGGCGGTTGATGTTTTGATGGAATTTATGGGCCCCGATCTCTTCCAGGATACCGCAGCGTTCGCCGCTGAAGTTCTTCACTGGCAGAGCGCCGGTTTTGGCCGTAACCGCCATGCCCACCATGGTGCCGAACATGGGCAGGGCAGTGGAGGTCACGGCATTGCGATGAAGTACTTCCAGATAAGCCTTCATGGCTTTGGCGAATTTATCCTTGTCGGCATACTGGACTTCTGTTTTGTGCTTAGGGCGGTCCACCACGATGGCTTTGAGGCCTTTGGACCCCATGACCGCGCCAATGCCGCCCCGGGCCATGGCCCGGGAAGGGTGGCCGGTAGAATAATCCGTCACCTGGATGGTGGAATTTTTGTAGCGGCGTTCCCCGGCCGGACCGATGCAGGCCACCGCAATCTTATCGCCGAATTGGTGTTTGAGATTTTCTACCAGGGCATAAGTTCCTATCCCGGCATAGTGATCGGCCTTGAGCAAACGCGGTGTTCCTTCGGCCGGGATATGGAGAAGAAAAAGGCCCGACGGATTGGGTTGATTTTCTACGATGATCAGCTGGATGCCGTGATGGGCCAACTGGGAACCGATATTGCCGCCTGAGTTGGCCTCCTTGATACCGCCGGTCAATGGGCTTTTGACCCCCACCGACAACCGGTTGCCCGTGGGAAATCCGGTGCCGGCCAGCAATCCTAAAGCAAAGACCAGCTTGTTGTTCGTTCCCAATGGATCGCAGGTCGGGTCGACTTCTTCATTCAGTACCTTGGCCACCAATCCGCGGTTGCCCAGCAGGCGATACTTGTCGGGAAGATCTTCCACTACGGCCGTTGCCATGTTCATGTCGACACGAAGCAATTTCTTCATGAGAATTCTCCTTCCCCTTGAGATGTCTCGCGCGTTCGGTTTCAGCTCAAACTCGCATAGGCCGATTGGAGCATTTGGGTCAGCTCCGCGCGATTTGGTTTTTTCGGCGCGGTCATGAAAGTATACTCCCCCAGGGCCAGTTCGATGATGCGATCGATGTCGGCTGGATTGGGGATCACCTTCTGGGCCTTGGGGCATCCCATCTTTACATAGAACTGCCGCAGGGCACCTCTGAACTCGGCCCCCACCTCCGCGATGGGCCGGCCGCCGTTACTCTTTACCCCCAACATGGCAGCCAGTGCGCGGGTTTCAGCGGGAATCAAGTCCGCGTAATATTCACAGATTTCAGGCATGGCAAAGGCGCAGGTAATGCCATGGGACATATGGGTCAGCGCTTCGATGGAATGTCCCAGGGCATGAGGCAGATGGAAGCCGCCATAGGCCCCCACCATGATGGCGAAGGTCGCGGCCATGGCCATATTACTGCGCGCCTCGAGATTGCTGCCGTCAGCCACGGCAATGGGAAGATTGCTGAAGATCAGCTCGCATACTTTCAGGCCCCAGGCCGTGAGCATGGGGTTGCGCGTGTAGCCGCCGATGCCTTCGATGGCATGGGCCAAGGCGTCCAGGCCGCTGGAGGCGGTCAGGCCCGGCGGCATTTTTAAGTGCAGCAAAGGGTCCACAATGGCGGTTCTGGGGACATTTTCAATCTGGGGCAGAGCCTTCTTGACACCATCGCGTTCATCATAGATCACGGCCACGGGCGACACCTCGCTGCCCGTGCCGGCGGTGGTGGGAATGCACACATAAGGCTTGAGCAGGGGCGCGAACACTACGCCGGCATCCAGGGTGCCGACATAATCCAGCAGGTCGCCGCGCTGGGTGAGGGCCACATTGACCGCTTTGCCCGTGTCCATGGCGCTGCCGCCACCCACGGCCACCAGGCCATCGATCTCGGCCTCCTTGGCCACGGCGGCGGCCTCGCGCACGCTGGACAGGGGGACCGATACTTGGACTTTGCCGTACTCCACCACTTGCAGGTTTGATAATCGCATGGCTTCAATAATCGGCTTCACGATGCCGGCTTCCTTGATTCCCGGATCATAGATCAACATGACTTTTTTGCAGCGAAACCCGCGCATCACGGCACCCACCTGGCCGGACATGCCGTCGCCGAACATGATTTTAGTCAGAGGGAAAGTAAAGTTCATGAAAACCTCCCAAGTGTCATGTGCCCAGGGCAGTAATTGTCTACTATCAATCCAATGGCGCCTCGTCTAGAAGTAATCAAGGGCATGGCCCTAAAGGGCCTGAAGACTTTTTCGACGCCATCACCCTATGGGCAAAGGGTATGCCATGGGGAGGCATCCTCTCAGTGATCAATAAAATATTGTGTCATCAGTTGGTTATGATGTATATAATCAGTGACTGAGAATGTGGGGTAGAAACGAAGGTGTTCATAAATTTGACAAGGTGATAAACGGGACGGGCGCTTTATAGAGTCGCAAGCCACAGTGCCGTGGATGAGTCAAAGCAGGCTGTTTTTTGTCAGCCAGGTCGCCGCGCAGCGCCCGGATTTGGACAACTCACTGTAATTTCGATGATAATGATGGCCAACGCCGGTGGCAGAGATTTTGCTTTTAGCCAGTACGAAGATGCGTTATTCTACTCTCCAACTGTATTGCTTCCCGCTGATATCAACGCTGCTTCATCCTTTTGGGTTTACCATCGCGATCAATGGAGGAAAGATTAATGGAGGTTGTCTGCCCCAAATGTAACGCTCTCTACAAAATTCCAGACAACAAAGTGCCGGCCCAGAATGCGGTTTTGACCTGCAAGCGGTGCAGCCATCGCATTCCGGTCAAGCCGGTTTTCCAATCCGGCAGCACACTGAAGGTGCCGCCGACGGGGGAAGATCACTCGGCCCCTCCGGCGCCCAACCCGGTAGTGCCCATACCCATAGCCCTTCATCCACCCGAGATTTTGCAGCGCTATCCTCACGCCAGGAGCTACAATCCCGAGCAGTACAAGCTGAGTGAAATCCTTAAGCCTACCAAAAAAGGCGATTACAAGACCGGGCTAAACACCTTGAAGATGAAACTGCTCGACGCAGTCAAGCCGGTACTGGACCAATTGCTGGATACCGACGAGCGCGTGGCCTGTGTGGCACCGGCCACGGCCTATTATCCCTGGGAGATTGTCTTGGGCAACGGGCTATTGACCATGCTCTACAACCGTTATGTGCTGGTAGCCACCGACAAGCGCCTGGTGGCCATCAATACCAACGCCCGTTTGCGCAAGGCCGCCCATTACTTTTTTCAATTCTCCTACGCCAGCATCAAGAAGATCTCCAAGGGACTCTTCGGCACCAGCCTGACCATAAGCCGCAAGCAGGGCAAACGGCGCGTCTTTACTTCCATCAAGCGTTCTCTGGCTATGGAAATGAAAGAATGGATCAGCCCCAGAATTGATGCCCGTCAGACCACGCCATCCGAGGCGAACCAGTGCGTGGATTTATGCCCGGCCTGCTATGTTCCCCTTGGGCCCGGTCTGAGCTCTTGTTCCGTTTGCCAAGCATCTTTCAAGTCGCCTCAAAGGGCGGCCTTGCGCTCATTGTTGTTACCGGGCCTGGGGGATTTTTATCTCGGCCACCGTTTTTTGGGGATCTTTGAATTGATTGGGGCTCTCTTTGTGTGGCTCTTCGCTTTAACATCGCTCGCCACCGGTGAACTGGAGAATATGGTGGTGGGCATTGTATTGCTGTTATTCGTCAACGGCTTGGATGCATTGCTCACCCTGCATATGGCAAAGAAAGGCTATGCTTTGGAAACCAGGCACGCCGCAAGTAAGGCGCGCACCCGAATACAAACCAATATGGCGTAGAAACAATCAATTGCGAACTACCGGAGGATATCGCCTTGAAAAAAACAATGCTGCTGGAATCGCAAGAAGGCCGGATTTCCTTGGTCTGGCTGGTGGGATTGCTGATATTGGTCGTGGCTGTGGCCGCGGCGTTTTTTCTTTTCCCTAAACCAGAGGCCCCAATACCGCCACCGCGGCAAATTGTAAGAAATAAGATCCCCACCGCTCCCCAGGCCCCGCCAGCCCAAGCCCAACAACCGGCAGCTGTTCAGGGCAGCACCCCCGCTCCTGCCGCGGCTGCCCAGTCACCCACTCAAGGTCAGGCTCCTCCGATGCCCGCTGCGCCGCCAGAGCCTATGGTAAGCAAAGAAGGCGCCAATGCTCCAATCGCAACTCCCAGCAATTTAGATGAAGCTGAAGCGCGCGCCCTGCTGGCAAAAAGCACTCCGACACCGTCCGGTCAGCCGAGCGCTGGCAACGTCAATACGCCTGCGGCGGCTGCGACACCCGCCCAAGCGCCAGCGGCCGCACCCAGCCAACCAGGTCCAACGCCGCAGGCCACCCAAGCCCCTGTGGCCGCTACGCCGGCGCCGCCCAGCGTGGAACCACCGAAAGTGGCCAGCCTCCCAGCGCAGCCGGTGCAACCCGCTGCTCCGGCCGCACCAGCTTCGGTTGCGGCCCCGCCCAAAGCGGTCAATCCACCTGAAACCAAGCCCAGCGCTTTAAGTCCGGTGGCAGGCAAGGCCGCGCCCTTTACGATCCAATGCGGCGCTTATCGCAGCAAAGCCAACGCCGATAAGCTGTTGGCGGATTTAACCCAACGGGGTTACCCGGCTTTTATCATGACCAGACAGGATGCCAAGAACCAAGTGCTTTATCTGGTGCGTTTCGGACGGTTTGCAACCCGCGAAAGCGCGGAGAAGAAGGTTCAGGAATTTAAGGAAAAGGAAAAGTTAACCGCCGTAGTGGCCATATCGGAAATGCAATAACAAAAAAGTCCGGCCTTCAACGCAAGCATTTGCTTCCTGCTTCATCGAAGGCCGGACCTTTTATTTCTTCTTTATATCTACTCGCGCTTAATATTCGTAAAAACCCCTTTTTGTTTTTCTTCCCAGCCAGCCGGCTTCCACGTATTTGCGCAGCAACGGACAGGGCCGGTATTTGGAGTCCTTGAACCCGTCATAGAGGGTTTCCATGATGGCCAGGCAAGTGTCTAAGCCAATGAGGTCGGCCAGCTCCAGGGGGCCCATGGGGTGGTTCATGCCCAGCCGCATGACCGTGTCAATTGCTTCACGGCTGCCCACGCTATGATAGAGTGCGAAGATTGCTTCATTGATCATGGGCATCAAGATGCGGTTGGCGATAAAGCCGGGAAAGTCATTGGCCTCGGCCGGCGTCTTGCCAAATTTCTCTGACAACTGCCAGGTGATCTGGAACGTCTCTTCAGAAGTGGCGATACCTCTGATGACTTCCACCAGCTTCATCAGGGGCACGGGATTCATGAAATGCATGCCGATCACTTTATCCGGCCGCCTGGTCTGGGCGGCAATGCGGCCGATGGGAATAGAGGAGGTATTGGTGCCCAGGATAACCCCCGGCCGGCAGATTCGATCTAAATCTTGAAAAATTTTGAATTTCAACGGTTCCTGTTCATAAACCGCCTCCACAACGAAATCCACATTGGCCATATCCTTGATGTCGGTGCTTGCCTTGATATGGCCCAAAGCCGCCTTTTTTTGTTCCTGCGTCAATTTTCCTTTTTCAATGCCGCGGTCGAAGAATTTGGCGATGTTGCTCAAAGCACGTTGCGTGATCTGCTCGCTAATGTCGTTCATCACCACATCCAAACCGCTCATGGCTGCCACCTGGGCAATACCGTTGCCCATCTGGCCCGCACCGACAACGCCAAACTTTTTGATCTCCATCATTTCTCTCCTTCTGAAATTTTTTAGAATTCAGTAGTCAGGAGTCAGAATTCAGAATGAAGAAATGTTTTCAAGTTATGGGTTCTGAATTCTGGGTTCTGAATACTATCTTTTCACTACCAGCGCCACCGCCTCGCCGCCACCCAGACACAACGACGCCACGCCGGTTTTTACTTCCCGGCGGATCATTTCGTGAATCAGGGTGACCAGCACCCGGCAGCCGCTGGCGCCGATGGGATGACCCAAAGCCACGCTGCCGCCATTGACATTGGTTTTGGCGGGGTCGAGCTTGAGTTCCTGCATCACGGCGCAGGTCGATCCTGCAAAAGCTTCATTGATTTCAAACAGATCCACTTGGTTAATGCCTATGCCCTCTTTGGCCAGCACCTTGGGCACGGCCCAGATAGGGGCCACCAGAACATATTTCATGTCAATGCCAAAGGAAGCCTGGGCGCCGATGGTAGCCAATACTTTGCATCCCAAGGCTTGGGCCTTCTCGCGGGACATCACGACCACGGCCGCCGCGCCGTCGCTGATCACGGAGGCATTGCCGGCCGTGGTTACGCCGCCTTTCTTAAAGGCGCCCGGCATCTTGGCCAATGCTTCCAGGCTGGTTTCGCGCGGGCACTCATCGGTCGCGAAGATTTTGGGGTCACCCTTGCGCTGGGGAATGCTCACCGGCATGATCTCTTCTTTGAAGCGGCCCGAGGCAATCGAGGCCAGGGCGCGCTGATACGATTGCAGGGCATAGCGGTCCTGCATCTCGCGGGAGATGGCATACTTCTCCGAGCACAGTTCGTTGGAGATGCCCATGTGAAAATCGTTGACGATATCCCACAGCCCGTCGTGGACCATGTGATCTTGCAACTGGCCCGGCCCCATGCGGTAACCAAAGCGGGCCTTTTCCAGGTAGTAAGGCGTGGCGCTCATATTCTCCATGCCGCCGGCCACCACTACATCGGCATCACCGGTTTGGACGGCCTGGGCCGCCAGCATAACGGTCTTGAGGGCGGAGCCGCACACCTTGTTGACCGTGAAGCATTCCACTTCCCACGGCAACCCAGCTTTGATGGCGGCCTGTTTGGCCGGGTTTTGGCCATACCCGCAGGGCAGTACCAGCCCCATGATCACTTCGTTGACTTGGGCGGCTTCGATGCCCGCCCGTTTGACTGCTTCGGCGATGACCATGCCACCCAGGTCCGTGGCGCCGATACCGGCCAAAGAGCCGTTAAATCCCCCCAATGGCGTGCGAACCGCACTGACGATGACTGCTTCACGCATAGCTTCTTCCTCTCTTTTTGTATTTTTCTGGCGCTCAAATTCTACCAACGCAGCTTATTTTACTTCCTAACTTCCACCTTCTGTCTTATTCCTTTTCACATATCCTGTTTGAAGAATTGATCCGGCTCGGTTACCGATCCTGGTTTGGGAGTATATTGGGTGGGCACGGTGCCCTCCTTGAAACACTCAAAAATGGTCTCTTTGGATTCGGGAATGGGCAACAGTCCGGTCTGGGCATCGATCTTGGCAAAGACCACTCCTTCAGGCACCTGGAAAATCAGGGCCGGCTCGTTCTCCAGGATCTTCTGCATAAATTCGAGCCAAATGGGGCTGGCGGCGCGAGCGCCGGTTTCACCTTGACCCAGGGAGCGTTCCTGATCATAGCCCACCCACACGCCGGTAATGTAGTGCGGAGTGTAGCCCACGAACCAGGCGTCGAAGAGATTATTGGTGGTGCCGGTTTTGCCGGCCACCGGGCGCTTCAAGGCTTTGACCCGCTGGCCCGTGCCTTCTTTGACCACGCTTTCCATCATACTGGTCATGATGTAGGCGGTGCTCTCGTCAATAATCTTTTTGCGGGTGGAACTCATCTCTTCCAACACATTTCCATGCCGGTCCACCACTTTGGTGATAAAGGTTGGATCGATGAGATACCCTTGGTTGGCGAAAATGGTGTAGGCCCGCACCAACTCGAACAACGAGACCCCTGATGAGCCCAGGGCAAGGGAGAGGTCGCGGTTGAGATCCGATTCGATACCCATCTTGCGCGCATAGTTGATGACGTAATCCACGCCGATATCCTGCAAGATTTTGATGGTGACCACGTTGCGTGAATGGGCCAGCGCCTCACGCATCAGCGTGGGACCGTAGAAGGTCTTGCCATAGTTTTTGGGCTTCCAGGTAAGATCGTGCTCCTCATCTTCAAACACAATGGGTGAATCGATAATCACCGATGCGGCCGTGTAGCCTTTGTCCAGCGCGGCCGAGTATATGATCGGTTTGAACGCCGATCCGGGCTGGCGTCGCGACTGGATGGCGCGGTTGAACTGGCTTTCCTGAAAATCTCTTCCGCCCACCATGACCTTGACCAGGCCGGTGCCGGCCTCGATGCACAGCAGGGCCGCCTGCACCTCGGGGGTCTGATCCAGTTGCAGCTTCCACAGATCCGCCTTTTCGTCCTTGGACTCTACTTCGACCAAAATCACATCGCCAACCGAAAATGCCTTGCTGGGGTAGGCGAGTTTAGCGGCGTGCCAGGCCACTTCAGGATCAGGGGGACGGGCCCAGCGCATATCCTCGATGCGGATAATGCCGCGTTGATTGCCCATGCGAACCGTGGTTTGGCCGGCCTTGTCATCCACATTGATCACCACGCCGCGTGTGCCGGTGCCTGGGGCCAATGGGCTTTTGTCCAGCTCCTGCTGGATCTCCTGGCAAAAGGATTCGATCTGATCCGCATTCAGGTGTTTCACCGGGCCGCGGTAGCCGATGCGGCGATCCAGATCTCTTAAACCCTTTTGAATCGCCTCACGGGCCGCCATCTGCATTTCGATGTTGACGGCCGCATAGACCTGCAACCCCTGGGTGTAGAGGGTATTCTCGCCATATTTTTTCTCCAAATAGCGCCGGATATCCTCGGTGTAGACCGGCACCTTTTCCATGTACCAGTTGTGCCGCGGCTGGATATCGGGTTCAATGGCGATGGCCTCTGAGGCTTGGATTTGGGTAATGTAGCCCTCCTCCACCATGCGGTTGAGCACATAGATCTGGCGCTGTTTGGCGCGTTCGGGGAAATGGAAGGGCGAGTAGCGGCTGGGCGCCTGGGGCAAGCCGGCCAGCATGGCGCACTCGGCCAGATTCAGGTCTTTGACATCCTTGCCGAAATAGTTTTCCGCGGCCGCCTGAACGCCATAGGCCCCGTGGCCGAGGTAAATCTGGTTGAGGTAAAGGTACAGAATTTCATCTTTGCTAAAGGCCCGATCGATCTGGTAGGCCAACAGGGCTTCCTTGATTTTGCGCTCGTAGCTGCGTTCCGGCGTCAGCAAAAAGCTCTTGGTCACCTGCTGGGTGATGGTGCTGCCGCCCTGGACAATGGCACCGGCCTCGATGTTCTTGAAAAAGGCCCGGACAATGCTGATGAGATCGATGCCCTGGTGTTTGTAAAAACGTGAATCTTCGGCTGAGATGAAGGCCTGCTGCAGCTGTTTGGGGATCTGCTCCAGCGGCACCACCACGCGGCGCTCTTTGTAGAATTCCGCGATTTTGCGATTATCATCCGAATAGACCGTGGTGATAATCGGGGGATTATAGTCCTTAAGGGTACTGATTTTGGGCAAATCCGTGCTCATGTAAAAGATCAGCCCCACCGTGGCGCTGATACCCAGAAGCATCAAGAACAACACTATCCAGAGGGACCACTTGATGATCCGGCGCCAGGGGCCGCGTTGCTGCTTGAGGGCGCGTTTCTTCAAAATTTGTGAATTGGTTACAGGTTTTGCCATAATTGTTTACCTAAAGGCCGGTAACGTAATGAACGCTTTTAACGGCAGGATGGGCGATGACCTATATTATTCATAAGTTCGCCCAACCTACCAAAAAAGTATGGCAGGGGCAAGACGTTACCTATAAACGAGTGTGAGTCTCGACTGTTGCATCGCTCAGGTATTCGTACTCGTACGAGTACGATTTTGGAAAACACCGGTGTGCAACACTCTTGACTCACACACCATGAGCCTGCGCCTAATCCACTCCAACGAACTGTTTGACAACCCTGGACCAAAACTTAGTTTGTCCCTGTTTCTGACTATCCATCCATGCTGTTTGGGCCTGGATGAACCAAATATGGGAGGTGAACCATGCCACGTATCGTACGTTTTCATAAAATCGGTGGACCGGAAGTATTACAACTCGAAGAGCTGGCCCTTGAAACCCCTGGACCCGGAGAGGTGCGCCTCAAGGTTGAAGCGTTCGGACTGAACCGCGCCGAAGTTCTATTTCGTCAGGGGTTCTATCTGGAACGACCCAAAACCCCTTCCCGCATCGGCTATGAAGCCGCTGGCGTGGTGGATGCCGTGGGGCCTGATGTGAGCGGGGTCAAAGTGGGCGATCGCGTGGGCACCATCCCTGGTTTTTCCATGCGCAAATATGGGGTCTACGGAGAGTCGGCCATTGTGCCGGCCAACATTGTGGCGCCCTATCCGGCCAACCTGTCGCCGGTGGAAGGCGCGGCCATCTGGATGCAGTACATGACGGCCTATGGCGCCTTGGTGGAGCTGGGCCGCCTCGCCAAGGGGGACTTTGTGCTCATCACGGCCGCCAGCAGCAGCGTAGGATTGGCCGCCATTCAGATCACCAAGTGGCTGGGCGCCACTGCCATCGCCACCACCCGGGGGGCCGCCAAACAACAGGCCCTGCTGCAAGCGGGCGCCGATCATGTGATCGTAACCGATACCGAGGACCTGCCGCGCCGGGTCAAGGAGATCACCGATGGCCGCGGCGCGCGTCTGATTTTTGATCCTGTGGCCGGCCCCTTCATCGAAAAGCTGGCCAAGGCCGCGGCCTTTGGGGGAATCATTTTTGAATATGGCTCCTTGGCCCTGGCGCCGACCCCTTTCCCTTTCGCCGAGGCCCTGGGAAAAGGCCTTTCGGTGCGAGGGTACACATTGTTTGAAATCAGTGGCCATTCTGAAAAGTTGGCCCGTGGCAAACAGTTCGTTTATGACGGCCTGAAGGTCGGCGCGCTCAAACCGGTAATCGCCAAAACGTTTAAACTGGAAGAAGTGATCGAGGCCCATCGCTACATGGAGTCTAACGAGCAGGTGGGCAAGATCGTCGTTACTGTATAAGCTCTGAGGTTATTCTTATCGTGAAAAGATCGTTATTCGTTGATTGGTTGATTCGTTGATTGGTCGATTTGACCATTCAATCGATCAAAGCGTGACCGCATCGTAAAAAGTGCCAGTGATGTCTCTTGCGCTCCAGCGTGCCGGGCGGGGATGACATTTACGATCATGGTGCTGCTTTTCCGAGTGCATTAACGAATCAACGAATCAACGACTCAACGAATTAACCGCCATCTCCGGGCGCGAGATCAGCGTTTTAAAAAGTTGCGGTTCAGAGGTGTAGAGGGCCACGGCTGGTTTGACGCCCAAGCCGTTCACCACCCGGATGCCCTGCCGCAAATAGCGGTATTGCTCCAAGGTATCGCGCTCGGCCAGAGAGGCGGCCAATTCCTGGTCGAGCCCGGCTGCCGGCAGATGGGCCAGCAGCTGGGGCATGAGCTGAGCCACCAATCCCCCCACCATGGCTTCTTCCACCTGCATCCAGCCATCGACCACTTGCCGCACCTCCTCCAGGGATTTGGGTTGGAGCTGGGCAATGGTTTCACGGATGGCGGATTCGGTGGCCGGGCGCAAGCCGATGTGCAGGGTCTCTTCCACCGGCGCCACCAGTACATTGATGGGGTTTTTGGCCGAGTTTTGCCAAAGGGTATAAGGCTCGCGGGCAAACTCCACCGTGGAGTTTTGGCCTATCGTCATTTTCGAGGAGTATGACCCGATTTTACCGGTAAAGACCCGGTTGCTCAGCTTAATCTTGATTTTGCTTTCGGACTTTTCCTGGGTGAAGAAGAGGTACTCCTCGATATACTCGTCGGCGATGTCGTGCACGATGTAAGCCGTGATGCCCTTGTCGGCGGCCGTATCCGGCAGCCTGACCGGCTCCCGCATGGTGGTGATGCAGCAGTAGGGATTGGACCATTCGGTTTGCCGCAACACAAACGTCACGGCGGTCCTGCAATAGGTTTCAAATAGATCGGCATACTCGGCCCGTTTTTCCGTGACCACCAAGAGACGCTTGGAGGAGCCGGCCAGTTTCCACTGCAGGCTTTGGGCCGCCAGGCTCGTCTGGATCTGCTCCAGCAGGCCCCGATTGCCGTTCAGATAGGCGATGTTTTCCCGATTGAGTTGTTGATCGAACTGCCCTTGGCAATCGTGGAGCAATACCAGGGGGCCTTCCGGGGTGGTTTCCTTGATGAAGCTTAGCAATCGGTTATAGTCAAGAACTGGGGCGGCGGGACAGTCAGGGTTGGCGGCCAGGCTTGGCGCAGCATAGAGAAACATCACGGCAATAATCCAAAGCACCTGTCGTTGGCGTATCCAGTAGGCCATCGTATCCCTTTTCGCTGCTAACGGTTATCAAATGGGGGGCCTCTATTTCAAGGAGGCTTGGCCGCCCTGAAGGATTCAGCAAGAAACAGGCCAACGCGCGATTGCCGCCAGCATAGAGCATGATGGCAAAAAACATCGGGAAATATGAAAGATTTACGGTCGGATGATCCGGTTTGGGGACTCGGGCGGGGCCTTGGATATTTCCCCGGCCAGGTTCCCTTGACGGTTTTGCGTTGGGCAATTGACGAATAGCGGCTCAGCCGCATTTCAATCAAATATTTACAACAAAGAACGGAACAGGTAATGTCCGGCCCACTCGGAAACGCCACTTCTGTTTGTAATAAAGGATAGTCATGACTGAGCCAATGTTAGATGCCAAACATCGCGTGTTGCGCAGAACCGTGCGCGCCTTTTGTGAACAAGAGATCGGCCCCATCGCGGCCGAGATCGACCAGGAAGCCCGTTTTCCCTGGGAAGTAATGGAGAAAATGGGGCAACTGGGCTACTTCGGCATCCAGGCGCCCACCGAACTGGGCGGCGCCGGGCTCGATACCATCAGCTACGCCATCATCATCGAAGAGATATCGCGGGTCAGCGGCAGCATCGGCTTGTGCCTGAGCGTGCATAACAGCGTGGCCCTGTTTCCCATTCTGAAATTCGGCACACCTGAGCAGCACCAGCGCTGGGTGCCGCCCCTGGCCGGTGGCAAGAAGATCGGCGCCTTTTGTCTGACCGAACCCAACGTGGGCTCGGACGCCAGCGCCATCACGGCCACGGCCCTGCCCAACGATGACCACTGGCTGGTCAATGCCAATAAAGTATTTGTCACCAACGGCGGCATTGCCGACATCTGTTTGATCTTTGCCCGCACTGACCCGGCCGCGGGCCGCAAAGGCATCAGCGTGGTGGTGGCTGAGCGCGGCACCAAGGGTTTTGTGGTGGGCGATTTGGAAGATCTGTGCGGTATGCGCGGCAACCCGGTCTCCTCCATCCGGCTATATGACTGCAAAGTGCCCAAGGAGAATTTGCTGGGCCGCGTGGGCCAGGGTTTGGCCATAGGGTTGGCAGCCTTGGATACCGGCCGCATCGGCATTGGCGCCCAGGCTTTGGGCATTGCCCAGGGAGCCCTGGATGAAGCGGTGCGCTACGCCAATCAGCGCCAACAGTTCGGCGTGCCCCTGGGACGCCACCAGGCCATTCAAATGATGATCGCCGACATGGCCACCCAGGTGGACGCGGCCCGCATGCTGGTCTATCGCGCGGCCTGGCTCAAGGACCAGGGCGAGCCGGTGGGCAAGGCCGCGGCCCAGGCCAAACTCTTCGCGGCCGAGGCCGCCGGAGTAGTCACCGACCTGGCCGTGCAGATCCACGGCGGCTACGGGTACTCCAAGGCTTACGCCGTGGAGCGTTACTACCGCGATGCCCGGGTGACACGCATTTACGAAGGTACGTCGGAAGTACATCGCATGGTAATTGCCAGGGAAGTATTGGGGGGGTAGCGTAAGATTTTAAGAAGATTCTGTTCTGGGAGAGTATTAAGGAGAGTTTTAAGTTTAAAGTTTAAAGTTTTAAGTTAAGGAATACTGCCATTGGATTTAAAGAGTTTTTTAAGATAGAATACCTTAACTTTGATGGCCTCGTAAAAAGCCGCTCGGTGTCCGTTAACGTCATCCCCGCGCAGGCGGGGAACCAGTAATTTTAGTCGTTTCTGGATTCCCGCCTGCGCGGGAATGACGCTCTTACGGACTTTCTACGTATAAAGGTAGAATACCTTAACTTCAAACTTAAAATTTTAGACTTTAAACCTTCTAGAACCATCCTTGGCCACAAAGAAGTAAAAACAGAAGAGTCCCTTATGCCCTTACACATCATCGTCTGCATCAAATCCGTCATCCGTACGGCCCCCGACGGGGTGGGCCGGCGCTCGCCGGACAATAGCGAACTCAATCTCTTCGACCGCCCGGCCCTGGAAGCGGCCTTGCAGCTCAAAGCTTCCCAGGACGCGTCCGTGACCGTGCTCTCCATGGGGCCGCCCGTGGCCGTGGAAGCATTGGCCGAAGCCCAGGCCATGGGCGCCGACCGCGCGGTCCTGATCAGTGATGCGGCCCTGGCCGGCTCCGATACCCTGGTGACTTCAAGGGTATTGGCCGCGGGCATCGCCCGTCTGGCGCCCTATGATTTAATCTTCTTCGGCACGCGCTCCTCGGACAGCGACACCGGCCAGGTCGGCCCCCAGACCGCCACCTTGCTCGATATCCCCTTTGTGGGCGGCGTGAAGCAGATCCAGGCGGGTCCAGAGGGTTGGGAAATCCAACGCCTCATGGATGATTGGGAAGAAGAGTGGCAGGTCGCATCGCCCGCCGCCGCCACCATCCATGCACGGGCCTTCAAACCCCGGCCTATTGCCTTGGTGGGTATCGCCCTGGCCCATCAACGGATCGATGTGCAGACCTGGAATCTCGCGGATCTCGGACTGGCGGCCCATCAGGTGGGATTGACCGGCTCGCCCACGCGGGTCACTAATTTGCAGAAAGTCAAACGCCAACGAACCTGCCGCATGCTGGAAGGCGAACCCCAACAACAGGTGGCAGCCCTGGTGGATTATCTTACGACCAAAGGTGTGATGGAATCATGACCACAGGCATGGCTCAGCCGCAACCCGTATGGCTGAATACTGCCTTTAATTTATCCGTGCCATCCGTGTAATCCGTGGTCAATTTTTTACCACGGATTACACGGATGGCACGGATGGGTGGGACCGATAGATGGATATTGAAAAAGATTATCAAACAGAAAAGAAGTCCAGCATGGGTAGTAAAGGCGATATCTGGATTTATGGTGATTTGCGCACGCAGCGCCACTGGCACGAAAGTCTGAAAGTCATGGCCAAGGCCCTGCCCCTGGCCCAGGCCGCCCAGCGCGGCGTGAGCATGATTTTGCTGGGAGGACCACCCAAGTCGGCGGACAGTGCCTGTGCCGTTGATCTCACCGCCTGCGTGGGAATGCATGAAGCAGCAGATCAGGCCGCGGCCCTGGGCGCCCAAAGCGTCTATTGTTTAGAGCATGCCGATCTATCCGTGCCGCGGCCCGATATGCATGCGGCCGTGCTGGGTGATTTGGTGCGCGAGCGCCGCCCCTGGCTGGTGCTGCTGCCCCTCAATGATTTCGGCCGCGAAACCGCGGCCATTTGCGCCCAGCGCTGCCAGGCCGGCATGATCGCCGACTGCGTGGAACTGCGCCTCAAGGAGGGCCATTTCGTGGGCCGCTGCCCGGCCTGGGGCGGACAGATCATGGCCGATATCGGTTTGGCCGACGGTTGGACCACGGCCTTTGTCACGGTGCAGCCCCACGGCGCCGAACGGCTTGCAATTGGGGCATCCAAAGGCCGCATCGAAACCATGATCCCCAAACAAGTAAAGCTGCCCCAACAGGCCCATCTCATCAAACGCAGCCTGGAAGCCAAAGGCACCGTGCGCCTGGAAGAAGCCGAAACCGTGGTGGTGGGCGGCGCGGGACTGGGAGATATGCGCGGTTTCGGACTGGTGCGCGAACTGGCCGCGGCCCTGGGCGGCGAAGTCGCGGCCACCCGGCCGCCGGTGCTCTACCACTGGGTGGACGAAGAGCGCCTCATCGGCCAGACCGGCAAAACCGTGCGGCCCAAGCTGCTCATATCCGCCGGCACCTCCGGCGCCATTCAATATACAGCCAGCATCATGGAATCCGAGACCATTGTGGCCATCAACCGCGATCCCGGCGCCCCCATTTTTCAAATAGCGGATATCGGCATTGCCGCCGACGCCAATGTGATCCTGCCCCTGCTCAACCAGCGCGCCCAGCAGGCCGCCATGCGCCGCCTGGCCGACGCCAGCTGCACCCTTTCACCCGAGACATCCACGGATACGCCCAAGACCGGTTTCGGCGCCATGGTGCGCCAACTGCGCCAGGCCCGCGACTGGAGTCAGGAGCAATTGGCCCACGCCACCGGCCAGAGCCCCGAGTTCATCGCCCAGGTGGAAAACGACCAGCTCTCGCCGCCCGTGGGCTTTATCCTGCGCATGGCCCAGGCCATGAAGATCGATCCCAGTACCTTCTTGAACAAAGAAGAACGCGCCGCCATCCGCGACCGCCGCGCCCAGGCCTACTATCAGCGCACCCAGGCCTACAGTTATACTACCCTGACCCCCGATGGCGCCAACAGCCACCTGCGCGCCTTCATGATCACCATCGAAGCCCAGCGCGACCACAAACCCGTGGCCTACAAGCACGAAGGCGAAGAGTTCATTTACGTCATGGAAGGGGATCTGGGCCTGACCCTGGACGCCAAAGAGCACACCCTCAAACCCGGCGAATCCATCCACTTCAACTCCGACGTGCCCCACAAACTCAAAAGTCTTTCCACGCAGGCGACGCGGTGTTTGGTGGTGCTTTATACGGTATAGCGTGTTTTGGTTGATTCGTTGATTGGTTGATTCGTAGGGTGCGTTTTACGCACCAGTCGCAATTCACTTGGTGTATGAAATGCACCCTACGATGTGGCCATGGCGAAAGATCGGGCGAAGTTCTGCAGGGTGCGTTTTACGCACCATCGGCTATTCCCAGCCCTTTGGTGCATGAAATTCACCCCCACTATCCCTTCGGCGCATAGATATATCTTGATATATGACAATCCGTTGCAAATACTTTGGTATATGTAATAGATAAATTAGTGCCAGCTCATTCACAGAGGAGGCTATCTCCATGCGTCGATCCGCCAAACTATTCATGAAAGGCCGCAGTCAAGCAGTTCGGTTGCCGTCAGCCTTCCGTTTTGACTGCAAGGAAGTATTTATCCGCAAAGACCCTCTCACCGGTGACGTCATTCTTTCGCGCAAGCCGGGATCTTGGGAAGATTTCTTCAAGCTAATGGAGACGATTCCCGTACCGGATGATTTCATGGCGGATCGAATCAGCGAGCCGCCCTCGGATCGTGATCCGTTTTAAGATCGTTTGCCTACCGCGCCCAAACCGCGCAGCACTCCTCCAGAACACGGAATGAAGCAAAGGCGAAACCCTTCCGGACCTCTACCCGGAAATATCAGCAAGTGTTAAAGGCAACACCTCCAAGAGAGAGTCTTGGCAGGCCTCTTCTTTGATGAAGTCTTAACAAGTACCACGGTGGCCGTTAATGTCATCCCCGCCCAGGCGCGGATTTAATAATCTCAGCTGGTTTTAGCTTCCCGCCTTGGCGGGAGTTGCGAGAGGATATATTA
Organism: Deltaproteobacteria bacterium; assembly: GCA_021824175.1. GTDB lineage: Bacteria > Desulfobacterota > Desulfobacteria > Desulfobacterales > Desulfosarcinaceae > Desulfatitalea. The sequence continues at coordinate 165,644 of JAKALP010000004.1, forward strand.
ATAACAGAAGGGTGGGGGTGCTTCCTATCTTCCCTGCACCTTGACTCCATCAAATCCATTGTCATGCGCCGTCGAGAAAAAGATTGACCCATCCCGGCCACAACTCCATAATTATACTGGTTGATTTTTTGCATGGAATGTCTATATCCGTTACGAATAGAAACTTCCCACTATGCTTTCATCTCAGAGTTAAGTTGATCTCAACTGAAAGACATTCGCCCCTGAATGGGTGCGGCATGACGGTCCCTTGCCATTGAAATTCAAGGCCATCGGTACCCGTAATTGCCTGAGCCCGACCTCCTATCCGGTGTTGGCCGTGGGGTTGATTTCCCAGCCACGTGATTGCAGTTAATCCTGACTTTGAAAGGAGGAAGATTATGTTGGTGTTCTTAAGCGATGTCCACATGACCGATGGCAGCTCCGGGCTGACCATCAAACCAACGGCCTTCAGGATTTTTGCGGAGAATGTTCGCAAACTCGCGGATTCCTTACGGCCCAATCCTCCCGAAGAGATCAGGCTGGTGTTGCTGGGGGATATCTTCGATATCATTCGATCCACCCAATGGCTTTCGGTAAATGCCCGACCGTGGGATAATGCCGGCCCCGGGCAGGAGGCGATGGTGCAGCAAATTCTGAATGGCATCATCCAAAAGAACAAAGATTCATTGGCGGAGTTCAGCGGTTTGCGGCAGTGGGCTCGGCAGAAAGATATCCCCTTTGGCATCACCTACGTCATGGGCAATCACGATTGGCTGATCAATCGCTATGCCGCTTGTAGAAAGAGTGCGGCGGCAGCCCTGGGAATCGCCGGTAGCGAACCCTTTGCCTGCCAGTTCTTTGATCCGGACTACAAAATCTTTGCCCGCCATGGCGATATTTATGACGATTTCAATTACAGCGGCAATCGAGACGCTTCATCGCTTGGCGACGCTATCGTGATTGAATTGCTCAATAAGTATCCGGCCCAGATGACTATGCGTTTGAAAGAGTTTGTCGAAGCGGGTGCCGTCACTGCCGATGACGCGAAATGGATCGGTGCGCAGCTCAGGGAGTTGGACAACATCCGACCGCCTTATGATGCTGCCTCGTGGGTGCTCATGGTGGCCAATAAAACCCAAAACGAAGCGGCCCGCAGGCTCATCGAAAAGGTTTGGGAGAGCTGTGTAGATGCCTTTTTCGAGGTGCCTTTCATTAAGGCAAAGGACAGGTTTATGTTGCCTGATATGGTCGACTTTTTACAGATCGCTCTCAAGCTTTCATCGCATATGTCAAAATGGACCCTGGAGAAGCTTGCTGAATTGAAGGAAAAATATTTTCCCGATGATCCGGCCGGAGGCTATGACAAGCATGCCTTCGCAGAACCCAAGGTCCGATCCGGCGAAGCCAGTTTTGTTCTTTACGGTCACACCCATGACCACTTGATCATTCCCATGGATCAAATACCTCTGCCCGAGAGAAAACAGCAGGACAAAATCTACTTCAACACGGGAACCTGGCGCATGACATGGAACAAGGTCAAGTTCGACCCCGCGAATCGCGAATTTGTCGGTTGGCACGTGCTTTCGTATGTGACGATTTTCAAGGCGTCTGAGAATGGGCCCTACAACTTTGAAGTTTGGAACGCCGCGCTGGGATAGGCGGGCATTCCACCACCAAAAAAGAAAGGCCCTTCAACCGAAGGGCCTTTGCGTACCATTCCTTTGGCATGGGATGCTTCCGGCGGTGTGGGTATTTCTAATTATTCGTGGGCCGGCCGGATTACTTGACCCAATACGCGCAACGCTCTTCCAGAACGCAGTATTTGATGAATTGCTTCTCGGCCTGTTTGTAATCTTCTTCCGAGTAGTGTTGGGTGTTTTCGGCGATGCGGAACATGCGCTTGCCGAGCTGGATCTTTTTTTGCAAACCTTCGTCTTTTCTTGGAGCAGGGGATCTTGTTTGCATGTCAGCCTTCTTTCTCTATCTCTCTTGCTGGTGAGTGGGGGGTTGCCGATTTGCCTCGTCACGCGTCAATCAATTTAATCGGTTTCCGCGGTTGCGCAAGGGGCGGGGGAAATTTTCGTTGATTCGTTGTTCGTTGATTGGTTGATTCGTCTATTGGTGGATGGCTGGAGGTATTAACCTTTGTAAAAGAGATCGCATGTTTACCCCCTTGGGGTGCTTCTTCCGTCATGCCCGCGCAGGCGGGCATCCAGCGTGATGGCATCCTTCGAATCTGGATTCCCGCCGCAGTTGATCCCGTGCATAGTGCGGGACGGGAATGACGCACCTTTGTTTGCGCTGCTTCCCGACCGCTCCATTAATTCACTAACGGCCGGTGCCGGTTTCGGCCTTCCCCCAATCAACCAATCAACCAATCAACCAATCAACGAATAACGAATAACGAATCAACGCCCCCTCAACGCATCAGATTCATATTCGGCCGCTTCAGCTCCTGGGGTCCCCCCTGGAAAAACGCGGCGAGGGCTTCGCGCATGCCCTGGATGTCGACGGCATTGCGGATGCGGTTGTGCAGGGTATTGCCAAAGGAAAAGTTGGCGGCCAGATAGGCGCTGTACATCTTGAAGCGGCGCAGGGCGCGGATGGGATCAAAGTGGATTTGGACCAGATCGAGCAGGCGCAGGGCCATATCCAAATAATTAATGGGCGGGGCGGGCGTCGCCTGGGTCCATTGGTTGAACACCCAGGGCCGTGCAATGGCGATGCGGCCCAGGGCCACGCCGTCGCAGCCCGTGGTTTGCAGCATTTTGAGGCAATCTTCGGCATCGAAAACATCGCCGTTGCCAAAAACCGGGATGGTGACCGCTGCTTTCACCAGGCCGATATACTCCCAGCGCGCCGGCCGGGTGCGCACGTCGGGCGCCACGCGGGGGTGGAAGGTGAGGGCATCGGCGCCGGCATCCTCCAGGCGGCGGGCCAGCTCCACGGGCAGGCGCGGGTCGTCCTGCCAGCCGGTGCGGAATTTGACCAGGAGCGGGCAGCGGACGGCCCGGCGCACCTGGCGCACCATGGCGGCCGCGGCTTGGGGCTCTTTGAGCAGGGCCGCGCCCTGGTTGAACTTGCAGATCTCGCGCACGGCGCAGCCCAGGTTGATATCCACGCCGAAGAGCCCTTCGCTTTCAACGCGCCGGGCCGCGGCCACCATGCGCTCCGGGTCAGGCCCCAGCAGTTGCAGCACCAGGTGGTCAGCTTCCTCATCGCGCCAGCGGAAGTAGGCCGAATTGGTGCGGTTTTCATGGGGAATGCGGGCCGCGCTGCACATTTCGGAAAAGAGCAAGCCGCAGCCGCCCAGCTCATCGAGCAGTTGGCGAAAGGCCACATGGCCCAGGCCGGTCATGGGCGCCAGCACCAGGCGGTTGGTGATGGTGCGGTTGCCGATGGTCAGCGGGCGGTCGAGCAGATGGGCCAGGGTATTTTCTTCTTTTAGCATCCCGCAGCGACTCTCTTGATCCGTGTAATCCGTGTAATCCGTGGTAGAAAAAGATGACCACGGATTTCACGGATGGCACGGATGCATTACACGGCAATTCGCAGTCAAATTAGTTGCGCCGCGTTTTCTCCGAAGTAAAAGCAATCGCGAAGAAGTATTGGGCCGGCTCTATCCTCCAAACCGTTGCATATGGCAGAAAAGATAAAGCCCCGTTGGTTTGGCGCCGCTGGCCAGGGCGATGTTGAGATCCCGCGCCAGTCCCACGGCCAGGGCGGTCGGCCGGGAGTGGGCCAGGATGATGGGAATGCGCGCCCGGGCCGCCTTTTGCACCAGCTCGTAGCTGATGCGCGAGGACATCACCAGCACCTTGGCCAGGTGCAGGCGTTGATCCAGAAAAAGGCGACCCACCACTTTATCCAGGGCATTGTGGCGGCCTACATCTTCCATGGCGGCCAGAGGCTTCAGATCGGCGTCGAAGAGCACCGCGGCATGGCTGGCGGCATTGCGGTCCCGCAATGGTTGAAATGCTTCCAGGTTGCGCAGGCATTTCTCGGCCGCGGTGGTGTCGATGGTGATGGGATCCTGCAAGGGCCGCAGGACCTGGGTGAGCTCCTCGATCAAAGTTTTGCCGCACAAGCCGCAACTGGTCTGGCTGATGTACTCGCGCCGGTCCAGATGGCCGGCCACTTGTTTTTGACGCTGGGGGCTGAGGGTCACGGTGACCACATTGGTCTCGTCGCCTTCGCACATGGCCAGACTGACCATATCCTCGGGCTGGTCGATCAAGCCTTCAGCCAGGCAAAATCCGGCCGCATGGGCCAGTTCGTCGCCGGGGGTGCGCATCACCACGGCATACGGTTTGCCCTGGACCCGGATGGAGAGGGGCTCTTCGGGCAGCAACTCGATGGCCAGTTCCGTGCGCCGGCCTTTATCCCAGTGCATGGCCTTGGCGCGGGAATCGGCGGCGAAGCTTTGGTTGATTTCATCTTTCATGGCGAGGTTTTTAATCTATAAAGGGTGCTTTGTCCATGAGTGGACATGGCGCAAGGGCGGATTTCCCCCATCTTTTTTCTCGTACTCGTACTCGTACGCGTACTCGAACGAATTTCAAATATTATCGAGTACGAGTACGATCCGGGCGGAAGCCTCCGTGATGCGGTCGTGTCGAGTTGCACCGCATGTCCATTGCACTGTTGATAAGCATCGTCAAAACCGCTATACCGAAACCTAACATTTAAGCACAAACGAAAAGGGGGAGAAATGAAAGCCGGATGTTATACGGCCCTGGTGACACCCTTCACCCAAGATGGGGCCCATGTGGATCAAAAGGGATTGGAACAGCTGGTGGCGTTTCAGATCGCTGGCGGCATCACCGGCATTGTGGCCGTGGGCACCACTGGTGAAAGCCCGACGCTGGATTGGAACGAACACAATCAGGTGGTGGACAGTATCGCCCGCCTGAGCAAGAACAAATGCCTGTGTATTGCCGGCACCGGCAGCAACAACACCCAGGAGGCCTTGCAGGCCACCGAACACGCGGCCCTGCAAAAGGTGGACGGCGTCTTGCTGATGGACCCGTACTACAATGGTCCCAGCTCCCTGGAGATCCGGCGTGAATATCTGGCGCCCATTGCCGCCCGTTACTCCAAGCTGGAGATCATCCCCTATGTGATTCCCGGCCGCACCGGCACCCAACTGCTGCCCGAGGATCTGGCGCTGCTTTACAAGGCCTATCCCAACGTGAGCACGGTCAAGGAGGCCACCGGCGATCTGAACAACATGCGCCGCACCCGGGCTTGCTGCGGACCAGGCTATACCATTTTATCCGGCGACGACGGCATCACCTTTGAGATGATGACTGATCCCGCCATTGGCGCGGCCGGCGTGATTTCGGTGGTCAGCAATATCGCACCCAAAGCCATGACTGATATGGTAGCCCGGCTGGCGGCCGGCGACCGCAATGGCGCCGAGCAGCTCCTTAAAAAAGTGACGCCCCTGTTCGACCTGGTGACGGTTAAAACCAAAGAGCGCACGCCCCATGGCGAAGTGGTGTGCCGGGCGCGCAATCCGTTGGCCGTCAAAACCCTGATGCGCTTGTTGGGCATGCCCGCCGGTCCGTGCCGCCCGCCCATGGGCAAGATGACCCGCGCGGGCTTGGATGTGGTTCTGGCCACGGCCCGCAAGGTGTGGCGCGATACGCCCGAGATTCTCAAGCCCATCGCCGACTTCTTCCGGGTGGACATCGCCGAGCGGCTGGATAATCCCAAATATCAGGAAGGGTTGTTCTACAGGGAGTATTAATAATAGAAGATTGTGCTTTTGAATCAAGGCCGGGGTCGGTAGCACAACCGATTCCCGGCCTTGTTTTTTATTTAGCCAACCCGCCGATGATGCCGCGCACAGAGTTGGGGATGTCGCCGGGCAGGACCACGATTTTAGAATTTTCGGAAGTAGAGAGTTGGCCCAGGGCGTCCAGGTAGCGTTCGCCCAGCAGGTAGACTACCGGCAGCTCATTGTTCTGGATGGCCTGGGTGATCTTTTCAATGGCCGCCTGGCTGGCTTGGGCCAGCACCACCTTGGCCTGACCATCGCGTTTGGAGGCTTCCAGCCGGCCTTCGGCTTCGAGGATGGCGGCGGCCTTTTCGCCGTCGGCGCGGGTCACCGTGGCCCGGCGCTGGCGTTCGGCGGCTGCTTGTTCTTCCATGGCCTTTTGCATGGTGGGCGAGGGGTTGATGTCCTGGATCTCAACGCTTTTCAGGGTGATGCCCCAGTCGGCGATATCGTCGGAGATGGCCACTTTGAGCTTGGCCTTGATCTGGTCCCTGGAAGACAAGGCGTCATCCAGATCCATTTCGCCCACGATGGAGCGCAGGGTGGTCTGCACCAGGGTCCGAATGGCCAGGGCGTAGTCCTCAACGCCGTAGACCGCCTTTTCCGGGTGGATGATGTTGATATAGGCCACGGCATTGGCCACGATCACCACGTTATCTTTGGTAATGACTTCCTGGGAGGGAATATCGAGCACGATATCTTTGGTGGTGATGCGATAGGCCACGGAGTCAATATAGGGCACGATAATATTCAAGCCGGGGCCCAGGATTTTGTGGTATTTGCCCAACCGCTGGACCACGAATTTGAAGCCCTGGGGCACGATGCGCACGCCCAGGGAGATGGTGACGATGACGAGTAGAACAAAGACGGATACGACAAACATACCGGCCATGGTGCTCCTCCTTTAAAATTGTGGGTCAATGTCATTTAGTTAAGAATTATCGAGGAAGGATAAACTCGTACTCGTACCCGTACACGTACGAATCGAATCATGGAATCCTCCCATTCCAAAATAGTTATTTTGAGATGGCTCGTGGTTGCAGCCGAGCGTTTAGCTCATTTCTTTTTTCTTCTCCACAATCAGCGTATTGCCTGAAATATCCTTGACGTAGACACGGTCTCCCGGCGTCACGGGTTCATTGCAGATAAAGGGCCATTCATCGGCGCCCAACAGGGGCGTAGTAAAACGGACAATGCCCCGGTTCTTCTCCGCCGGGGTCTTGATCACCTGGCCGCTTTCGCCCACGATTGCTTCCTTGGCGATACCGGCTTTGGTGCGGTCGGTCATTAGGGGTTTGAAGTATTTAAACCAGAGCACGGTGAAGACACAGGAGGCGATGGCCCAGATAAAGAGCTGCCAAGTCAAAGCGAGACTGGGGAATACAAGCAGCGCGCCGGACGAGATGATGGCGCCCAGGCCAAACCAAAAGATCGTGAAGCTGGGGATGAACAGCTCAGCCATGATGAGCAGCATGCCAAAAATCAGCCAGTGCCAGTAGAGGATCTGAATCGCCATGATGGTCGCTCCATGCGAAGAAGATTGAAAAGTGGTGAATGCAATTATCGGGACGCGGCCCTGAAATGAAGAGATGCCGTCTGCCGGGCCATGTGGAACCCGCCTCATGGAGGCTAAGCCATACCATGGGCCGTCTCCTGCGGCAAGACTTGGCATGCAAGTCAGTAGTGTTGCACGATAGAACTTTTCATGCAAATCGTACTCGAAAAACTTTTTAAACCATTCGAGTACGCGTATGAGTACGAGTACGATAAGGCAGAGACCTCATGCTTCATGCAACAGCCGTGACTTACACACCTTACACCCCAAGGCTTGCTCAAGGCAGAGGGGAATTGTATATAGAAATGAATTTTATAGCTCAACACTCCGGGGGCGTCGATGAATGTAGTCTTTCTGGTCATGGTGGGGGCTGCCTTTGGTTTTGCCGCCTGGCACCAATTTCTGTGGGTGCCGGTAGCGGGCGCCGCGCCCATGGAGGCCCTGTCCAAGGCCATGATCGACGCAGCCGCCGGCAGCGTGGAACTGGCTATTGGATTGGTGGGGGTCATGACCCTGTTTCTGGGGTTGATGAAGGTGGCCGAAGCCGGCGGGATGCTCACCATCGTGGCCCCCTTGATCCGGCCCTTGATGGTGCGCCTGTTTCCCGATGTGCCGGCCGATCATCCGGCCATGGGCGCCATGATCCTCAATCTTTCAGCCAATGCCCTGGGCTTGGGCAACGCGGCCACCCCTTTCGGTATCCGGGCCATGCAGGAGCTGGACAAACTCAACCCCCGCCAAGGCACGGCCACGGATGCCATGGCGCTGTTTCTGGCCATCAACACCTCGTCGGTGACCCTGTTGCCCACCGGCGTCATCGCTTTGCGGGCCGCGGCCGGATCAGCCAACGCGGCTGGCATTTTGCCCACCACCCTATTTGCCACCATCGGCTCCACCACCATCGCCATTATAGCCGCCAAACTCTATCAGCGCTGGGCACCCTCGAAGCAGGTGCCCGCCGGTGCCGCTGCTCCAAATCCGGGTTCAGCGGAGAATAAGCAGAGTTTGCCGGCCGTGGCCCAAACGCCCGGCTACCCGTTGTGGGTGAGCATCGCGGCCCTTGGAATCCTGGCCGCGGCCGTGCCTTTGGCCGTGCGCTTCGGCCGCACCGTTTCGCCATGGGTCATCCCAGGATTAATGATTTTCTTCCTGGGCTTCGGCGCCGCGCGGCGCGTGCGGGTCTATGAAATCTTTGTGGAGGGCGGCAAGGAGGGCTTTCAGGTGGCCTTGCGCATCATCCCCTACCTGGTGGCCATTCTGGTATCCGTGGCTATGTTGCGGGCCAGCGGCGCCCTGGATGCCATGGTGAACCTGCTGGGACCCTATACGGCCAAGGTGGGGCTGCCGGCCGAAGCCCTGCCCATGGCCTTGATGCGGCCGCTGTCCGGCTCGGGGGCCTATGCCATCCTGGCGGCGATTATTAAAGATCCGGCCATTGGACCGGACAGCTACACCGGTTATCTGGTCAGCACCCTCCAGGGGTGCACCGAAACCACTTTTTATGTGTTGGCCGTTTACTTCGGCGCGGTTCAGGTGCGCCGCATGCGGCACACCCTGGCCGCGGCCTTGACCGCTGAAGTGGCGGGCGTGGCGTTTTCAATTATAGCGTGCCTGTATTTGTACGGGGCCTAGTGCTCAGAGTTATTGATTCGATGACGTATCCTCCTGCTTGACTTTATTTCTCCACAAGGCACAAAGGGACAAAGGCACAAAGGGACAGAGGGACAAAGGGACAGAGGGACAAAGGGACTGAGGGACAAAGGAACAAGGGCACAGAGGACACGGAGATCTATTCTCAGCAACTTGCTCTCTGTGTCCTCGGTGGTTTAGTATAAGCAACGATAATCATGCTAAAAAGCACTTTCGGGTTTTGTAGAGAAGTAGAATACGGAGTAAAGAATCATTTACACAAAATCAAAGGAGAACAGGATGAAAATGAAACATTCACTTCTGGCAATGGTATCGGTAGTATTTCTGCTGATGGCTCTGGGTGTGGCCAGCGCCGATGTTTACATCGAATCGGAGCAGGTGAGCCAAGGATCGCCCGGCCAGACCGCGCCCACCACCACCATTTTGAAGAGCTACCTTTCCCAGGATGCCACCCGCACCGATATGCAGGGACGGACGACGATTATCGATTTCAATACCAAGATGCTCTACGATCTGGACCCGGTGAAGAAGACCTACACCCAGACCTCCATTGAAAAAATGGGCATGTCCGATGAGAAATCCCAAGAACTGGCCAATAATCCCATGTATAAGACCATGATGCAGGCCATGAGCCAAAGCGCCAAGGTGACCCCCACCAATGAAACCAAAACCATTGAGGGGTACAAGTGCAAGAAATACCTGGTTACCATAATGATGGCTCAGGCCGATTACTGGTCCTCCAAGGATGTTAAGGGGTACGACGAGATGAAGGCCATCGGGGAGAAAACCGCCAAGCTGTTCGAGTCCAATCCCATGCTGAAGCAAACCAACATCCTGGGGTTGATGAAAGAGCTCGACGGCTATCCAGTGCAAACCGTTACCAAGGTCATGAGCAGCTCCACCACCACGACGCTGAAGAAGATAGAGACCAAGAAGCTAGACAAGGAGCTTTTTAAGGTTCCCAAGGAGTACAAACTGGTCAAAGAGAAATAACATCCCATTGCCCCTTGGCGTGCTTTCGCGCGCCGAGGGGCAAAATTCGGACGATTGTAATTCTACCGCCTGGGGAGACAATACCATGAACGCCAAGTATGATTTAAAAGGTCAAACCGCCATCGTCACCGGCGGCGGCAAAGGCATCGGCCGGGCCATTGCCCTGGGGCTGGCCGAATCCGGCGCGGCCGTAGTCGTGGCCGGCCGTACGCTCGAACCGCTTGAGGCCGTGGCCGCGGAGATCCGCGCCAAGGGAAGTAAAGCGATGGTCGTGCAGACCGACCTGGTGGATTCCGCGCAGGTCGAGGCGTTGGCCGCCAAAACCGTGGAGGCCTTTGGCCGCATCGACATCCTGGTCAACAACGCGGCCCGCAGTTTTCTGCGCAGCCTCATGGATCTGCGCGAAGACGGTTGGGACAAAGTCTTCGACACCAATGTCAAGGCCGTCTGGCTGCTGAGCCGGGCCGTGGCCCGCACCATGATGGCCCGGAAGAGCGGCACGATCATCAATATTACTACCGTGGGCGCCGAGAAGGCCGAGCTGGGCATGGCGGCTTATGGCTGCAGCAAAGCGGCTTTGAAGATGTTGACCCGCTGCATGGCCAGAGAATGGGCGCCCTTCGGCATTCGGGTCAACGCCGTGGGGCCGGGACTGACGCGCACCGATTTCAGCAAACCGCTGTGGTCCAATCCGGAGATGGAAAAGCATATCGGCGCGGCCCTGCCTTTGGGGCGCATTGCCGAACCGGAAGAAATGGCGCCGGCGGTGCTGTTCCTGGCCTCGGAGGGCGCCCGGTATATGACCGGTCACACCATCTATGTGGATGGTGGCGCGTTAACGATGTAAACACTCCTTACAAGCTATCTCAGGCTTCAGGCTATTTCTTCGGTCATGCCCATGATGGCGGGCATCCAGCGGGAGTGGATTCAAGAAACCTGGATTCCGGCCGCCCTTTATCCCCTATTTTTGCGGGGCGGGCATGACGTGCCTTGATTTGGAAAATCCCCGGCCTCTTAGCTGTCTCCAAAAATTCTTTACTTCCCGGAGGGATGCATGAACGATTGGCTAAAGAAATTGGCGCTGTCTCTGGTGGCCCTCGTGATCATGATCTCGTGTGCCGGGGTTTCGGAGCAAGACAGATCCAGCGCCGTCCCGGCTTCCTCTTCCGCGGAAATCTCCGGCTACCTGCCGGCCCAGGCCGTGCCCGACAGCAAGGCATTGCTCCCGCCGCCGCCGGCCCCGGGATCAGCGGCCATGGCCCTGGACGAGGCCGTAAGTCAAAGCAATTTAAAACTGCGGGGAACCCCGCGCTGGCAACTGGCGACCCAGGACGCGGTCTTGAGTTTCCCCGAGGCCGCCGAAATTTTTTCCTGCGCCTTGAATGCGCCCATCAGCGAGCAGCAGACCCCGCATCTCTACACCCTGTTGCGCCGCACGCTGATCGATGCCGGGCGTGCCACGGGCGCGGCCAAGAAGTACTACCAGCGCAAACGTCCGTTTATGGAAAACGGTCAGCCCACCTGCACGCCGGAAGATGAATCCTTTTTGCGGACCAATGGTTCTTATCCCTCCGGCCATACATCGGCCGGCTGGGCCTGGGCCTTGATTTTGACCGAGATCGCGCCGGAGCGCGCCAATGCGATTCTGGCGCGCGGCCGGGCCTTCGGGGAAAGCCGCATTGTATGCAATGTCCATTGGTCCAGTGATGTGGCCGAGGGTCGCGTAATGGCGGCCGCCACGGTAGCCCGGCTGCACGCGGAGCCGGCCTTTCGCGCTGATCTGGCGGCCGCCAAAGAAGAGTTGGCCGCTGCCTGGTCCCAAGGGCTTACGCCCGGCCGGGATTGTGCCGCCGAAGCCCATGCGCTTGAATAAAAGGAGTCAACGATGAAGATCTTCGCACATCGACAGGCAGTGGTTTTATTGAGTCTAATCCAGCTTCTGGCCGCAATCCCCATGGCCCGCGCCGAGGTGCCGCGTCTGCGCGCCGCCATCGCCATCAGCGGCGGCGCCAGCATGGGGGCCTATGAGGCCGGATTGAACTGGGGCATCATTGAAACCACCCGCCGGTTTGAATCTTCGGGAGTGATGCCCTCGGGCGGCGTTATACGGCCCATTCAGGCCGCCGGCATTGCCGGCACTTCCGCCGGCGGGATCAATACCCTGCTCTCCGCCCTGACCTGGAGTGTATTGCCCGAAGCCCAAGGCGGTTTCGCCAATCGCATCGATAATAATGTTTTTCGAGACGTCTGGCTGATGCCCGATGTTAATCAATTGCTGCCCACCGATGCGGATTCCCCCGATTATTTCCCGGATGATGCCTTGCTGGCGCGCAAAGAGTTGGTGGCCGGCTCCCGCGCTTTGCGCGAAAAATGGCGGCGGCCCGGCTCTTTTCGGCCCGGCATGCGCATTGCCTTGGGGGTGACCGTCACGCGGGTCGAGCCAGAGATTATCAACATCGGCGGCATTGAAGTAAAGAACCAACGGTTTTATGTCCCGTTTGAGATGCGAACGCAAGCTGACGGCAGCGCCGCCTTTTTCTTCGATCCCGGCGACTATCCGCTGTTCCGTGATCCGGACCTGATTATACTACCCAATGAATCGGGCCAGAGTGCTTTCGTGATTCCGGATCAACGGATCGAGGAAGCGATATTGACCACCAGCGCCTTTCCCGTGGGCTTTGGCCGCAGACGTTTGCAGTACTGCCGCCAGGCGGAGCTGTCCTCCAATGAGAAGCAATCGGAGGGGCAAACCACGACACCGGCAACCGCTTACTTTTGTCCCGCGGGCTACACCCTGGCTGAAGCGGAATTTTCCGACGGTGGGTTGTTCGATAACCTGCCCATCGGCTTGGCGCGGCGCTTGGCCGAATCCGGTGCCGGCAAACGCAAGCAGGCCCTGCCGGTCAGCTATATCTATCTGGATCCCGGCCGGGAACGGTTTCAAGCGCCGGCCGTAAAACACGACACCGCCTGCACGGGCCAGAATCCGCCCGATGCCTGCCGGGCCATGCCCTTTAATTTTACTTCCGAGTCCGCGGTTCTGGGCGGTGCCCTGGGAACCGCCCGCAAATATGAGCTTTATCGGGAGTTGACCGGCGATCGCTGGCGGTTGAACCTGCCGTTGCTGTGCAGGCGGGTGGCCCAGCGCCTGGAGAAAAGCGGAGTTGGGCAGAGCTGTCGCAATCTTCTGCCCTACTTTGATCAGGAGCTTGAATGCGCCGACAAGATACGCCATAGCGCCCGATTGCTGGAACTCTCCTATGGTTTTACTTCCGCTCCGATTGCGACCCCCTTTTCCGTGGACTCTCTATCGCGCGAAAAGATGGTCACCAATTGCCGTTCTTCAGCGGCCCCGGCGCAATTGCACGTGCTGGCCGAGTGCGGCATCAATTCCCAGCGATTGCGTAAAGAACTTGCGCAAGCCCTGGTGGCGGTTATGGAGGATTCCGACGGCGACGGGGAAGCGATCACCGACGATATCCTCGTGTCCGCTGTTTCCATGGAATCCGATCGCGTCATCCGGGTCACCAGCCGGGGGGCGCCCATCACCGGCACGCTGCTGGGTGCTTTCGGTGCCTTCATTGAGTACAAGTTTCGCGAATACGATTACTACGTGGGGATTTATGATGCGGTGGTATTTCTGGCCAGGAACCGTTGTGTGATTGGCATTTCAGCCGATGACCAGTCGCCGGAGTTCCAGGTCTGCTTTGATCGCATGAGCCAGGAGATCTACCAGCAACTGGGAGTCGGTAATGATCCCAAGGCCCGCTTTGTCTTCGCCCTTTTGGCCCAGCGCGAGTTCGGCTCCCAGGGGCTGATGAAATTCGCTTATTCGGCGCCGCCCCCCGCAGATCGCGACATGCGCATTATTCACGATGGGCTGGAAAAATCATTACTGGCCGGTGGCGCCAGCGCGGAAAATGTTGAAAGCGCCTTCGTGGTGGAGCGGGAGTTCTTCGAACACCTAAAGGCCCAATCCTTTGAACCTACCCCTCAGGCCGATGGCCGCAAGCCTTTGCTGGCACATATTATGGCGGATCCCGAATACTGGTCCCATGAACTGGTCAACCGGGTCACGGCCCGGCTGGTGTATCTGGAGGAGCAGGCCAAGAAGATCTACAAGGAGCGTGAACCCGATCCCAAAAAACGCGAAAGCGCTTATACCGGAGTCATGGGCGCCAGCGCCCTCTCGCTGCGTACCGCGACTTACAAATATCCAAAGTTTGCTTTTGCGCCTTCCACCGCGCCCGACTCGTGGGTCTGGCGCAATGTGATCCCCTACGAGGTGTCTTTTGACCTGGTGGGCGGGGACATGTTGTTCCTATGGCAGCCGACCTGGAACTTCAAACGTGACAACCTCGGCTTGCGTTTTGGTTTTGGCTTTGCCAATGGCTTGTTCGATTCCCGAGCCGCTGAAACGCGTAAAAATTACGGGACCATCGGCCTCGATTACACCCGTTTGACCAGTTCTTCGGTTGTTTCCGGCTATGGCGTGACCCCCGCGGTATACCATGACTGGGAGGCCACCGAAGATAAGGATCAGACCACCTACGGGGCGGATATCCATGCGCTGTTTTTGAAAAACCGGCTACGTGTCGGCGTCGGCATGCGCGATATCCTGAACAACGGCCGTGACACCTGGTTTCTGAACATCGGCGTGGCCGATCTGCCGGGTATTTGCTACTGGCTGACGCGCTGATCGGCGCCCTAATGCTTCACTATGTCATCACCGATGGCGTTAGGTCGTCCTTGCGCAATGTGGTCACCCCGATTAACCCAATATTTTAATCAAAGTGGAGATAACTTATGAAAAAGCAATTAGGTCTTTTACTATCCGCTGTTGGACTAGTACTACTCATTGTCCAGGGGGCATGGGCCTTTGAGCTCATCACCCGGGACGTCATCGAAAAGCAAATCATCACCAATGTGGATTTTATCAAGACCGCGGATAACTTCGTGATCTTCTTTGACGGCAGCAGCAATGCCAATCAACTGGTACCGGGCACCAATATGACCAAGATCGCCGCGGCCAAGATGCTGTTGGCGGAGAGAAATCAAATACTGCCGGATTTGGGGTATCGGTGCGGCTTGTATCTGCTCTCCGGTTTTACGGCCTTGAAAACGATTCAGGAGATGCAACCCTATGACCGGGCCGCCTTTGGCCGCGCCATTGATCAACTGCCGGATAAGGGGGAAGGCAACAGCCTGCTGCAGCCGGCGCTGCTCAAGCTGGAGAAGATATTGGAGGGCCTGACCGGCCGCACCAGCGTTATATTGTTTACGGACGGCACCTATACCGAAACCACCGATCCGCGCAAACCGCTGGAGATCGCCCAATCCATCGCCGCCAAGCACAATGTGCAGTTCTATGTCATCAGCAGCGCCGAACGCGATAATCAGAGGAAAATGGTGAAAAAGGTAGCTTCAATCAATGCCGGATCGCGGGTCATCCCGGTGCAGGCGTTCTTGGTGCATCCCGAATATCTATCCGGGGCGCTGTTCACGGTCAAGGTGACCTCTTATACCAAGTTGACGGCCAGGCCCGAAGTGGTGGGCTTTACGACCAAGGATATCTTGTTTGATTCCAACAGCGATATGATCCGCGCCGAATATAGGGAAAAGCTCGACAAACTGGGCGCTTTTCTCAAGGATAACCCCAAAAGCTTCGTAGTGCTGCAGGGCTTTTCGGATGCGTCCGGCTCCGAGGAACGCAACTTGGCCATATCTGAAAAACGAGTAGTGCGGGTGAGTCGTCATTTGACCGCGCTCGGCGTCGGTTCCGACCGCATTGTCACGCTCTGGTATGGCCAAACCAACCCGGCCGGAGATAACAATACCAAAGAGGGCCGCCAGCTCAACCGCCGCGTGGAGATCGCCGTCGGCGGGTTATAAGACATAGTTGGGTTTTTTAATAGAACCTCCCCTCGCCACGAGGGGAGGGTTTCACGGTCCCCAAATGCTTTTTCTCCAATCCAGGAACCCACAGGAATTTTCGGCTATGAAAGCAAAGACATTGCTGCCATTTTATTGTAGGTTAGTGCTCGTGCCGGTGCTGATCTTTGCCGTACTTCATGGCGCCTGGGCCGAGACTGATAAAAGCCCGGAACGCTTTGGTCTGGCGGATCAGCAGCAAAAGACCCTTGAAAGCGCGTTGAGCAATAACCGCGCTGAATTGGAGGAACTTCGAAATCGCCTGGTGGAGTTGGAGAAGTTAAAGCGCGCCCTGGTTAAATTGATCGATGGCCAGCAGGCCGAAAATACCATGCATCGGCAATTGCTGCTGATGTCCCAGCCCCGGATTGAAAGCCTCGAACAGGCCATCCGCGACAACCGCTTGGGCCATGGGAAGCTCCTGCACCAGTCCGAAAAACTGCAGTCCCGCTATAATCTAACTTCCTCCCTGTTTGTGCAAGCCTCCAGCCATATGGAGCTGGCGCGTAAACAGATGGAAGAAATCCAGCAATCCCAACAGCCGGCTGAAGAAAAGGCGCGGCTTGCAGCGACCGCCAATGAATTGATTCTGGTTCTGGAAGAGAAAAAGGAGTTGGGCAGACGTTATTTGGATATCTATGAAAACTTGATGCAACAGCTCTCCACGGTGCTGGAGGAGGAAAAGAAGCTTGGCGAAGAGTTGTCCGCCCAATTGGAAGAGCGGTTGAAAAAAATGCTCTTCACGGCTTCCAATCCGTACCGGGATATCTTCGGCAGCAGTCTAAAGGAGTCCTGGAATTATTTTCTAGGTCACCTTCGCGATCTGCTTAACATCTCGGCATGGCAGTCCAAATACCGTCAACTAATCATGGGGCAACCTCACCGCTGGGTCATTTTCTTATTCTGGCTGGCTTGTATCATGGTGCTTCAGGCGCGCTTTCGGCGTGCTTTGCTGCGCTTTGACGATCGGCATGATCAACCGAACTGGCATTTCCGCAGGCTGTCCGCTTTGCTGCTGCGCCGCTCCATGATCGTTCTTCTGTTGACGCTGCTGGTCGGCAGCTATGATTCGCCGCGATCGTCGCTTTTGGAAATCAGTCTGTTCAGCACGGTGTTCAAGACATTGCTAATATTGCTGATCACGCGGTGGGGTCTGGATTTCTTGCAATTTTGCTCCAGCAGCGCGAAGATGGCGCTCAATGAGTTCATTTTCTCCCGCCTGCGACGCTTTTTTTTCCTGTTGCGCTACTGTGTGCTCACCATCGTGCTGTTCAACTGGCTGGCCGGCCGGGAGAGCGTGCTGACCTGGATCATCTGGGCTCTGGTAACCACGGTTCTTTTTCTCTGGACCGTTGTGTTCTGGTATCACCTGAAGCGTGTCGTGACCGAATGCGTGATCAAGGGCCAGGCCGGGCCGAACGCCCAAAAGATAAAAATAGTGCTTATCTGGAGCTATCTGGTCAGCGGCGGCGGCCTGCTGATGAGCTTGACCGGATTCAGTCTACTGGCGGGCCACTGGTGGGCCGGTTGGATCAAGACCGTGACCATGATTTTTTGGGGCTATGTCAGCTGGAAGGCCATCCGGGAATGGCAGCGCGATCAAGGCCCTCCGCCGACGACCGGGGCGGATCGCCAGCCGCTCTTCAGCGGGTATCACTTGCGTTGGGCCTTGATTCAACTTTGCCTGGCCGCCTGGGGCTATGGTGTTTTCCGCGGTATCCTCTGGGCGTGGGACCGGGAAGGCGCCTTGAGTACTATAGCAAAGGAGATTTTCAGGTACACCTACACCATCGGCACCATCAATATCAGTATCCGGGGCATTGTGCTGGCCGCGGTAATTCTCTTCTTTACCAATTTGATCGTGCGCATCGGCCGAGCCCTGTTGGATGAGAAGGTCATCGGGAACAAGATGCTTGAGCCGGGGCTTAAAGACTCCGTCCTCACCATTTGCGGCTATCTGGGCTGGAGTTTGGGATTGCTTCTGGCCTTGGCGACCCTGGGCGTCAACGCCACCTCCCTGGCGGTGGTGTTCGGCGCGCTCAGCGTCGGGATCGGCTTTGGTCTGCAGACCATTTTTAATAACTTCATCAGCGGTTTGATCCTGCTGTTCGAGCGGCCCATTCAGGTCGGCGACACGGTTGAAATCAACGGGATTTGGGCGGAAGTAAAAAAAATCAACGTGCGCGCCACGGTGGTGCAGACTTTTGACAATGCTTCCATGATTATCCCCAACTCCGAATTCGTCAGCAAGCAGGTGACCAACTGGAGCTTCAAGGACCGGCGCATGCGTCGCAACATGGATGTGGGCGTGGCTTACGGTTCCAATATCGAACTGGTGGAAAAGACCATGTTGGAGATTGCCCACAGCTATCCAAACGTCCTAAAGTACCCGGCGCCCGAAGTGCATTTTATCGAGCATGGCGACAGCGTTTTACTCTTCCGGTTGCGCCTTTGGGTCCAGGTGGAAGATTATTGGGCCGTGCCGAGCAGAATTCGCTTCGACATCGACAAGCGCTTTCGGGAACTGGGCATCGAGATCGCTTTCCCCCAGCGCGACATCCATATCCGCAGCCTGCCCAAGGAATGGCCGTCGCCGGCCGCGAGCCCTTCACTACCCCAGGCAGGTCAAGATGCCTTACCAAAGTCAATGGGGTAGAAGTTCACTGGCCCCATAACCCATTGATGCAAACGGAAGAACTGGAGCATGACGACGAATCAAGATGTTTTGGAGGCAACGGTGTGTATCTCTCCGGCCACCGGTGAGGTGCTTGGCGACTCGCAGCTTAACAGCGGCGAGGATGTGCGCAAGGCCGTGGAAGCCGGCCGGGCGGTTCAGCCCGGATGGGCGGCGTTGACGGTCAAGGAGCGCGTCAAACGGATTAAGCCGTTGCGCGCTTATTTGGTGGATCATGCCGATGAATTGGCGCAGCTCATCAGCCAGGATAACGGCAAGACCCGGACCGATGCCCTGGTCACGGAAGTGTTGCCGGCCACCATGGCCGTGGATTACTACTGTCGCAACGCCAAGTCCTTTCTCAAAGACCGCCGACTGATGCCGGCCTCGCTGCTCATGGCCAACAAGGCCAGCAAAATCGTGCGGGTCCCCTATGGCGTGGTGGGCATCATTTCGCCATGGAACTATCCCTTCAGCATCCCGTTTTCGGAAGTGATCATGGCCTTGCTGGCCGGCAATGCCGTGGTTTTGAAGGCCGCCAGTGAAACCCAGATGGTGGGCCGGGCCATTGAGCGTTGCATGAGCGTTTTGGATATTCCAGCGGGCCTGTTTCATTACATCAACATGCCCGGCCGTTTGGCGGGCAAGGCTTTTCTGGATGCCGGTATCAATAAGCTCTTTTTTACCGGCAGTGTCATGGTGGGCCAGGAGCTGATGGCCGCGGCGGCCCACACCCTTACGCCGCTGGTCCTGGAACTGGGAGGCAATGATCCCATGCTGGTCTGCCCGGATGCCGATCTGCGGCGCGCGGCGGCCGGGGCGGTCTGGGCCGGGCTGCAAAATTGCGGCCAGTCGTGCGGTGGGGTGGAGCGCATCTATGTGCACCGCTCGGTCTATCAGCCCTTCCTTAATGCGTTGGCGGCAAGGGTCCAGCGTTTGCGGATGGGCATAGATCTGGATCACGAGGTGGATCTGGGGGCCATGACCACTGCCAGGCAGGCCCGTGAAGTCAAACGTCAGGTCGTGGCCGCCACTAAGGCTGGAGCCGTGATTTACGCCCGTTCCCAGGCGCCCGCCGGCACCAAGGGCAATTTCTTGCCGGCCATGGTGTTGACCAAGGTGGACCACTCCATGGAGATCATGCGCCTGGAAACCTTTGGACCAGTATTGTGCGTCATGGCGGTGGAAGATATGGATCAAGGCGTGGGGTTGGCCAACGATAGCAACCTGGGCCTGACCGCCAGCGTCTGGACCAAAAAAGCCAAGGAAGGGGAACGCTTGGCGCGCCGACTGAAGGCCGGCGTGGTGATGATCAATGATCATCTCATGAGCCACGGTCTGCCCGAAACACCCTGGGGTGGGTTCAAGCACTCCGGCATCGGCCGCACCCATGGGGCTATTGGCATGGCGGAGATGACCCAGTCCCAATGTCTGGTGCACGACCATATGCCCCTGGTGAAACGCGATTTGTGGTGGTATCCGCACACACCGGCGGTATATCGTGGTCTGCGGGCGATCCTGGACCTGCTCTATGGCCGGACGATCAAAATTCGTTTTAAGGCCCTGGGATCGGTGCTGTGGCTTGTGCCGCGCATGTTTTTTTCCGATATGGGCAAAGTCAAATCAGCACCGATTGCACCGGACGGCGAGTAGATTTTTTTAATTATTGGATGGCGCATAACCCTTCGGCCAGTTGAGCCCGGGTATCACGCAGCCTTCTTTTAAGCACTTTGGCAACATTGCGCATGAACAAAAATCCCAGTTCATGATCTTCGTAGAGGAGTCTTTCCAGCTGGCCGCCCTCCCAGCAAAATACTTTGCTGTCTTCAACCGCATAGGCATCGGCGATATAGGAGCGTTTACCGGTGTCCACAATGGCGGATATCCCAAAGGATTCACAGGGAAATACATCTTTGATGCGACATTGGGAGCTGGAGTTGATATTGAGCTCAAGGGTGATCTTGCCTTCAATGACGGCATAGAGCGAATCGGCAAACTGGTTTTCCCGGAAGATGTAGTCACCGGCTTTGAATGTCTTGATATTGGTAATCTTTTCAATTCTTTTCAAAATAGTGTCATTCAAATCGGATAAAATTTTGATGGACTGCAAATCGGTGAACTTGGTCATATATTGCTCCTTTGGCCGTTGTTTAAACCCGGACCCTCCCACCTGGGCACCCATTTCCCTACCGCGATGGTATGATATTAAATGAATAGAGGCAATTTAGACTGCGGGTCAAGAGAAAACTGGGGAAGGATAGGCCTAAAGAGGTTTCTTCGCCAACCATGCCTGGGCTTCGGTCATACCCCGGAAACTTTGAACCTGGGTGGCACCATTTTCCAGCTCGGCAAAGGTTTCGTACATTCGGCCCAGGCCAAACTGCAGATCACCGGGGAGCACCAAGGCGGTTTTACTGTCAGGCCATGCTTTGGAATGTTTGTTGGCGGCCACGGCAATGGCCTGGATGTCTTCATCCCGGCATTGATTGAGTGTGGCCGCTGTAAAATCCCAAATAATATGAGTAGTGGGCTGCCCCCGGTAGTACTCTTCGATGGTAGTGATGATATCGTTGCTGCTGATGGGGCCTTCCAGGGTGTGGATGGTCAGATCGTTGCGCGCATCAATGTTGGTAATAATGGCGGACATGGGGTATCCTCATGGTTGCGCATTAAAAGTGAATTTGCAGCCTTTGACGGGGAGCGGATCTGGTAAATGAAAATGGAATCTGCCGGAAGGGAGCAAATAAAGCAAGATCTAATAGTACCGCGCTTCGAAGTCTATCTGCTCATGGGTAAGTGACCGTTAAGACCTGTTGGTATTCTTCAATAAATCGTCAAAACACGAGGAATTTGTCATGAATTATCAAACTATCACCGTAGAAAAGAAAGGTCAGGTCGGCTTTCTCTTTCTCAACCGGCCGGAAGTACTCAATTCGCTGTCTGAGCAGATGGGCAATGAGCTGCTCCACTTCATGACCCATGCCATTGCGGACAATGATTTGCGGGTGCTGATCTTATCCGGCAAAGGGCGTGCTTT
Organism: Deltaproteobacteria bacterium; assembly: GCA_021824175.1. Taxonomy (GTDB): domain Bacteria; phylum Desulfobacterota; class Desulfobacteria; order Desulfobacterales; family Desulfosarcinaceae; genus Desulfatitalea. The sequence continues at coordinate 187,245 of JAKALP010000004.1, forward strand.
CAGCGCCGGCGCGGACTTGAACATGTTTAAGGCGCGCTACCAGGCGTTCCGGGAAACCGGCCAGAGTCAGAATGCGGCCCGGGCCGAGCTGCCCAAAGCATTTATCAATTTCCCCAAACCCATTATCGCCGTGATCAATGGCCCGGCCGTGGGCTTTGGAGCCACTCTGCCCTTGATTTGTGATCTGCGCCTGGCCTCGGACCAGGCCAAAATCAGCTTTGCCTTTGTACGCGTGGGTGTGACTCCTGAATTTTGCAGTTCTTACTTCCTGCCGCGCCTGGTGGGCTATGGCAAAGCCGCTGAGCTGGTCTTTACCGCCAAAATGATTCTGCCCCCGGAGGCCCTGGAGATCGGCCTGGTAAATCGGGTGATCCCCCATGATCGCTTGATGGAAGAAGCCGAGGCTCTGGCCCAGCAGATCGCCCAAATGCCCGCCGGCGCCATCCGCGCCGCCAAAGCTGTGCTGCGCCATGGCAGCCACTCCACCATCGAGCAGGTTGTGGCCTACGAATCCCTGGTCTTCCAAACCGCCACTCAAAGCCAGGAGCATTACGATGCGGTCTGTCGGATTATGGAAGAACTGAAGGAGAAGAAAAAATAGTCTACGCCCGTTTGGCGTACCAAAAGTGATCCGCCTCAGGAGAAGCTTTATAGGGTAATAAAACAATTCAACCGTCCTGGGACTTTCCCAAGACGGTTGAATTGTTTTAATTTCATGCCGTTTTTGGCCGGCAGGCGGAAAAGACAACCCGCCTGTTACCTCATGGCTTAGACGGTCGGTAGTTTGTAGTTCTTGTATTGTGAGCGCAGCTGGGTTTTCAGCAGCTTGCCGGTGGCCGTATGGGGCAGCTCGTTGACAAAGACCACGTCGTCGGGCAGTTGCCATTTGGCCAGGGTTTTCTTCAGGTGGTTCAGCAGATCTTCTTTTGTGACCTGGGCATCCTTTTTCTTCACGGCGATTAACAGGGGCCGCTCGTCCCATTTGGGGTGGGGCACCGCAATGACGGCTGCTTCGGCAATGCCGGGGCAGCCCACGGCGCTGTTCTCCACATCGATGGAGGAGATCCATTCGCCGCCGGATTTGATCACGTCCTTGGAGCGGTCGGTGATCTGCATGTACCCGTCGGGATCGATGGTGGCCACGTCCCCCGTGTCGAACCAGCCGTCTTTGGTGAGAATCTGACCGCCTTCGCCCTTGAAGTAGCCGGAAGTAATCCAGGGGCCGCGTACCAGCAGGTTGCCGAAGGCTTTGCCGTCCCAGGGCAGGTCTTGGCCTTCGCCATCCACGATCTTCATGTCCACGCCGTAGACGGCCCGGCCCTGCTTGAGCTGCAGCCGGAGTTTGTCTACAGCCGATATGCTCTTGTGTGTTTTCTTCATGTTGCAGGCCGTGCCAATGGGGCTCATCTCGGTCATACCCCAGGCATGGATGACGCTGACCTTGAACTCCTTTTCAAAGGTTTCGATCATGGATTTGGGAGCGGCCGCGCCACCGATGATGGTGCGTTTCATGCTGGAGAATTTCTTGTTGTTCTCCTTCATATAGGCCAGCAGCATCATCCAGACCGTGGGCACACCCAGGGATACGGTGACCTGTTCGGTTTCCATCAGCTCGTAAATCGAAGCGCCGTCCATCTTGGCGCCCGGCATGACCATCTTGGCGCCGCACATGGCCGCGGCATACGGGGTGCCCCAGGCATTGACATGAAACATGGGTACTACCGGCAGTACGGTGTCCTCGTTGCACATGCCCACGCCGTCCTTGGTGCACACCGCAAAGCTGTGCAGCACGGTGGAACGGTGACTGAAAAGAACTCCTTTGGGATTACCCGTGGTGCCCGAGGTGTAGCATAGCATGCAGGCCGTGCGTTCATCGAACAAGGGCCATTGGTAGTCGTCATCCACGCCGGCCATCAGCGTTTCATAGCAGAACATGTTGGGCAGATTGGCTTTGGGCATGTGGGCGTCGTCGGTCATGATGATGATGCCTTTGAGCTTCTGGATCTGACCGGCGATCTTCTCCAGCAGAGGCACAAAGGTCAGGTCGGTGAAAAGGTATTTGTCTTCGGCGTGGTTGACGATGTAGGCGATCTGCTCGGGAAACAGGCGCGGGTTGATGGTATGGCAGATGGCACCCATACCCGATATGCCGTAGTACAGCTCCATATGCCGATAGCCGTTCCAGGCCAGGGTGGCCACACGGTCGCCCTGTCCCACGCCGAGCTTAATGAGGACCTTGGCCAACTGGCGAGAGCGCGCGGCGCAGTCTTTGAAGGTGTAGCGGTGGATCGGCCCTTCCACGGTGCGGGAGACAATCTCTTCCTTGGCGTGGTGGATCGCGGCAAACTCAATCAAATCCGAAATCATCAATGGACGATCTTGCATCAAACCGAGCATGGCTTTCCTCCTATGGGAAAAATGGTGTTTGGATTTAGGACCAAGTTTAGGTAGAAAGTTTTAAGTTTAAAGTGTAAAGTTTAAAGTTAAGGTGCGTCCTCGACGCGGGCATTGATATTTTTCATGGTAGAATTCCTCAACTTTAAACTTTAAACTCCAAACTTAAAACTATCCCCTATCATACTTCCAGCCACTCCTTGCGGATGGCCTGGTTATTTTTGATATCATCCGGCGTGCCTTCGAAAACGATACGCCCCTGGCCCATGATATAGAGCCGCTGGGAAATCTTCAGGGCGATGCTCAGCTTTTGTTCCACCAGCAGCACCGAAATGCCGCGGTTGGCAATTTCTTCGATCAGGCGGCCGATGTGTTCCACCATCATGGGCGCCAGGCCCTCGGTGGGCTCATCAATCATGATAAAGTCCGGGTCGCCCATCAACGTGCGGCAAATGGTGAGCATTTGCTTCTCGCCGCCGGAGATCAGACCGCCGTGCACGTTGGAGCGCTCGCCCAGGCGCGGGAAGAGATTGAACACATCTTCGATGCGCCAGCGGCCCTGCCGTTTGGCGCTCTTCTGGCCCAGTTGAAGATTTTGCAGCACCGTGAGGCCTGGAAAGATCCAGCGGTCTTCGGGCACGAAGCCGATGCCTTTACGGGCGATCTCATGAGGCTTCAGGCCGGCGATCTCTTGGCCCTGGTAGCGGATCGAACCGTGGGGCGGCACCAGACCCATGATGGTCATGCAGGTGGTGGAGCGGCCCACGCCGTTGCGGCCCAGCAGGCTGACGATTTCTCCTTTGCCTACTTGCAGGTTGACTCCTTGTAGAATATGGCTGCGCCCATAGTAGGCATGCAATTCTTTTACTTCCAGCATTTAGGCGCTCTCCTTTCCCAGATAGGCCTCTTGAACCTGGGGGTTTTGACGGATCTTGTCCGGATGATCCGTGGCCACAATTTCGCCGTAGACCAGGACTGAAATGCGGTCGGCCAAGTTAAAGACCACCTGCATATCGTGTTCGACCACCAGCAGGGTTTTGCCGGTCGTGACATCGCGGATCAATTCCACGGCCCGTTCGGTTTCGCTCAGACTCATGCCGGCCGTGGGTTCGTCCAAAAGTATAACTTCCGCGTTGCCGGCAATGGTGATGCCGATCTCCAGGGCGCGTTGGTCGGCATAGGCCAGCAGACCGGCCGGGATATGACGGCGGTCGGCCAGATTGATGCGTTCCAGGATCTCTTCGGCCTTGGCGTTAATTTTTTTTAGTCGATCGCACAGGTGCCAGAAGGAATAGCCATATCCCATGGGCCACAGCAGGGCGCAGCGCACGTTCTCGAACACGCTCATCTTAGGGAAGATATTGGTCACTTGAAAACTGCGACTCAGCCCCAGTCGATTGATACGGTGGGGCGGCAGATTGCTGATCATATGGCCATTGAGCTCGATATAACCGGCGCTGAGGGGATAGAACCCGCTGATCAAATTAAACAAGGTGGATTTGCCGGCACCGTTGGGGCCGATGATGGCATGGCGTTCGCCTTTGGCCACTGCCAGGTTGACGCCGTTGATGATTTTGCTGCTGCCAAAGCTTTTGTGGACATCCGCCAGTTTGAGGGCTGTCGTGCTCATCGCGTAAGCCCTCCTTTCAGGGTTTGGCTGACTTCGCTCCAGCGTTCTTGAACCACGGAGCGGGCCTTGCGGAAGAAGAAAAATCCAGCGACCATCATAACCAGGGATAACCCCCAGGCAACGGGCGACTGGGCCCGGAAGGTGATGCCCAACAGATGCATGGGATTTTCCGGGTTGATGCTCAGCGAGAGGTGATAGTTGATTTCAATGAGGATCATGGCACCCAGGAACATGATCAGGCAGGGCAAAGCGATCAGCCCGTAAGCTGGCAGCAGCCGTTTCATCAGGCGGGCTTTCCATACCGGCTCATGTACCATGATGATTCCGGATAAGCCATTGGGTGCCCACATGACCATGCCCACGAAGAGCAACCCGAAGTAGAGCAACCAGGCATGGGTAACCCCGGCCAGGGAAAGCTGCATGAAGGTTATCAGGATCGCGCCCAGAATCGGACCAAAGAAGTGACCCACGCCGCCGATGTAGGTCATCATCAGCACGCTGCCGGAAGCTTGCGCCCCTACGGTTTCAGCCGTGATGATTTCGTAGTTAATGGCGAACAGACCGCCGGCCGCACCCGCGAAAAAGGCGGCCAGGGTGAATTGCAGGGTGCGCACGGTGCGGGGGGCATAGCCAATAAAGGCCGCCCGTTCGGGGTTGTCGCGCACGGCGTTGGCGACGCGTCCAAGCGGCGTTTGAGTTAATAGATACATCAAGGCCACGCAGATCAACATCCAGACCGCGATCAGGTAGTAGACCTCGATCTGTTTGCCGAAGCGAAAGCCGGTAATGGTGAGTTTTACTACTCGGTCTCCGATGATGCCCTGTTCGCCGCCGAAGAAGCTGGGCAGCATAAGGGCACTGGCCGCGATCAGCTCACCGATACCCAAGGAGATTAACGCAAAGGTGGTGCTGGCCCGCGCCGTGGAGAGCCAGCCGAAAACAAGCCCGGCCAATACGCCCGCCACTCCGCCCACCAGTGGCAACAGCTCAATGGGTATCGGCAAAGTACCGGCGCCAATTCTATTCAAGGCGTGCATGGCCAGGAACCCGCCCAAGCCATAATACACGGCATGACCAAAGGAGAGCATGCCGCCCTGACCGAGAAGCATATTGTAGGAAAGGGCAAAGATAATGGCGATGCCCATTTGGCTAAGCAACGAGATTGAAAATCCGGAACGGAAGATCAAAGGCAGCACAACACATATCAGCACGGCCGCAAGCCAGATTCCAAATTTCTTTAAGAAGATAATCATAGCGTGAGCTTTTTCTCCAATGCATTAACAGTAAAACTTAGGTCTCCCGTTTACCCATCAGCCCTTTGGGCCGGAACATCAATATCAATACCATAAACAAATACGGCAGGATCGGTCCGGTGTGGGAGAGTTGAATGCGCCATAGGTCTTTTAAAATCCCGCCCACTTCGGCACGAATGCCCACCAGAGCCAGCAGATCGGAGAGAGAGTATTCGATGCCCACGGCAAAGGTCTGGATCGCCGCCAGCAGCAATGAGGCTACAAAGGCACCGGTCAGCGATCCCATGCCGCCCACCACGATGACCACAAAGACGATGGGCCCCAGGGTAGCGGCCATGGCCGGCTCAGTGACCAGGAAGATGCCGCCGATGACCCCCGCCAGCCCCGCCAGAGCCGAGCCGCCGCCAAAGACCAACATGAAGACCGCCGGGACATTGTGCCCCAAGGCATTGACCATCTGGGGGTGGGTCAGGGCTGCCTGGATGATCAGGCCGATACGGGTGCGCGTCAAAATCCAGTACAGTGCGATGAAGATAGCCACGGAAATGAAAAGCATGAACATCCGGTAGGCGGAAAACTCAGTATTGAAGAGCGTGAAAATAGGAAAATCCAGAAGCTTGGGAATGGGATAGGTCACGGCATTACGCCCCCAGATCAGGTTGACGCCTTCCTCGATGATAAAGGCCAGTCCCACGGTGAAGAGCAGTTCGGCCACATGGCCGTACTTATGGACATTGCGCAGCCCATAGCGTTCCACCAGGGCGCCAAAGAGACCCACCAGGGGCGGTGCGATGATCAAGGCCGGCCAAAACCCGATGGCCGTGCTGATCTGATAACCAAAATAGGCTCCCAGCATATAAAAACTGGCATGGGCAAAGTTGAGCACGCCCATCATGCTGAAGATCAGGGTCAGCCCGCTGGAGAGCATGAAGAGCAGCATGCCCAGCACCAGGCTGTTGAGGAGGGAGAAAATGATATATTCGAGCATGGTTTGGATTTCCGTGGAATTGGATGAAGAATGGGTTTAAAATTTGTTTGGCATATTGAAAGCCTATAGTACCAGAGTATTCAGAATTCAGGAGTTAGAATTCAGAATTTTTTCATTCTGGCTCCTGAATTCTGACTCCTGAATACTTGAAACCGACTTAGACTCTCACACCATCCAAGCGCACCCCGTCCATAACCTCGGGGTGCCCTTGGTTCAAGGTTCAAGCAATGTTTTACTTCTTTTCCGGCCGCACCATTTTGCAGGTGGTGGGCATGGCGGTATCGGCCGCCTCAATGCGCTTGATCGTCTTGAAGCCGATGCCGGTGTTTTCCGAATCATACTTAACCGTGCCTTCACCGGCTTTGGCATAGGTGGAGATATACAGGGGTTGGATCAGTTGATGATCCTCGGCCCGCATGATCACTTTGCCGTAGGGCGTCTGATATTCCATGCCTTCCAGGGCAAAGGCGATGGCTTTGGGATCGGTGCTTTTGGCTTTTTCGATGGCCGCGGCCAGCATGGTCATTTCGGTGCGGATGCGGCCGTAGTAGTAGGGGACATCGCCATTATTGGAGTATTTTTTGTTATAGCCCAGAAAGAATTCTTCATCTTCTTTGTTCTTTTCTTCCTGGTTCAGGTCCAGATGCCACTCGGTGATGGAGTTCAGAACTCCCACGCCGGCGTCGCCAATGGCCTTGGGCGCGCCCAGGCCGCTGCCGTAAAAGGTGAAGTACTGCACCTTGAGCCCCGCATCCTTGCCGGCTTTGACCAGCAGCGACATATCGGCGCCCCAGTTGCCAGTGATGACCGTATCCGCGCCCGAGGCTTGAATTTGGGCCACATAGGGGGAGAAGTCCTTTACTTTCCCCAGCGGCGTGAAGGTGTCACCCACAATTTCGATGTCCGGGCGTTTTTCCTTGAGCATGGCCTTGGCGGAGTCGCTCACGGCATGGCCGAAGACATAATCCTGATTGATGAGGTACACTTTTTTGATGTTAGGCTGGGATTTAATATAATTGGTAATGGCCGCCAATTTCATGTCCACGTGGGCGTCAAAACGGAAGTGCCAGAAGCTGCACTGTTCATTGGTAAAGGCCGGGGTAATGGCCGCATAGTTCAAAAATAGCAAAGGCTTGTCCGGGTTGCGTTCGTTATGTTTATTGACCGCTTCGATCAAAGCCCCAGCCACGCTGGAGCCATTGCCCTGGGTGATGATCTGGATACCCTGGTCAATGGCCGCCTTGAGTTGAATCAAAGAGTCCTGGGGGCTTGTCTTGTTGTCAAAGGGAACAATTTCAAACTTTTTGCCGCCCAGCACGCCCCCCTTGGCGTTGAGCAGTTCGGCATTGTATTGAAAATGTTTATAACCAGCATCGCCCACACCAGCCATGGCGCCTGATAGCGGATCGATATACGCAATTTTAATGGTGTCCGCGGCCATGGCCGGGAGGGACAGCAGGGTTAGAAACGCGATAATTAACAGAGAACGCATCAGTGTGGTTTTCATTGGACCTCTCCTTTTCCGAGATATTGGTAGGGTTAAGGGCCGTTTCGGCGGTTGCTTCATTTGCTCTTGCTAAGAGCGTTGGATTCGCTGGTGCGGACGATCTTTAATGCGGTTCGCGTTTAAGCCTCACCTCCTTTGGTAAATTGATCCCGATGATGGAAGGGTGGTATGGCGCATGCCTTTTCAGGGATGGTTCGGGGTCTTCAGGATGGCTTGAAATGGGTGCGGAATTCGCGGAGTAGTAGTAGCAGGGGTCGGGGGGTAAAATGGCCATATTGGACAAATCCTGTTCGTGTTCAAAACCAACTACGCCCAAACCGAATGTCGCTCAGATGGCACAAACAAAAACATACTGGCGTTTTGTTTTCAAGCTTAATTTTTGTAATGAAAGATCGTCCGGTGTCCTGTCCATTGGTGGAGCAATCCTAACAGGGTCCAGCAACTCTGTAAACCTTAAAACCTTGGGAAAATAATAACGTTGTTCGTATTTGCCGAACAACCGTTGGGCTTGTACATTGACAGGCCTATGGCCTTCTGCCATATTTCGCAGGTATTGCAGCAAGTTTTCTCGCCATACCGATGCAAATATAAAAGAGACGCGAGCACATGACCCGCCCTCCAACGGGGGGTATCAGGAGATGATAATGGATGCAGCCATTTTGCGATTGATTAAAGAGAAGATGCATATTCCCATCGAGGAAGGCGAAGATAAACGCTGTACAATCGGGGAAGCGATTCAACGACATATCCAAAGCAAGATGGTTTTGAGTCTGTCCGCCGGCGTTGGCGCGCTGGTCTATGAACTGGTGAGGGCTTATTGGGACCGGCGGCCGGAGTTTACCGTCATCGCGCCCTCCATGAATCTGCACCTGGTGGCCTTGCTGCGAAACCGTATTGTGACAAAGGTTCAGGCCAGTTTTGCCGGCATCAACTATCCCAGCCCAAGGCCCTGCCCCGTGGTTCAAAACGCCGTGGCTTCGGGAGCGGTCCAGATGCAGAGCTGGACCATGCGCACCATTCCCCAGCGGTTTCTGGCCGGGGCCCTGGGATGGGATTTTATGCCCACTACTTCCTTGATCGGCAGCACCATGGCCGAAGAGAATCGGGAAGAATTCAAAGTTATCGACAACCCATTTTCCGGCCAGGGCCAGATCGGCCTGCTCAAAGCCATGCGACCGGATATCGCCCTGGTTCACGGGGCCGTGGCCGACCGCAGCGGCAATACCATTCTTACCTATCCGTTGGCGGGCGATGCTTACGGGGCCTGGGCCGCCAAGAAAGGCGTCATCGTCAGCGTGGATAAGATCGTTTCCACCGAATACATCCGCAAGCACGCCCACCTGGTGCGCATCCCGGCTTACTCGGTGCTGGCGGTATGCGAAGCGCCGTTCGGCGCCCATCCCCTCGGCGTCATGCAACATGGTCTGCCAGAGTTTGAAGCATACTTCCCGGACTATGATTTCATGACCGAGGTCAACAACGCCACCAAAGATGAAGAGGCCTTCTCACGTTGGGTCCAGGAGTGGATCCTGGATGTCCGGGATCATGAGCACTATTTGGAAAAATTGGGCACCCAAAGGCTGATGTATCTCAAAGGCAAGGCCGCGCCCGATGCCTGGTTCGGGGAGACCTTGACCGAAGCAAAGGGAATTGACTTCCAACAGCCGCCCAATGCCCTGGAGAGATTGGTGATGGCCGCCGGCCGCATCATCGCCCAGCGCTGCAAAGCCTATGGGTATAAAAACATCTTGGCCGGCATCGGCTTGTCCAATCTGGCGGCCTGGCTGGCGGCCTACGCCTTAAGAGGCACGCCCCATGAAGTGGATTTAATGGCCGAAATCGGCATGTACGGCTATCTGCCCCGTACTTCTGATCCGGCCGTCTTCAGTTTTCATAACATGCATGCCTGTAAAATGCTTTCCAATATTGAAACCGTACTGGGCTACAATGTGGGCGGCGCCGACAACCGCTGCCTGGGCGTGCTGGGCGCAGGCATGCTCGATCCATATGGTAACGCCAACTCCACCAAAATCTCCGACAAACTCTATCTGGTGGGCTCGGGCGGCGCCAACGACATCGCCAATACCAACCAGGAATCGATAGTTGTGATGAATGCTGGCAAAACAAGAATGTTGGAAAAGCTGCCCTATATCACCTATTCGGGCGAGCGGGTGCGCACGGTGGTAACGGATTTGGGAGTATTTGAAAAAGATAAGGGCCGAAATAAGTTGAAGCTCACTGCCTACTTGCCGTCTCATCCCGAAGAGACGGAGACGCAATGCCTGGCCAAAATCAAGGAGAATGTGGGCTGGACCCTGGAGACAGCGCCCCAGATTAAACGTCTGCCCCCATGGGAGCAAGAAGAACTTCATCTGCTGAGGCTCTTTGATCCGCGCGGGTATTATATCGGGAAGTGAAGTCGCATCCCGATCAAGATTCCTCGTTCCCATGCTCTGCGTGGGAACGGCGTGGGGATGATAGGCATTCCCACGCAGATCGTGGGAACGTGGGGAAAACAAGTATAAGGAAGTAAATGGTGCATGGAATGCACCCTACTGGCACTGGTGTTATACTGTTACTTAACGCAGAGTTCGCGGAGGTACGCAGAGAGTTTTGTCCATTATACTTCCTTTGCATTCCTCTGCGAGCTCTGCGCCACTGCGTTGAAGCAAGAAAAGAGATAAGCTCATCAGTCGGCGATATTATGAATATGGAGCATTCGAATGACCACATTGCAGGAGCATATCCAATCCTCCAAAAGAACGGGAACGATTGAATTCAGCATCGAAGCGCGCGGCAAAGAGTGCGTCCTCAGCCGCATGCCCATTCAACCCGGCGTGCTTAACCCCTTTGGCGTGGTGCAGGCCGGCGCCATGTTATGGTTGGCGGATGTAACGGCTTCCATTCTCATTCTGGAAGCACAACCCGCCGACGAACGCGGCAAAGGCTTTCCCCTGGCCATTGACCTGCATACTTCACTATTCGGCAACCAGAAAGAGGGCGATATCAGAGCCGAAGCGCGTTTTGTGCGTCAAGGCAAAACCATCAGCATCGTGCGCACGCGCATTCTGGGAAAAGAAGACAAACTGTTGGCCGAGGTGACCAGCACCCACGTGGCGGCGGGATAACTATGGTAAAATTATTTGGGAACCAGACTCGGTGCAGGCGCAAGGCGAACGCCCGCGCCAAGCATGAATGAAGATATTTCAGATTCTTTTTTCCCTTAGCAGCTTTGCGTGAGGAACTACTTCATTAAATTCTCCCAGATCATCGTATATCCTTGTCCCCGGCCCACGCACATGGTGGTCAGGCCGTAGCGGGCTTTGGGATTTTCTTTGAATAATCCTTTCAAGAAAGCCACCAGGCGCGGTCCAGAAGCGGCCAGGGGATGGCCGTAGGCAATCGCGCCGCCCCAAGCATTGACCCTGGGATCTTCGGCCGGCATGCCGAAGTGGTCGAGGAAGTAAAGGGCCTGCACGGCAAAGGCTTCGTTGATCTCAAAGAGATCGATATTATTAATGGTCAGTCCAGCCTTGGCCAGCGCCTTTTCCGTGGCTGGCACCGGGGCGATGCCCATGACGCGAGGGTCCACTGCTGCCACACCCGAAGAGATCCAGCGCATGGCCGGGGTCACGCCCAGTTCGCGGGCCTTCTGGGCGCTCATCATCAAGACGGCCGCGGCGCCGTCATTCAGGCCCGAGGCATTGCCGGCCGTGACCCGACCGCCGCTCTCCCGGAAGGGGGTCTTGAGATTGGCCAGGCCGTCCAGGGTAGTTTCGGGCCGGGGTTGTTGATCTTTATCCGCTTTGATTTTTGTGCCGTCCAATAGCTCCACCTCAATGGGCACGATCATCTCTTTCATCTTGCCGGCTTTGATGGCCACATCGGCCTTGCGCTGACATTCCAGGGCGTAGGCATCGGTCTTGGCTTTGGTCAGTTGGGGATAGCGGTCGTGGATATTTTCAGCGGTCATGCCCATATTGAAGGCCGAGGCGTCGCCCATCACCTGCTCGGAGCGCGGGTGGGGATCGCGCATGAACCCCATGGGCAGGTGGCCCATGTGTTCTACGCCGCCGCACACCAGAATGTCGGCCATGCCGCTGGCTATAGTGGAGACCCCCATGCCGATGGCGGTCAGGCCGCTGGCGCACATGCGGTCAATGGAGCAGCCCGGCACCTCCCAGCCCCAGTCAGCCAGCATGGAGATCATGCGGCCGATGGTGCCACCCTGCTCCTTGACCTGATTGGTGGCGCCCCAGTAGATATCTTCCACCAGCTTGGGCTGCACCTTGGGGTTGCGCGCCAGCAGCGCCTTAAGCACCGCCACGCAAAGATCATCGGCTCTCGTTTTCCAGAATATGCCCTTTTCACCGGCGCGCCCAAAGGCGGTCCGGACCGCATCCACAATCACAACTTCATTTAATGTTCTGGCCATGAGTTTCTCTCCTTTGATTTTTCTTCTTATCCCTTTAAAGATTGCCCCCTCACCCCGACCTTCTCCCCTGGGGGCGAGGGCATAAGCGCTAACTTAAGTGAATATCGAATATCGAACAAGGAACAGCAAAATGTCGAAGCAACTTAGTGCCCTATCTTGATTTTTGTCGCAAGCATAAAAACGGCTAACCAGAACAATAAGAAAACTTTGTAATTCGATATTTGTTGTTCAATATTCGATATTCTTTTTTCAACAGAATTTAGTTGTCTATTTAAGTTAGCGCTTATGGAGGGAGCAGCCCCTGTCTTGATGTTCAGCGGTATCTTAAGAAATTCTGCTTCCTTTAGCCTTCAGTCTGCCCCTAAGTCCAACCCCAACGTCCCCCCAGGATTCATGATGCCATGGGGGTCAAAATGGCGTTTCACGGCGCGCAGCGCGGCCATCTGCTCCGGTCCCAGGTGGCGTTGCATAAAAGGTCCCATCATTTTACCCACGCCATGATGATGGCTCAGCGAACCGCCACATTCCAGAATTTTGGAAATGATCCCGCTCACAAAGCGGCGATATTCTGCCACGGCCATTATGGGAGTAATAAAGATGAAGTAAAGATTGGTGCCCTGGGGGTAGAAATGGGAAGCGTGGGTTAGGCACACGGTGCGCGGCCGAGAAGTAATGTAAGCGCGCACGCCGGCGTGCACTTCGGCCAGCCGATCCCAGCAGACCGCGGTTTCCAGAGTGTCGATGAGAATGCCCATGTCGAAGAGATCGTCGCGCATATAAGGATCGAGAAAACGGCTGTGGGCCCAGCGCGCAGCCGGATAGCCGCTGAGACCCAATCCCCCCAGCCGGCGGCAGATGCGTTTGCTTTGGCGGGCCACATTGCGGCTAAAATGCTTCTCGCCGTCGCTTTGGCCGATAAGCAAACAGCGGCGTGCCGGAAGAAGACCGCGCAATCGGAAGAATTTGTCTACCAGGGGATGGTTCAAACCATAGATCTGAAGGGCGGCCTCGGTCTCCTCGGCGTCGGAGATGCGCAGCATGGAAGGCATTCCGAATTCTGCCTGGGAGATCTCCTTGGCCGCGGCCGCGGCTTCTTGCCAGCCCGGCAGCATGAAGGCAAAACGCCGGCGGTTGTCGGGCAGCAGACGAAAGATGCGCAAGGTGGCGGCCGTCAATACGCCGAAGGCGCCTTCACTGCCCTTCATGAGATCGTTGATTTTGGGGCCGGTGGCCGTGGCCGCATACCCGCCCGTCGCCAAATCTCCGAGCGGCGTGACATAGCTTTGGCCCAGCACCAGATCACAGGCATCGCCGTAGTAGCTCGATTGCTGGCCTGAGCCCAGGGCCGCGATCCAGCCGCCCACGGTGGAGAACTCAAAGGATTGGGGAAAGTGGCCGCCGGTGTAGCGCTGGCGCGCCTTAAAGCGCTCCGGGGCTTGATTCAAGCAAGCCTCATATTCCGGCCCCAGCAAACCAGGCTCCACGGTGATGGTCTGATTGGTCTCATTGAATTCCAAGACGCGATGCATGTGGGTACGCATCACCAGAGTAATGCCACCCTTGGCCGACCGCACGCCCAGAGTGACCGAGGTGCCGCCACCAAAAGGCGTGATGGGAATATGGTGGTGGTGGCAGTAGTGGACTATGGCGCGCACATCGTCACTATTTCGGGGATGGAGCACCAGACCACTGGCCGCGGGAGGATTTCCCGAACGTAACAGTAATATTTCTTCGGCCGATTGGCCGCAGGCATAGCGTACACGTGAAAAGTCATCCGCCTGAGCGTTTTCCGGCCCCACGATGGCTGTCAGCGCTTGAAGATGACTGGCTTCCAATATTTCGCTTGAAGAAAGTTCTACCTTCTCCGCACCGATATCGCGGAGGGCGCCCCAATCCGCGGAGTCCAAACCCAGACGCGCGTTCAGATAGCGAATAAATCCCGGCTTGGGGTGATACCAGCGGTCGGGAGCTCCCCATTTGAAGATCGCCCGGCGCGAGCCCGCGAGAGGCGGCTGTTCCAGCCAGGCAGGAAGGATGGATGGCTTGGGCATGATCAACTCCTTTGGATTCATCCTATCGCGCAAGGGTTTGGGTGTGGTATAATTCTGATTATTGGAAAGAACCTTACCATATCCCAACTCTGGAGTGTAGATGCTCGATCTGCCCAAAGCGTGCGACCTGGTGATCATCGGCGGCGGTGTGACCGGCGCAGGCATTTTCCACGAGACCACCCGCCTGGGGTTGCGCGTAATACTGGTGGAGCAGCGCGATTTCGCCTGGGGCACCTCCAGCCGTTCCTCCAAGCTGATCCACGGCGGATTGCGCTATCTCAAAGAAGGCCATTTGGCCCTGACCCGGGATGCGGTCAAAGAGCGCGAGCGCTTGCTGCGTGAAGCGCCTGGTCTGGTTACCGCCATTCCTTTTCTGGTTCCGATCTATAAAGACCACGGCCCTGGCCGCTGGACCCTGGAAGCGGGGTTGTCGATTTACGATCTGCTGGCGCAGAAACGGCGCCACCGCTATCTTGGCCCGGAAGAGATGGCCACCCATCTGCCCTTTATCCAGCGCAACGCTTTGAACGGCGGCTATGAGTTTTATGATGCCCAGGTGGATGACGCCCGCCTGGTGCTGCGTCTGATCAACGAAGGCCGGTCCGCCGGCGGCGTGGCGCTTAATTATACCGCGGCCACTTCCGTGGACCGCGATGATCAAGGCCGGGTGCGGGGGGTCACTCTGCAAGACACCGAAACCCTTGCCAGCCGGTCCATCGAATGCCCGGCGGTCATTAATGCCACGGGTTGTTGGGCCGAACGACTGCATCTGAGCCCGCATAAAAAACATCTGCGGCCGTTGCGGGGTAGTCATTTGATCTTCCCCCATGATGCGCTGCCGGTCACGGTGGCCGTGTCCTTTACCCACCCCCAGGATCACCGCGCCATGTTTGTGATTCCCTGGGAAGGCGTGGTGTTGGTGGGCACCACCGATCTCGATCATAGCGGCAACCTCAATGAAGAGGCCGCCATCACGGCCCAGGAGGCCGACTACCTGCTGGACGGGGTGCGTTTTCTCTTCCCTTCGCTGGGGCTTTCCTTGCGCCAATGTATTGCTTCCATTGCCGGATTGCGGCCGGTGATCAGTAGCGGCGGCAACCGCGCGCCCTCGGACGAATCCCGCGAACACGATATCTGGATTGACAATGGTTTGGTGACCATCGCCGGCGGTAAGTTGACCACCTACCGACGAGTGGCCCTGGATGCCCTCAAAGCGGTCCAGCCCTTCTTGTCGCCATTTGAAAGACCATCGGTGGATTCGATGGGCTTCGATGCCGCCGAACCCTTGCCTCTGGTGGGAGTAATTCATCCCGACGCCTGGTTGCGGTTGTGGGGCCGTTACGGGGCTGGAGTTTACCGTATCGCCGAAAACAAAGTCCCTGAAATGCTGCACTGCATTCCCGGCACGTCCACCCTGTGGGCCGAGCTGCCATACGTGATCGAGCATGAATCGGTGCGGCACCTGGGTGATTTACTTCTGCGGCGAGTCCGCATTGGTCTGCTGCTGCCCGAAGGCGGACGGGATTTTTTACCACGCATTGAACAGACTTGCCGCCTCCCACTGGGCTGGGATCGGGCGCGCTGGCGCCGGGAAGTAAAAGAGTACCTGGCTCAGTGGCGCAAGGCTCACGGCTTCCCATGGCTCGAACCGCGCCAGAGGCTGTGGGTGAAGCTTTGGATCAAGGTGAAGGAATGGATCGAAGCATTGGGAGGCTGATTTTCGGAAGAAGATAGTATTGAGCAGTCAGAATTCAGATCGGTCTGTAGCAAGAGCATCCCGCAGTCGAAGATTTCGGTGCACAAAGTGCACCTTGCAATATCCGGGGCATTTACTGGGGAACGAAACTGAAAAATTGTTCCTCACTGTACCAATCAACTAATCAACCAATCGACGACCCAACCAGCCATGACCACACGCGACCACATCCTGGCCATCGACAACGGCACCCAAAGCCTCAAAGCCATGATCTTTGATCTGCAGGGAAAAATGCGGGGCAAGGTCCAGGTGCCTTTTGAGCCCTATGTTTCTCCCCAACCCGGCTGGGCCGAGCAGGACCCGGCCCTCTTTTGGCGCACCTTGTGCGAAGCGTGTCAGCGGCTCTGGCAAAAGGGCACATTGTTCAAGGAGGCTATTGCCGGCGTTGCCTTGACTACCCAGCGCGCAACGGTGATCAACATGGGCGCGGACGGTCGCCCCCTGCGGCCGGCCATTGTCTGGCTGGACCAGCGCAAAGCCAAAGGCTTGGCGCCCATGAAAGGCCCCTGGGCCTGGATTTTCCGCCTGACCGGTCTGAGCGGTACAATTAACTATCTGCGCTCCGAAGCCGAGGCCCACTGGCTGGCGTTGCATGACGGCGATGTGTGGCGGCGCACCCATAAATATCTGCTGCTTTCCGGCTACCTGACCTTTCAGCTCACAGGGGAATATGTGGATTCCGTGGGCTGCCAGGTCGGATATATTCCATTCAACTATAAACTGCTGCGCTGGGCGCGCTGGTGGGATTGGCATTGGCCGGCCTTGCCGATTCAGGAAACCATGCTGCCCCGGCTGGTGGCGCCGGCCCAAGTCTTGGGCCAAATCTCGGCCCAGGCGGCCCGTGAAACCGGTATTCCCGCGGGATTGCCCCTTATTGCCGCGGCGGCGGATAAAGCATGCGAAGTCATCGGCTCAGGGGCCCTGGAAAACCACATCGGCTGTTTGAGTTACGGCACCACGGCCACCATCAATGTCACCCACCGGCGCTACGTGGAGCCCATCCGGCTGCTGCCGGCGTATCCTTCGGCCGTTCCCCAGCACTACAATGTGGAAGTAGAAGTTTTTCGCGGCTACTGGATGGTGGAGTGGTTCAAGCAGCAATTCGGCCATCTGGAGCAAGAGGCCGCCAGGCAGCAAGGCGTGACGGCTGAAGCACTGTTTGAAAAATTGCTCGAACAGGTGCCGCCCGGCGCCATGGGCTTGATGCTGCAACCGTACTGGAGCCCTGGGCTCAAATTCCCTGGCCCCGAAGCAAAAGGAGCGGTGATTGGATTTGGCGACGTGCATACCCGCGCCCATCTTTACCGGGCTATCCTGGAAGGCTTGGCTTATGCCCTGCGCGAAGGCCGGGAGCGGCTGGAACGGCGCACCGGGACTCGCATTACTACCTTGCGGGTCTCGGGCGGCGGCAGTCAAAGCGACCAGGCCCTGCAACTTACCGCCGATATCTTCGGTCTGCCTACGGTCCGGCCCCACTTGTACGAAACCGCCGGTCTGGGTGCGGCCATCGACGCGGCCGTGGGCCTGGGACTTCACTCGGATTTTACTTCCGCTGTTCAAGCCATGACCCATACCGGCCGCTTGTTTGAACCCGACCCGGTTCAGCAGCGCCAGTACGAACGTCTCTATCACGAAGTATACAAACAGATGTACAAGCGCCTGCGTCCGCTCTATGAACGCATCCGGAAGATCACGGGCTATCCGCCTGATCCGGCAGCACTCAAATAAGAAGCGCTACCATCAGCAATTGCGGATGGGCGCGTGTAGGGTGCACTCTGCGCCCCCTTCTTTAAGTGGAGAACATGGATTACGATTGAGAGCGCGCAGAGCGCACCCTCTGGATGAATCCAAATTGGGAAGAAGAAGATGTCTTGGAAATTAGCGTGGAATTTGAGGCCGGCCGCCCTCAAGGTTGGAAACAGGATCCGTTTCAGCGTACAGAGCAGAATCAGATTCAGCATCCGAAGAGTATAAGGGCATCCGTGTCAATCCAGTAGCGGGCATCAGTATCCAAAAACAAGCAACCTTGAGAGCATGCCGGTTAGGCCTTGAAGCCTACTGGTAGTTAAAGCAATTTGGATGCCATGGAGCATTGATGGCCAGAATAAGCCCGCGCGGGCTTTTCACAGGTCTGGGGAGCTTTTTGGCCCCATCTGTTGTGACGCAATTTGTCAGCTTTGTGACATTCTTCGTCTATGGGGGGCACCGAGTGCATGACTTACCGCCTAAAAGTCAGGATTAAGTTCTTTTTTACCGCTTTTTGGATCGCGGGGCGCAATTTCATCTGGGATGATTGCCCCATCGTGGCCGCGTCCATCTCATTTGTTTTTCTGCTGGCCATTATTCCATTTTCAGCCCTGTTCCTTTTTTTATTGAATGCGTTCAAGAATTTGTTTCTTCCCAAACTTTTTCCTCAAAATTTGGTGGCCATTCTGGTGGAGGATATTCGGCGCTTCATCCCATTTGTTTCAACGGAATGGCTCCAGGCGCATCTGATCGATTCGGTAGGACTGGGCTCGTTTACCACCATCAATCTGCTGATGCTGCCCATAATTAGTGGATTGTTGTTCAAAGCCTTGGAAGAATCTTTTCGCCGCTTGTTTCGCTTGCCGCGGCGCAATCTTTTAAAAGGCCACGCGCTTTATGCATTCTTAAGCGTATTCACCATCTTGCTCTTCTTCATGGCCAATTTCATCTGGACCGTGGCCGCCGATGCCCTTGAACCCTTGCAAGTCTACATCGACCAAAGTCCATACACCCACGACTTTTATTCGGCGGTTATCAATTACTTCACCTTCAATCAAAACAACATCATTTCCGCTTTGCTTCTGATGATTTTCTTTCTGATTACCGTGCGGCTTTTTCTCGGAGTTTCCATCAAGCTTCACCACCGGCTGATGGCAGGGGCTCTATTTATAGCCTTGTGGATGTTGGCGCGCCAATTCTTCGGTTACTATATTCAGCATGTTTCACGGATCAATGTGCTTTTCGGCTCGCTGAGTTCGGTGTGTATTATTCTGCTTTGGATTTACTACTCTTCCCTGGCTTTGCTGTACGCCGTGGCTCTGCTGTACGTGATCCACCGCGGACCCTTCGCGGAGTGGGAAAAAGCTCCGCGCCGCAATGGCGCGTCCTAAGAAAGCTTACAAGCTATCTCAAAATAAAGATTTTGGGCCAAAATCGCGGCGGAGGCAAATTTTAAACCGCAGACATACTGAAGTATTTCGAGGATTTAAAATTTGACTCCAACAAAGAGTTTGGGTCAAAAGATTATTTTGAGATAGCTTGTAGCCTGTTTTATTGGGCTCAAGGATCAATGGTGATGCGCACCTTGACAACGCCATCCTGAATCATGCCCAATTTGTGGGCGGCGGCATAGGAAAGATCAATGATGCGCGTCTTGTCTTGCGGCCCTCGATCGTTTATCCGGACCTTCACGCTACGGCTGTTTTTTAAATTTTTGACTGTGGCCATCGTGCCAAAAGGCAGTTGGGGGTGGGCGGCCGTCAAAGCCCGTTCATCATAACGCTCGCCGTTGGCAGTGCGCTTGCCGTTGAATTTGTGGGCGTAGAAGCTGGCCCAGCCGACCTGTTCAAACCCCGGTTCGGGTTTGGTCGGAATTTGGGAAGCGCAGCCTGTGAGGACGATCATGCAAAGAAGGAGAGGCCATCGGATGTTTCGGTCCCAACTTGGGTTTAATCCTCTGGATGACAGCTTTCGAAAGTACTTCGTTTGCGCCGGGAAGGTGGATGGCCAATGGCAAAGCAATGAACTGACATGCATCGTTGGATTTCCCCTCCTTTCCTTCTCGTCCACGCGCCTTAAACCGTAATACGCCAGCAGCGGTGAATCGTTTTACGCTTGTGCTGGTAATCCTCCGGCATGGTCGCGGCGGTTATTTCTTCGATACGTGAAAATGGTAATTCTTCCATGCGCGGCGAGAAATCCTGATGGTTGGTGGAAAAGAAGATGGTGGCGCCCGGCCGCATCAAGTGCCCGGTGGCGCTGAGCAGGGCAGGGTGGTCGGCGACAATGTCGAAATGGTCTCCGGAGCTGCGTAGGGTATAAAACGAAGGCGGGTCCACCACTGCCAGGTCAAAGCGTTGCTCTTTCTTCTGGGCTTGAGCCAGATACTCCCAGATATGGCTCTGGATCAGGCGATGACTGGCCGCGGGCAGATGGTTCAATTCCAGATTGCGCCGCGCCCATTGAATAGCGGTCTTGGAGCGATCCACGGAGACCGACAACCGGGCGCCACCCTTGGCCGCGTAACAGGTAAAGGCGCCCGTATAGCAAAACAAATTGAGAAACTCCTTGCCCGCGGCCATTTCGCGCACCATTTGGCGAGTGTCGCGATGATCGCCAAACAGGCCGGTATCCACATAATCCCAGGGATTGACATAAAATTTCAGATCCCTTTCGCATACTTCTATGAGTTGATTGGTGGTATCCAGCCGTTGATAGCGCATTCCATCTTTTTTGCCGTAAACCCTTTTTTTTAAATGGATCTTTTCCGGCGCTACGTCCAGGGCAGCACCCACGGCCTCCCCCATCAGGGGCAGCCATTCGGGCGTGGATTGGGTGCGCACATATTCGCCGATCACCAGGTGTCCAGCATACCAATCCACCACGGCGCGGATTTCGGGGATGTCCCAATCATAGATTCGGAAGACTTCGATGTTCTGCTTAGTCATGCGCTTACGTAAATGCTTGAATTTCTTAACGCACCGGTCCGCCAGCATTCGGGCTTGGCGCTGGTGTTTGGCCTGTACCTTGGGATCGGTCATGATGGGGGTCCTTTAGGGTCTGGCCGTTGACAACATATCGTGTCGTCAGGCTGTCCCTACGGCTTATATCCTTGGGTTGCTGGCTGGGTCAAGGACGGGAATCGCTATGTGGCCAGAGTTGTTTGACATTTGGCCCACCGCCCTTAATGTCCGCAAGGAAAATGTGGCGGCCAGTATATCACAGACTGCATGGTCCGCCGCCCCCCAGGGGGTAATGCAGGTTATACAAACCTGTTTTTATATAGGAAATGATTTACATATTTGTAAAAGCTAAAGTGTGTCCAGTTTACGGCCGATATAATGTATGCTACGGTAAATCAGGTAGTTGATCGATTGATGGGAAATGGCACGCTTATTGATTACCTCCAGATAGAATTCAGCGAGCGAGGTTGATGACTATGACGACCAATGAAATCAAATGGAACGGTGAAATCTGGCGGAAAATTCTAAATAGTGTGGCCGGCAAATACGACTGTGGGGTTCGCTTTAAGATCGAAGAAGGCCGACTTGGCTTTGATGGAGATCGGGATTGTGCCGTTGAAATCATTAAAGAAACCAAAGCCATGATTGGCACTCAAGAGTAATAGGCTTCACCAAAAAGATTACTAAACCAGCTTCACAAGTACCCTCCGGCGGCAGCCCGGGGGGTATTTTTTTCAAAGCCGTCATACGTTGGTTTGGGCACCATATCGGGGACTGTGACCGGCATGGCTTTCGGATGTCACAACCTTGTAACTTCTCCGGATTTGGGCCGGATCATCTTATGGCAATTCACTGTGGGAGCGCTTCCTGTTCTTGAGCTGGCTTGGCCCTATTGCTGACGGGCGTGGGCCCGCTGGATTCTCCCCAATGGATGACCTGGCGCTCAAAGTCGATTTCGTACTTCAATCCCCTTAGAAAATTCATTCCCAGCAAGCCGTGGAATCCATCGTTGGGTTCCCCTTTGTACTCCACTATAGCGACCCGAAGATTGTTTTTTTCATAGGGGCCGACCTGAACCGATTCCAACTGGGCCACCTTGGCTTCAATTTCCATGCCGCCCACGCCTTTGGCCTTGGCGGGGTTGGTATCGTATATTCCCAACTTGTCCGCCACTTCCTGGTGCAGCACGATGCTGGTGGCCCCAGTATCGAATATCAGCTGGGTTTCCACCCTGCGGCCATCATAGGTGAGCACCACGGGCACAAAAACGCGGTTGGCCTTGATGATCACCGGGGTTTCGAAGCGGCTGGGATTTGTGCGGTCCTCATCGGGCAACTGGGCCGCGGCTTGATCCGGTTCTTCTTCCAGGTTAACCATGCGGTCCTTCTGGCCGGGCTTGAAGATTTGAATCTCATTGAGCCGCAGGTCGTCAGCGGCAGCATGATCCTCCTGAGGAGTTCCGTTTCGCCAGATAAATACGGTGTTGAGCTGCCGCAAGATGGATTTCAGCCCTTCATCCAAAGCCTTATCTTTGAAATTGGCGGTGACCGTGGTGTTGATTTCTGGGTCAATGCGCACCGTGATGCCACGCTCAGACAGCCGCCGCAACACCTCGCGCAGCGGCACGCTGTTGGCCTGGATGCTTATTTTGTCGCCGTTGATCTGCAAATCAAAGGGGGTGGCAAATGCCGCTGGGATCATCATTGCCGCGGTGAGCATGATAACCAGTACCCAAAGAATCGTCCGGATGTTCCGCTCCATGGGGAGTTGCCTCTCAACTTCACAAACTGGATTACAGAAGGCGATGGGGGGGCGCTACTGTTTCGCGAATCCTCATATGCCTTCTTTTATAATTGATTCAGCGTCGCTTTGGCAAGCGCTGGAATATCACGCCAGCCGGGGTTGTATAAATGAAAATTGCTGGTATCATAGCCCCGTGACCAACTCATAATCTTTTATTTCTGGAGTGCCATGAAATATTGTTCTGAGTGCGGTGCCCCGGTTCAGCTGCGGGTGCCAACCGACGATGACCGGCCGCGATACATTTGCGATGGGTGCGGACGAATTCACTATGAGAATCCCAAAATGGTGGTGGGCTGCGTCCCGGAGTGGGAAGACCGCATATTGTTGTGCCGCCGTAATATAGAACCCCAAAAGGATCTATGGACGTTGCCAGCCGGCTATCTTGAAAACGGCGAGGGGGTAGCGGATGGGGCCCGGCGCGAGACCCTGGAAGAGAGCGGTGCGATCGTAGATCATCTTGAACCCTATCTACTCATTGATATTGTCCATATTCGCCAAATCTACTTGATGTTTCGGGGCAGAATGCAGACCCCGGAATTCAAGGTCACACCGGAGAGCGCAGAAGTGGTCCTGATGCGTGAAGACCAGATCCCTTGGGATCAACTCGCGTTCCGGGCCATTGAAAAGACATTGCGCTACTACTTCCGGGATCGCGCCGAAGGTCGCTTTCCATTCCGTGTTCGACCGGTTGGGAAGAGGGACTAAGGGACAAAGGGACTAAGGGACTGAGTAGTACATGGCCGAAGATTTTCGATTTTTCCAATACCTGCATTGGGGAAAAATCTGAATCTTCGAGGTGCAACAAGGAATGTAGAAAAAACGGATATACCGCTTAAGGAAGTGCACCCTCTCCCCTGGGGGGGGGTGTATGTATAGACAGGGGAGTTAGGTAGAGCGTCGGGGTGAGGGGGCTGCGCCCCATCTTTTAAACGGTATATCGGATTTTTCTCCATCCCTTAGTCCCTTTGTCCCTTTATCTACTCATTCAAACACGGGCAGCCCGCTCTCCATAATCCAGCCCTTGGCGGTCTCGTTATATTTCCACGCCTGCTTATACTGCATGGCACGCAAAATGTTGCGATCTACTAGAAAGTATTGCAGATCTACTTCCCGTTTGGCGCTGAGCTTGTCTTCGGAGACAATCATACGGGCTGTTTTGCAATCGACGACCTTGATTTTTTTGTATTGATCAAAATTGATATCCGCTTGCCGCTTGGAGGGATCAATGAAATCGGCCGCTCGACGCCAATCCGCGCGCATCATGGCGTAATCAAATGAACGGATGATCTCGTCCAAATCTTCCATCCGGCCTTTATCGGTGACCGAGGCGCAAGCCGAAAGAATGAGAAACAAAACACATGTCGCAAGGAATAGTTTGTTCATCACTTTGTCCTTTTATTTGGTTGTCGGCATTGATTCCAGGTTAGGATTGCTTTTCGAAATAACGGGACAACAAGAGCGAGTCAGTCTATGACCTCGGCAGACGGAAAGTGAAAGTAGTGCCGGTGCTCAATTCGGAAGTAAATGAGACCTGCCCCCTTAAACACAGCTCCCCCAGCAGTTTCATGGAATAGGTGCCCAAGCCTCGGCCGAATTTGGATTTGGTGCTGAAATGGCGCTGGAAAATCCGTTTCTGAAGCGATTCATGAATATGGGCCTGATTCCAGACATGCCAGACAATGGCATCGGTTTGTGCTTCCGTGGTCAGGCGCACGGTGCCTTCCGCTGGCGAGGCTTCCAAGGCGTTGATCAGCATATTGCCGAGCACCCGCGACACCAGGATAGGATCTGTGTTCAGGGTCTGGGGCGTTTGCGGCCACTCTTCAATCAGATGCTTCTGTCGCAACTGCTGGTGACCTTTGATAATCAGATCGACTTCTCTTTTTATCTCCGCGGTCGTGCAGGGACCCTTACGAATCAACCCTTGGACATCTTTATGCTTGGAAAGACTGCGCTGCAAGGCGATTTCGCTGTGGATTCGCGCCGCGGCATCCCGCACCTGCAACGCGGTTTCATTGTGCGGCAGATCCGAAACCAGCAACTCGCTATAGCCGATCAAGGAGGAAAGGGCGTTGTTGATGTCGTGGAAGAACACCCGTTCGAGGTTGATCCAGAATTGCTGCTGGGTGACGTCCTGGGCGTAGATGAGAATCCAACGTTGATCGTCGATAAGCACGGGCTGTCCCTTGATCAAAAGGCAGACATCATTGACCGTGCCGTCGGATTGGGTGCTGAGGGCGCAAACCTGCTCCTGGGTCTGATTATCCTTGATCGCAGCCATGGTGGCAATGGCCGCACCGCAAGTTCCACAATGGGGCGTTGTGCCGCAGCCGTTGGGGGGCGCTTGGGCGTGCACGCAGCGCAGACTTTCCCCCAGGCGCAGACCGAGCACTTCCTCGGGGTCGCCGACGCCGATGGCGGCCAGGAATGCATCGTTGATGGCCACGATCTGGCGCTCTTCATTCAGCACCACCAGCAAGCCAGCCAGTGTCTTGAGCAGCGTACTCATGATCATATTGTTGCTGAGGGCGGCAATTTGATCTTTCAGGCGCCGGCGCTCGGTGCGCTCCGCGGGGGCATAATAGGTTTCAATCACTTGGGGGTTCATCCGCGCTATCCCATTGCTTTTTTCGATGCTGACATATTGTTTTCTACCATAGGCCCGAGTTTCAAAGGATCTTAAGGCGAGCTCCGGCGCAGGGCGCCAGAGGGAGCTTATTTGAAAGTGAATATACCATATGGCATGGTCTAAGCAAGCCGGTAGATCGACAGGAGTACAAGACCTGGGCGGTATGAAAACCACTATCTGATCTGGCTTTGGACCTGAAATTGTTATTTGGGGTGCTTCGATGCTCGATCATGGGCGCGGCCTGTGCTATAAACGCTTCGATAGGGTTTCTAATACGTAATATCTATTACAATCCGGTGTTTTTATGATCTGGATGTGGTGTCTTTCTCAGCTGCAGCTGGTGGCGCTGATTGTCTATATCAGTTTGGGCCTCTATGTGTGGAGCCGCAATCCGACCAGTCGCATCAACCGATCGCTAACGGTCTTCATCGCCTGCCTTGCGATCTGGAGCTTTGAGCAACTTCTTTACACGATTCCAAATATCGGACCGGAGCAGGCCAGGCTCAGCGGGACCATCGGCGGCATCGGCTGGGTCGGCATGTCGCCCTCATTCCTGTGGTTTGTCCAAAACCTTACCGGGCAAGCCCATTTAGGCCGAAGCCGGTGGGCCCTGGGACTGGCCGTGGCCGCCGGCGTAGCGTTGTACATCGCCCACTGGAATCATTTGCTGGTCGATAATTATACCTTGATGCCGTATGGATGGACGAACAGTTGGCTGAACAACCTTTGGTCCAAAGCCTTTTTTGCTTACTATACGATCTGCGTTCTCACTGGCCTGATAATTTTGATCAGGTATATCCGGCATTCACAAAATTCTCCCAATCGACGCAATGCCAAGCGGCTGCTGGTTTTTACTTTGATTGGGCTGGGAACCGGTACGCTCAGCGACATCCTGGCTCCAATTATAGGCCTGCATGATATACTTCCGCCCGTGGGCAATGCCTTTTGCCTGATATGGGCCGTGGCCTTGGGATACTCCATCGCCAAACACCGCTTTCTGGCCATTTCGCCCGCCATGGCCGCCGAGAATATCATTCGGACCATGTCGGACTTGTTGATTCTGACGGACACCAAAGGACGCATCGTGCGGGTAAATCGGGCCGTGGAGAAGTGCCTGGAATGGGAGCGCGGCGCGTTGGAGGGACTCGCCATTGCGGAAGTGTTTGCGCCAGAAGAACTGTTTGCTGGTCGGGAATTGGATTTGATTGAAAACCGGCGCGTGGCGCTGAAGACCCGCACCGGTCGCGGCGTCCCCGCCATTTTATCCAGTTCCCGGCTCATGGATGAGGAACAGCCCATTGGCACTGTGATGGTCATCAAAGATGTCTCCCACCTCCAATTGGCCGAAAAGGCGCTGAAGATAAGCGAGGCGCGCTACCGCGAGCTGGTGGAAACCATCAATGAGGTGGTTTTCTCCCTGGATGCCAATGGGTTCGTTACTTACATCAGCCCAAGTTTTGAAAATCTGACCGGCTATAAAATCAGGGAAGTGGTCGGTCAACCCAGCAC
The DNA here is from genome assembly GCA_021824175.1 of Deltaproteobacteria bacterium. Taxonomy (GTDB): domain Bacteria; phylum Desulfobacterota; class Desulfobacteria; order Desulfobacterales; family Desulfosarcinaceae; genus Desulfatitalea. The sequence continues at coordinate 213,909 of JAKALP010000004.1, forward strand.
TACCTTTATTCATCCCGACGAACAGGCTGGATGGCGCGATCAGCAGCAAAAGCTGCTTGAAGGAAGCGTCAAAATCTCCCGTTTTCGGCTGCACAAAAAAGGTGGGGGCTTTTGTTGGGCCCAGGTATCCACTAAACCCATCATTGTCGATGGCCGCGTTATGGGCGCCAACGGTATTCTGACCGACATCACCGAGCAGGTATATGCCCAGGAGGAGAAAGAGGCTTTGGTGGCGAGACTGGCAAGGGCCGAGAAGATGGAGGCCATCGGCACTCTGGCCGGAGCTGTGGCTCACGATTTGAACAATGTGCTTTCCGGCCTGGTGACCTATCCGGAGCTGATGATGCTGAAGCTGCCCGCCAAAAGCAAGTTGCGCGACATGGCCCAGACCATCAAGACCTCCGGACTTAAAGCCGCCGCCATCGTGGAAGATCTGCTGACCCTGGCCCGCCGCGGCGTTATCACCACCGAACTGGTGGATCTCAACCAGATCGTCCGGGAGTATTTAACCAGCCCGGAATATCTCAAGCTCAAATCCTTTTACCCTGCGGTGCGGGTCAACATCAACCTCGCGCAGGACCTGGATGCGATTATGGGGTCCCCTATCCATCTGTCCAAAACGCTCATGAACCTGATGTCCAATGCCTTTGAAGCCACGCCGGCCAAAGGCGGCCAGATCTCGGTCCGAACCCACAACGACATGATGATCCCGATCCAGGACGACCACCGCACCGTGGTACCGGCCAAAGCATGTGTGGTCTTGAAGGTTAAAGATACCGGGCACGGCATCGCGCCCGAAGATCAGGAACGGATCTTCGAACCTTTTTTCACCCGCAAGGTGATGGGCCGTAGCGGCACCGGATTAGGCATGGCGGTGGTTTGGGGGGCAGTGCAGGACCACCAGGGCCATATCGAACTGCAAAGCGAGCTGGGCAAAGGCACGGAGTTTACCCTGTTCTTTCCTTCGGTCCAGGGTAAACAATTGGCGGAGAAAGATTTGGTGGGGCTGGAGGCCTATCTTGGTCAGGGCGAGAGCATTTTGCTGGTCGATGATGTGGCCGATCAGCGCAAGATCGCCAGTGATATTCTCATACGTATGGGGTACAGCGTGCATGAGGTTCCCAGCGGGGAGCGCGCGGTTGAATATTTAAAGGGCCAACCCGCCGATCTGGTGGTTCTGGACATGATTTTGGATGGCGGCATGGACGGCCTGGACACGTACCGGGAGATTAAAAAAATCAGGCCCGAGCAGAAAGTAATTATTGCCAGCGGCTACTCCAAGTCCGAGCGCATTCACATTGCGCTTCAAAGCGGAGTGATTGCCAGCCTCAAAAAACCTTATCTGATTAAGGAACTCGGCAGCGCGGTACGCGGTGCCTTGAAGAGCTGATGTTCAACCAATCCGAATAAAAAGCCCAGGCCTTGGCCGGCCTGGGTTTATGGCTTGCACCACCAACTAAAAATTGTATCCGATGTTCAGAGTAAATTTGGAATACTCAATATCGATACTGCCTGGAGGAAATTTTGCTTTGCCATAGTCCTTGGAGTAAAGAAGTTCTACGATGAAATGCTTCTTAATCAGCAGACCTCCGCCGATGCCATAATACAGGCCACCTTCCAACTCAGCATCCCCGTAAGAAGAACTCTTATAGGAAGAGTTGGAGAGAAAAAAATTATATCCGATCTGCGCAATGGCGTAAGGCGCCACGTTCGGCGATGTTGATTTGACTCTGACCATACCGTAAATGGGTACGAAATTAAATTCATCCGAGGAATACCCTTTTAATGACCGCGGCATTTGATATTGGATGCCGCCGCCGAGATCAAAATGGTCATCGATGTCGGTGAACAGCTCGCCGGTCAATGATATGCCGGTATCCACATCCGTGGAAACGCTCTGCCCGTTGGCCGAGGCATCGTGATCCCCATTGAAGTCGACGCCCAGCTTTACCGCGCCGCTGGCCAGCGCTTGATTGGCCGTGCAAAGCATTAGCAAGACCGTAGAAATCGCCAATATCCGAATAATTTTCATAAGATCTCCTTTCTATGGTTCGATCCTCGGGTTGGCAACAATAGGCCAATTGCCAGCTCCGTGTTGGTAACAAGTAGTGATTTTTAGTAGAACTTTCTTAATAGGTCAATACCGACCATTGCCCCTATCAATCATGAATATTGACTTGCCACCCCCGGCCCGCTAAGGTGGGGTCGTCCATCACACCATTGCCACCCATTTTAAGGAGCCTGCCTTGGCCAGAATTCTATTCTCAATTTTGCTTGTCTTGGTATCCTGGGCCAATCTCTGGGCGGACGATTTTGACCGCTTCAAGACCACCACGCGCTTGTTCGTGGAAGCCGCGGATTTTTATTGGGAAGAGCGTATCGATGGAAGTAAAGTGCTGGACGAAAAGGGTGCCCTGTACGGGATAGGGTTGGCGGTGAGCGATATCTGTACTGCTTCTAAGAGTATTAACCCAGATCTTTATCGCCTGACCTTTGGCGGTTATTTGAAATACACTTTTGGTACCATGGATTATGATGGCCAAGCCCAGCGTCTGAGCGAAGACGGCCAAACCCTTGAAGCGATTCCTGCCAAAACGAAGGTAGACTACTCGGGTTTTACCTTCGAACCTTATGTGGGGGCGCTTTTTAAGACGAGAAGTCTCAATTGGTTCATAGAGCCCAAATTGGCATTGGGTTATCGCAACTGGACCCGTAATCTCAAAACCACGGCCCAGGCCCAGGGATATGAGGAGCATTGGCAAACGCTGTACGGCAAGCTCGGTGCGACCGCCATCTTTCTATTTCACGAAGCATATCGATTGGATCTGTCCGGTGGTGCTATCGTTCCTCTGTGGGCTGCCAATGATGTGGATCTCGTCAGCCATATCAGTTTGTCGCCCAAGGCATTTCATCCAACGCCATATGCCGATGCGACCTTACAATACAAAAGGGTTGAATTGACCATTTATTTCGAAGCTTTCGCGTATGGTCAGTCTGATCCCGTAAATGGGTATGTGCAATTCGGCGACCAGATATACAGCGCGCAGATCAGCCAGCCAGACTCCTATGAAGAGAGGATCGGGGCCAGGCTTTCGATCGCATTTTACTAGTTCGCTCAATAGTTCTTTTATTTAGTCGCGATGCTCCGATAATCTCGCTATCCCACTTATATACGCCACTTAATTGCTTAGCAGGCAGCGGTTATTTTCTACACACCCCACAGATTTGACATTTCTCCGGATCAGCCGGACACGGCTTGGTTTCCTTGGCTTGCAGGGCCCGCTGGTATTCATTCCATAAAAACATTTTATCCAGTCCTTGATCGATGCAATCCCAAGGCAGTAATTCTTCCATCGGCCTTTCTCTGTGAATGTAAAAGGAAGGATTGAGGGCCGCGGTCTTGAACACCTGGGGCCAGTTGCCCTGATTGGCATGGGCTGCCAGCAGCAGTTGAGCCACGCGGCGATCACCGCGCGACAGCAGGGCCTGAATTTGGGCCCAGCGCGGCACGTCGGCATTGACCCGCACATTGGGGATTTTGCGCAAATTGGATTGGATGGTTTTGATTTTATTCTTAAGCGTACTTATCTCTTCCATGGCCACCCATTGGAAGGGCGTAAACGGCTTGGGCACGAAGGAATTCAAGCTGATGGTGATCTCTCCCATGCGGCCGCGGGCTTGACTGGAGCGCAGGAAGTGGTGTTTGATCTTCTTCACCAGCTCGATAATCGCAACCACATCTTCTTCCATCTCCGTGGGCAAGCCAATCATGAAGTAGAGTTTCAGATTGGGAATGCCGCTGTTTACCAGCATTTCAGCCGCTTTCAAAATGGTCGTTTCATCCAAGCCTTTGTTGATGACCTGACGCAGGCGCTGGGAGCCGGCTTCGGGCGCGATGGTGGCCGTTTTCAGCCGTCCGGTTTTCAAGGCTGTCACCAGGGATTCATCCAGGGCATCGGCCCGCAGGGAGCTGAAGGAGAGTTGCAAATCGTGCTGGCGGCCAAAATCACACAGATCCCGTAATTCAGGTAGATCCGACACGGCCGCGCCGAGCAAACCGATTTTGCCGCTAAGGCCGGCGCCATGTTCCATGGCTTCACATAACTGTGGCAAGGGCCGGAAGCGGGGCGGGCGAAAGACATAGCCCGCGGCGCAGAAGCGGCAGCCATGGGGGCAGCCGCGGCTGACTTCTATCAGGAAAGCATCCTCAAAACTGGTTTGGCTGGTCACAACCGTGCTGTGGGTAGAAAAAGCGCTGATATCTTCGGCCCGGACGCGATGAATGGTGGCCGGAACATCTTCCGTCGTTGTGAAGGCCGATAGGGTGCCGTCCTGCGCATAGCGCGGCTCATAGAAGCACGGCACGTAGACTCCCAGAATTTCGCGGGCCGCGGCGAGCAGGAATTGGCGCCGATCCTGGCTTGGATCGAAGCGGGTAAAAAAGGCCGACAACAGGGCTTCGGCTTCACCCAGAAGTAGACAATCGAAGAAGTCGGCGATGGGTTCGGGATTGAGAAAAACGGAGACTCCCCCCGCCAAAATAAGGGGGAGGGGGAGGGAGGCGCCACGACGCGTGGCCAGCAGGGGAAGTCCCGTTTTTTCCAGAATGGTCAGTACATTGCTGTAATCGTTCTCATAGGCAATGGAAAAGGCCAGACAATCAAAATCCGCCAGGGGCTTGCCGGATTCCAAAGATACGAGCGGGCCGGCCTGTTCTTCTGGCGGAAGAAAAGCGCGCTCGCACACCACATGCTCCAAGGCATTGAGCTGCTGGTAGACCGTCTGAAAGCCCAGACTGGCCATGCCCACGGCGTAGTAATTGGGATAAACCAGCGCGACCCGGACTCGATCTCCCCATGGTTTACGAATCGTACCGCTTTCCGCCGCCAGCAGCGCCTTGCGGTGTTTATCTGATGGCCGCCCCATTCATGCATTCCGCGGACCCGCTAATCGGCCTTGCGACGCAAGAAGGTCGGCACATCCAGGTCGGTCTGGTCGATGGTCATGCCTTTATACCCCTTTTGGACCGACCCCTGAGAAGGATTGGCGGCCGCCTGTTTATTTTGGCGGAAACGGATATAGGCCGGTATGTCAAGGTCATCGGTCATGGCGGGGAGGTCGTTGGCGGTAATATCCCGGACCTTGCCGCCATAAGTAGGGTCCATGGTAGGCGCCGGCGCCTTGGCCTCCTCTTCCGTACCAATACCGGTGGCGATGACGGTGACGCGCATTTCTTCGCCCATATCGTCGTCAATGACCGCGCCCCAGATGATATCTGCGTCTTCACCCACCTCATTGTAGATGCGATCCGAAGCTTCGGTCATTTCTTCCATGGTGATGTCGCTGCTGCTGGTGATATTCATCAACACGCCCTTGGCGCCGCGGATGTTGATATCTTCCAGCAGCGGGTGGGAAATGGCCCGCTCGGCCGCGTCAATGGCGCGGTTTTCGCCGCTGGCCACGCCGATGCCCATAATGGCCATGCCGGCCTTGGACATGGTGGTCTTGACATCGGCGAAATCCAGGTTGACCAGGCCCGGCCGGATGATCAGATCGGTGATGCCCTTGACCGAATGCAGGAGAATTTCGTCGGCCTTGCGGAACATGTCGATCATGCGGGCATTCTTGGAGGCCAGGCCGCGCAAGCGGTCATTGGGGATGGTGATGACCGTGTCAGCCACGCGTTTGAGTTCGTTGAGCCCCTCGTCGGCCTGGCGGCTGCGTTTCTTGCCTTCAAAGGAGAAAGGCCGCGTGACCACCGCCACGGTGAGGATGCCCATCTCTTTGCACAACCCGGCGATAACCGGAGCCGCGCCAGTGCCCGTGCCGCCGCCCAAGCCGGCCGTGATGAAGATCATGTGGCTCTCGGTCAGGGCCGCCTTGAGGGCCTGGCTGCTTTCGAGAGCCGCATCGCGGCCGATCTGAGGATTGGCGCCGGCGCCCAACCCTTCGGTGAGCCTTTCACCCAGCTGGATTTTAATCTCCGCCCTGGAGATGTCCAGGGCCTGGGTGTCGGTGTTGGCGGCGATGAACTTGACCCCGGTCAGGTTGCTGGCGATCATGTTGTTGATCGCGTTGCCGCCGGCGCCTCCCACGCCGATCACCTTGATCTTTGCCGATTTTTCCGATTCGATTAAAGAAAACATCATAGATTCCCCCTTTTGGTATGTTAAAGGTGCTCCCTCTTATTTCAGTTGATTTTAATGTACCCCGTAGGGGAGGGCCGGAGCAGCAATGTCTTCAGTGTTCGCTTTCATTTTCGCTCCCTTGTGCTGTGGCCGATGAATATGGAAGTCAGGTCGAGTTCCCTTTTATGTGAGCTATCTCCCGCTTCCGGCCTTCCTCCTACTTGGTGCTCGTCCCACTTGCCTTTGGACCCAAACGTTGTCTCCGCTGTGCGGAGGAGTTTTAAGTTTAAAGTATTAAAGATTAAAGTTAAGGTATTCTGCCTTCAACCTTTTATCTCTCCATCCAATCCGCCGGAACTCTACAACTTAAAACTTTACTACTTTCAACTTTAAACTTTAAATCACTTCCTTAAACCATTTCTTCATCCGCTGCATGATGCTGTTGAAGATATTCTTATCGCGGATGCGGAATTTCTTGATCGGTGCCTTGCGCGCGCCATAGAGCACCAGGCCGACGCCGGTGGCGTACATGGGGTTGTTGACCACATCGGTCAAACCCGTGATGCCTTGAGGTTTGCCCAACCGGGTGGGTAGTCCCAGGATTGCTTCGGCGATATCCGTAACGCCCTCCAATAGGGCTGTACCGCCGGTGACCACCAGCCCGGCTGATATAAGATGTTCCATCTCGGCCCGCCGAATTTCCCGCTTGATGAGACTGAATATCTCTTCCATGCGCGGTTCGAGGATTTCGGCCAGAATCTGACGCGGCAGCTTGCGCGCCTTGCGGCCGCCCATGCCAGGCACCTCAATGGCTTCATCGCCTTTGATGGTAGTGGAAAGGCAGGTGCCGTATTTTTTTTTGATCTTCTCCGCTTCCACCAGGGGTGCCCGCAGACCCACGGCAATGTCATTGGTCAAATTGTCGCCGCCCAAGGCCAACACAAAGGTGTGTTTGATATTCTGCCCGGCGAAAATGGCCAGATCCGAAGTGCCGCCGCCCAAGTCGATGAGGGCCGTGCCCAATTGCTTCTCTTCTTCGGTGAGCACCGCTTCGCCCGAAGCCAGGGATTCGAGCACGATATCGCATACATCCAGACCGGCCCGGTTGGCGCATTTGACAATGTTATGAGCCGAAGTGACCGCGCCGGTGACAATATGGATCTTGGATTCCAGCCGCACGCCAGCCATGCCGATGGGGTTCTGGATGCCGGCCTGATCATCCACGATATACTCCTGGGGCAGTACATGGATCACTTCCCGGTCCATTGGTATAGCCACGGCCCGGGCCGCGTCGATCACCCGTTCCACGTCCGCCTGGGTGATTTCCGGCCCTTTGATGGCCACGATGCCCCGGCTGTTGAATCCGGTGATGTGGCCGCCCGCAATACCGGCATAAACCGAGGAAATTTCACAGCCGGCCATCAGCTCAGCTTCTTCCACGGCTTTTTTAATGGATTCCACCGTGGATTCGATGTTGACCACCACCCCTTTGCGCAATCCGACCGAAGGGTGGGTGCCGATGCCGATGATATTGACTTCCGGCCCTCGTACTTCGCCCACCACGCAGCAGATTTTGGTGGTTCCGATATCGAGCCCGACGACGATGTTGTCCTTTTCTTGTGCCATGTGCCTCCCGCGCAGCTTCAACGCCTTTTTTATACCATGAGTAGCGTGAAGGGCATGACCTTGTAATCCAATTTTCTTTGGAATGCCTTCATGGCCTTCAAGCTCTTCAGGGTGATATGATTACTTCTCACCGATCCATTGAATTCAATAAATTAAACCTAAACCTTCTTGCCCATTTTCTCCAAGCGCACCACGACGCGGTCCGGGTTGCTCAGGTCCAGCGCGCGGTAGGCGCGCCACTGTTCATTGCCTTCCAGCCGCGGGCGCAGGCGCGCCATGCGTTCAAACTTCGTTTCGTATTGATCCAGGCCCAGGTTGATCGTCAAATGGTTTTTTAAATTTGCGATGATACCGATTTCCTTATCCACATCCAGCCGTTCAATATCCTGCCAGGCTATGGCGCTTTGCGGTTTTTGGCTGATCGTCAGCACTTGGCAAACCGCGGCTACCATGGGCTTGAGGGTGTCTTCGTTCATGCTGATGTCGTTATAGGTTAAACCGCTCACCAGCGGCAGATCATCCATGGTGTGCTTTTTTACTTCTTTGAAGATCCGTCCTTGGGCATTCATCAGGAAAATCCGGCCCAGATCCACGCGCGCCAGGGGGGCCTGCTCCTGGACCTGGATGGTAATGGCGCCGGGAATCTCGCGGCTGACCCGCGCCTGGGCAATCCACTCATGAGCCAGCAGGCGTTGCCGCACCAGCCGCAGATTCAACGCCAATAAATTATCGCCTTCGTGAACGCCGGCCTGGGCCATGATCTCTTCTTCGGTCAGTCGTACATTACCGCTAACTTTGATCGCTCGCGCCTGAAAATACTCCGACCGGGTGACGGCCGCATAGCCCATGACAAATAGCGCGCTGGTGGCGGACAAGATGAGGATCAAGGCGCTCAGCTTCAACCCACGGCGAACCCGAGCCATCCATAAGCCCTTTTTGCGGCGGACGTTTTTCTTATAACGATTTTTACGCGTACTCCGCGTCGAAGAATTTGCGGTCACTTCTCTTCTCCTCGCGTCGCGGGTTTGAGGCGTTCCACCAGCTGTTCGCCCAATCGATACACATTGCCGGCGCCCAGGGTCAGTACCACATCGCCGGGCTGTACTGTCTTTTCCAGTAAAGCCAGAGCTTCTTCCATGCCGGCCACATAACTGACATCCTTGTGACCGCGGGCGCGGATGCTGTCGCACAAGGCGCGGCTGTCCACGCCTTCGATGGGCCGTTCGCTGGCCGCGTATATGGGCAGCACCAGCAGCACATCCGAGCGATAAAAGCTGCGGGCAAAGTCATCGAACAGCGCCTTGGTGCGGCTGTAGCGGTGCGGCTGGAAGACCACCACCTTGCGCCGGGCCGGCCAGCCGTGATCCATGGCTTCCAATGTGGTTTTGATCTCCGTGGGGTGATGGCCATAGTCATCCACCACGGTAATCTTCTTTACTTCACCTTTGATCTCCAAGCGCCGCTGTACGCCTTCGGCTTTTTCCAGAGCTTTTTTGATGCGATCAAAAGAAATTCCCAGCTCCAGGCCCACGGCGATACCGGCCAGAGCGTTGTAAACATTGTGCTCGCCGGGCAGGGTGAGCAGGACTTGTCCCAAGACTTGCCCCTGGCGCACCACGCTAAAACTGCTGCTCAGACCGCTCAGGACCACTTCCTTGGCTTGCAGATCGGCTTGGGGATTGGTGCCGTAGGTCACGAAGCGTTTGCGCACCTGGGGGATCAGGTCCTGCACGGCTTCATTGTCCAGGCATAACACCGCCAAACCATAGAAGGGGATGCGATCGATGAAGTTGAGAAATACGCGCTTGATATCATCCAAGTCTTTGTAGAAGTCCAAGTGCTCGCGGTCGATGTTGGTAACCACGGCAATGGCCGGCGAATACTTCAAGAACGATCCATCGCTTTCATCGGCCTCGGCCACGATGTAATCGCCTTTGCCCAGCACGGCGTTGGTGCCGATGCTCTTGATTTTGCCGCCGATGACCACCGTGGGGTCCAGTCCGCCGGCGGCCAGGATGGAAGCCACCAATGAAGTCGTAGATGTTTTGCCATGGGCCCCGGCAATGGCCACGCTGTACTTCAGGCGCATCAACTCGGCCAGCATCTCGGCCCGCGGAATGACCGGCACCGAAGCCTGGATGGCGGCATGCACTTCGGGATTGGAGGGATCAATGGCCGAAGAGACCACCACCACATCAGCGCCCGCAATCTGCTCGGCGCCATGGCCTTCAAATACCTTGGCGCCCAGCCGCGCCAGGCGCTCGGTGATGTCCGAGCCGCGCAGATCCGAGCCCGACACCTTATAATTCAGGTTGAGCAGCAGCTCGGCAATGCCGCTCATGCCGATGCCGCCGATGCCTACGAAGTGAATGTGGTATTGATTGCGATACATTGTTCCGTTGTCCGTTTGCCCGTTTGCCCGTTGCCCGTTGCCCGTGTGCCCGTTGCCCGTGTGCCCGTTAGCCCGTGTGCCCGTTTGCGCGTATTTCTTTTTTCGTTTTACTTCTCCGTTTGACTGCTTGATTCAGCGTTCAACCAATGTGTTTTGATTCCCCGTTTTTCTCCTTAACGGGCGAACGGGCAACGGGCAAACGGGCGAACGCTTATCTTCCAATCAACTGGTAAAGATCATCCACAATCGTCAGCGCCGCCTCGGGCCGGCCCAGGGTCATGGCCTTGCCGGCCATGTCGGCCAGGCGCGTCCGGTCTTGCATATACGCCAAAATGGTTTTGGCCAGAATCTCTCCATTGAGATCTTTCTGGGCGATCATTTCCGCCGCGCCGGTTGTCACCAGGGCCTGGGCATTGCTGGTCTGATGATCATCGGCCGCGTGGGGGAAAGGTACGAATACGGCCGCCCGCCCCACGGCGGTGATTTCGGCCACGGTGGTGGCGCCGGCCCGGCAGATGATCAAATCCGCCTGCAGGTAGAGTTCGGCCACTTCGTTAAAAAAGGCCTTTACCTGGGCTGAAATTCCAGCTTCGGCATAAGCTTTGGCCACATCGGCTTCGTCTTCGGTGCCGGTTTGATGGACCACATGCAATTCGGTTTGATCTTTCAATAGCGGCAATGCTTCCATCATGGCTTGATTGATGGCATGGGCTCCCTGGCTGCCACCCAGAAGTAAAAGATCGAACCGTCTCTTTTCTTTTATAGCGGGTTGCTGATCGCCCAGGGCGATGATCTCATCGCGCACCGGGTTGCCGGTAATTACAGTCTTGTGAGGATTAAAACGGCGCCCAGTGTCTTTAAAAGTCAAATACACGCGCTTGACGATCCTTCGCAGCAACCGGTTGGTCAGACCTGGGAGCTGGTTTTGCTCATGCAAGGCCGTGGGAATTCCTTTGAGCCAGGCCGCAACTACTACCGGCCCGGCCGAGTAGCCACCCACTCCTAATACTACGTGAGGAGCAAACTCCCGCAAAATGGCCGCCGAACAGCTAATGGCGCGCGGGATCTTGAACAAAGCGCGCAATTGCTTCCAGGCGCCGCGGTGCTTGATTCCTTCGATGGGGATGGTTTTATATGGCCAGCCCAGTCGGTTGAGCACATTGGTATCCAGGGGCCGTCCGGAATTGATAAACATCACTTTGTTATGGCTGTGCCGGGCCAGGAAGGCCTGGGCCACAGCCACGCCCGGAAACAGATGACCCCCTGTGCCGCCACCGGCCACGATCAGGCGCTGGCCGTTGCCAGCCCCGTATGGTTCAAGCACGTTGGTCATGTCGGGCCCCAATGTTCATCAAAATACCGATGCTGGCCATGTTAAGCACCAGCGATGTCCCGCCGTAACTTAAAAACGGCAGAGCCAGCCCCTTGGTGGGCAGCATTCCCAGACAGACCCCCATGTTGATGGAGACTTGCAGGGCCAATGCGAAAGTGATGCCGGTCGCCATCAGCATGCCGAACGTGTCGGTGCACGTGTTGGCAATGCGGATGCCGCGCCACAAAATCGTGCTGTACAATCCTATTACGAGCAAAACGCCCCACAACCCCAATTCTTCGCCGATGACGGCGAAGATAAAGTCGGTGTGCGGTTCAGGCAGGTAGAAGAGCTTTTGGCTGCCTTTGCCGATGCCCGCGCCCCATACGCCGCCCGTGCCAAAGGCCATCATGGCGTGAATGATTTGATAGCCTTTATCGGTGGGGTCATTCCAGGGGTTGAGGAAGGCCATCAACCGTTCAAAACGATAAGGCTTGCTGATTACAAGATAGGCGAAAATAGCGATCACCGGCGCCAGCGGTGCGAGCAAGTGGCGCAAGGGGACACCGCCCACGAACATCATCAGCCAGGTCAGGGCAGCGAAAATCACGGTGGAGCCAAAATCCGGCTGCAGCATCAACAATACGCTGAAGACCAGCAGGACAATGGCATGGGGCACGAAGCCGATACTGAAAATTTTTACTGCCTCCTGCTTTTTGGTCAGGGAGTAAGCCAGGAAGATAATCAATGCCAGGCGCGCCACTTCCGAGGGCTGGAAGGAGGCCGGCCCCAGCCGTAGCCAACGCGCCGAACCGCCGGCGGTCATGCCCGCGCCGTCGAACTGAACGGCAACGAGCAATCCGAAGGAGACAAAGAGCAAAGGATAAGTGAATACACGGTAGATGCGGTATGGGATGTGGCTGAAGATCACCAACGCCAGAATTCCCAGAAAACAGAAAATGGTTTGCTTCTTCAGGAAGAAAAGATCGCTGCTGAATTTCTTCAAAGCCACGGCCGAACTGGCGCTATACACCATGATCACGCCGATGCCCACCAGAATAAAGACGGCGAACAGCATGCCTGGATCATAGGTTTGGGGTGCCAGGCCCCTGGCTGAAGACTTGATCACTTCAACTCTCCCACGGCGCGGCGAAAAGTCGCGCCGCGCTCGGCATAGTTGGCGAACATGTCAAAACTGGCGCAGGCCGGTGATAGCAGCACGGTATCGCCTGGCTGGGCCGCGGCAAAAGCGCGCCGAACCGCCTCGGGCAAGTCGACCGCGGTTTCGGTGCCTTGGGCCGGCGCCTGGGCCACGGCCTCCAGGATTTCATCACGGGCTTCGCCGATCACAATCAGCTTTTTGGCCCGTCTACGGATATGATCAAACAGGGGCGCAAAATCATAACCCTTGTTGCGTCCGCCCATGATCAGCACCACCGGCCGGTCAAAGCACTCCAGGGCCCGAATGACCGCATCCACATTGGTAGCCTTGGAATCGTTGATGAATTGCACGCCGTTGACCGTGCCCACCGGCTCCAGGCGGTGCGCCAAGGTCTGGAATTCGTTGATGGTGCGCTGCACGGCCGCCAGATCGGCATCCACGGCCATGGCGGCCAGGGTGGCGGCGGCGATGTTTTCACGGTTGTGGGGGCCCATCAGCGGCGCCTGGCTCAAATCGATGCGGCCTTCGGCCTTGCCCGGAATGTGAATGGCAATCTGTTTGGGCGTGATGATGGCGCCAATGCCGGGCCCGCCGTTGGCCGGCGGCTGGGGGTAGAAATTCAACAGGCAAGCGCGGAGGTCCCGGCACTGGGCCTGAACCAGGGGATCGCCGCCATGGCAAATGGCATAGTCTTCGGGACCCTGGTTGCGGAACAGCCGTCCTTTGGAATCAGCGTAGGCCGCCACCGAATCGTAACGGTCCAGATGGTCGGGAGAGATGTTGAGCAGCACCGCGACATGGGGCCTGAAGGTTTCGGTGGTGTCGAGCTGAAAGCTGCTGATCTCGGCCACGATCGCATCCAGTTCAGCATCGCGTCCGGCGATTGCGATCAGCGGATTGCCGATATTGCCGCCCACGAAGACCCGCTTGCCCGAGGCCGCCAGCATGCGGCCCAGCAATTCGGTGGTGGTGGTTTTACCGTTGGTGCCGCTGATGGCCACAATGGGGGCCTTGATAAAACGGGCCGAGAGCTCGATTTCGCCGATCACCGGAATGCCTTTGCGCCGGGCCTCTTCCAGGGGCGCGATGGTATGGGGCACGCCCGGACTGATGACAATCATATGGGCCGCCGCCAAGGTATCCGGCCGGTGGCCGCCCAGTTCCAAGGCCACTTCCAGACTGCGCACTTCCTGGGCAAAATGACCCAGCCCCTTTTCGGTGGCTTGATCCGTGACCGTTACCCGCGCCCCCTGGGATTTTAAAAAGCGGGCCACGGCCAAACCGGTCCGGGCCAACCCCATCACCACCACATGTTTGTCTCTAAGGTCCATGTCGCCTACCGTAATTTGAGGGTGCTCATGCTTAGCAAAGCCAAGGCAATGGCGATGATCCAGAAGCGCACGATCACCTTGGGTTCCGGCCATCCCTTGAGTTCAAAGTGGTGATGCAAGGGGGCCATGCGAAAGATGCGTTTGCCGTGGGTCATTTTGAAGTAGCCCACCTGAAAGATGACCGAGAGTGCTTCCATCACAAACAGGCCGCCCACCAGGACCAGCACGATCTCCTGCTTGGTGGCCACGGCCACGGCACCCAGGCTGCCGCCCAGGGAGAGTGAGCCCACATCGCCCATGAAGACCTGCGCCGGGTAGGCGTTGAACCATAAAAAGCCCAGGCCCGCGCCGATCAAGGCTCCGCAAAAGATGGTGACCTCGCCGCAACCGGCCACATACTGAATCTGAAGGTATTCGGCCAGCTTCACATTGCCGGCCACATAGGCGAAGATCATGTACGCCCCGGACGCGATGGTGACCGGCCCGATGGCCAGGCCATCCAGACCATCGGTCAGATTCACGGCGTTGGAGGCCCCCACGATTACCAAAACAGCGAACAGCACATACCACCACCCCAGATCGCGGGTCAGGTATTTGAAGAACGGCACGGTCAGCTGGGTGTTGAATTCGGCATGCGTCACTAGCAAAATCCCGATGATGGTGGCCACGATGGTTTGTAAAATCAGTTTGCCGCGGCCGCTCAGCCCCTTGCTGCGTTTCACTACTTGCTTGAGGTAGTCGTCGATAAAACCGATCAAGCCAAAACCGATAAGCACCAGCATCATGATCCAGACAAAGAAGTTGGTCAGGTCGGCCCAAAGCAAGGTGGCGGCGGCCACGGCCGAAATGATCAAGGTGCCGCCCATGGTGGGCGTGCCCGCTTTTTTAAGATGGGTTTGAGGACCGTCATCGCGCACATATTGGCCCACCTGCATCTGGGAGAGCTTGCGGATCATCCACGGTCCCAGGAAAAAACTGATGATGAAAGCGGTCAGCACGGCGTAAATGGTCCGGAAAGTGATGTACCGGAACACATTGAACGCCGAGATGGTTGTGTGCAGCGGATAGAGAAGATGATAAAGCATGGGTTACTCGTTTATTGGTTTATTGGTTTATTGGTTGAGTGGATCATGGTTCAACCTGCGCTCCATACCGTCTTTGTCTCTTCCGAATGGGTCATTGGCATTGGGCCTCTCACCGAATGACCGAATCAACCAATCAACGATTAGACGAATCCCCATCGGCCCACTCCCGGATCGCCTTGACCACGGTCTCCATGGTCATCCCCCTGGAGCCCTTGACCAGAACCCAGGTGCCCGGCTCAAGGCGGCTGATAAGATCCTGGGCAATCTCTTCTTTACTTCCCGCAAGAAGCTGTTCCGCGCGCATGCCCGCGCCGCGCGCACCCTGGACCACCGCCTGGGCGTTGGGACCGTAGGCATAGAGCCGATCAGGTCCGGCTTGGGCCGCCTTCTGGCCCACTTCGCGGTGCAGCGCTTCGGCCTGGGGCCCCAGTTCGCGCATGTCGCCCAGCACAATCACGGCCGGCGCGGTTTTGCGCAAGGCCTTCAGTGTCTCAAAGGCTACGGCCATGGAAGAGGGGTTGGCATTATAGGTGTCGTCGATGATCTGAATTCCTTTGGCCGTACCAAGCACCTGCAGCCGGCCCTTGGTGGGCGCAAAGGCTTCCAGACCGGCTTTGATCTGGGAACCGGATACGCCGCTAAGATGGCCCACTGCCGCGGCCGCCAGGGCGTTAAGGACCATAAATCGGCCGGGCGTATGAAGCGCCACCGGCACCCGGTCGCCGGGCAGAACCAGCTCAAAAGCAACTCCGTCACCGGTTTCGGCGATCTTTTCAGCGCGCACCATGGCTTGGGGCGACAGGCCGAAGAAAAAGACCCGGCGTTCGGTTTTAGCGGCCAGGGCCGCCACATGGGGATTGTCCCGGTTCAATACCACCGTGCCCTTGGGATCGACTTGGGCCATCAATTCCCCTTTGGCCTGGGCCACCCCTTCCAGACTGCCCAGAAACTCCAAATGCGCCGGCCCCACGTTGGTGATGACCCCGATGGTGGGGCGGCAGATGGCGCCCAGACGGGTGATTTCGCCGTGATGGTTCATGCCCAGCTCCAGGACCGCGGCCTGATGCTCGGGCGTGAGCTGGAACAGGGTCAGGGGCAGACCGATCTCATTGTTGAAGTTGCCATGGGTGGAGAGCGTGTTGAAGCGTTGGGCCATCACCAGGCTGGTCATCTGGCGCGTGCTGGTTTTACCGTTGGAGCCGGTAATGGCTACCACGGGGATGTGGGCCTGACCGCGTTGAAAGCGAGCCAGGGCGCCCAGGGCCTTAACCGTATTGTCCACCGCGATGCAGGTCACGCCTTGGGCTCGCCACGCTTCATGATCCTGCGCAACAGTGGTGCCTTGTTCGATGACAACCCCTTTGACCCCCATTTGAATCACCTGCGCCGTAAAAGTGTGCCCGTCGTGGGTTTCGCCGCGAATGGCCACAAAGAGCTGGTCGCGGCCGATGGTGCGCGAATCAATGCCCACGCCGTTAAAGCCGGCGCCGGACGGGCCATATAGCAGGCGGCCGCCGGTGGCTTGCAGGATTTGGTCAGGCGTCCAGTGCATTTCGTTATTCGTTATTGGTTTATTGGTTATCGGTTGATCTGTTAATCGGTTAAATGGTTGTTGCTGTTTATTCGTTGTTTACTCCCCTCACCCCGGCGCTCTCCCCAGTGTATAGACCGGGGAGATAGGTAACAGACGTTCTAGGACATAGGTAATCCACTCAACGAATCAACCACTCAACGATTCAACGTTTCCAACGCCTTCCCCGCTTCGATGCGGTCATCGAAGGGGAACTTCTCTTTGCCAATGATCTGGTACGGCTCATGACCTTTGCCGGCGATCAAAATGGTGTCACCAGGGCTGGCCGCCCGGATACCCAGGGCAATCGCTTTGCGCCGGTCCGCTTCCACCACATAGCCTTTGCCGGTGTAGTCATCGGGCAGCGCCGAAGGCATATAAAACCGCAGCCCCTGCTGGCGCACGCCTTCCACGATCTGGGTGATGATCTGTTCGGGGCGCTCGGTGCGCGGGTTGTCCGAGGTCACCACTACCAAGTCGCTGAAGCGCGCGGCAATGGCGCCCATGAGAGATCGTTTGGAGCGATCCCGGTCCCCGCCGCAGCCGAAGACGCAGATGATGCGCTGTTGGGTCAGGGTGCGCAGGGCGCTCAACACCTTTTCCAGTGCATCCGGCTTATGGGCATAATCCACGTAAACAAAGCGCCGGCCGCCAGGATCGACGACCCGCTCCAACCGGCCAGGTACATTGCCCAAGTGCTGGATGCCGGCCTGAATGGCCTGGGTCCCCAGATCCAGGGCCAGGGCCACGCCTACGGCATTGAGGATATTTTCCAAATTATGGTGGCCCACCAGGGCTGAATGGATTTTTAAATCGCCTTTGGGGGTACGAATCAGCGCCTCGATGCCTTCCAAACCGCATTGGGCCGAGAGCGCTTGGATATCTGCCGGGCCGGTCTGCCCAGTGGTCAAGCGCGGCAGATTGAGCTGCCCGGATAATTCCCGGCCCCGTTGATCATCGCTGTTGATCACGGCCCGCAGGGCGACTTTGCCCACCGAAGCCGGCAGGTACCGCGTAAAAAGCGTGCGTTTGCTTTGCCAGTACTGCTCCATGTCGTGGTGGAAATCGAGATGGTCCTGGCTCAGGTTGGTGAAGACCGCCACATCCACATCGCAGGCATGCACACGGCTCAGATCCAAGGCGTGGGAAGAGATCTCCATGGCCACATGGGTGACGCCCGCGGCCTGCATCTGCGCCAGAATGCGCTGCAAATCGAGCGACTCCGGGGTGGTCACGGGGTTATCGAATACCTGGTCGTTGTAACGGTAGTTGACCGTGCCGATCACCCCGACCTTCAGACCAGCGGCCCGCAGAATACTTTCAATCAGGTAGCAGGTGGTGGTTTTTCCGCTGGTGCCGGTGATGCCGACAATGGTCATGCGCCGGGAGGGATGACCGAAAAATTCAGCCCCCAATTGAGCCAGCGCCTTACGCGAGTCGCTGACCACAATTTCAGGAGCTTTGGCGCCAGTGGAATGCTCGCACACTACGGCCGCGGCCCCGCGCTGGACCGCCTGGCCGATGAATTCATGGCCGTCGGCGGCAAACCCTTTAACGGCCACAAACAGACCGGCCGGTGTCACGGCCTGGGCGCGATAGAACACTTCGGTCACTTCCATTGCGCCGAGGGCCGCATCGCTGGTTCGACTTTTGCCGGCCGACCGCAAATTTTCAATGGCGTTAAGCAATTGCACCATTTTCATCCGTTGACCCCGGTTTCCCTGGCTACCCTTAACCGTTGCCACTCTTCGGAGGGCATCACATTCATGTAGCCTAAAGTCTCACGCACAATGCGACTAAAGGCCGGCGCCGCCACCAAGCCGCCGTAATAAATATTTTGGGGCTCATCCACCACCACGAGCACTGCGATGGCCGGCCGCTCAAATGGCGCAAAACCCACAAAGGAAGCCACATAGCGGTGGCGGGAGTAACTGCCGTCCGGTTCAATCTTTTGGGCGGTACCGGTTTTGCCGCAGGCTGAATAGCCATCCACTTCGGCCTTGACGCCCGTGCCGCCTTCGGTCACCACCGAGCGCATGATCTGGCGCACGGTCTTGGCCGTATCGGGCGCTACGACCTGGCCCACTATCTGCGGCGCCACGGCGCGCAACAGTTTCCCGTTGGGGTCGAGCACCGATTGCACCACATAGGGACGCATCATCAAACCATCGTTGGCCAAGGCGGCCGTGGCCGTGATGAGCTGCAACGCCGTGACCGATACACCTTGCCCAAAAGCAATGGCACCAGTGTCCACGCTGGTCCAGCGCTTGAAGTTAGCCAGGCTGCCGGGCGACTCGCCCGGCGAATCCACGCCGGTGCGCAGGCCAAACCCAAAGCGATTCAGGTGGTCATACAGGACATGGGGGCCAATTTGTTGCGCCAGCTTCACCGCGCCGATGTTGCTGGAGTATTTGACAACCTGCTGCAAGGAGAGCCAGCCGTAGGGTTTGGTGTCGTGGACGGTGTGGCCGCCGACCATGTAAATGCCGTTTTCGCAGTAGAAGATGGTGTTGGAATCGAGCTTGCCGCTTTCAAGGCCTGCCGCGGCGCTGAAGATCTTCATGGTGGAGCCGGGTTCAAACGGATCGGTTACGGCCCGATTGCGCCAATCATCCTGATCGTGCTTGTTTTGGGCATTGGGATTAAAAAATGGGTAGTTGGCCACCGCCAGCAAGGCCCCGGTCTGGGGCACCATCACCAGGGCCATGCCGGAACGCGCTTTATGGTCGATCACGGCCTCGGCCAGGGCTTGCTCGGCAATATATTGCACCTGGCCATCGATGGTGAGCAGCAGGCTGTTGCCGGCTTGGTTCAGGCCGGCCAGACGATCGGCGTCCAGATTGCGGCCCAAGGCGTCTTTAAAAACCGTGATGGTGTTTTCACTCCCCTGGAGGTCTTTGTCATAGTAAAACTCCACGCCTTCCAGGCCATGACCGTCAATACCGGCAAAGCCCATCACTTGGGAACAGAGGGTTTTGCCGGGGTAAAAGCGGCTGTATTCGGGTACAAAGTCGATTCCCTTGATCGCCAGTTTTTTTACAGCCGCCACCTCATTGGGTGTGGCCTGGCGTTTGATCCAGACAAAGGCGCGTTTGGTGTTCAAATGTGTTTTTATGTAGGAGACCGGAACCCCCACGGCCTTGGCCAGTTGGGACGCTGCTTTATTTTTGTCCGTCATTACCCGCGGATTGGCCGTGATGGAGGTGGTTTCGATACTCACCGCCAGGGCCTCCTGCCGGCTGTCATAGATGGTGCCACGCTTGCCGCGCAGGATGAGCTCCTGCTCGGATTGGTCCGCGGCCTTCTTGGAAAGCCAGGCCCCTTTCACAATTTGCAGGTAGCCGGCGCGCACGCCAACGGCTCCGAACCAGAGCAGAAAAAAGATGCTCACGACAACGATGCGGACCACATGCGGATTTTTTCGCTTCATGGCTGAGGCACCCAAATAATTTGTTGCGGATCCGGCATGGCCAGGGCCAGTTTCTGGCGGGCAATGCGTGAAATATTTTCCGGCGTCTTTAAGCGCGCCAGCTCGATATTCAAACTGTTTTCGCGGGCGGCAAGTTCCTTGTGTTTGGTCAGATCATCGTAGATGAGATACCGGGTGCGGGTGCATTGAACCCGGCACCAGGTGTAAAAAAGCAGCTCCGCCACAAATAGGGATAACACCGCAACCCAAACCAGTCCCATGCGCTTCATGGCAGGTTTGCGATCTTTTGGGGGGGGCGCCATAGTGATTGTGCTCCTTAAGCCAGCTTTTCCGCGCACCGCAGGCGAGTGCTGCGCGCCATGGGGTTGGCCGCCGCCTCCTGGGGCGTGGGGCGCAAGGCTTTTTTGGTAATCAGCTTGAGCTTGGCCTGGCCGCCGCATATACACTGGGGCAGTTGGGGCGGGCAGGTGCATTTACGGGCCAATTGGCTGAAGCATTGCTTGACCAGACGATCTTCCAGACTGTGAAAAGACAATACACAAATCCGGCCGCCCCCCTTGAGCAGATCCAAGGCAGCGGCGAGAAATTGGGCCAATACACTCAGTTCCTGATTTACCGCAATTCTCAAGGCCATGAAAACGCGGGTGGCCGGGTGAATCTTTTGTTCCGCCGCAGCCCGGGCCGGCACCGCGCCTTTGATTAAGGACACCAGCTGTCCCGTCGAGCGGACCGGGTTGGTGCTGCGTTCGTCACAAATGGCCCGGGCAATGCGTTTGGCCCAGCGTTCCTCACCATACTTCTGGAAAATTTCGGTCAGCTGCGCCTCAGTGGACCCATTGATCAGGTCTTCCGCCCGGGTGGGCCCACGGGTGTCCATTCGCATATCGAGCGGTTCATCTTTTTGAAAAGTAAAACCCCGGCCGCTGGCTTCAAGGTGATGCTGCGAAAGGCCGAGGTCCATGAGAATGCCGTCCACGGCATCGATGTGCAGTTGGTTCAGATAGTCGGGCAGTTGGATGAAATTGCCATGAAACAGGCGAACATTGGCGGCAAAGGGGGCCAGAACATTTCTTGCGTTTTCAACAGCATCCAGATCCTGATCAATGCCGATCAAGAGACCATCCGGTACAATTCGCTCGCAAATGGCACGCGCATGACCAGCACCTCCAAGGGTACAATCCGCATAGATCCCTCCTGGCCGGCAGGCCAGACAGGTCATCACTTCATGCGGCATCGCGCTGACATGCCGGTATGTCATAGACCTATAATCCTAATCTGATAATGTCGTTGCGGACCTCCGGTTTTTGCAAATCCAATTCCACCTGCTCAGCTTCCTTGGCCCACCCTTCCAGGGACCATATTTCGAAATGATCGATCATGCCTAGTAGCCTGATATCTTTTCCTAATTTAGCAAAATCCCGCAACTCCAGGGGAATAAGCACTCGTCCTTGTTTGTCGCAGGTGCACACTTGTGCGCTGCCAACAACTAGTCTAATAAAGTTGTGGAACCCCTCGCTCATGCTGGTCATGGCCTTGATTTTGTCTTCGAACTTGCCCCAAGCCTGCATTGAATAGCCACGGAGGCTTTTTTCCCAGCGCGTCAGCATCAGGTCATCCCCCCCACCCGCTTGCAGGGCTGTCCGGAAGCGGGCCGGGATAATTAAGCGCCCCTTGTCATCAAGGGTATGCGGGGAGGTGCCTCTAAACTCCATGTTTCATCCTAATGCCATTCTACATCCACTTTGCTCCACCTTATTTAATTCTTAACGAAATTGTCAAGATTTAATTAGAGCTTTAAAAATAATTAATTTTAATTTTATTTTTAATTAAAGTTAGTTAAGATCTGGTGGATGAAAGTGGTGAAAATATTATGATCGTCTGGCGATAGTATCGCATCAACATCTCGACAGGCGCCTTTCGGAAGGATCATGCTGACCAGGGGATTCTTGGTCAGCACTAAAGACATCGCTCTTTTTAATAATGGCAAGATTGTTTTTTATATCAGTCGGTTAGTTGATTGGTAATGGGGGGCGGTGCTGATGCGGATGGGCTGATATGTTGTCGGTTGAGGTGATTCGTGTTGTGAAGAGCAGAAATATATTCAAATTTTAACTTGTTCCATGACTGAGCATCTGAGGTTTTGCGCTGGAATGCGATGCGCGGCCTTCCGGCGCTCCTTTCCCATTCCTATATTACCTGCGGTTCAATTTCCAAATGCACCTTGAATCGTTGGAAAACGCTGTGTTGAATGGCTTCGGCCAGCGCCAGCACTTGCCTCCCGGTGGCGCCGCCGCGGTTGATCAGGACCAGGGACTGCTGGTCATAGACCCCCACATGATCCCTGATTTGGCCTTTCCAGCCGCAGGCTTCGATGAGCCAGCCGGCTGAAAGTTTGAAGCGGTCATCGGGAGTGGCGAAACTGACCAATCCAGGTGCCTGGCACCGAATGGCATCCAGTTGGTTTTGATTCACTATTGGATTTTTAAAAAAGCTGCCAGCATTGCCCCATACCATTGGATCGGGCAGTTTGGTGCGCCGCACTTCGCAGACCCAATCGAAGATCTGCCGGGCATTGGGTTCGGCATCCGCGCCTTCCAGTCGGCGGCGCTTTAGATCAGGATACTCTAAAACGGGTCGCCACGGTTTGGGCAACCGCAGGCGCAGGCGCGTGATGACGGCTTTACCGGCCAACTCTGCTTTGAAGATGCTGTGGCGATAGCTGAATCGGCAGCCGGCGGCGTCTAAGGAAAAGGAGCGGCCGGTGGCGAGCTCCACGGCATCCAGGGCATCGAACCGATCCCTCAACTCCACCCCATAGGCCCCGATGTTCTGAACCGGCGCCGCACCCACTGTGCCGGGAATCAGAGCCAGGTTTTCCAGGCCGGGCCAGCCCTGGGCCAAAGTCCACACAACAAGGTCGTGCCAGGTTTCCCCGGCGCCGGTTTCTATGATCCAGGCATCAGCCGACTCCCCGAGCAAACGGCGGCCCATGATTTCAATTTTGAGCACCACGGCGTTTATGTCTTGGGTAAGCACCAGATTGCTGCCGCCGCCCAAAACCAATTTGGCTTTAGAGCCATATACGGGATGAGCCAGGACCTCTCGCAAATCATCCTCACTGGAAATGTGAATCAACGTGGCAGCCCTGGCCGGCAAGCCAAAGGTATTCAATGGCTGGAGATCAATGTCGGTTTCAATATGCATGGTGGGGTTCTATCAAAGGGCGTGAGGGAGAATCAACGCTAAAACCGGAACTATCTTTGTTCTGCGCAATGCTCATTTCAACGCAGAGTTCGCGCTGAGAATCGCAGAGGCCTGCTGCGGCAACCGCTTCCTGAGAAATAAGCAAGGAAAAATGAAACCTCTGCGGCCCATTGCGCCCCCCGCGAACCCTGCGTTGAATATTTAGATTTCGTAGAAGCCCGCTTCGGGCTTACGGGCACACGGGCTAACGGGCCACGGGCTAACGGCACTACATATTCCTCCGATACTTCCCCCCCACCTCATACAGCGCCTGGGTAATCTGCCCAAGGCTGCAATAGCGCACGCACTCCATCAATGCCGTGAAGATATTGCCGCCGGCAAGAGCGGTTTGCCGCAATTGCTCCAAGGCCTGGGGCGCGCGTGCGGCGTGGCGCTGGTGGAAGGCGGCCAGACGTGCCAGTTGGGACTCTTTCTCTTCAGGTGTGGAGCGGGCCAGGGTAATGGGGAGGGCTTCTCTCGTGGGGCCTTGGGCCGCATGGGGATTGCGAAAGACATTGACGCCCACGATGGGCAGGTCGCCGGTATGCTTGAGGGTTTCGTAGTAAATGGACTCTTCCTGGATTTTACTTCTTTGGTACCCGGTCTCCATGGCGCCCAGCACGCCGCCGCGGCTGGTGATGCGGTCGAATTCGGCCAGCACGGCCTCTTCCACCAGGTCGGTGAGCTGCTCTACGATAAAGCTGCCCTGCAGCGGGTTTTCGTTCTTAGCCAGGCCCCACTCGCGGTTGATGATCAATTGAATGGCCAGGGCCCGGCGCACGGACTCTTCGGTGGGCGTTGTAATGGCTTCGTCATAGGCATTGGTGTGCAGGCTCTGGCAATTGTCGTAGATGGCGCACAAGGCTTGCAAGGTGGTGCGAGTGTCGTTGAATTGAATCTCCTGGCTGTGCAGGGAGCGGCCCGAAGTTTGGATATGGTATTTGAGCATCTGGGCGCGTGGTCCGGCGCCGTACAGATCGCGCAGGGCAATGGCCCAGATGCGCCGCGCCACCCGGCCGATGACCGTGTACTCCGGGTCCATGCCGTTGGAGAAGAAAAAGGAGAGATTGGGCGCAAAATCGTCCACGGCCATGCCTCTGGAAAGGTAGTACTCCAGGTAGGTAAAGCCATTGGCTAGAGTGAACGCCAGTTGGGAGATGGGATTGGCGCCCGCCTCGGCGATGTGGTAGCCCGAGACCGAAACGCTGTAGAAGTTGCGCACGTTGTTTTCCACGAAGTACTGCTGGATATCGCCCATCATCTTGAGAGCGAAATCGATGGAGAAGATGCAGGTGTTCTGGCCCTGGTCTTCTTTTAAAATATCGGCCTGCACCGTGCCGCGCACAGTGGCGAGCGTTTCCGCCTTTAAGGCTGCATACTCCTGGGCATCGGGCGCCCGGCCGCTCTCAGCGCTAAAACGCGCCACCTGCTGATCAATGGCGGCGTTGAAGAACATGGCCAGCATGATGGGGGCTGGTCCGTTGATGGTCATGGAAACCGACGTGTTCGGGCTGCACAGATCAAACCCGTCGTAGAGCGTCTTAACGTCGTCTAAGGAGCAGACACTCACCCCGGCATTGCCGATCTTGCCGTAGATGTCCGGCCGCCGCTCCGGATCGAACCCGTAGAGGGTCACCGAGTCAAAAGCCGTGGAGAGCCGCTTGGCATCGCTGTCGGCCGACAGCAGCTTGAAGCGCTGGTTGGTGCGGGCCGGGTCACCCTCGCCGGCGAACATGCGGGTGGGATCTTCGCCCGTGCGTTTGAGCGGAAAGACCCCGGCCGTGTAAGGGAAGAAGCCCGGCAGATGCTCGCGCCGCAGCCAGCGAAAGAGTGTCCCCGGCTCGTCAAAGCCGGGCAGGGCGATCTTGGGAATGGCGCTGCGAGCCAGGGATTCGCTGCGTAGCTCGGCGCGCACCTCGCCATCGCGTACGGGGTAAACCAGCTCCGGCTGGGCGTAAGCCTGCCGAATCTTCTGCCATTCGGCCAGGAGCCGCTCATTGGCCGGATCAACCGCCTGGCGGGCCTGCTCCACGGCCTGATGCAGCTCGCCCAGCAATTGGTCACGGTTTCCGCTCGTCAAGTTTTGTTTCAACGTCGCGACCGCTTGCTCCAGATGGGTCACGTTGCGCAGGGAAGCAGTTTGTTGTTCGGTGGTTTCGTGATAGCGGCGCACGCATTGGGCGATCTCAGCCAGGTAGCGGGTGCGCTCGGCCGGGATAATGATGGCCGGGCTGCTGGATACCCGGCCGGCCGGTTTGGCAAGTCCTGAGGCAAAGCTCACAGCGGTTTTGGCGGCAATGCGGTCCAGCAAGGCATGGTAGAGCGCCGTCACCCCGTCATCATTGAAACGGGCCGCGATGGTGCCGAAAACAGGCATCTCCTCAGGGGCGAGTTCAAACGCCTTGCGGTTGCGCTGCACCTGCTTGCGCACGTCGCGCAGGGCATCCTCACTACCCCGTTTCTCAAATTTGTTGATCACCACCAGATCGGCGAAATCCAGCATGTCGATTTTTTCCAGCTGGGAGGCGGCGCCGAAGTCGCTGGTCATGACATAAATGGAGAGATCGGCCAGATCCGTGATGCTGGAGTCGCCCTGGCCAATGCCCGCGGTTTCGAGGATCACCAGATCAAAGCCCGCGGCCTTGGCGGCCAGCACGATGTCTGGCATGGCTTCGGGTATCTCATTGCGCGATTGCCGGGTGGCCAGAGAGCGCATATAGACCCGCTCGCTGTCGATGGCATTCATGCGGATGCGGTCGCCCAGAAGCGCTCCGCCGCTTTTGCGGCGCGAGGGGTCGGCACTGAAAACCGCCACGCGGATTTGTTTCAGGTCGAGCAACAGGCGCTGGACCAGCTCATCGGTCAGCGACGATTTGCCCGAGCCGCCGGTGCCGGTGATGCCCACCACGGGCACCGGCCGTTGGTTGGCCAAGGATTGCAGTTGAGCTCTCAAAGGAGAAATGGCTGTGGTGAGGGCGTAATGTTCGATGGCCGTAATCCAATTGGCCAATAGAAGAGGGTTGTTGGGAGACAGCCCCTGCAAGCTGATCTGGTCCGAAGCAGGGATTCTGGAAAAATCGAGCTGCTCCACCATGTGGTTGACAATGCCCTGCAAACCCATCCGGGTCCCGTCCTCGGGCGTATAGATCTTGGCCACGCCATAGGCTTCCAGTTCCCGAACCTCGGTGGGCACAATGACGCCACCACCACCCCCAAACACCTTTATGTGGGGCGCGCTGGCCTTTCGTAAGAGATCGACCAGATATTTGAAAAATTCCAGATGGCCGCCCTGGTAGGAGGAGACCGCCACCCCCTGGACATCCTCCTGGACGGCCGCCTGGACAATCTCCTGCACGGAGCGGTTGTGGCCCAGATGGATCACCTCCACCCCATTGGCCTGCAGCATGCGGCGGTAAATGTTGATGGCCGCATCATGGCCATCGAACAGGGAGGTGGCCGTGACCACCCGGACGGCGTTTTTGGGGGTATAAACGACGTTTTGAATCGACATGCGGATTCCACTCCTGGGTTATGGTTGCGGCCGCCGGCAGCTTCCAAATCAAATATCGCCCGGCGCGGGAGGAAATCTGAGTGCTCTATTCATCATTTCCGTTTTTGGGGTCGGCGTCAACTGGACCGTTGATTCGTTGATTGGTTGATTCGTTGATTGGTCGATTTGTTTCCAAGATCCGCGTAGCAATGGCGCGATAAAGTTATGCATTCCTTTGCAGGCGTGAGAACGAGGGAAATGATGAAAAAACGAATCAACCAATCAACGAATCAACGAATCAACGAACACCCAGCTTGACACCCCAACAAAGCCGATGGGATACTCAATTTCGAATTGACCTTTCCTCTCAAACCCCCAATGGAGGAGATTCAGTGGACTTTGACTTAACCCGCGAGCAGGAGATGATCCGCAGGGAGGTGCGCTCTTTTGCCGAAAAAGAGATTGCGCCCCTGGCAGTGGAACTGGATGAACGCGAGCATTTCTCCGCCGAGCTCACCCGCAAAATGGGCGAAATCGGACTTTTTGGCATGTTCGTTTCCGAACCCTATGAGGGCCAGGCCCTGGATTATCTCTCCTATATTATCGCCGTGGAGGAGATCGCCCGCGTGGACGGCTCCCAGGCCGCCACCATTGCGGCCGGCAACTCCTTAGGAATAGGACCGCTTTACTACTTCGGCACCGAGGAGCAGAAGAAAAGATTACTGCCGCCCCTGTGCCGGGGCGAAGCCTTGTGGGGTTTTGGCCTGACCGAACCCACGGCCGGCTCGGATGCCGGTGGCAGCAAGACCACGGCGGTCAAGGACGGCGGCCACTGGGTGCTCAACGGATCGAAGATCTTCATCACCAATGCGGCTTGTGATCTGACCCTGGGCGTTACCGTACAGGCCGTCACCGGCCAGCGCGGCGGCAAACCCGAGTACACCTGCTTTCTGGTAGAAGCCGGCATGCCCGGATTCAAGGCCGTGGCCATGAAGGGCAAGATGATGTGGCGCGCCTCCAATACCGCCGAACTCTACTTCGACGACGTGCGCGTGCCCGAGAAGAATATCCTGGGCCAGCCCGGCGATGGCTTTCATCAGATGCTGCAGACTCTGGATGGCGGCCGTCTCTCCATCGGCGCCATGGGCTTGGGGGGTGCCGTGGGCGCTTATGAGGCAGCCTTGCGTTATGCCAAAACCCGTGTCCAGTTTGACCAGCCCATCTCCAAGTTCCAGGCTGTGGCCTTCAAACTGGCCGATTGCGCTACCGAAATCGAATGCGGCCGCAATTTGCTCTACAAAGCCTGCTGGCTGCGGGACCACCATCGCCCCTTTGCCAAGGAAGCGGCCATGGCCAAGCTGTACTGCTCCGAACTGATGGGCCGCGTGGCCGACCACGCCGTGCAAATCCACGGCGGCTACGGCCTCATGAAGGATTACCACGTGGAGCGATTCTACCGCGATCATAAACTGCTGGAGATCGGCGAGGGGACATCGGAAGTACAGCGGATTGTGATTTCGAGGCATATTGGCTGTTAGAGGAAAAGTTTTAAGTTTTAAGTTTAAAGTTTTAAGTTGAGGAATGCTGTCGATTAGATATTGCTTTACATAAATGTTCTGCTTGATATCCAATAAGATGCAACACCTTAACTTAAAACTTAAAACATTGAACTTTAAACTTAAAGGATCACCCTATGGAAGAACAACTGATCATCAGTGAAGTAAAAGACAACATCGCCACCCTGACCCTCAACCGCCCTGAGGTGATGAATTCGTTCAATGTGGCCATGGTCAATGCTTTGGGCGAACGCATGGCGGCCCTGCGCTTTGATCCAGCCGCGCGGGTGGTGATCATCACTGGCGCCGGTGACAAAGCCTTCAGCGCCGGGGCTGATCTCAAGGAGCGCGCCGGCATGAGCCCAGAGCAGGTCAAAGCCTTTATCTTCAACATCCGGCGTTTGATGGACGAAGTGGAACAGTTCCCCAAGCCGGTAATTGCCGCCGTCAACGGTGTGGCCCTGGGCGGGGGCACCGAGCTGGCCCTGGCCGCCGATATCCGCCTGGCATCGGAAACCGCCACCATGGGGCTGACCGAAACGCGGCTGGCCATCATTCCCGGCGCCGGCGGCACCCAGCGGTTACCGCGCCTGGTGGGCAGGGGCATTGCCAAGGAGCTGATCTTCACCGGCCGACGCATCGATGCCCGCGAAGCATTGCGAATCGGTCTGGTCAATCATGTATATCCAGCCCAGGAGCTGATGCCGCGGTGCCGGGCCCTGGCCGAAGAGATCTGCCAGTCCGGCCCCATTGCCGTGGAGCAGGCCAAGTACGCCATCAACCGCGGCCTGGAGACCGATCTGGCCACCGGCCTGGCCATCGAGTCCAATGCGTATTGGCTGTGCATTCCCACCGAGGATCGCCTGGAGGGATTGGCGGCGTTTCGAGAGAAGCGCAAGCCGGTGTATAAGGGGAAGTAAGGGGAAGGTAGAAGGTAGAAGGCTGAAGGCCGAAGACTGAAGGCAGAAGTTGGAAGCGTTGATTGGTTGATTCGTTGATTGGTTGATTGGGTAAATAGCACGTTGGGCGTAGGTCGCGTTAACGGTCCACCAACGCGACAGAATAGATCGAAGCGGTATGGATAAAATAGAAAAGCGTGTTGGTCATGGAATATTGGGTGCCATTTTGGGCGCGGGCACGACTTGCACTGCACAGGCCATATTAGGACAAATTTCTATTCCGCCGATAATAATTGTTGCTGTACTGTGTTTTGTCGCCGCATTCTTTGGTGGAATTAAAGTTATTGATTATCTTTTGAAGCTAGATGACTACATTTAGGAAGAACATCGCGTTGATAGAATATCAACGCGACCTACTTCCATAGCCAATCGGCAGTATTCCTTAACTTTAAACTTAAGACTTTAAACTTAAAATTTTTATTTAACGAACCAACGAAAGGCCCCCCAATGACCGAATACGATTACTGGAAGATCTTCCCGCGCATGCCGCGCAAGGTGACCATCGGCGACATCACCATCCGTGACGGGTTCCAGCATCTGGAGAAGTTCATCTCCACCCGGGCTAAGATCTTCTACCTGGAAGAGTTGATCTTCGCCGGCTGCCACAACATTGAAGTGACCAATCTGGGCAACCCTTTCCTCATGCCCCAATTCGAGGATGCCGAAACCCTCTTTAAGCACCTGCGCAGCGACCGCTTCAGGGAGCGCTGCGCCCGCAAAGGCATCAAGTATGATGAACTGGTGCTCACGGCCATCACCATCCGCGAACCGGCCGTGGACCGCGCCATCCAGCTAAAAGCCCAGGGCATCGGCCCGGACCGGGTCCTGATGATGGTCTCCACCGAAGAAGAACATCACTTCGCCAACTCCGGCTGCACCCTGCCCGAGTATTGGGCCGAGGCCGAACGCTGCATCAAAAAGTGCAAGGATGCCGGCATCCAGATGTGCGGCACGGTCTCCACCATCTGGGGCAGCCCCATCGGCGGGGCGACCAAGCTGGAAGATGCGGTGGAATTCACCAAACACTTCCTGGCCATCGGCGCCGATGATATCGAGCACGCCGACCACGACGGCAGCGCCTCGGCGCCCGAAGTCTACCGGTACTTTTCCATGATCCTGGACGCCATCCCCGATGCCCGCCTGCACATCGCCCATTTCCACGAAACCAAGCGCGTGGCTTCGGCTTCGATTTTGGCTGCCCTGCAGGCCGGCATCTGCCACTTCGAAGCCACCCTGGGCGGCCTGGGCGGCCAGCCGGCCAATTTCCTGGATGACTGCCCGGTGCCCGGCACCGGCGAGTACTACTATGACGATCCCCGCTATGTGGGCTTGGTGTGCCTGGAAGATTTGCTGGTGCAGGTCGACGAAATGGGCATCACACACGGTTATGACGTAGATCGCATTCTCTGGTTGGGGCGCCAGCTGGAGAAAACCGTGGGGCACCGCCTGCGCTCCGAAGCTGTGATCAACGGTCGCACCCTCAAAGCGGGCCATCCCCGCTATGCACGGCCGGGGCTCAAGGAACGCAAGGCCAAACGCAAGGAGCAGCCGGGGCAGAAGTTTCCGGAGTAGACTGAAGGTGGAAGGTAGAAGGAGAGCAAAAATGGCATCCGAAGAAAAACCCCCCATTCATATGGATTACTTCGAAGATCTCACCGGTGATATCAGCGCTTGCGATAGCCCTTGCCAGGAGCAGATCGGCGACCGCATCAGGCGGTTGCGGGAAGAAAAGGGGATCTCCATCGCCGAACTGTCCCATTTGACCGGCTTCGAAGAAAAGCTTTTACAAGAGATTGAGCACAACGCCGTCAGTCCCCAACTGGGCACCATCATCAAACTCAGCAAAGCCCTGGACAGCGCCTTGCAGCGGCTCATCGCCGGTGAAGGCCAAAAGCTTTATGCCATCACGCGCAAGGATGAACGTAAAGTGGTGACGCGTTCGTCATCCGCCCATGGCCAGCGCTCCGCCTACACCTACATGAGCCTGGCGCCCGAAGTCAAAGGCCGCCACATGGAAGCATTGATGGTGCAACTGGAAGAAATCCAGAGCGACGAGCGTTCCGTGCACGCCGGCGAAGAGTTTATCTATGTGGTGGAAGGCATCGTGGCGCTCGATATCGGCCAGGAACATTTTGAGCTGCTGCCCGGCGACAGCGCCTACTATCTCTCCACCACCCCCCATCTGCTCAAGGCCAAACAGGGCCGGGCGCGCATCCTAGCGGTGATCTACAGTGAGTAGCCGTTTTGCGAATGCCCCTGGCATTGTAGGAATAATAGCCCTAATAGCGAACCATCTGTTCGCCCTTGATGGGGGTGTGGGTGATCAGTTCGGCGAGCGCTTGCATTTCGCTGCTTTATTGGCGGGGGCCCGTCATGTTTCGATGATTTTGTTTTAGGCTTTGAGTATTTTGAACACTTCAGGGCCGGAGCATACGCGCTGTACCTCATATGCTCCGGCAGGAGCATGTTGTTTGCTCCAGGGGGGGGCTGCCATCTGCTAGTCAAAGCAGGCATCGGTGTTCCCATCATTCCATATGCCATTCCAGCAGGCGCAACGGTGGGTCGCGTCGAAATCGACCTCACTCGAAGCAGCTGGGCCGGTTGCCGCAAGATTCAGCACAAATTCGCCCATTGTAAAGGGATCCCATTGGACCCCGCCAGCGTAATTGGGATCACCGTTTTTGGCAAATGCTGTCCAGTACTTGGTCATGGCGGTGGAGAGAGCGATTTGATCCGCGCTGCCGCCTCGCGCTTCCACCTTGCCGAAGACATAGGGAATTTCATTGGCATGGGTCGCTCCCAGGCTGAATACATCCGTCGTGGCATAGCTCACACCTGCATAATAGGCCAGTATTCCTGCGATGCTGGTGGTCAGCGGCGTTCCACCGGGAGCGCTGGGCAAGGCCGCCGAAGTGGTATCGGTAAACCAATACTTATAAATCGGATGGGAACCACCGGTCAGGTAGTTCACCAGGCGCGAAGAATTGCAGGCAAAGCGGAAGTCGGTGTCCATATCCGATAAGGCTTTGCGATAGCGGTGGTTCGCATCAGTCGCATAATTGGCCAGGTATCGATCACCAATGGATGTGTAGAGCGATCCATCCACACGGGCATCGGTGGCCAGCAATTTGAACACCCCATAACCTTTTTCGCTGGTGCCGCCGCCTCTGTATTCGTCTTCGGTTTCGTAATAACTGCCGCCACCCGGATAGGAAATCTTTTGATAGACATAACGCCCCACAATGTCCAAGGCGGTAAACAGCGTGCCTTCATTCAGGGTACTGCCAAGCATTACGGGCACGGGTGCAACATTACCACCGGCCAAGGCGGTTTCGATGGATTGCGGCAAAAAGGTACTGCCATAGGTCGGCAGCGGCCAGACATTGCCTTGGGCGGCCAGAATTTTCTCGACGGTGGTGGCCGAGCCTCTCAGGCAGGCGCGGATCTCCGCATCGCTGCCGGTACAGCCCAGCGCCGTAACCATGTGGTCATAGAATGCGGTGCGGGCTACGGCCACGGACATTTGCGTCGGGTTGTAGGCGCCGCTTTCCACAATCGCCTTGTGAAACAGGCCCTCATCCGCCACCGGGGAGACCAACAGCGATAGCACGCTATGGCCGCCCGCAGATTGCCCGAAAATGGTCACATTGTCCGGATTGCCATCAAAGCTCGCAATGTTGGCCTTAATCCAGCGCAGGGCCTGGACCTGATCCTTTAAGCCATAGTTGCCGCTGTCATCGCCCAATGCAGCATTGGTTAAAAAGCCCAAGGCGCCCAGACGGTAATTCAGCGTCACCACGATCACGCCGTCGTTGACCAGTGCGGGCAGATCATAGCCCGGTTCGCTGCCGCTGCCGATAATCAGCGCGCCGCCGTGAATCCAAACCATCACGGGATAGGCCCCGCTTTCAGGTTTCGCTGTGGGTTTGAAGATATTGAGATAGAGACAATCCTCAGTAGTGCTGCCGGTATTGCCGAAGGTGCCGGCGGTCTGGGGGCAGATATTGCCGAAGGTCGTGGCATTCAGCGTGCTGGTGTGCACAACCGGATCCCGTGGGTCGGCAAACCGCAAATCCCCCACTGGCGGCGCGGCATAGGGAATCCCCCGGCAGGCGACCATGGTAGTCTCATCGGCGCACTCGACATCGCCCTGTTGAGTGCCGTAGATCAACGCCTCGCCACTGCTACTGCTGCTACTGCTGGCCGAATTGCTGACGGGGTCATTCTTACTGTCAAACATGCCGCAGCCTCCCAAGGAAGCAATAATCAAAGATAGAAAGCAAATTGCGGCGCAACGGTTCCATTTCAACGAATATCGAATTGCGGTCATGATTGATCCTCCCGAAGGTGAAGATGGTTAGTGAAGTCAACGCTTCAGGCACTTCACGAACTGTGCCACGACGGGACGATTTCATCATGCTTAAATTTATTTTAAATTCAATTGATTATGACAAAACCGGGCATGCGCCGGCGGCGGCACCGTGTGGCATGCCACACATCAGGTGCACCACACATATGTGGCATGCCACATGCGGTTGGCTTGGGGTGCTTGCGATGGATAGTCAGCCAGTGGTTGATTGATAATGATCATTCAGATGGAGGTCAATTTGCGGTACAGGGTGCGCCGGTGGATGCCCAGGAGCCGGGCCGCTTTGGCTTTATTACCGTCGGTTTGCTTCAACATGGCATGGATATCATCGACACCTATGGATCTCTTGGCCGAAGGGGGGGCGGTGAGTTGCCGGTTTTTTTCGAGTTGTAATCGCGAATGGCGGCAGGCAAGTGGGCCAGAGTGATCAGGTGGCCCCGGCAGAGGATAAAGGCGTGCTCGATGGCATGTTCCAATTCGCGCACATTGCCTGGCCAGGGGTAAAGCATGAGTTGGGTGAGCACCTCCTGGGAAATGCCCTCGACCACTTTTTTGAAGCGGTGATTGAAATCGCCCAGGAAATGATCCACCAGCAGCGGGATGTCCTCCAGCCGCTCGCGCAGCGGCGGCAATGCTACCTCAACGACCATGAGGCGGTAGTAAAGATCTTCCCGGAACTCTCCCACTCGAACCTTTTCCTTTAAATCCTTGTTGGTGCAGGCGATCACCCGGACGTCCACCTTGCGGGGCGTGGACTCTCCCACCCGCTCCAATATCTTTTCCTGAAGCACTCGCAGCAGCTTGAGCTGGATCAGCGGCGAGATATCACCGATCTCATCGAGCAGGATGGTCCCGCCATCGGCGGCTTCGAAACGCCCCTGCTTGTCTTTGATTGCCCCAGTAAAGGCGCCTCGTACATGACCGAAGAGTTCGCTTTCCAGAAGATTTTCGGCCAGGGCCGTGCAGTTGACAGTGACAAAGGGTTTGAAGGCGCGCTGACCACAATAATGCAGGGCCCTGGCCACCAGCTCTTTGCCGGTGCCGCTTTCTCCAGTAACGAGCACTGTAGTTTCGAGATTGGTCAGATCTTCCAACAGAGTGTAGATTTGCTGCATGCGTTTGCTGCGACCGATGAGGTTCTGAAACTGGTTGCGTTCACGCAGTTCCCGCTGAAGATCATTGAGCATTGTGATATCGCGGATCACCAGGACAGCGCCGGCCGTATGGCCCTGGTCGCCCAGAATCAGGGAGCTGTTGACGCTGACGATCTGGTGATCCCGTTGATGATGGCCGCATTCGATCCGGTGGCCGAGAATGTTCTTTTTCATATCAATGGATTGCTTCAGGATTTCACGGCACCCCTTGTTGCACGGCCCTGGGGCTTCGCTCAGGATCATGCCTCTGATTTCCCGGATGCCGATACCGCAGATGCTTTCCATGCTTGGATTGGCTTCAATGGCCCGTCGGGCCGGATCTACAAGGATAATGGCGTCCTGGACCCCTTCGAAAATGGCCTCCAATCTTGCCCGGTGCTCATTAATTTCCCGCTGGGCCTTTTCCTGTGCGGTGACGTCGCGTTGGACAGATCGAAAACCGGTGATGGTGCCATCCTCAGCGCGAATCGGCGATACGGAATCCTCCACCAGAATGCGTTGGCCGTCTTTACGGATTACTTCGTGTACGAACCGGGTCGGAGTGCCGCTGCGGTAGACCTTCGAATATTCCCGGCGCAGCAGCTCCGCTTCTTTCTCATCCACATAGGTTCTGTAGCTGGAACCGATCAGCTCCTTGCGGCGATACCCCCATATCCGGCAGCCGGCATCGTTAATGTAAGTCAGGTGGCCTTTAAGATCGGTTTCGCCGACGCCATCATCGATTTCATTGAGAATCGCCTGGTATTTTTTAAGGGCTTCATGCAGGGATTTCTTGGAATTCATATGCCGTATTTTATCATGAATATTAATTAAGGCCATTACCGAATTGCAGCCTTCAGCCTATGGCTTCCCGTTCCCTTGGGGAATATTGGGGACCTATGTGATTTAATGCTTTTCTCTCTAAATTATGGACTGACGGCAGTTTAAGGCTCAACCCCAACATTCGAACGACCAGGGATCATCTGTGCGTAACTGCATAAAAAACAGGGTTTTTTATCTCCCCAAAGAAGATGATTTCAACATCCGTGAAATACGGGGGGGGCATTTGAACAGAAATCTACATTTACGGCTCCATCCCCTGCCGCCGCCGTAAGCGGATTAAAGATCTTTAGGATGCAGTTGTTTTGTTTTCGCCAATAGACGAAAAGTTTGTAATTTTCACTGCGCCGTCTGGGAACCGCGCTACAATATCAAGCTCTCCCCCCATAGCCTCAATAGTCGAACGCAAAGTGGAAATGTAGATATCGGTGCGTTTTTCCAGTTTGGCTACATTCGGTTGTTTGATTTGTAAAGCTTTCGCCAGCATCTCTTGAGATAAACCCCTGGCACGGCGCAATTCGTGCAGCGGCATCTCCGTAAGCATCTCCCGATAACGGGCGTCGGAACGGGCGATGGCTTCCGCCGACATTTTGGCTTCCAGTTCAGCAAATTTACGTGCCATTTTTCGAGCCCTCCCTTCGCAAGGTTTCTAAATGTTCGTTGTAAAGTCGATCCGCAATCGGCACATATTTTTCATACCAGCGATCCTTGCCGGTTTTATCACCACCAATCAAAAGAATTGCGCAGCGACGCGGATCAAAAGCATAGAGTACACGATATGGCCGGCCACTGTGTTGAATTCGCAGCTCACGCATATTGCCATGACGAGAGGCCGTTATGTCGCTAGAGTGTGGAAAACGCAGTTGGGGACCAAAAGCACCCAGCAATTTTACAGTGGCACGCACCGATTCTTGTTCTCCTTCACTAAGCCCATCCCACCATTGGCCGAACTCATCAGTATACTCAATTTCCCATTTCATGGTGCAATTATACCCATTAAGATATATGCCGTCAAGGGTATGTTTATTTTTTTGCGGAACTCTGCGGATCTTAATAAATTCGTATCATCAACCGCAAATCTTCTTTTGATCATGCTGGTCATTGGTCCCCAAAGCGCTAAATCCCAGGGGGGGTGGGGGACACCTTACTGAATTATCGACGACAGTCCGTAAGTTTCTTGTGCTTCCGGCTGCACGCTTGCCACTCGCACATGGGCGCGCCTGAGCGGTGGTCAACCCCTGGTGACCACCTATTCCTATGATCCAACCACCGGAATTTCCACCGGAAATATTGGGGACGTCTATGATTTTATGCTTTTCTCTCTAAATTATGGACTGACGGCGGTTCAGGAGGGGCGATTTTTTCTTTAACCTCCGTTTTGTCTTTTTCAAACCTGGTGGCAGCAAACCATCCAGCGCGTCTATCCCAATGCCAACGACCCCGCAGCCGTCACCGCGGCCACTCAGCGCACCCGCGTCAGCGGCTTGATTGAACACAACGTACGCGCCGAATCCATCGCCATCGACATCCACGGCAACCCGACCATCAGCCGCACGATCATCGAGCGCACCACCCAAACCCAGACCATCGATTATCCGGAAAGCACCAGCGATGCCCGCACCATCAGCGTCAACGGCCGGGTCATGGCAAGCAGAAGCAAAACCGGCATTACTACTACTTTTGATTATGACCCCCTGGGCCGCCAAACCAGCGCCACTGATAGGCGCACCGGTCCGGCTATCTCCCACTTTGACGAGGCCACCGGCTTTGCTTCGAGCCAAGGACTTTTTCGAGTATCTCACTGGCACTATCACTCATAACAAGGGGCCTTGCCAAAAGCAGATCGGCCCCCGCATCGAACTCTGCAATACCCTGGGCCTACTATCTTTCCACCACCCCCCATCTGCTCAAGGCCAAACAGGGCCGGGTGTGCATTCTGACGGTAATTTTTGGCGAATAGCTGTCGGCCCCCCCGGCCTTCCGATCGGAATCAAGTATGGGGTTATTCGGCCATCCCCGTCCCGCATTTTTACGTGGCGGGGATGCGGTGGCTCCATCCGACTGAAATTTGACATCCCTCATTTATTTAAGTCTATTATTAAAAAATAAATCGCCCTCATTTTTTGTTGACATTTCCAATGATTTGCCGGAGGATGCCGTCATGAGCGTTTGCCATCCAGTCAATCGCAGTGGTCGAGAGGGGTAACAGCCTTTTCGCCCCTCCAAACTGAATAATTTCCCTATAAGCTCTGCTTGGTTCAGGCTTTACTGTTAGAAGCACCGAAATCTTTTTTATTTACGATGAATTGCCACGCAAAGAAGCATATTTTGCTCTTCGTTCTTTTCATTGAGGGAACGGGTGCGTTTAAACACCCACCCTAGGGTACGGTTTCAGGAGGCCCCCGGCGGGTAAAGGACTTTTTAAGCAGGCTCGCGATGCACCGAACAATCACTAAACACTTGGGGAGGAACTATGGCCAATCATGATTCCGCAATGAACCCAGGCCCTCTGGGGCTGGTGTCCCGCCGCAGCTTTTTGAAATACTGCACCATCATGGCCGCCAGCATGGGATTGCCCCTGAGCGCCGCCGAAAAGATCGCCGCGGCGGTCACCTCGCCCAGCCGCCCGCCGGTCATCTGGCTTTCCGGCCAGGAGTGTACCGGCTGCACGGAAACTTTGCTGCGCGCCACCCACCCCACGGTGGAGCATTTACTGCTCAACCTGATCTCTTTGGATTACCACGAAACGCTGGCAACCCCCTCCGGCCATCTGGCCGAAGCGGCCAAGCGCTCCTCCATTGAGGCCAACAAGGGCAAATTCGTGCTGGTCACCGAAGGCGCCATCCCGCTCAAAGATGGTGGGATCTATTGCAAGATCGGCGGCCGCCCGGCGGTGGATATTTTGCGGGAGACCGCGCCGCATGCCGCCGCTATCGTGGCCATCGGCTCGTGTGCCTCGTGGGGCGGCATTGCCGCATCCGCGCCCAATCCCACCGGCGCCGTCGCCACCCACGAAGCCCTGGAGGGCAAATTCACGGTGATCAACATTCCCGGCTGCCCGCCCAGCCCATATAATTTCCTCTCCACCGTGCTCTATATTTTGACCTTCAACAAACTGCCGGCATTGGATGACCAGGCCCGGCCTCTGTTCGCCTATCGTCGCCTGATTCATGAAGGCTGCCCGCGCCGGCCTCACTTTGACGCCGGACGCTTTGCCATGCAGTTTGACGATGACGGCCATCGCCGCGGCTGGTGTCTGTACAAGCTGGGCTGCAAAGGCCCGGTGACCTACAACAACTGCCCGGCCATCCTGTATGGCGATGTGGGGGCCCGCAGTTGGCCGGTGGAAACCGGCTGCCCCTGCTTTGGTTGTTCGGAAAAGGGAATCGGCTTTACCAAACCACTGGTGGAAATGGCCAGCCTGGAGCATTTTACTCCCACGGGGCTGCCATCGGCCACAGGAGAAGAAAAAGGACGGGCCGGCGGCCGTGTTCTGCGGTTGACGCCGCCCGACACTTACGCACCCATTGAAGTTGAGCAGGGGCAAGGAACTTCAGCGGTCACGGTCGGAGTATTGGCTGGATTGGCTGGCGCGGCCATCGGCGCCGGCGCAGTGGCCGCCGTCAAGATCGGAAAGAATAACCCGGCCCAGGATGAGCCGAAGAAAAAGGAATAAGCCATGAGTATCAGCCGAAGAGACTTCTTTAAAGTTTCCGCCGCGGGTGGTGCCATGGCTGCCGCCGCTATAGCGCCGGCGACGGCCTTGGCGCGCGAAACCAATGCACGTCTGCCCGAGGCCGTGGGCATTCTCTACGATGCCACGGTCTGCGTGGGCTGCAAAGCCTGCATGGTGGCGTGCAAGGAGTATAACCATCTGCCGGCCGAGCGTTCGACCCCCACCCGCTTGTGGGATGATCCGCGGGATCTGTCCGCCAAAACCTACAACATCGTCAAGCTCTATAAAAACGGCACTGGCCAGGTCAAAGACCGGGAGCAGGACGGCTACTCCTTTGTCCGGCGCTTTTGCATGCATTGCGTCGATCCCTCCTGCGTCTCGGCCTGCCCGGTATCAGCCCTGACCAAAGATCCGCAATCCGGCATCGTGCGGTACAATGCGGACAATTGCATCGGCTGCCGCTACTGTCAGATCGCCTGCCCTTACAATATCCCCAAGTTCGAGTGGGACACGCCATTTCCCCAGATCAAGAAATGCCAACTGTGCTCCCACCGGCTTACCGCCGGGGCCTATGCGGCCTGCTGCGAATTTTGTCCCAACGGCGGGTCGGTGTTCGGCAATGTGCAGGATCTGCTCAAAGAGGCCCGGCGTCGCCTGGCGCTTGTACCTGGGCAGACGGCCGCCTATCCGCTGCACCGCGTCGATGGCCAGGAGGTGCGCCATCGGGTGGTGACCCCATACCGCCAGCATATCTTCGGCGAGCGGGACGGCGGCGGCACCCAGGTGATCATGCTGGCCGGCGTGCCCTTTGAACGCCTGGGCCTGCCTCTGCTGCCGATCCAATCCCAGGCCAGCCATTCCGAGACTCTCATGCACACTCTGTATAAGGGGATGATCGGGCCATACGCAGTGCTGGGCGTACTCTTCTACCTGGTTTTCCGACACACCACCAAAAAAGATTTACCCTGAGAGGAGGCGATCATGAAGGAGCGCACGATGATGGAAAGCCATCGCCCCCTGGGGGGCAAAATCGTCACAAAACCTTTCATCGTATTGACCTTGCTGGCCTTGACCGGCGTGGTGTTCATGATCCAGCGCTACCGGTACGGCCTGGGCGCCGTCACCCATCTCAGCGACGGCTATCCCTGGGGCATCTGGATTACCTACGATGTACTGGTGGGCACGGCCCTGGGCTGCGGCGGCTATGCCACGGCCATTTTGGTCTATATCTTCAACCGTTGGGAGTACCACCCGCTGATTCGCTCGGCCGTGCTGACCAGCGCCTTTGGTTACACCCTGGCGGCGGCGGCCATCTTTCTGGATATCGGCCGTTACTGGAACGCCTACCATCTTTTCTTTCCGTGGTATGTCAATTTCAACTCCGTGCTGGTGGAGGTGGCCCTGTGCATCGCCGCCTATGTGGTGGTTTTGTGGCTGGAGGTAGCGCCCGCGGTGATGGAAGGACATCCGAGCTCCAACAGCGCCCAATCCGTTAAAAGGCGGGTGGAGCGCTGGCTGCCCATGATCGTGGCCTTCGGTATTCTACTGCCCACCATGCATCAATCGTCGCTGGGCGCCATGATGATTATCGCGGGCTA
The DNA here is from genome assembly GCA_021824175.1 of Deltaproteobacteria bacterium. Lineage (GTDB taxonomy): Bacteria > Desulfobacterota > Desulfobacteria > Desulfobacterales > Desulfosarcinaceae > Desulfatitalea. The sequence goes on from JAKALP010000004.1 coordinate 254,809, forward strand.
TAAAGTCTCGCCCCTGTGGCAATCAGGTTTGCTGCCGCTTTTCTTCCTGCTTTCGGCCATCGCCATGGGCTATGCCGTGACGCTCTTCGAATCGCTTTTGTCTTCGCTCTTTTTCGGCCGGCCCTTTGAAACCCATTTGATCAAAAAGATGGGGGGCGTGATGGCCTGGGTGATCGGTGTCTATTTGATCCTGCGCTTCGCCGATCTGGCGGCCCGCGGGCAGTTGAATCTGATCGCCAAAGGGGATCTTAACAGCGCCATGTTTATTTTGGAGAACTTCTGTTATCTGGCCGCATTTCTTCTCCTGGCCAGCAAAGCCTGGCGGGAAAATCCGCGCACGCTCTTTATCGCGGCGGCCCTGATGCTGCTGGCCGGCGCGCTCTATCGTTTTGATACTTACTTGGTAGGATTCAACCCCGGACCAGGCTGGCATTACTTCCCGGCCTTGCCGGAAATCCTGATTACTGTCGGAATCGTGGCCATTGAGCTGATGGCCTATCTTTATTTCGTGAAACGTTATCCTGTGCTGCCGGCCGTCGGGCAAGCCAAACATGCATAAGGAGAAGTCCCATGGCAAAGAGAATCACCATCGACCCCATCACCCGTATTGAAGGCCATTTGCGCATCGATTGCGAAGTGGACGGCGGCAAAGTGGTCAATGCCTGGTCGTCCGGTCAGATGTGGCGCGGCATCGAAATCATCCTGCAGGGCCGCGACCCCCGTGACGCCCCCATGTTCACCCAGCGCTTCTGCGGGGTTTGTACTACCGTGCATGCCCTGGCTTCGTGCCGGGCCGTGGAGAACGCCCTGAAGCTGGAAGTGCCTTTGAACGCTCAATATATCCGTAACCTGATTCTGGCCGCCCATGCGGTGCACGATCATATCGTGCACTTCTACATTCTCTCGGCCGTGGATTGGGTGGATATCCCCTCGGCCCTCAAAGCCGACCCCAAAAAAGCGGCCGCCATTGCCGACGGGCTCTCGTCGTGGCCCCTGAACAACTACCGCGAGCTGAGCGCGGTCCAGGAGAAGCTCAAGAACCTGGTCAATTCCGGCCAACTGGGCATCTTTGCCAACGGCTATTGGGGTCATCCAGCCATGAAGCTGCCGCCCGAAGTCAACCTGCTGGCGGTCTCCCACTACCTGCAGGCCCTGGAGTACCAGCGCAAGGCCAACATGATTGTCTCCATCCTGGGCAGTAAAACCCCCCACATTCAAAACATGATCGTGGGCGGCGTTTCCAGCCCCATCAATATGGAGCACTCCTCGGCCCTGAACATGGAGCGGCTGTACTACATTAAATCGATCATCGACGAGGTGGGTGACTTTGTGAAGAATGTCTACCTGCCCGACGTTTGCGCCGTGGGCGCCATGTACGCCGACTGGACCCAATACGGCGCCGGCGTCACCAATTATCTCTCCGTGCCCGACATGCCCATGGACACCAAGGGCACCACCTTCAGCCTGCCCGGCGGCTATATTGAAAACGCTGATTTGAAGAGCTTCAAACCCATTGCCGATTTCAACTCCGAACTCTTCCGCTACGGCGTCAAGGAAAGCGTCAAACACGCCTGGTATCAAGACGACTGGACCCGGCATCCCTTTGATGAAACCACCGAGCCGCACTACACCGATTTCCAGGACAATGGGAAGTACTCCTGGGTCAAGTCCCCCACCTTCAACGACAAGCCGGCCCAGGTGGGTCCGCTGGCCAATGTGCTGTGCATGTACGCCGCCGGTCACGCGCCCACCAAGAAGTACGTGGAGATGGCGCTGGAAACGGTGAGCTCCATTGCCGGCGCCAAGGTGGGGCCCCAGGCCCTGCACTCCACCATCGGCCGTCACGCGGCCCGGGCCGTGCGCGCCGCCGTGCTCTATGACGAACTCAACACCCAGTGGCAGGCCCTGGTGAACAATATCGCCAAGGGCGATCTCCAGACCTTTACGCCCTTTACTTTTCCCCCCGGCGAAATCCGCGGCTTTGGCTTCCACGAAGCACCCAGAGGCACGCTCTCCCACTGGACCGTGATCGATAGCGGCAAAATCAAAAACTACCAGGCCGTGGTGCCCTCCACCTGGAACGCCGGCCCGCGCAACCAGGACGATGCCATGGGACCCTACGAGGCCGCGCTGATCAACAATCCCGTGGCCGATCCCGAACGGCCCCTGGAAGTCGTGCGCACCATTCACTCCTTTGATCCGTGCCTGGCTTGCGCTATCCATATGGTGGATGCCGAAGGCAAACCCATTGTGAGGGTGAAGGCGCTGTGAGAAAGAGTAAAATGAAACCACCTTCCATGTGGGTCATAGTCTATTCGGCCAAGCGGGAAGCAAAGAAGCAGGCGCGTAGTGACTGCTCCTCCGGCTGGGGAGTGGGCCGGGATAAGGAGCAAATGCCAGATTCATCCAAAATAACATCTTCATCTGAGATGATTACTACGGAGGACACAGAGGATGCAGAGAGCGCGGAGAAGTAGATTGTAAATCCATCTCCGCTCTCTATTGTAAGCTTTATAAGATCAGAGGATAGCTCATTTGAAGGAAATAGACTCTCGCCAAGGCGCCAAGAACGCCAAGAAACCATACATTTCTTTGCGGTCTTTGCGCCTTGGCGGGAGAAATCTTGTTTGATTTGGGTGAACGGTATAACAACGTAAAAGAATCAGCTAAAAAGGCTCATCCAGCGCAAAAATTAATGTCACTGCGGATAAAAAAGGGCCGGCCCAAGAAAGATCATTAGATGTCTTTAAAAACAACCCTCATCGGCCTCGGCAACATTCTAATGCGCGATGAGGGCGTCGGCATCCATGTCGTGAAGTATATCCAGGAGAACTTCGTGGTTCCGCCCGAACTGGAAATCGTGGACGGCGGCACCTCGGGCCTGGATCTGCTGCCCTTTATCGAAGGCCGCGACCAGGTACTCTTCGTGGATACCGTTAATTTCAATCGCGAGCCGGGCTATATCAGCGTCCTGCTCAATGGCCAAATTCCCGCCCTATCCGGCACCAAGGATTGCCTGCATCACATGGGGCTGATGGATGTCCTGGCCGCGGCCCGGCTCCTGGACAAGCTGCCCGCCCAAATCGCCCTCATCGGCATCCAGCCCCACACCATCGCCACAGGCCTGGACTTGAGCCCGTCCATCCAGGCGCGGCTCCAACCCCTGGTAGATCAGATCCTCAAGCAATTGGCCTTTTGGGGCCTTGCATGCCGACCCTGTCGCGAGTTTTGAAAACTACGGCAAAACAGCCAGTAGGGTTAGGAATCTTTGCACCCTCTATTAGTAGGGACTGCGGTCCTTGAACGCTTTTCGGAAATGACGGCGGTGCATACAAACATCCCCGATATAGGGCTATAGGCTAAAGGGCTTCGTTCAGACCCCGCTAAACAACAGCAGGGCCGATAAAGCTTGTAGTCTAAGTTTCGATAGCCTTACCATTGACGTCATAACGTCAAGACGCTATAGTACCATACGGATTGGAGGTGACATTATGGCAACCCCAGCAAAACGGGCAACTGTGTATTTCGAGCCTTTTATTCACAAAGCCTTAAAATTAAAATCAATAGAAACATCGAAATCAATTTCCGATCTCGTCAATGAAGCGGTCAAAGCGGCGCTTGCGGAAGATGCCGAGGATATTGCCGCTTTTGAAGAAAAGGCCAATGAGCCGCTGATCAGTTTTTCTGAAATGCTGAAAAGGCTGAAAAAAGATGGCCGGATATGAGATATTTTTCAAGGAATCGGTCTGGAAGGAGCTCAAGCAAATACCCAAAGCCGATTTGAAAAAAATCCTTTCGCGAATTGAACAGCTTGAAAATGTTCCCCGGCCCATGGGCTGCGAAAAACTCACTGGTCATGAATTCTACCGTATCCGCCAAGGGAACTATCGAATCATATATTCGATACAGGATAACGAGCTTACGGTATGGGTGATTAAAGTCGGTCATCGGAAAGATGTATATCGATGAGCGAACAAGCGACTGACTTCGGCCGAGCACCTACCCAAGAAAAGTGGACAATAAAATCCGGATTCGAGCTGTCCCGATGGTCAATAAAGACACGCAGCAGCAAAAAGAAGTAAACATCAGAGAAACCTTTTCCTCAGATGCCGCGGCCATCGCCGAAATTTACAACCATTATATCAGGCAAACCACGATTACATTTGAAGAAGAGCCGGTATCTCCCGCCGAGATCGCGAGACGGATTCAACGGGTGCAGTCATTCCCATTGCCTTGGCTGGTGGCTGAGTTACATGATGAAATCGTCGGCTATGCCTATGCCGGCAAATGGAGGGAGCGGACGGCCTATCGATTCTCTGTTGAGACCACGGTCTATGTCCGCCCGGATCGCTGTGGGCATGGAATCGGTTACGAGCTCTATCATCAACTTCTTCAGGAATTGAAGGCCAAAGGCGTTCATGCGGCAATGGGCGGGATCGCTCTGCCCAATGGCCCCAGCGTTGGGCTTCATGAAAAGCTCGGATTCCAGAAGGTGGCTCATTTCAAAGAGGTCGGCTTTAAATTTGATCGGTGGATCGATGTGGGGTACTGGCAGCGTATTCTATTCAGCCTTTAACAACCGGCAGTAAAATGGTGAAAGTTGTTCCGTTGTTGATTTCGCTTTTGACGCTGATGGTGCCGTGGTGGCGTTCGATGATGCCGAAGCTGACCGAGAGCCCCAGGCCCGTGCCTTTGCCCACCTCTTTGGTGGTGAAGAAGGGATCGAAGATGCGGCTGAGGTGTCTTTCGGGGATGCCGATGCCGGTGTCGCGGATATCGACGCGCACCAAATCCCCTTGCAGGGTGCAGTGCACGTCGAGTTCACCGCCCTCGGGCATGGCCTCTTTGGCATTGATGAAGAGATTCAGAAATACTTGTTGCAGGTTTTGGAAATGGCCCAGGACCAGCGGCAGATGATCTTCTTCGCTGACCTTCAACGTGATGTGGTTGAGCGCCAATTCGCTGTTTAATAGCGCCGCGGAGGCCGTGATCACGTCACGGATGGCCAGGGGTTTGAAAGCGCTGCGGTCCCGTTGGGTGAAGTCCAGCAGGTTGGCCACCGTGGCGGCGGCCCGCTCCACCTGCCCGGAAATCTCCTTGAGCATTTCGAGTTTTTCTTCTTCGCCCAGGGCCTGGAAATCGTCAATCAAGGCCTCGGCCGTCAGGCTGATATTGTTCAAGGGGTTGTTGATCTCATGGGCGATGCCGGCGGTAAGGGTGCCGATGGCCGCCATTTTACGGGATTCCACCAGTTGGTTACCACGATCCTGGATCTCCTTGAGCATGCGGTTGACGGCCACGGCCAGGTCCGAGAATTCGTCCTGAAATTTTTTGACTGGCGTGACCGGTGAAAAGTCGCCTTCGGCAATACGGCGCATGTAGTTTTCAAAGCGCTTGAAGGGTAGAAATATCTGCCGGGCGATGAAGGTGACGATCAGGATCTCGAAGATCAGAATCAGGATCAGAAAAAAGGCGGCGATGATCTTGGCCGAATGCAGCCAGCGGTGAAAGCTCAGGCGTTCCTTGTCCACAGCATTGGCGGCATCGGCCACCAGTTCGGCGCCGGAGCGCCGCAGTTCAGCCTGCAGCGCGTTTAAAGCTTCTTCATTGTGGGCGTTGGTTGGGCCGGCGGTCTTCTCCAGACTTTTGAGCAGCGCATCATAGTGGTCCAGGTTGGCGGCCATCTGGGTATAGGCTTTAGCTCCGATGATGGCGCGAAAATCTTCTCGCTCGGTATTTAAGATTTCCTTGGCGTTGCCAACATAAGTCAGGGCGTCGGCCAGATCGGTGCCGTAAAGCAGAAAATTCTTCTCGAAACGTCGGGCCTGTTGAATTTCAAAGGTGTAATTGCCGGCTTTTTCGATGAACATCTCCTTGGCGCCCAGTTTGGACATGAAGATCATGGCCGCTCCGGTCATGATGCAGATCAAGACAAAGGTCCCCATGAATCCCAGGGCCACGCAGAGCCGGATGGTCAAGCGCGGCCGTTGCCGCAGGGCGCGCACGGCCAAAGCCAAATCATCCGGCGAGGAGAGAATCATCTGTGCTTTAGGGGGTGTCGTTATCATGCTGTGTCGACTGCCTTCATCACCATTGGTACAAGCGCGGTATCAAGCCTGGTGCGTCTGTTCCATTTTGAGCCGCGCTTTTTTCACCGTTTCCAGAATGTCGCCCAGCTTGAAGGGTTTGGCTAAGAAGTCAAACACCCCTTTCTGGTATGATTCTCGGGCGGTCTCCATGGTGGCAAAGCCTGTGATCACGATGACTTCCGTGCGCGGGGAGCGTTCTTTGACTTCGAGTAGAAATTGCATCCCATCCAGGCCCTCCATTTTGAGGTCGGTGATCACGATGTCAAACTCAGCCTCCTGGATGCGATTGAAGGCATCCGCGCTGCGGGAGTAGACTTCCACCACATAGCCCGCTTTTTCCAGCGCCGGTCCCAATCGTTTGAGGACAATGGGTTCGTCATCTAGCACAAGAATCTTGGTTTTTGCTTCAATGTTCATGGCGTCTGTCTCCCCAACTCATTCAAGGGTTCCTCGATCTTGGCCAGCTCTTCGAATTGCTTGGTAAAGTAGCTGATCTGCTGGTCGCTGGTCATCTTTACGTCCAACTGGCGGGTGAAGCCTACGAGTTGTCCGAGCAGAAACATCTTCTTCTCCATCATGGTCCTTTCAAGTTTTTTGATGCGCCCGATCACCAGATCGCCGCGCAGATCCACGCTGAAATTGGATTGGGACAAGGTCTCGTAAATGAACCGTGCCCGGCGGGAGCGGCGCGTGGGATCGGTAACACCGCCCAGAAAGCGAAAGTAGGCGTAGTTGTCGTTGAGCTGGTCGCCGATGTAGGCATCGATCATGTTGAAGTGGTAGCCCAGGCGCAGATTAATGTTGGCGTAGTGGGCGGAGATCACGGCCAGGTTTTGCCCCATGTACTGGGGGTTGGCGTGTTGGGCCGCGAAGGTGCGGGTCAGGCTGGACATGAAACTGCTGAAATCCACGGACATGGGGTCCCGGCTCCAGATCCCCGGCGCCTCTAAACCATTGAGAAAGGCCCGCATGGGGATGGAGCGCACCTGGTCCTGGGTGACGGTGGGGCCGTCGCCGGCATGGCTCAAGCCGTCGCGGATATCGATAATGACCAAATCCAGGGGAATGTCGGTTTTTAGCTTGCGGGCGGCGGCTTCTTCTTCCATGCCTTGGCGGAAGTTGAAGTTGGCCAGTTCTTCCACTGCTTTTTCATGGATGAAGCGCGTGATGTCGTGAAAACTGCGGCAGGCCTCGGGCTGGAAATTTTTTCCCTGGGGATCGACCAGGTTCAGCGGGGTGATCTTCTTCAGCACCCGTCGCAGTAAACGGTACTCGTAACTCTCCTCGAATGCTTCCTCCATGAAACCGTAGTAGCATAACTCTTTGATGCGGCCGACATAGACCACGTTTTCCTGGGCGTCCAGAGTGATTTCCTGCCGCGAATGGAGCAGTTGGGTGGCCACTTCGGTGTTGACGATGGTGGGAATCCGGAACTCCCTGGCAATGGCCGCCATGTGCCCGGTGGACGATCCGATGTCGGTGATAATCCCGCTGGCTTTGCGGGCCACCTTGGCAAAGCGCGGCGAAGTCTCACGGGCCACCAGGATGGCGCCGTTGGGGAACTGATCCAGATCGCTATCCTGCTGTACCACGAAGACTTTGCCGGCGGCGATGCCGTTTTGAACGATGACGCCTTTGTTGGAGAAGAGGATCGGGTAGTGCTCGGTGACCGCGGCGATATCACACACCACTGGCGCGATGCCGGAACGGACATTCAGCGGCCGGGCCTGGAGAATATACAGCTGGTCATTGTGATCAAAGGCCCATTCGATATCCTGGGGACATTTGAAATAGCGTTCGATGGACCGGGCGGCATCGGCCAGCTTGCGGATCTGAGCGTCAGAGAGCGACAGGCTCGCCTGCAACTCTTCGGCTACGGGCTGAAATTCACATCCACTGCTGGGTTTGGCCATCAGGCGTTGGGTTTTGCGCGCCACCGTCATATCCTGCACAGGGTAGGGGAATTGCCTGGCCACCTGGAGCTGATCCGTGGTCACTTCACCAGCCACCACCGGCGCGCCCAATCCCCAGGTCGAAGAGATGGTCATGATTTCACGGGTGGGGTCCACGGGGTCCAGGGTATACAAAACACCGCTGACTTTGGCGTTGATCATGCACTGGCAGGCCACGGCCATGGCCACCTCATGCTCCGAGAAGCCTTTCTGGCGCCGGTACTCCATGGCCAGGGCCGTGTAGGCGCCGGCCAGCACCATGATATAGCTTCGCGTCAGGTGTTGTGGGGGCTCGTTTAACAGACTCAAATACTGCCCGGCAAAGGTGTGCTCGCTGTCTTCGCCCATGGCGCTGCTGCGCACCGCCAGCATCAGGGTGCTTTTGTTGGTTTTCTTCCGCAGTTGCTTGAGGGCCTTGTCCATGGCGCGGAGCATGGCCGGCGGCAGGCGGCCGGAAGTGATCATTCGCGTAATCTTCTGGGAGGCTTCTTCGGTGGAGAGATTTTGTTCTTCCCAGGCCTTCAGGATTTGCTCCAATGGGGCCTGCATGTGGTTGTACTCGAAAAAGGCCCGGAAGGCCCCCGTAGTAATGGCAAAACCCTCTGGTACGGCCAGGCCCAACCGGTTGCGGATCTCGGCGATGTGGGTGTTCTTGCCGCCCACCACATCACCGAAGTCGCCGCTGATGTCCTCATAGGCCAGCACATATTTGGATTGGGGTATCACCAACCGGCCGGCCAGTTCTTCTTCGATATCGTGGTTGACGCGGCGGAAGACTTTGTCCAGGGCCGGGTGCTTCTTGGGGGCCAGGGCGTTGAAATTGTAGATCAGCTCGTAGACTTGGGTTCCCATTTCACGGCACGAGGCCAGGATATACTGCCGGTCGAAGACATAGTCGCCGCCTAGTTTCTCTCCCATGTCCGCCATCAGTTCCAGGATCTTATTGTTGAGCTCCAGGATGCGCTGGAAAGACTGGAAGAGGGCGGCAAAGGTGATCCGGCCGCGGGCGGGACCGCGTCGGGTAAAAACCTCAGCCACCCTTTTCAACAAAGAATTCACATTGCTCCCATCCGGCCGCACCTGTTATGGATTTGCCGTAAACCGTGTGTCAGTGCGCTCCTCCCTTGGACGATTTGAACAGAATCCCAGTGAACCACCCGGCAAAGATCGCGATCAAGACTGATAAAGTACCATAGATGGCGCCATGCTGAAAGGCCAGCTCGGAGATCCAGGCCGGCAGCCCCACCTCCTTGACCTCGATGTGGCGCACGGTCTGGGTCATCACGGCGCCATTCCGGATGGCAAATACATCAATGTCAAAGGCGCCCTGGGGCAGGGCCGAGGGCAGTTTCAACGAAGCGGTGAAGGGTTTCGTCGCGCCGTTGGCCGCGCCATATTGAATGGCCTTATTCATGGTGCCATAAAGGCCCGCTTTTTGCTTGAGTTTGAAAAATTCCTCCAGCAATCCCTTTTTGTCCGGATCCTGGGCCACGATTTCCGCCCCTTGGCGGATGCTTTCCATTCCCAATTGAGGCGGAAACTCCGTCTGGGCCGAACCAGCGCCGTCGGGTCCATAGAGCAGAAAAAGGTTGGGCACTTTGGCGATATGGACCGAGCCCATATTCATCCACAACACGCCCAGGGCCCGCCCCTTTTGTTTGAGCTTGTACTCTTCCGTCTTGCCCACCACCCGGATCATGACATCGGCGTCGGCGGCCACGTTGCCGGTCACGCTGACCTGCGTGCCGTTGAAGGCCGCGTCGATGGTGACGGTTTCGGGGCGAATCGCCTCTACCAAATCCGTAGCGGCTGCTTGCACACCACTCGCCTGCCATGCCAAACCCGCCAAAACAATTGCCATGAATAAACTCTTTTTGATCACGTTAGTGTCCTCCAATGTAGGTCAGCAGTATGCTGGGTTTGAGCAACAGGCCGAAAAGCATTTGGAACATGACCAGCAGCACCAGCGAGGCCAGGATGATCTTGAGCTGATCGCCCTTGAGCCGCCGGCTGATCTTGGCGCCGAACTGCGCGCCCAGGGTCGAGCCGATCAACAGCAGCAGCGCCAGCACGAAATCCACGGTGTGGTTGGTGTTGGCCTGCATGATGGTGACATTGATGCAGGTGAAAAGGATTTGGAACAAGCTGGTGCCCACCACCACGTGCATGGGCATGCGCAGCAGGTAGACCATGACCGGCACCATGATGAATCCGCCGCCCACGCCCATGATGGCCGCCAGCACGCCCACGAAGGTGCCCAGCAGCAACGGCATGAGAATGGAGAGCTCGATGCCTGATTTCTCGAAGCGCATCTGCCAGGGCAGGCTTTTGACCAGGCGGGCATAACCGGACTCCTTGTGGGGCTTGACCGGCTTGGAAGTCTTGCCACCGCGCAGGGCCTGCAGGCTTTCAATGAACATGTAAAAGCCGACAAAGCCCAGCATGACCACATAGGTGATCTGGATCAGAAAATCGGCATTGCCCATATGCCGCAGCACCTTGATGAGCTGAACGCCTAGGGTGCCGCCGAGAATACCGCCGATGAGCAGTAAAATGCCCATCTTGAAATCCACGTTGCCCATGCGGTAGTGGGCCAGGGTGCCGGAAGTAGAGGCGCCCACGATCTGGTTAGAGTCCGAGGCCGCGGCCACCGTGGGCGGAATGCCCACCATCATGAGCAGGGGCGTCATCAAAAATCCGCCGCCCACGCCGAAGATGCCGGACAACAAGCCGACCAGTGCCCCCATCATAAAAATCAAAAAGATGTTCACGCTGTTACCCGCGATCGGTAAATACAGATGCCACACGATTCTAGTCCTTTCTTTCGGGAGTTTCCGGTTTTGGGTTGACTACTTCGATCCGGCAATTGATCCGGTGCCGCAGTTTGTCCAACATGTCCCGGCACGCATCCGCGGCGCCGCCGTGCCCCGGCGGGCACTCAACTACCAGCAAGGTGATTTTGTTCTCCTGGACAAAGCTGACCAGCTCGCCTTCGTATTCGCCGTGAGTCAGGTAGTAGTCGACGCTCAGGCCATCGGAACGGCCCTCTTCGATGAGCGCCTCGACTCTCTTCTTCACGGCGGAGAGCTCGGACTTCTTCTCCGGATCGGCCGCTTGCGCATCCCGGTCCGGAAAAACGAGAAGAAAAAGCACTTTGGCCTGGATGCGCTTGGCCAGGTTAAGCGCGTGGACACCGGCGAAAAGATGCGTTTGGGCCGGCTCCATGGCTGCCAGGATTCGTTCCATGCTGCCCTCCTTAATACCAAGGCGAAAAAGCAATGGTCATGCCAGGTGTGATGGTATTTAAATTCAAATAGTTGCGTAAATATAGACCAGGTGAACCGTGGTTCAGTTTCAATATGAAACAAATCAACTTAAAAATAGAAATAGTCCAACGATTACGAGATGATAAACAACTATTGGGGCTTTACCGGTGTTTCAGATTGGAACCGGCGAGGGGTAGATCATAGTTTAAGTTTTCTATGAGAGCCAGTCGACATTCTAAAATTTCCCGATTATGCTTATCGCTATGAAGCTATTAAGAATCTCTGACTGGGCGGTGTCTAGAAAAAACAACACCATTGCTATTCTTCATGATGAAGAGCTGCTTCTAAAACCTAGCAAACCGCATATTTTAATGATGGGTGGGGTTCATGGGGATGAACCCGAAGGCGTTCACTTGGCTGAACAAACTTTGAAGTGGCTCCAGCACAATCGAAGCCCTTTAAAGTGGTCTGTGTCCATTGTAACCTGTTTAAATCCTGACGGTTTTCAGACTTCTCAGCGGGTGAACGGAAATGGAGTCGATTTGAATAGAAACTATCCAAGCAAAAACTGGTCGGCTGAGTTTGATCAACCCAAATACTATCCGGGCCCCTCGCCGGGCAGCGAACCCGAAGTTCAAGCCGTTGTCGCTTGGGTCAAAAAAACAAAACCTCGACTGATTATTCACTTTCATTCATCGAAGCCCTGCATTGTCCTTACTGGTCCACCGGGAGAGCCCTACGCGAGAGCCTTGAGCGAATCCTCGGGCTACCCATTACAAAACTCCATTGGTTACCCGACACCGGGAGGCTTAAGTCAGTGGGGATGGTTTGACAACAATACTCCCATTATTTGCACCGAAGAAAATGACCGGGGCGGTCTTGAAAAAACCTGGGAAAGATTCGGTCCCGGTTTGATAAAAATCCTAACTGCCTTGGATTAAGCATGGTATGCGTCGCACCCAACCCCTACGCTAAAAATGTGACGACAATAAAAATTCAAAACTTCTCGGCATATATCTTTGATTTGTACTGCTTCGCGGAGTCGGACCATGTCAACCCACTGAGTTCGCTTTCTATCGCCCCAAGATCAGCCATAGATTATTAACCCGACTCGAAGAAGAACTTTGGCCGATGGTTCCCCGTTGGGCGGAGAACCAAAATTGTAGTTTGAACCGGCATGTCAATAATTTCTTCCGCGAAAAGGTTTCTTTTTGGATCGTTTCCCGCCGGGATCGGCCGGTCTGACCTTGATATTGTTGCCGTCGATGCGGTTGCCGTTGAGTGCTTTGATGGCCTGGTCTGCTTCGGAATTGCTTGGCATTTCGACAAAGCCGAATCCCCTTGGCCTGCCGGTAAGCCTGTCTTTGATGATTTTGATGCTTTCTACTTCACCAAATTCGGTAAATAGTGATTTCAGATTTTCTTCTGTGGTGGTGGAAGACAAGTTGCCGATATAGATATTCATCCTTCAGTCCCCTTTCGACTCTCCCGTTTACCTTTCTTTTGAGCTTTTTGCTGTTCCTTGGCCGCTTGCAGTTGCCGCAATTCTTCTTCCTGCTTCATTCTGTCAATGATCCGCTTTTGCAAATCCATCGGCGTGGTGGCTTCACTGCCGTCTTTCCAGCGGATGACCATCGAACCATGCTGAATGGATATGACTTCATAAACCCCTTTCATGTTCTCATACATGGCCCCCACCTCGAATTGGTAATTTTCGGCCGCGCTTGCTGATTCTTTTTTTTTCATGGCGAACTCCTTTATTTAAAATGGTTTGAGGCGCGGCAGGCACATGTGAACAGCTTTTACATAGAGAAGTACAGGCTCTTTTCAAGGGTATTTTCGCGTTTGCTGGACTGGGCCATCTCCCGCGACATGCCACTGCGCCCCTTAGCGCGTGAATTTCGTCGTTGCGGCTGCACGGCTAAGCCCGCCTGTTTTGGCAACGGGCCGGGCAGTATAGTCAAAATCCGAAAAGGTCCGGTTTTCTACCACCGCGCCGAGAATCCGGTCGATGGAACGCACGATGGGCTGATCTTCGCCGGTGATCAGATTGAAGGCCATTCCCTTGCGTTCGGCCCTTCCGGTTCGCCCGATACGGTGGATGTAGTCTTCGGCGGTGGCGGGGATATCGTAATTGACGACATGGGAGACACCGGGAACGTCGATGCCACGGGCAGCGATATCAGTGGCCACCAGGATACGGACTTTCCCGGTACGAAAGCTGCTCAGGGCAGCCTTTCGGCGGGCCTGGGAAAGGTTCCCCTGCAGGGAAGCCGAGTCATATCCCGCACGCAGCAAGCTTTCGCTCAATCGTTTGGCGCGATGCTTGGTCCGGGTGAATATCAGCATTGAACTGAATTGCGTGTTTTGAAGGATTTTAAAGAGCAGAGAATTCTTCAGGTGTTGCGATACCGGAAAATGGGTGTGGCTGACGGTGGTCGCGGGAGCAGGGATCCCGATTTGGACGGTCACCGGCTGATACAACATTTCGTTTGCCAGCCGTTTGATTTCGGGCCGCATGGTTGCCGAAAACATCAGCGTCTGCCGCCGGCGAGGAATATGTTTGAGGATTCGCCTGATGTCAGGGATGAATCCCATATCTAACATCTGGTCAGCCTCGTCGACGACCAAAGCATCCAGGCCCGAAAAATCCACATGGCCTCGCTGGATATGGTCGATAAGCCTGCCAGGGCAGGCGATGACAATGTCAGCGCCTTTTTTCAGCGCTTGAATTTGGGGGGCTAATCCTACCCCGCCGTACAAGGTCAGGCTGCGGGCGGCGGCGGTGCCCGCGAGCTTTTTGGAATCCTGATAGATCTGCTCCGCCAACTCGCGGGTGGGGGCCAGGATCAAAACGCTTGTTTTTCCATTGCGCTTTTTGGTCAGACGATTCAGTAGGGGTAGTAAGTAGGCTGCGGTTTTACCGGTGCCGGTCTGGGCCAACCCGACCACATCGTGTCCTTGCAGGATTATTGGTATCGTCTGTGCCTGAATGGGCGTTGGAACGCAATAGCCCGCGGCGGTAACCGCCGCCGAAATTTCGGGATGAAAATTAAAAGTGTCAAAGTTCAATTTGGAATGTTTCCTTTGGAATGTCATGAATATGGATGCGGTTGGCGTAATGTGCGGTCGTTCTATAGCTAAAACGCACATCGCGCATGGGACGGTAGCTGCCGTGAGCGTATTAGAAGAAAAGATATCCGAGACGCTTTCGGGGAAAATGGAGATACGGAGCTTCAAAAGAAATGAAGGGTATCGCCTGAATTCAGGCAGATACCCTTCTTTTCAGATCGGATCAGATCAGCGAAACGTTCGCCGCGCTGGGACCTTTTTTGCCCTTTTCGACGTCGAACGTGACACGGTCGCCTTCTTTGAGGCTTTTAAAACCGCTTGCGTTGATTGCTGAATGGTGGACAAAGACATCGGGTCCGTTTTCCTGCTCGATAAAGCCGAACCCTTTTTGATCGTTAAACCATTTGACTGTTCCGTTGGCCATAGTTGCTTCCTCCTTTCTTAAAAATTACTCAAAAATTTTTTAACTGGAGGATGCAACGATGTGAGAGGTTTTTTCCTTCAGAAAAAATATGCCGGGCTACTGCGGCACTGAGTTGTTCGCTAAACTATCATCATGGTTTTCCAAAATGCAAGCTAATTAATAATATTTGTACCAAAATCACCCCTTGCAAAATTTGCCCCCAGTCCCATATTGAGTGCTATCGAAAGCAGTTGCCGGGCTCCACCCACGAGGGGAGTTTATCCGTTCCCATCAGCCCATCCACGAAAGGAGTTAGGCCATGGCTATCCGGGTTGCGAAAGAAACGCTGGATTTCAAGGCCCTTGCGGTGATGCCCAATGGGATGAAGGTAAATTCGCCATTTAAATGCAAAGCCTTTTGAGCAAATACAACTTTCAGAGACAGCTGAATACCAATTGACCGCTCCTCGACGGCTCCGCGTTACCGCTGGAATCCGCGTTTGTCCACATATCCCACTATTTGCCGCCCAGATTCGTGTTCGGATTCGCATGATGGTTAATAAGGAGCCGATCTAATCCGCAGCGCTCAACCCGTCCTTTTGCCTAAAAATTAAGGAGGTGACACTTGATTCATCAATTCGACACGGTGATCGTGGGTTCCGGCGGCGCCGGCCTTTACGCCGCTCTAGAAGCCAGCAGCCGTTGCCGCACGGCGGTCCTGTCCAAGCTCTATCCCATCCGCAGCCACACCGGCGCGGCCCAGGGCGGCATCAGCGCCGCGCTGGGCAATGTTGAAGAAGATAAACCCGAATGGCATGCTTTCGATACGGTCAAGGGCGGCGACTACCTGGTTGATCAACAGGCCGCCAAGATTCTGGCCGAGGAGGCGGTGCGGGCGGTCTATGACCTTGAAAACCGGGGCCTGCCGTTCAACCGCACGCCCGAGGGGCGCATCGACCAGCGGCGCTTCGGCGGCCATACCCGCAATTTCGGCGAGGCACCGGTACGCCGGGCTTGTTTTGCGGCTGATCGCACCGGCCATATGATTCTGCAAACCCTTTATCAGCAGTGCATCAAGAACAAGGTCGCTTTTTTCGATGAATACCAGGTGGTGGATCTGATCATGGACGGCAATACTTGCAAGGGGGTGGTGGCCGTGCAGCTCTCCACGGGTGAATTGCGCATCCTGGCGGCCAAGGCCGTACTCTTTGCTACGGGCGGCTTTGGCCGCATCTACAAAATTACTTCCAATGCCTTTGCCAACACCGGCGATGGTCCGGCCGTATGCGCGCGCCAGGGCATCCCGCTGCAGGATATGGAATTCTTCCAATTCCACCCCACCGGTATTATGGGGTTGGGCATTCTGATCTCCGAGGCCGTGCGCGGCGAGGGCGGCATTCTGCGCAACCGCGACGGCGAGCGCTTCATGGAGCGCTATACCCCGACCCTGCTGGATCTGGCCCCGCGGGATATCGTCTCCCGCGCCATCATGACCGAAGTGCGCGCCGGCAAAGGGATTCGCGGCGACCGCAAGATCGACGACTATGTTCACCTGGATGCCACTCATCTGGGCAAGGAGACCTTGCTGACCAAGCTGCCCGATATCACCAGTTTCTGTAAGACCTATCTGGGCATCGATCCGGCCGATGCGCCCATTCCCGTGCTGCCCACGGCCCATTACGCCATGGGCGGCATTCCAACTGACACCCACGGCCGGGTGGTCCGAGACGGCAACGGCACCGTGGTTCATGGGCTGTATGCGGCCGGCGAATGCGCCTGCGTTTCGGTGCACGGGGCCAACCGTCTGGGAACCAACAGCCTGCTCGACCTGGTGGTCTTTGGCCGGCGCGCCGGCCAGCATATCGGCGAATACGTCAAACAAATCGATGCCCCCAAGGTCAGCGAAGCAGACGGCGATTTCGCCCGGCAATGGATCGCGCGGCTGACCGACGGCAAGTCCGGCCCGCACGGTGGCCATATCCGCGAAGAGATGCAGACCGTGATGATGGAAAAGGTGGGGATTTATCGCAATGCCGGCGACATGCAGGCTGCCGTGAACGCTATCCAGGAGTTGCGGGCGCGCTACCAGAGCGTGCGGGTCCAGGATACGAGCAAACATTTCAATACCGATCTGCTGGAAATCATCGAACTGGGCAACTTGCTGGATATCTCCCTGATCACGGCGGCGGCGGCCCTCAATCGTCAGGAGAGTCGCGGGGCTCACAGCCGGGAAGACTTTCCGGATCGCAACGATGGCCAATGGCTCAAGCACAGCCTGGCTGCCTTGCAAGATGACCACGTGACCATTGGCTACAAGCCCGTGGATGTCTCCATCTGGAAGCCCAAACCCCGCGCCTATTGAGGATGGGCTGAAATTGGATTGCGCGCATCCTGCACCGTGGCGCAATCGCGAGATAAAAGGAGCCGATCATGAAGATGACTTTAAAGATCCAACGCTTTAATCCCGAAAACGATGCGCAGCCATTTTTTCAGGAGTACACCCTGGACGCCGATCCCAATGAACGGCTGCTGGATGCCCTGATGTATGTCAAACGCTTTCAGGACGGCAGTCTGGGGTTCCGCAAAAGCTGCGCCCACGGAGTGTGCGGTTCGGATGCCATCCGCATCAACGGCAAGAACGGCCTGGCCTGCAAGACCTTGATCAAGGAAGTAATCCAAAAAGATGGTGATAGCGTAACCCTGCAACCGCTGCGTTACCTGTCGGTCCAGCGCGATTTGATCGTGGATCAGACGGAGTTCTTCACAAAATACCGTTCCGTCAAACCCTTTCTAATCAACGACGAAGAGGTGGCCGAAAAGGAGCGCATCCAAAGCCCGGAAGAGCGATTGCGTTTTGATGACACCACCAACTGCATTTTGTGCGCGGCGTGCTATTCGGCTTGCCCGGTCCTGGAGTCCGATCCCCTCTTCATCGGCCCGGCGGCCATTGCCCAGGCTTTTCGCTTTCTGGCCGACAGCCGCGACCGCGGTTTCGCCGAGCGCCTGCCGGTGCTGGATCGGCCCGAAGGGGTCTGGGACTGCGAGAATCACTTTGAATGCACCAAATGCTGCCCGCGTTCAATCCTGATCACCAAGCGCATCAACCAGACCAAGAAGATGATCGAGAAGCACAAAGATAGTGAAGCGGATGATCGTCAGAAGCCATAATGGGTTTGATGTTTGCGCGAGGCGCGCACCATAACCCAATAGTTTTTAGCAGCCAGTTGCTGAGCTTTTTAATGGGGCGTTTCAAAACTGTCCAGGAACATCTCCCCCGCCTCGACTTCGCTGGGCTTGACCTCGGGGTGGGTGTTGATAATGCGTGCGCATGAGTTCCAGCGCAGCACCGCATCCTGATTGTTCGGGTCGCAGCCATCGAGGGCCACTGCAAAGCACTCCATGGCTTTGCTCAACCAGCTATAAGCCAGCGCTCCGGAACCTAAGCCGCCTTTGCGCAAATGCATTTTGGCCCGGCGTTCGTATATGATGCCGGTGTAGTAGGCCCGGCAGTATCCATCGCTGAGCCGTTGGGCTGTTTCCAGGGCTTTTTGGTAAGCAGGACTCAGTTCATTCATGAAATGGTCGGTGAGCGCCAGCAGCAGCGTGATCAAGGCGTCCTGGTGATCCGGCACAACCGCCAGAATGTCCTGGCAAATACTCTCCGCTTCTTGGGGTTCGTTGAGCATTCGGTAACGCTTGGCTTTTTCGAGGGCCGAAGGGATGGCTTCGGCGGATAGGGTTTTCAACTGAATCATAACCACCTCCTGGAATGTTAGTGTGAATGGTTCAATCGCCTGATTCTCTCCAACGGGGTCTACCGTGACAGGTCGTTGATAATGGCTCGGCCGGTATATTTACCCTGATCCAGGGCTTCCAATATGGCCGGCAATTCGGACAAGCTCGCCTGCAGGCTGGCATGGGTGCTGACTTTGCCGCGCGCGGCCAACTGAATCAATTCGCGCATCTCCTCCACATTGCCCACCGCCGACGAAGTGATCAGCAACTCCTTCTGCGCCAAGTCCAGGGGGTGGAGTGTCATGGGAGGGTCTGTGGCAGGCGGCATTCCGACACCGATGAAGACGCCGCCGCGCTTGAGCAGCCGCAGACCCAATTCAAACCCAGTCACTTTGGGAGTAAAAACGATGCAGCCGTCCACCCCGCCGAGGGCTTGGTGGACGCACTCAAGCGCTTCCTTGACATCCAGCGCATAGTCCGCGCCGAGCTGTTTAACGAAGGCGGCTTTATCCGGGCCCAGATCCACTCCCACCACCATGAAGCCGAAGGCCTTGGCGATCTGCACGGCATAGTGACCCAAGCCGCCGGCAGCGCCGATCAGGGCGACCGGCCGGCCGGGGGATACCCCGTAATGGATCAGTTTTTTGATCGCGCTGTAAGCGGTCAATCCGCCGCATGCCAGGGAGACTTCCCGATCTGCCACTTGTTCGGGCAGCGGGACCAGGGCCTTGGCCCAGGCAGCGATATATTCGGCGTAGGTACCCAGCAGGGGCTTGGCCGCGTGGCACAGTCTGGGGCGACCGCTTAGACAGAATTCGCAAGCGCCACACCAGAAGCCCCCGCCCAGACCGCCCAGACCCATAATGACGCGGTCGCCCATTTGAAGAAATTGCTCCGCGCCAGGTCCTAAGGCTTCCACCACGCCGATGCCCTCATGCCCCATGGCTGTTGGACCGCGCAGCGCCAGCCGGGGCCAATCTCCCTTGACCAGGTGAATATCCGAATGGCAAACCCCGGCGGCCGTCAGCCGGACCAAAGCCTGGTCGCGGCCGGGCGAGGGTTTGGCAATTTCCGTGATTTTTAATTGGTTGTTTTCGAGTATGGCAGCTCTCATGAAATATCCCCTATTATAAAAAATGCCTGCACCGGCCTTGTATCTCTTCAGGTTCCGCGGAGTTTGGGCGATGCACTGGCAATGGTTTTGTTGTTTATCATCTCTTTGACCCCTCAGTTTCAGTGAAGCCGGAAGACCAGGCACGCGTTGGATCAATGGAAGCGGAGTGGTATTTGCGGCTGCAGCGCGAAAAATCAGATGGTTCCAGCAAGGAGGTGTGGAGCTATACACAGTCGTGGTGCGGGCAAATAGAACTATGGGTTGCAGATTCTGCACAGGATGGATCACTCCCGGCCATTCAATGCAACGCATCAATATGCTGCATATATGGTGGACATTCAATGCCGTTAGCAAAACTTTTCCGCGGCCCATATGATCCCAATGGCCGGCTCTGTGGCAAAGTATTTTAAGAAGGCAGGTCGTAAAAGGAAATTTTCAACGCGGCCCAGCCCAAAAGAACGGCCGATCATCACAGGGATGACCGGCCGTTGGACGTTCTCGGCAACTTTGATCAGGCACAGACATCACAGTTAAACAGGCAATCTTCATATTCCTGCTGCTGGTCATCGGGGCGTGATCGGCTCATTTCGCCCCAATGGCTGGTGATGCAATCGCTGATACAATCTTGCTCATCCCGGCTGATTTCCTTCTCATCCTTAGTCATTTTTTCTTCCATGATGATTCTCCTTTTCCAGCGATGGCCGACAAAGACCGTCGTCGGTTGGCGTTCGATACGGCTATGAGTACCATGGTCGCAGTTTAAGCATGGATCTGGGGAGGTCAAAGGAAGGTTAGGATAAGAGCGTGGGAGGATGAAATCGGGATCCAGTGCGCCGGTTAGCTATTCAACGTTACAAATCGTTCTTTGGCGGCCAGAATGCGGGTCACGCTCTCCTGGCCTTGTATCTGCAGCGCTGGATCGGACTGGGTTTGTCGAATGATTTCATCATGGGCCGAACGTAGCTTGGAGCCCGAATGGCAGATTAGCAGGATGTCTACCGTGGCGGCCAGGCACTGGGTCACGATGGCGGGCAGCTGGTAGTGTTTGGCGATGGCGCCCATGTCCAGATCATCGGTGAGCACCAGGCCCTCATAGCCCATTTGGCGGCGCAGCAGTTCATGAGCCACGGCCGGTGAGAGACTGGCCGGCCAGATCGGATCGAGGCCGGTGTAGCGAATGTGGGAGAGCATGATGCCGCTGACATCGGCATCCAGAGCCGCTTCAAAGGGAATCAGGTCCCTATCGGCGAGGCTGTCGGCATCAATCTCCAGATCCGGCAGATCTTCATGGGAATCGAGCACGGTGCGGCCGATGCCGGGAAAATGTTTGCCCACGGCCATGATCCCGTTGGCCTGGAGATGCTCGATCACCGTGGCGCCCATGTCGGCCACCCATTGGGGGGCGCGGCCAAAGGCGCGCTGGATCATCACGCTGGGGCCCTGGGGCGGCGGCACATCGAGCACCGGCGCCATGTTCATGTTGACCCCGATCTGGCTGAGTTCCCGGGCCGTGATTTCGGCAAAGCGTTGGGCATCCTCGCGCGACCGCATGGCGGGGTTACCGGCAAACTGAGTAAAGGGGGCCTTGAGCCGCGCCACCACTCCACCCTCCTGGTCAATGGCGATTAACAGCGGCGGTTGGCCGCTTTGACGGGCATAGGCCTGGGCTTCGGCGCATAATGACTGGATTTGCTCCGGTGCCTCAATGTTGCGGCTGAACAGAATCAGACCACCCACCTTCAAAGTATCAATGGCGTAGCGCAGTTCGTCATTGAAGGCAGTGCCGGTGAAGCCGGCCATCAGGCGCTGGCCGGCCATTTGCTTTTCGGTGAGATCGTTCATTTCCAAGGTTTTTGTTCCTTTGAAAATATTTTACGCCGCAATTGATATTTCTGCACGGCCCGAATGTGGTCCTGGATGTTATTTGAAAAATAGTGCGTGCCATCCTGCTTGGCTACGAAAAACAGGTACTCGGTCTGGGCCGGGTATAGCGCTGCTTCCAGGGAAGCCCGGCCGGGATTGGCGATGGGGCCCGGCGGCAAGCCCCGGATGATATAGGTGTTGTAAGGGGTTTTGGTGGTCAAGTCCCGGCGGGTGAGGTTGCCGTTGAAATTCTCGATGCCGTAAATGACGCTCGGATCACTCTCCAGCCGCATTTTCTTCTTCAAGCGGTTAAAAAAAACCGATGCAATGAGGGGCCGCTCAGAAGGATCGCCGGTCTCCTTTTCAATAATGGACGCCAGGGTCACAATCTGATGAACCGATAAATGCAGTTCCGCGGCTCTTTGGCGCCAAGGTTCAGTAAAGGTTTCATTGAACCTGTGGAGCATGTTCTCCATCACGACCTTTACCGGCGCACCCTTTGGGAAAAAGTAGGTATCGGGAAACAGATAGCCTTCCAGGTTGGTTCCCGGGCAGTTCACGCTGTTGAGTAATACCGGGTCAGAGGCCAAAGCTTTGACTTCAGCCGCCTGAGCAATCCCAAGGCCTTCGATTTCATCCGCAATCTGATTGAGGGTATATCCTTCGGGAATGGTCAGGCGGCGCAACAGCACCTTGCCATTGACCAGGATATCCAGCATTTCGTCCGGTGGCATGTTGGCCGCCAGTACATACTCGCCGGCCTTGAGGCGCTTGTCATCGCCTTTGGCGCGGGCCAGCCACTTGAACCGGCGCGCGCTGGTGATCAGGCCGGCTTGCTTCAATCGGGATGACAATGAAGTGAAATTTTCACCCGTTGCCACTTCAATCACCTGCGGCGTAGCATTTTCGCCGGTCGCCTGGCGGGCGAAACGGCGTAGATCCGCCACCACCCACAACGCGGCTGCGGCGAGTAGTAAAAAAAGAGCAATGATCAGAGCGATAAGGCGTTTCAAGGGGGAGATAGGTACCTCACATGGATGGGCTGGCGAGTTGGGTTTTAGGTGCGGCAGCCCTTGGTGTGTATGCCATCCCGGCGGCCTCTCTCTGAATTTCCTGCACACTGCCAAACGGGATAAATTTTATCTAGCATAAGTCACGGTGTTCGTGCTTGTCAATGTGATGGGACGCTTTATATAGTTCTGGCTAACACCCCTTTGGCCCCCTATGTTATAAATATTGAGGTTCTCTGGGGGTCTTCACAAACGAGGTGTATCATGCCATCATGCCAACCCAAACAGTTCGGAGCACTCAAGAAACAACTCTCCCATCTGCCCAGCGTGCGCGAGGAGATGCGCCGTAATTTGATCCGCAAACTTCGGAGCCGGGAAAAGCTCTTTACCCGGATGATCGGCTATGACGAAACCGTGATCCCTGGGTTGATCAATGCCATCCTGTGCGGCCACCACATGATTTTGCTGGGCGAGCGCGGGCAGGGCAAGAGCCGCATCATCCGCTCTCTGATCGATTTTCTGGATGACGAGATGCCGGCGGTGGAGGGCTGCTCCATCCACGATGATCCCTTCCGGCCGGTGTGCAGCGAGTGCCGGCGGCGCAAGGCCGAGTTGGGCGATGAACTGCCCATTGCCTATATCCCCAAAGAGAAGCGCTTGATCGAGAAACTGGCCACATCCGATGTGAGCACGGCCGATCTCATCGGAGAACTGGACCCCATCAAGATCGCCCAGGGCCGCACCCTGGAAGATGAGTCCGCCATCCATTTCGGCCTGGTGCCGCGGGCCCATCGGGGCATCTTCGCCATCAACGAGCTGCCTGATCTGGCCGAGAAGATCCAGGTGGCCTTTTTCAACATCATGGAAGAAAATGATTTCCAGATTAAGGGCTTTCCGGTGCGCCTGCCCCTGGATATCTTCGTGGTGGCCACGGCCAACCCCGAAGACTACACCAACCGCGGCCGCATCATTACTCCTCTGAAGGATCGTTTCGATGTGCAGCTGCGCACGCACTACCCCCGCAAGCGCGAGCATGAAATTGAGATCATGGAGCAGGAGTTTCGCCGATTGCACGTTGAGGGTGTAGACATCCGGGTGCCGGAGTTCATCAAGGAGATTCTGGCTGAAATTACTTTTCAGGCCCGCGCCAGTTCGGAGATCAATCAACACTCGGGCGTAAGCTGCCGGGTCTCCATCCGCGGCTATGAGGCCCTCCTGGGATGCGCGCTACAGCGCTGCTTGCGGTTGGGCGAAACCTTGGCCGTACCGCGCATCACCGATATTGAAAGTATTTATCCGGCCATCGCCGGCAAAATCGAACTCTCTTACGAAGTGGCGGACGGCGACAGCGGTGAGGTGGTGGAGAATTTAGCCCAGCGCGGCATTAAAACCATCTTCGATTGCCATTTCAAGGTAGAAGATTTGTCCGAGACCGTCCAGGCCTTTAAAAAGGGCCTGACCGCCGAAATTTCGCGGGACCAGCCATCCCAGGCTTATTTGCAAGGCCTCAAGCTTATTCCCGGAATGCACGCGGCCGTGGCTAAGCTGGTGGATGTCACCAGCGGCCCCGAGGTGGCGGCGGCCCTGGAGTTTGTATTGGAAGGGTTGCATCTTTGCAATATCTTAAACCGTGAAGTCCTTGAGGACAGGGTGCTGTATAAATGAAACGCTTTCTTTACAACCTCTGGGACGGCACCCAGACGCCGTTCACTCTCAAAAAACGGGAGATCATCGACCGGTTTTTGGAGGATATCATGAAGGGCATGTCGCCGGGCATGTCTTTGGCCCAGATGCTTTGGCAAGGATTTCCCTTGGCGGGCATGGATTTCCGCGTCATGGGCCTGGATGAGATGATCGAGATGCTGGAGACGCGGAAGGAGGAGATCTTCTCCAAATACAACCTTGAAAAGATCTTCGATCAACCCATAGAAGATTTGAAACAATTGCTCCATGAAGAGGGAATCCAAAGATATGAGGCGGGACAAACACCTCCGCCGGCTTATAACCAGCTCTCGCCGGGACTTTTGGAGAAGATCAGGGATCTAGAACATTTTGATTTCAAGAATTCGGAAAGCAAGACTCTGTTTGAGAGCTGGCGCCGGCGACAACAAGATATTTTGGACCTTTACGAATTCTATAGTGAATATGCCCAACGCTTCAAAGGTCGGCAATATCTGACTTTCGAGCAAGCCCTGGAATTGATGCGACGCTTCAAGGATCTGGATCACTTGCAGCAGCAATTAATGAATGCCGAGTTTGATGCCATTGAAAGCGAGCAACTCAAACATTTACTGGGAGAAGACGCCCAGCAATCTTTCAATATTCTCCTGCAACTGCCCCGGGTGATGACCGAAGAGGGCCTCGCCAAAATCGAGAAGCACCGGCTGATAATGACGCCCAAGGGTATGCGGGCCTTGGGCGAAACGGCCTTTGGCAAACTGGTGCGGCACTTGAGAAGAGATCGCCAGGGGCAAAGCCAAGGACAGGCGCCCCAGAGCGGCGAAGTGGAACCCGACTCCTCACGGCCGTATCAATACGGGGATCGTTTCGACCTGGACCTCACCCGCACCATCCTCAACGCCCTGCCGCGTCAGAACGGGCGCGAAGGCGGCCTGCGTCTGACCCCGGATGATTTTTATATGCGCGAGCGGGAGCAGTTGATTACCGCCACCACGATAGTGCTGCTGGATCTTTCCTGGTCCATGTCCATGGGTGGGCGCTTTGAAGCGGCTAAAAAAGTGGCGCTTGCTTTGCATCACTATATCCGTACCCGTTTCCCCAGGGACAAGATCCACGTGATTGGGTTCTCCACCGAGGCCGAAGAGCTCAAAGACCAGGAGCTGGCCCTGGCTGTTTGGGATGCCTATCGTCCTTTCACCAATCTGCAAGGCGGGCTGCAACTGGCCATGCAGCTCATCCGGCGCAGCGGCAACCGCAACAACCGCGTGCTGGTGATTACCGATGGCCAACCCACGGCTTACTACATCAATGGAGAACTGCACGCTGAGTTTCCCGACAGCATTCATGGTTTCAGCCGTAACGCCTGCGTGGCGACCCTGGGCGAAGTCAAAAGGGTCACGGCCCAGGGCATGAATATCGATATCTTCATGTTAGACGACAACCCCGTGCTGGTGGAGTATGCCCATGAAATCGTCCGCATCAACAAAGGACGGGCAGTTATGTGCAAACCGGGAAAGCTGGGAGAATTGATCCTGGTGGAAGAGATCAAGCGGCGGGGGAGGATTTAGAAGGGAAGTCGAAGGTTGAAAGTAAATGGTTGAAGGTAGACGGGAAGCGAAGAAATGACTCTACCGTGTGAATCTCAGAATTCAACATATCATGAGGGGGTGGCATGTCTTTTTGGAAGATTGTGGTGGTTGTCTGTGTGCTGATCATCGTTGTGCCAGCTTACGCGATATCCGAAGAACTGACGGCGGATAAAAAGGCCGATATCGAGCAATTGCTTCAGATGACCGGAGCTTTATCCATTGGCAAGCAGATGGGCGTGACTGTGGCGGCCCAAATCGCCGAGGTGCTAAAAGCGTCAAAGCCTGAGATTCCAAAGGGTGTGATCGATAGCCTGCCGGAGGATATCAGTTCGGTCTTTGATGAAAACATGGACTCTTTGAAGTCGGCTATTATTCCAATATACCATAAGTATTTTTCGGCCGGGGAGATCAAAGAAATCATCCAATTCTATTCAACCGATCTGGGTAAGAAGACCATCAAGGTCATGCCGGTTTTGGTGCAGGAGAGCATGACGGTAGGGCAGCAGTGGGGTAAAACCTTGGGACCCCAGATTGATGCCAAGATCAAAGCGCGCTGCCAAAAGGCAGGCGTTGAAATTTGAGATAGCTTGCAACAATACAACGGTAATCAATGAAGAAAAGTTCAGAAAGACAAAAACAATCCAAATGCCCGTCGTGCGGTGAGGCAGTACAGGCCAACTGGCGCATCTGCCCAGTGTGTGAAACCCGCCTGCAGGAGTTGGGCTGCCCTCTTTGCGGTCAGCCGGTCAAGGAGAATTGGAAGCGCTGCCCGGAGTGTGAAGCGCTGCTGATTTGCCCTCGCTGTGGGCGCCGATTGCCCATAAAAAGTACTGCCTGCCCTATATGCCAGGAGATATCGGATTCGGAAACCACCCAAGCCGACCAGGCTCTTGTAGAAGAAGTATGCGGCATTGAATTGATCCATGTGCCTGGCGGCACTTTCCGCATGGGAGATGCCTTCGGCCACGGCGTGGCCAACGAACAGCCGGTTCACAACGTGACCTTGGATGGCTTTTATATCGGCCGCTTTGCCGTGACCCAGGCCCAGTGGTTGAAATTGATGCCGGACAATCCTTCCCGGTTTGAAGGCGCCAACCGCCCGGTGGAGCAGGTGAGTTTTGATGATGCCCGGCGTTTCATCGATGCCCTCAACCAAGCCCACCATGGCCGCTATGTGTTTGATCTACCCACCGAGGCCCAATGGGAGTACTCGGCCCGCGGCGGGGGCAAGGCAGAGATTTATGCCGGTGGCAACGACATCGACGCCGTAGCCTGGTATGGTGAAAATAGCCAGGGCCGCAGCCATCCAGTCGGTAAAAAGGCGCCCAATGGATTAGGATTGCATGACATGAGCGGCAATGTGTGGGAGTGGTGCCGGGATGCTTTCCTGGAAGAAGCCTATGCCGGTCATGCCGCCAAAAATCCCTGGGTAGATCTGCCCGAGCCGGACCGCGTGGTGCGCGGCGGCGCCTATCACCTGGATGCCTGGAGCGCCCGCTGCGCGCGGCGTTCTTCCTGCGCCAGGGATTTCATGGGGCCGGCGTTGGGGTTTCGGGTGGTGATGGAAAAGGGGTAGATCTCCGTCGAGTCCCAATCCAACAAGATTTCCTCGCCATCAGCCCATCTGTTGATCCGATTTCAATCAGGCCCTAACTGTCATTGAAGCCGCGTCCCGATGAGATAACTCAAGCCGGCCACGGTTGTGCAGAGTCCCATGCCCCAGCAGATATCCACCAGGACGATCTTGAGGGGCCACCCCTTTATGGTGGCCATATTGGTCAAATCGTAGGTGGCATAGGTGAAAAAACCGAAAAGCAGTCCCCATAAGAGGGCTTTGGTCGCCGATCCTTTCTCCAGGGCGGGGATTACCGCGAAGATCAGGATGCCCGCGATATAGATCAGGTAAAAGACCACCGCCGCCGTCCAGTTCACTTCGCTGCCGAGAATGCCGGCCAGGTGTTTTTTGTAAAAGGGCTTGCCGATGTATCCCAACCAAACGATGTCCAACGCAAAGAATATGGGAATGGTCATCAGGTAGAGCTTGGCGTAGAATAGTGCCTGCATGAAACCTCCTAACGGGAATTTCGGGTGGGGCCGTTATGGGGCGCAATGGTGGTTTTAGGCTACCATCGTCCCCCGATTTCTTGCCTATTTCCTTCCTTTTAACCATGCCTACAATTTACGCAAGTCTAAACGCGGTGCCTTTGATGTGGGAAGTTCAAGGTTCCCATAGATGTAGACCATGAGGTGAGTCAATGAAGAGAGTGCATTATCCGTCCCCAGATTGAATACCATAACTCCCTGTACCGGGATGTGAAACCTGGAGATCGGTATGCCCTGACCTATATCCTGGGCAAAGGGACACAGCTTTCGCTCAACGGCACACCGCTGGGTTTGATCCCGGGCGCTGAGTTTGCTTCGGCCCTGTTTGCCATGTGGCTCGGTCACAATCCTATGAATGAAGCATTCAAGGAACAGTTGTTGGGGGCAAGATGAATCCACCATCGCAAGATCGGGTTCCTTTGCTGTCGAAGCTGGCCTATGCCGCTCCGGCCTATGCCTTGGCGGTGGTGGGTATCCCGGTGTACGTCTATATACCGAAATTCTACACCGATGTGGTGGGTATCAACGTGCTGGCCATGGGGTACATCCTGTTCAGCGTGCGCATTTTCGATGCCCTGACCGACCCGGCCATGGGCTATCTTTCGGACCGCACCCGCACTGCTTTTGGGCGCCGCCGGCCCTATCTGGCCCTGGGTTCGGTGTGTATCGCCCTGACCATGATGATGCTCTTTAATCCGCCGGATATTGCCGCCCCGTACCAGACCCTTTGGTTTGCCGTGAGCATCTACGGCCTTTTCCTATTCTGGACCGTGGTGACCGTTCCCTATGAATCCCTGGGACCTGAGATGACCTTTGACCACAACGAACGGGTGTCGTTGTTCGGCATCCGGGACGGTTTTTTGATGGCCGGCACCCTGGCCGCCGCCGCCGCACCGGCCATCATGCGCGCTGTGTTCAATCTGCCCGACGATGCCGCGGGCGAACGGCAGACATTTTATTGGATCTCCGTATGGTATGCGCCATTGATTATCGTCTCCTCCTGGTGGTGTGCGGCGCGCATCAAAGAAAACCCTCCGATTACTTCGACGCCTTCCTCCGGGATGTTTCAAAGTATCCGGCAGGTGGGCAAAAACAAACCATTCATCATTTTGCTGATCGCCTATACCATCAGCGCCGTGGGCAACAACCTGCCCGCGACATTGATCCTCTACTATGTGGAGTATGTGCTTCAATCCCAAAAGGCGGATTTCTTCTTGCTGCTCTACTTCGTCACCGGCATTGTCTTTTTGCCCGCTTGGATCAAAGTGGCCCAGCGCGCCGGCAAGAAAAGGGCCTGGCTGGCCTCCATGGCAGTCAATACCGGCGCCTTCGTGGGCGTCTTTTTCTTGGGGCCGGGGGATGAGAACATTTACGCCATCCTGGTATGCCTTTCCGGCATCGGCTTTGGCGCGACCCTGGCCATACCATCGGCCATTCAGGCCGACGTGATCGACTATGATGAGTTGTTGAGCGGTCAACGCCGGGAAGGGCAGTATATCGGGCTGTGGTCCGTGGCCAAGAAGATGGCGGCGGCTCTGGGGGTCGGAGTGGGGCTGACGGTCCTGGGAACGGTCGGATATACGCCCAACGCGGTCCAGACCGAGCAGGTGCAATGGACCCTGCGGGTGCTCTATGCCCTTGTGCCGTCGGTCTTCAACTTGATCGGCTTTGGGGTAGCACTGCTTTACCCCATCGACCGTGAAGCCCATGCGAAAATTCGTGAAGCCATCCGCCAACGTGAAAAGGGCGGCCCGTTCCTTGACCCGTTAAAGCCCATGGACGCAGCGGCGTGATGGCCCTTGTGAGGGAGAATCGATATGGAGACATTGGGAAATGTGCTTTTAATGAATCTGGCTGCCGTGCTGGTGATGATGACCATGGGTTGGCTGGTCAGTCTGCTGATTAAAAACGTCACCATCGTCGATTCGTTATGGGGCCTGGGTTTTGTGGTCATTGCCTGGCTGACCCTGTTTCATTCAAATACTTCCTCCATTCGCCCCTGGCTCATTGCTGCTTTGGTAACCGTGTGGGGACTGCGTTTGGCCATCTACCTGACGCGGCGCAATTGGGGCAAAGGCGAAGATCCGCGCTATGAAACGTGGCGAACGAAAAGCGGCGGCATCTTTTGGTTGCACAGCTTTTTCAAGGTCTTTATCCTGCAGGCCCTTTTTATGTGGGTCATTTCTCTGTCCATGCAATTTGCCCAGCTATCCGCTCTGCCTAAGCATCTGACGGGGTGGGATATGCTCGGTACCACTGCTGTCCGGTTAACTTTTCTTTATACTGTATAACAATTTGATATAAAATGTATTTCAAACAAAAATTGATTTTTCGATTCCAAATTTGGCAACCATCGTGTTTCGAACAAAAAAACTGACCAAACCAGCTTATTTTGTTGCTAATTAATGCAAAAATGAAGG
>JAKALP010000020.1 GCA_021824175.1 Deltaproteobacteria bacterium
AGATCCACAGTTATCAACAATATGTCGACAAATCCATATCGTCTATTTTCAACGTTTTTCGTCGAATTTCGACATTTTTCATAAAGAAGTCTCCCCCGCGACCGCCCCTCCAAGCAGCCATCCCCGCCCTTCGGCTCCCCAAAAAAAATAGTTTTGGAAATCCAGGGTTTGTCTTCTGGCAGTAATTTGGACTAGTGTTTGCGCATGATTCGTGCATGGGTGAAAAACGTTTCAGGGAGCATTGTAAAATCGATTTACAATCGCCATGGGCAAAGATATGAGACCCTATGGCGCTATTTTCTACCGCCACCCTGTGCCGAAGCGTCCCAATCGGCCTCTACCCAAAGAAGATGTAATCAGTCATGGATATTATCAAAATCCGAGGGGCACGGCAGCATAACTTAAAAAACATCGACCTGGATATCCCCCGGCAGCAAATGGTGGTGATCACCGGCTTGTCAGGCTCGGGTAAATCGACCCTGGCCTTTGACACCCTCTATGCTGAAGGACAGCGTCGATACGTCGAGTCTTTATCGACGTATGCGCGGCAGTTTCTGGAGCGGATGGCCAAACCCGAGGTCGACCTGATCGAAGGGCTCTCGCCGGCCATCGCCATCGAGCAGAAGACAGCCAGCCATAACCCTCGCTCGACGGTGGGCACCGTCACCGAAATCTATGATTATCTACGCCTGCTCTTCGCACGTATTGGGACCCCGCACTGTCATCAGTGTGGTCGCCCCATTTCGGCTCAGAGCATTGATCAGATGGTCGACACCTTGCTCGACCATCCATCGGGCAGCCGAATCGTCATCCTATCGCCGCTGTTGGCCAGGCCCAAGGAGAATCCCACTGAAGTGATCAAGAAACTCAAACGGGAAGGCTTCGCCAGAGTGCGCATCGATGGCCAAATCAAGGAAATCGAGGAGATTGGACCACTATCTAAAAAAAGTACTTACACTATTGAAGCGGTTGTGGATCGCCTGATTCTCAAACCAGAAATCCGCAATCGCTTGGCGGACTCGCTGGAATTGGCATTGGGGTTGTCGGGTGGCACGGTGGGCATTCTCTTCCCTGAGGCCCAATCCTCCCAAACATCCACCCAACCCTTGGTATTCTCCGAACAGGCCATTTGCCTTCACTGCGGCATTGGTCATCCGGAGTTCACACCCGCTCATTTTTCCTTTAACTCTCCCCAGGGCGCCTGCCCGGCTTGCGATGGATTGGGAACCACCTCCCGATTGGACCCCCAATTATTGATTCCCAACCCAGAGCTCTCCCTGCGCGAAGGCGTCGTGGCGCCGTGGGCGCAGCGCCAATCCGTTTACTTCGTTGAATTTTTGGAAGCTTTTACCAAAAGCTATGGCACGGATATCTACACGCCCTTTCGAATGCTGCCGCAGGATTTTCAAAACGCTCTGTTGTTCGGCAGCGGCGACAAGGTGATCCAATTCGCCGTGGATCGCGAGAGCGGTCACCACTTGTATAATAAACCGTTCGAGGGGTTGATTCCTGAGCTGGAACGCCGGTATCGCGAGACCGACTCGGCCCACTCTCGTGAAGATATTCAGCAATACATGGCCTTCCACCCTTGCCCTGAATGCGGCGGCACCCGCTTGCGCCCTGAAAGCCGAGCCGTAAGTATCGACGGCCGTACCATCACCCAGATCAGCGCGCTCTCCATTGCCGAAGCCTACGCCTATTTCCGCTCCTTGAACCTCTCCGGCCAGAAAGCTCTGATCGCCGGGAAAATCACTCGGGAGATACTGGCGCGTCTCGAATTTCTCCGGGATGTGGGCTTGGCTTACCTGACTCTGGACCGGGCCGCGCATACTCTATCGGGTGGCGAAAGTCAGCGCATTCGCTTGGCCACCCAGATCGGCGCCAAACTGACCGGTGTTCTTTATGTCTTGGATGAACCCAGCATCGGCCTGCACCAAAGGGATAATCACAAACTGCTGCAGACGCTGCTCAAAATGCGGGATTTGGGCAATACCGTGTTGGTAGTGGAACATGACCGAGAAACCATCGAAGCGGCCGACTACGTCATCGATATGGGACCAGGCGCAGGCATGCACGGCGGGGAAGTGGTATTCGCAGGCCCGCCCCAGGCCTTGCCGAACGCCCCAAAATCCCTGACCGGGCAATATCTCTCCGGTCAACGACAAATCTTCGTGCCTCGCCAAAGGCGCGCCGGTAACGGCACCGCCATCACCATCACCGGCGCCAGCCATAATAATCTAAAGGGGATAACCGTCTCCTTCCCCTTAGGCTGTTTCATCGGTGTGACTGGAGTGTCAGGGTCTGGCAAATCAAGCTTGGTGATTGAAACTCTTCACAGCGCCCTGGCCCAGCACCTCTACCATAGCCGCATAGCCGCCGGCCGTCATACTCGTATTGATGGGCTCAGCCACATTGACAAAGTGATTAACATCGATCAATCACCCATTGGCCGAACCCCGCGCTCTAATCCAGGCACCTATACCGGCCTGTTCGCCTTTATAAGAGATCTGTTTTCAAAAACACCGGAGGCGCGTGCACGCGGATACAAGGCCGGACGGTTCAGCTTCAATGTCAAAGGTGGAAGATGCGAGGCGTGCAGTGGCGATGGCATTATCAAAATCGAAATGCATTTTCTTCCCGATATCTATGTACCCTGCGATATTTGCCAAGGAAAGCGATATAACCGCGAAACGCTGGAGGTGCAGTACAAGGGCAAAAGCATCGCGGAAGTCTTAGATCTGACCGTCCAACAAGCTCTGAAGCTTTTCCAAAATATACCGGTTATCCGCGAAAAGCTTCAGACTCTGGTGGATGTGGGGTTGGGCTATATTCATCTGGGCCAAGCCGCCACCACCCTTTCGGGCGGAGAAGCCCAACGGGTCAAGCTGGCCCGGGAGCTGAGCAAGCGCAACACCGGCCGCACGCTCTATATCCTCGACGAACCTACCACCGGTCTGCACATGGAAGATATTAAACACCTGCTTCAAGTGCTGTCCCGGCTGGTGGATAGCGGTAACACGGTGGTCGTGATCGAACATAATTTGGATGTGATCAAAACAGCCGATTACCTCATCGACCTCGGTCCCGAAGGGGGAGACGGTGGTGGATATATCATCGGCACCGGTACACCGGAGAAGATCGCGTTGATGCCGACCTCCTATACAGGTCAATATTTAAAGCCGATATTGATGGCATAAGAGAAATCGTTCGCCCGTTTGCCCGTAGCCCGTTAGCCCGTATTCCCGCCCATAGACCACCATAAACCGATAATTCAGTCTCTTTTGGCTATTCTTCTTCCGGCCAATTCTAAAGCGCTCTATCTTGGAGCAGAGAACATTTTCGATCGTTACTATTTTTCGCAATCTTCAATGGCAGGAGATTCCTTATTGGCCCGAAAACAGATCACAGTCAAGCAACCCGATATCTCTAAGTTTAAACAAGCGACGGACTAAAACGGGCCAACGGGCATACGGGCCAACGGGCCAACGGGCAATGAAAAAGGCCTTCCCCGCCAATGCGGAGAAGGCCCCTTTACTTTCGAAGTGTGAACGAACGATTAGTGTGCGGCGCCCAACAGTTTGGCAATCTCGGCAGCCTGGGGATGGGCGTAGATCAGGATCAGGGCAACGACCAGAGCATAAATACAAAGAGACTCGATCATGGCCAGACCGATCAGCATGGTCACGGTCACTTTACCGGAAGACTCGGGGTTACGGGCAATACCTTCCACGGCAGCCTTCAGGCCCATGCCTTGTCCCAGACCGCAACCAAAAGCAGCGATGGCGATGCCGAAACCGGCGGCGGTGACGCAAGCGACGAAAAACTGTAAAGCGTTCATGTGTTCAAACTCCTCCTTATGAAGTGTTAGTAATGGTGGGCTTCTTCCACGAACCCCAAATTACGCAGCCACAATGGCTGATGTTACCCTTTTACGACACTTGGCCCTATTCAGATTAATGGGCATGCTCCATGGCTCCGGAGAAATAGATGATCGACAGCAGGAAGAAGACAAAACCCTGCACGAATGCCACGAAGATACCCAGCGCCATAATCGGCAGCGGCGCAAAGAAAGCGCCGGCCAAGCTGAAGAGAATGGCCAATACAATTTCATGCCCCATCATGTTTCCGAAAAGACGGAAAGAGAGCGATAAGATTCGGGCCAAATGGCCGATGATCTCGATAACGAAGATCAGGGGGCTCATCCACCACACGGGTCCCAGAAAATGCTTAATGTATTTGACACCGTGATATTTCACCCCGATCACATGCGTAAATATGACCACTGTCAGCGCACAGGAGGCGGTGGTGTTTAAATTGGCGGTAGGCGGGAAAAACCCCGGAATGATGCCAATCAAGTTACCAAGAAAGACATACAGAAAGACCGTTGCGGCTAAAGGGAAGAGCCAGCGCCCTTCTTCGCCAATGGTTTCCACCATGAACTCTTCGATGCCGGAAACCACCACTTCCATCAAATTCTGCAATTTCCCAGGCACCATCTTAAGACCCTTGGAGGCCAGGGCTGAGACAATCACAAAGAAGGTCATCAGCACCCAAGAGTAGATGACATAGGGATAACTTTGAGCGAAATGCCCTGGGCCCTCGCCGAAAAGCCCGAACAACTTGACGAAAAATAGATAGGGATGCTCCATCCTTACACCGCCTCCTTCAAAATCAGTCGCTTAATTTCCATGAGCGTGGCCAGGGTGATACTGGCGACCACGACCGACAAACCGATAAACAGCCCAAAGGGATTGACCCAGTGTTGGCTGATCAAAACAAAGATAATCAGGCCGCTCACAATGAAGCGGATATAATATTTGGCCAGGATCGAGCCATGAGTGGCCAATTGCTCCGGCCGCAAGGCCTTTTTGAGTGTACGGGATAAAAGATGGAAATTAATGGTCACGATCAATCCACCCGCGATAATGCCCAAGGCCAATGCGGTATCGCAAAACACCAAGCTGAGGGTGCTGACGACGGCAAATAGAATCCAGTTGGCGCGAGTGATGAAATGCATGAGCCGTTTTTGGGTTTCCACTTTTTTGCACCTGAAGCCGCTTCTCTTTTATAAATTGCGGCTTTTTCTGATGGCCAGGCCGATATTGCGGAAGCCGGCCGCGATCCCCAAAATTAAAAATACCAGGGTCAACCATGGTGAGGTATTCCAGCGGCGGTCCAAATAAACGCCGATGGCCAACCCGATGAAGATCGACAGCGCCACGGAGAGGCCAATGGTGCTGAAATAGGCCAACTCTTTGATGTAGCGCCGGGTTTCTGGTTTCATACCAAAGAACTGTCTTTTAAGCCTTTTATTCCATCTGGAACTGAGCGCTTCAAAGAGGGTGCACCTAACATGGCTGTAGGGGGAAAGTCAATGTAATTGTTTGGAGAGAATACAAGTAAAAAACTTCGCTCAGATCGGGATCGCCATAGGTATCGGAGCCGGCCCCGGAATCGATTTTTTGAAACCAAATCCTAATCAAAAAAAGCTAAAGATCAAAAAATTCACCATGCCACCTGTCGGACGTCGAACACAGGTCCTTCAATGCACACATGGCGATATTTTTCCTGGGTGTCCGCTGCCGGCACGGCACATCCCAGACAAGCCCCCAATCCACAGGCCATCATGGTTTCCATGGAGATCTGGCAGGCCACCTGGTGCCGCGCAGCGATCCCGGCCACACACTGCAGCATGCCGTGGGGCCCGCAAGCGCACACCAAGTCCGGAGCTTTAGCCTGAATGGCCTCTTCCAGGGGATCGGTGATCAAGCACTGCATCCCCTCGCTGCCGTCATCGGTGGTGGCGGTCACCCCGAACCCCAGGGCCGCGAATTCTTCCCGGCAGAGCAGATCCCCTTGGGTGCGCCCACCCAGAAACACGCGGCAATTGCCAGGTTCGACACCTTGGGTGATCAGATGATGGGCCAGAAAACGAATGGGGGCCACGCCAATGCCGCCGGCCGCCAGATAGAAGCGCTTGGCTTTGGGGGACAATTTGAAGCCACGCCCCAACGGACCAATCAGATCCACGCCTTGACCGGGAGTCAAGTCCGAAAGATGGCGCGTGCCTTGGCCGACTACCCGAAAAAGCAGCTCGATGCCTTCGGGGCGCTGCGCGTTGCCGATCAATCCAGCTATGGAAAAAGGACGTCGCAACAGAGGCGTCACGGAGGGGTTGCTTCGAACCATCACAAATTGGCCAGGTTCAGCACCGGTAAATCCAGGTTGAGGGCATCCTAATCCCAGACGGAAATAATTGGGGCCGACGTGGTGATTCCACAAAACAGTAGCGGTCAGTTGATTCATGGGAAAATCCTGTCTTTAAATCCGCAGTCCTCAGTTTTCCGTCTTGCTCGCCGTCAATGCAATAACGGCCGCGAATCGGCCCGCACCAGTCCCTTCTCCCCGATATGAAAAAAAGAGATGCTGGTTGCAACGTGTGCAAATGCCGCTAAGCTCAATCTGCGATAGCGGCACACCGGCCGTGATAAGCTGATCAGTGCTGAGGCGCCAAAAATCAAATAAATTCTCCTGATACCGGTAGCGCCAGTATTTTTCCGGGATCTCCTGCCGGTAATGGATAAATTCGGCGCAGCAGGGGCCCAGGGATGGCCCGATGCCGCAACGCAGATCACTGGGCCGGCAGCCAAAACGCCGCTTCATGGTATCCACAGTGTGACCAATCACGTTGGCAATACTGCCCCGCCAGCCCGAATGGATGTTAGCCACCACGCGCAGGACCGGATCAACCAAGAGCACACTCTGGCAATCCGCGGTCTGGATAAATAGAGCGGCGCCCCACTGGCTGGTGATCAGGGCATCGCCGGAGAGTTTCACGTAATCATCCGGCGTGGCAGCGCCGTCTTCCCATACCGCCACCTGCGCGCCATGGACCTGATGGGCAAAGACGGCCACGTGGGCACTGGCCAAAGCCGTCACCCGTCTGCGCCGGCCCCACACCTCAGATTCCGGTTCATGGCCGTTCAATCCAAGGTTGAAGGGCACCTTGCTCCCATCTGCCGCCACCCCACTCCGCGCCAACACGGCGTGCCACACACCCGGGATAGCCTTCAAGATGGAAAACTGCAGATAGCGCAAGTCATGATCAAAGGTCAATTGCATCCGTGCATTCCCTGCTACACTGCCCGCGCCAGCGTTAATACATGTACTTCAGCCGCGCCCGCATTCAGCAGCTCCCGGGCGCAGGCATTGGCCGTGGCGCCGGTGGTCAATACATCATCCACCAATAAGATCCGTTTGTCCTGAATGCGGCCCGGTTTAACCACTCGAAAGGCTTTACGCAGGTTTAAGGCGCGCTCTTCCTTGCGTAGTCCGGTTTGGGGCTGGGTGACCTTACACCGCTCCATGACGGTGGAATCGACCCAACCCGGGCCGACCGCCACATCTATTTGGCGGGCCCACGTCGGCCACGACAGGGTCATCACCTGCGCTTGATTGAATCCGCGTTGCCTGAGCCGACGCGAATGCAAAGGCACCGGGACGATCAGATCCATTTGCAGGGGGTCCCAATGCCGGCTAAAAGTGGCCCACAGCAGCCGCCCCAATGGTTTGGCCAGATTATCCCGGCGCTGGTACTTGAACTGGTGGATAGTCGCCCGCAGCGGCCCTTCATATAATCCCGCGGCGCGTGCTTTCTGAAATTGGAAGGGATGCTCCAAACACTGACCGCAAATGTGGTCGGGGCCGTGTGGGGAGGCAAAAGGCTCACCACACCGCAGACATAATGGAGAGTGTACTTCCCGAAACTCTTCGGCGCAGCGGTCGCACAGATAAGCGGCCATCCAATGTTTGAACTGCGTGGCCAAGTGTGTATGTGGGGGAGATGAGGCGGCTGAAGACTCTGTCCGGTACAAATGCCCACAGTTACAACAGATACCAGGGAAGAGCGCCCCAACACTACTCCCCACCAATCGCTGCAGGATCTTCTTTACTCCCAAACGCTTCAGGCCCTCTGTTTGCACTGCTATGGCTGGAAAATCATTGGTGGAAATCGTCTCTTCCTTCCAAAGGCCTCAACCATGGCCACACGAAAACTGCGGTCTAAAACCGCTCGGTAATGGCCTTGGCAAAGGCAGAACACTTTACTTCCCGGGCTCCAGATATCTGGCGGGCCAAATCATAAGTCACCACACCGGCTTTGATAGTGGCTTGCAGGGCCACGCGAATTTTTTCGGCGGCCTCAATCCACCCCATGTGTTCGAGCATCATGACTCCGGAAAGAATCAGCGAGCCTGGATTGACCTTATCCAAGCCGGCATATTTGGGCGCCGTGCCGTGGGTGGCTTCAAAAACAGCGCACTCGTCGCCGATGTTGGCCCCCGGCGCCATGCCCAAGCCGCCGACTTGGGCGGCCAGGGCATCGGAAATGTAGTCGCCGTTGAGATTGGGGGTGGCGATGACGGCGAACTCGTCGGGCCGCAGCAGCACTTGTTGGAATAGCATGTCAGCGATGCGATCCTTGATCACCACCTTGCCTTCGGGCTGCTTGCCGTCGAACTTTTCGTAAAGCTCGGCTTCGGTAATGGTTCGAGCGCCAAAGCGCTCCTTGGCCACCTCATAGCCCCAGCGGCTGAAGGCGCCTTCGGTGAATTTCATGATGTTGCCCTTGTGCATCAGGGTCACGCTGGGGCGCTTGTGCTCAATGGCATAGGCGATGGCCTTGGCCACCAGGCGCTTGGTGTTGGCTTCACTGATGGGCTTGATGCCGATGCCGGTTTTTTCTCCCAGGGTGGTTCCGAGTTGGGCGTTGAGGAAGGCGATCACTTTGGAGGCCTCTTCGCCGCCAGCCTGCCATTCGATGCCGGCATAGAGATCCTCGGTGTTTTCCCGGAATACTACCATATCGATCTTTTCTGGGGCCTTCATGGGGCTGGGCACTGGATCGATGTAGCGCACCGGCCTGACACAGGCATAAAGATCGAGTTTTTGTCGGATGGCTACGTTCAAGCTGCGAATGCCAGTGCCCACGGGCGTCGTCATGGGGCCCTTGATGGCCACCACATAATCCTTGATAGTTTGCAGCGCTTGATCCGACAGCCATTGGCCGGTCTGGTGGAATCCTTTTTCCCCCACCAGCAGTTCCAACCATTCGATCCGGCGCGTGCCCCCATAGGCGGCCTCAACCGCCTTATCAATAACCAGTCGGGTGGCCGGCCAGATATCCCGGCCGATGCCGTCGCCTTCAATAAAAGGAATCACAGGGACATCGGGGACTTTGAGTTCGCCGTTTGGTGAAATGCTGATTTTACTTGCTTTGGAGCTATTCATAATCCTTAATTCCCTCCTGGCTTACCTATCGAGCATGCCTGCCGCGATCGCTATTCGTTATCGCGCAAAGTTTAGTGATTCAGTATTAAAAAAGCTTTCACCTAATCAACCAGTCAACGATTCAACCATTCAACGAATTTTATCGTTTCGCTGCCGAAAGGCCTCATAAATAATCACCGCTGCGGCCGCCGAGGCATTCAATGATCCCACGCTCCCCACCTGGGGAATGCTAATCATAAAATCGCAATGCTTTTTGACAAGGGGGCGCAGCCCTTTTTCCTCGCTGCCGATCACCAAAGCCAGTGGACCTTTTAGGTTCGCCTCGAAAACACTCTGGGCGCCCTCCCGATCACTGCCGGCAATCCAGTAGCCATGATCCTTTAAGATTTTCATGGTATTGACCAGATTGGTCTCATAAGCGATATGCATATGTTCCAAGGCGCCCGCTGAAGCTTTACTAGCCGCCGGGGATGGCGGCGCGGAGTGATCTTTGGGCAACATAATCCCCTGTACACCGGCACAATGGGCCGTGCGCACGATGGCACCGAAATTCTGGGGGTCCACCACCTGATCCAGCAACAGCACCCAGGCAGCATTCGGTTGAGCCCCCGCGGCCGCCAGAATCTCTTCCAGTGAACTGACTGGATATACCTCAGCCTTGGCAACCACATCCTGGTGTTGCGGATGTCCCACCATATCGGTCAGCTGCCGGGGTTCGACCCACTGCACATCCACCTTTGCCTGCTGACAAAGACCAGCGATCTCCTGCCGCCGAGCCTCCCCCTTGCCTTTGGCCAGATAGACCGTATGAAGGCGGCGGCGACGGGCATAAAGCGCCTCGCGCACGGGGTGATAACCATATAATAGAGTGCCAACGTTGCCGCTCATGGGCGGAATATCCAACTCAATCCGCAAAAGGGTTTATTTTGAAAACTGAAGGGCAAGCAAAGAAGCTTCGCTTTATAGGGCGGGCACGGAGCACCATCGTGATAGCGCAGGAGATGCACCTTAGAGGCCAACCCCGGGATGACTCAATAAGATCCGCCCACCATCGGTTTTCAGTCTCTACTCGTCGAACTACTTCCACGATAGCGCGCCAGCAAGGCAATAAACTCCTGGGTGGCTGTTTCCAAATCGTCGTTGATCAGCACATGGTGGTACATATTCTGACGAGCCATCTCCTTTTGAGCATTGGCCAGGCGCAAGGCCATGACCGCCGCATCATCGGTTCCACGTTTGCTGAGCCGCTCCTGGAGCGCTTCCATGGAAGGTGGGCTTATGAAAATGGTGATCGCTTCGGGAAAATGCTTCAACATCTGCTCGGCGCCCTGGACATCGATATCCATCAAGATGTCTTTGCCGGCTGCCATGGTCTGCCGCACCCACTGGGCTGACGTGCCGTAGAGGTTGCCGTGGACCCGGGCCCACTCCGCCCAGCGCCCTTCGGCAATGCCCTTTTCAAATTCCTCCACTGAAACGAAGAAGTAGTCCCGGCCGTGCTGCTCGCCGGGCCGAGGTGCGCGCGTGGTGTAGGAAACCGAATAGGCCAGATCGCCGAAGTGCTTTCGAATCGCTGCGCACAGGGTGGTTTTGCCCGCGCCTGAAGGGGCCGAAACCACGAAGAGATGTCCTGAAGGGGCGCCCTGCCGGGGCGGATGGACGTTAGCCATCTTGGTCTTGGCCATTGTTCGCCGCTGCCTCTTTCAGCACCTCAAACCGTTGGGAAATGGTTTCAGCCTGGATGGCCGACAGGACGATATGATTGCTGTCCATGATGATAATGGAGCGCGTGCGTCGGCCATGGGTGGCATCAATCAGATGTTTTTCATCCTTGGCGTCGTCCTTGAGACGTTTCATGGGCGCCGAATTGGGGGACACAATGGCCACGACCCGGTCCGCCACCACCGTATTGCCAAATCCAATGTTGAGTAAGTTCTTCTCCATCTAACCGTCTTTCCTGGTGTCTGATAAATACTCGCTGGTGATCTTGCCGAGGATATTCCCGCCACGGCGCGTTCAGTCTGGGACGATCAGCAATGGCGCGCCGCTATTCGATGTTCTGGACCTGTTCGCGCAATTTCTCGATTTCGGTCTTGACCGCCACAATGATATGGGCCACTTCGGCCTGCCCCACCTTGGACCCCATGGTATTAAACTCGCGGTTAAATTCCTGCAATAAGAAATTGAATTTGCGACCGGCCGGCTCATCGGCCGCCATGGTGGCCCGGAATTGAGCAATATGGCTGCGCGCCCGGGTGATTTCTTCGGAAATATCGCTGCGATCGGCCATCAAGGCCGCCTCCTGGGCAATGCGCATGGGATCCAAAGTTACTATTCCCTGGGTCAGGGCGTCGATGCGGGCCTGGAGTTTTTCACGGTATTGATCCAACAAACCTGCCACGGACTGCTCGATTTGAGTGAGCTGGCTTTCAATCAGCCCCAGACGCTGGGCCAAATCAGCCTCCGTATGGCTCCCCTCTTTGGCGCGCATCTGATCCAGGACCACCAGGACTTCGGCCAGACAGCCGGCGATCAATGGCCAATGTTCATCGACGGTCTGAGCATTATCCACCGGCCGCATCACACCGGGCAGGGCGGACAACTGTTCCAGGGTCACTTCACCAGGAAGCTGCAGTTCGGCTTTCAGGGTTTGCATGGCGGCCACAAATGATCGGGCTTTAACCATGTCCACTTCATAGGCATCGGATCTTTCCGAAGTGTCTTTGACCCAAATCCGCCCTTCGACTCGGCCCCGCACCAATTTAGCGGCGATGGCGGTCTTAATCTTCTCTTCCAGGCTTGCGTACCAAGGCGGTATCCGCAGCGCGATATCCAGGCCACGGCTGTTATAGGTCCGCAGTTCAATTCCAACGGTCAGTTCCTGTTCGCTCTTTTCCAGGACGGCATAGGCGGTCATGCTCTTGATCATCGGCGTGGGACTCCTTTGAAAGTATTCATATCAAACTCCACGATCAGCTTCTGCCATTTGCACCGCCAATTCGGCGGAATACTTTTGCCGCGCCAACGACAAGAAAGCGCGCATCTCTTCGGCCGCATAGTCCGGATAGGTCCAGGGCAGTGTCTGAAATGCGCCTTTTTGGAACATCAAGGTCAAATCCGCGTAGATGCCTTGCCCGATGTAAATGCGATGGGTGAAATTCTTTCCCGTGGCCAGTACGAATCGCTCCAGAAGCAAATAGCCAGGATCAAGATTCACCCGCCGCTTGCCGGCCTCGGCATAACCTTCCTCCAACGCATTGGTGCGGCGTTTGATGCCGGCCAACGCCTCCTGCTGGATCAACGCCTTGAACACCAGCATGCGGCGAAAAAGCGGTGTACCCATTTCAGAGGCATAGTAGCTGGTGTAGTCAAAAGCCAACCATGGGCTGACCATATCAATAGCCCCAAAGTCGGTCTGCAAGTGAGCGACAATCTCGGGCAGCAGCGCTCGATCTTGAAGAAAAAGCCCGATGACCAGCTTGGCCGGCTTGGGTGCTTGGGGTTGGCTCATATAAGCCTCTGAGCTGATTTCCTAAAGGGATTTGGCCTCATCGATGAGCATGATGGGAATATCCTCCCGGATTTCATACACCAGTCGACAGGCCTCACAGACCAATCCGTTTTGCTGCTCGGTGAGATGAAGGTCGCCCTTGCATTTGGGACAAACCAATATTTCTAATAGCTGTTGATCGATGGCCATGCCATCCTCCTTTCTTTAGGGGATGAACGAAATCGCCCGTAACTTCCCACACTTCCCTAAAAAGTGCAACCGCCAAACCTATAGACATCGGGCCGATTATCGGGTAGAAATTTTCAAGGTTGCGGAACTTCATA
Source organism: Deltaproteobacteria bacterium (assembly GCA_021824175.1). Taxonomy (GTDB): domain Bacteria; phylum Desulfobacterota; class Desulfobacteria; order Desulfobacterales; family Desulfosarcinaceae; genus Desulfatitalea. The sequence continues at coordinate 13,123 of JAKALP010000020.1, forward strand.
TTGGCTTACGATTAGCCTTCCTCGCATGGACCACGGCTTGCACTCCGCAATATTTTCCAAATCGCGACATCAACGTCCAACGAGCGGTCCCGAAAGAGCGGGCCGCGGAAAGGAATTGCATCCACATGCATTTGAACAGACGTATTATGATCACCGGCGGCTGCGGATTTCTGGGGTCTCACCTGTGTGACCGGCTTACGGCCCAGGGCCATGACGTCTTGTGCGTGGACAACTGTTTCACCGGCACCAAGCGCAACATCCATCATCTATTGGATCGACCCAACTTTGAATTCATCCGCCACGATGTCACCTTTCCCCTCTATGTGGAGGTCAATGAAATCTACAACATGGCCTGTCCGGCCTCCCCTATCCACTACCAATTCGACCCCGTGCAGACGACCAAAACCAGCGTCCACGGAGCCATCAATATGCTGGGCTTGGCCAAACGCGTAAAAGCCAAAATACTGCAAGCCTCCACCAGCGAAGTATATGGCGACCCGGAAGTACACCCCCAGCCGGAAAGCTACTGGGGGCGGGTTAACCCCATCGGTATCCGCTCCTGCTATGACGAAGGCAAACGTTGCGCCGAAACTCTGTTTTTTGACTATTACCGCCAACACAAGCTACGCATCAAAGTAGCCCGCATTTTCAACACCTACGGTCCCCGCATGCACCCTAACGACGGTCGGGTGGTCTCCAACTTCATTGTCCAGGCCCTCAAGGGGCAACCCATCACCATCTATGGAGAGGGGCAGCAGACGCGCTCCTTCTGCTACGTGGATGATCTGGTGGAAGGCCTCATCCGCCTGATGAATTCACCGGATGAGCTTACGGGCCCGGTTAATTTGGGCAATCCTGGTGAATTCACCATCCTGGAACTGGCCCAAAAAGTCATCGCCCTGACTGGCTCCAAATCCAAAATCATTTATACGGAGCTGCCCCAGGATGACCCCCGCCAACGCAAGCCCGACATCAGCCTGGCAAAAAAAGCGCTCCAGTGGCAGCCCTCTGTCGCTCTGGACGCGGGGTTGACGAAAACCATTGAGTATTTCGATCAGCTTCTGAAAGAGTTGGGGGAGTAACCGAAGATGGGGTCTTTCCGTGCCACCGTAGACGCGTTACTACGGATCACCAGGAGATGATCACGCGCTATTCTTCGAAAAGCAGCAGGAGCAACGCGGTGGCAGGGCTAATTTCCATGAGAGTTTGGGATACTGTTTTGGCGACGGTGACGCTCTCCTTTTTTGGTTGGACGTTTTTGAATTTCTTTTGCTTCCGAGTCGTAGCAACCTTTTTGGTCCGGCGCTGCTTCATTTTCAATGACCGAAGGTGTGGATCATCATTAGATTGGAGATGAGGCTTTACATGCTTGCTGGGATTTGCGCCAATGGGGCCGATGAAATGTGTTGCCGTGGTCATTTGTTTACTCCTGAACGGTGAAATCGCCAATATTCAAAAGCCGCTGCCAGGCACCGAATAGTTCAAATGATGTCATAGGGCGCATTGAGCCCCCGTCATTGAATACGGCTGCTGCATAAAAATGCCACATCAAATATTGCCCCGCTCTACCTCATGGATATTGGGCGGGGTCGCGCCGGATTGGTCGTGAAGAAGAGAAGCAGTTGGACTCGTTGAGTCTTAAAGCCGGATTTGCTTTCAGATGTCCCCACGCGGCATGAATAACGAACTGGCCGACGGCAATAGGTCAAAACACCTGCCGAGTCAACATAAAAAGCAAAGTAGTCCCCTGGCTACGGCCGCTTACCGGTCTGAGCAATTACTTTTTGCGTCAATTGTGTCGTGCTGTACCCCTGGACCAGATCCACTAGCTTCACGCAACCGCCATAGGATTCCACCACGGCTTTGCCCACCACCTGATCCGGGGTGTAATCCGAGCCCTTGACCAGAATGTCCGGTCGGATGGCTTCGATGAGCTGCAAGGGGGTATCTTCGTCAAAATGAATTACCAGATCCACGCATTCCAGAGCGCTGAGCATGGCGGCGCGGTCCTGCTCCGAGAGTATGGGGCGCCCGCTGCCCTTGAGCCGCCGGATGGAAGCATCGGTATTGAGCCCTACCACCAACCGATCACCCAAAGCGCGCGCCTGGTAGAGCAGACTGATGTGGCCAGGATGAAGCAGATCAAAGCAGCCATTCGTGAAGACCACCTTGCTGCCCGCGGCGCGCCACTCGTTGACCCGTGCCAGGGCGGCATCCCGGGCGACCATCTTAGCGGCTGAATAAGGATAATACTGCTGTTGATTATTGTACTTCAGCGCCGTGTTAAGCTCGGAAGCCAGAATCGGCTGGGTGCCCAGCTTGCCCACCACGATACCAGCGGCCAGATTGGCGGTGCGGGCCGCTTCGACCAATGGCAGGCCAATGGCCAAGGCCGCGGCCATGGTGGCAATGACCGTATCACCGGCGCCGGACACATCGTAGACTTCGCGGGCCTGGGCTGGAATCAGCACCGGCGCGCTTTGCGGATCGATGACGCACATGCCTTGGGCGCCGCGGGTCACCAGCAACCAATCCAAGGAGTATTTGGCGCGAACCTGTTTGGCGTAATCCACCAGGCGCGTTTCATTTTCCTCCAAAGAAACACCTGCGACGGCTTCCAGCTCAGCGGTGTTGGGGGTGATACCGGTGGCGCCGTGATAGCGTTGCCAATCGATGCCTTTGGGGTCTACTAGAACTGGCAACCCCTGTTGGCGCGCCGCGCGGATGAGGCCCTGCACAAAAGCTTCGTCGTTGAAAAGGCCCTTGCCGTAGTCTGAAATGATCACGGCCCGGCATTTTCTTAGAGCCTCCACAAACCGTGCCTGGACCTCGGCCGCCACATCCGAAGCAATTGCTTGAGTGCTTTCGTCATCCAGACGCAGAATCTGCTGCATCTGGGCCATGATGCGGGTCTTGGTAATCGTGGGCCGCCGCTCGTCAACCACCAGTTGATCCGTGATGCCTTTGAGGGTCAACAAGGCGCGCAACGCCTGGGCGGCCGAGTCCGGGCCACATAGACCGACGACAGTGACCGGGCAGCCCAGGGAAGCCAAATTAAAGGCCACATTGCCGGCGCCGCCCAAGGTTTCGGTGGTACGCTGGGACTGGACCACGGGCACCGGTGCTTCGGGCGATATGCGGCGCACCTTGCCCCAGATGTAGCGGTCGAGCATGGTGTCGCCGACTACCACTACTTCGGCTTTAGCAAAAGAAGAGATGACATCTTTCATATGGATATCCTGAAGGATCAAGCTTTGGCAGGTACCGTGTTTTCTATCACCATGGCCCAGAAGTGAAGAATAAAGATATGCGCCTCCTGGATGCGGGCCGTATTCTTATCGCCCACCACCACGGCGGTTTCAACCTGCCCCTTGAGGGTTCCGCCATCCCTGCCGAGCAGACCCACAGTGTACATGCCTTGGGATTTGGCCATGGCCACGGCGCGCAGCACATTTTCCGAATTGCCGGAAGTAGAAATGCCAATCAAGGCATCCCCTTTGCGGCCCAAGCCCTGTACCTGGCGGGAGAAGACATCGGCAAAGCCATAGTCATTGCCGATGGCCGTCAGAATGGAAGTGTCCGTGGTCAGAGCAATGGAAGGCCAGGCCGACCTTTCTTTTTCAAAGCGGCCCAATAGCTCGGCCGCGAAATGCTGGGCATCGGCCGCCGAACCGCCATTGCCGCACACTAGAATCTTGCCGCTGCTGGCAATGATCTGGGCCAGACGCTGCCCTGTCTTTTCCACCAATTCTGCTATTGCTGGGAGCTGTTTGAAGCAATCCAGATGGCGCTGAAGAATATCTAAAAACATTTTATCTCCTTCACTTCAAACTTTGACGAGAGCGAAAAAATCCGCAAGGGCGTCATTCCCGCGAAGGCGGGAATCCAGAAGGGCTGAATTTACTGGTTCCCCGCCTGCGCGGGGATGACGTTAACGAACGCCGAGCGGATTTCTACGAGGCCATCAAACTTAAAACTCTTTTTACCTTCCACCTTACACCTGCTGGTTATACTCATACACCGCCGCCGCCAACAACGGGATCATAATTTCATGATGCCCCGTAATGGCATAGCCCCGGCCGCCTTTGAGCACCGGTCGCTGGACCACATTGACCGCGGGCCGGTAGTGTTGGAGCATATCGAAGTTGGCGGTAGTAAAATCCGTCACTCCGGGGTTCAGATTGCGGGCCACAGCCAGAGCTTTTAAAAATACTTCGGGCATCACCACGGCGCTGCCCAGATTGAGCACTACACCCCCCTGCCCCAGCTTTGAGACCGTGGCCGCCAAAATCCGGAAGTCTCTCAATGAGGCGGTCCCGATGGCCGCGCCGTCCGCCGTGGGATGCTGGTGCACAATATCGGTACCCAGGGCCACATGCAGGGTATAGGGAATTTTCAACTGAAAGCAGCGCGCCAGCAGGGCACGGGCCACATGGGGCGCTTTTTCTTCCACCAGCATGGCGCCCACGGCTTCGCCGAATCCTTCCCGGCCGGCCGCCGCGCGTTTGGCGGCCCCATTGATCAACGCGGCCGTATCGGCGGCCATGCCAAAGGAACCGTCTTCAAGATGGGCGCCCACATCTTCGGAGGTGTGGCCAATGCGGGCCAGCTCCGTGTCGTGCACGGCCGCGCTGCCATTGCTGGCAAAATGGGTGATGAATCCATTGGCCGCTAAATCCGCCAATATGGGGCTGCATCCGGTTTTGATTACGTGCCCGCCCAGCATGGCGATGACCGGTTTGCCCAACCGCTTGGCTTTGACCATACATTGGGCCACGGCTTTGAATTCATCCGCCTTTAAGATCGCCGGCAAGTTGTCCAGAAACTGCCTCATGGTCAAGCCGGCCTTGGGCGGCTTGCCCTCCAATGAGGTGGTCACCTTGGAGGCGCGCTGGGCTGCGTTGTAAGTCTTTATCCCGTTAAGATCAATCTCTTCGTAGGGCATGGGGCGCTCTGCTGGTTATTGGTTATTTGGTCATCAAGAATTTCGGCCAATCCGTCAGTCAATTGGGCCGCCGGCCGCTCTTCCTTCCTTTGATTGTCTAACATATCGAATAATTGGGAGAATGGGTACTGAATAATGAATTCACCCATACCGATCAAGGAAAAACACCACATGAGTTAACCTGCCTCCCGAACAACCGATTTACAAAAAATGCCCCATGGGGTAAATACGGGGACCGCGCCGATGGAGGTAACGTGCCTAAAACAAAAACATCATCGGCCCCAAAGGAAATAGTACCGCGTGAAACTTCTGCCAAGCTTTAAAATCCGCGAGCGCCACCGCCACATTACCCGATTGATCAAGGCCAATACCGGCCGTCTTTTAATAGCCGCACTCTGCAGTTTGATGATCTCCGGAGCCACCACGGCCATGGGCTACCTGATCAAACCGGTCATCGACGATATTTTCGTCAAGAAGGATACCGCAGGTCTGCTGATTTTGCCTCTGGCGGTGGTCGCGATCTTCTTGATCAAGGGCCTGGGAAGCTACGGGCAGGAATATTTCATGAATTATGTGGGTGAAGATATCATCCGCCAGTTGCGCAACCGGCTCTACGACCGCATTCAGGATCTCTCCCTGGCTTTTTTCCAGAAGGAGCGAACTGGCGTCCTTATGTCGCGCATTACTAATGATGTCAATGCGCTCAAAACCATGGTTTCCACGGCCGTGACCGGCACCATGCGCGACCTCGCCTCCATCCTCGGGCTAACAGTGGTGATCTTCTACCAGAACTGGCGCCTGGCCATCATTGCTTTCTTCATCCTGCCGGTGGCTTTTTTGCCGATTTTCAAGCTCGGCCGACGGGTGCGGCGGGTCAGCACCGGTTGCCAGGAGGCCATGGCCGAGCTCAATGCCTTTTTGCACGAAACCTTTGCCGGCAACAAGATCGTCAAAGCCTTTGGCATGGAGAACCACGAAAAGCAGCGTTTTTTCGATCGCACCCAACGCCTGTTCCGCCTGGAGGTCAAGGGGGTTATCGCCCGCGCCCTCTCATCGCCCATCATGGAGTTCTTCGGCGGTTTGGGCATCGCCTTTGTCATCTGGTACGGCGGCATGGAAGTGGTGGGCGGTAAAACCACGCCCGGTACCTTCATGAGTTTTCTGGCCAGTATACTGCTGCTCTACGATCCGGTCAAAAAGCTGAGCCACCTGAACAACTCCATCCAGCAGGGTATGGCGGCGGCCGATCGCGTGTTCGATGTGATTGAAACCCAGACCGATATCCAAGATCCGGCCGATCCCAAAGCAATGAAATCCGGTCCCCATGATGTGCATTTTGAGGCGGTGCAGTTCAGCTATGGTGATAAGCCGATCCTCAAAGGCATTGATTTGAATGTCCACCACGGACAGGTATTGGCCTTAGTGGGTATGAGCGGCGGCGGCAAAACCACCCTGGTCAATCTGATTCCACGCTTTTTCGATGTCACCCAGGGCCGAATATGTGTCGACGGCGTGGACCTTCGCGACTACAAAGTGGCGGATCTGCGGCGCGAAATCGCCGTCGTCACCCAGGACCCGATTCTCTTCAACGAAACGGTGCGTGACAACATCGCCTATGGTAACCCCAAAGCAGAAGAAGCCGCCATCATCGCGGCCGCCAAAGCGGCCTATGCCCACGATTTCATCATGCGGTTTCCCCAAGGGTATAACACCATGATCGGCGAATTGGGCGGCCGCTTATCCGGAGGTGAAAAACAGCGCCTTTGCATCGCCCGGGCCTTGCTCAAGGATGCTCCCATTTTGATCCTGGATGAAGCCACCTCTTCCCTGGACACCGAAGCTGAAGTGTGGGTGCAGCGCGCTCTGGAGAATTTGATGCAAGGCCGCACCACTTTTGTCATCGCCCACCGGCTCTCCACCGTGGCCAAAGCGGATCGCATCGTGGTGGTGGTGGATGGCCGCATCGTGGAGCAAGGCACTCACGATACACTGCTGGCCCGCAATGGAGAGTATGCCAAACTTTATAGCATGCAATTTGCCAATAACCATGGGGCCTCAGCCGCTGGAGTCGGACATTAGATGCAACCAGATGCCTTTCAACGCCCCTGGGCCCTGATTTTGTTGGCCATCCTGATTTTGGCCGGATTATTCGTCAACCTGGGCGGCGTGCCCCTATTTGATGAAGACGAGGGGGCCTATGCCGAAGTGACCCACGAAATGCTGCAAAGCGGAGATCTGCTGGTCCCCCATCTGGAGGGAAAGACTTTCTTCCACAAGCCGCCTATGATCTACTGGACCCAGGCCGCTTGCGTGTATTTACTAGGACTCAATGAGTTCGCCTTGCGGCTGCCTTCGGCCTTGGCTTCACTTTTATGGGCTATACTGCTGTTTCTTTTTCTCCGGCGTCACGGCAGCGCCCAGTCCGCGTGGCTGGCGCCTTTTTTCCTGGTAACCGCCCTGCAGACCGGCATCATCGCTAAGGCCGCCATTGCAGACGCATTGCTCAATCTGTTCATTGCCGCCACCATGCTGGCGTTTTACGAATATATTCACGGCGGCCGCAAATTCTATTTATGGTGCGCTTTTGGCGCCATGGCCTTGGGTTTCCTCACCAAAGGTCCCATTGCCGTGGCCATTCCGGCCGTGACCGGCACCGTGTACTTTATCTTCCAAAAGCAATTCATGCGCTGGCTGAAGATGGGCTTTGATCCCATTGGCTGGCTGGTCTTTTTGCTGCTGGCTCTGCCCTGGTATGTGGCGCTATATGCCAAATTCGGCGGACCGTTTATCAAAGAACTTATCCTGGTCCATAACCTGGGACGGTTTCAGGGCGCCATGGAAGGCCACTCTGGTCCTTTTTTTTACTACCTTCCAGTCATTCTTCTGGGATTGCTGCCTTACACTACTTTGCTATTTGTGGCCGGGCGCGAAACCAAAACCATTTGGTTTGATCCTCTGGGCCGCTTCCTGCTTATCTGGTTCGGCTTTGTGCTGGTCCTGTTTTCCATGGCGGACACCAAGTTGCACCACTATATTGTCTATGGATACGTGCCGTTGTTGATCTTCATGGCCCAACATGCCGCCAGAGCCAAACGCACCTGGACTTTACTGGCGCCCGCCATTTTCTTTATGCTTTTACTTTGGCTGGTGCCCTTGATCGCCGGATGGATCGCGCCTTCGATTTCCGATGAATTTGCCCGTGTCGTAATCACTGGCGCCAAAGAAGAGTTTGATGCCACCTACTATATCATGGCCGGCCTGGCCCTGGTCGCGGTAATTGCGGTGGGCTGGTGGAAGAAGTTCGATTTGCCGGTGAAGCTCATTCTCACCGGAATCATTTTCGCGGTTCTGATCAATGGGTACGTGACCCCCAAGGTTGCCGCCATCATGCAGGCGCCGGTCAAATCCGCCGCTTTGCTGGCCAGGGAAAAAGGTTATGACGTAGTCATGTGGCAGATGAATTATCCTTCCTTCGGCGTCTACTACGGCCGGCCGGTGCTGCGGCGCCAACCACAACCCGGAGATGTGGTGATTACCAAGGCCAGTAAATTGAAGGATATCAAACAATATCAGATTCTCTATGAAAAACATGGCGTGGTGCTGACCCGGGTGTTGCAACTGAAGTAATTCGAAAAAAGTTGCAGAGAAATTCATGGTGATGTCGTCAAGCGAAATAGCCCCTCCTTGGATGTACTGCCACGGCCACTGGCGCAGGAGCCTGGCTTTCCTGGCCATGGGAGCCTGTGTCGCCATGACCGCGGCGTCACTGTGGGACATGCAAGTCACGGCCGCCCTCATCCGTTGGTCACAGCCCGACTTCAACACCATCATGGGACGCACCCTGTTCGAAGGCCATTTGCCCGGCGCTAACGATTTCAGCGCAATCATATGGATTGCCGCCCTGGTGATCTATATCGGCGGCAGCCTGAAACGCAATCAAACCAATCGCCTGGCCCGCTTCAGGCCCCAAGCGGGTTTCGTGTTGGCGTCGGCGTTGATCATCGCCCTGTCGATGGTCCATGGACTGAAGTATTTTGTCGGCCGGGCGCGGCCCTCCCTGGTGCTCGATGAGGCCTGGCCCTACTCGCTGTGGTTTGTATTCGGCCCGCATACCATCGCCCAGGGGCCTTTTAACGCCTCGTTTCCCAGCGGACATACCGCCCAAGCCTTTACCCTGATGTCCATTGCTTATCTTCTGGCCGGAAATCCATTGGCCTCAAAAACCCAAAAACGCCTGGGATGGCTATGGGGCGGCTTGGCATTGCTCTTTACTATGGCCATGGGAATAGCGCGCTGCGCCTCCCAGAATCACTGGCTGACGGATGTGATGGGCTCCATCTGCCTGGGCTGGCTGCTGATGCACTGGATCTATTTCGGACTGCTGCGGGTGCCGGACCAGCACCGCCATTGGGCCGAACACAATCGCCCGCCCCAACTGCCTTGGGGTTGGGAGCTGATGCTCTGCCTGGATATCTTTTTAATCATAGCGGGGGCCATCATGATTGCGGGCAGCCTCCGCGGCGTCTTAGGCACCGGCACTTTGTGGCATGCCTGGCTGATCCCTTCCGGGGCGGCCTTGATTTGGGTCGGCGCCCGACTGTTCCGTTTAAATCGCCGAAGCGTGTCTCAGGCTCTGGGTCAGGCTCAAAAGGAAGAAAAACCTTAATGTCGTCAGATCAATTCTCGGCTGTTCAGCGCATCCTGATCCGCGCGGCCAACTGGGTGGGGGATGCCATCATGACCACGCCAGCCTTACGCGCGGTGCGGCACCATTTTCCGGCCGCGGAGATCACACTGCTGGCCAAACCGTGGGTCATCCCGGTGTTTGAAAACAGCCCGGACATCGATCGCATCATGGTGTATGACGCCAACGGCCGCCACTCCGGCCCCACCGGACTGTGGCGCCTGGCCCAGGATACGCGCGGCGGCCAGTTCGACCTGGCCATTTTACTTCAAAACGCCTTTGAAGCCGCATTGCTGGCCTTCTTAGCCCGTATTCCCCGCCGCATGGGATTTACTACTGACGCCCGCACTCTGCTGTTGACCGATCGTATCCGATCTTGGCGGCCCCTGAAACGAGGCCATCTCATCGATTACTACTTGGGCTTGATGGCTGGCGCAGGCATCGCCTCCCGCGGCCGGGACCTGACGCTGGTCCTCAGTGATTCGGAAAGAGAGGAAGCCCGCTGTTTTTTATCGCGGCATGGCATCCACGGGCAGGATCTGATCATCGGTCTTAATCCCGGCGCGGCCTTTGGCACGGCCAAGCGCTGGCTGCCGGAACGTTATGCCGAGTTGGGCCGGCGGTTAATGGCCCAGCACGCTGCCCGCCTCCTGATCTTCGGTAGCTCCAGTGAAGCGGAACTGGGCCGGCAAATGGCGGCTGAAATCGGCAACGACTGCCTGAGCTTGAGCGGGCAAACCAGTCTGCGCCAGGCCATGGCCCTCATCGGCGAGTGCGATCTATTCATAACCAATGATTCTGGACTAATGCACGTGGCTGCGGCATTAGATGTTCCCCAGGTGGCCATCATTGGCCCTACCGATCCAACCGCCACCGGTCCGGTGAATGCCCAAAGTCTTCTGGTTCACAGACCGGAGGCCTGTTACCTGAGCCCATGCTTGAAGCCCCATTGCCCTATCATTGACCACCGCTGCATGACCGCCATCTCCGTGGATATGGTGATGGATGCGGCGGTCTCATTGTTAAACCGATCAAAGGCGACCGAGTGAAGGAACGACTCAACATCCTTATTGTCAAGCTCAGCGCCATCGGTGATGTGGTTCATACCTTGCCAGCCCTGAACGCCATCCGGCGCCACTATCCCCAAGCCCATATCAGCTGGCTGGTGGAGGAGGCGGCCGCGGACCTGGTGCTGGGGCATCCGGCTCTGGATGAAGTGCTGGTTTCCCGGCGCAAAACCTGGATTAAAGGGTTGAAGAGCCTTCAATGGCGCAGCCACCTAAAGGCGCTCACCGCCTTTCTCGGCACTTTGCGCAACCGCCGCTACGATCTGCTTTTTGACTTCCAATTTTCACTCAAGGGCGCTGTGCTGATCGCGTTGACCCATGCCGATCGTAAAATCGGTTTTGACCGCGGCCTGGAGCACCAGGAACGCAGTTATTTGGTGCTCAATGAACGCATTCCGGCCGTGAGCATGGAGATTCATGCCTTGGAGCGCGGGCTATTGATGCTCAATGCGGTGGGTATTGTTTCTGATCGCATCGAATATCGATTGCCCACTACTTCTGAACACCAGCGACAGGCAAAGGAATTGCTGAGCCGAAGCGGGTTGTCGGCGGATCAGCCCTACGCGGCCATCAATCCCATGGCCAAGTGGGAGAGCAAGTTGTGGATCCCCGAACGCTTTGCAGCAGTTGCCGACACGCTTCAAAAAGATTATAAGCTGCCTGTGATCTTTACCGGCGCTCCCGAGGATCGGCTCTATATTGATGCCATCCTCGGGAATATGCAAACCAAGGCCCCCAATTTGGCCGGTCAAACCAGTCTACTGGTCCTGGCGGCTTTGCTGCAAAAGGCCACGGTCATGGTGACCACCGACACTGGCCCCATGCACATCGCCGCGGCGGTCGAAACACCCTGTGTGGCCCTTTTCGGTCCCACGGCCCCATGGCGCACCGGTCCCTATGGTCCAGACCACCGGGTGATCCAGGCCCGCAAAGAGTGCCAACCCTGCTTCAAGCGCCGCTGCCCGCTGGCGGAAACCTGTATGGCGGCCATTGGCGTTGAAGAAGTGTTGGCGGGGGTGGGAGCAGTGATTAAAGAACAGAATTATCAAAAACACTCACTTTAATATGGGATTACAGTTTGACAATTGATCCGGTTTACAATAATTTTTATTAATTACAGGATGATAGTATATTATAGCAGAGCAAATATGATTACTTTATCCCAACACAGCACCCGCTCTATCTATTTGTTTAAAGGGGGGAGTTTATGAAAGGGGAACTGACCGCAATTATCGAGCAATCTCCTGAAGGGGGCTATTGGGCGATTTGTCCGGAGGTCCCTGGAGCAAACGGACAAGGTGAAACGGTTGAAGAGGCTAAAGAAAATCTTAGAGAAGCAGTAATCTTAATTTTTGAAGATCGCCTCGAAGACATAAAGCGGGGCTTGCCGAGTGACGTGATTCAGGACAAGATTGCAATCTGATGAAAAGAAAAGACCTGGAACGCAAGCTGCGTATCGCTGGGTGCTACCTGAAAAGGGAAGGCCGTTCTCACTCTTTGTGGATCAACCCCAAAACCGGAGTTCTTGAGACGATCCCTCGCCATATAGAAATCAAAGAACCTTTAGCTAAAAAAATCCTCAAAAACCTTAACGCTGAATAGCCCCCATGATTTCCTGCTACATCATCGCCTTCAACGAGAAGGAGAAAATCGCCGACGCCATTGCCAGCGTGCAGTGGGCCGATGAAGTCGTGGTGGCCGACTCCCACAGCACCGATGGGACCACTGAGATTGCCGAATCCATGGGCGCGCGGGTGATTCAGATTCCTTTCCACGGCTATGGCGATTTGCGCAACCGCGCCATAGCCGCCTGCCAAGGAGAATGGATCTTCAGCCTGGATGCCGACGAACGCTGCACACCGGAAGCCAGGGATGAAATCCTTTCCATCGTGCGCTCCGCCGATGCCCTGGATGCCTACTATGTGCCCCGCCGCAACTACTTCATGGGCCGTTGGATCAAACACTCCGGCTACTACCCCGATTACCGCCAGCCCCAGCTCTTTCGCAAAGGAGTGATGACCTTCCGGCCCGATCCGGTGCATGAGGCCTTTGATCTGTTCAGCAGTAATATCGGATATCTGCGAAGCCCCATCTGGCAATTTCCCTTCAAGGACCTGGAGCAAATTCTACATAAGTGCAACCGCTACTCTACCCTGGGGGCCGAAAAGCTGAATTATCAGGGAAGAAAAGCCGGTATGGGCAGCGCCCTGAGCCACGGCCTCTGGGCCTTTATGCACCAGTACCTGATCAAATTGGGCTTTTTGGACGGCTGGCCCGGCTTTGTGCTGGCGTTGAGCCATTTTGAAGCCACTTTCTACAAATACGCCAAACTTCATGTGCGTCAAGCCCAGTGGCCCTGGCCGCGCATCGAGCGATCCGGAGCTGCCCCCAAATCCAAGGGCGGTGTTGATGGCTGACCTTGATATCTCCTTTGTCATAGTGAATTGGAACACGCGCGCGTTATTGCTCCAGTGTGTGGCCGCCATCTATGAAACCGTTAAGAGCCTGTCCATTGAAGTCATCGTTGTGGACAATGGCTCCACTGATGACTCGGTGCAGGCAGTCCAAAACACATTTCCTCAGGTGCGCTGCATCGTCAATTCGGAGAATAAAGGATTTGGCGCGGCCAACAACCAGGCTTTCCGGGTCATGCGGGGGCGTTATGCTCTGTTGCTCAACACCGACGCCACTCTCAAACCCCGGGCCGCACAATCGCTCTTTGCTTTCATGGAATCCCATCCCCAAACCGGCATGGCCTGCGGCCAATTGCTAAACCCGGACGGCTCCAAACAAAATTCCCATGCCACTTTTCCCTCGTTGCTGGGCCTCGCGGTCAATGAATCGCTGCTCAAGTGGCTCTTGCCCGGGAAATACCCCAGCAAGTACCGCGATTATAAAGAGCCTCTGCCCATTGATTCGTGCGTGGGGGCCTGCATGATCGTGCGCCAAAGTGCCATGGAAGAGGTGGGGCTCTTTGACGAACGCTATTTCTTCTTCTTTGAAGAGACCGATTGGGCACGTCAGTTTTGGCAAGGGGGTTGGCAAGTCCATTTCGTACCCCAGGCCCAAATCATCCATGCCCAGGGCCAAAGCGCCGGGGCCAATGCGTTGGCGCGCAAACTTTTTTACTACTCGCGATACCAATACCTGCACAAGTGGCACCCCAGTCAATTTGGAGTAATGAAAGCAGTGATTCTCCTGCGGCTGGCGCTCAATGTAGTGTTAAACAGCGCGGCTGTCCTGCTGACGGCGGGATTGGTTCAAAACAGCCGCTTTCGCTGCCAGCGTTATTGGCAGCTCCTTACCTGGCATTTCTCCGCCTGCCCTTTTCCCATGGCCCGGCCGGCCGCAGCCGAGAATAAAGCGCATGAATAACCGCCCGAAGAAAATAGCCATGGTCGTACCCCGCTACGGTCGTGTGGGTGGCGGCGAGCGCTTCGTCATGGCGCTGACCGAGCAATTGGCCACCATGCCAGAGCTGGAAATGCATGTGTTCGCCAACCGTTGGGATGTCCAAAGCAACGGCGTGCGCTTCCACAAGGTGCCAATCATTACTTTTCCCCGCTTTTTGACGACTCCAAGTTTTGCTTACTTCGCCAACCACCGCATTGCCGCAGCGGGAATGGACCTGATCCACACCCATGATCGCATTCTGGAAGCCGACCTTTTTACCGCCCATGGTCTTCCCCATGCTACCTGGATCCGGGAAGTACGCCGCAAGCGCCCCAGCCTGTTCGATCGGGCTACCGCCTGGACAGAGGCGCGTCTGATCACCAGCATCCGCTGCCGTAGAATTCTTCCTGTGTCCACCCTGGTGCAGGAGAAAATTGCGGCCGCCTTTCCCCAAAGCAGAAGTAAACTCCAGGTTATCACCCCAGGAGTGGATACTACCCTTTTTGAAGCCCTTGACCGCCAAACCTGTCGGACCCAAATCCGACAACGCTTCGGGATAGCGCAAAGTGACCGGGTCATTCTCTTCGTGGGCATGAACTTCGAAGTCAAAGGGCTGGAAGCCATTTTGAAAGCATTGGCCGGCCTGAAACAGAGGGCGCACGAAATGCAGGCCAAACTGCTGGTGGTAGGTAAAGGCGACCATCGACGGTACGCTGACTTGGCACGCCAACTGGGCATTGAAAAGGAAGTAATTTTTGCCGGTGTGTGGCGCGACGAGATCGCGCCGGTCTATCTGGCCGCCGATCTATTCATTATGCTCTCGACCTTTGACACCTTTGGCTTGACCGTCCTGGAAGCCATGGCGGCCGCATTGCCCGTGATTATCAGTCCCACAGTGGGAGCTCGCGACATTGTGCGAAATGGTGCCAACGGCTTTGTAGTTGACCCAGACCGCACTGACGAGATCGTTAATCACATGGTTCAGGCCTTGGAACCTGAAACCCATGCACGCATGGCATCTCTTGCCAGACGGATGGCCGAAAACAACTCCTGGTCGGCTTTGGCAGACAAGGTGATGTCAGAATATGTGGCAATGTTGCACCAGCATCATGAGGATTGAGTTAACGAGGATACCTCTATGAATGTTGACATTATTCTACCTACATACAATCGAAATGAAATGTTGATCGAGGCCCTTCATAGTGTGGCTTCTCAAACATATCCTCACTGGGTTTGCTGGATTGCAGAGGACGGCTCAAGCAGTGAGACCAGAGCCGTTATATCTCCCTTTTTAAATGATAACCGTTTTCACTATTTGCCGGGCCCTCATGAGGGGACACCAGTCGTTCCCCGAAACAGAGCTTACCTTGCTGGCAATGAACCTTGGGTCGCCTTTCTAGACGACGATGATATCTGGCTTCCCCAAAAACTGGAAAAACAAATAGCCTTTTTAAATACTCATCAAGATTGTGTTCTACTTGGGAGCAATGCGCTGATCATGAGGGAAAACCAAGAGGGCAGTGAAGATGGGCTTCCCCCATATTTTAGCAAAGGTCCTTTTGGCAGGGTTCCTTATTCAACCATAGTCCAGGATGACTGGTTTATCAACTCATCTGTAATCGTGCGGCGCTCGGCGTTGTTGTATAGTGGCTTCCAAAACAGCGCATTGATGCAGGGCGAGGATTATGACCTATGGCTGCGCGTCGGCGTCTTGGGTGAAATGTGGTTGATACGGGATACTCTAGTGATCTACCGGGATCGCTCGACTCAAAATGCTGTCTGGACGAAACCATCACACGAGAGGCGCCAGATAGTATATCACACAAAATATAAAATTTACCGGTCGGCCCTATCGGGTGTAGGGGAATTTCCGAGCCCGTTGCTTTTTCCGGAAAACGCAAAGCAAGAGAGGGCCTGCAGAAGAGAGCTTGATTTCTATGCTTCTGGACCCAAATTTCTAGGCAGACTACGGCACCATGTTGGATCAAAAGCAGTTGAACTTTTTTGCTTGCACCCGTCAAAGCAACAGATAAAAAAAAGCCTCGAAGCTTTTTCCGAATGTAAAGCCCGCTGGAAACCATTACGAAGGCCCTACTCGGTCGAGTGTATTATTTTCTCAAAAGACCGAGCCATACAATTGCATGCTTTACTAAGTACTTTTCGGGAGAAGGTGGTTCCTGCTGTTCCCGCCCATGTTCTCTACCATGCATCATCAGAAGCTCACGACAAGTCATATGATGAACTCACGAAAATCTTCTCTGATCAAGATATTCATTTCATCCGGCAAACTGCAAATCTCTCCTTTAAAAATCATTTATTGAATATTCTCTTAACTCAAAAATGCGACTTGGTATTTTTTCTCGTCGACGACATTCTGTTCACCGAATCAGTGGACCTGAACGAATTTTTGCAATATGACCCGGATCAGTTTGTACCCAGCCTACGGATGGGCACAAATTTATCCAAATGTTATATGGTGCAAAAATTCCAACCTCTTCCTCCATTTTTAGAAACCGAGGTTAAAGGACCGGATAAAATTGCATGGAGATGGAACTCGGGTACCCTTGATTGGACTTATCCGCTCTCGGTAGATGGTCATTTTTTTGATAGAAGAGAAATAGCCACAATGGCTTCCCTGATCTGCTTTAAAGCGCCCAACTCCTTTGAAGACAATCTCCAGATTTTCAGATCAAGATTTTTAAACCGCATCGGCATCGGATATAAAAAATCGAGGATTGTTAATATCCCATGTAACCGGGTGCAGGAAGAGATTTCCAATCGTTCGGGTGACACCCCACCAGATCAGCTTCTTCAAAAATGGTGCAATGGGCTTCAAATCGACTACACCCAACTGTATGGGTATATCAACAACGGCGTACACGAGGAAATTCCACTCATTTTTAAAAAACGGGATCCTGCAAAAACCGCAAAAGAGTAGGGCAAAAAGATGATACGAAAGGGTAGCTCTATTATTTCTCCCCACTTGAAAAGTGTACTGTTGATTCAACTTGGCGATATCGGAGATATTGTTCTAAGCTTTCCCTGCGCGGCTGCAATCCGAAAAAATTTCCCTCATGCCCACATTACCATGGCTATACGACCCAAGGGTGGAGATCTACTGTCGTGCTGCCCGCACATCGATGAAACAGTTTGGATTGACGATAAGAAACAACCAATTGCGCGGGCTGCGTTATCCCAAATCCGATTTTTTGTAAAGCTACGAGACAAGTCCTTTGATCTGGCCATAGATTTGCGAACCGGCACGCGAGGCGCCATCTTAGCCTTTCTTACAGGTGCACAACGTCGTATTGGCTTTTTTTCTAATGGTGAACCGTTTTGGCGCAATTTGCTCTTCACCGATCTGGCTTCACCCTATGAACCTAAAAACACCCATATCTCCCATTACTATACAAGTCTTCTATCCGATTTCGGCATTGTTATATCTCAGACGTGGCCCGAAATGCGTGTGCCACAGAGCGTGATGCACACGATTGCACTTCGTTTGATGCACATCAGAGCAAATTCTGGAGATCGAAAGCTGGTGGTCATCCAACCTTTTTCGCTATGGCGCTATAAAGAGTGGGGTGATGAAAAATTCGCGGATTTCATAAGCCGCCTCTGCACAGAAACCCATTCGTTTGTCATTATTGTAGGATCCTCAGCAGAACGTGAAAGGGCTGAAGCGCTGGCAGCCCGGGCAAGCAGTTTTGTAGCCAACTGGGCAGGCCAAACCTCCCTGGCCCAATTGGCGGCGCTGGTGGCCCAGGCTTCACTTTTCATCGGTGTGGACAGTGCCGGTATGCATATCGCAGCAGCCGTAGGCACAGCCACGGTAACCATCTTCGGTCCCAGCTCTGCTGCGGATTGGGCACCCAGGGGAGACATCCATACTACAGTCACCCCCGATTGGCCCTGCTCCCCATGTTTCCAAAAGGGGTGTCGGGATAGCGGCATTAGTGATTGTCTGATTAGGCTACCGGTTCAATCCGTTTTCGAAGCTGTATCGCGTCGACTCTTTGGAATCAAATGAATCGGCTATCGCCAAAAGTCAGTATAATATTCACTTGCCAATATGGATCAAATCAATTGCAGTTGCGGAAAATCCCAACTTGATAACAGCACTATGCTTTCCAAGAGTCTATATCCAAAAGAAGCCCCTGGTTATCATCCGACACCATATTATTTTTAACTTCAATAGCTAACAGGCCTCATCCGATATAAGCTCCTTCAAGGAAAACTTTATCTATTAAGCGGCCCTCTGTGCGCTCCTCATTAATTGTGCCCACAAAAGACTTGATTGCCATTTATTCCTCTTTTGTTCTCCATTTGAAAACTATTCAAACGCCACAATATGCTCATCATGCCTAAAAAGATAAAAAACATCATAGCTGAAGCTTTAAATAAGAATAATGGTTCCAGCAGGCCCATAAAAAAATACGCAACAAAAACAACGGCCACATACATCGTTAAACACTTGATATCTTTATCGATAGAATATCGTAGGGTTTGCCAGCACATTTTTATAAATACATAAAGAATCACAAAAAATATTGATAAACCAACCAACCCTATTCTAACAGCAATGTCTAACAATAAATTATGGGGAGTAATAAGTTCTTGGGGTCTATACTTCGGTGGTATTTTATTGATGTAAGCTTCTTTATTAATGCTATTATTGAAGGTCATCATGCCAAAACCGATGCCCTTCAAGGGATAGTCTTTTAATACTTCACAAGCCACATAATTCATTTTTAATCTTTCGGACAAACTGCTGGTTTCCAGCCGCTCTCTGGCTGGCGATAATAGAAAGACTATTATAACGGTCAACAACGCACACAGAGGTATGAGCTTTTTTCTACTTATCACCAACAGGGCGACGGCCGCCAATACAAATGCCGCTAAAGTGCCTCTGCTTTGTGTTAGAATCATGCCAATTATGGTCGGCAGTGCGCATAAAACAAGGGCAATGCGTACATAAAATGCCGATGATTGGACGAATAAGTAAAGACAAAAGAAGATGGCAGGAATGTTCAAGGTGCCAATAAAATTGACGGGGAGTTCCGTTGAGACATTTTTGGAATTGCTCATCAGCCAGCCAAACCGGACCGCTTTGACTGGATTATCCATGATAAAATAATAATAAATAAGGCCCAACAAAGAAAAGCACGCAGCAGACAGAATAATGATCCACACCAAAGAGTCTAGTCGCTTTTTATTAGGAAAAAAATTAACAACCAGAAAATAAAAAATAATATGATTCAGCAAATGCCCGCGAACATCGTTGATGGTATTCCTAACGTCAATTGCCCAGGAAATGCTAAGCAGTGCCCATAAGAAAAAAATCATTAAAGGATAGGTGAGGGGTGTTTTGAGGGTGTAATCATCCGGACTGACATAAAACAAAAGCAGTGCGAAAGCGATCGCCAGATAAAAAGAAATATTTATTAGAGTAGTTGTGTGCGGAATTGGTCTAAAAAATATAAACATCCCAATGAGGATGAACACATAAGAATTTAAGGCTATTAATAATTTTCCATGCCTTATGCGGAATTCTTCAAGATATTGCCGATTCATTATATTAGTACCCACATATGGTGCGCGTGTAACAGTTCAAACTTAAGAATTTCTTCAGTAGTAATTTCTTTCCTGCTCGAAAGGCAGATACCTGTTATGAGCAAATCTTTCTATCAACTTTGGATAATCATTGATTGTCTTTTTTTCCAGCGGGTCGTAGATTTTAATATATGAATCTAAATTGGGCCACTTAGCGTCCCACATTTTGCGGATTTCGGCAGACCAGTTGCCTGCTATGTAACCATCGTAGCACTTTTCTCGCGCATTACTCTTTTCCGTTACTTTATGATAATGCCAAACGAAGGAATCCAAGCTGACGGCCGTGCACCCGCCCGATAGAAAGCAACGCAACGAAAAATCATTATTCTCATAACAAGCCTTCCAGCGCTCATCAAAGTAACCGACTTTGGCAAAGACCTCCCGCCGCCAAAACATCACATTGAGCTCCGAGCCAATTACGCGGAAATAAGATGGCATACTTCTCCCGAGTATTTTATCCAATACCGTTGACTTTTGTCTGCGTAATGGTTCTAAATTAATGTGATCAGAACCGAATGGCTCGGAAGGTGTCCATGTCTGATAGCTGAGATCGCTCTTATCGGTGAAAGGAGTTGCCTGATAAACATCATTGATTTGTACCTTATTAAACAAATCTTCATCCATGCCTGAAGTTATCAACACATCGGACGTGATCAAAGCGAGCACTGGCGATCGTGAGAGGCGAACGAAGAGATTGATCGCGCCGCTGATGCCTATGTTTCGATTGAGCAATATCGTGGAGAATTGATAACGGTTCTGCTTTTCTATCAGCCAACTACGATGATTCGGGACAGAACCCTGATCTAAAAGAAAGACATCGCTTTTGAGTATTTTGCTTTTTCTCTCAAAAAAAGCTTCTACTGTTTTCTCCAAAATTTCTGAGGCATGTGGATCGCCATCTGGATTATAATTCAAGATCAAGTAGGAGATATCAGGCGTCATAATATTTCATGCTTCTTAGGTTACAACCACCGAGGGCATTTCGGGACGAAATATTGAAGTATGCTTCTCGGTATATCTTGTGCAAGTTGAGTAAAGCATAGAAAGGCACCTTAAGGGGTTGAAATTTATAGTGGCCTCCAATACGAAATCAACGAGTCGGTTTTTTACCGGAATTGCAGCGGGATCGTTGCATATAAAGGGCATAGGGAAAGGCCGGACGATATGATTATTAAGTTTATTTGATTCCATCCTGATCTTCTCGATTGCATGAATCGATAACAGGTATTCCGATCTATAGCGCTGTTAACCCATTCATATTAAAATAGAGTTTATTTTACAAGCGCTGTATCAAGGCCAACGGCGAGGACCTGTTCTGGGCGGATTGTTTCACCTCATTTTCTGTAGAAGCTATAGTGGGGCTTAAAGACCTTCAGAGGGCTGATATGAGTCTATCAAAACTCGCCATAGGGTCATGAACCATAATTTGGATGCCAGCCACTATCAGCGGCAACAGCACTTCAGCCCTTGCAGACAGGCGGTAATAGTCCTTTTCCGAGGTCACGATCCATTGCGCATGCACTTCATGCTTGGCGCGCAAAATCGCCTCCAGGTCAGTGCGTTGATACACATGATGATCATCAAAGCTTTGCACTCCTTTAATCAAAAGGCCACTGCGACTTAGACTCTGGAAAAAAGCGTCATTATCGGCAATTCCTGAAAAAGCAAAAACCGGCTGCCCTGCCAATGAGGCAGCCTCAATTGGGCACAAAGATCTAATGTTGGAACTGTGCACTGACGATCCGGTCTGATAAAATATGGAGACATGATTAGAATGATACTGTTGTCGGCATGCAGCATCTTCTATAACCACCGGCAAATTGGGCATTTCGCCGGCTCGCGAATATACAACCACATCGGCCCGCTGGGCAGCCACAATGGGCTCACGTAGTTTGCCTCCTGGCAATAGACGCATATTTCCAAACGGTCGCCGGGCATCAAGCAGCAATATATTGAGATCGCGATGAAGACTCAGATGTTGATACCCATCATCAAGGATAATGACGTCGGGGTTGTACTCCTTGATTGCTCGCTGGCCGGATTGGTAGCGATTGCGCCCCACCAGTACAGGGATACCAAGGAGTTGATGGGCCATCATATAGGGTTCATCGCCCGCCTGTTCGGGCCCCATCAAAATATGTTGGCCATCAGAGACCACGCCGCCGTCTTTTTCAGCCGCACCCTTGTAACCGCGACTGATTACCACCACCTTTTTTCTTTGCTGCTGGAGTCTACGGGCCACGTAGACCGTCATAGGGGTTTTGCCTGTGCCACCGACGGTCAGGTTGCCGATGGAAATCACTTTACAGGGCAGACGATGGGTCGTGAGGATGCCTTGGGCATAGAACTTTGCCCGTAGGCGCATAGCAGCGCCATAGATCTTGGACACTATCCCGAGCATAGCCTGGGTCTTGGGCCAGCGCCCCTGATCGCGCTCTTCGATGATATCCCTAATCCGATTTTGAAGCGTCTTTAACATTTTCCTTATTGTAAAGCCTTGGTAATTAAGGCCACCGTCTTTTCCACGGCTCCTTTGTTGGATTGAAAGACCTTCAGTGCGCAGCCACCCATCAGGCTCCGCCCGGCCGAATCCACCAGCAGCGTTTCTGTTTCTTGGTATAGCTGCAATTTCCCGTCAACCCTTTTAGCTCCCCCGCCCTGCTCGAGCAGTTCTGCCACGGCGGCAAAATCGCTCATATCAGAACCGAACAGAATGGGTTTGGCATAAGCGGCCGGCTCCAACGGATTGTGCCCCCCTTCCTTGACCAGGCTGCCGCCTACAATGGCGATATCGGCAATACTGTAAAGACGTCGCAATAACCCGATGGTGTTAACCACCAGGATATCTATAAGGCCGTTTTTTTCATCATAGGAAAGCGCGGACAAGGCCGACGGTTTCAGCCCCATGGCTCTCGCCAGAGCTATAACCGCATCGGCTCGGCCTGGATCGCGTGGGGCCACAATCAATAATAGGTCGCTGAATTTTTTTTTAAGATCCGCGTAAACCGCAAGACCGATCTCTTCTTCGCCGGCATGGGTGCTGCCCAGGATGATGATTCGCCGCCTGGCATCGATCCCCATAAGCCGGCGCAATTCATTTCCTTCCTGCACCGGCGCGTCAGTGCCGGGCTGATCGAATTTGACGTTGCCGGTCAGATGGATCTTTTCAGCATGAAGCCCCAATGAAAAAAGGCGGTCGGCATCCAGTTGGGACTGGGCACCCACGGCGGTAAAGTAATTCAATACCTTTTTGCTGAAGCCGCCTAGCAACCTGTACCCGCGAACAGTGCTGATGGAGAGCCGGGCATTGACCCACATCACCGGCACCCTTTTATGCCTGAAATGCCGCAGGAAATTTGGCCAGATATCGGTTTCGACGATCACGACCAAGCGGGGGTTGACTTCTTTGGCGATGTGCCTCACGGAGAAAATTAAATCATAGGGAAAATAAAAGAGCGATTGGACTTTGCCCGCGAACAATCGTTGGGCCGTTTGCATGCCAGTCAAAGTGGAGGCCGAGACAACCAGGGGCAGGCCAGGCAGGGCCTTGGACAGGGCGTTGACCAAAGGTTCGGCCGAAAGGATCTCTCCGACGGATAAAGCGTGAATCCAAACCGGGCGCTGACTGCCAATGCTCGAAGTGGGCGGCACCTGCTTGGTAATGGTCCAGCCCAAACGATGTAAAAACGTTTCCCGACGTTTGGGGCGCAGCAGGTTCATTAGCAGCAGCGGAGCCCCTAAAAGCAGCACTAAAATTTGGAGGACATTGTATAGAATTAACATTTCAAAGTTTAGTCCGCGGCCAGCAACATATATCCCGCCAGGCACATGAAAACGAAATTCACGCCCCAGGCCGCAATCACCGGCGGCAGCATACCGGCATATCCCATGGATAAGCAGAATCCGAAGACAACCCAATACATAAACGCAATGCCGATGCCGTAACCGATACTGATGGCCAGGCCGTCCCGGATTTTACCCCGGGCCGCCAGACCAGCCCCCATCAATGTCAAAATGATGCATAAGAACGGAAAAGCGATTTTGGCGTGCAAGTCTACCCGATAACGTGTAGCGTCATAGCCTTCCGCTTCCACCTTCCGGGTATAACGGTAAAGCTGTACAAAACTCATCTCTTCGGTTTGGGGTGCGGCCTGGGCCAAATCCTCTACGGGCAGATCAAACTGAAATCGGCGTTCATTGAACTGAGATACTACCATGTGTCCATCATTAGCGCTGCGCTGCTGAAGCATGCCATCGTGCAACAGCCAACCGCCTTGTTGATACGTAGCGGTCTTGGCATCGATGCGTTCAACCAGCCGAAATTGCCCATCGAAGC
The DNA here is from genome assembly GCA_021824175.1 of Deltaproteobacteria bacterium. Lineage (GTDB taxonomy): Bacteria > Desulfobacterota > Desulfobacteria > Desulfobacterales > Desulfosarcinaceae > Desulfatitalea. The sequence continues at coordinate 37,161 of JAKALP010000020.1, forward strand.
GGTTCACGGTAATCCCCATGGCCATGGGGGCATCGGATTTTAACGCGAGTCCCCTACCCGCCTGGGCCGCCGGCTGGAAATGTTTTAGATGCACGATGACTTGATGGCCTTTGAGCCAGATATCATTGTGTCGGGTCGTGGCGAAATTTTGCCCTCGGACTTCTTGCAACCAAATGCGGTTGGCGGTAGTGACTGTCAAAGGCGCAATCACCTCAGCCAGTAGAATCAAAATCAAGGCGCCGGCAATGCCGCAGCGCATGATAGGACCGGTCAGGCTTAAAAGGCTGATGCCGCTGCTGCGCAGCGCCGTCAACTCATTGTTCTTGGCCATCAATCCGAATGTGATCAGCACGGAGAGCAGGACACCCAGTGGAGTGATCTGGATCATAATCAAGGGGAGCTTGTAGACAAAATATTGGACAATTCTAATCAGAGGCACATGAGCCTCGAGGAAATCGCCGATCTTCTCAATAAAATCAACCGTCAGATAAATTCCCAATACGACCACCAGGATGATACCGAAGTATTTGGTGATCTCTTTGGTGATATAGCGTGAGATGATGTACATCAATTGCGACTCTCAGATTTCAACTGCAATCGTCTAATCCACCTGGGCAGCGGTGGCATCACAATGGGCCGCTCATTGGCGGCCCGGTTCAGAAGCACCAAGCCGATCGCCAGACTAACGGCATTGGGCACCCACATGCCGATCTGGGGCGGATAGGTGCCCGGCTCACCCAAGACCCAACCTATCGAAAGCAGGATGTAATAAAAAAGGAAGAAGCCCAACCCCAATCCAACCCCGTAGGCTCTGCGCGAAGAACGCGCCCGGATGCCCAGAGGCATGGCCAAAAGAGACAAGGCCAGACAAGCCGCTGGCAGAGAAAACTTTTTATGCAACTCCATCAGTGGTCTGTAATATGTACTGTCCTTTTTTGCCGCGTCGTGGATCGCTTGCCTCAGTTGAGCAATACTCATCTCTTCCACATGCTCTGGCCCCTGAGTCAAGGCTGCCAGATTACGCTTCATGTCCAAGCGGATGTCATAAGTTTCAAACTGAAGCGTATTGGCCCGGCTCTCGCTGAGGTCCACCTGGTGAATGCCCCCCTGCCATAACCGCAGATTGACTACCAGCTGAGCGCTATCCACCGATATTTTTCCCCGCGGCGCGATAACCGTGCTGACCAATTGAGGATTGCGTTGGTCCTCTATAAATACATCCTTAAGCTCCTTGGTTGCTGGATTAATTTCATGGATATAAAGCACCACATCCTTGAAAGAATCGATGAACTGCCTGGGCTTCAATCCTAGATCCACATGGGCCGCCGCCACTTGGTACAGCAGCTGCTTAGTCGCCTTGCGCCCGGTCGGCAGACCGTAGGCCGCCATGTAAGCAGTCAGGATCGCACCCAGCAGACCAAAGACCAGAACGGGCGGCAGCATCCGATAAATACTCACCCCGCCGGCCTTAAGGGCCACGATTTCCATATCTCCGGACATGCGCAGAAAGGTAAGCAACACCGAAAGCATCACAGACATCGGGATGACGAACTGCAGAAAGAATGGCATGGTATAGGCCAACAGAAGCAACACGGTCTTTATGCCGATCTGATAGTTGACCACGTAATCGGTAATCACGGGAATCTGGGTCATCAAAAAGACAAAGGAGAAAAAGGCCAGACTGATGACGAAAGGAGCAATGAGTTCTTTTAAAATGTAGCGTTGAACAATGGAAGTCATGGCAAGGCGCTGTTGATGGTTTCGATAATGATCCGGTGCCAAGTTGCGCCTCATCCTATTGATCGCACTTGGATAAGTCAACACTTGCGACAACGGCCATTAAACTTGGCCTTGACACAACTGCTCAAATAGGTTACCAAAATTTGCTTTTTTGGGAGAGACACTCGTAGCTCTCCATGCAACGGGTACGATGTTCCAGGATGCTCCCGATGGATCATCGCATAACCCGTTTTTATGTATATAGAGGCATATTCCATGAATAGTGAAAAACCGGCCGACCTTTTGGCCCAGCGCAAAGAAAAAGTTGCTACTTTACGAGCAGAGGGCATCAACCCCTTTCCCAGCGGCTTCGCAGCGGCACACACGGTAGAAAGTGTGCGACGAGCCATAGAATCCTCCGAACCTGCATCCCTGCAGTCTATGGCGTTCACCCTCGCCGGCCGCATGATGGCCATAAACAGTTTTGGCAAATCGGCATTTATTCGATTGCGGGACCGAAGTGGCCAAATGCAGGCCTACATTCGTAAAGACAAGGTGGGAGACCCTTCCTACGACCTTTTCAAAAAACTGGATATCGGCGATTTCGTGGGGCTCAAAGGAGGCGTATTTCAGACCAAAACCGGCGAATGGACTTTACTTGCGGACAAGCTGGTTCTGCTGAGCAAATCCACCCGACCTTTGCCGGAAAAGTTTCATGGTTTAAAAGATCCAGAAAAAAGATATCGGCAGCGCTATGTGGATCTGATCATGAACGCCGATGTGCGTAACATTTTTACCAGGCGCAGCCGCATCATCCAGGAAGTTCGCAATTTCTTCCTCGGCCGGGAATATTTGGAAGTGGAGACCCCCATGATGCAGCCCATTGCGGGCGGGGCCGAAGCCACACCCTTCGTAACCCACCACAATGCCCTGGACATGGACCTCTATTTGCGCATCGCCCCTGAGCTTTATCTGAAACGTCTGGTGGTGGGCGGCTTTGAACGAGTATTTGAAATCAATCGCAATTTCCGCAATGAAGGCGTCTCCACCCAGCACAATCCCGAATTTACCATGATCGAGTTCTACCAGTCCTATGCCACTTATGAAGACCTCATGGCACTCACTGAAGAATTATTTACCACGATAGCCCAAAAGGTAGTTGGTTCGACCATGATCACCTATCAGGGCCAGAGCATCGAGTTTGGCGGCCCCTGGCGCCGCCTGACCCTGACTGAATCCCTGGAAAAGATGGGCGGGCTTCCCCCCCAATTGCTGACCGACCAACAGGCCCTGATCAATTTTGCCGCTGAGAAAAAGGTGCAACTCACAAAAACCCGTTCCATCGGCAAGATCATCACCAAATTATTCGACGCCCTGGTGGAACCTCAATTGATCCAACCGACTTTTATTACCGGTTATCCAGTGGAGGTCTCCCCCTTGTCACGACGAAGTGATCAAGACCCCGGCGTCACCGAGCGTTTTGAACTCTTCATTGCCGGCTTTGAAATCGCAAATGGTTTCTCGGAGCTCAATGACCCCGAAGATCAAGCCGGACGTTTTTTGCAACAGGTCCAAGATCGGCAGGCGGGTGATGATGAAGCCCACTGCATGGATGAAGATTACATCGAGGCCCTGGAATATGGCATGCCGCCCACGGCCGGCGAGGGTATCGGCATCGACCGGCTGACCATGCTGTTGACCGATGCGCCCTCCATCCGGGAAGTCATTCTCTTCCCCCATATGAAACCCAGAAATCAGTAACTTCTTGCGGATGCGGGCAGATCGATCAAACTTGCCGGCACAACGGGGTATTGATTGAGGAGCCGATGCGATTTGAACTATTCATCAGCCGACGCTATTTTAAATCCAAACCCAAGCGCACCATCCTCTCCTTGATCACGTTATTGTCCATTGCCGGCGTCACGATTGGCGTAACGGCTTTGATTGTAGTGATTGCCGTGATGTCCGGCTTCGAGCAGGATTTAAAATCCAGAATTTTAAGCATCGAGCCCCATTTGGTCATAGATCGCAATCAACAACCGATCCAGGACGTCGAGAAAATCGTCTCTCTGGCTCTGCAGACTCCTGGTGTGATCGCGGCTTGGCCGGTCCAGGAACTGCAGGCCATGCTGCGAGCCGATGGACGCATCTCCGGTGCGATCATCAAAGGGGTGGACCCCGAAGCCGCGGCCAAGGGCCTCAACATGAAATGCCTCGAAGCGCTGGCTGTTGCCCACCCTTCCGTCTCCAAATCACCACTGCCGCCAATCATCCTCGGAAGAGATTTGGCCCACAGTTTGGGCCTGATGAAAGGCGAGAGTGTTTTTGTCATCTCACCCAAGGCCAGCTTGACCCCTATGGGATTTGTTCCCACCATGAAGCGTTTCGAAGTTATCGATTTCTTTTCTACCGGCATGTATGAATATGATGGTGGCTTGGCTTTCATGCGCTTGGAGGATGCCCAGTTGCTGACTCATGCCAGAGAGACCGCCAATGCCGTGGAAATCCGGGTGGATCATATCTTTCGTTCCAACCTTATTGGCCAACAATTAATGTCCCGCCTGGGATCAGATTTTCGCCTGCGGGATTGGCGGATGCTCAACCAAAATCTCTTCTCGGCCCTCAAGCTGGAGAAAACGGCCATGTTTATCACCTTAACCCTGATCACTCTGGTGGCCACCTTCAGCATTACCAGTTCCTTGGTCATGATGGTCATGGAAAAGACCAAGGATATTGCTATTCTTAAAACCATGGGGGCAACTGCCAAGAGCATCAAGCGCATCTTTGTCTTTCAAGGGATGCTGATAGGGGCCATCGGCACAGGGGCAGGTGTTTTTCTGGGGACGCTTTTATGCCACCTGCAGGAGACGTACGAGTTAATTCGCCTGCCGGGGGATGTCTATTACATCACGGCTCTGCCCGTGGATCTTGAATTCAGTGATGTGGCGATCGTGGCGATTTCGGCCATGATGATCTGTTTTCTGGCCACCCTTTATCCGGCGCTGCAGGCGTCCAGGTTCAACCCGGTTGAGGCGATCCGATATGGTTGAAAACCAGATGGCTCCACAAAAAACTAACCCCATGAACGATGAAGTCTCCGATGAGCTGCTCCGGACCCAAGGCGTGTGTAAAAGTTTTCGCAGCAGTCAGGCTCGCATCTCAATTCTTAAAAATCTGGATTTGACCTTGCGGCAGTCGGAGACTTTGGCGGTGGTCGGTGCATCAGGCATTGGCAAGTCGACGCTATTGCATATCTTGGGAACCCTGGATCATCCAGACCAGGGAAGCCTATATTTTAAAGGTCAAGATGTATTTAAGTACAGTGAAGAGGATCTGGCCCATTTCCGCAACAAAGTCATGGGATTTGTGTTCCAGTTCCACCATTTGCTGCCGGAATTCTCCGCCTTGGAGAATACGCAAATGCCGGCGTTAATCCAGGGAATGGAGAAATCGAAAGCGGCCCAATTGGCCACAAAAATACTGACGCGCGTTGGCCTTGAACACCGGCTGCATCACAAAGCCGTAGATCTGTCAGGCGGCGAGCAGCAACGCGTGGCCCTGGCCAGGGCCCTGGTACTCACCCCGCCAATTTTGTTCGCGGACGAACCCACTGGAAATCTGGACAAAAGCAATAGTCAACACGTTCACCAGCTCCTGCTCGAACTGAACCGGGAGCTGGGGATGGCCATGGTGGTGGTCACCCACAACATGGAGTTGGCGGCTATGATGGCGCGCCAAGCCACCCTGGTGGATGGCAAGTTGGAATATCTGCCCAAATTCAATACCAAGTGAAAGCTTTGTCGGGATAGGCCCTTCTATGCGCAACCCCAAACAGATGTGTTATTACCGCTCCATTTTGGTCTTGGCGCTATTGATGACTGCTGTGATCCAATCCATTTGGCTCGACGGCGCCGACAGTGAATCCAATACATTGACCGTGCTTGTATTGCCGGTTCAGGTCAACGCTCAAAAAGAGCTCTCTTATCTGCGCAACCAGATAGCGGGCGTTCTGGCCCAACGCCTGGAAAAAGAGGGTGCCAAAACCATTACCCTGAACGACAGCGAGATAGATTCAGCTTTGCACACTGTGGAAGGCGGTCTGGATCAGATCAGAGCCATGGCGCGCGATCGCAAAGCCGACAAAGTCATTTGGGGCAGCTTTACCGTATTCGATGAGAGCTTCAGTCTGGACCTGAGATTGCTGGATGTCAAGGAAGGGGCCGCACCCCAGCGCTTTTTCGCCCAGGGTCAGCGGCTGGAAGATCTGATCACCATCACCAATGATTTGGGGGATCAGATCAGCCTGGCTCTATTCCAGCGACAGATGGTGACGGAAATCCGTATCCAAGGTAACAAACGCATTGAAACAGATGCTATTCTGCGGGTGATCAAGACCAAAAAAAATACCGTCTATAAACCGGATACTGTCTCCCAAGACCTCAAGGCCATATATAGCATGGGCTATTTTGATGATGTGCGGGCGGAATCTCAATCCAACCCCACCGGATTGACCATCATCTTCCATCTCAAGGAAAAGCCGACCGTGCGCCGTATCAAAATCGAGGGCAATAACTACTTGGATGAAGACAAAATCAAAGACAATTTGACCATCAGCACTGGTGCTATCCTAAACGTGTTCAAAATCCGCAGCAATGTGGATCAAATTGAAAAACTCTACAAGGAAAAGAACTATCATAAAGCCAAGGTGGACTATAAGATCACTCCGTTGGAGAACAACCAGGCGGATCTGGAGTTTATTATTGAGGAAGGCCCCAAGGTCTATGTCACCAATATCCAGTTTGAAGGCAACAAATCCTTTGAGGCCAAAGCCCTAAAAAAGCCATTGAAAGTAAAGGAGAAAGGATTTTTCTACTGGTTGACCGATTCCGGTGACCTGGACCGCGCCGAGCTGGATCAGGATGTGGGCAGGTTAAGCGATTTCTACACCAACAAAGGCTACATCAATGCCAAGGTTGGAGAGCCTGTGGTTGATATCCGGGATGATGGCATCCAGATCACCTTTAAAATCGATGAGGGCCAACGATTTAAGGTTGGCAAGATAGATGTCACCGGCGACCTGATCCTGCCCAAGGAGGAGTTGATCAAGCCGCTCAGTATCACCAAGGAGACCTATTTCAGCCGCGAAAAATTACGCAATGATGTTTTGGCTATTACCGATGTTTACGCTGACCGGGGATATGCTTACGCGGATGTTTCGCCGCGCATCACCCAAAACCAGGAGAATCTGACGGTCGATGTCACCTTTGACGTCAAACAGCATGACCTGGTCTATTTCGAAAAAATTATCATCACCGGCAATACCCGAACCAGAGATAAAGTCATCCGCCGGGAGCTGCGCGTCAAGGAGCAAGGTCTCTTCTCAAGTAAAGAGCTGAAGCGCAGTGTCCGTAATCTCTACACCCTGGAGTATTTTGAAGATGTCAAAGTGGATACACTCAAGGGCAGCGCCGATGACAAAATGACCCTGAAGCTCGACGTCAAAGAAAAAGCCACGGGCAGCTTCAGCTTTGGCGTGGGCTACAGTTCTGAACAGAACCTCTTCTTTACCGGGTCTATCACTGAACACAACCTTTTTGGCCGAGGACAGACATTGGGGCTTACCGGGAGCATCGGCAGCCGCACATCGATGTTCAATCTCAGCTTTACCGAACCGTACCTCTTTGACACGCCCCTTAGATTTACGGCCAACGTTTACAACCAAGAGCAAAGAGAAAACGAATCTTCCTATACCCGCAAAAGCCATGGCGGTGGAGTGCAGTTCGGCTATCCAGTATGGGACTATACCCGGGTTTATGCGGGCTACAACTTAGATTTCACTGATATCAGCCTTAATAGGTGCACCCAGACTGATGCGAGCGGTCAACCCATAATCGATCCGGTGACTGGTCAACCCGTGCAAGTATACTGCTCATCGCCCCCGCCGCCGGACATTGTTTTGCTGAGCGAGAATAACCAAGGCGCCAATATCACCAGCAGCGTCAACACCAGCTTGGTTTACGATTCCCGCGATCGTACCTTTAACACCACCGAAGGCTCCAAGCACAGCATTTATATCGAAGAAGCGGGTTTGGGAGGGGATATCGGCTTTCACAAATATATCGGCCAAACCATGTGGTTTTTCCCTCTCATCAAGCCTTTTATCGGCTTTGCCAATGCCAAGTTGGGCGCTATTTACACCAATGGCGGCATGCTTCTGCCGGATTATGAAAAATTTTATTTGGGGGGCATCAACTCGATGCGGGGCTTCGGGTACCACGGTATCTACGTTAGAGGAGATAACAACATTATCACCGGCGGAAGCTTTATGGCTCAGTTCAATTTCGAGATAATCTTCCCCATTGCCGCCTCGGCCGGAGTAAACGGCGTGACTTTCTACGATATGGGCAATGTTTATGAACCCAGCTTCATGGGCGATCTGCGCCGCAGCGCCGGCGTAGGCATCCGCTGGTTGACCGCCATCGCGCCCTTGCGGCTTGAATATGGCTGGATTCTGGATCCGAGAAAGGATGAACAAAATGGACAGGTAGAATTCAGTCTGGGTGGATCTTTCTAACCAAATCCACTCACTTGCAAGAGGGCCAAAAAAAGAAGCCCCTTGCATTGGGATCTATTTTGATACAAATACAAGGGGTCCAAAGAGTCGCTATATCAGCATTTTTTAAAGATCCAATTTATCAGTCATGGGAGGTAACATGCAACTCATCAAAGCAATGATCATTGCGGTTACGGCCTTTGTTTTGGCAATGGCCGCCGCACCCACCGGTTTCTGCGCGGATGTCGCCAAAATCGGCACGGTGAATTTTCAAAAAATTTTTGAGAAATCCACAGCCGGCCAAGCCGCAAAAGAAAAAATCCAATCAGAAGGTCAACGCATGGAGCAGGACCTCAAGCAAAAAGGGGAAGAGATCAACGCCTTGGAAAAACGTTTATCTCAGGATTCAGGCACAGGCGTGATGAGCAAAGACGCCCATGAAGATAAACGCTGGGAATTGGAGCGTAAAATCGATGAAGTGAAGGCCCTGAAAAAGAAATATGACCGCCAGATCCAAGAGTTGCAGATGCAGGAAATCAACCAGGTACGCCAAAATGTGCTCAAGCTGATCCAAGAATATGGAAAAAAAGAGGGCTATTTGCTGATCGTAGAGGATCTAACGGTGGTTTATGCCCCCCAGCAGCTCGACATTACGGATGTGATTATCAAACAATATAATGAACAATCCAAGCAAAGCGGCAAAGGCGCCGCGCCCAAAGGATAAGCTTTGATGCCCGCAACCTTAGCGCAGCTGGCCCAGATGGTAGGCGGCCAATTGGCAGGAGATGCAGGTATCCTGATTGAGGACGCCGCACCAATTGACCATGCCGAGCGCATACATATTACCTTCGCCGAAAAGGGCCCCAGCCTCAAACGCATCCCACAGACCAAAGCGGGGGCGATTTTAGTGCCAATCGGCCACCACGAAGAAGACCGAAACCTAATCCAGGTGAAAAATCCGCGTTTGGCCTACGCTAAAATACTAGAATATTTTCATCCCCAAAGACTTCCAGCACCCGGCATTCATCCCTCAGCCGTGGTAGGCGATGGGTGCACGCTAGGATCAAACGTCAGCATCGGAGCCGGGGCAGTGATTGGCGATCGCGTGACGCTCGCTGAGGGTGTGGTGCTCTACCCTCTGGTGGTACTCGGGGATGATGTCTCCATTGGCGATCATACCGTCATTTATCCCCATGTTACCATTCTTGAGCATTGCCGTGTCGGCCGTCGTTGCATCATTCACGCCGGCACGGTGATCGGCAGCGACGGTTTCGGATTTGTTCAGGATGGCGGCCGCCACCATAAAATCCCGCAAATCGGTATTGTCCAAATCGACGATGATGTTGAAATCGGGGCTAACAATACCATTGACCGCGCCGGTTATGGCACCACCTGGGTTCAGTCCGGCGTTAAAACCGATGACTTGGTCCACCTCGGCCATAATGTCGTGGTGGGCGAACACACCCTCCTGGTGGCCCAGGTGGGGATTGCCGGCAGTACCACCGTCGGCCATCACGCCATCTTGGCTGGCCAGGCCGGTATTGCCGGCCATATCGCCATCGGTAATGAGGCTGTGGTGGGGCCCAAAACCGGAGTGGCCCATTCGGTGCCGGATAAGCAAATTGTATCTGGTGCCGTGCCAGCCATGCCCCACCGCACCTGGCTGCGCTTCACCCAAGTTTTGCCAGAACTGCCGGATCTGCAAAAAAAGGTGCGGCAGATGGAAGCGCGCTTGGCCCAATTGGAAGAACAATACTCCCTGAAGAAAGAATAAAGGAGCCGACCAATGGAACTCCCAATGGATGTTCGAACCATCATGAAACATCTGCCCCACCGCTTTCCCTTTTTACTCGTGGACCGGATCTTGGAGATAGTGCCGGACCAAAAGATTATTGCATTAAAAAACGTGACCATTAACGAACCTTTTTTCCAAGGCCATTTTCCCGGCACTCCCATCATGCCTGGCGTGCTCATCGTAGAAGCCATGGCCCAGGCCGGAGGTGTTTTGGCCATGGCCTCCCAAGCCAATGCCAAGGAGGGAACATTGATGTTTTTCATGGGCTTGGACCAGGTGAAATTCAGAAAGCCTGTGGTTCCGGGGGACCAGTTGATTATTGAAGTGGAAATACTAAAAAAACGCGCCAAGGTCCTCAAATTGGCTGGTTTAGCCAAAGTTGACGGCCAGGTAGTGGCCGAAGGCCAGCTCATGGCCACCTTCGAAGGATAAAATATGATTCATCCAACTGCTATCATCAGCCCCAAAGCCCATATCGATGAGGACGTCACCATCGGCCCTTATGTCATAATCGGCGATGAAGTCACCATCGGTGCCGGAACTGTTATCATGGGTCATGCCACTATTGATCCGTTCACTGAGATCGGCGTCAAATGCACCATTTTCCAGTATGCATCCGTGGGCGCACAGCCTCAGTCCTTGAAATATAAAGGCGAAAAGACCTGGACCAAAATCGGTGCCGGTACAACTATCCGAGAATTTGTGACCATCAATCGTGGCACGGAATCAGGCGGTGGCGTGACTCAAGTCGGCGACAACTGCTTTCTAATGGCCTACACTCATATTGCCCACGACTGCTCGGTGGGGCGCAATGTGGTGATGGCCAACGCCGCCACTCTGGCGGGCCATATCACCATTGGCGATCACGCCATCATTGGCGGACTTACAGCCATTCATCAATTCGTACGGGTGGGCAACTATGCCATGGTGGGAGGCAAATCGGCCGTGGTTAAAGATATCCCACCTTATGTGATCGCAGCAGGAGACCGGGCCAGCTTGCACGGGTTGAACCAGGTTGGGTTAAAACGCCATGGTTTTTCCGCTGCGGCGGTATCCCAACTGAAAAAGGCCTACCGCTTGATCTTTCGCATCGGGTTGACCCTCAACGAAGCCATTGAGCGCGTGACGGCGGAGGTGGAGCAGATCCCGGAAGTTAAGTATTTTATCAATTTCATCAAATCGTCAGAACGCGGCATCACGCGTTGATTCTGTCAAACAGTAGTGTACCCATGTCCAATAAAATCGGACTCATCGCCGGCAACGGTCAGTTCCCGATTCTGTTCGCCCAAGCCGCTCGCAAAAAAGGGTGGCAGGTTCACGCGGTCGCTTATCATGGTGAGGCCAATCCTGACATTGCACAGCATGTGGAGAGTCTGGAGTGGCTCTATATTGGGCAAGTCAAGAAGCTGATCAATTTCTTCCGGCGCAAAGAGATCAGTCAAGCAGTGATGATCGGGGGCGTCACCAAAACCAAAATGTTTACCAATGTGCGGCCCGATATTAAAGCCATTGCCTTTATCGCCAGCATGCGCCACACCCATGATGACGGTATCCTGCGCGCTTTTGCGGACTTGCTGGAAAAGGAAGGTATCAGCATCAAAGATTCGACTTTCTTGATCCCAGAATTATTAGCCCCGGCGGGCGTCTGGACCGCACGCAAGCCTTCGCGTACCGATCAAGATGACATCCGGCTGGGCTGGAAAATCGCCAAAACCATTGGCAGCTTGGATATTGGACAGTGCGTAATCGTGGGAGGCGGCACAGTTTTGGCTGTTGAGGCGATTGAAGGCACGGATGCAGCCATCACCAGGGGCGGCAATTTGGGCAAAGGCCAAGGGGTGGTCGTCAAGGTATGCAAACCTAACCAGGACACCCGATTCGACATTCCAGCGGTCGGGCTGGGCACGATTGAAACCATGTTCAAAGTCCAGATAAAAACCTTGGCCATCGAAGCTGGTAAAGCGGTAGTTTTTGATCGGGAGGCCATGGTCGCGAAAGCCAATCAGTACAGCATGACCATAGTGGCCTTAGAAGAAGGTCAAATTTGAAGTCCCCGGAAATTCCTTAGATTTGGTTTGAATTAAAATCCATGACAAAAAACACAACAGAGTCAGTCCGCGATGGACGCAAATTACGGGTTGGTGTGATAGGTGTTGGATACCTGGGCAAATTTCATGCGCAGAAGTATGCTCGCATGACCGATGTGGACTTGGTCGGCGTGGTGGACACCAACATTGAGCAAGCCCAGGAGGTAGCCCAATCGGTTAATGCCCAAGCCTATACCGATTACCAGGAGCTTCAAGGCAAGGTGGATGCGGTCAGCGTAGTGGTCCCAACGGCTTTTCACTACCCTATTAGTCAGTTTTTTCTCACCCATGGGGTGGATGTATTGATTGAAAAGCCCATGACCGCTGAACTGAATGAGGCCAACGCACTGATCCAACTCGCGGAGAAGCACAATTGCATCCTCCAGGTCGGCCACTTGGAACGCTTCAATCCGGCGGTCCTGGCCTTGGAAGGCATTGTGAACCAGCCCCTATTTATCGAATCCCACCGCCTGAGCCTCTTCAAAGAGCGCGGGCTGGATGTCAGCGTGGTTTTGGACTTGATGATCCATGATATTGATATCATCTTGAATTTCGTTCAATCCCCCGTCAAATCGATCCACGCCGCAGGTATTCCCGTGATCTCCGGCAATGTGGATATTGCCAATGCCCGTCTTGACTTTAATAATGGCTGTGTGGCTAACGTAACCGCCAGCCGCATCTCCATGAAAACTGAACGCAAAATCCGGCTGTTTCAAAAGGATGCCTATATTTCCGTCGATTTTGCCAAGCATGAAATCACCATAGTTCGACCGGACGGCCAGGCCCCCCATGGGGTGATTCCGGGCATGGCCATTGAACAAAAAGCATTTGCTAAAGCCGATGCACTGGATGATGAACTCAAATCCTTCGTGCACGCCGTGACCCATCGAGAAGCACCAGAAGTGACCGGCCAAATGGGGCGCAATGCACTACAGATCGCCCTAGACATCATGGACCAGATTCAACGCTCCAAAGAGCGCTTACTCCACTAACGGACGAAAAGCACTTCATGGAACCTAAAACCATAGTTATGATTGCCGGTGAAGCGTCGGGCGACCTGCACGGCGCCCATGTGGTGCAGGCCTTAAAGAAACGGCAAAGCAACCTGTTTATATGCGGGATGGGAAGCCAGGCCATGAAAGCGGCCGGCGCCAAGGTGGTCATTAGTGCCGATGAATTGAGCGTGGTGGGAATTACCGAAGTATTCTCCAAACTACCGCAAATTATCAAAGCCATGCGCCGCCTCAAACATCTTTTGACCAGTTTGAAACCCGATCTGCTGATCCTCATCGATTTCCCGGATTTCAACTTGCATTTGGCAGCTATCGCTAAGAAATTGGGTATCCCGGTATTGTATTATATCAGCCCCCAAATCTGGGCGTGGCGGCAGGAACGGGTGAAAAAAATTAAAGCCAGGGTCGATCATATAGCTGTAATCCTGCCTTTTGAAAAAGCATTCTACGAGCGCCACCAAGTGCCAGTGACATTTGTGGGCCATCCCTTAATGGACGCTTTGGCTGCCAGGAGGCCGAGTCACTGCACCCCACCGGGGCAACAGGCAGAGGTAGTCGTGGGGCTGTTGCCAGGATCGCGCCAGCGCGAAGTGAGCAACCTTTTGCCCATCATGATTGAGGCTGGCCGCGTCTTGCAGTCTCGGATGCCGACCGTGCGCTTGATAGTTTCATGCGCCCCTACCATTGAGCCCCAGTTAGTCCAAAAAATTTTGGATCAACATGCCGTTAAGAATATCAGCATCTCCAACGCGCCAGTGGAAACCATGCTGGCTGGTTGCCATGTGGCCATAGTCGCATCCGGGACCGTGACGCTGGAGGCCGCGATCTGTGGTGTTCCCATGGTGATAATCTACACGGTTTCTCCTTTAAGCTACTGGCTTGGCCGCAAATTGATCAATGTGGCGCACATCGGTTTAGTTAATCTCATCGCCCAGCAGCGCATTATGCCTGAACTGGTTCAAAAGGAAGCCACTCCTGATGCGATTCAGGAAGCAGTTTATGCCTTTTTGAATGACCCGAAGAACTATGGACAGGCATGCCGTGATTTAACTGTGGTCAGAGAGCGCTTGGGATTACCCGGTGCTTCCAACAAAGTGGCGCATATCGCCTTTTCGCTGATGGGAGGAGAGTAACACCTCCTCCTATCGAATATGGCCAATCGGAATTGATTCTATATGCTCCGATTTCTGAAGACATTGGATATCCACTTATTCTATCTGATCAACCGCAAGGGAGAAAATTTTCTATTCGACCATATCATGCCCTTTGTCTCCAATGCCCGTTATTTCTACATCATTTTCGGTTTAGCATGGCTCTTTTTAATGGTCAGGAAGAATATCAAAAGCCGGGTGGCGGGGCTGGCTATTATTGCTTTGATCGCCTGCTCGGATCAGTTATGCACTCTGGTGCTAAAACCCGCCTTTGAGCGGGTGAGGCCCTATGATGCCATGCAAGATGTGCGCGTTTATAAAGAATCAAACCCCCCGTGGCGAATTACTACTAATGAACTTAAAAAAGATCATGGCAATACCAAATCAATGCCATCGGCTCACGCCATGAACATCTTTGCCGCAGCAGTATTTCTCAGCTACTATTTTCGTCGCCTCTGGCCCTATCTGTTCGGTATCGCCACAGTGGTAGGATATTCAAGGGTCTATCTGGGGGTCCACTATCCCTCGGATGTTATGGCTGGAGCAGCCATAGGTTCTTTGTTGGCCGGCGGCTTCATTTGGATGACCAATATTGTGCTCAATAAGTTATTGACGATTACCAAAAAGAAAAATACTTCAGAGGCAGCAAAACTATAAATATGGAAACATTACTCTCCATCATTATTCCGGCTTACAACGAAGAAGACCGCATTATTCCCACCCTAACCCACACCGTGGACTATCTGAAACAGCAGCCTTTTCTGAGCGAGGTGGTCGTTGTCAGCGACGGCAGCCGGGACCAGACGATGGCAGTGGTTTCAAGGTTCAAGTCCACGGACCATGTGAAGGTCAAGGCATTGGAATACCACCCCAACCGGGGAAAAGGATATGCGGTGGCCTATGGAATGGTTCGAGGTGAAGGACGTGTCGTCATGTTTATGGATGCAGACTACGCCGTTCCCATTTCATATTGTGAAGAAGGATTAAATCTCCTGCATAAAAAACATGATATCGCCATTGCCTCACGCGCGTTGGCCGGCGCGCAAATAACATCCAGACAAAATCTGCTGCGACGCCTTTCCGCTAAATTTTATACCTTAATCCAAAACCAATACTTGGGTTTACACTTTCCTGATACCCAGTGCGGATTCAAGCTGTTCACTCAAAAAGCCGCCAAAGACCTGTTTGCCCGCCAACAACTCACCAGCGTAATTTTTGACCCTGAAATTCTTTGGCTGGGGCAAAAGCTCGGCTACTCCATCGCCCAATTTCCCGTGCAATGGACCCATGTGGCGGATTCCCGAATCCAATATGACAATCTGCGCAAATCACTTTTCGTATTCCAGGAGTTGCTGCGTATCAAGGGATTACACCCCGATATCAGGTAACGTCTCAAAAAAATGAGGACCCAAGTCGTTCATTTGACTTGGGTCCTGGGGCGATAGAAAAGGGCTTCAGCTGTTTTCTATCTCATTTTCTACCATACACCCAATGTTGGCGATAGCGTAAAACTCCCAACAGCAGGGCGAGGGTCCCACAAATCCAGACATTTAATGTTCTGGATGAAGCGGCCAGGCCATTATCGGAATCAAGAGAGACACCAATGAAACAGCCTGAGGAAGCCGCGCCTTGAGGCTGATAGGTTGTGGGGCCAGAGTCCTGACCGCTGCCGCTGTTATACCCTAGCCCCGACGGATCCACGATGATGCCGTTTTGCACGCCATCTTCATCCCCCTCCCCGCCATCTTCCAGCGTCAGGGTCACGGACTTCCGATCGGCACTGAATGTCGCATGGGTAAATTCCACCCAGCCTTGATCTGGATCATATTTATACCAATGGGCATTTGCGGGCGCGGGCTGTGAGAAGTAAACTACGACCGTGGCTGTTGTGACATTGTTGAGCAGGGTGAGCTTAAAGCTGATCAGACCGGTCAAGTTCTCCGGACGGTTGTCCTCCGCCGGCAAGCCATCTTCTTCGAGAGCACGTACTCCCATAATCTGGATATTGCTGTTCAATCGTTTAATGGCCATTTGCGGGCTAAATGGATCATGGGTATTGACCCCCTCCAGTCCTGATTGCAAGGTATCAGCAGTACCGTTATGATCGAGATCAACCCCAGCGTTCAATTCCTGATCATCCAAAATACCGTTTCCATTCGCATCGCCAGCGGCTTCAGCGCTTTCAGTGATAAAAGAGAATACTTCGGACCATTCCGATGCGCCATCGCGGCTGTCAATGAACTTAACCCGCCAATAATAGGTTGTGTCGGCATCAAGAATCAATTCGGAAAGCTGAAGCTGGGTCAGATGAAGCGCCAGGGTCCGGTCATAGACCAGGTCGGAAAAATCCGCCGTGGTGCTGATCTGATATTGGGTCCGGGCATGGGTATCACTATCCGTGTCCGAATAATCGCCGACTTGCAGTATTGGCGTCACATCGACATTTTGGGAGCCGTTCGCCGGCGCAATTAAAATCGGCCTTCCTGGAGAAGTGTTGCCAGGCACCTGAGTATGGCCCGGATCCGGTGTCGGAACAGGCGTCGGTGTTGGGGTTGGTGCAGGCCCCGGTGTAGGCGTCGGCGTAGGCCTCGGTGTAGGTGTAGGCCTCGGTGTGGAGGTTGGTGTGGGGGTTGGTGCGGGCGCTGGCGCTGGAGTCGGTGTAGGCGTCGGCGTAGGCGTTGGAACAGCCAGTGTAAATGTCACCTCATTGGAATCACCGCTCTCATCCGACCCCTGATAAGCGCGTACCACATAATAATAGGTCGTACCGGCGCTCAAATCATTGAGGGTACATGTCGTCTGAGAACCACTCCATTTCGGCGCGCTGTAATTGTAAGCTTGGCCGGCGGCCCGCTGATACAAGCGATAACCGGATGGGGTGGGGCTATTGGCATCCCATTGCAAGGTGACTTGAGCAGCGGAAGCAATCAAGGGGAAGGTAATCAGCAGATAGATTCCCGCTGATATAAGAAGTTTGATCCAAACATGGCGTGATTCGTTCTTCATGACATCTCCTGATTCATTCTACGCCGGCGAATGACGTCAGGCTGATTGTGATGTCGTCATCACCCGGCAACCCTGCTACCTTATCCGATCAATAAGTTCAGGACTTAGGCCAGTGGCTTTGCGTCTCACCCTTTCGGATGATTTGCCTTTTTCGAGCAAACATTAAAAGAACAATAAAACTCAAATACCAGCATGGGTTTAGCAACTAACATGCCACAACGGGTTCAAAACCGATCAAAATAATTCTAATAATACCGAATAATTAAACATAAAATGGATGCAAAGGGCTCTATCCAAAAGAACATCGCCTATGCAAGGTATAAATATATCCACACCAAAGCTGTACAATCGTATACATTCGCGGGGCAAACAACCATCCGTACGAAGGGGGCAGTTTGAAGCGGCACCCTTACTGCGTGTCTCAGTACCCCCTCTTAGCGGCGGATTTGTAATAATATGAAGCGACTAAGCGGAGGAGCGATTTTCAAATGGGAAATCATTCAGGCAAGAGGGGTCAGGGAGCCGTGGCACGGACATCGACTGAATTCGCGGGTGGCACCCAACGCAAGCCCCCTTTGAATCCATAACAACGATAAATGTAGAGCGTCTTGAATGGTGTCTTCTTCGCGGCCGCGCTATCCCACAGATTGGATCGAAAAATATTGAATGCTTCAGGGGCATCTACCCGCTCAAATACTTCTAATAGCCTCTCTCGGCTATGGTCATCGAAGTGAACTCCAACGGCATCATAGCCGAGTAGATCTTTATCCTGCCACCAATAGTCGTAGACATTGGGACGGGTCCAACGGTTAATGGATACGGTATAGGGCTGCCCTGGCACGTAGAATGCCAATTCACTAGCGATTTGATAATGCAGCCCAAAAAGGAATAGCGAATTCTGATTGGGCATTTCCGCCCGAATCTGTCCAACCCTCTGCCCTAGAAGATCCCAGCCTTGAATTTCGTCGGCTGCTCGATCCAAATGGGCAGGAACAGGCAAGAAACCGAAAAGCACATGGCCGAGCAACAGAGCGGTCAATAGATATGAACTTCCAACCGTCCACTTCCAAATTTCGCGAGTTGATCCTATCGAAGAAGCATATTCTTCTGTCGCAGAGTTATTCGAAGATGAAAAGAAAGTAGTCGCCAATAGAACCGCTGTGACATATCCGACCCCGGGCCAGTTGCCATACACCCTGCTGTGTAAGCTCAGAATGCCAAACCCCGCAATTACTGGAAAGGAAGTAAAGAAAAGATAGCGTGACACCCACTCTTCTTTTGAATAACGGCCTCTGATCGCTTTAAACCAACCGGCGCACACTATTAAGAATACTAAAGGGGTCAGCAGGGCGGCTTGTGACCCCAAATATTCTATCAAAAGGTTCGGGTGTAGAACAAAGCCTTGATTGGCGCCGCCAATATAGGCCACATGGCGTACCGAATTCCAATGATGCGCGGCATTCCAGACTATGACGGGAACAAACATGGCAACACCAAATGCACACCCAAGATATGGTCTGACGCCGGCCATTCGCTGTCGATGTATATTGGTAAACAAGGCATAGGCCAAAATGCAAGGAAGGAAAAGAACCATCGTGAACTTGCTGAGCATTCCAAGGCCAAACCATACACCGCCCAGTAGCCAGTGACGCCATTGATTGTCTTCAAAGGCCCGGGCGGCGTGGTAACTGGCTCCGGCCCAGGCGGCGGCCTGAATGCCGTCCGGCGTGGCCAGCAATGCACCGATATTAAACAGCAAGATGGATTGACCGAGTAACGTCGCCTGCCATGCCAAACGAGCACTCAACCAACGTTTGGCAAGGGAAACGATATAAACCGAGGCAATCGTCAGAGCGATGATGGAAGGCAGCCGTACGGCCGCTTCGGTTTGCCCAAATAGCCAAGTGGTCAGATGGATCGCCCAGGCAATCAGGGGCGCCTGATCATGGTACCCCCAATCCAGATGACGCGCCCATTGCCAGTAATTGGTTTCATCGGGCACCAATAAAAATGATTGGGCATAAAAAAAACGCGCTAGGGCACCAGCTCCGATAAGTAACCAGCACAGTTTTATCCATCGTGTATCATTGGAAGCAAGCATTGGCTTGCCTTACTTTTAGCAGTTTAAAATGTCAAGCGGGTTTGCCCGACCTCTTGAGAGCAAAAGAAACCGTTGTCCCGAAACCTGGCTTGCTTTGGACATCCAAGCGGCTGTTATAGGCCTCTAATATCCGATGAACGATGGAGAGCCCCAATCCCGTGCCCTCTGATTTGGTGGTAAAAAAAGGGTCAAAGATGGATTGCACACTTTCAGGCGCTATGCCGCAACCACTGTCTCGGACAAGGATGATCACTTCATTATTTTTCGCCCAAGCCATCTGGATTTCAATGGCGCCTTCGCCTTGGATGGCCTCGGCGGCATTTAGCAGTAAATTCCACAACACTTGGCTTAGATGGCTTGGATCCATAAGCACATATACATCTGGGATAAGTATTTTCTTTAATGTGTGCCTCCGACCATGCTTTTTATCTTTTTCAAACAGGCCAACAATTTCTTCGATGGATTTGCTAAGCTCTAAAATCTTCGGTTTGCCGGCAGGTGGCCTGGCAAAAAGCAAAAAGTCATTGACGAGCGTGCTCAAACGGTCGGTTTCACGCAAAATGATTTCCATCAAGCGTTGGTGGTCTGAATCATAGCGCAGATCCTCCCGCAGAAGCTGAATGGACCCTACCACAGAAGCCAATGGATTTTTAATCTCGTGGGCCAAGCCGGCTGCCATCTCACCCATGTAGGCCATCTTTTCTACGCGTTTGACGTGGCTCTCCATGGCTCGCAGCTCACTCTGGCTTTTGCGGTTCTGTTCGGTCAATAGCCCACTCAAAACCGCAACGGCAAAACATGCGGAAGCAGTAATCAGGACCTTATTTAAAATCTCGATATTATTGATTCCAGACAAGCTACTGATATTACCTATGATCACCGATGGAAGATAAGCATAATACTGGAACACTACAATCAACGCATATTGCAGGCTGCTCAGCAAAGCCATCCATAGACCGCCCTTCATATATGCAATCATGCTGGCATATATGATGATGACGATATAAAGGAAGGTAAATAAACTAAAATACCCTCCTGAAATGAAGACTATTAAAGAAATGATAATCGAATCAAATACGAGCTGAACATATACAAAAAGTCTTTGATAGACAAACAGCTTAAATAGATTTGTAGATAATAAGGAAAGCAGAAACGAAGCGCTAATAAATAAATAGATTGCCAGCCATACCATATCCAGTGCGGCATCTGAAAAGCGATAGTGTGCAACAAATGTAGCGCAAAGTAGAATAATAGTGAAAAAAATACGGACGAACACCATCCACTTTAGCTTTGAATGAATGTCCGATTCAAATGATTGGCTGCTGATAGATAATGAATGCACAAGGCAATTTGGTAAAAAATATGAATATCAGATTTTCATATATGCCGTAGTCAATTCTTTTCCAATCGCTAAAACCAGCATATGGAATTTCTCAAGGATAAGCCTTAACGGTGCAACTATCTTCTTTAAATTTGCACATATTATCTTCCAATAATATTTTTAGAGCGGTTTAGCCTCCAACCGCTCCAGCCATTTTAAATATCGGTAGGTACATCGATACAACTAATCCACCGATCACAATACCTAAAAATATTATCATTACCGGTTCGATCATTGAAGTGAGGTTTTCTACAGCCTGATCCACTTCTTCATCATAAAAATCTGCTATTTTTTCCAGCATGGCATCCAATGCGCCCGTGGATTCCCCTACGGCTATCATCTGACATACCATAGAAGGAAAGACACCGCTGGCTTGCAGCGGATCAGCCATGGTACGTCCTTCGGCAATGCCGCTGCGGACATTGTATATAGCAGTTTCTATGATGCGATTACCAGAGGTCTTAGCTACGATATCTAGTGCTTCTAGGATTGCCACGCCGCTGCCGAGCATGGTCCCCATAGTGCGGGTAAATTTGGCTACGGCTACTTTTCGTAGTAATATCCCAAACACAGGCAGCTTGAGCATCACAGAGTCAACCACTGTTCTTCCTTTGTTGGTTTTATAATATTGACGAAAGGCGATTACAAATAAAATAATAGCAATGAATATCCAATGAATTTTAGACTTGACAAATTCACTGATAGCAATGACCACAAGAGTAGGTGCTGGTAGCTTTGACCCAAATTCAGCAAACATCTTTTGAAACACTGGAATTACAAAAACGAGGATGATAGCAACCACACCAACCGCAACGGTGATTGTAATAGCCGGATACACCATTGCGCCTTTGACTCGGCGTTTGAGCTTGGCCGCTTTTTCCATATAGCCGGCCAATCGCTTTAAGATGACATCCAGAATACCACCGGCCTCACCAGCAGCGATCATATTGACAAACAAATTGTCGAAGTGTTTGGGATATCGTTTCAGCGCATCGGCCAGCGTCGAACCCGCCTCGACCTGATCCTTCAAATCTTTGAGCATCTTTTTGACCGTCGGGTTCTCTTGTTGAGCCTGGAGGATATCCATGCATTGAATGATCGGCAATCCGGCATCAATCATCGTGGAAAATTGCCGGGCGAATATGATAATGTCTTTTTCTTTAACTTTGGGCTGGAGAAAGGCAACGCCTTCGAATAGATCCTTTGGCTTCTTTTTTACCTTTGTGGGAACGATACGAATCCTACCGAGATGGGCCCGAACCGCCTCTTCATTGGCCGCTTCCAATTGGCCTTTTTGGATCTGGTTGTTTCGATTCTTTCCTTCCCAAAGAAAAACCGGCATAGCACTCTCCCTATCTGTTTGTGCATCACCTAGTCTGTCTAATAGAAACGCAACGCTCTTTTTTGTCGTAATTTTAGTACCATAAACTACAACAAACGACAATAGATTTATTTAATTAGATTTTTACACTGCAGGCCCAAATCCGAGAGCCAGCAGGATTCTAACAAGCAAATTTCATACCGGATCTATATTTCTTATTTTATGCCTCTTGCCGGCCTTCTTGCCTCCCGAGTTGTGACCTTTTGTATAACCCTGGCCGTTACATTTGTGTTTAAGGTACAACCCAACAGATAAAAACGACAACGACAAAACCATCATCGACTCAAATGTCGACAATAAGCCTCCCTTCCCCTGGGCATTTGAAAAGCCCAAACACCTTGCCAAAACTAATGCTTCTATGTAAGAGTGAGCACCAGCGACATCGGCTATAAATATGGAAACCTCAATGCCTCGTTTGCAACCCAGCGCTCAAATCACACGGTCAAACCGCAAGGGTCTCACAGTCATTACCACCCACTTAAACGCAGATTTTGACGCTCTAGCATCTTTATTGGCGGCCCAGAAACTTTACCCAGACGCCTTGGTGGTCTTTCCCGGTTCGCAGGAAAAGAATTTACGTAATTTTTTTATCCAATCCCTCGTCTATCTATTCAACCTTGCAGAAATTAAGGACATCGACCTTAAATCAATTCGGCGCCTCATTCTGGTGGATACCCGCCGAGCTGACCGCATTGGCCGCTTGGCCGAAGTCCTTGACAATCCAGACATCGAAATCCATGTCTACGATCATCATCCCATCAAAAGTGATGATATCCAAGGCCATCTTGAGATCCATCGCATCACGGGTGCCACGGTAACGCTACTGACAGAAATTCTACGAAAAAAAAGATTGCGAATTTCGGCCGAGGAAGCCACCATCATGTGCCTGGGTATCTATGAAGACACGGGGGCTTTCACCTTTGCTTCCACTACGGCCGAAGACTTTGAAGCCGCGGCCTTTCTCGTCTCCAAGGGCGCCAGTATCACAGTAATCGCAAACCTCATTTCCCGGGAGATTAGCCCGGAGCAGATTATTTTTTTAAATGACCTGATCCAGTCCGCCACCCGTTATGTAATCAATGGCATTGAGATCGTAGTGGCCACCGCCACCTTTGATCAATATCTGCCTGACTTTGCTTTCCTAGTCCATAAAATGGTCAAAATGGAAGACATCAACGCCATCTTTGCCTTGGCCATGATGGAAAATAAGGTCTACATCGTGGGCCGCAGCAGAACAGGTGATGTGGATGTGGGCGAAATTCTGAGCAACCTCGGCGGTGGGGGGCATCCCACGGCGGCGGCGGCCACCATCAAGGGGCAAACCATAACCCAGGTAGAACAAACTCTACTCCACGAAATCAAACGCCAAGTCAAAGGATTGCGTCGCGCCCGCCAGTTGATGTCATCACCGCCGATTATGGCCGATGCCCACATTACCTGTGCTGAAGCCAATACCCTGTTGACCCGGTACAACATCAATGCGCTATTGATCACTTCCAATGATGACGCCCCATCTTCACTTGTAGGCTACATCACACGACAGGTGATCGAAAAATCGATCTATCACAACCTTGGACATGTGCCGGTGGCCGATTATATGACGACCGAGATTGTTACGGTAGCGCCTGAAGCAGAGCTGACCGAAGTTCAAGAAAAAATTATCGGTCACAAACAGCGTATTTTACCGGTGATTGATAACGACAAAATCATTGGAGTGATCACTCGCACGGACCTTCTCAACATTTTGGTCCAACACTCCCAATTGACCTCAGACCGCTCACCAGATCCATATAAGATTACGGCCCCAAAGAAAAGACGGGATATTTCCAACTTCATGCAAGAGAGATTATCTCGCAGGGTATTGGAAACGTTGCACGCCGTGGGAAAGGTGGCGGATGAACTGTCTTTTGGTGCTTATGTGGTCGGCGGATTCGTGCGCGACCTGTTTTTATACCGAGCCAACGAAGATATCGATATTGTGATTGAAGGCGACGGCATTGCATTTGCCAAGGTATATGCTCAACGGCACAATGCCCGTCTTCACACCCACAAAACCTTTGGCACGGCGGTCATCATTTTTCCGGATGGTTTCAAAATTGACGTCGCCAGTGCACGCACGGAGTATTACCGCTTTCCCGCCGCCCTGCCCGATGTGGAGATGAGCTCTATCAAATTAGACCTTTTCAGGCGCGATTTTACTATCAACACTCTGGCTATCCATCTCAATGCCGGAAGGTTCGGAAAACTGATTGACTTCTTCTCAGCCCAAAAAGATATCAAAGATAAAGCCATCCGGGTCCTACACAATCTGAGTTTTGTCGAAGACCCCACCCGCGTCTTCCGGGCCATCCGCTTTGAACAGCGTTTTGGCTTCACGATTGGCAAGCTTACCGCCAGTCTGATTGAAAACGCGGTCAAAATGGATTTTTTCAAACGCCTCAGCGGCCGCCGGGTGTTTGCTGAAATCCGTCAGCTGCTCGAAGAAGAAAATCCAACTCCAGCTATTTCCAGGATGCGCGATTTCAATCTGCTTAAAGTGATTCACCCCTCCATCGTGCTGGATAAAAACCTGATGGAATTGCTTCACACCGTGAAAAGCGTAATCTCCTGGCACGATCTTCTATTCACTGAAGAACCTTACATGCGTTGGGGCGTCTATTTCATGGTCTTAATACGTGCTTGTGATTCAGATATCTCGCGGGAAATTTGCAGGGCAATGGAGCTCCCCCCCCGCTTGGAGCAGTTGTTTTGCAAACACCGCTTTGAGGCCCAGAATTGTGTATCTCAGATGGAACTGAAGTTACCCACCACCAAACACGAACTATACCACTTATTGAATGAATTCCGTACGGAACAGATCCTCTTCATGATGGCGGTCACTCGCTACAAATCGGTTAAAAAAGCCATCTCCAATTATTACACCCAACTGCGCAACATTCAGCCGATAGTTGGGGGTCAGGATCTCATTGCCATGGGATTGAAACCCGGACCGCGGTTCAGTCAAATCCTGGCCGCCGTGCGAAATGAGAAGCTTAACGGTCGTCTTGAAACTCGTGAAGATGAAATTCAATTTGTTCACTATTTACTGCAGACGCCTTCAACAAACGAAACTGTCAGATGATGAATTGACAATGAGTTAATAAATTGCTTGATTCAAAAGATTTGAATCAGTAAATTGTGTAGATTTATAGGCCAGTGTTTCGGCACCGGTGCCGACTACGCCCAAAATGGGGTTGGATATCGGCCAGATACAATTAAATCAGCACCAATGACTGGAGAGCACGGATGACAGAAAGGAAAAGAATCTTAAGTGGCATGCGCCCCACCGGCGCTCTACATATGGGGAACTATCTGGGGGCCTTGGCCAATTGGATTGGAATGCAGGACCCTTATGACTGTTTTTTTTTCGTGGCGGATTGGCATGCCCTAACCAGCGACTATGAAAATCCGACCGGCCTGCCCAATTATGTCCATGAAATTCTGCTCGACTGGCTCAGCGCCGGATTAGATCCGCAGCGCTGCACGCTGTTCATCCAATCCAAAGTTCCGGAACACGCTGAACTATACCTGATCCTTTCCATGATCACACCGGTCCCCTGGCTGGAGCGCAACCCCACTTACAAAGACCAAATTGTCCAGCTCCAAAACAAGGATCTTTCTACCTTCGGCTTTCTGGGCTACCCTGTGCTCCAGGCGGCGGACATCATTATGTACAAAGCCCAGGGGGTGCCCGTTGGAGTTGATCAAGTACCCCACGTGGAGATCACCCGCGAGATCGCCCGACGCTTTAATTTTCTATATGGCCCAGTATTTCCGGAGCCAGAAGCGATCCTCACCCAGACACCCAAAATACTAGGTATTGACCGCCGAAAAATGAGCAAAAGCTATGGCAACGCCATTTATCTATCTGAAACCGAAGAACAGGTGCGGGCCAAAGTGATGCAAATGATCACTGATCCACAACGCATGCGACGCAGTGATCCCGGCAATCCAGATGTGTGCAACGTGTTTGAGTTCCACAAGCTTTACACCACCGCCGATACCGTCGCCCAAATCAACACCCAATGCCGAGCCGCTGAAATCGGTTGCGTGGAGTGCAAAAAAATCATGGCCAATGGGCTTATCCAGGCCTTGAGACCTATTCATGAAAAACGGCGATTCTATCAAGATCATCCGGACACGGTCAGGGATATTATCGAAACCGGAAGCCGTAAAGCTCGTCTGGTCGCCCAGCAAACCATGCAGGAGGTCCGGCAGGCAGTGAAGATCAACTACTGATCCAAGTAAAGAGGTCGTGATAGTCCATGGATGAAGAAATTCAGACAAACGAAGCAGAGTACAAGGTCGTTCTTGAAAACATATTCGAGGGCCCCATGGATCTGCTGATCCACCTGATTCGTAAGAATGAGGTGGACATCTATGACATCCCCATTGCTTTGATCACAGAGCAATACCTGGCATACATCGATTGGCTCAAAATGCTCAATATCGACATTGTGGGCGATTTTCTTCTGATGGCTTCAACGCTGGCCCACATCAAATCCCGTATGTTGCTTCCTTCCCATGGCCCGGAAGAAGATGATGAAGATCCGCGCATGGAGATCGTACGGCCACTATCCGAATACCTGCAATTCAAATCGGCGGCCGAAGAGCTGGCCAATCGCAACATGCTGGGAGATAAGATCTTCACACGCAGGGTGAATTCCAAAGAATTCATTGAAGATGACCAGGATCTGGTTCAGGTTGGGCTGTTCGAATTGATCGATGCTTTCCAGCGCATCCTGCAAAAGGTATCGAAGGATCACACCGTTGATATGACGGCCGAAACCGTCTCGGTGAAGGACCGGATGAACGCAGTTATAGAAGTACTGGAAGAAAAAGGGACCATTACTTTCGAAGAGATGTTTTCACAGAATCCCAAGCGGGCGGACATCATCGTGACTTTCTTGGCACTCCTGGAATTGATGAAACTGAATTTAATCCGGGTAGTACAAAGCGTTCAAAGCGGCACAATTCGACTTTTCTATCAATAGATCAGCCTATGCAAGAAATGAAAAATATTATCGAAAGCTTGCTGTTCGTCGCCGAAGAACCTCTGTCGGTGGAAAAATTGCGGGCGATTCTGGAAACCGTCGACAGTAAAGACATTCAAGCTGTCCTTAGGGCTCTATCCGAAGAGTACGACCAACGTGGCG
This sequence comes from Deltaproteobacteria bacterium, assembly GCA_021824175.1. GTDB lineage: Bacteria > Desulfobacterota > Desulfobacteria > Desulfobacterales > Desulfosarcinaceae > Desulfatitalea. The sequence continues at coordinate 64,543 of JAKALP010000020.1, forward strand.
GCGGTTTCATGTTGCGGGAAGTGGCTGGCGGATGGCAAATCCGTTCCCGTCCCGAATACAATGAATGGATCAAGCGTCTGCTGCAACCTTCGCCCCAGCGCCTCAGTCGGGCAGCCCTGGAAACCCTGGCGGTGATCGCCTACAAACAGCCGATTATCCGAGCCGATATTGAGCATATCCGCGGCGTTGATTGCGGCGGCGTGTTGCGCCAGCTCATGGAGCGCAAAATCATCCGGGTACTGGGCCGCAAGGAAATTGCGGGCAGGCCACTCATCTACGCCACGACTAAACTCTTCCTGGAAATGTTCGATCTCAAGGATCTTAATGACCTGCCCTCACCCAAGGAGATCGCCGAGCTGGGCAATGCCATGATCGATTCCCAGCAAGAAGGCGCTTCAGCCGCGCCCGAACAAAGGCAGCAACCCTTACCATCGTCACATGAAGATGGTGGCGGCCCTAAGCCGGATTATGCCGTGGCCCCAGACTCTACCGAAGGCCAAACGTTGTCATCCCAGGGGATAGAAACGAGCGCCCATACGGATCACTCCGATACTCCCGCCCCCGAATCACCGGATGAGATCAGGGAAGATAGTTCCCTGGAAGAATCCAAAACGCTGTCCGCATCAGGGTCTCCTACGAATATTGGCAGCATATTTGAAGGTGGGCAACCTCAAGAGGTTGAGGATGAGATGGAAACCGATACCGATGTTGAAGAAAATACTTCCCATCCGAAAAGCTCACCTTCTATCACCGAATTAGACTTAGAGCAGCAAAGGCCCGTCGAGTGGGAAACAATCAGCGATGATCCAGATGTTTTAGAAAGCAGCGATAATGATCCTGAGGCAAAAAACACTTGACTTGGAATGGGAGCACCCACTATATACGGCAGACCAATGATGAACCGGCCGTTTGAGTTCAGACACGGCCTGGATCGATCATACGGGCGGTTAACTCAGCGGGAGAGTGCCACCTTCACACGGTGGAAGCCACAGGTTCAAATCCTGTACCGCCCACCACAAAGCACTGATCGGGCTTACAAGCAATAGACTTGTAAGCCCATTTTGTTCTTTATTGAGTCGCGGTTTTAAGAAGTTTCGCTAATGAAATCGACTCAAGAGGGCCATAAGATGAGCGGCAGTAGCGGTCATTTTTTGCTGAGCCTGACCCTAAACAACAGGAAGATCTCCCTCATCGGCATGTCGGGGTTGGGTAAATCCCATTGGTCTCGAATCCTCGAACAACATGGATTCGAGCGCTATAGCTGCGATAGCATGATTGCTGCCCGGTTACTCGACCGTTGCGAACACCCAGAAGGCAAAATCGGATGTCTGGGCCAATGGATGGGGCTGCCGTTCGAGCCCGGGTATGCCCAAAAAGCCAGCCAATACCTTTCGGCAGAGACCGATGCCCTTAAAGAAGTCATTGCCGCCCTTGAATCCGCAGATCCCGACCAAAAGATGGTCATTGATACCACCGGCTCTGCTCCTTACACCGGCGAGCAGATCATGGAGCGGCTGCGCGAATTGACGCTTATGGTTCATCTGGCTGTTTCCGAATCAGTGATGGTCCGGATGTTGACGCGCTATATCCAATCCCCCCGACCAGTATTATGGGGTGAGCATTTCAGCCAGCGCTATTCGGAGACAGCGCACGAAGCATTGGCACGTTCCTACAGAGATCTTCTTCTCCATCGTGAAGTGCTCTATCGGAAGTATGCACATATCTCAATCCCATACGATTCGCATCGCACGGATGATGACGAATGAGGGACACATAAATGCATAATACCACCTTCATTATCGGGGCCTGCCGCAGCGGCAAAAGCCGGCACGCATTGGAGATTGCAAGGGCCGCTGGACCAGTACCCAAAACATTTGTCGCTACCTGTGTGCCCCAGGATGAAGAGATGCGCGACCGGGTCCAGCATCACCAGCAGGAACGCGGCACCCAGTGGCGGACTATTGAAGAACCAATTCAGATCGCCAAGATCATCGAACGCCGAGAGCCCCCAACCCAATTGATCCTGGTGGATTGCTTGACCCTGTGGATCAGTAACCTGATGCTGGGCGATGAATCTGAAGATGGGGTCCACCACCACATTGATACACTTTGCGCGGCCCTGCGTAAAACAACCATCTCGGTTATTATAGTCTCCAACGAAGTCGGGGCCGGCATTGTGCCTGAGAACGCCTTGGCCCGTCGCTTTCGGGATCTGGTGGGGCGCGCCAATCAGCTGGTGGCGGCTGCCTGCGAGCAGGTGATCTGGATGGTGGCTGGAATCCCGGTCCCCATTAAACCCAAATCGTGGAGGTAATTTCAAAATGTTCAATCGGGCTCAAGATCAAGGCGGGGTGAGGTGGCCAACCGCAGACATACACGTAGTATTTCGAGGATTGGCCACCTCGCCCCAACGCCGATGTGGAGCCCGAGGGGACGTTTTGAATTTAGCTCCTGAAGTGGTTTAATTTCATGTGGCGTCATTTCATAGCCGGTCTTCAATTTCTGACGATTATACCTTGCGGTCCGATTCAACCGCTGGACACCCAAAAAGCACTGCCCCTCTTCCCTTTGTGTGGTTTGATTATTGGCGGAATACTACTGGCCATAGACCAGCTGGCCTCACAGTTGTGGGCTCCCTCCGCCGTGGCCGTGATAGATGTAGTGGCGCTGGCTTTTCTCAGCGGGGCCTTGCACCTGGACGGCCTGGCAGACACCGCCGATGGACTGTATGGCCAACGGCCGCCCGAAAAAGCACTGGCCATCATGAAAGACAGCCGCATCGGCGCCATCGGCATGGTGGCGGTTTCCTGCTGCCTGGCCGTCAAGTGGGCCGGATTATCCGATCTTCACACCCACCGACTCTATTTTCTACTCCTGGTGCCGGCTTTTGCCAGGGCCGCCGTATTGTTCGGCATCCGCCTACTACCCTACGGCCGTCCTCAGGGAGGAACGGGCCACTCTTTTTTTCAGCATCCATTGAAAGCGTCGGACTTCTGGGCCGTAGCGCTTCTATTCATTTTGGCCATATTCCTTACGGGTAAAGGGGCTATCTGGATAGCCATCGGCTTCAGCGTCCTGGTGGCAGGGGTCCTGATCTATTACCGGCGCAAAATCAGCTGCATCACTGGAGACATGTTGGGTGCCCTGATCGAGATCACCGAGGCAGGGCTTTTTTTAATACTCTCGGCCGCCTGATGGTGTGGAATAAAGTTAGATGGTGTAATTGGGAATGGATAAAACACCACCACTATTGAATTCGTCATTAAAAAGCCAATTTCCCTTCCGCTTGAGCGTCCCCTCTTTCGTCTATCCGGCCGACTACGCTACCAATGTAAAGCTACTTGGCCCCTTTGTGGATGAAATCGAACTGCTTTTCTTTGAAAGCGCAGAACAGAGCCTGCCCACTGCCACCCAAATTCAGGAGCTTTCCGGCCTGGCCGCGCGACTCGATCTTTTCTACAATGTCCATCTGCCATTGGATTTGGATCTCGGATCGGAAAACGACCTACAGCGCCGCCATGCGGTGGAACGCCTGACGCAGATCATCCAGCTCTCAGCGCCCTTGCGGCCCACTACCCATACCCTTCATTTGCAGTTCAATGACAAAAATTCATGTCAGCTGGACACATGGCGCACACGGACCCTGGCGAGCCTGGAAATTCTTCTGAGAAAGACCAACTTGCCGCCACGTGCAATATCCGTTGAAACCTTGGATTACCCTCCGGAATGGATGGCGCCCGTGGTCAATCGATTGAACTTGTCGGTCTGCGTGGATGTCGGCCATCTTATTATAAACGGTTTTGACCTCCTACAAACTCTGCAACAGTTTGGCAATCGCACCAACATCATCCACCTGCACGGAGTTTCGGGCGGCAAGGATCATCGCGGCCTTGACCAGCTTCAACCGGCAATTCTGGAATTCATGCGGGGATTTCTGAGCCATTATTGCGGCACCCTCAGCCTGGAAATCTTCTCCCTCATCCCGCTGCAAAATTCATTGCGAATTCTATCTGAAATGTTGGCGAGTACCTTGGAGAAGAATAAGTCATGACACCGCCCCGCTATCTCCCGAAAGTAGAACTGCTGGCTCCTGCCGGTAGTTTAGAAAAGCTTGAAATTGTTCTGCACTATGGCGCGGATGCGGTTTATCTTGCGGGCCAGGCATTTAGTCTGCGCAATTTCGCTTCCAATTTTTCTCTGAAAGAGATGGCCCAAGCCATTGCCCTGGCCCACTCAAAAAACGCCAAGGTGTATGTGGCCGTTAACATTTTCGCGCGCAATGAAGAGTTGCCGGCCATCGAATCCTACCTCCGCAATCTCGCGGCGTTAACGCCGGATGCCATTATCGTGGCGGACCCGGCCGTGCTGAGTATGGTTAAATCAGCAGCTCCCGGTCTTTTCATTCATTTAAGTACCCAGGCCAATACGACCAATGGGGCAGCGGCCCGTTTCTGGCAATCCCAGGGGGTTCGGCGCATCAACGCGGCTCGCGAGCTGTCTTTACAGGAAATTGCCGCCATCGCGCACTCCTGCGACCTGGAGGTAGAAGCTTTTGTGCACGGCGCCATGTGCATCTCCTACTCCGGCCGCTGTCTGCTGAGCAACTTCATGGCCCAGCGCCCCAGCAATCAGGGCATGTGCTGCCAGCCGTGCCGCTTCCAATACACCGTCATGGAAGAAACCCGGCCGGGACAGTACTTCCCGGTGCGAGAAGATGAGCGCGGCACCTACATTTTCAACTCCCGGGATCTATGCATGCTGGAACACCTGCCGGCCATGATCCAGAGCGGTATCCGCTCCTTGAAGATCGAAGGCCGCATGAAGAGCATCCATTATGCGGCCACGGCGGTCAAAATCTACCGGGAGGCCATCGATCGGTACTATGAGTCACCGGAGCAGTACCGGCTCCAGCCCTACTGGCAGGAGGAGCTGGACAAAATCACCAATCGCGGCTACTGCACCGGATTCTATCTCGGCGATCCCAGCCAGGTCGTTCCTCAATACAACGCCCCCTGCCCTTCCAGCCACACCATGCTGGCCAAAGTGCTGGCGGATGCCGGTCATAAACGCGCCCACATAGAAGTCCGCAATCAAATTCGCCAGGGCGAGCCAATCGAAATCGTCCAGCCCAACGGCCCCCCCATTGAAGATGCCATCCGCCAAATCACCACTCTAGAAGGCGATGAGGTGGCACTGGCCCAACCTGGCAGCCGGGTGATTCTTCAACTGAATACCCAATGCCAACCCTTGGATCTCATCCGACGTCGCAGCGCCGGTTAGCCATCGGGTTCTATGGTTTTGTTTTCAGAAGCGATCTGGTATAGCAATAGAAGTTCGATCTAAAGGCCCACACAAAGAAATGGATGATTTATGTCTCAGCAGACTCTGCCAACTCTGGAAGATGATGCCTTGGTCAACCTGCTGGTGGATGAAAAGAGAGCGGCTCAGCTCAAAGAGCTTTGCCTCCATCTGGCCAGCATCACCTTGAATGATCATCAGCTTTGCGACATCGAATTGCTGGCCACCGGTGCGTTTTCGCCATTACGGGGCTTTATGACGCGGCCGGATTATGAAGCCGTCTTGGACCGCATGCAGCTCCAGGACGGCACCCCTTGGCCCATTCCGGTCTGCCTGAGCCTTTCGGAATTGCGCGCCAAACAACTTGAAAGCGGCCAGTCCGTGGTGGTGCGCGACCCCGAGGGCTTTCCATTGGCCGTCATGCATATCGAAGAGATATGGCCGGTGGACAAACAAAAAGAAGCATTGGCGGTCTTCGGCACCACCGACCGGAATCATCCAAGGGTCCGATATCTCTTTGAAACTGAAAAGGAGTATTATGTGGGTGGCAAGATCGAAGTATTGAGCCTGCCGCTGCACTACGACTTTAAACAGTTCCGCCTCACGCCCCGGGAGGTTCGCGGTCAATATCACAAGATGGGCTGGAAGCGGGTCGTCGGCTTCCAGACTCGCCATCCCTTGCATCGGCCCCAATTTGAAATGACCATGCAGGCCATGAAGGAGGCCAAGGCCAATCTGCTGATACTGCCCATTGTGGGGCTGACCCTGCCCGATGACTTCGATTACTATACGCGGGTGCGCTGCTACCAGGATGTGATGCGCTATTACCCACCAGGCACCACTTTGCTAAGTCTGCTGCCCCTTTCCATTCGCATGGCCGGCCCACGGGATGCATTGATGCATGCCATCATCGCCAAAAATTACGGTTGCACCCACTTTATTGTGGGCCACCACCACGCCAACCCCGGCGGCAATGGCCAAAATCAGCCCTTCTATGACGACCAGCAGACCCGCAAACTCGCCCATGAGTGGTCCGGAAAGATCGACATCTCCATTATGGCTTTTGATGAGTGGGTCTATCTGCCCTTTGAGGATGAGCATCGCACCCGGGACAAGGTACCCGACGGGGTGCAGGCCATCTCCATGTCCGGCAACGATATCCGCCTGCGCATCCGCGCCGGCCGTAAGATACCGGATTGGGCCACCTTCCCGGAAGTGGTAGCCCAAATTCAAAAAGCATATCCATCACCGCGACGCCAGGGGTTTACCCTGTTTTTGACTGGTCTTTCCGGTGCCGGAAAATCGACCATCGCCAAAGTACTTTACTCCCGCATGCTGGAGATCGGCGACCGGCCGGTCTCGCTGTTGGATGGCGATATTGTGCGCCACAACCTGTCCAGCGAACTGAACTTCTCCAAGGAGCATCGCGACATCAATGTGCGCCGCATCGGCTTTGTGGCCAGCGAAATCACTAAAAACAGGGGCATCGCCATCTGCGCGCCCATTGCGCCCTATGCCCACACGCGTCGTGAAATCCGCAAAAGTATCGAGATGCATGGCGGTTTCATTGAAGTCCATGTAGCCACTCCCATTGCGGAGTGCGAAAAGCGCGACCGCAAAGGAATGTATGCCAAGGCCAAAGCCGGATTGATCAAGGGCTTTACCGGCGTAGATGATCCCTATGAGGTGCCCGAGGCCCCAGAAGTTCGAATCGACACCAGTAGTATTACTCCCGATGAGGCGGCCCAGGAAATTCTTTTATTCCTGGGTCAAAAGGGCTACATTTAAGAGAAGTCTTGCCATGTCCTATACAAAGTATCTTCTGGATGCCATCAAAGCTGCACTTCAAGCCGGCCAAGCCATATTAGAAGTCTATGACACTGATTTCGAAGTGACCCATAAATCAGATCAATCACCTCTGACTGTCGCCGATCAGCGCGCTCACGAGATCATCAAAAGCCACCTCAGCCTCCATGGCATACCGTCCATTAGTGAGGAAGGCAAAAGCATTCCTTATGAAGCTCGACGCAACTGGCCTCTGATGTGGATCGTGGACCCCTTGGACGGCACCAAAGAGTTCATCAAACGCAATGGAGAGTTCACGGTCAACATTGCTTTGGTGGCTGATGGTATAGCGGTGGCCGGCGTGGTATATGCACCGGTTCTGGATTGGTTGTATTTTGCTTCCCGTGATATTGGAGCTTTCAAGTGGACCGATGTACGTCAATCCCAGGCAGAGATCGAAATCCTGGGCGACTTGAGCTTGCTTCTGCCACAAGCCCAAAAGTTGCCCCTACACCATCCCCAAGGTCGACCCTACACCATCGTGGGCAGCCGCTCCCATGGAACGGCAGAGTTGGAAGCATTTGTGGAAGATAAAAGGAAAGAAAAGGGCCAGGTGGATTTCGTGCAGGCAGGCAGCGCCCTCAAGATCTGCCTGGTGGCTGAGGGCAAGGCCGATATCTATCCGCGTTTGGGCCCCACCATGGAGTGGGACACGGCCGCCGGACAAGCCGTGGCCCAGTGTGCCGGCGCCACCATGCATGTCTATCAAAGCAGTGAAGCCCTGCAATATAATAAAGAGAATCTCTTGAATCCGTGGTTTGTGGTGGAAAGATAATTCTTGCGGTCATTTTAACCGAAGAAGAAATGGCGGCATACCATTCCCTCTTTGGCCTTCAGTCTTCAGCCATCCCACCTAAATAGCTCCACCCTGTCGTTCCAAAACGATATGGTTCAACGGATCATCGGAGAATTTCGGGAAGTTCTGGATAAACTGCTGATCCAACAGTTGGGTGGATAGAATTGCCACCAAAGCCATATTTTCCCGCTCGCTGGCAAGATGGCCATCTTGTTGCCGGCATTTGGCCACTAAACGCTGTACCTTGGCAGGATAAAAATAACCCGATTTTTTTAGCCCAGCCTCAGAGAGCAGCTCCGGCACATACTCCGGCGGATCAGCACACATGAAGCAGTGGCTGATGGGCGCCCGGTAGGGCTGCTTGGCGCGGTTGATTACTTCATCCGGCACCTGGTTGCGGGCAATTTGTTTGAGCAGGTACTTTTCCGTCAGGCCGTTTAGGCGGTATTTGGCCGGCAATCTTGTTGCTGCTTCCATAACCCGGTAATCTAAAAAGGGGAAACGCCCTTCCACTGAATTGGCCATGGCCATGCGATCGCCCTGGGCCGAGAGCAGATAATTGGAAAGAAAAAGGCTGCTTTCCAGATATTGGGCCTTTGCCAGGGGAGACCACTTCTCGAAAGCGGCCGGCAATTGGCCGATGATACGCTGGGTAAAATGCTCCAGGTCATCGACTTTGTTCAATACGTCTGGAGCAAAAAAACCTTTGAGTTGGCTGGTGTTGAGCCAACGAACCATGTGGGAGTAAACCGGCGAATCGATCTGTTCCAGATTCTTCTTGAAGAAATTGATAAGAAACGCATTGGGCCGGCCGCTGGCTTGATCAAAGATGTCGGGATAAAGTCTTCTGAGCAGCAAAGGCCGCAAAGTCGATTCGGGGCGGCGCGCCCAAAAGCGCCGAATCTTGGCCTCCTTGAAGATATCGTATCCACCAAAAATCTCGTCAGCCCCCTCGCCGGTGAGCACGACTTTGAAATCGCTGCGGCGCACCAGGCCGGAGAGCATCATCAAAGGAGCCGGGGCCGTGCGGATCATGGGCACTTCAGCGTGCCAAACCACCTGGGGAAAGATCCGGCCGATATCTTCATCCAGGCATTGAATGGCGCGATGCTGGGTCTGAATGGCGCTTAGAGCGGTCTGTTGGAATTGGGTTTCATCAAAACGTTTGTCTTCGAATTGAACGGAAAACGTATTGAGGCGGTTGTTAAAATTATTTTTCACCAGAGTGCTGATAAATGTAGAGTCGATGCCGCCGCTCAAATAGGCCCCGACAGGCACATCGGCGCGCAACCGGATGCGGGCTGCATCCAGAATCAGGCTTTTGATCTCTTCGGCCCAATCCTCAAAGGGGCGTTGGTCGGCCGCCGCCTCCTCAAAGCGCAATTGCCAATAGCGCTGAATACGCAAACCCTGACCGTCCCAGATGGCATAATGGCCGGGCGGAAGTTGATGGATATCTTCAAAGGCGGTCAAAGGATCCACCGGCGTCCAACAAGTAAACACATCGGATAAGGTTTGTGTATTTAACCGCCGCGGTGTCCTTGGATCGGTGAGCAGCGCCTTGATCTCCGAAGCAAAAATCAGACGACCACTATTTTGGTGGTAGAATAACGGCCGGATGCCGATGCGATCCCGGCCCAGCAGGAGACTTCGTTTACGCACATCCCACAACGCTATGGCAAATTGACCATTAAGGTAGCTGAACACCTCCGGCCCATGCTCCTCATAAAGATGAATGATTACTTCGGTGTCGCTTTGGGTGTAGAATTGATGCCCCCGTTGGATCAGATCTTTTCGCAACTCCGGGTAATTGAAAATCTCTCCGTTGAAGATGATCCAGACAGTGCGGTCCTCGTTATGCATGGGTTGATGGCCGCCGCTGAGATCGATGATGCTCAAACGTGCATGGCCCAGGCCCACCTCATCGCTAAGGTAAAGGCCGGTGGCATCCGGCCCGCGGTGGTTAATGGCACGCAGCATGCGGTTTAAAATGGTTTCCTGGGGTTCTTTGTGACCAAAATGCGCGATACCGGCGATGCCGCACATATTGTTTACTCCTCTCACGATGGGCTTTGGCTAAATCTTGATCAAAAGTACATCGTAAAACTGGATATGGCAATAGGAGGCGTCGGTGTAAGGCAGGCGTGTTGCTTTGATCGGCATCGATTTCGCCATTGCAGTGTTTCGATGCCGATACCGAAAGCAAGGTCGTGCATCAATCATGACCCACCTACCGTAGGTATATGATGGTTGAGGCCAAACGATCGCTGTGTTATGTGTGTTGGGTGTGTACGCGATTATGGCAACCCTGAAAATATCATGGGGTTATCTTTTGATCACCTGGATCAGCTGGTCTTATGAACTCACTGGTTCACAATCATTATCCAGTTAAAAAGGGCGGAGGCAGCTAAATGAGAGTAACACTTAAATGGCTGGTCGTTGTCTTGGCGATTATGGCAGTCTTGGGGGGATGCGCATCCAAGGAAAAGAAAAAATTGTCCCACTTTAACAAGGGCAAGGCCTATTTTGAGAAGGGGGAGTACAAGGCTGCCGAAATCGAATATAAGAATGCCCTTCAGATCGATCCCAAATACCTGGATGCCAACTTCCAGCTGGGCGAAACCTATATGAAGCTCGGTGATCCCCAACGGGCTTTTCAGCAATATTCCAATGTGGTCGAAATCGACCCCGAAAATATTCAAGCGTCGCTTAAATTGGCGGCCTTTTATCTGCTGGGCAAAGATTATCAAAAGTCTTCGGAAAAAATCGATCTGGTCCTGGCAAAGGAACCCAACAACCTGGAAGCTCTTTATCTTTCGGCTGGCATTAAAGATCTGCAGGGGGAATTGTATCAAGCCGCGGATATTTACAACCGCATTCTTTCCCTGGATGGCAAGCAGCCCCGGGCCTATATCGGTCTGGCCAATATCGCCATGCGGCAGAGCAAACCCCAGGAGGCCGAATCTTACCTGCAGCAAGCCGTTCAAAAAGACCCCAAAGAGACCAAAGCTTGGCTGGCCCTGGTCTCTTTTTATTTTTCCCAAAGAGATAATGCCCGGGCTGAGCAAGAGCTCGCGCGCGCCATCGAAGCCAATCCGGAGAGCGCTGAACTGTATACGATGCAGGGCAATTTTTACTCTCAGCAAAAGCAGTTTGACGCCGCTGAAAAAGCATTCCAAAAAGCTATTTCCATTGATCCCAAGAATTCGTCCTCCTATGTCTCCCTCGCGCGCTTCTACGGCTTTATCGGCAAGCATGATCAAGCAAAGGAGATGTACACCAAAGCCATGGCCGTCCAACCAGACGATAGCGCCTTGGCCATCAACTATGCGCGTTACCTGTTCAGCATCAAGGATATGGACACCGCCCAAGCCACTATCGATAAAGTATTGGCCGCGCGCTCGAATTTTCTGCCAGCCCTTATGCTCAAGGGTGAAATTTTAGCTGCTCAAAGCAAGTGGAACGACGCCATCGCCATCTTTGATCAAATCATCGCCCAGGATGTCAGGTCCAGCCAGGCCCATTACTTCAAAGCCCTTTGCCTGGCCGGAAAAGGAGACTTGGCGGTGGCCAAGGTTTCATTAGAAAAATCCCTGGAGATCAGCCCCAAGGACCCCAGAGCCAAAATGTTGCGCGCCGAAATCGCGTTAAAGGAGCAGGCCTACGCCGATGCGGAAAAGGAGATCCTGGATGTAATATCCCTGATGCCCGATAACTACCAAGCCAATTTGATGCTGGGACGAGCCTATTTGGGGCAGAAGAAATTGACTGAGGCGGCGGGTGTCTTTGAAAATTTGATTCAAAAACAGCCTCAAAATCCGCAAGGTTATTTCCAGAAGGGAATCGTACAGCGCTTGCAAAAAGACGATACCGCGGCGCTGGAGAGTTTCCAGAAGGCTCTATCCCTCAACCCCAAGCTGCTGGATGTTTTTTCTCAGATCATCAGCATTTATGTGGCGCGCAAGGACTTGCCCACGGCCCTTGCCAAATGTGAACAACAATTGGCCGTGGTCAAAGACTCCGCCTTCCATCAAGCCTTTATTTTAAACCTTAAGGGACAATTGCTCGCGGCCCAGAATTTGGATCAGGCGGCTGAAAACGCCTTTCAATCGGCCATCCTGGCCTATCCCGATCTGGCTCAGCCTTACTTCAGTCTGGCCCGGATCTATATGCAGCGCAAAGAGACGGATAAAGCCATCGCCCAATACAAAGCCATGTTGGAGAAGAATCCTGATATGGTTGGGCCCCACATGTTGCTGGGCACCATCTATGATACGCTGAAGCAACCGGAATTGGCGGAAAAGCATTACCGTGAAGTGCTCCGGATCGACAAAGGTTTTGCGCCGGCTGCCAATAATCTGGCCTTTATGCTGGCCGAAAAGGGTGAAAATCTGGATGAAGCCCTCACCTTGGCCCAAACCGCCAAGGAAAAGCTGCCCGAAGATCCCAGCGTCATGGATACCCTGGGCTGGGTCTATTACAAACGCGGGCTCTATGACAGTGCCATCGCCGAGTTAGCCGACAGCCTGGAAAAGCTGCCCAACAACGCTACGATCCGCTTTCACCTGGGGGCGGCCTACCTTAAAAAAGGGGATACTGCCAAGGCCAAAGAACAATTGAAGCAATCATTGAATCTAGACCCCAACCACCCCAATGCCAAAGAGGCCAAGGAGATGCTGGCGACCCTTTAAGCCGAGTTCTAAATGGCAGGTAAAAGGTCAAGCAATTCCAATAGCCCAATGATCCCCAAAGGCAGCACACCCGTGCTGCCTTTTTTTATCCGGCATCCAAGATCCTTTTGACATTGTTGAATAAAAAGGTTAACCAATGAACAATTTTGGTTAACGCAATTGTTTGAACAAAAAAAGATTGGTGCATTTCAAAAGCCATTGGCGACCGGAACCCCGCTTCCATGGGTCATGTTTAAGGAGGTACCCAAGCGTGCTCAATTCAACCCTGGCGGATATCGCGGAAAAGATTACCACCTTTGATGACTGGCGCATCTCTTATGATCAAGCACGGGCACTAATTCCCACCCGTCCGGAGCAGATCATGGATCTTTTGACCTGCGCCAACAAAATCCGGCAGTGGTTCAAACGGCAGGTGGTCTTCAATTGCGGCATCATCAATGCCAAAAGCGGGCATTGCGCCGAAGACTGCGCCTTTTGCGCCCAATCCGCCCACCACCAAAGCCGCATCGAAGTCTACCCGCTGCGCGACATGGATGCACTGATCAACGAAGGCTTGCGGTTAGCGGCTGCCGGAGCCACCCACTACTCCATCGTCACCAGCGGCACCCGCTTGAATTCAGAAGAGATCGATACGGTTTGCAGGACCGCCGAAGCACTGCGGAAAACCACCCGCATCAACCTGTGTGCATCCTTGGGGTTGTTATCGGAACATTCAGCGCGCAAACTCATATCCGCCGGTATTACGCGCTATCACCACAATCTGGAGACTGCTCGCAGCTTTTTCGACCAAATCTGCACCACCCACACCTATGAGGAAGATATCGAGAGTATCTTGGCCGCCAAGGCCGCTGGCATGCAAGTTTGCAGCGGCGGGATCTTGGGCATGGGCGAATCATGGGAGCAACGCTTGGAGTTGGCCTTCACGCTACGGGAACTGGATGTCGACAGCGTGCCCATCAACTTTTTAAACCCCATCGAAGGCACGCGCCTGGCCCAACAACCGCTCTTGAATCCGCTGGAAGCGTTGGCCTGCATCGCCCTGTTCCGCATCATCCATCCGCGCAAGGACATCACCATCTGCGGCGGACGCGAGAAGACGCTGAAAGATTTCCAGTCCTGGGTCTTTTTGGCTGGCGCCAATGGTCTGATGATCGGCAACTACTTGACCACCCAGGGCCGCAACATTGAGATGGATCTGGAGATGATCGCCCACTTGGGTCTGCGGACAGCAGCGGCCTGACCATCCTCGGGCACAATTAAGATTATGTGGTCACGCAGTTCATTCAATAAAACCTATTTCGCTCGCAAAGGCGCCAAGAACGCCAAGAAACGATAAACTTCTTTGCGATCTTGGCGCCTTTGCGAGAGATTCTTCACAACCCTCAACAGATTCAACCCATCCGCGCCATCCGTGCAATCCGTGGTAAAAAATTGACACGGATTGCACGGATGGCACGGGTGAGTCAGAAATTGCCACAGGGTTGCGGCTCGCCAAAATCTATTGAAATAAAGCCCGTCATCGCCTATAGTCCGGCCCGTTCTGCCTTTATAAGGAAGAAAATCCCGTTAAGAAAGGAATATGAAATTGTATAAAGTTGTCCCCCAAAAAATGTTCTTCACCAAAGGAGTGGGTTTCCATCGCAACAAATTGCAAAGTTTCGAGCTGGCTTTGCGGGATGCCGGTATTGAAAAATGTAACCTGGTGACCATCTCCAGCATTTTTCCGCCGGACTGCAAAATTATTACTAAGAATGAGGGACTCAAATGCCTGGCCCCCGGCCAGATCACTTTCGTGGTGCTGGCCCGGGAGAGCACCAATGAGCCGGCCCGCTTGATCACGGCCGCCATAGGACTGGCCCAACCCAAAGACAAGAGGCAGTACGGCTATATTTCGGAACATCACGGTTTTGGTCAGAATGCGCGTCAGTCCGGAGATTTCGCCGAAGACTTGGCCGCCACCATGCTGGCCTCTACCCTGGGCATCGAACTGGACCCGGATCAAGCCTGGGATGAGCGCAAGCAACATTATGTGGCCGGCAAGGATCGCCTTTTTGTCAGCCGCAGTATTGCCAAAGCCGCCCATGGGCACAAAGACGGATTGTGGACAACGGTTGTGGCTTGCGCCGTCATGCTCATTGTCGAGTAGGTCTGGTCTTAAAAATTATATGCGCCACCATAGCGCGCGGGGTGATGAACAGGGAGTCATTTCTGGGAAGAAAATCCGCCGCTCAGTACTCTGTTCCCGGTATGCTCAGCAATGACACTGCACACGGGAATAGACCAACCCAAAAAGGATCTGATGAAGTCTCTATTTAAAGATGCACCCGATATCGTGCCCGAAGGTTTGAGCCGGGGCTTGAGCGTTCCTGAACTGATCGAAATAATGGGCCGAACGTGCTTTGAAGCCCGCCATGTCCGGCGTTCGGCCCGTTTGTTTAAACGCATGATCGAGGAAGGCGACACTATTTGGCTGGGCATTGCCGGTGCTGGCATTGCCGGTGGCATGGGCGGCATGGTGATCTCGTTGCTGGAGTCGGGCTTTATTGATGTCATTTGCTCCACTGGCGCCCAGGTGTACCATGATCTGCATTTTGCTTTCGGCTTGCCGGTCAAGGCCATCCACCCCAACTTTGATGACGATGTGCTGCGCCGCCACGGCGATACTCGCATTTATGACATCGGCATTCGCGAAAAAGAGACGCTGGAAGCCCAGGATGAAATCATCCGTCGCTTTGTGAAAGAGCGCCATGAGAAGCTCAGGGGCGGCGCCATTGCAACCTGGGAGTTTAACTACCAACTGGGACTGTGGGTCAACGAAACCGCGCCGCATCCCGAGCGCAGTTTCACGGCCGCGGCCGCGCGCCTGGGAGTACCTCTGTTCTGGGATTCACTTTCCAACCACTCCATTGCCATGAATCTGGTGCGCACCGATGCCCAGGGATTGCCCGTTCAACTCTCGGCCCAAAAGGACATTCTCCATTCCGCCGCCATTGCCTTTACTTCCGGCACCACAGGTTTTGTGGAATTGGGTGGCGGCGGGCCGAAGAATTTTATTCAGCAGACCGGCCCCACCATCAGCCAGATACTGGGAGTGGCCTTCGAAGGCGCGGACAGAGGCATCCAGATCGGCACGGCCGTAGAGAGAGAAGGCAGCCTGTCCAGTTGTACCTTCGGCGAGGCGGTCACCTGGGGCAAATACCATCATGCCGATCAAACCAATCTCGTCCAGGTGTGGGGGGAGTACAGCATTATCTTTCCGTTGCTGGCCGCCTATGTCATCGATCTATGCTCCCCGCGGCCACCCAGGCGCATTTGCGAACAAATGGCTGACAAGACCCAGCAATTGGAGCGTGCGGTTTGAAGCCCCATGCCACACCCTTTCTTGGACCACCCTCCGAGTTCTGCGAATTCAACAGGGCCAAAGCGGTTGTGCTGCCCTTCGGGTACGAAGGCGGCGTCTCCTATGGCCGGGGTACCGCTCAAGCCCCCCAAGCAGTATTGGAGGCTTCCCAGCAGGTAGAGTTTTACGACGAAGACCGCAAAAGCGAAATTTTCCGCATTGGGATCGCAACGATTGCCGAACCCGAAATACCAGAAGATCCCAAGCAGATGGTCGCTCAACTTGCCCGTCTGACAGATGATTTGCTCAAGGCCCAAAAATTTGCGGTCGTCGTCGGCGGAGACCACTCCATCACCAGTGGCTATATTCAAACCATCGCCAAATACTACCCCAAATTCGGCGTGATCCAGCTCGACGCCCATGCCGATCTGCGGCCAAGTTATCAAGATGATCTTCTAAGCCATGCCAGCGTCATGGCGCGCATCCGCGAAATTACGCCCCACACCTTGCAAATCGGCATCCGCAGCATGGACATAACGGAAGCCGAATGCGTTCAAAAAGAAAATCTTTGCTTGTGTACCATGCGCCAATGGCGCCGGGGGCGCTTTGATCTCAAGGCTGCGCTTTCCACCCTGCCCGAAAAGGTATTCATCACCCTGGATGTGGATGTCTTTGACTGGAGTGTTATTGCCAGCACCGGCACCCCAGAACCAGGCGGTCTGGGCTGGTATGAAGCACTGGACTTGCTCGAAACCATCTTTACTACCAAAGAGGTGGTCGGCTGCGACGTAGTGGAATTATCCTACCAACCCCACGACCCCAACTCTCCATTTGCCGTGGCCAAATTGATTTATAAGATGATCGGAATGAAATTTGCGAAGATATTGGAACCCACTCCCACCAAAAAATGAGCATGGCTCCATTTCTTTAGCAGTAATCCTCTTCTTCCCTCACTATTTCTATCTCAACGGTTATTCAAGTGTAAGCGAATGTGTATGCACACATTCCGGCGGGTAGACGCCCGGCTTCCAGGTGCGTTCGCTCAGTCGGATGCTTCCCTTTAAGTCGATCATCAATACCGACGAACAGCGCGTGCCGTAGCCGGGGCTGGTGATGAAGATGGGACTGAGCAGGCGCTCCCAGGCTAGATCCACGCCGGTTTCGGGAAGTTGCTCATCCGGGGCCACAAATTGGTTTTGCAGCAGATGGAACAACTCTTCTTCCAGGAGGTCAGGGCTCCGCTCAACAAGCGCCGCGAATTGAGTTTTACCACGCGCCACCTTAGGCCAGGGGGTGTCGAGCAGGTGATTGCTCAACCCATGAATCCCTGGCGTCACTCTCTCCATGGCCGAACCATGATTGGAGTAGTATAAAAGATCCTGATTGTCGCCCAGCAGGAGATTGAAACCATTGTATTGGTGGGCCGTCGTCTGAACCTGGCGTAGATATTCTTCCGGTGCGGCACTTCCTAAAAGAAACCCGGACACCAATTGGCCTCTGGAGGGCGCATTGGATTTGAGGGAGCGCGGATCACGATAATTGGTGATGGCTGCCAGACGGCCGTTGCGGGTCACGCCCAGCCAAGTGCCGCCCTGCTCCAGATCCCGGCCGGCCAGCACCTCGGGGTGATCCGGCCAAAAATCCAGGGGCGCGGTGGGTCGCTGATAAAATTCATCCCGATTGGCCGCGAGAATCAAACGGTAATGGGGATGAGCTCGATATGCAAAAAGGATCAGACACATTTTGTTTATAAACCCTTGCCGGTATGATATAGATTCGGCCTTGATTCATGGTTGTAACAACGCGGATGAAGCGAACATTCGCAAGACATATTAATCTATTTTTCACAGGGAGTCCAAACATGAACAAAGTGGTGATCGTAGGTGGTGCCCGTACGGCTGTGGGAGCCTTTGGCGGCTCATTGAAAGATATTCCGGCCATTGACCTGGGCGCCTTGGCCATCCGCGGCGCGTTGCAAAAGGCGGGATTGAAACCCATGGCTGGACCGGCCGCCCAGGCAGCTGCGCCGGACAAGTTGAAATCTCAGGGCCTGATCGAACTGGAGAAGGCCGCTGCGGCGTGGGATGCATCCGCACAGCCCATCGCCGTGGATGAGGTCATCATGGGCAATGTGCTGCAAGCGGGTTTGGGCCAGAATCCAGCCCGCCAAGCCATGATCAAAGCAGGCCTGCCCAAAGAGACTCCGGCTTTTACAATTAACAAGGTCTGCGGATCAGGGTTGAAGGCCATCGGCTTGGGAGCCCAGGCCATTATGACCGGCCAGGCCGAAGTAGTAGTAGCCGGCGGCCAGGAGAATATGAGCCTGACGCCCATGGCTCTGCCCAAGGCGCGTTGGGGGCATCGCATGGAGCTGACCGGCAAGGGTGAAATCACCGACTTGATGGTGTTCGACGGCCTCTATGAGATCTTCTACGGATACCACATGGGCATGACCGCCGAGAATATCGCGACCCTATACAAAATCAGCCGGCGCGAACAGGATGAGCTGGGTGTGCTCAGCCATCAACGGGCCATGGCGGCTATCAAGGGCGGACTCTTTGCCCCAGAGATCGTGCCGGTGACCGTCAAAACACGCAAGGGCGAAGAAAAGGTGGTCATCGATGAACGACCGATGGAGACCGACCTGGAAAAAATGGCCAAGCTCAAACCGGCGTTCAAAAAAGACGGTACGGTCACCGCCGGCAATGCTTCCGGCATCAACGACGGCGCCGCCGCCGTGGTAATGATGAGCGCCGAGCGCGCCAAGGCCTTGGGCCTGCAGCCCATTGTGAGCATAAAAGGATTTGCCTCGGGCGGTCTCGACCCGGCCTATATGGGGTTGGGTCCCATCCCGGCGGTGCGCAAAGCCTTGAGAGCCACGGGCATGGCCATGGGTGACATCCAACTGATCGAGCTCAACGAAGCCTTTGCTTCCCAGGCCATCGGCTGCATGAAGGAACTGGGCATTGCCTTTGACAAACCCAATGAATTGGGATCGGGGATCTCCCTGGGCCATCCTATCGGTGCAACGGGTGCACGTCAGATGGTCAGCGGCATGAATCAGATGGTGAGAAAGGGATATCAAACCGGTTTGATCACCATGTGTATCGGCGGCGGCATGGGCATGGCCATGATTGTGGAACGATAGGCCAAACGGGCTTTTTCACTTTACATTCAAGGCAGTTATTGATACAACCCAACTACAATTTATCGTGGTTGAAATCGGCTGGCGCAACAAGATCATGTGTTTTTCCGACTTCGTAATGGGCGGAGCCGACATTTGCGCCAAAATCAGAATAACCATTTGATATTAAAATAATTTGGAAAATGTAAAATGGATATCAGTCGACGTTTGGCAATCCTGGTCTTCTGCGCTGTTCCAGCGATTGTTGGCGGGGGCATCGTATATGCGATTTACGGCAGTTTGACCCCCATGTGGATTTATGAAGCCCTGCTCCTGGTGACTGCCGGCGCTCTGGTGAGCCGTTAGGCTTGCCGAGACTTCCGGTACTCATGATAGACCATAGCCGCCACAGACTCAATATACTCTCCCGATGACTCATAGATGGCCGGTAAAGGTGGTGCTGATTGAAATTACTGCCCGCCGAGGCGTTTTCCGCCCCACCGGCCAAGGTGGCCCTTAAATGCGAATGGGAATGAGAGGATCACGCGTTGAGCCCCACAGGCTCCCCTTAATATATAAGGTCAACCGATCCGGCCAGCGGAGGCGCCATGGGTGATGTGAGTACCCGCAATCCCATTTTATGGTTCTTCCTGGCGTGCTTTATCGGCACTGGGTTTGTCCTTGGCTGGTTGTTGTTTCCCTTCTTTTCGATCCTGGTTTTAGGAGCCGTGGTCAGCTCTGTCAGCTATCCTTTGTATCGTGGCATCCGCAAGCATCCTAAAGTTGGGGGCCCTATCGCGGCGTTTACAACCTGCTTTTTGATTTTCATGCTTCTTTTTGTTCCAATTGTCTTTTTTGTGGGCAGCCTGGCACAGCAAGCTTTAGGGCTTTATCAAATGGCGAAGGGGGCGGCGCTCAACGACCAAATCAGCACGCTGCTGCAAGATACGCGGATTTGGAGCGCGCCAATGCGATACTGGCCAATTTCCACTACACCCTGACCGGTGATGAAATAAAAAATGCCATTTCGGGCATTGCCAAATTCATTGGTCTATTTCTATACGAACAAGCCAGAAACGTCGCCTCCAACACGTTGGCCTTCTTGGTCAACTTCTTCCTTATGCTAATGGTAGCCTATTTCCTGCTGATCGATGGCGAGCGGTTGATTGCCTACATCAGCGATCTTTCTCCCCTGCCCACTGATCAGGAGCGGATGCTGATCACCAAATTCAAGGAGATGGCCGGAACCATCTTGATTGTCAACGGATTGGTTGCCGTCATTCAAGCCAGCTTGGGTGGCTTCTTCTTCTGGCTCTTCGACTTTCCTTCCTATTTCCTGTTGGCGGTGGTCATGGGGCTGTTGGCCTTTATACCCATCGTCGGCATTGGATCACTGCTGGTACCCATGTCGATTTACCTTTTTTTAAAAGACAATATCGGCTTGAGCATTTTCTTTTTGATCTTTTACATAATCGCCAGCGGCGCTGAATATATCTTCAAACCAAAACTGGTTGGCCAACAAGTAAAAATGCATCCCTTACTCGTTTTCTTCGCCATTATTGGTGGACTTAAATTATTCGGTATTTTGGGCATCATATATGGTCCTCTGGTGGTGACCGCTTTTTTAACCATGGCCGATATCTATCGCGCCAATTACCAGCGATTCGTTGAGTCGGGGCCGCAATAACCTGCGCGGCTCGACCGCCACTTTAACAATTAAATTTACGATTTTTTGGAACGGATTCGGAGAAAAATTTTATGACCACTGAGAACAACCAGCCCGTGGTGAGCATCGAGAAGGAGATGAAGAAATCCTATCTCGATTACGCCATGAGTGTGATCATCGGCCGTGCTTTACCTGATGTGCGCGACGGCCTGAAACCGGTGCACCGGCGCGTGCTTTACGCCATGCGCGAGCTCAAGAATGATTTTAACAAGCCCTATAAAAAATCAGCCCGCATCGTGGGTGATGTTATCGGTAAATTCCACCCCCATGGAGACACGGCCGTATATGACACCATTGTTCGCATGGCCCAGAATTTCTCCATGCGCTACACCCTGGTGGACGGCCAAGGCAACTTTGGATCGATCGATGGCGACTCTCCAGCCGCCATGCGTTACACGGAAGTTCGGATGACTCGGCTGGCTCACGAGCTCATGGAAGACCTGGATAAGGAGACCGTCGATTTCATCCCCAACTACGATGAATCTCTGTCCGAACCCTCCGTGCTGCCGGCCAAAGTGCCAGCTTTGATCATTAACGGCTCGGCTGGCATTGCGGTGGGCATGGCCACCAACATCCCGCCCCACAACCTCGCCGAAGTAGTGGATGCGGTTTGTGCTTTGATCGACCAGCCTGATATCTCCTGGGAAGGATTGATGCAGTACATTCCCGGCCCAGATTTCCCTACCGCCGGCATTATCTACGGTACCACCGGCATCAGAGACGCATACAGCACTGGCCGCGGCATCATTCGTATGCGCGCCAGAGTCCTGGTCGAGAAAGACAAGGCCGAGCGGGAAACCATTGTAGTCAGCGAAATTCCCTACCAGGTCAATAAAGCCAAGTTGGTGGAGAAGATCGCCGAATTAATGAAGGAAAAAGTTTTGGAGGGCCTCAGCTATGTGCGCGACGAGTCCGACCGCCACGGCATGCGCATCGCCATGGGGCTGAAAAAAGGGACCGTGGCTGGTGTGATCATCAATCAGCTTTACAAGCACACCGCCATGGAAAGCAGCTTCGGCATCATTTTGCTCGCCGTAGTGCGCCAGCGGCCCCAGGTGCTCTCCCTGAAAGAGATTCTAACCAACTTTGTTTCCCACCGCAAGGAAGTGGTCATCCGGCGCACCCAATACGATCTGCGCAAGGCCGAAGAACGCGCCCACATCCTGGAAGGCCTCAAGATCGCTCTTGAGAATTTGGACGCCGTGGTGCAGATGATCCGCCAGTCCAAGACTCCAGCCGAAGCCAAAGAGAACTTGATCAATACTTTCAAGCTGAGCGCCATCCAGGCCCAGGCCATTCTCGATATGCGCTTGCAGCGCCTCACCGGCTTGGAGCGTGAAAAGATCGTAGAGGATTACAATGCGGTTTTAAAAGACATTGCGCGCTTCAAGGAGATTCTGGCCAGCGAACAACTGGTGCTCAACCTGATCAAGGAAGAACTTCTGCAGCTTAAAGAGCAATTCGGCGACGCCCGGCGCACAGAGATCGTGGAGAGCACTCGGGAGCTCACCATCGAAGACATGATCGCCGAAGAAGATATGGTGGTGACCATCTCCAACTCGGGCTACATCAAGCGCAATCCCATCACCACTTATCAAGCACAGCGCCGTGGTGGCAAAGGCAAGACCGGCATGGGGATCAAGGAAGAGGATTTTGTCACCCACATGTTTATTGCCTCCACCCACCACACTTTTCTCTTCTTTACCAATAAGGGCAAGGTCTACTGGTGCAAGGTGTATGATATCCCTCAGGCTGAACGCACCAGCCGCGGCAAAGCCATTGTCAACCTGCTCAATTTCGAGGAAGGCGAACGCATGACCACCGTAGTGGCGGTGCCCTCTTTTGAACCGGGCCATTATGTGTTGATGGCCACCAGACAAGGCACGGTGAAAAAGACCGATATCATGGCCTTTTCACGACCGCGCGCCGGAGGCATTATCGCCCTTGAGCTGGCGCCCGACGACGAACTGATCGCGGTGCGCATTACCGATGGTACTCAGAATGTCTTCCTCGGCTCTTTCAATGGCCAATCCATCCGCTTCCATGAGTCTGATATTCGTCCCAGCGGCCGGATGGCCCGCGGCGTCAGTGGAATGCGCTTCGAAGACGGCGACCACTTGGTGGGCATGGAGGTGGTGCGTTATGGCCAAACCCTTTTTGCCGTCACCGAAAACGGCTATGGCAAACGCACCTCCATTGATGAGTATCCGGTGCAAAAACGCGGCGGCAAAGGAGTGATCACTATCAAGACCAGCGAGCGCAATGGCAAAGTGGTCGCCATCATGGAAGTAAAAGACGAAGAAGACGTGATGCTGGTCACGGACCGCGGCAAGATCATCCGCACCCCGGTCAACAATATCTCCGTCATCAGCCGTAATACCCAGGGCGTGCGCCTGATTGATGTGGAAGCCGGCGAGCGGGTCGTGAGCGCCGCCAGCCTGGCGGAAAAAGAAGAAGTGGAAGTAGAAGAAGACAGTGAATAGCAAGTTGCACAGGTGAGCATATGAACTTTAACCCGGAATGTGAAGATCTGCGCATTGGCGTGGTCGGCGGCGGCAGCTGGGGCACGGCCCTGGCGCGCCTGCTGGCACTCAAAGGCCTGTGCATGGACTGGTGGATTTTTGAAGAAGAGGTGTGTCGACAAATCTCGGAACAGCATGAGAATAAGGTCTTCTTGCCCAGTGTCATTCTGCCTGATCATCTAAAGCCCAGCAATGATTTATCGGCAGTGGTGCGCGACAAAGATTTGCTGCTCATCGTAGTGCCGTCCCATGTAATGCGTACCATCACTCAGCAAATCAAGCCGCACTTGGCGCCCAATACATTGGTAGTCTCAGCCAGCAAAGGCATCGAAAATCAAACGCAACTCACTATGTCGGGTGTCATCAAGGAAACGCTGCCCCAGCTCACCGATACAAATTTGGCTGTGTTGTCGGGGCCCACTTTTGCCAGCGAGGTGGCGCGCAATGTGCCCACCGTGGTCACCGTGGCGGCCAAAGATCTATCCAGCGCCCAGCGAGTTCAGCGTGCCTTTGCCACGCCCTATTTCCGGGTCTACACACACGACGATATCATTGGGGTGGAGTTGGGCGGTGCGGTGAAGAATGTCATTGCCATTGCGGCCGGCATGGTGGACGGCATCGGCTTAGGACTTAACACCAGGGCTGCCTTGATCACCCGCGGATTGGCGGAGATCATGCGTTTGGGGCAGGCCATGGGGGCCAAACCGCGCACCTTCAGCGGATCAGCCGGGCTGGGGGACCTGGTGCTTACTTGTACCGGCGATTTAAGCCGTAACCACACCATCGGCAAAAAAATCGGACAAGGCATGCGCCTGGATGAGATCCTCAAAGAGATGCGCATGGTGGCCGAAGGCGTGAAGACGGCAAAGTCCGTTTACAATCTATCCCGACGCCTGGGCGTGGAGATGCCTATCTCCCATGCCGTCTACCATATTCTTTATGAAAACCTGTCCCCAAAAGAGGCGGTCGGGCTGCTGATGACGCGGGACCTTAAAAACGAGTGGGATGAGTAGTCAAAATCCACAAAAAACTGCTGGCTTGAAACCTCCACCCTGCTTCGGTGATATCCGGATCGTCTTTCCCATGCAGCCGGATGGGTTACGCGCGACACCGGAAAGTTGCCTGCGCTGCGGACACAAAACAAATTGTCTTCGAACAGCCATGAAGCAGCCCCAAGGTCTCAGTGTGCGCGAGGAGATGATTGATCGAGCCTATCGCGGGGGTGCGATCGGATTCTTCCAGCGTTGGTCACAAAAAAAATCGATTCATCGGATGAAGAAACAGACATCTTAAATTTTAATTCAGGAGGTGCGCCATGCCCAAGATGACGATCGAAGATATCACCGTCAAAAACAAAAGAGTGTTAATGCGGGTCGATTTCAATGTGCCGGTCAAGGCAGGCAAAGTGACCAATGACAAGCGCATCCGGGAAGCATTGCCCACCATTCGACATATCCTGAAAAACGAGGGTAAGCTCATTCTCATGTCTCACCTGGGTCGGCCCAAGGGTGAAAAGAAGAGTGAATTCTCACTGCAACCATGTGTGGAGACGCTTTCCAAGCATTTGGGACAACCCGTGGCTTTTGCGCCGGATTGCATTGGTGATGCGGCCAGCGCCGCCGTTGACGCGCTCAAGCCCGGACAGGCATTGATTCTGGAAAATCTTCGCTTTTACAAAGCCGAAGAAAAAAACGATCCAGATTTCTCCAAACAGTTGGCCCAGTGGGGCGATCTCTATGTCAATGATGCCTTTGGCACCGCCCATCGCGCTCATGCTTCCACCGAAGGTGTGACACACTTCCTGCAACCATGCGTGGCCGGATTGCTGATGCTCAAAGAACTTGACTACTTGGGTCGAGCCATGGAATCGCCCCGCCATCCATTTGTGGCCATATTAGGCGGCGCCAAAATTTCTGGGAAGATCGACGTTATCCAGAGCTTGTTGCCCAAAGTCGATCGTCTGCTTATTGGCGGTGGCATGGTGTTCACCTTTTTGCGCGCCAAAGGTCTGAATGTGGGTCGCAGCCTGTTGGAAGAAGACCGCATCGAGCTGGCGCGCAACCTGCTGGCCCAAGCCGATGATAAGATTGTGCTGCCGGTGGATTGCCGCGTCAGCGACCAATTTGATATTGCCGCCGGCACGGTCGGCCCCCTCCAGACCGTGGCCGTCAATGCCATCCCCGATAATGCAGCAGGATTGGATGTTGGCCCTGTTACCATGGAACGCTTTGGTCAGGCGCTCAAAGACGCTCGCACGGTGGTTTGGAATGGTCCCATGGGGGTATTTGAAATTAAGGAGACTGCCAAAGGGACCTTTGAAATGGCTTCGATCCTGGCCCAAATGACTGATCAAGGTGCCGTGACCATCATTGGTGGCGGTGATTCCGCCGCGGCGGCGGAAAAGGCGGGCGTGGCGGAACGGATATCCCACATATCCACGGGTGGTGGTGCTTCCTTGGAATTTCTGGAAGGAAAAATCTTGCCCGGAGTGGCGGCATTGACTGATAAGAAGTAGGCCGACGCCATTGTAGCCCATTCATTCATTAATTCTAACGAGAGGGGATGGCGGGGAATTGGTATCAAGCTAATCGCTTTTGTTTCTTCATTGGCATGTAACTTTCTAAGGTGGAAGATGAAGTGCGGGGTGCCGTAGACTTAAAACCTGTTCTATCTTATCTATTATCCACTGACGCGGACCCTCGATTGACGCTACCCTTGTTTGATGGTAAGGCTTGAGGAGTCCCTGGGAAAAAAGAACAACGAAAGGAGTAAAGATTGGCCTTCTGGAGCGTTCGGGAAGAACTCAGTCGGGTCAGTCGGCTGCGCCGGTCCTATTATGAACTGCTGCGCGACGATTTGGATCAGTTCATCCTGGACTATGCGCTGGTCAACTCCTACCAGCGGTTTTTAAACAATGGTGTTCCCTATCCTTTTGTGGAAAAGCGCGAACTCAAACCTAGGGCGCGTATTCCAGGAATTGAACACAAATACCAAAACACCTTTCTGGTGATTTTTGTTGAAGACACTGTTCCCGCGCGTTTCAAGAAGTATATTCGTTTCTTTAATCTCAACCGCACCACCAAAACCAACTTGATCCAGTCCAAAGAGCTACCCCTTCCAGATAACTTTGACCGCAATCAAAAGTATATCGATTCAGCCCATTTTTACGATCTTATCAAGATGCTGCTGCCGGTGGACTACGCCTTGCTTATCCAGCGTGATCCTGGCAGCCATTTGACCAATCGCTACATGTTGTCCCATTTTCATGTGCGCATCGACTGGCCCATTGCCGAGGCCGCGGAGAATCTGGCTCAAAGCCTGCGCTACATTTCCAAAGATCTCTATGAAAAGGGCGATCAGTACGCCGAAACCGCTCAGAAAAAATTTTTTGAATACTATGGGGTGCCCGTGATGGTGGGTGGCCGGCGCACGGCGGCCATTGTCGCGGCTCAGTATTTAAAGCAAATCCCCTGTATTTCAACAGTCTATGTCGGCAGCAGCGAAGCCCGGGCACTGATTCGTATCTCGGAAAGGGGTGCTTCCAAGTCGATATTAACGCTGTTGACCGAAGCGGAAATTCTGCAAGTTTGCAACAATCACAGCATGGCGCTGCCCACTTTTAATCGAAATTATGTCATCACGCGCGAAGGCAATCGGAGCGTCTGTATCCTTCAGGTTTCATACGCTTACACCAACTATGCCCGCCCACCGGATGATGGCAAATTGCGCGAGATCAACCCGGACGTTAACTGGCTTACTGTCGGCCAGGAGCATATCCTGCCGAAACCACATGTATTCAAGTACCCGCCCTTACCCGTAAGCTTAATCTACTCGTAAGCTCCAAGTTAAAGAATGGCCAATCCCACCAACACGTGGCCCTTAAAGCGGCCGTCTGCATTGCGGGTAATATGCTTGATCTGGGTTTTTAGCTTCTCAAAGGCGCCCGCGGAATCAGCGAGATAATAGGTCATTTCGATGGTATCGTTCACCGAAAGGTGATTAAGCACTTCCGAACCTTCTTTAACCAGGATACATAACCCCTTGGGCGAGATATTCCAGAGCTTGAATTGATAAAAGGAGTCCAGCCCTTCGGTAGTAAATTGGACGCTGTAAAAGCGCGAATCGACGGCGCGTGCTTCTGATCTTCTTTCAGGGATGGGATCATTGGAGTGGTCGGTGTCCATAACGTCCCCCGCTGGCCGGTAAAGGCGATGATTGACTACCTACTCGTGATGCTCAGTACTCTGTATCGATTGGGCAGTGGCCGACCCGCATCACTAGGGTCGGTACTGATTGGGTTATGGCCGCTTGCATGTAAAGGAGCTTGACGCAACAAACCGCCAACTGGGTTGTGCTTGATTTTAACACAATTCAAAATATCATATTATCAGTGAGATATCAATGCATCGATGTAAAAAAGCTTGTCAAGGCAGCAGGAAACCGGTATTCATGGGCTTAAGAATCAATCGAAGAAATAGACAAAGGATGACGCATTAATCCCAACAACCTACCTTTGGTGAACAGGGGAGCCAGCCTATGCAGTTTTTAAAACGAGAGTGGAAGGCGATTATCATCACTTTGTGGTTAGTGGCGATCACCATTTTTTTGTTCAGCATCAATGGCCGTCTGGGTCAACTCCAAAGAGTAAATTCCAAAATAGCCTCAACATTGGACAGCGTTGAAAGCGTTGCCATCAGCACTGATTCCAATACTTCCCAGACCTCCAAGAAGGTTGATGATATCAACGCCAATGTCTCCTTTATCGTTGAAAAAATTCGCAGGCATTAGAACCATTCATAAGGAAATGAAATGGCAAGTGAGCTCAAAGGGTTTCAGCGCAACTACCTGCGCGGATTGGCCCACCATTTAAAACCGATCGTGTTCGTTGGGCACAAAGGAGCTACCAATGAAGTGGTCAAAGCCCTCCAGGAAG
Source organism: Deltaproteobacteria bacterium (assembly GCA_021824175.1). GTDB lineage: Bacteria > Desulfobacterota > Desulfobacteria > Desulfobacterales > Desulfosarcinaceae > Desulfatitalea. The sequence continues at coordinate 92,818 of JAKALP010000020.1, forward strand.
CCCTGGCCCAACATGAATTGATTAAGATCAAATTCATTGAGAACAAATCCAAGGCTGACAAGCAATCCGCGCTCAATATACTTCTGGAAGCTGCAGGAGCTCAATTTGTGGGGATGGTGGGCCATATAGCCACTTTGTTTAAACCCAACGATGATCCTGAAAAGCAACAGATTTGCCTGCCGACCCGCCCGACCGAGGCCGATTCAACCAAAGAAGATCCATGAAACTTAGTGGGTGCCAGCAGATAATCAACCTCAGGTATTATTGCGCAACGACCATTTACTTCACCAAGGCCTTTACTGCTCCATCACCCTCCGCTGATCGCGGCGCACCGGTTTTCGAATCCATGTAAATTGAGTGTACGCCATCGGGAATATCAAAATAGGATTGGGGTTGATCGCCGCGCGTTTTCTGCATAAATGCCATCCAAATGGGTAACGCGGCTCGAGCACCGGTCTCTTGGGGCCCCAAGGTAGAGCCGTCATCGTTACCCACCCAGACTCCCGCCGCCATGACTGGTGAATAGCCGATAAACAGGGCATCCTTAAATTGGTTGGTAGTCCCGGTTTTACCGGCCAGGGTGTCACGCAATCGACGGGCTCTCCATCCAGTGCCTTCTTGGATAGCGGCTTCCAGCATATCGGTGACAATGGCGGCCGAAGCGCGCGCGAGTGCAACATGTCTTTCCGGTTTGGCGCTCCAGACAATCTGGCCCTCATCATCCCGGACTTCTGCGATACCATAGGGTTTGATATACTCCCCGTAGTTGGCAAAAGCTGCATAGGCAGCCGTGAGCTCCATCAGGGTGACCTCTGACGTGCCCAAAGCCAGCGAAAGATTGGCATTCAGAGAAGAGGTGATCCCCAGATTTTGCGCGAACTGCACCACCGCAGAGGGCCCTAAGGTATCGATGAGACGCACGGCTGGAATGTTTTTAGATTGGGCCAAGGCCCAACGGATACTGATTTCGCCGTCGTAGGTTTGGGAAGAATTCTCGGGCTGCCAATCTTTGTCCTCTGATGAGTTTGGGAATACGACCGGCACATCCATCAACGTTTGGTTTTGGTTATAGCCTCGCTCAACGGCCAGGGCATAGACGATGGGCTTAAAAGCTGAGCCGGGTTGGCGCCTGGCCACTGTCGCCCGGTTATAGGCGTTGGGTGTTTCCTCGCGGCCTCCCACCATACTGACAATGGCGCCGGTGTTTACATCCATTGCCATTAACGCGGCCTGGGGATGAGGTTGCCCAAAGCCGTTTTGTTGCATCCGAACCTCCAATTGGGCCAAACCATCGTCCACGGCCTGCTCGGCCGCAATCTGGGCTCGCTGATTCAGTGTCGTAAAAACCGTTAATCCGCCTTTGTAGATCAGATTTTCCCCCATCGCTTCTTCGAGAGCTTCCTTGATAAAAGAGATAAAGTAAGGCGCTTTTTGATCTCTCACCGGTCGTTGGGAAGGGAAGAGCGGTTCATCAAGGGCACGCTGGTAGGCGGCGGTATCGATGACACCGGTCGCGTGCATTTGGGCCAGGACATTGTTGCGTCGTTTAAGGGCCAATGCCGGACTGACCAGGGGGGAGTAACGCGAGGGTGATTGGGGCAGGCCGGCTATCAAGGCACATTCAGCCAGAGTCAGCTCCTGCAAGGGTTTGTTGAAGTAGGTTCGAGCCGCCATGGCTGCACCGTAAGCCCCGCTGCCGAAATAGACCTGGTTCAGATAGAGTGCCAAAATTTCATCTTTGGTATAACGGCGTTCCAGCTGAAGGGCCAAGATCGCTTCGCGCAGCTTACGTGCAAAGGACTTCTCCGGCGTGAGAAACAGTGTCTTGGCCAACTGCTGGGTCAAGGTACTGGCACCTTCGGAAAGCCGGCCTCGCAAAACGTTTTTCACGCTAGCCCTAAGGATGCCGCGGATATCGATGCCGCTGTGTTCATAAAATTGGCGGTCCTCGGTTGTGAGCAAAGCGGCTTTGAGCATTTCCGGTATTTGGGAAAAAGGTACTGGCTCACGATGTTCCACATACAGCTCGGCCAATAATACTTGATCCGCTGAAAATACCCTAGTGATGGCTGAAGGCTTAAAAGATTCCAAAGCGTTAATTTGGGGCAGATCGCGAGTCAACGCCAAAAACGCACCCACGGTGACGCCGCACAACAGCCCTGTAAGCAATGCCGCCCACAAGAGGGTGTAGTGTATTTTGCGCTGTTTTTCATTGGCTTGCGGCTTCAACGGCATGGTTGACTATTATCACCGGCATGGATAGATAGTAAATGCTTTTGCCTGATTGGTAATTACGAGAGTACCAGAGAGAGGAAAACCTTATGGGGCATCACCACGAACAAGACCATCACTCCCACCACCACGGACCCGATGCGCATGAACTCAGTTTCGCGCAAAAAGCGGCCAAACTGGTGGAGCATTGGATAGCGCACAATGAGGATCATGCCGGCAACTATCGCCGCTGGGCCAATGAGTTTCGACAGCATCAATTAACAGAAGCGGCGGCCCTGCTCGAATCCGCGGCCGAACTGACCCGCCAGATCAATCAGATCCTGGACCAGGCGTCCCAGTTTATACCGACGAATGGGGTCTAAATGGTTTGACACTAGCGAGTAGATTCGGGTACTTATTCAATTATCACTTGCTTTTGGGTATGGATGACCGGGAATTCCAAATAAAGGTTGTCAGGCAAAAAAAGGAATGGCTTATGGAAAGATCCCAGATCGTATCGATACTCAATCAATACAAGCAGAATAACAGCGCCAAATATGGCATCAAGCGGCTTGGCATATTTGGCTCCGCCGCGCGTCGGTCCGCCACGCCGCAAAGCGATATTGATATTGTGGTTGAACTCCAAAAGCAGGACCTATTTACGCTTATTGGCATCAAACAGGATCTCGAAGAGCAAATTGGAACACGGGTGGATATCGTCAGCTATAGAAAAAACATGAACCTCTTTCTCAAGCGACGCATCGATCAAGAGGCCGTTTATGCCTGACTTAGAACTCGCCCTGCAAATACTACGGCAAATTCAAGGTGCGGTAAAAACTACTTTGATATTAACGCGGAAGCCATCTTCGATGTGTGCCAGACCAAAATCAGCCCCCTGGGCAATGTCATTGATAGGATTTACTCCGATCTGAGCAAACAATAACCATTTGCCTTCGATCAACGTCAATTTATTTACACTTTTTCACTTTGACGCTTTCTTTTAACCGGTCCAGTTCGGCTTTTTTGGCTTCGTTCTTAAGCCGGTAGCGAATATCGCCGGCCATTGATTCAAATGGGCGTTTTTCGGTGCGCGGGGCTTCCAGCACCTTGATCACATGATAGCCAAAAGGAGTCTCGAAGGGTTCGGAAAGCTCGCCCTCCTTGGTTTCAAAAGCGGCTTTAGAGAAATTGGCGTCAAGGCCGCCCTGTTTTACCCAGCCCAGGTCGCCGCCGTTTTTGGCGGAGACTTTGTCTTCGCTGTACTGCTCGGCGATTGCCGCAAACTCCTTGCCACCGCGGATCTGCGAATAGACATCCTGGGCCGTGGTCAACTTGGCCTTGCGCTCGGGTTCGCTCATATTCGGGTTGGTGCGGATCAAGATATGCGCCACATGCACCTGACTCTCTTCGTAATCGGAGGCATGCGTGTTGTAGTAATTCCGCGCGGCATCATCAGCGACCTTGTCTTGCAAGTACTTTTCAAAATACCGGTTGATGAGCATCTCCTTGCGGAACTCTTCCAATTCGACCTTCATCAGCTCCTTGTCCAGCACCTTGGTCTTTTCGATGGCAGCCGCCAGGGCAGCCCGGTCAAGATACTGATCGAGTAAGCCATCCCGCCGCTTGTCGTCTGGGGCGCTCAAGCGTTTGAATTTCAAGTAGGCGTCAAACTCGGCCTGGGTAACGGCTTTGCCATCAACCGTGGCCAGCTTCTCATCCTTTTTGCCACACCCCGCCACACCGATCACCAACAAAAAAATTAAAGCCGCATCCGGCTTTTTAATGGGTACCCCCAACATATAGTGGTCAAGCCGTTTTGAATTTTAGAGTTGGTTGGATTGGGGGGTGCGGGAACAGATCCAACCCTCCACAATGAAAGTAAATGGCT
>JAKALP010000021.1 GCA_021824175.1 Deltaproteobacteria bacterium
ACAGCGACATAGGATTTCCATAGCTCGCGCCACTCGTAGAGTTTGGTGGGCTGGGCTTGGCCGCCGGAGACTGTCAGAAGACAAACCCCACCGGAGAAGAAAAGCACCAGACACATGGCAGCCTTGGTCAGAGGCTTAAGGTACGGCGTGATGGCGCGTGCACCCAGGGCCACGATGAGCAGATAGAACCAGATCAGGACCTTCAGTTTGTCCCAGTCCCAAGGCGCCAGCAGCACGCCGTTGAAGAGCAAAAACGCGCCCAGGGCCATGATCCATTCAGCCCGCTCGCGGCCATCGCCTTTGCGAAGACGAAAATACGCGGTGGCCAAGATAAATAAGGTCCAAGGCCCGAGCTCCACACCGAAGAAATACGCCAAATTCTTGGGCGCAAACCAATTCCATTGAAAATGAACCATGGAACCTTTGCTGAACAGATTGGTCAAATACAGGACAAAGAGCGCGCCCAAAGGGACAGCCAGAACGAGAGCCGGCACCAGTTGCCGAAGATTGTCTTTGGGCGTACGGCCAGCGAGGGTGTAAAAGGCGATCAGCAGGCTGATAATGATAAAAGTGTGCATATGAAACAGAGGCAGAGCGCCCCAGGCGACACCCACCACGAGCGTTTTACCAAATGACCAGGGTTCAGAGGTGCCTTCCGGCGCATAGAACCGCTCCCGGACTTGCTGCACCAGCCAGATACCCAGAGGCAGCGCCATCAGCAAACCGCGCTGGGTAATGAAAAGCGAGAGAAAGAAATTCTTCCAGGTCAGAGCTTCCTGGTAATCTTTCAAGAGTCCGTTGCCCATAAGTTGCCAGCCGGCCCAACCGCCATTGAGGAAAAAGGCCCCCACCAGCACAATGCCGCCAAAGCGGTACAGGGCCAGCATCGTGGCCAGCAGCATAATCATTCCTACGAGGAAGAGATGGGCCTGGGTCGGCACGCCGATTTGTTCCCAAAGGGCATTGTACAAATCCATGCCCAGGGGGTAGCGCAATTTCTCCAGAGAGAAAAAGGGGTTGTCCGGTGGGAAGACCGAGCCATCCACCATATGGCGGATATAGGCGATGTGCAGGGGCAAATCGCCGTAATTGTACTTCAGCAAGGTCTGGACGGAGCTGTCCAAGCTGAAGTAAAGATAGGCGAATTGGCGCAATCCGATCAGAAGTAAAAAGACCATTACGGTCGCGTCGATCCAGTCCCAGGTTCGCTTTCCATCTTCTTTGGGCTCAAGCCAGTGGGCGCGGCAGACATAGGCCAGGGCGGCTCCGGCCGCCAAACTGATCGCGGCGATCCAACCGTTGAGCCCCTGAAACACTAAGGCTAACAACGTCGCGCACAGGGTACTGAAAATTATATGCCAAAGGATGTTCTGAATCACGATCACGGGGTGCGCTCCTGATGAAGAGATGGCGGGCCGACCAGGGTTGCCGCGCCTTGCCAGCTGTCCCTGAAGCGTGCTTCCCTGTAGTAGTAAAGAATATCATTGTAGGCATCCCGCAGCCGGCCCTGGACCCGGTAATAGGGTGCGTCCAGCTGGGCTTCCACCTGCTGCTGATCCTGGATATCCACCAGAAGCACATCGCCCTGAATGGGCTCACCGGCCTTGAAGGGATTAAAATAGAGCTCTGGATAATCACTTAATGTCCACGGCAGGGGCCAGGTCTGCTGGATGGCCACCACGATACGCATATTCATGGCTTCGGGATGGCGCGCACACGCCTGTTGGATATGGGTCTTCAGATCGTTGATGGATGGGTGGGAGTGGGTATATACATAAGGCTCACGGGGGTCGGCGGGGCGAAGATAGCTGACTCTGGCAGCCAGTCCCGCGCCGGCCGCGATGAGCAGCCCCGCGCTAACGTAGACAATGGTCTTACCGACTATGGGCCAGCTCTGGCGAATGCTTTCCACCGCGTAGCCGAACACGAAGCATAGCGGCCAGATCAGGTTGAGAATGATCCAGGGGGTCTTATAAGGAATCAGCGAGTAGGCCAATACCGTGCCCACAGCCAGAGCGCACCAGAACCGGCCGTGGCGCGACGTGCGCAATCCCACCACTACCGCGGCGATCAGCGCCGCCAGGGTCGGCCATTCGTACCGGCGCATGAGTTCGAGCCAGTAGAAGAAAGGCTTCTCATGCCCGCTGCCCATGCCGGTTTTCATCCAGGGAGCCAAAGCCAGGAACATGTCGATGATGCCGTGCGGATTCATCAGAAATCCGCTGAATACCAGAATGGTCACCAGGGCGCTGAGGCCAATAGTTCGATATAGAAATGCCTTGTAATCCGGCGGTGCAAAGGGCAGTGAAACCCCCTTCTTGCCTTTGGTGGCCGGCAGCCGCGGCTCCTCGGAGACTTTGGCTTCAGGCAGAATCCGACCCAATACGGCAGCCACGAAAAGGGCGATGAACCAGGTGCCGAAGAAGATAAAAAAAGTCTCCTTGATCATCATGGTCCCGAAAAATCCGGCCGTCATACAGACGACACCGGTGCGCCAGGATATACGACGGATATAGGTGAAGTATCCGTAGCTGAAAAGCAATTGGAAGAAGATCAAGACGGTTTCATGGATCGCATATCTGGCGTAAAAAATCACGGCCGGGCTGAAGGCCATGACCACGGCGGCCCAGACCGCGATGCGGCCGAAGAAACGCCGATGGGCGAGAACCAGCAGGGTATTGAGGACGCCAAACAGCACGGTCACCAGGCGCAGGGCGACAATGCCTTTACCAAAAATCATCTCACTGAGCTGTAGGAGGTAAAAGAACAGAGGGCCGTGATAGTTGCCGGGATCGTAGTGGAAAAATCCCTGGCGCCACATCTGGATCACATACCAGCCGTTTACCCCCTCGTCATGGTGGGGCGGCCGCAGATCCAGCCTGTACAGCAGCATTGATAGCCAAACTACTGCCAGGGGTATTAGAGACCAATGCAAGGGGGGAGAGGGACGAAGGGGCTGCGATTCAATTGTCTTCATCTACCGAACCGTTTCTCAATATCTATGCCTGCCTCAGTCTTAATAAAGAATCATGGCGATGGATAGAATTCCAAAGCGAATGTACTCGGCGCGATGCCCAGTATGGCCAATGCCTATGCTTATTAAGCTGGATATCTGTAACATAAAGCAAAGATGCAACACAACACCTGATCATAGTAACCGCGATGGCCACCCCGATCTAATGGGTTCACCTCGATTGCACCTGGCTTTTAAATAGGATAATGTTTGGAAAAATAAAAATTGCGTGCCGGCCTTATGGGATTCACCCCCAGGCTTCTATGGCGGGCAACAGAGGAGGATGTTGATGAATTCTTGCCGGGGAGACCACTTTCACAAACATAGAGCTCACGCCAAAACGGTTTCATATAAAACCATGATTTTAAACCACGGGCTCATTATCGGCACGCTGAGCCTGGTGTGGCTAATTCTTAAAACCGGCCGCAAACCGTCACGCATCAACTATCCCTGCCAGCAGACGGCCTTGGCCAATATCTCCCTTTTTCTGTTGCCGCCCCTGGGCTTGATTGGCCATCGGGTCTGGTCGGCGCTGCGCCATCGCCTGACCCGCGCGCAGCTTTTCCGGCTTTGCTGTTATGTGGCGTTGTGCGCCACGCTGGCAGGGTCGCTTTACGCCGGCTGGCAAGCCTACAGCGCGCATAAGCAACAGCATCAACCACGCCTGCAAGGACCGGTTGGCAAACTCGCGCCGGCGGCACTCGGCTTGGCGGCCGGAACTTTTCTGACCATTCCCCATGCCATGGCCCTGCCCTCCCACCACCGAGTGGTTTCGGTGCATGACGCGAATGCCACCTCATGGAGCTTTCCGTGCACGGGCGGGGGCTCTTGCGCGCAATATTACGGCGACAGCGACCATGTGGACCAAAATATCGTGGACCAGATGGTGGCCTTAGGAGTAAAAACACTGACTGGCCAAGAGAACTTAAGCGACGCCTGGCACCAACTTATTCCCGATTACCAATCCGGCAAAGCCATTGCCATTAAAGTCAATTTCAACAATTCCTGGGGTTATGACGACGACGATGCATGTATCGATGCCCTGCCCCAAATCATCAACAGCATCGCGGCGGGCCTGACCAAAATTAGGGTCCAGCAGGAAGATATTTGGGTCTATGATGCCACCCGCCAGATTCCCGACCGCTTTCGGCAGCTCATCAGTTCTGCATATAGTGGGATTGCATTCTTTGATAATTCCGGCGCTCGCGCCGGCGTGCAATCAAGCACCTTCAGCAGCACCGCCTCATCAGCACGGGTCGATTTTTCCGGCACCAATTACGGCTGCGTCCAGAAGCTTACCGATGTGCTGGTGAATGCGGCGTATCTCATCAACATCCCCATCATGAAAAAGCACAGCAGTGCCGGCATCACCTTATCTTTAAAGAATCACATCGGAAGCATCGACCTTTTTTCCTCTAACTGCGAGGACATTCACCACTACATCGATCTAGACGACAGCCAGTACAGTCCCACCTCCAATCCCATCGTCAGCATCAACAAAAACCCCAACATCAGCGACAAGACCGTCCTGATCATCGGTGACGGCCTTTTCGGCGGCGCGAGCAGTAACCTCAATCCGCCCGAACGCTGGACCAGCTTCAACAATGGCTCTCCCAATATGCTCTTCTTTGCGGTGGATCCCGTGGCCGTGGATTCGGTCATGTTTGACTACCTAAACCGTGAAAGCATCGTTGCCAATGGCTCCGAAGATATTCTGAGGGTCGCCGCCCTGGCTGGCCTTGGTGTTCATGAACGCTGGAACGGCAATACTACCAGGAAGTACAGCGCCATCAATTACATCGAGATCGAAGGCGCGGACAGCAATCCGCCCGATGTGGGGCCGCCGACAAGCGATCCGCCTGGAAGTAATCCGCCGGGAAGCAATCCACCGGGAAGCAATCCACCGGGAAGCAATCCTCTCCCCAATTCGGGAGGGGATTCCGGGTCATCGGGGGGATGCCTGATACAATCCCTGCTCTATAAGTAGGGGCTCCAAATCATATTGCGAAGTAATTGTTGAGATCGCCGATCCCAAGAAAAACCCCCTGATTCCCATTTGACAAAATGGATCTCAGGGGGTTTGAATATGATGAATTGCTGATTGAATACGGTCTATGCCAATGGTCGGCCTTCGCCATTGCACACCGTTCTCTATGTGCTCAGCGTCTTGACCAGTTGCCCCATGTAGTAGCGGGCGTGGCTGATGGGCGCGGCCATATTGGCGCGATGGTTGGCCAGAATGCCGTCCAGGTCGCCATTGGTGATGATCCAGGGTTCCAGCGAGGCGGCCAGTCGGCACGATTCGATGGCATGGTGCAACAGCTCGGTTCCGTGACGTACTTCCAATGTTGTGCCGAAGTCTCTTTGCACTGCTTCAAGAATAGGAATCAGGGCGTTGGCGACCCCCTTGGCATAGTAGAAGTAATCGTCCGCATCGGTAAATCCCACCGGCGATCCGTCAGCCTCCTTTGTCTTTACCAGATTTTCGTCGCAACTGCCCAGCAAATCCTCGTAAGCCGTGAACAGTGGAATCAGGTTGTCCGAGCGCGTGTAGAAATACGCTTTGCCGGTGATCAGCTTCTGCTTATACTTCTCCAGCTCGGAGAGACTCTCCTTGTACTTGGATTCCGGTGAGGGGAACCAATAACTTTCCGCTTTGACCATGAAGAAATTCATGGCGTTTTCCAGGTTGCGGTCAAAGGCGTCGTTGTAACCGGTGCGCGAAATGCGCTCGGTGAGCTGCACCACGGTGCGGCGGGTCACTTCCAGCGTGCCCAGCTGGAATTCGTTGATGTTGTCGGTAAAGTTAAGAATGTCATTGGGCCGCCAGCCCCAGAAGCGATGATTCAATTCGTAGTCCATGGGCCGAATCACCGCCTCCACAAAGGCCACGCCCACTGGACGATCATCAAACGATGTTGGGGCATGGGAGGCCGTGGGAGCCGCGGGCTCACTTCTTCGGGTGGGGGCCTGCATTTCAGCCGCGCCACGGGGCACTTCTTCGATTGCCCCAGCGGCGGGTGGACGCTCTTTGCTGGCCGGCGGCTGCGGCGCGGCCCCGGTCTGATGCTCCAATTGCGTCAACATCTCCTTGGTGGACTCGATGGAAGATTTCTGCCCCTGGGGGGTCTGCTCGCCTTCTTCGGGTGGATGTTGAACCGCGGCAGCGCTCTCCGGAGCCTGTTTGGCTGGAGCTTCCGCGACGGTGTTCTGGGCTTGGCTGGGCAGGGCGCTGTTATCACTCAAGCGCCCCTTTAAAGAACCGGAGCTCTCAAAATGGTCCACAACGGCGGTCACGGCCCAAAGCACCGCGCCGATGAGAAGCACGGCCACGATCAGACGTTTAATGAAAAACGCCTTGAACCCTTTTGTCTTCTGGTTGTTGGAAACGGGTTGTTCTTCGGACATGAATTTTTCTCCAATACGGCCAGATGTTCTATCTCTGGACAGGTTGTTTGCGCAGTTTGCGTAAATCGCCTACCCGGATGGTCAACTGCGTTGCGTCAAAATATTCAAGCAAAGGGATCACGTACTTGCGTGAAACCCCGGTCATATCCTTAAATTGGGGCGTGGATATCTCGGTTTGCCGAATAAGCAATTCCACCAGCTTTTGCTTCAGATCGTCCAATGGCCGCCGATGATAGTAAAGATCTTCCTTGATTTTCACCATCACTCCCTCGTCGACCAAGAGAGCCATGACTTGCCGGGCTTGATCAATCGGGGTTTGCTGCTGGGCACACAGCTCTTTGAAGTAAGGCGGCGTCAAACCTGCCTTTTCGTATGTAGTGAGGATGGTTTCACGCAAGGCCCGCAGGTCCACGCCCAGAGCGACGCGGTGGCCGGCCAGGCGCACGAGATCTTCTTCCACCGCGATATTTTCAGCTTTGAGCATCTGTTGGAGCATCAAGGTGAAGAGCTTGATATCCACAGTGCCTGGCAAGCGGGATTTAAGTTCTTCCTTGGGCATGCCGGGTTTGAGCGGATTGTTCTGATGATAAGCGCGCAAATGCTCTTGGACTTCCTGCTGCAAGGCGGCAAAAACGTTTTGATGGATGAAACGTCTTTTCTCCTTATCAATCTGCAATAGGCTGCGCTTGGACAAAAGCCCTTGCAGCATGCGATCCAATTGCTTTTCCGGCAAGTTGGTGATGATCAGCAGTTCGTGGAAGGCGCAGCCGGCATAGCCGGTCTGCTCAATTTGCTGCTGCAACGTCTCTTCGGTGGCGCCGGCACTGGTCAGGACGGAGAGTTTTTCAACCAGCTCCGGTTTGTTGCTCTTATGCTTGGGCGCGATGGGATTAAGCACTGGACCGCCGCCAATGGTGCGCACGGGCGAATAGCTGCGCAGCACATAGCGGTCATCTTTGACCAGGGTGACCGGCGCCTCCAGCCGAATCTGGGCGATGGCCTCTTCGCCGGGCAGCAGCTCTTCACGGTCCAGCAGCGCCACCACGCCCAGGATTTCGCTGGTGCCGGTGTGAAAACGAACCCGGACGCGATTTTTCAGGGGCTTGGTGTTGCCAGGCAAATAGTGCAGGGCCACATCCACCATATAGCTGGGCACCAGAGTTTCGGGCGCGGCAATAATATCGCCGCGCTGAACGTCGGCTTTGTCCAGCCCCTGGAAGTTGATGGCCGTGCGCATGCCGGCCTCGGCCATCTCCACGCTTTGGTTGTGGACCTGGATGCCGCGCACCTTGGAGGTGGCCTGGGAGGGGTAGATCATGATGCGATCCCCCACGCTGACTTTGCCCGACGCCAGGGTGCCGGTGATCACGGTGCCGAAGCCTTTCATGGTGAAAACTCGGTCAACGGGCAAACGAAACAGACCGGTGGCGGTCTTCTCAACTATGCCGGCGCTGATGCGGTCCAGCGTCTGCACCAACTCGTCCAGCCCTTGTCGCGTGGCCGAGGAAACCGGCAGCACGGGCGCATTTTCAAGAAAAGTGCCATGGGTGAATTGGGCCACCTCTTCTTTGACCAGGGCGAGCCATTCTTCATCCACCATGTCAATCTTGGTTAAGACCACCATGCCGTGGCGGATGCCCAGCAGCGAACAAATATCCATATGCTCGCGGGTTTGGGGCATGATGCCTTCATCGGCGGCGATCACCAGGGCCACCAGATCTATACCCGTGGCACCGGCCACCATGGTTTTGACGAATTTCTCATGACCCGGCACATCCACGATGCCCAGACGCTGGCCGCTGGGCAATTCAAGATAGGCGAACCCCAACTCGATGGTGATGCCGCGTAACTGCTCTTCTTTGAGGCGATCGGTGTTGATGCCGGTCAGAGCCCGGATCAAACTGGTTTTGCCGTGGTCAATATGTCCGGCGGTGCCCAAAATGATTTGCTTCACTGTAACCCAACTCCATCTATTCTAAGCTTCACCGATTGCGGTTGCGGATCGAAACCTCAAATAGCACAAAAGGCGCGGACACCACAACCGGGCAAGCAGCTCGGCAATTCTGGCCTTTATCCAGGGTTTAATTGACATGATCGGGCGGATCGGCGGGCGGTTTGCGGCGGCGCAAAAATTCGGCCAGATAGGCCAGCCCTACCAAAATAACGCAGAGCCCGATGGTAAACACCAGCGAGGCCTGGGGGTAGAAAAAACGCGCCAACAAAATGCCAAAAACAACCCCCAATAAGGCTCGAATGATGAAGATGTGGGTTCCAGACAAAATATACTCCTGTTGAGCTCCGGCGGTTATCGGTGCACTGGGTCATAATAAACTGGACCGGAGATGATGGCGAGGACGACGGCGGGGCCACACTCAACGGGTAGATATCAGAATTGAAACCTCTTTATATCCAGTTAAAAGACCAACCCGGGTTTATTCGCGCGGCCCATGGGGTGGGGACTTCAACAATGTACCAACTATACTGAAGGTCGGCGCACACGGCGGATTTGAAGCTCCACCGGACCCACTTTTATGACATCCTGATGTTTTAATTGGGTGGGCGTCTTAATGGCGGTACCGTTGACCCGCGTTTTAAACTTGCCGCCGATATGCTCCAGCACAAAGTCATCCCGTTTTTTGGAAATGGTGGCGCTGGGTGTTCCCGCAAGAAAAGAGAACATGCCTGTGACACGGATATCCGCCTCCGGATTCTTGCCAATGGATACATCCTTGCCGGTGAGTTCAAAATCGTCGCGCACGCTGGAAAGAAAAGATAGATAATCAAAGCCGACCCAACTGGTCTGAGCGCTTTGACGGTCCAGAACCATGGTCTGGTCACTGGACTCAGCCTGCGACTTGGACATCAGGTCGTGCATGGTGGTCTCCAACGAGAGACTTTCATGCAAATCGACGATCAAGATGTGTTTGCCAATGGTGACCCAATCCTGGTGGGCCAGGATACTTTTGGAAATCTTCTGATTATTGACCAAGGTCCCATTGCGACTGCCCAGATCAGTCAGCGTTAATTTGTTGTTTTCCAGCCGAACCCTGGCGTGATGGGCCGAGACGGCCATGTTGTCAATGACGATCTGATTGTCGGCTTGACGGCCGATGGCGAGCTCTTGACCTTCGCTGACTTTGAAGCTGCCCAATACCTTGTTATTGAGGGTCAATATGAAACGGGCCATCTCTTCTCCTTTGCGGCGATTTGCGATAAATGTCTATTATATTTTAAAATCATCGTTTGACCGGGTTGTCAAGGTTGGGATTGGAGTGGAAAGCGAGTCTTCCACGCCCGCCTAAATTGGCGTCAGTCCCGGCAGCATAGTATTTCAACCCCTTAATTGCAAAGAAGATCAGCAAGGATCGTAATTCGCCCCCGCTACCTCTGTTGGCCCTTCAACCGCCTTCATCATAAGGCACGCCAATGGAAACCCGATTATCTTTAAATACTACTGGCGCACTAGGATACATGGAATACCACACGCCAACCTTGCGGCCGGCAGGATCAATGATCCAGCACCCTTGAGCTGGTTCAACTTTATACCAGACTTCTGGTATCCACACGAAGTTCACCTGCTGGGAAAAATCAGTAGTATTGGGCTGCGTCGACTGCCATAGTTTATCGGCAAATTGAAACTGGGGTTCAATCCCCACAATAATGTAAGGCAAACTTGGACGTCCGCAGATAAAATAGTGGTACTCGGTCGGGACACCATTCGCAGTAAACATCTGTGTCACCGCGGGATCAGGCTGCAATCGGCCGAACCGGCTGCTGCCGCATCCTGCCAGGTAAAAAGCAACCAGGATTCCCACCGTGACGGTCATCCAATGATTTCGCAGAGTCTTTCCAATCATACGATTCATCCCAACCCCACGGGTTGATGATCGGCTATGCACGCCCGATCAAAGTGCACTCATTCGGGGACAATAAAAAAAGGCTCAGAATCTCGTCTGCCTACTGAAGCATTACCATGAGACAGATGCAATGGAGAAAATGAAAAATCGCTATACCGAGAGATTGATATGGGTGCCCGCTGTTTGCGTCGAGCGGCTGCCGGCAGGTGATAGATCCGACTTATAGGTAAAAATCGTATTGCCCTTCTCTGGTTTGGATGGATTGGCGGCCTTGGCATCGACGCGTGCTAACCCTTGCGGTTCGCCAGCCTCAACATCCCCCGGCGAGCCATTGGCCTGGGGCATGGCTTGGGATTCTTGGGATTTTTGAGTGGTGTCTGAGCTTTCTTCCGACCGGGCCTGGGCCTCCGCCTGCGCGGCCCGAGCCGCCACGGCCCGGTCCGTGGCCGAGGGCTGTGCCGGCGCCAAGGCCGCGCGCTGGACTTGCTGCATTTTGCTCACCGTGGCTTCAGGCGTTCGTTCCGGTGAGACGTCGATTTTAACTTCGCCACCGACCGCATACATTTTACCGTCCGGGCCGTGCTCATATTGGTAAGAGGCGCCGCCTTGCACAATGTTCCCGCCGGCGGCCATATGGGCCTGCTCATGGGCCTTGACCTCGGCGTCGCGTTTTTTGAGTTCGTTGACCTGCTGCTTTTCATCGGAAGTGAGGTTTTCTTCCCCTTTGACGCCGAACTTTTTGTCATGCCCTTTTTGTTTGGCTTGGTCCGATATGGTGACGCGGTCCTGGGGCTCGGCATATTTAGGGCCATCGGTTTGCCGGGATGAGGACATGCCCGGGACAGTAGAACCGACCTGGCCAATTAACCCCATGATTCCATTGATACTATCCGCCATATTCGTAATGCCCTTTCATCAGCTTAAGGGTCTCCACGAAATCCTTATCGGCGGCCATGACAAAAACTTTAGAAAAAAGTTTAAAGATCAGTACCTATTGGATGACGCTAACCAATTCGGCCTGTAACTGCTGCTCGTGCCCCCAAAAGAAATGGTCCGCGCCCCGAAGGGGGGTCAGCCTGGCTTGGGGAGTCCAGTGGGGCAAGGCCTTTTGAATGAGGCCCGGCGGCGCTAAATCATCCTGAGCGCCGGTCAGGACATGGCGTAATCCTGGGACGGGCATTTCATCGAATTCAATAAACGCCACCGGTGGGGATATCAAAAATAATCGATATGGGTGGGATGCATGGTTCCGGGACCAACCGGCCAAAACCCAGGCCCCAAAAGAGTATCCGGCCAAATCGATGGATTGATACCCTTTGGAAAGCAGGTAATCGATGCCGGCCTGGACATCCTCCTGCTCGCCGATACCATCGGCATAGCTCCCTGTGCTTCTTCCAGTTCCCCGGAAGTTAAACCGCAAGGTGCTCCAGTCTTGGCCGGCATAGGCCGCGGCAATTACTTCCACCACGTTATTATCCATATTGCCGCCATAAAGCGGATGGGGATGGGTAATCACCACGGCCCGCGTTGTTGATTGCGCATTAAAGCGGGCCTCCAATGTTGCACCCTTGGCCTGCAAGGAGATGGGAATTTCTTTGCCGGTATTCAAACGATACCCCCGTCCACCTTCTATCTTACTCCTTTCCACTCCTCTCCCGCGCCTGCCGGATCAGATCCACCAGGCTGGCCACCTTGTCGGGCGGTTTGGCTTGGCAAATACGTTCAAACGCTTCAGGACTCAGACATTGCCGGAAATAGGCGACCACATCAAATACTTCCCACCAGCAATCTAATACTTTGAAGCACGGCTGCTGTTCTTGCCCGTATGCGCGGCAGTATTCGAAATTCACACGGCTGCCCAGCCGCGGACAGCGTCTTTGCATCTCTTCCAGCGTCGGGTAGATAGTACGGCTTTCCAATCAGACCGGCCCTCCTTGCATGCCGTTCCAGAGCGCTCCAAAAGGTTCAGGCGCCGCGGCCATGCCCGCCTCGCCGCCTGAACATTGATCTCTATTCTCTATTCCGCTTGCCACTTCATCGGCATTCAACGGCACGAACACTATATGCTCTTGATATTCTGCGGTTTGGGGAAATCTTTGAACACGGCCATGGATTTCTTCATCTCTTCTTCGCTCAAAGAAAAATCCTTGATCTGGCCGGCGAGAAATTTTTCATATCCCGCCAGATCCAGCAAACCATGGCCGCTGAAGTTAAAGAGAATAACTTTCTCCTTGCCTTCCTGCTTGGCCAGTTTGGCTTCCGCCACCACCTGGGCCAGAGCATTGCTGGTTTCCGGCGCCGGAATCACTCCTTCGGTGCGCGCCCAGAGAACACCGGCTTCAAACGCTTCGGTCTGGGAGACCGATTTGGGTGTAATCAAGCCCTCATTGGCCAATTGGCTGACGGTGGGCGCCATGCCGTGGTAGCGCAGCCCGCCGGCATGAAAGGGCGGCGGAACGAAAGCGTGCCCCAGGCTGTGCATGGGCAGCAGCGGAGTGTAGCGGGCCGTGTCGCCGTGGTCATACACAAAGGGGGCTTTGGTCATGCTGGGGCAGGCCTTGGGTTCCACCGGGTAGATCTCGATCTTCTTACCGTGCATCTTGTCCTGCACAAAGGGGAAGGCCAAGCCGGCGAAATTGCTGCCGCCGCCGGCGCAGCCGATGATGATATCCGGATACTCATTGATCATGGCCATCTGCTTCTTGGCTTCCAGGCCGATAATGGTCTGATGCAGCATAACGTGGTTGAGCACGCTGCCCAGCGAATAGCGGGTTTTGCCGCTGGGGTCGGTGACCGCTGCTTCGATGGCTTCGCTGATGGCGATGCCCAGACTACCAGGGGTATTGGGGTCCCTGGCCAGCGCATCCTGACCAGCCTTGGTTTCGGTGCTGGGGCTGGCAATGCACTTGCCGCCCCAGGCTTCCATCATGGCTTTGCGGTAAGGCTTTTGATCAAAACTGATGCGCACCATGTACACCTTGCACGTCAGGCCGAACTGGGCGCAGGCAAAGGAGAGGGCGCTGCCCCATTGGCCGGCGCCGGTCTCGGTGGTCATTTTTTTGATGCCGAATACTTTATTGTAGTAGGCCTGGGGTACGGCGGTGTTGGGCTTGTGGCTGCCCGGCGGGCTGCACCCCTCATACTTGAAATAGATGCGGGCCGGGGTCCCAAGAGCTTTTTCCAGGCGATCGGCGCGGGTCAGAGGCGCGGGCCGCCAGATGGAGAGCACATCCAGCACGGGCTCGGGAATATCGATCCAGCGCTGGCTGCTCACTTCCTGCTCGATGAGATTCATGGGGAACACCGGCGCCAGGGCGTCGGGTGACACCGGTTTGCCGTCCGGCCCCAGGGGCGGATTCATTTTGATATCGGCCAAAATGTTGTACCACTGGCGGGGAATTTCATCGGCGGGAAGAATCACACTTTTCCTTTTCATGTACCGTTCTCCTTGATTCACTGAGTATTCAAATCCTTTGGCCGCTGACGGGGCCGTTAATTTGAATCCACCAAAGATGAAATCGGGGCGGGTGTCAAGGCAAATCTGGCCATTATGGCGCCGGGAAGAAGATTCATGGCCAGGTGCCTCACCGCTCTTGACCCGGCAGCTTCCCATTCCCATATTGAATCAGGTTTCAATCAATGAAAGGAGGTCTCCCATGACCACCTACACTTGCAAACGTTGCGGCGCCAATGCCACCCATCCGGGGCATTTGTGCCAACCATGCAGCGATCATAAAACCTGCCGCTTCTGTGGTGCTCTTGACATAGACACCCAGCACCGCTGCAAGGTGGATTTAAGCGCCATGAAATATGTGTGCGACGGCTGCGGCCGCATCGCCACACAGGCATCGCTCCTGTGCAAGCCCGCCGCCATTGGCTAAAACAAAACCGGGGCATCCCCCAGACATAAAGGGGTGCCCCGGTACTCTTCTTTTCCTAATGATTCAGATCTACACGATCACCATGATCACGTCGTTGGTGTTCACATCCGTGCCGACGGGCGCTTTAATCTCTTTGACTTTGCCATCCATGGGGCTGAGGATATTGTTTTCCATCTTCATGGCTTCCATGATGGCAACGACCTGACCATTTTTCACCCGGTCGCCCACCTTGACATTGATCTGCAGCATTTTCCCCGGAATGGGGGCAGCCACCACGCCGCTGCCGGCGATGGCGCACAGAACGGGGTTCTGGGCGGCTATGGGCACAGCCGAAACAGTGGACGGAGCGGCACCCGTCGCAAAGGGCACAGACCCGCCACCGTTAATTTTGACTTCATAGGGCATTTGATTGACGAACACCTGGGCGGTATCGCCTTGGATGGCGCCGATCTGAACTTCGAAAATCTCATCATTGATGGTCAATGTATATTGTGTCATTGCTCTTTCCTTTACTGATTATTTGTGATGGCGCCGGTCAAAGACCGGCATACGGTCCGCCATGAGCTTGGCCCGGCCGGTTTGGGACCAGGGAGAACCTTCGGGTTGACCAGATGAGGCCGTCGATCCGCCACGGCCGGCGCCGGAATTCAAATGGATGGCCAGCGCAATGGCAGCCGCCATCTGAGGCGTCACGGTCCCTTCCTCCTCAACTGTTTGTTCCACTGCCATTGGGGCGGGCGCGGACCGCTTGGATCTGGCCTCCAGACGCTGAAAGACCCCTCCGGAGATGATCATGCCCACCTCCAGTACCGCCAGAACAATGAAGACGCCGAAAAACCGGATGAGCAGGGTGCCGATGGCATACCCCCAGAACGAATCCCGGGGACCGAAGTGAACAGTGATATGCCCGTTGACCTGGCCGTCGGCATCCAGTGGCCCACCGTCACGAACAGTGAAGGTCAAAATATTGGTCTGGTCAGGCAAGCCCACGTTGGTGGCGCCAACAGTGCCCCAAATCAATGGTGTGCCGGCTTTGGGCCCCCAAAGTTCGGTGGCGCTGGTAAAATAAGTGGATCCAACGGACAATTTAACCTCGCCGCCGGGGGTGGTATCGGCTTGGACCATGAATTGATCTGACCTGAAATTCTTGGGGTCGATTTTGGGGAACTGGCCAGGGGCGAACTCAAGATGAGATAGATGCGTCATGGTACCGCCCTCCATATGAAAACGAATCTGGATGGACGAGCTTTTGCCCCTGGGGACCAATTTGGCAATCCAATCACCGTTATCAGGGGTGAATTCAGGTTTGGGTTTTTCGATATCTTCGCCAAAAGCCGCCCAAAGGGATGCCGGCGCTGATAGCAGCAGAAGCGCCAGTAAAGCGATTATGAGTCGTAATTTAATATGCATGCAAGGTCCCTCCTATTGAAACATGGCGATGAACATGCCGGCCGCGCCCGCTGTACCGATGACTCCGGCCAGGTTGGGGCCCATGGCATGCATCAACAGCCAGTTATTGGGATCTTCACGCAAGCCTTCATTATGTGAAACCCGCGCGGACATGGGCACGGCGGACACGCCGGCTGAACCGATCAAGGGATTGATCTTGTCTTTGAGGAACAGATTCATGATATGCACGGTGATGATCCCGCCTGCGGTGCAGATCACGAAGTCCAGCATGCCGAAGCCGAAAATCAAGAGCGGCTTCCAGTTGAGGAATATTTCGGCTTGCATGGTCGCCCCTACCGAAACCCCCAGAAAGATGGTGACGATGTTCATCAAGGCGTTCTGGGCCGTGTCCGAAAGTCGCTTGACCACCAGGGATTCACGCATCAGGTTGCCGAACATGAACATGCCCATGAGGGGCGCCACGGCCGGAATCAAAAAGCAAATCAACCCGCATCCGATCAAGGGGAAGAAGAGCTTTTCGCGGGCCGAAACATGCCGCATCTGACGCATACGGATGAGTCGTTGTTTCTTGGTGGTCAACAACCGCATGACCGGCGGCTGGATCAGGGGCACCATGGCCATATAGGAGTAGGCCGCCAGGGCATTGGCCCCCAACAGGTGTGGCGCCAACTTGGCGGTCAGATAGATGGTCGTTGGACCGTCGGCGCCGCCGATGATGCCCACCGTGGCCGCTTCCTTGAGGGTGAAGCCGCACAACAGCACGCCGATATAGGTGGCAAACACCCCGAGTTGGGCGCCGGCGCCGATGATCAAGGTCTTGGGATTGGCAATCAGAGGACCGAAGTCGGTCATGGCTCCCAGCCCCAGGAAGATAACGCAGGGGATGATCTCGGTTTCAACACCAAATTTGTAAAAATAGCGGATCAGATCAGGATTGCCTTCGGCGGTATAACCCATGATGGGAGCCAGGGGAAAGTTGGTCAGAAAAATGCCGAAACCAATAGGCAGCAGCAGTAGAGGTTCGAAGTTTTTAGCTATGGCCAGATACATGAAGATCAAGGACACGAACAGCATCAACGCCTGTCCCCAGCTCAGATGGGGCAACCCAGTCTGGGAGATCAGGATATTTTGGATCAGCTCAAAGACATATTGCCAGGACATATCAATCTCCCCTTTCTACAATGGAATGTTGCCGTGTTTCTTGGGCGGGTTGGTATCGCGTTTGTGGCGCAGCATGCGCAGGGCCTGGATCAGCCGGGGCCGGGTGTCGGCCGGATCGATGACGTCATCGATATAACCCATTTCCGCGGCCCGGTAGGGGTTGGAGAACTTCTCCTGGTATTCGCCGATGAGTTTGGCCCGCTCGGCCTGGGGGTCCTTGGCGGCCTGGATCTGCTCGCGGCTGATGATATTGACCGCGCCTTCAGCGCCCATGACCGCGATCTGGGCCGTGGGGTAGGCCAGGTTGATATCGCCGCGGATATGCTTGGAACTCATGACGATATAGGCCCCGCCGTAAGCCTTGCGCGTGATCAAGGTGATGCGGGGCACGGTGGCTTCGCAGAAGGCGTAGATCAGCTTGGCGCCGTGCTTGATAATGCCGCCGTATTCCTGATGGGTGCCGGGCAGAAAACCGGGCACATCTTCATAGATGATCAAAGGAATGTTGAAGGCGTCGCAGAAGCGTACGAAACGGGCGCCCTTGATGCTGGCATCGATATCCAGGGAGCCGGCCATTACCGCGGGCTGATTGGCGATGACGCCCACGGGCATGCCGTCCAGGCGGCCGAAACCCACCACGATGTTCTTGGCCCAGTGTTCGTGGACTTCGAAAAAGGCCTGATCATCCAGGTTGGACCGGATGATCTGGCGCATGTCATAGGGCTTATTGGGTTCGGGCGGCACCACCCCGCGCAGGCTCTCATCCCGGCGGCCGGGGTCGTCTGTGCATGCGGCGCGAGGCGGGTCTTCCATGTTGTTGGAAGGCAGGAAACTCATCAGGTGACGGATCATCTCCATGCAGGTGCGGTCATCCGGGGCAGCGAAATGGGCGACGCCGCTTTTGGAATTATGGGCCATGGCGCCGCCCAGATCTTCCTTGTTCACTACTTCGCGGGTCACGGCCTTAATCACTTCAGGGCCGGTGATGAACATGTGGCTGGTTTTTTCCACCATGAAGATCCAGTCGGTGAGGGCCGGCGAATAGACTGCGCCTCCAGCCGATGGCCCCATAATAGCCGTGATCTGGGGTACGACCCCGGAGTTCATCACATTGAGCAAAAAGATGTCGCCATAGCCGGCCAGGCTGTTGACCCCCTCCTGGATGCGGGCGCCGCCTGAATCGCACAACCCGATGAAGGGTGCGCCCACTTTGGCGGCCATGCGCATCACCTTGCAGATCTTCTCGGCGTGGGCCAGGGAGAGCGAGCCGCCGAAAGCAGTGAAGTCCTGGGCAAAGACAAAAACCTGACGGCCGTTGATGTTGCCCCAGCCGGTGACCACGCCGTCGCCGGCGATTTTATTTTCCGCCATGTCGAAGTCGTTGCAGCGGTGGGTCTTGAAACGGTCGACTTCTTGGAAGCTACCTGGGTCGAGCAATACATCCAAACGCTCACGGGCGGTCAGCTTGCCCCCCTCATGCTGTTTGCGAATGCGCTCCGCGCCGCCGCCCTCCAATGCCTGTTGGTTTTTTTGTTCCAATTGTGCCAGCAGTTCCTTGTTGTCCATTGATTCGTCCTTTCTGTTCTGCTTCGACCCTTCCGGTTGGTTGTGCCTATTTCAATTTTCAGTGCGATATAAGCTTTGCACATCAAGCAAGCCATTATTCAAATTCAATGGCATCTGGGGGAGGGGCTGTAACACGCTGTGTTTCAGACCCCAAGGTGCCGGGTGTAGTTTCAGGGCACTTTTGGAAATGTTACGGCAAAACGTATACTTGGTACCAAACTCAGGCGAGTGCGTTCTATACCTGAAACAGACACGGAATATCAATTTTTTTTTGTAATGTTGTTTACGCATCTGCCTGACATTCACTGGATTTGTGATCATAATGAACAACAATAGGGGAGCTGACGGTCTATCTACCAAGGAGAGGATATGACAAATGGTCTCGAAGATGTCGCCATCAATTTTAACCAAATGGCTGACTATGTCCTGCAATTGCTCTGGCAAGGGTATGAAGAATATGTTGTCTCCTTTGACGCCCTCACCCAAAAGGCGGCCGGCTATTTTGAGCGCCGCGATTGGACCGGCTTGCACATGGATACCGTACAGCGGCTGGATCTTTATACTCAGGTCGTAAGCCGGGTCTGCGGTACCATCATTTCCTACTTGAGCATCCACGCCCAGAACCCGAAGCTGTGGCTGGCCATCAAGTCTCGTTTCGCTGAAAACCTCGCCCTTCGCCACGATGCGGAATTGGCCTGTACTTTTTATAACTCAATCAATCGCCGCATTCTTCAAACCGTGGGAATTGAGCCGGCCATGGAGTTTGTTGAGCCCCGATTCGATGTTAACCGATCAACCTCTCATGCGCCCTTGACCTTTGTCATCGAAACGCCGCAACTGACTGATCAGATCATTGAAACCATTCTGACAAGCTATAATCTACGGGCTCCTCACGCCGTTCTTAAAACGGATGCTCGCTTGTGCGCCGAAAGGATTAGCCTGTTGTTGAAAAGTCAGCGCGCCGGCCATGGAACGCTGCGCATCGAAATGGTCAAATCCCCATTTTACCGGGAGATGGGCGCTTACTTGATCGGCCGACTGACCTATGGAGCCAAGCAGATGCCCCTGGTATTTGCCCTGATTCATGGCGAGGATGGCGTGACGGTAGACGCCCTGCTGCTCCGGACCGAAGAGGTGCGCATTTTATTCAGCTTCAGCCATACCTATTTCCATGTCCAAACGGACTGCCCACGGGACTTGGTGCAGTTCCTGCGCGAAGTCATGCCATCCAAGCGGGTGGCTGAGCTCTACATCAGCCTGGGTTATAATAAGCACGGCAAGACCGAGCTTTATCGCGACCTGCTGACCCATCAGCGGGTGTGCAGCCTGGATCTGTTCGATTTTGCCGATGGCCAACGCGGCATGGTGATGATTGCCTTCAACATGCCCCAGGACCACCTGATCTACAAGGTGATCCGTGACCGTTTTGCTACCCCCAAACATGCCACCCGGCAACAGGTCATGGAGAAGTACGACTACGTATTCAAGCACAACCGCGCCGGACGCCTGGTGGATGTGCAGTCCTTTGAGAATTTGGAAATTGAGAATTGCTGTTTCACCCCAGAACTGCTGGCGGAAATCCAATCCGAAGCACAGCGCACCGCCACTATTGAAAATGACCGGGTGGTATTGCACCACGTCTATGTAGAGCGGCGACTGATCCCCCTGGATGTCTATCTGCAGCGTGCCGATGCCGAAGCGGCCAAGGCCGCGGTCATCGATTATGGCCAGGCCATCAAGGATCTGGCCCACATCAATGTCTTCCCCGGCGACATGTTGATCAAGAACTTCGGCGTCACCCAACTGGGCCGCGTTGTTTTTTACGATTACGATGAGCTGTGCCCCTTGACCGTTTGCAATTTTCGGCGCATGCCCCAATCCAGAGCGTACGAAGATGAGCTATCGGCCGAACCCTGGTTCATGGTCGGCGAAAATGACGTCTTTCCCGAAGAGTTCGCGGCCTTCCTGGCTCTGGCGCCCGATTTGAGGCGCATCTTCATGAAACATCATGGGGAATTACTGACGCCTGAGTTTTGGCAACATACGCAAGACCAGATCCGGGCCGGCGTTTTGACCCCCATCTTGCCATACTCCGATGCCCAACGGTTGAGGCCGGGGAAAAGGTAAAAGTGAAGGATAGAAGTAAAAGCAATGGCCTCACGCATACAGGCCGCGGCCCAACGGACAAGCAGGCAAACAGGCCGCATCTGTTGACAATCCGCCTTCATCCCTTATTATTACCCCAAAACCGGCCAGCAGGCTGGATGCGGTTGAAAGAAACCAAAGTCTTATTAGATTAGACGTGGTTACCCGAAATCCCCAAGCGATCGCCCTGCATGGCCAAACAAATCCCCAACCTATTCAGCGAACAAGAATTGCGCGTTCATCGGCACATTGCGGCCCAGCGCTTTATAAAATGATCATCCCGGAGGCCCCATCATGAAGTTTGAAAATATTGAAATCATTGGCCCCATGGAACCCGGTTTTGACACCATCCTGACCAAAGACGCCCTGCGTTTTGTGGCCGACCTGCACCGTCGGTTCAACGGCCGCAGACAGGAACTGCTCAAAAAACGTCAGGAACGTCAAAAAGCCATCGACCAGGGTAAGCTCCCCGATTTCCTACCCGAGACCAAACATATCCGGGACAGCGACTGGCGGGTGGCCCCGGTCCCAGCCGATCTGCAGGACCGGCGCGTGGAAATCACCGGACCGGTGGACCGCAAGATGATCATTAATGCTCTGAACTCCGGTGCTTCGGCTTATATGGCCGATTTTGAGGATGCCCACGCCCCGACATGGCAAGCGACAATCCAGGGCCAGCTTAACCTGCGCGACGCTGTGGAACGCTCCATTGAGCTGACCACTGCCGAAGGCAAGCACTATGCCCTCAACAAGAATATCGCCGTGCTGCTGGTGCGCCCACGCGGCTGGCACCTCGAAGAAAAACATGTGCGGGTGGACGGGCAGCCCATATCGGGAAGTATTTTTGACTTCGCTCTCTTCTTCTACCATAACGCCAAGCGTCAACTGGCCAGGGGAACGGGGCCGTACTTCTACCTGCCCAAACTCGAAAGCCACCTGGAAGCGCGCTTGTGGAACGACATCTTCGTGCAGGCCCAGGAGGCACTGAGCTTGCCGGTGGGCACCATAAAAGTCACGGTACTGATCGAAACCATTCTGGCTGCCTTTGAAACTGACGAAATTCTCTACGAGCTGCGCGACCACATCGTGGCCTTGAATTGCGGCCGATGGGACTATATCTTCAGCTTCATCAAGCGCTTCAGAAACGTGCCGGGCTTTATCTTCCCGGACAGAGCTCTAATTACCATGACACGGCATTGCATGCGTTCGTACGCCCTAAGGGTGATCCAGACCTGCCACCGGCGCGGAGCCCATGCCATGGGTGGCATGGCCGCCCAGATTCCCATCAAGGATGATCCCAAGGCCAACGAAATCGCCCTGGCCAAAGTGCGCGAAGATAAAATCCGCGAAGCCAACGACGGACATGACGGCACCTGGGTGGCCCACCCCGGCCTGGTGGCCATTGCCAAGGAAGAGTTTGACAAAGCCATGCCCACGGCCAATCAGGTGAATCGCCAGCGGGACGATGTCAAGATCACCGCCAAAGACCTGCTGGAGGTGCCCAAAGGTCCGATCACCGAAAAAGGGTTGCGCAACAACATTTCGGTGGGCATTCAGTATATGGCCCACTGGTTGGGAGGCAACGGCTGTGTGCCCCTATACAACTTGATGGAGGACGCGGCCACGGCTGAAATCTCCCGCGCCCAGGTGTGGCAATGGGTGCACCATCGCGAAGGCATTCTGGAGGACGGCCGCAAAGTAGACATGGCCCTGGTGCGCAAGATCGCTACCGAAGAGATGGCCAAGGTGAGGGCGGAGGTGGGAGAAAAGCAATTTTCGACCATTCCCCACGAACAAGCCCGCCGCCTGTTCGAAGAGATTATCGCCAATCCCGAATTTGAAGAATTTCTGACATTGAAAGCCTATGAAAAGCTGGAGTAGCAATTCAAAGAATTTGCTGCCGATACTAAAAAAGAAACTATTCATAAACGCAACAATACATATAAACTCTGCACCGCCAAAGGGCACATGCAATAGGAACAGCGGCGGTCTTTACCCGATACCATCAACACTCAATTGACTGTAAGGAGAAGAACACATGCAAACCATCGCAGAAAAAGCCCAAGCCCTTTGTGACCGTCTCTCTTGCCACGAAGTATTTCCCGATGAAGTCTCAGCTTTGGAATATGTTTGGAAAAACGACCCGCGCTGGGCGGGCACTAACCGGCCATACAGCGCCGAAGAGGTGCTAAAGCTGCGCGGCACGCTGAAAATCGAATACACCTTAGCCGATGCCGGCGCCAAACGGCTGTGGCAATTGCTGCATTCCGAAGAATTCATTCCGGCCCTGGGCGCGTTAACCGGCAATCAGGCCGTGCAACAGGTGGAAGCGGGGCTCAAAGCCATTTATCTCAGCGGCTGGCAGGTAGCGGCTGACAACAACCTGGCCGGTCAGATGTATCCGGACCAGAGCCTCTATCCGGCCAACAGCGTGCCCAATGTCGTGCAACGGATTAACAATGCGTTACGCCGCGCTGATCAGATCCAGGTGCTCGATGGCCGAAAAAAGGGTCCCTATTGGTATGCGCCCATCGTGGCCGATGCCGAGGCTGGATTTGGTGGCGCTCTCAATGCCTTTGAATTGATGCGCGAAATGATCGAAGCTGGCGCTGCCGGGGTACACTTTGAAGACCAACTGGCATCTGCCAAAAAATGCGGCCACCTGGGTGGCAAGGTGCTGGTGCCCACCCAGGAGTTCATCAACAAACTGATTGCCGCCCGCCTGGCTGCTGACATCTGTGGCGTACCCACTGTAGTGGTAGCGCGCACCGATGCGGAAGCCGCCCGCCTGTTGACCAGCGACATCGATGAGCGCGACCAGCCGTTCATCCTCGACCAGCCGCGGTCCTCGGAAGGGTTTTATTATATCAAAAGCGGTATCGACACAGCCATTGCCCGCGGGCTGGCCTATGCGCCCTATGCGGACATGGTGTGGTGCGAAACAGGCAAGCCTGATCTGGAAGAGGCTCGGCGCTTCGCCGAAGGCATCCATGCCAAGTTCCCCGGCAAACTGTTGGCCTACAACTGCTCCCCGTCCTTTAACTGGGAAGGCAACCTGGACAAGAAAACCATCGGCGTTTTCCAAAAAGAGTTGGCCAAAATGGGCTATAAGTTCCAGTTCGTCACCCTGGCCGGGTTCCACACCCTGAACCTGGGCATGTTTGATCTGGCCTACAGCTACAAAACCGATGGCATGGCTGCTTATTCAAAATTCCAACAGGCGGAGTTTGCCCACGGTAAAGAAGATGGGTACATGGCCATCACCCACCAGAAATTCGTGGGCACCGGTTATTTCGACCGCGTGATGAATTGCATCACGGAAGGCCAATCCTCAGTTACGGCCCTTAAAGGCTCCACCGAGGAAGCGCAATTCTGATCATCATAGTGCCCCCCTGACTGCATGAGCAGCCCCATGGCCCATCGCCTCCATCAGCGAAAAACCATGGGGCCGCTTTTTTGAAGACCCTGACCTTTCATGCCAATGGGTAATGGCATCGCTTCATTTCGATCTGACACCGATTCCGAAATCATAAATTGATTGGTGGTGCATCCTGCCGAGCACATCGGATTGACTTCCTCCTTTTTACCAATTATAAACTCACATTCCCTTTCGTTGGACACTGCCCCGACCATGCTGATTGCCTCTCATCAGGCGACAGTTCAACCGGCCGGGCAAACTGATTAAATATAATTGAACTAATTTTTATTCCGCGCTACCTGGAGGCCAAGCCCATCAGGATCCGGCACCCTTGGTACGTGGACTAACTATGAGGCTGCTGCCATGTCAAACCCGTGCATTGATCCAACTCAAGCGGAGCATCGCTTGGTCTTAACATATGATCCCCAGGACCCGGTGGTCTGCCTGACCGTACGGAACAAGCTACTGCAACTTTCACCGGCGGCTGCCGAACGAATAGATCGCGTCCTGCACCAGGGCCGCATTATTCTTAAAAAAAGGGCGGATCCAGCCGCCGATCAGCGGATCATTACCCTGTGGGAGGGCACTGGTGCGCAGTGTTGTTTTGAAAGCATTTCCGACGTTCCGCAAAAAACCTTTGACCCGAGCATCACCGTACGCAACATCGATCCGCCTCCGCCAGTTCAGGACCAGCTGGTTGAAATGGTGTGTCCCCGGTGCCGCCGTTCCCAAGCAGCGGCGTCGGAATGCCGATTTTGCGGGGTTATTGTCCAAAAGGCTAAAGACCGGCCCGCGCCCCCGCCGCCAGCTAAAGTATTGGCAAGCCGTGCCGAGGAGCGCCAATGCCTGGCACCCCCAAAAAGAACCACTTTTCTGAGCCGAAGCCTTATGGTTTTTAAGCGGGCCGTGAAGTGGCTGGAAAACAGTCCCGATAAAAAGACCCAGATGGTCCAGTGGTATAAAAATATCGCTAATGCATTGACCAATCTTGGAGTCGCCGGATTAATTGCCTTGGCATTGGAAATCGGCCTGCTTTATCTGCTTCACGGCTTGTGGTTTGTCTACACCGCCACTCCCGTGGGGCAACATTTTCTCTCCCTGCCGGATGCGCAAACCGCAGGTTTCCAATACGTAGCGCAATTGGATCTAATCATGATGGCGCTGAAATCGACCTTGAGCGTCTTGGCCACGGGACTCATCATCGGAACGGCCGGACAACTCCTCCACATCGTCCGGTATTTTCACGCCCCCCTGAACTTCTTGGCACGGTGGCTGTTTTGGTGTTTGCCCCTGGCTGGCGCCTCGGGTTGGCTGATCCATCGTGAGGACCCCAATATCTCTCTGCTGATCGCCTGGATTATCGCTGTCGTGCCTGCAATGGTATTGCTCAACCGGACCCTGGCGCTCATTCAAACGATCGTGCCCGAAATCAGCACCATGATCAACACCATCCGGCGCACATCTATCAGCTTGCCCTCGATTGCCGAATTATGGAATAATATTCGCTACCAGATGATGAGCTATTTTTCTACCAGGGAGAAACCGTGAACGAAAAAGCATTCCAGGATTACTACAATGAGGAACATGCCGCCTGCTATGGCTGCGGGCGACTCAATACCCATGGGTTGAAGATCAAAAGTTATTGGGAGGGAGAGGAATCGGTGTGCCGGTTTACGCCCGCGCCTTATCACACCGCCATCCCTGGTTTTGTTTATGGCGGATTGATCGCGTCGGTCATCGACTGTCACAGCACGGGTACGGCCGCGGCCGCCGCTTACCGAGCCGCCGAGCGCCCCATGGGTAGCCAACCGGAAATTCGCTTCGTCACTGCCTCCCTCCATGTGGACTACTTGCGGCCCACCCCTATCGACGCGCCTTTGGAGCTGCGGGGCAAAGTAAAAGAAATCAAAGGACGAAAGGTGGTCGTCACCACGACTGTCACTTCCAAAGGTGAGGTATGTGCCCGCGGTGAGGTAGTTGCGATTCAGCTCACCAAGCCTTTCGGTGCGTGACATTTGTGAAACAACAGATCTTCTCTATGCCACTTTAGGCCACGGCCGCAACGGGCGGAATACTTCTCCTTAGTGGCGCGGGTTGGAAGAGAGTTCCTTGAACATTCTCTTAGCCAGCATTTTTTCTTGCCCCTCTTCCTATGCTAAAATAAGATAAGTTCATACCTTTCACCCAAGCCTCGGGGGAGAGCAGGCCATGCCAGATTTATTAAAGACCAAAGACCGAATTGAACACTTCCTGAAGACCGAGATCTGGCGTCTGAGCCACGGCGAACGGACCAAAACCAAAGCATGGCTTATCAAGGCCATGCAAATTCTGTTGTTGGCGATTCAAAATTTCATACGCGATAAATGCGCTTTGCGCGCCTCAGCGCTCACCTTCTACACCTTATTGTCGGTGGTGCCGGTAGCGGCCATGGCGTTTGGGATTGCCAAGGGTTTCGGCCTAGAACACCGCCTGGAAAACCAGCTCTACCAACAACTGGCCGGCCACGAAGCCGTGGTGGAAAAAATTATCACCTTCGCGCGTTCTTTGCTGCAAAATACCCAGGGCGGCTTGATCGCCGGCATCGGTGTGGCCTTGCTTTTCTGGTCCGCCATCAAGGTGCTCAACCATATCGAAACCACCCTCAATGAAATTTGGAAGGTTCGTTCCCGCTCATTTATCCGCATGTTCACCGATTACCTGACCATCATGATCGTCAGCCCTTTAGTGGTGGTGATCTCCAGCAGCGTCAATGTCTTCATCAAAACCCAGGTGACCACCATTGCCGGCAAGGTGGCGTTGTTAGAGATGGCCAGCCCGCTGATCTTCTTCGCCCTCAAACTGCTGCCGTACGGATTGATCTGGCTGCTCTTTATATTGATCTACTTGGTGATGCCCAACACCCGCGTACGTTTTACTTCCGCCCTGGTTGCGGGTTTCGTCGCCGGGACGGTCTTCCAGTTCTCCCAAACCACTTATATCCACGCCCAAGTGCTTCTGGCGCGCAACAACGCCATTTATGGCAGCTTTGCGGCCCTGCCTTTCTTCCTAATCTGGCTGCAGTTAAGCTGGATGATCGTGCTGTTCGGCGCCCAGGTCGCCTATGCCCACCAACATGTGGGCCAGTATGTGATGAATCTTAACGATCAGGAGATCAGCGTTTATACCCAGAAGCAATATGCCCTCTGGATTCTCTACAGGATCATTCAAGCTTTTCAGAGCGCTCAGGCTCCGCCAACCGCCGAACAACTCGCCACTCATCTAAGACTATCACACGGCACAGTACAACGCTTGTTGGAGCACTTGCGCCAGTGCGGACTGATTGCCGCCCTTCAGCCAGCGAATGGGGAAGATGAAGCCTTCCAGCCCGCCCGCGACATCCATGGGCTAGACATCGGCCAAATGCTGGAGGCCTGGGATAAGGCAGGCAATAACGAGCGTCCGGCAGTACCGGCGCCCGCGGAAAAATTTAATCAAATCTGTAAAGTTCTGGAGGAGATTAACGATGAGCTGCGGCGGTCACCGGCAAACCGACTGATCAAGGATCTATAGAAAAGAAGTATTCAAAAGAAGTATTATCCGGCCCCAAAACCGAGAACAACGTTTGTGCTTATTTAATGCTTGGCTTCCTGATTTTCCTTCCACATGGTATAACCGATAGGGATCAAAGAGAGCGCAACGACGACAATGGCAATCTTGTCGATATGCTTTGCCAGATCAAAGCCAAATTTGGTTTTGGCGACATTGCCCAAAAAATAGCCGGCCAACACCATACTCCAGACCCAAGAAAAACCGCCCAACATATTGAAGGTGATAAATTTTCTGAGAGGCATGCGGGTGATGCCCGCCACGATGGGCGCAAAGGTCCTCACAATAGGCACCCAGCGCCCCATGACGATGGCAAACACCCCCCAGCGCAGGTAGAACTTCTCGGCTTTCTTGAGATAGACCACTTTGAATATCGGTATCCCCAGGATCGACCTGTCCTCCCAGCCGTACATGGCATGGCCAAACCATGTGCCAAGCCAGAAGCCGACTTGATCGCCCAGCACGCCGCATACAGGTACGACCGTCAACAAGAAACTGATCGGCAAAAGAGTACTACCATCGGTCGAGGGCGTGGCGGCGAATATGCCGCACAGGACCAGCAGTGAATCCCCGGGCAAGAAGGCGAAAAAACCGGTTTCGGCGAAAATGACCAGGCAGATCACTGGCAATCCACCGGTCATGATAAGCCACTGGATCCCATCCGGTGTCAAAATCCAAAACAGCTTGTGTATGAACTCCATCTTGCTCCCCATCGAAATCGGGATTGCTTGAACTCCGGCGTCCCGCGGGCTTTTCTTCCACTCCAACCGTTATTGTTCTCTCCAGCCATATTCACCCACCAATTTGACGAACCGGCAGCCACCGAGATTGGTCTGATGAATATCTTTTTCATCCCGGACAATTTTTGTCAGCTCCTGGGCATACTGGTTGCCCACCGGGATCACCATGCGTCCCCCGATGGCTAACTGTTTAACCAGAACTTCGGGAATTTCCGGTGCCCCGGCGGTGACAATGATGGCATCGAAGGGGCTTTCATCTTTCCATCCCGTGGTGCCGTCGGAGTAACGGGTGACAATATTATGGTACCCGAGTTGGTCAAACAGCTTGCGCGCCTTGACATATAAACTGTGAAGGCGCTCGACGGTGTAGACCCGATAGGCGATCTGAGCCAGAATGGCCGCCTGGTAGCCCGAGCCGGTACCGATTTCCAGCACCCGGTCCTTGTCGGTGAGGTGCAGGGCTTGGGTCATTTCAGCCACAATATACGGTTGGGAGATGGTTTGCTGCTCGCCGATGGGCAGGGGAAAGTCGTTGTAGGCTTGGTCCATCAACGCTTCGCTGACGAACAGATGGCGTGGCACCTTACGCATGGCGGCCAATACACGGCTGTCTTTGACGCCGCGGGCCTCAATCTGTTTTTCTACCATGTCATGGCGCAAACGATCAAATTTCATCAATATTGAGCTCCCCCGCAGGACCGTCTATCAGAGCCACCCGACACGGTCAAGGGGATAGTCGGATCGCATCGCCCTTGCTTTTTAGGCCATTTCTTCATACTTTAAATTTGACTGTGGCGGCCCAATCGGGCCGCTTTTTTCAAGATGCTGATTTCCGCCGCCGGTTGTGCCCATGAACAACACCAAACACTTTGCTTACTCTCTTGTATTCTCTTTTCTTTTGATCGTGGCCGGCACTGTTGGGTATATGCTGATCGAGGGCTGGAATTTCCTGGATTCGTTCTTTATGACCATCACCACATTGGCAACCGTGGGGTATGGTGAAGTTCACCCCCTTACCCCCTGGGGTAGGATATTCTCCATAGTATTGATCGTATTGGGGGTCGGATTCTTTTTTTATGTGGGCGGCGCTGTCATTCAATTTATGTTGGAAGGGCGCGTCCGGGCCTTATTGGGGAGAAGAAGATTGGACCGCAAACTGGCGCGATTAAAAAACCATTACATCGTCTGCGGCTGCGGCCGTATCGGCAAGGTGATCTGCGAAAAGCTCCAGCGGGAAAATTTTGACCTGGTGGTAATCGATAAAAATCCCAGCCTGATTGAAACCTTGGAAGCAATGAAGTTGGCCTATCTCTGCGGTGATGCCGGCGACGAGGCGCTGCTGCTCAAGGCTGGCATTCAGCAAGCCAAGGCCTTGGTGGCAGCCCTGGCCACCGACACCGAAAATGTGTTCCTGGTGCTTACGGCGCGCCAACTGGCTCCCAAAATCAAAATTATCGCCCGGGCCGGCACCGAAGCCGCAAAATCCAAACTAAAAACCGCCGGCGCGGATATCGTCGAGGCCCCTTATGAAAACGGTGCCTATACTATGGCCCAACGAATTATTCGCCCGACGGTAACCAACTTCTTAGACCTAGCCTTTGCCACCCACCGCCATAAAGATATTCAGATGGAAGAGATCCCCGTTACCTCAAAATCAACACTCCATGGATTGATGCTTAAGGATTCAGGCATTCGACAGAAGTATAATCTGATCATCATCGCCATCAAAAAAGAAGATGATCAGATGCTTTTCAATCCTTCCTACGAAGCCAAATTAAGCGCCGGCGACACTGTGATCGCTGTGGGGGAGCCGGGCAGCCTGAAACGACTGGAAGCCGTTCTCAACCCTTCCGAGACGAAACGGCAGGCTCCGGATCAAGGCTGATTTGAAAATGTTTCGTCCCCGCTTAAGATCTGCGAGAGCTACAATGGGCTTTCCAACATTGGCGTTGGGGTGAAGTGGCTATAGAACTTCCCTTCCCGATGGACTTCACCAGGAAGGGATTAAATTTAGATCTTGTAGATAATCCGATTTTCAGTGATCACGATATCCACATGTTTATCGTGACTCTCGATGGGAATGGTCGGCACCATCTGGGCTTCGAAGATTAAACCCACCTTGCGAGTGGTGATGGGCAAATCAGGAATCAGGCGGTCATAGCAGCCTTTGCCCAATCCAATGCGACCACCCTTCTCGTCCATGGAAAGCCCTGGAATGATGGCGATATCCAGACAATCAAGGGGAACCGCCTTGCAACGCTTGGGATTGGGTTCCAAATTGCCGCGGACTCCTGGAATTAAATCTTTGCTCAGGTCATCCACTTTATATAACCGCGCCTTTCGGCTGTCGGCTTCAAAAGCGGGCAATACGATAATCTTGTTGTACAAATAGCTGCGCCGGATGATTTCCATGGTATCGACCTCGGTTTGGGCCGGCGTATACAGCAATACAATGCGTGACTCCAAATAATTGGCGAATTCAAACAACCGCTCCTCGATGGCTTTGGTCAGGGCGGCGATTTGTTCGGGCGGCATTTCCGAAGTCTTTCGAATTATCTCATCGCGGATCTCTTGTTTCTTTTGTCGAATTTCCTCCATTGTTTTCTCTCCGGTTTTGAAGTCTGACCCATTCTGTATGCGTTTGGTGAGCATCTAAGTCAACTTATAATAATCATTGACCAAAACGTGTTCATGAATTAGAGTTTGGACCACGGTTGCGCAGCATTCTTCACCTGATAGGCTGGTCGGCAAGGCGGCGGATTTCCTTCCCATGGCGACCATTTTTCGCAAAATCTCAAATCGGTTAATATAGGAATCTTCATGTTAGAAATCAAGTTCGTTCGACAAAATTTAGGGGCCGTCCAGGAAGCTCTTGCCAAGCGTGGCGGTACCTATGACTGGTCTGCCTTTTCCCAAATCGATCAGCAGCGCACGACGGTGATCGGTGAGATCGAAGAGCTTCGTCATCGCCGCAATGTGGCCTCGGAGCAAATCGCCCAGCTCAAACGTAAGGGCGAGGATGCCGAAGCCATGATGACGGAGATGCGCGCCGTGGGTGACCGCATTCAACAGCTGGAGAAAGATCTGACCGAGCATGAGGAGAAACTCAACCGGTTTCTTCTCAACATCCCCAACATCCCCCATTCATCGGTTCCAGTGGGCAAGGATGAAAAGGATAACCCGGTTATCAAGACCGTTGGGCAGCCCCGGAAATTCGAATTTGAAGCCAAAGGCCACTGGGATATCGGCGAGCAGCTCGGAATTCTCGATTTCGGCCGGGCGGCCCAAATCGCCGGCGCGCGCTTCCCCTTGTACATCGGGGCCGGTGCCCGCCTGGAGCGTGCTCTGATCAATTTCATGCTGGACATCCACACCATCGAACACCACTATACCGAAGTGCTACCGCCATTTATTGTCAACCGCCAGACCATGACCCACACTGGTCAGCTGCCCAAATTTGAAGAGGATCTGTTCAAGCTGGAAAACCGCGACATGTTCCTCATCCCCACAGCCGAGGTACCGGTGACCAACATTCATCAAAACGAAACCCTGGATGAAGATCAGCTGCCGATCTACTATACGGCCTATACGCCCTGCTTTCGCTCCGAGGCCGGCTCCTACGGCAAAGACACCCGCGGCTTGATTCGCCAGCACCAATTCAACAAAGTGGAGCTGGTCAAATTCACCACACCGGAAACCTCATATAGTGAGCTGGAAACGTTGTTAGCCAATGCAGAAGTCATTTTGCAGCGCCTGGAGCTGCCGTACCGGGTGATCGCGTTATGCACCGGAGACATGGGATTTTCATCCGCCAAAACCTATGACATCGAAGTGTGGATGCCGTCCCAGGGAGTTTACCGGGAAATATCTTCCTGCTCCAACTTTGAAGATTTCCAGGCCCGACGCGCCAATATCCGATTCAAGCGAAAGGGACAAAAGGGCAGCCGCTTGGTCCATACGCTGAATGGCTCCGGCTTGGCCGTGGGCCGCACCGTTGCTGCACTGCTGGAAAACAACGTGCAGTCCGATGGTTCGGTGATCATTCCCCAGGCTTTGCGCCCCTTTATGGGTGGAAAGGATAAAATTTCGAAATGAAGCTGGAGCACTTCCCCAAAGAGATCCAAGCCCATCTGATCCCCAAGCCCTCGGGGCAAATGATCTACCGCTGTTTGAATTGCGCCAGCGAGTTCGACATCCAAAAACTGCTTTACACCTGCCCGGATTGCGGCCATGTGCTGCTGATCCATGACCAGCAACATGCACGCCTGAAGCAGATCGCGCCTGAACAGTGGCGCCGGATCTTTGACTATCGCCGCATGCTGACTATTCCGGCCCTCAAGGGGATTTACCGTTATCACGAGTTCATCGGACCGGTGATCCCATTGGAGAGCGTGGTCTATCTGGGCGAAGGCCACACTCCGGTGATCGAAGCCAACCAAGGATTGCAACGCGCCGCCGGAGCACGCTTCTTCTACAAAAACGACGGCCAGAATCCCAGCGCCTCATTCAAAGATCGCGGTATGGCCAGTGCCTTGAGCTATATCCA
Source organism: Deltaproteobacteria bacterium (assembly GCA_021824175.1). Lineage (GTDB taxonomy): Bacteria > Desulfobacterota > Desulfobacteria > Desulfobacterales > Desulfosarcinaceae > Desulfatitalea. The sequence continues at coordinate 32,731 of JAKALP010000021.1, forward strand.
TTTTCTAATTACCAGCGGCAAGGCATCGGAAGTACTGGCCGTGTGTGCTTCTACCGGTGATACATCGGCGGCGGCAGCCCTCTATGCTTCCTACTTGCGGCCCCATGTCAAATCGGCGGTGCTGCTACCCCACAAGAAAGTCACGCCCCAGCAGCTTTCCCAGCCCCTGGGCAGCGGCGCCAAAGTATATGAAATCCCAGGCGTGTTCGATGACTGCATGAAGGTGGTGGAAGCACTCTCGGATCAATACGAAGTGGCCCTGCTCAACTCCAAGAACGCCTGGCGCATCTTGGGTCAGGAGTCCTACTCCTATGAGATCGCCCAGGAGTTCGAATATGAGATGGCCGATAAGGTAGTCTTTGTGCCCATCGGCAATGCCGGCAACATTACGGCTGTGATGAGCGGCTTCATCAAATTTTTTGAAGTGGGCCTGATTGCCGATCTGCCCAAGATCATCGGGGTGCAGTCCCATCATGCCGATCCGGTCTATCAATATTATCGTGAAGAACAACCCGCTAAACGCCGCTTTGTGCCTCAGACCGTACGCGCCTCGGTGGCCCAGGCCGCCATGATCGGCAATCCGGTCTCCATGCCCAGGGTGATTCAACTGGTCCAGCGTTATAATGAAATGGCCGGCCGATCGCGCGTTCACTTTGTCCAGGTGCGCGAACAGGAGATCATGGATTGGCAACTGCAAGCCAACCGTAACGGCCATGTGGCTTGCACCCATGGGGGTGAATGCTTGGCCGGTTTGCGGCGCGCCGTGGATCTGGGCCTGGTGGCGAAAAACGAGACCGCCATTATTGACTCCACGGCCCACGCCCTCAAATTCTCCGGATTTCAGGATCTCTATTTCGAAAATCAATTTCCCCAGGAGTTTGAAGTACAACCCGACTCCAGCCTGATCAACCGGCCGGCCTATGTTCACCCCAAGGAGCTGGAACAAGTACCGGCCCCGGGCCGTCCGCTGACCGGACAGGCCTTCGAACGATTCGTGCAAAAGGTGACGGAGGCCATTGCTCAGGACTTGAAGCTGACTCGAAAAGAATAAAGTTGCACAACGCCGGGGAGCAATGCTTCACGGGTGCGCCTGAATAGGAGTTCAAATCAATAAGGAGAAAAGCAGATAGAAGACATCATGACTTTCCCCAGTCCTAAACGTCAAACAGATGATGCACAGCCATTGTGGATATTTCGGGCTTGGGCCCTGGGGGGACTAAGCGTTCTTTGCTTTCTGCTTGTGGCCGCCCACGGCACACTGGCCAGCAGCCTGATCTATAAAAATTTCATCGTGCGTTACGACCGCGGCTGGGATATTCTCTGCGAACCTTATGTGGTTAAAAAAGGCGATTGGGTAATAAAGATCTTCCGCCAAAAAGGAGAAATCGCCCATCAAGACTTCCGGGAGTTTCTGGGAATCTTCCAACGCCTCAATCCCCACGTACAGGACATCGACCTCATCCGACCGGGGCAATCCATCGACATCCCCTTGCGCAAATTGGAGCACGGCGCCCTACCCGGCCAGGACAGCGGTGTGGTGGCCATCCCCTTTGTCTCTCTTTCCAAAGTCATGGATGTAATCATCCAGAATGCTCAGCCCTACAAAGTTCAGCGCGGGGATACGGTCTCAGAGATTGTAGCCAAGCACTTCGGCCGCTACGGCAGTAAATCGTATGAAGAAGGCGTCAAGATGCTTCAGGCCGCCAACCCCGGAATCTCAGATATTGACAAGATTTACGCCGGACAAAAAATCTATTTACCCAATCCGGAAATCCGCGAAAAGCAGTGGTATAACGCCCTGTATGATGAGAAGGGCAATCTGCGCGAAAACATTGACAAGAGCAAAACGCCTCCCTCCGCCGCTCCTGCCGCTGCCGCTTCCCCGGCGACTGCTTCCCCAGCCAATCCCCCAACAGCCGCAACCGAAGCGGGCCGAATCACAAGTTCAGCTCCGCCGGAAGCAATAAAACACCAGGAGCAACCCCAGGATGTTTTGGCCCAGGCTGCAGCCACTGTGGGCGGAAAATTGATTAACCGCGGCACCTACTTTATCCCGCGCACAAACCAGAATGATTTTGAAATCGATCTTTCCAAAAATCCACTCATGGATATGCAGAATAAAAAGCTGCTCTTCACCCAGGATGGTAAAATCATGGGCCAGGCAGCGGAAACAGTGGAGTCCAACTGGCCGGCCGCCAAGGTGGTGCAATATGACGCCCAGGGATCGGTGCAAGAGGTAGTGGGCGCCATTTTCCAGGCCATTAAGGAAAACAAAACTGAGGCTGAAACCAAGACGGAAAGCGAAGTCAGCTTCAGCGGCCCTGGGATCCATGTGGCGGTGAGGGCCAAGTGGATTAAGACCGACAATGATCAGCAGCGGTTGTGCATCACCCCCATCGCCAGCAGTGAAGAGCGGACGCCAGATTCGTTCAGGCGCTATCTGGAGCAAAATGGCATAGTACTCAAAGAAATACTTCCCAACGGCAGCACTGCGCCCACGAATAGCAATAGTAATAAGCTCCATGCCATCAAGAATGTCCTGGCCCTGGCGCCAACCAATCAGAAGAGTTTTATCCAGGAGTTGTGCCACACCTTAAAATTCGCCTTCACGCCCAATGTGCCGGTGAACTTCACCTATGCTGGCATCCAAATCCAGGCGTTTGCGAATCTGGTGTCCGCCCCCAGCGGCAACGAACTGCTGGTGGATTTCGGCGATCTTTACGGCGACGCGGTGAAAGCCATCCGCCAAAGCGGCTTGGAAGTATTGCAATTCACCCCGGAAGAAAACTACACCACCCTGACACAACGACTACTGACCGGCCTGGGAGAAAACTTCACTGAAAATCCATCTTTCCTGGCTGCCCCGCGGCCGGCGGAATATAACGCCACCGTAATCGTAGCCGGCTATCTCTATACCAATGCCCAGGGCCAGCGAACTTTTTTGGCGGGCAATACGCTGCCTTCAGCTGTTATTGACCTGATCAGCGCCGAAGGTATTGCGGTAGTAACGTGGTAGATGTTAGGAATTTAGGCATTACTCAAATGATAAGTCCAAATTAGTGGTAGGCGGACCAATGTCTGAAGAATAAAGGAGGAAAATTTCACCGTCTGGGGAGCACCAGACACACCACCTGATGCCATCTCCCCTTTGCGGGAAAGATCAAGAGCCCGCCCTACCAGAATACAAGCGCTGAACGGAAAGCCGGGCAGCTTCCCTTATCACTGTGATCTTTGGGTCCCAACCCTTCAAACCAACATCGCAGAGGAATATCAATCATGTATTTGACAAAAAGAAACGCTGTAAGTTCATTTCTCTTATTCCAAACAATTATAGTACTAATTGGACTGCTGGCTTGCAGCGGTCAGCAAACCGCCCAAAACAAGCAGCAGGCAGAAGCTACCCGCGGCATCGGTGAAGCTTACATGCGCCAGGGGGATTATACTTCCGCCCTGCGTGAACTGCTCAAGGCCGAGCAACTCGACCCCGAAGACCCATTTACCCAAAACGACTTAGGCTTATGTTACATGGGCAAGAAACGCCTGCCCGAATCCATCGCCCATTTCGAGAAGGCCGTGACTCTCAAGGCCAATTACACCCCGGCGCGCAACAATTTAGGCGTTGCCTACCTCACCGCCGGCCGCTTGGACGAGGCCATTGCGACCTTCAAGGAAATCACTCAGGATGTACTCTATGCCACTCCCCAATTTCCCCTCGCCAACCTCGGGCTGGCCTATTTCCGCAAGGGCGACTATAAAACCGCACTGAATTACTACAAGGAGGCCCTGGAAATTCAACCGGATTTCGCCATTGCGCTGTATGGCACCGGCCGCACTTATCTGGTCATGAAGGAGAACAAATTGGCCCTGCGCTACCTGGAAAAGGCCGTCAAATCAGCCCCCAAGGTGGGCGAATATCACTTCTACCTGGCTGAAGCCTACCGCCTTAATGGCCAGACCGCTCAAGCCAAAGAGTCTTATTTAACCGTTATTGATTTGGAGCCTCAAGATAGTGAACTTGCAACGCAGGCGAGGCAGAGGTTAGGACGAACAAAGGAATACAAGCAAAGTACGGACTAATATCTAAAATAATACAGCGGTTGGCTATAGTGTCTTGCCAACCGCTGCAAAGATTCTATCCGGCGAACAATAGTAAAGAGGGCGATCCCTTCTATTACGTTTTAGCAGTTATCATAATCTGTCAAATAGACGGTCCTTTCCACTGTTATATCTTTACTGTTTCCGTACTGATCTCTAAAATGCATAACAACTCTTATAGCATATCTTGCGGTAGACAAATCTACCAATGCTGGATCATTAATTAAAGCCAACAAGACTACTCTTTTTGTATCAGTGCTCATGAGAGTAATCGTAAAAGTTACCGTTGAAGCTGGTGGTATTTCAATGGTCGTATATCCTGTTTCAGGTGCTGTAAGATCAGGAGGCATCTGATTTACGTTATTCCTATCTGGGCTGAGCAACGGGATATACGATATGTTATAAGATTGTAAGGTCAAACCAGCCACTTTGGATCCAGCAACTATCTCAATCTCGCCTAAAGCATCAGAATAATCCTCAGGAGTACCGTCACAGTCATCTTGCAAAATATCAACTTGGACCGTATCAGTATCATTATCTTTTACCGTCAAGGTCGCCTGATAACTCTGCCCCAACTCATCCATCAAATCTGTTGATCCGCACCCACAAAGCCAAGTGGTACCCATAACCACGGCAATCAATCCCAAAATATTAACCACTCGTCGCATTATTTCCTCCATTATAGTACGTACCTGGTTATTAGGCATTCTTTCCATAAAGTTGGTTCTATTTTGTTGCTTCCGTAGGCATCACCTGTTCTAATTGCACAATGCGCGGCGTCAGAAATATCAGCAATTCATTGCTCGTAGATTTATTGCTCGTTTGTTTGAACAGCCATCCCAATCCAGGAATTTTGGATAAGAGGGGAAACCCGGATTCGCCCCTGTTTTCACTGGACTTGATGATACCGCCGATGACCACGGTGTCGCCGTCATTGACCAGCAGCTCGGTTTTGGCTTCATTGGTGTTGACTGCCGGCACGCCGTCCAGAATGGCGCCCACGTCATTCTTGGTCAAAAACATCAACATGGAAATGCGGTTGTCCGGAGTCACGTGGGGCGTGACTTCCAAGAGTAAATCAATATTCTTGAATTTGACCGACGCGCCGCCTGAAGAGTCGCGCTCTAAATAGGGATATTCCACACCCTGTTTGATGGTCGCCTTTTTATTGTCCAGGGTGAGAATTTTGGGCGAGGAGAGAATTTTGCCATCCCCATTCGTCTCGATGGCGTTAAGCCGGGCATTGAGCACAAAGGGCACGCCCGTTAAGCGCGAAAATCCAATACCCACACTGGATTGGGAGGCTACCGGGAAATTCATGGCCATATCCGTAGAGGTGGATACTCCATTTAGCCCGCCAGGTCCATAACTCATGGTCCAGTCAATACCAAGTTCGCGTGAAAATGTTTCATTCACCTCCACCACTCTAGCTTCGATAATTACCTGGGAGGTCACTTTGTCAATGCGCCGGATGACCTCTTCGGCCTTTTTAATGACTGCGAGGGTGTCGGTGATAATCACCTGGTTGTTTTTTTCATCAATGGAAACCGAACCACGGTCCTTGGTTAATAATTTTTCAATATGGGGTTTAATCTCACTATCCGCGTTGGAGTAACTCACGGTATAATATTTAGTTACCAGCGGCTCCAAGGCTTTAGCCTCTTCCCGGGCCTTGCGCAAAGATTCCATTTTTGCTTTACGCAATTCATCTTCGGCCCTTAGAGTTTCCATGGTGGCAATGCGAATGATCTGCCCTTCTTCCACCATGCCCAGTTGATTCATGCGTAAGACCAGATCCATAACCTGATCCCAGGGCACAGGTTTGTCCAACGTCATGGTGACTTTACCGGTTACATCTTTATCAATGGCAAAGTTTTTGCCGCTTACTTCCCGTAAAATCCGGAAGACATTCTTAATATCGGTTTCATAGAAATCCAGGGCGATCTTTTCACCGGTGTAGTTTTTACGCCGGGGGGCAACCATAGCTTGGACCTCGGCATCTTCTCTGGAAAGTCCTTCTTCAATGGCTGCTTTTTCAACCGCGCTAATGGATGCAGCTGGCTGGTCTATTGGCTTATCTTGAGCAGGTCCTGCCACAGCTGCGACGGGAGCTGCCATGGGAGCTGCTCCACCAGTTGTCTTAGCCACTGAAGATTCTGTGCTCGGCCCTTCGCTTAAAGCCTGTTTCCAGGCGGGCAGTTCAGCTTGTTCCAAAGGTTTGGGCGGAATACTAGAAGCTTCAAAATGCACATAAACCATGTCACCGGTCTGTTCGGTGAAATAAGGAACCGCTTCGCGTAATTCAATAGATATAACTGATTCATCTTTTCCTTTATTGAGTTGAAATGGCGTAACTCGATCCACGGCGCTGCTAAACCGTGTGGTGATTAATGGGCGCTGATGATAGGAGGGAATCTTGGTATTCAGTAATCGAATTTCAATGCGCTGAGGAGATACTTTGTTGACGCGATAATCCACTGGCTGAGTGGTAGCCACCATCACCGTGGATTTTCCATTTTCCTCGCTGACGAAATCGACTTTCTTCACCCAGGCTGTGCCGTTTTTAGAAGTCACCGTTGAAGCACTGGCCGGGGCTGCCGCTTGTTCAGTTATGGTTTCTTTAGCGGTGGGTTTGCTCATGGCCGCGGAGGCGGGCGCCGCCGCAATAGCAGCAGTCGCTTTCTCCTGCTGAGGTTCAGTAGAAGTTGAAGATGCGGTGGCAGCGGTCGACTCCTTCATCCCAGATCCACCCTTGAACAAATCCACCAAAACTGAATTACCCTCTTGGGCCGCGGAATAGGAAGCTTCGGCGGCCAGCTGGATCTCCAGCCGGGCCGTGCGCTGGCCATTGCCCTGGCGAGCGCTGATGCTCGAAATCAAGTCATTGCCTTCTGGCTGGATTACCTTGCCTTGATCCAAATTGGTCTCGGGAAAATAGAGTACTACGGCCGGAGGATCGGGCTGTTTGATGGAAGAAAAAGTAAGAGGCCCATCCGCCGCGATGACTACCCTTACGCCGGCACCGGTTTTAGAAGCCGAGACCGAGGAAATAGTGGTAACGCGGGTTTGGGCGGCTTGGTCCGCAGACGATGTAGGGCTGGTTTGGGATGCACAGCCCACAATCGTACTGATTAGACCAAATGCCGCCAAAGCCAGAACTGCGAAGTTTACTCGTAACGTTCTCATGTTAAAACTCTCCAGCCGGTTTCTGAAGTTTAATCTCAGCATTTTGTATAGTGAGTTCTCCCATCACATTTTCAATCTCTTCTTCGACCACGATACGATTCTGGTCGATTTCGACGACACGGCCTGAGTTAAGACCGATGTAAGTTCCTTTTTGAATCACATACCCCTTGCCGGTCGCATCTTCTACGAGGGCGCGATTGCCACTGGGGGCCCGAATGATGGCTGTCAGTTTGAGTTGACTTAGAGCCACTCTTTCCAGCGGGGTTTGCGGCACTCTCTTATCCCTTTTGCCTTTGGAGACCCCGGCGGTGGCTGTATTTTGCTGCTCTTTGAAGAGCGGCTCAAAGGGATCGAACCGACCGGCAGGATCATAGGTCATGCCCATTTGTAAGGACTCCTTGACCAATTCGGAAGGCGCCGCAGGTGCTGCCGGAGTGGGAGCGGCCGCCGCGGCCGGGCTGCCTTCAACGCTTTTGGGAGGAGTCTGTTCATCCGCCTTTGGGCTTGCCGTGGGCGATGGCGCTGTTGCCGGCTGAGGCGCGGGTTGAGTGGCTATCTTCTTGCTCACCGATTTTGGAGATTGTGCCGGGGGCGCCTCTTCACCACACCCAACGACACAAACGATCAGCACTATCCAGATAGGGCGGAGCCAGTTAATCAATTGCCTCTTCATGTCCGAAGTTACCTTATTCTTCTGTTTTTGCTTGGGGTTGCGGTTTATTGGCCTGCTTCGGCTTTTGAGCCGCTTCAATAAATTTATATGTCACGGCTTGGCACGTCGTCGTTAAAGCGTTGCCTCCCTGGTCTTTTTGCGACGATGGCGTCATCTTTATGCCTCGGATATTGACGATTCGCTGCAGATTGGCCACCTTATCGAAAAAGACCGCCACTTGATGGTAGGTTCCGCTAATGCTCATGTCCACCGCGATCTCAGCATAAAAATCCTTAGGGACCTCGGGTTTAGGCGCAAAGAGAAGAAATTCAAGGCCCGCATCCTTGCCGGCCTGGGAAATGCCCGCTAATAGAGAAGGAATTTCCTCCTTTTCCGGCAATTCACGCATGACTGTTTTGTACTCGCTCTCCTTCTTCTTCATTTTATTGCGCCAATCATTGAGCTCAGATGCGTTTTTCTTGGCGGTCTCAAGTTCGGACTGGACCTTCTTCAATTGCTGCTCCAACTGATCGATTCGGTTATACTTCGGCCAGAAGAGCAGGTAAACAGATAAGCCAATGATAACAACCAGTGTTCCCGTAAAGATGGCAATGCGCTGGGGTTTGGTCAGCTCCTCGATTTTTGCAAAGAGGGTTGCCATCGAGCTTGTAGATATAGTGGCGTTTTTCATTATTTCTTCACCTCAGCCGCGCTCTTCTGGAAAGGCTTCTTTTGAAAATTGACGTCAAACTGTTTAAGGCTCAAATCTTCCTTGCCTTGGAGCTTATATTGCTTAATTGAGGCCAAGCGAACCGTTTGAAACCGATCGGACCTCTCGATTCTGGTCATATAGTCCGCGACTGTTTGGTTATCGATAGCTACACCGCTGACTTTATATGTTTCTCCACTTTCTTCAATTTGAGTATACCACATGCGCTTTTCGACTAGCAGTTGGTAAAGGCTATCCAGATTCTTGACTGGATCCTTACGGTCCCTTTGCAGTGACTGAATCACTTCGATTTTCTTCTCCAGCAGGGTCAAGTTTTTCTTGATTTCGGCGATCTCCTTATTAATTTCTTGATATTTGGCAACCTGAGCCTGGGTGTTTGCGATCTCGGAATTCAAATCCTTGATCTTCCCGCTAAAATACATATTAATCCAGAAGACCAGCAGGCACGCCAAGAAGACCGAGCCAATATAAACGCTAAACTGATACCGAACATTCTCTTTTTTACGCGCTGCGCGATAGGGAAGTAAATTGATTCGTATCATTTGTCATCCACCTTACGGGTGGCCAACCCCATGCATATGGAGGCTTGGGGGGCGATTTTTTCCAGATATTCCGTGTCAAACTTGTCATTATCCAAATAAAACCGCTGGAACGGATTGATCGTGACCACTTCGGCTGAAGTCTCAACGGCCAGCAGCTGGCGCAGTTCTTGGATGTTGCCTCCGCCTCCGCTCAGTATGATCTTCTTGATCTGATCATCCGGATAAGTAGAATAGAAAAAGTCTAAGGCCCGGCGGATCTCGGTGCACCAGTCGGTGACCACTGAAGAGATAATGTCGGACAGATCCTCGGCCGAAATTTTATCACTGCTTTCGCCGAATTTGATCGCTTCAGCCTCTTCTGCGGAGCAATCAATCAACCCAGCAATCTTCTGGTTGATCTGGCCACATCCCAGGGAAACATCGCGCATAAACACGGAGTTGCGGCCCTTGAGAATATTCAATGAAGTTTTACTGGCACCGATGTCGATCAGAGCGATATTCTCATTTTCATTGGGTTCATAGTTCAGTTCGAAAACATTTTGCAGGGCAAAAGCATCCACATCAATGATGCGGGGTTCTAGGCCTGCCAGCTCGGCCAGATTGACGTAATCGTTAACCATCTCCTTTTTGGCGGCCACCAGCAAGACGTTCATCTGGTTGGGATTACTTTCATTCTCACCCATAATCTGAAAGTCCAAATTGACATCATTGATATCAAAAGGAATGTATTGCTCGGCCTCGAAATGAATGGTGTCCTGCAATTGCTGCTCAGTGGTGCTTTGCACACTGATCTTCTTGACGATGACCGAGTAACCGCCGATGGATATGGCCACACTGCGGTTTTTAAATCCATAGGATTTGAACAATGTACGCAGTGTGTCCGCCAACGCTTCGGGGTTCTTGATGGCGCCATCCTCGATCAAACCCGGCGCAATATCGACCATGCCGAATTTGGTCAAGGCAAAGCCTTTTTTACTTTCCATGATTTCGGCTGCCTTGATTGATTTGGAGCCGATGTCGAGTCCTACCAATTTGTTCTTGCTACCAAACATAGTCAACTCTCATTCGCTGAAAATTTTCTTGGCATCCGACACACTATATCCAAGGGCCAGAAGAATTTTTCGCTTGGTTTCCATTCTACAAGGTTTTCCCTCTTCGATGCGCGTGATGGTGATTGGAGACACATTCGCTTCTCTAGCAAGTTCGGATTTGCTCATCAAAAGAGATTCACGGATTTTCTTCAATGTGTTCTTCGCCATGTTCAATTGTCTGCCTGCTCTATTAATTTTTATGGGATGGTCTTTGACCAGCGCTATCTCCTTTGAATTTTTTTCAATATTTAATCTAATCCTCATCAAAGCCTTCCCGGCTGTCAAGCAAAATTATATATAAATTATATATAATTTTGCTTATTTAGGCCATATTGTGGCCAATTTTCAGACACAACAATATATTGTATTCAAACTTATGGTACTCAGCCCGAGCTTCCGACCTAACACCAAATTCCGAATCTTTAGGTGACGCAGTGTTCAAAGCATCCATCCATTGAATTCGAGTTTGATTGATTACCTTTTTGGGAGCGTCTTTCATCGCTGACCTAGTATCATAGAAATCATCGCCCCTATCTCTTGCAAACTTTAGGCCTGTTTTGCAATTGGCCCCTTAACGCGTGGGACCGCGCTGTTGTGGCACGTGTTCAGCAATTATATATAAATAGATGCCATAGATGTATAGAATCGTATAACGGATGTGACCTCTTCCACACGTCCTGCACTGAATGCCCTACCAAAAGAGGTGCCAAGTTTTGGACATGTGGTTGCGTAAAACGTCAAAAGATGAGTCCGGCGTGGTCATTCTTTCTGTGCGAGAACTCCTCTAAGCGGGTCGACGACAATGACCAACTATCATTGGATTTGGGATTAAGAGATTACGAGCAGAATCGACAACCAAAGAAACCCAAAACATCACAAGGCCTCACATGGACAATTACGACTCTTGATGATATTGCCACTCTATGCAGAATCCCGCTCTTACCGAACGCGCTAAACCTTTCCGGCTTGTTAAATACTTTTCCCTCTTGAGCCTAGTGCTGATATTTGTCGGCACGATCATCCTTTCGATGTTCAACATCCACTGGATCCGGGCCATGCAATTTGAAAAAAGCGAAGCCTATGCGCTCTTGCTTATTGAAAATCTCAACCACCAAGTGTTCATGCAGTTCATTTTGCCCGTGGGCCTGCAATTCGGCAAAATCGAACTGCACAACAAAGACCAGTTTGAACGCATGGATAGCGTGGTGCGCAGCACCTTGCACAGTTTCAAAGTGGATATGGTCAATATCTACGGTATGAGGGACGTCATTGCCTATAGTTTTTCAAAGGAGTTGGTCGGATTGGAGAATATGGGCGGCACCAGTTTTCAAAATGCTCTGGAGGGCAGATCCTCATCGCGTTTGATTCAGAAAGGCGGATTCTGGGAACTGCTCTTTGGTGTTCCCAAAGAAATCAAAATCGTAACTTTTGCCCCCTTAAAAGCAGAGCAGCCTCTAACACCAGTGAGCGGACTGGTATTAGGTGTGGTTGAAATCGAGCAAGATCTTTCCGACGATTATCGCAGCATATTTGGCTTTCAGATCATGACCCTGGTTACGGTGAGCGGTGTGATGATCATTTTGTTTCTGATCATGATCATCGCGGTCAAACGCGGTGAAAGCATCATCCAAAAGCGGGCCCAGGAACAGCTCAAACTCAAAGAGCAGCTCAGCCGGGCCAAGCATCTATCCTCCCTGGGCGAAATGGTGGCCGGGGTTTCCCACGAAATCCGCAACCCACTTGGCATTATCAGCAGCTCGGCGGAGCTTCTCCAGAAAAAGATCGCCGCCGATGATCCCATGAACAAAATCCCCGCCATTATCATTGAGGAGTCTTCCCGGCTTAATAACATCATCACTGACTTTTTAAACTTCGCCAAGCCTAAAACCCCCCACCGGTTTGCTTGCCGCATTGAAGACGTGATCGATAAGAATATCCGCTTTTTATCTACCCAAACCCAAACCAAGGGCTATGTTTTTCATACCCATTTTGATAAAGTTCTGCCCATTATCATGGCTGACAGCGATATGCTTTACCAGGCGTTTTTGAACATCTTTATCAATGCCATGCAGGCCATGCCCGATGGCGGTGACATCCATATCTTTGCTAAAACGGCGGATGACAGCCTGTGGATCGCGGTGGAAGACCAGGGCGGTGGAATTCCCAACGAATCCATGGAAAAAATCTGGGACCCGTTTTTTACCACCAAGGACAAAGGCACTGGATTGGGGTTGGGGATCGTCAAAAACATCATTGAGGCCCATGGAGGCATTGTCCGCATGGAGAATCGACCGGAAGGCGGCGCGCGGTTATCCATCAAGCTGCCGGTCAAAGAGGAACTGTAGGAATGGACACCATCCTCATCGTCGACGATGAAAAAAATTATCCTTTGATTCTGAGCGCCGTACTCCAGGATGAAGGGTTTGAGACCCTTACCGCCAATAGCGGCCAAGAAGCGCTGGAAGTGCTGGACCACTCCGATGTGGATCTGGTGCTGACGGATATGAAAATGCCTAAAATGGACGGTATCGAGCTGCTGCAACGAATCAAATCCCAGAATCCGGAGCTGCCGATCATCATGATGACCGCCTATGGCACGGTGGAAAAAGCGGTCGAGGCCATGCAAAAAGGCGCTTATAGCTATATTCTCAAGCCCTTTGATAATGAGCAGATGATTCTCTATGTCAATAAAGCTCTGGATATGTATCGCGTGGTCAAAGAGAACCGCCAACTGCGCAGCGCCGTGGAGTCTCGTTACAGCTTTGGCAATCTAATCGGCAAAAGTAAGCCCATGCAGGACATTTTCGAAACGATCCGCAAGGTGGCGCCTTCCTCAGCCACAGTGCTGATCGAAGGGGCCAGCGGAACCGGTAAGGAGTTGGTGGCCAAATCCATTCATTTCAACAGCCCCCGCCGCAACCAGCCGTTTGTGGCCGTCAATTGTTCGGCCCTGGCGGAAACCCTTCTGGAGAGCGAGCTATTCGGCCATGAGAAAGGGGCCTTCACAGGGGCTATTTCCATGAAAAAAGGCCGCTTTGAGTTGGCGGATCAAGGGACCCTTTTTTTAGATGAAATCGGCGAGCTCTCCCCCAGCCTGCAAGTCAAGTTATTGCGAGTGCTGCAGGAAAAAGTATTCGAACGAGTGGGGGGTATGCGGCCGATCTCCGTCAATATCCGGCTAATCGCCGCCACCAACAAATCATTGAAAGAGGAGATTCAAAAAGGACATTTTCGCGAAGACCTCTTTTACCGTCTCAACGTCGTCCACGTTGTGCTGCCATCGTTGGCTGAACGGCTGGAGGATCTTCGACCGCTCATAGCCCACTTCATTGAGAAATATGCCGAAGAACGCCATGGTGTAACTCCGGTCACTCGGGTAGATAAGGAAGTGGAACGACTGTTTTTCGATTACAGCTGGCCAGGCAATGTCCGGGAGCTTGAGAATGTCATTGAACGCGCCATGGTCATGTGCCCGGGCGACACAATTCAAATTGAAGATCTTCCCACCGATTTTCGTAAGAATATTAGCAAGAACAACTTATTGAAGCTTGAGGACATCGAGCCCGGCGCCACCCTTTATGAAACGCTGGCTTTCGTTGAAAAAACGATGATTTTAAATGCCTTAAAAAAGGCTGATTTCATCCAATCGCGGGCAGCCGCCCTACTGGGAATCGGCAAAAGCGGATTAAATCAGAAGCTTAAAAAGTACGGTATTGATGTGTCGGAATTCGCGGAAAATATCGAATAATGATCAAAGGGCTGAGAATCGTATACTTGGGCCGGAAGGGATCAACCCTCCGGCCCGATTTTATTTAGCCCGCTGAAATTTCACGAGCCATATTCGTGTACATGGAATCCGGGAAATCGGCCACCAACTGGCTAAATGCCTTCTTGCTCTTTTCCAGATCGCCGCTAATCCGGTACAACCGCCCCAAATTGAAAAGTGCGCTGTCCTTGAGCACTGATTCGCGGCCAGCGGTGATCTTTTCGAGATAGCCAATAGCCGCGGCATTATCTTCTTTTTCCATGGCCACCGTGGCCAAACCGTTGAGGATGACATTGCGCAGAATCGGATCGTTTTCAGCGTTATTAAGTGCTTTTTCGTAGAAACCGGCCGCCTCGGCAGGCTCATGCCCCGCCAACAACATGTGCCCATAAAGGATGCCGCCGATACGCCCTTCACTGGTTCCACCATATTCATTGATTAAACGTTCAAATTCAGGCTTCGCGGCGGCCAATGCTTTTTCGGGCTCATCCTTGCGATCGGCCTCTTGATAGGACATCAAACTCTTGCTTAACAAATCGGACGCTGCTGCCTCCTGATGGTTGTTATAGTAACGAAATCCGGAAATAAGGAGAATGAGAGCCAAGAAGGCGCAGATTCCATAGATCAATGGTTTGGTGTTCTGCCGAGCCCACTGAATCACCTTTCCCGTCAGGGTAATAAACTCATCGGGTTCCTTCACTAACTCTTTGCGGGTAACACGTTTTTTGGCCATTGCGCCTCCATGTAATTATGAATTGCCTTCCAGCGCTCATCCGGTATAGTTGCGCCCATCACCTGACATACTTCATATCCACAGACCGAACCAAGGTCCATACACTGTTCCAACGGTAAACGCTTGGACAAACCATATAAAAACCCGGAAGCCCAGAGATCGCCCGCCCCGGTGGTATCTATGGCTTGCCCATCGCCCTTGGCCTTGGCACTGAGAAACCGGCCGTCATGGGCCACCAGACTGCCTCTGGCGCCCAGCTTCAATATAGCCAGATTCGCGTCGGCGGACAGTGCACGCAACGAATCGCTTTCGCTTTTGCTTCTCGTGTAGGCAAACGCCTCATCTTCATTGGCGATCAGGATATCCACATATTGACGGATCAAATCCGGTAAAATTCCCCTGGCCTCTTCCACCACATTAAAACTGGCCAGATCAAGGGAGATTACAGCCCCTGCCTGCTGGGCCGCATTTAATACCGCCAAAATCAAATCAGGGTTAAACAGAAGATAACCCTCAATATGGACAATCGCAGCGTCTTGAAAGCATTCTGGACTGATTTCATCTGGACGAGTTTCCGCTGAGGCCCCCAAATAGGTCAGCATTGACCGCTGGGCATCCGGCGTGACAATGGACAAAACCCGGCCTGTATATGAAGCCGAAGTGAAAAGCATAGATTCCACGCCCTGCCGCTCCAGCCCTTTGCGAAACAATTGGCCCATGGGACCGCGCCCACATTTACCAATGAATTGGGATTTACCCCCCAGCCGGCTGATGCCCACCACTGTATTACAGGCCGATCCACCCGGCACCAATTGAGGAGGAGTGGTGGTCAAATGAACCGCCTGATCGATAAAATCTTTTTCCGTATAGGTCATTCCACCTTTTATAGCGCCCACCCGCTGCAAAAATGAGTCATCCTCACGAGCTAGGATATCGACCAGAGCCGATCCCACCCCGGTCACCTTTTCTCTCTGGGGCTTCATTTTTTCATAAATACGCATAATACCTACCATACTAGGCTCTTGAGCACCCACCCCCGGTCGCCATCGGCGTGCTGAACCTCCAGCCAATCCCCTTTTTTCTGTAGCACTTTAAAAGGGATGCCCTTATCCACAGTAAAAGCTATCTCCTTATCCGGGCCTGGTCCTGAACGCACATTACAGCGGTTGACCTTCACGATCACCGTTGGTGTTTTATCCAACGATGAAATCTGAACCCATCCTTGGTCACCTTCAAAATCCTTTACCCGGCACCAATTATTTTTAATTTCAAGCACCAACAACGGGTGGTACTTTTCAACCTGCCAGAGTTGTTGCGCCTTGGCATTTGGGTCGGACCGGATAGTGGCGGTGGCGGCCTTGACCGCCATGCGTTCCTCAGCGACCGCTATCGAAATCCCCAAACCCCATAACACCAAGCCCAGCGCGAGGGCAGTATTCCAGATCTTTATACGCATTCCCATCGAATGTAGCCAATCTTTTGGGCAGCCTACTAAAGCACATGCTTGTGTTGCATCTCTTTGCCGGCAAGAGTTAGCGGTGAAACGCGCACCTTTTGCGCCAGCCCCTGACCGAGCACCAACCGATTGAAATCGCAAGCCACCACCACTTGACCTTTGTGGATGTTGGTGATGACCTCAATTTCATCGCCCACCCTCAGCCCCATACTCACCAAACGCAATTTGGACTGGGCTCCGCCGCTAAAAGCCACTACCTTAAGCCGTTCGCCTGGTTTGGCCATGTCCAGGGTTAGCACCTGGTCTCGCAGTCCTATGCATTCACGACAGATACCATACAACTCCATCTTGTGCTGCAGAATATGAAACCCGTGGCTGGCGGCAATCTGGCGCTGCAACTGCTCCAAGGTGTGATTCTCAAACTCGATGATCTTCTGACACTTGGTACAGATCAGGTGATCATGATGCTGTCCAAGATGGCGATGTTCATAGCGGATCTGCCCATCGTCGAAGCGGTTGGCTTGGGCGAACCCATAACGGCACATGAGGTCGATAGTTTGCTGGATAAATTCGCCCGAAAAGTGGTACCCATTTTGCCTTAAAAGGGAATCCAGTTCCTGGGAAGTCACGTGGTGTTCGGTGCCCAAAAATACCTCCAGCACGGCCAGCCGATGCTCGAACCGATCGACCCCCTCCTTTTCGAACAGCTTGATGAACTGCTCTTTTTCCAGCTTGTGAATGGTCTTGACGACCATATTCAACCCGCCAATCGTTTGAACGATGGGATCTGGCCAGCCTCAGCGGGTATGCCCAGGCAAATTCCAAGTAGTGCACGATCCGTTCGAACAACTTCGCGATTCGGTGGCAGGCCCTGATTTGGCACCCTGGCCCGCAGCCATGGCGAAGTTGGTGGCGCTCAGAATCCGCTCCAGCTCATTGCTGCCACATTTCTTGCATTTCATCTCCAACTGATCATCGTTTGCTCCCATGATCAGGAGTTCCATATACTCATTGCACTGGAGGCACTTAAATTCATAAATCGGCATACCAACTCCTTATATCCATAATTAAACGCATCTTTTTAGTATCAACCATTAATGAATGTCAAATATCAATGTTTGACTTGTCTTCGGCGGGAATGTGGAGGAGGGCTTTTCTTCTTTTTGCGCACTGAAAAGCCAAAGGTGCCCAGGACACGCCCCAAAGGAAAATAGCGTCCGTGGGAATAACAGATAGGCCGGGCGTGAGAGAACTCAAAGGCGCCGGTGCGGGGGTTGATCAGTCCTTCATCGGCGTTGACCGCCACAACCTCGGCGATGAACATGTCGTGGCTGCCCAACGGCACGATCTCGCGCACCTGGCATTCGATGTTAAGGGGGGACTCCGCGATCAGAGGGGCTTGGACTTTTTGGGCTTTTAAAGGCGTCAGCTTCATTTCTTTGAATTTATTCACCTCGCGGCCGGATTTAACTCCGCACCAATCCACGGCAAAGGCTAACTCCTGGGTGGTGAGGTTGATTACAAACTCACCGCTATCCTTGATCAGCTCATAGGAATATCGTTGGGGCCGCACCGATATATAGCACATGGGGGGTTCCGTACAGATGGTGCCGGTCCAGGCAATTGTGATGATATTGTACCCCCTCTGCGCATCACCGCAACTGACCAGCACCGCTGGAACGGGGTAAATCATGGTGCCGGGCTTCCAGGATTGCTTAGCCATGTCTTGCTTCCTCTACCGCTTGGCCAACATCTCCTTGGCATGCTTCAACGTGGTGGCCGTGATGGTTTCTCCTCCCAGCATGCGCGCCAGCTCTTCCACGCGGGCTTGCCCCGCCAAAGGCACGATGGTGGTTTGGGTGCGCCCTTTTTCGACCTGCTTGGTGATCCGGAAGTGATGGTCGCCGTATTTTGCAATTTGGGGTAAATGGGTAATGCAGAGAATTTGATGGCGGCGTGCCAGGGCGGCCAATTTTTGCCCGACCACGTCAGCCGTGCCACCGCCGATGCCGGCATCCACCTCGTCAAACACCACTGTCTCCAGCGCCTCATTGCCCGCCTGAATGGCCTTGAGCGCCAGTACCACCCTGGACAATTCACCGCCCGAAGCAATACTGGCCAACGGTTTGATGGCTTCGCCGACATTGGGCGCGATCATGAAAACGGCGCGGTCCATGCCGGTTTCGGTCAACCCTCTATTTTTATAGGTAAGATATCCCCCGCCCTCACCAGCAGGTACAGGAAGTACTTGTACCGCAAAGCGCGTGCCCACCATCTTGAGGGCAGCCAGTTCTTCTTCCACCTGGCGAGCCAAAGCCAGAGCCGCTTTGCCGCGCAGGGTTGAAAGCTCTCCAGCCAATTGGCACGCCTGCCGATGGCTTATCTCCAATTCGGAGCGCACCTGGGCAATGGTCTCATCCAAATTTTCGATCTCGCTGAGCTGCTGGTCCACTTCCTTTGCGAAGGCCAGCACGCGTTCGAGAGAGCCGCCATACTTGCGCTTGAGCTTATTGAGCAGATCCAGGCGGGCTTCCACCGCTTCGAGTTGCTGGGGATCGAGATCAATACTGTGAAGATAATCCCTTAAATGCCCGGAGATATCTTCACAACGAAACGTCAGATCCTCCAATTCCGTGGCTCTGGCCGCCAATCGATCATCCAGACGACCCGCCTTGCCAAGCTCCTTGGCCAGTTGGCCCAGGCGTTCGAAGACGGCACCGTCGCTGCTATAAAGCCCCTCCACCGCCTGTTGCACAGTGTGAAAAAGACTCTCACCGTTTTTCAAGCGCAACCGCTCTTTTTCGAGTTGTTGATCTTCGTCCGGCGAAATCTTTGCGGCTTCAATCTCCTGGCGCTGAAAACGCAACAGTTCCAGGTGCTCGCCCTGGCGGGCCTGTCGCTGGCGCAGCTCAGCTTCTCTGCGGATCAGCGGCAGCAATTGGTCATAGCGTTCTTTGTATTGAGCCCGCAACGCCAGAAGATCGCCGAATTGATCAAGGATGGTAAGGTGGGACTCTTCCCGTAACAACCCTTGATGGGCGTGCTGGCCGGAAATGCTGGCCAAATGGGCAGTCATCTCCCCCAAAGCCTGCATGGTGGCCATTCGCCCGTTGATAAAGTTGCGGTGGCGGTCATTGCTGGAGATAACGCGCCGCACCATCAAACCTTCGGCCGGATCAAAACCGGATTCGCCCATCGCCTGGGCGACAGCGCTTTTGGCCGGCACTTCGAAAAGTGCCTCCAACTCGGCGTTTTCAGCGCCCGTGCGGATCAGAGCCGCCGAAGCGCGGCCGCCGAGTAGCAAATTCACGGCATTGATAATAATAGACTTGCCGGCGCCGGTCTCGCCGCTGAGAATGGTCAGCCCAGATCCTAACCGGATATGTAAGTCTTCAATGATAGCAAAATTGCGAATGGAAAGTTCTAGAAGCATGAATCAGCCAACTATCGGTTTAAATCATGTTCACCAGTAGAAAACCGTTCCCCTGCTTAACCCGAATTTAAGAAAAAGCATTAATGCGTAAATGCATTCTCAGGCCTGAAAATGCTCATAATATATGGAAAGGAAGATGAGTAATCAATGAAAAAACGGCGCCCCTCGCGGGGCGCCGTTAGGCTGTTATCTTGAAAATCTCCGATTATGCGGCATCGATGGCGCGGCGATCCTGCATATCCATCAGTACGCGTTCGCGCGTTTTGTCCAGGCCGAGAGCTTTTCTCTTCTTATCGATGTGGTTGATCATGAGACGAGCGATTTCATATGGGTCCTGAGCAAAACCCCATTTTCCAAAGCCCTGGGTTTCCAACCCTTCGAAGAGCAGTTTTTCAAACTTAGTGCCCTTGGTGATGGGGAATGTGACGCCGAAAACGGTAAACACACCTGATGCCACAAAATATTGCCCGATCGCAATGGCTTTTTCGCTCATATATTCCGGAGCACAACCCGCTACGGGCAGATCGGCGATGCTATCCCCCAGCCCACCGGTTCGAACCATTTCCGAGCAGGCAATCAGAATGCGGCTGTTGTCAACGCAGGCGCCTAAGCCCAGAACCGGCGGCATACCTACGGTTTCGCATACTTCCTTGAGTCCCGGCCCTGCCAGGTGAGCCGCTTCGGGGGTGGTCAATCCCGCCTTGGCCAGTGCGATCTGGGAGCAGCCGCTTTGCACCACCAGCACATCGTTTTTGATCAGTTCCTTGACCAGCTCCACGTGCACCCAGTCCTGCTTTACTCTAGGATTGGTGCACCCCACCACGCCGGCCACGCCACGGATGCGGCCGTTAATGATGTTGTCGTTCAACGGAGTGTAGGAGCTGCGGAAGGTTCCGCCCAGCATGTAGTTGATATACTCATGGGAAAACCCATGGACTCCGAAATTAACGTTCTTGGGAATCTGCACCGGGAATTTGCGGTTTTTAAAACGCGTAATGGCCCGAATGACGATATCGTCGGTGCATGACTGTGGATTGTGCTCATCCAATTCGATATGGGTGGCGCCTTCGATTTTGCAGCGCGGATTGGTGGTAAACAATGGCGTGCCATAGCATTCAGCCACCTTCACCAAGCCTTGTTGGATGCATTGGATATCCACCGCCATGGCATCAACTGCGCCGGTGATCAGAATCGGTTCGGTGGAAGAAAAGTTGCCAGCGTGGGGTACGCCATGCCGGGAAAGCACTTCCAAGCCCGAGCAACACATGCCCACCAAATTGATGCCCTTGGCACCGGCCGCCTTGGCCGCCTCAACCAAAGTCGGTTCTTTCACAGAGGCCAGCATCGATTCGAACAGATTGGGCTCATGACCATGCACGATAATGTTGACCTGATCTTGCTTGAGCACCCCCATATTGACTTCAATGGTCACCGGCGAAGGCGTGCCGAACATGATATCCCCGATCTCCGTGGCCACCATGGAGCCGCCCCAGCCATCCACCAAGGCCGTACGACTGATCTGTTTGATGATATTGGTGTAGTCCTGATCCACGCCCATGTGGGTGCGGCTCATGAGCTCCATGATTTCACGCATGGCCCCGCGCGGTACCATGTTGTGTTTGCGCCACAGCTCCAGAGTCTTGGGCGGTACCCGCTTGGCAAAAGGAATTTCCCCCTCGACCTGGGTATAGGTTTTTTCGAGGGCATCATAAAGATCTAAAGCGATTTCTTTGGTGGTGCGACCTTCGGTTTCGATACCGATGGAGGACGCCACACTCTCCAGTTTGGCAACATCCCGGATAGCATAGTCCTTAATCTTGCCGTTGACCACGTCTCTGAAAATGTTGAGCATGGCCATGCCATGGTCATTATGGCAAGCAGTGCCGGCAGCCACCATGCGCGCGAAATTTCTGGATTGGATGGTATCGATATTTGCGCCGCACACCCCCACCTTGTCGTAAGGTGCATTGGAATTGAGGCGGCAAGGCCCCATGGCGCAGTGTTTGCAGCAAGCCGAATCCGCGCCGATGGGGCAGGCCTTCATGTTCACCGCACGGTCAAACTGGGTTTCCACGCCATCCCGGCGCGCTTTTTCAAGCATCTGGGCCGTTGCATCGCAGGTGGTTAAATCCCGGATGGCAACCTCTTTCTTCTCTTTAACGGCTTTCTTTTCAATCTCCATGGCTTCTCCCTTCGTGGAAAAAATTGGTTTTGGATGATTATTGTAATAGGACATATATTCTTATTAGTAATAATTCTTAATTTAATTACCTGTCCCATCACCTGATGTCAAGCACGGAATTATCGCCAACAAAGTATCCACCTCCATTTTTTTATTATGTCCTAATAATTAATGAGATTGACCGATCGTTTGAGCGGGTTTGCATTCTAACCGAACCTGTATTATTTAGATGGGACATTGCACACCGCAATAGGTATTCTCTAAGGGTAACCGCTAAATTCGCAATCGCCCCATTTGCGCGCCAGGCAAGGGCAAAGAGCGCAAACCTCGTTGCCGAAAGGATAGCCGAGATGAGCCAAGATCAAGTCAAAATATTCAGCCTGAGTACCTGCAGTCATTGCAAGTCCGCCAAAAAACTACTCAGTGATTGCACCATCAAATATGAGTTCGTGGATGTGGATTTGCTGGAAGGCGATGAGCGCAAAGCGATTTTGGAGGACGTCAAGAAATTCAACCCCAAATGCTCCTTTCCCACCATTATTATTGGCGAAAAAGTGATCGTTGGATTCAAAGAACAAGAGATCAAGGAGGCGCTTGGTCTGTAATATGGATACTGCACAGCTATATGAGAATTTGAAAAAAATCCAGGAAGCCAAAGGCTACTATTTTAACAAGGATAAGGACCGGGTCTTTGATCTGCTTGAAGCGCTCATGCGAAACAAGGAGCGTTACGGCTACATGGCCTGCCCCTGCCGGCTGGCTTCGGGCGATCGCGAGGCGGACCGGGACATTATATGCCCCTGTGTCTATCGCACACCTGATGTTAAAGAGTTCGGCAGTTGCTATTGCAGCCTGTATGTCTCACAAGCCTGGAACGATGAGACAATCGCTCATCAATATGTCCCGGAGCGACGGCCGCCTGAAAAAATGGCCTTTTGAATGCCCTCCCCGCAACCGGAATAAAACAAGGGGTCTTTAAGTCAAAACATGAGCGTCGATTCGCCCTGGCACCGGCCACAGAACGGCGAATCGACGCCTCAAAGTTCTAACCTATTTAATCTTTTTAGCCACTGATTTACCGTAATCCTGACACGCCTTCATCCCTTCCTGGGTGGCGATGATATGCTCTTTCAAATTAAGCGCGCCCAACTCCGTCATATCCATTTTATAGACGTGCTGCATGGTGTCGAAAATCATAGGACCGGATTCCCCACTATGAGTGTAGGCGCAAAAGGCGCCACCCATTTTTCCTGTGAGATTGGCTTTTTGAGCCAGGAATAAGAAATTTTTCATACCTTCAGTCATGTCACGATGATAGGTGGGACAGCCAAAAATGAAACCATCATAAGCGGCAAGATCTTTTTCACTCTTGATTTCCGAAACCTTGCGCAACACAGGCTCATGGCCGCCCATGCGAATGCCTTCAGCGATTAAGTTGGCCATTTTTTCCGTCATTCCGGTTCTACTGATATAGGCTACAAGGATCTTGTGCATGGGTTACTCCTCCTTGTTTTAGTTTTAGCTAATAAGTTCAATGAGATTATTTATCCTCAATCGCAAATCGTGCCAGATTAGATTTTTGGGGAACAAATTCGCCGATGGGCACCAGTTTTTTATTGAATTTGACGCAGTCAACAACCGTATTCCATAATTTCTGCAGCTGTTTGGTCTCCTCATTGCTCTCTGGTGTAAATTCAACAAGATTTTTTTCAACACTGATTTTCATAAATTCCCCCTTTGTTAAATCGCTTATGGGTGCTTTTGACGATCCTCGCATAATTGGGTCGCGAAGTAATCTTTCCGCTATTCTCGCCTTTTGGATTCGATCGACTCCAAATAAAATCAAGAAGCATGCCACGACCCTTGATAGCCCGATCAAAAAATATAATAAATAATATCAATCTATTCAGAATCTATGACGACCCTATCTTGGCCAGATGTGTTTCCTGCAGATCAACGGCGAGACATAGATGTCTCATGAACTCCGAAGCCAGAGGCGAGACGCAACCATTTATTAATTTCCAGGTGTGTAGGAAGATACGAAAGCAAACCGTTTTAAAGAAAATAAACACGATTGAGACGCAAAAGCAAGAATCTTGCGCTGGAGCTTTAGCTGGATTAGCCAGTTCCCCGGATGGGCCTGCTATACTGAAAACCGCTTAAAGACGCTGCACTTTATGGTTTATTTTTCGGCTCACACATGATACCGATTCCTGATAAATTCACGGCCTCAGGCGGCTTTAAAATATCGTCAAGATCAAAAGGAGACCTCCATGGCAGAAGAATGCACCCCGACTATTAATACCGGATTGCGAGGCGTAACGGTAGCCAGCACTAAAATAAGCGACGTAATCGGCGCCAAAGGAAAATTAATCTACCGTGGCTATTTGGCTTCGGACTTGGCTGCCAAAGCCGGCTTTGAAGAGATTGTGCACCTTTTGCTTTTTGAGAAGCTGCCCAACAAGGATCAGTTGACTTCACTAAAACAACAATTGGCGGCCGAGCGCCAGATTCCGAAGTCCATTATTGAAGCCCTCAAAACCTGTCCGCCCAGCGCGCTGCCCATGGATGTATTGCAGGCCGCGGTTGCCCTGCTGGCCACTACTGATAAAGAAGCCGCGGACAAATCGCGCCCTATGGCCACGCGCAAAGCCATCCGGCTGATTGCCAAACTCGCCACCGTTCTTGCCGCCTGGGAACGCATTCGCAAGGGCAAGGAGCCCGTGACCCCGGATCCAACCATGAACCATGCCGCCAACTTCCTCTACATGCTCACGGGCCAGAAACCCAATCCCGACTTGGTTCATTTCATGGATGTGGCTTTAGTGCTGCATGCTGAACACTCGTTCAACGCCTCTACTTTCGCGGCCCGTGAAGTGGCCTCCACCCGCGCCCATATGTATGCCGCGGTTTCGGCTGCCATCGGCTCTCTCTCCGGCGAACTACACGGCGGCGCCAACGTACGGGTGATGGAGATGCTGCTGGAGATAGGCAGCCCCGACCGCATCGCCAGCTACATTAATAAAACCTTGGATGAAGGCAAACTTATTATGGGCCTGGGTCATGCCGTGTATCAAACCGATGACCCCCGGGCCCACATCCTGGCCCCCATGTCCAAACGGGCCGGTGAACTGGCCGGAGACACACGCTGGTATGAAATCTCAACGATCTTGGAAAAAGAGGGCAAGAAGATCTTCAAGGAACGCAAGAAAATTGACATCTATGTCAATGTCGATTTCTACAGCGCTTCACTGTATTACTCCATGGGCATCCCGGTGGACCTGTACACCCCAATTTTCGCTATCTCCCGAGTGGCTGGATGGTGTGCACATGTGATCGAGGAACAGTACGCCGAAGCAGCACCAAAACCGATGCTGTACCGGCCGGAGTCCAAATATATTGGCGAGTATTGCGGGCCTGACGAATGTAGTTTTGTGCCCATTGAGAAACGTTAGCGGAAAGCGCCGGAGGGTTAAGGCGGCCCACTGCCCATACCCTCCGGAAAATAAACCGGAAACAACCCAAACATGAATGACCGAGCCAATAATATCAGAGAGCTGGATCGCGCCGACAAGCTGCGAATGACCCAGCAGCGGCGGGTCATCCTGGAAGAGCTGCGCAAGACCCACAATCATCCCACCGCCGATGCCCTTTACGAGCAAGTACGCAAACGCCTGCCTCGGATCAGCTTGGGAACCGTCTATCGTAACCTTGAAATATTGACTGCGCTTGGAGAGATCCAAACCCTGGAGTTGAGCGGCAGCCAGAAACGGTATGATGGCATCCCCCAGAAGCACTACCACATCCGCTGTATCCACTGCGAACGCCTGGACGATGCCCCCATCGCGCCCCTCAACACCCTGGAAGATGAGCTTTATGGGGCCACGGTTTACACCATCATGGGCCACCGGTTGGAGTTCATTGGACTATGTCCGGAATGTTCCCGAAACGAACAAGCCCGCCAAATGGCTGAAAAAACTCTCTCCGCCACAGGCAAGGGATGAGATAAAATTGCCCCTCTGGCTATTCAGGGCAATAATCCAAACCGACAGAGCAAAGCACTTATGCGGCTGCTAACTCTTTGCGCAACCATTCCTTAACAACCCCCTCAATACTGTAAACGCCCTTGAGGGAACCATTCTCTTTAATGAATTGCAGGTGGATGCTTTTGGGCATTTCAATATGAGCCAGCTCTTCGGCGCCATCGGAGTTGCGACGGATCAGATAAATCACTGGCGGCTCTTTCCAGGTGCTGATGGCAAAATAAAAAGTTTCATCTTTTTTGGACCGAATCACGTAGTTGCCCCTGGCCCAGTTATTGCCCCACTCCAAATAAAGCCGCACCGCTTCTTCAGGAGTCATCTCCCAGTCGATGGCATCGAGGAGATTACGATCTTGTTTTATCTTATTAAGCACATCCATGGTTGCATCCTTTCAATGTTCTCAGCCCGGTTCAATTGGGTTCAAGTTAAGCCTGACTTTTGGGGATGCAATGTGTGAATTGGAAAAACGCGCAGGCGGCAGGAGGACGAACTCCGGAGGGATTTTTAGCCTTATCTATAAAATCCGACTCATGTTTGTTCGTAGTGCTGTTCAAAGCTTGCGATTGTGCCTTCATCCATGATTTTCAGACGGCGCATCATTTTGGCGCTCAGCAGGGCAAAGCGGCCGGTGGATTGGGCGCAGAGCTGCTCATTTTCATCGTAAAGAGCGGCTTTAACCAGGGCTTCGGTGTTTTTGACTACCCGATCCACCCATCCCTCAGTGCGAACCGTGGTGTTGGGCGCCACGGGCAGGATAAATTCGGTTTCCATAGTACGGGTCAAAATCAACCGTTTGAGCAGGTGGATCGCGGCCCAGCTCATGGTTTCATCCAACAAAGTAGTGATAATTCCACCATGGATGAGGTTACCCCACCCACATAAATGACCAGGCAACATCACTTCACTGGCCACGCGTTCGCCATTGCAAGCCAGTTTCATATGCAGCCCGAAAGGATTTTTCGATCCGCAGGCAAAGCAATGGTTATCACGAATGAAATTCTCGATGGGAACAAAAGTAGGTGGGGCTGACATGAGTGGCTATCCTTAATAATATCATTTGAATACCTGCAGACAGATTCAATTCTGACACTATAGCCGAAACCATCACCAAGCACATTATCATGGCCCGCAAGGTACATCACCATGCGAAGAAAAAAAAGATGGTATTTGTTATTTCAAAAACGATGGGGCGATAGTTTCCCAAAATCCACTGCCCCATGCTATTGAAGAAAATACCCATTTCGCCCAACGAGGTGACTGCGTTTAAATATGAGTTCACGTTAAGGCTTCCTGTAAAAATCCATCACCTCAAATGCGAACTCATCAAACCATCGGGAGAATAACCATGGATTTGAATTTGAAAGGTAAAAAGGTGTTAATCACCGGCGGGTCCAAGGGGATTGGCCGGGCCTGTGCCGAGTTGCTGGCGGCCGAGGGCTGCACGCTCCACCTGGCTGCCAGAGGGGAAGAGGCATTGCGCCAGACCAAAGAGACGATCGCGTCCCAATATCAAACCACCATTGCCCTTCACGCTATCGATTTGACAAAAGGTGATTCCGCGCGCGCACTAGCCACGGCCTGCACTGAAATCGATATATTGATCAATAACGCCGGGGCCATTCCCCGTGGCGACCTTTGGCAGATCAAGGAGCCCCAATGGCGCGAAGCATGGGATCTCAAGGTGTTTGGCTATATCAACCTGTGCCGGGAGGTATATCCCCTGATGCGTGCGCGTGGCAAGGGCGTCATCATCAACATTATTGGTGCGGCCGGTGAGCGGCCCCACTGGGAGTATATCGCCGGTGGAACGGGAAATGCCGCCCTGATGGCTTTTACCCGGGCTTTGGGTGCGCGCAGTCTGCGGGACGGCATCCGTGTGCTGGCAATTAATCCCGGCCTGATCAAAACCGCACGGCTGGAGATACTTTTACGCAGCGGTGCTCAAAAGAGGTTTGGCGACCCGGAACGCTGGCGTGAATTGCTTCCCAAGGACCCGCCGGCTGGAGAGCCGATGGATATCGCCAACTTTGTGGCCTTTCTGGCTTCGGAACGCGCCCGTTTCGCCACCGGCAGCGTGGTTACTGTGGATGGTGGGTATGCGGCTATGTAGTTGCTTCGTGGGATGGCTATCCTGAGTAAGTGCTTTAGGGCCCAAGAGCAACCCCTTCTTCCGGTGAATGCAGATATGAGCCCTCTCAATGGTCAAAAGCTGATCTTTCTGCCCGGGCTGGATGGCACTGGCATCTCTATTGAACCCCTCCGCAAAATTCTTCCATCGGAAGTAAAGGTGCAGACTATCCGCTATCCCGCAAAAGAGCGCTTAAATATAGATCAAACCGTTCAGTGGGCCGCGGATCAAATAACTCCTAAGGAAGAAGTCGTTGTCCTGGCCGAATCGTTTTCAGGCCCCGTGGCCGTGGTGTTGGTAGCCTCGGGTCGCATCCGGGCTAAGGCCTTGATACTTTGCGCGACCTTTGCACGCGCGCCGCGGCCGCGATTGTTGGGCTTAAGGAGGTATTTGCCTATAGCAACGTTGTTAAAGTTGCCATGGCCTATTTCCATCTTGAAGTATTTTGTAAAAGGCGGGCGGCATAGTGCTGAAGTACTGCTTGGGTTGTGGAAACAAATAAAACCGGTTGTTCCGATCGAGATTCTCCTTCATCGGCTCGAGGTCATCCACCAGCTGGATGTCCGGCCGTGGCTGAAACGCGTGAAGGTCCCCTGTCTATACCTGCAAGCCACTGGGGACCACACTGTGCCTGCTGGCGCGCTTTCGGATTTTACTTCCGCCATACCCCACTTAAAGGTGGCGCGAATCGATGGTCCTCATTTTCTTCTTCAGGCCCAGCCCCGTAGATCGCTCGCAGCGATCGAAGATTTTCTACAACACCTAACCGACTCCATGCCGCAGGAGGTTTCATGAATGCTTTGGTTGATGTCACCCTAAATCATGGGATTGCTCATGTGATCCTGAATCGCCCCAATGCCTACAACGCTTTTGATCTTAAGATGATCACTGAATTAGCGCAGCAATTGACCCACATCGCTATGGACCCAGTCGTGCGGGGCGTCCTGTTGGCAGGCGAAGGAAAGGCGTTTTGCGCCGGAGGCGACCTGAAATGGGTGGTTGGTTACTCCAAAAGCGCCGGCGCATCCTTTCACAAGTTGGCGGCCCAATTTCACGCCGCCATTCTTGAAATCCGACGCATGCGCAAACCCGTGGTGGCCGCAGTGCATGGTGTCGCCGCCGGCGGCGGTTTTTCATTGGCCATGGCCTGCGATTTCCGAATCATGGAGCAGTCGGCCACTCTCCGGCAGGCCTATTCTTCCAGTGGGTTGTGTATCGATGGGGGCGGCACCTTTACTTTGCCGCGTTTGGTGGGATTGGCCCGCGCCATGGAGATCGCCGCCTTTGACCAGCCTATTTCTTCCCAGCAAGCCTTGCAATGGGGTTTGGCGACCCAAGTGGTAGCTGACGGCACGGCCCGTGAAGCCGCCATCACGATGTTGACCCGTATCACTGAAGGTTCATTGCACGCCTTTGGCTGGGCTAAACGGCTGCTCACAGATTCCTTTGGCCACTCACTCGAATTTCAACTGGAACTGGAACGTGAAGGACTATCCACATGCGCCAATCACCCCGAGGGCATGGAGGGCCTGACCGCGTTCATCACAAAACGAAAACCGAATTTCAGCAAGTGATCAGCTGGATCTTATTTTTTGTAACTCATTGAGGGATGGAATGCTATTCAATCGAAGATACATCACACCCGCAAAGAACTGAATCCCAAGTTGTGAGATGCCATGGCTGGATTCACGACTGCGCGGGTATGATGGAATATACGCTTCGTTGCCTACTTTTCCCAATGCGTTTTTCTTTCTCGCCAACCGCTTTGCAGGAGAAAACTGGCTTAAGCTGTGTCTTCCACTCCAAGCCCGCTGGTTCCCGTCTTCTCAGGTTCTACCTACTGCCTGATCTTGGACTGGCGCAGCTGGATATAAGCATTTCGAAAAGAGACGTAGGGGTCCATGGCGGCTTTCTTGAGGGATTCGTAGTCACCGATACGGAAGGAAAGGTTGTTGAGCTGGTTGTAGGCGCCGACGCCAAGGGATGCTTCCCAGGGATTAATATATGCCACAGGATTGAGAAAGGCGTCGCCGACCAGACCAGCGCTGTCTCTGAGGGTAGAGGGCCCTAAAAAAGGCAGCATCAGATAGAAACCATCTCCAATGCCGTAATCGGCCAAGGTCAGGCCCAGGTCCTCTTCTTTGGGATTGAGTTTTGGATTATTACGGGCCGGATTGCCGAAACCTAGGACGCCCACTGTAGAGTTGTAGAGAAATCGAGCCCACTCCGCTTCAGCGGCTTGCCCTTTGCCTTGTAAAATATTGTTCACGATGCGAACCGGTGCAGTAAGGTTGTAGAAAAAATTCTTCACCCCGCCGCGTGCCGGCGAGGGCACCACGGCACGATAACCAACGGCCACCGGCTTCATGACCCAAAAGTAGAGCTTGTCGTTAAAAACATATATGGCCCGGTTGAACGGCTCCAAGGGGTCGGCTACTGTATAAATTTCTTCCGACCGATCTTCTGGCAAACCGGAATCATCTTCGAGCAGCGAGGCTTCCTCATCGCTCAAGGCGCTGGAATCCTCAGTAGAGGGTTTCGCGGGCGGCTGTGACGGCGAAGTTTCAGCTGCGGGGCTCATCTGGGGGTCTATTGCTTCAGGATCGAAATCGGCCTTTGGGCGGGCGCCCGCACACCCGGCGAGAAGCCAACTTGCAATCGCAACCATCAGCACAGCCGCCAGAAGAATTGGTTTCATATCCTGCTCAATTTCTGGTCGCAAAGCTATTTGGTTTGCGGCGCGGGCTGCGCCTGCTGTTCCTTGATCTTTACTTCTAAACGCTCGATGAGTTGGGCCGGTGTTTCTTTTTGAAGAATGGTCTGAAACTGCACGCGATAGTTTTGCACCAGGCTGACACCATCTTCTACCAAAATATCATATATCTTCCATTGGCCATCTTCTTTTTTCATGCGGTAGTCAATGGGCAATTCGGCGTTGTCCCGAACCAGCTTGGTGCGCACCACGGCTTGGGGTTCTTTGATCAGCTCTTTGAGGTAGGTAACCTTTTCATTATGGTATTCCCCCTGGATCTTATCAAGATAGGTATTGCCCAGGAAACGAGTGAAAAGGTCAGTGAAGCGTTTTTGCTCCGCCTCTGAAAAAGTGGTCCATTTCGCTCCCACCGTGCGCCGGCTGATCTCGGTAAAATCAAACATGGGTATGGCGATTTCCCATATCCGGTCCCGTTGCGCCACTTTATTGGCCGGCTTGGAAAGCTCGGGGTCGGTCAGCGCGGCGACGATCTGATCGATGCGTGTTTGAACCGTCTGCATGGGAGTCATGTCTTGGGTGGAAACGGCTGCCACGGGCTTGGCTTCGGCTCCGGCTGCCGAATGTCCGATCAGCAGGCACATCATTGTTAATATGAATAACCATCGATTGTCGGTCATAAACCGTCTCCTTATGGTGGAACTTTTAAGCCCATTAACCAAGGCCGCGGGCCTTGTTCCCATTGATACCGCTTCTATCGGGTTTTGATGAAAACTCTTGAGTCCTCTGGTTGTTTTTTTTCAACGGGTTTACTATAGAGAACCACTTTCGGGGTGTCAAGGCGCAATGCGCATTCATCCCTGTAATATCGGGGCTATAGGCGTTCAGGGCATGCCTTGCTCCCATTAAGCAGAGGTGTGGAACTATTTTCCAGCAGGATAAATGAGTTCATAGAAATAGAGTATTTGTTTACATAATCGTAAGTCGCCAAAAGGCCGTGGCATCCCAGCGCCAAATAAATATACAGTTATATTAAAATATTATCCATCGGCGCCCCCACGAAGATTTTTGGCATCATCATTGCGATAACCAAAATGGCTGCAACACCAGAAAATGCCAAACTTCGGGTAACCGGAGGACGGAAAGTTTCGGGTCCACATAGGTGGATGGCTGGGCTGCCTGGTAAAAGATACAACATGATCCATTGACCGGGTTGCCAGGCGGTAATCCGGTTTTTTTATTTGTCAGGACTGTAGAAAGTAGCAAGATGAGCGGGACGTTTTCCACTAATAGCACGGATCGGAAGCACTTAACCGGTGATGTGAATTTACTGGATCTTATTCACCTTGAAGACCTGCAACAACTGCAAGACGCCTTGGCCCAGTTTGGCTGTGTCAAATCGGTCATCTGCGATCCGGACGGACATCCATTGACGGAACCGAGCAATGATTTGTCCTTGTGCCAAATGGTGCGAAAATCATCGGCAGGAGCCGAGGATTGCCTCCAAAATTTTCAATTGCTCTCGGAGAAGATCAAAACCAACCAGACCTCCATCATCGATACCTGTGCCCACCTTGGAATTCTGAAGGCAGCCGTGCCCATTATTATTCAGGGACAGCATCTGGCCAACTGGTGGATCAGTCAATGGTGCCCGGAGATGGCCGATCCCACAAAGCTCCAGCAATATGCGTTGCGCATCGGCATCGACCCCACCCAACTGCTGACCGAGGCCGATATCTGCCCCAGGGGCACCCGTCGTGAATTTGAGCGCGTGCTGGTTTGGATTGAGAGTCTGGCGCAGCAGATCACACAATTGGGATATAAAAATCTGCTGCTGGCGCGTGACCTTTCCAAAATGCAAGGGCTCGAGGAGGAACTCAACCGCTACAAATCGGAGCTGGAAAAACTGGTCCAGGACCGCTTATCCGAAATCCTGAACATGAATCAGCGGTTGAAGCTGGAAGTTTTGGAGCGGGAAGTCACCGGCGAGCAAATGCATCGTGAATCCAAACTACTGGATGCCATCAACCAGGTATTGGAACAAATTTTTGTGGATCGCAGCGAACATGCCTTGGCCAAAACTTTTGTGCGCGTTGCCCAAGAGCTGACCGCCAGCCCCTTCGGCTTTATGGTGGAGCAACAGGAGGTCGGGGGGTGGCGCGTGGTGGCTGAAGTGCGTCAAGGTGATGATGAAAGGGTCCAAGCAAAGTCTCATATTATCAAACGTTTTGAAATGAACAGCTTCTGGCAGGAACTGGTGGACACCGGCGAAGCCTTCGCCACCCAAGCGCCCCAAAGCCGCTCTCCCTGGCAACCCTTGCCCAAGAGTTATCCGGATATCAAAACCTTGCTGGCGGTCCCACTGCCCAGTGAAGCGGGCATTGCCGGGTTTATCGGTTTGGCCAACAATCCCCGGGGGTATGCCTACATTGACCAGACCGATGTCCAAACCTTGAGTCGATCATTTTCCAAAGCCTTGCGCCAGGCGCGCCACGAACAGGCTCAGCACCTTAGCGAAAAACGGCTTAACCTGGCCTTGGATTCGGCGGGTGAGGGGTTATGGGACTATCTGCCGAAGCTTGAGCAAATCTATTACAGCCCCCGCTGGTTCGAGATGCTGGGATATAACACCGGTGAGCTGCCCTACAGCTTTGAAACCTGGATTACCCTTACGCACCCCGAAGATCTGCCCATTCTGGAGGGCACCTTTGAAAATGTCTCCAAAAGCGTTGAGAATGCCTTTCAAATCGAAATCCGCATGCTGACGGAAAAGGGCCAATGGCGCTGGTTTCAAGTGCGCGGTCGCACGGTGGAACGCGATGACGAGGGGGCGGTGCTGCGTATGGTGGGCACCTTGATCGATATCAGTAAGCACAAGCAAGTCGAGCTGGCCCTGCAAAAGGCCAACGAAGAGTTGCTGCGCCTCGCGGCCTTGGACGACCTGACCCAAATCGCCAACCGCCGCCGCTTTGATGAGCGTCTGGCCGATGAATGGCGCCGCGCCCGGCGCGACAGTTCCCCTCTGACGGTCATTTTATGCGACATTGACTACTTCAAGGATTACAATGATACCTATGGCCACGTGAAAGGCGACGAAACCCTGTATGCCGTGGCCCAGGCTATTAACGGCGTCCTCAAGCGCCCCATGGACTTGGTGGCCCGCTATGGGGGTGAAGAGTTTGCCATGATTCTACCCAACACCGACCTTGAAGGCGCGGCCCGGGTGGCTAAGAAAGTCAAAATGGCTATCGGCAGCCTGTGCATCAAGCACCGGGCCTCCGCGGTCAGTGAGTACATTACCTTGAGCTATGGAATATCCTCCGAAATCCCCAATGGCGACACTTCCCCCAAAAACCTGGTGGAAAAATCCGACAAAGCACTTTACCGCGCCAAAGGTTTGGGAAGAAATCGTATCGTACAATTCGATCCTGAGATGAGCGAAATACGTTGATCTCACTTTGTTTGCAGAGCTGCGGCGTTTTCAACCAGATCCGAAGCAATACGACGATATTCTTCGGGGCGATTGAGCCGGAGCGACTCAAGTTCTTCCTTGAGTCTTCTCAGGCGCGTAGGTTCCCATCCTTTTTTGATATTGTTGATCTTCTCCGATAGCTCCCTGAGTTTATCAAAGGCCTCGTTTTGACGAGCGTTCTTGGGAAGCTCATCAATGAGCGCCATCACCGCATCCATCAATCGGCCCAATTGTTTGCCATAGCTTTGTTGGGCCACGACATCGCGCTCTGTTTCAGGCGAAGATGAGTTTTGTTCCGTGACGTTGACCACATTGGCAAAAGTCCATCCGGGCAAAATCGATTGGGCCAGCGCGTCCGGGGCCAAATTGCCGCCGAATAGGGGTTGCATGGCTTGCGAAACCCATTGGGTCCAAGCCTTCTGGGGTGAATAGGAGTAATAAAGATCCTTGCTTGGCTTTTCCATGGTGCCTCCTTTCAAAATGAACAAAGTTAAAAGGTCATGGACGTTCAATCGGAAATGTATTCAGATTATAACCGTGGAGAAGAGATGCGCGGAGGAAGTTTTCTTGTTCTCGGGATTGATCATATCAATAATAGGTGGACCGTTTCCACCCAAAAATGGATTGATCCCTAAAAACAGAGTCACCGGCTTTGGAAGCAACAGGTCGTGTGATCCAAAGGGCCTCTAGTAGTATCGCCGGGCGCCTTGGAAATGAGATTTAAAATAGCTGTTGGACATGGAGGTGGTACGGATATACTTGCCCCGGCCGGGCGCGTGGATAAAACGATCCTGGCCACTGTAAATGCCCACGTGGGAAATGCGGTTGCCGCCATTGGTGGCAAAAAATACCAGATCGCCACCGCGTAATTCTTCACGGGATACTGGAGTGCCCAGCAAGTATTGTTCACGGGAACTGCGTGGCAATTCCAGACCATTGAGGCGATAAACCGTCATGGTCAAGCCGCTGCAATCGAAGCCATCTTTCGGAGAGTTGCCGCCCCAGCGGTAGGGTGTGCCCACAAATCGCCGGGCGGTTTCCACCAAACTTTCCTGCAGTGCCGCCTCGGCATCGGCTCGGGTGCTCTCCGGCTGGGGATGGACAATATAAAACTCCTGAATCAGACCTTGGGCTCTAAGGGCCGTCGCCCGTTCCAAGGCCGCCTCCTTGGTATCGAACTTCTCAAAACGCACCTTGCACAATCCATCCGTATCAATGAAATAGAAAGCGTCCAGCCCGGCCGCCTGGAGGGATTCCGCATAGCGCGCGGCACGCTCGGAAGTTGAAAAGGCCCCCACTTGAATCGTAAATTGGATTGCAGGCAGCAAGGGCCTCATAAGTGCCGGTTCGATCCCAGGCAAAGAGCGAGAGGGCGGGGATAACACCTGGGAGGCGCAACCAGCCCACATGAAGGTTGAGGCCGCCAAAAGAAGCAATACACTCTTCTGTTGCAACACAAGCCGGATCTTGGCAGAAAGAAGCAATGACATGGTGCCATACTACCCATGGTCGTTCTGGAATTCAAGATTGCGGAAGTGAGGGAAGCTCCCAATGAAGATGATTCTGGACAACCTGTGGCAAGTGGGCGGAGATGAATTGACCCATCCGGCCGACGCGGCCATTTATCTCATCCGGTTCGGAACCGCCGCGGCTCTGGTGGATGCCGGCACGGGCCATGGTCATGACCAAATGCTGACCAATATTGCCCGCTGTTTGCCGGCCGAAGTGCCCATTGACTATCTGCTGTTGACCCACTGCCATTTTGATCATACCGGAGGAGCCGCGGCCGCGCGGCGCATTTTTAGCTGCCGGATTGTGGTCCATGCCTTGGATGCGGCCTATCTGGAAACTGGCGACAGCCAGGTCACGGCCGCGGCCTGGTATGGTGAACGAATGGCACCGCTGCCCATCGATCTCAAGCTGGACCAGGAAGAGACCGTCTTGCCCATAGGCTCCGGCGCCGTCACTGCGGTTCACTGGCCCGGCCACTCCCCTGGCTCTGTGATCTATCACACCGAAATCAGTGGCCAGCGAATTGTTTTCGGCCAAGATGTGCATGGCCCCATCCACCCGGCCTTGCGCTCCAATGAAAAGCAGTATCAAGCCTCCCTTGCCAAGCTCTTGGACCTCGACGCAGATTTACTTCTGGAAGGTCACTTCGGTATCTACCGCGGTAAAACAGCGGTTCAGAAGTTCATCCGATCGTTCATGCGTTAAGCCCTCTCGTGGCCGGCGAGATACTGTTTGACATTGCGGAAATGACCTTTTATGAATGCCGAGCAGGATGAGTTCGACCATGTTCCAGATCCCCTCCGTTCGAGTGAGAGCTAACGCGTGCTCTAATCAAGATCGTTTTTATCCAATCACGCTTGAGAGCTGCCATAAAGAGGCACCGACGGATTCGGCTTTTTGATTAAACTGGAAAAGGAAGAGAACCATGAAAACTGAAACACGTGATGCACGAGAACTCATTACAATCCTCAGCGCCGATCAATGGAACGAATTCCGAGCGGACGGGACCGTAAAAAATCCGTCGCTGGCGCGTTGCACGCTCAAGGGGCTGGATCTGCGTGGCTTTAACCTGAGTGGCATGGATCTCAGCGGTTCCGACTTAAGCGGTACGCTTCTGAGCAGCGCCAACTTAAACGATACCAATTTGCGCCACGCCAATCTCAGCAACGCGGATCTCACCGAAGCCCAAATGACGGGCGCCATGCTTCTGTCAGCCAATCTGCATAAAGCGATCTTAACCAATGCCGTGCTCCGCCAGGTGGAGTTGAACGCCGCCCGCCTCTTTGCCTGCGATCTATCAGGGGCGGATCTGACCCGGGCGGTCTTAAATGGCGCCAACCTGGAACAAGCGCGCCTGAACAACGCCGATCTGAAAAACGCCCGTCTGAACGCTACCAAACTCAATAACGCCGATCTATCCGGCGCTGTGTTGACCGATGCAGACCTTTCCGGCACCATTCTGGATGGCGCGGATCTCACCGATGCGGTCCTCAACAAGCAAAACCTGAAAACCGCCAAACTCAAAGGAGTCATCCTGCACGGCCATGACCTGCGGCAGGTGGATTTAAGCCAAGCCAATTTACGCGGGGCTGACCTGCGCGACACGCTTTTGGAAGAAGCCAACTTGAGCAAAACCGATTTGACCGGCGCGGACTTCAGCAACGCCCGCTTGAGCCGCGCTCGCTTGATCCACGCCAAAGGAGCCCAAGCCCGCTTCAGCGGGGCCGCCTTGGCCATGGCAGACCTAAGTTGGGCCCAATTGACTCAGGCTGATTTCAGTGAAGCTGACTTGAACGGCGCCACTTTGAATCACGCTAAACTTAAATCCGCCAACCTGACCCAGGCCCAGTTGCAAAAAGCCCAACTCAGCCACGCCGACCTGCGCAAAGCGGTTTTGAAGAAGGCCGATGTGAGCGGCGCCAATCTGGCCCATAGTGATTTACGCGACGCCAACCTCGTATTTTGCGACCTGAAGATGGTCAATCTCTCCAAAGCCATGTGCGATGGCGCCGACCTGCAGCAGGCGGATTTGACCGGGGCCCGTATGGCTGCCAGCATTTTAGCGGCCGCCAAACTCAGCCGGGCCAAACTGATCCGCACCGATCTGAGCGACGCGGACTTGACCCAGGCCGATCTGAGTCAGGCCCACCTGCACAAAGCTGTATTGAAAGGATCGGATCTGAGCAAAGCGCGCATGATGCACGCCGATCTCAGAGATTCCGATTTACGAAATGCCATTTTCACCGGCGCCAACCTCTCGGATGCCGACATCTCAGGGGTACACATCGACAACGCCAATATGTCGGACTGGATCATCGCCGGCATCCGCTGCGGCCATGCTTTTGCCAGCGGTCAGCGCATCGAATTTCAGGCTGGGCAGTTCGAACGCACCTATTCGGTGGCTGAGAATACGGTCGGAATTGACCTCAATCTGCCCCTCTCCGACATCGCCTACTACATCGGCCGCATCATTGAAAAAGTTGTGCGGCAGGAATTCGGAGACCACACACTGAGTTTCGTAGGCTTGAACAGCGCCTCGGAAGATAAAACCGACTTTGTATTTAAAAACGTAGGCAACCGCGACCAGCTCACCCGCGTCAATGAACGACTCGCCCAACTGCGCCAGAGCCTATCGCCGGTGCTGGACAAAATCGCCGTGCCGAACCCCAAGCCCAATCAATTGAATATTCGGGAATCCGGCGACATCCCCTTCACCCTCGAAATGGTCACGCGGCCCAAGGAGATCCTGGCGCGCATGAATGACCGCAACCTCAAGATGCAACTGCTGATCCTCAATCTCCTGCAGGCCGTAACCAATCCAGCCAAGGAGAAGAGTGGCACGACGCCACCAAACAGCAATAATAAATCGGGAGTAATGGCACGAGCGGAGAGCGACACTCTGATCGTGTCCTGATTTGTTCTTGCGCACGCCTAAATCCGCCAAAGACCAAGCGCCTTCAGCGCAAAACTAGAAGTTTACTGCAGCAATCCTGATGGGCCACGTGAAGCTCGAAGCGGCAGTTTGCGCCGGCCAGCAATTTTTCCACGGTTTGCAAAGCAATCTGGGGAGTATTATTGGTTTCGCTCAGGTGGGCCAGAATCACGTGGCACAAACCGTCGTGATGGATTTCGGCCAGCAGGTCGCCCGATTCCTGGTTGGAGAGATGGCCGTTGCGGCTTTTGATGCGCTGTTTGAGGGGCCAGGGATAGGGTCCTTCGATGAGCATGGTGGGATCATGGTTGGCTTCCAAGATCAGCAGGTCGCAACTTTTCAAATGCTGCTTGACCATGCCGGTCGCAATGCCCAGGTCCGTGGCGATGCCGATCTTGCGGCCATTTTGGCTGATGGTAAAGCCGGCCGGGTCGGCTGCGTCGTGCGAAGTGGCAAAGGGGTGAATGGATAGTCCATCCAGGATAAAAGTCCGGCCGATTTCAAAATAGCGCACTTCGTGAAGCCTGCCCAATTGGGTGCCGCAAGCTTTTTCCGTGCCCGGTGAAATATAGACCGGCAACTGATAGCGGCGCGACAATACGCCCACGCCGCGGATATGATCGCTGTGCTCGTGGGACACCACAATGGCTGTGAGCGCGCCGATTTCCAGACCGGCGGCCGCGAAGCGCCGCTCCATTTCAACGCCGGACAGCCCGGCATCCACCAGAATGGCACTCTGCCCGTCGCTCACATAGATCGCGTTGCCTTTACTGCCGCTGGCCAGCAGACACACACTAAGGCAGCATTGCGGGTCGTTCGTCGTCATTGCATTCATCATCTTAAGTCCACTGTAGCGCGACAGACAATGCTTCGACTCTTTAAATTAGAGAGCTTTCCCGATTCGACCAATCAACGAATCAACTATTCAACGAATCCCCGTACTTCCAAACCCGCCGCTATTGCGCGAGGTTTCTTCCAGTTCTTCCACGACCTGCAGAGTCAACTGCTCGACCCGCTGCACCACCATCTGGGCAATGCGCTCGCCACGTTGAATGGTGTAAGGTTGTGGGCCCAGATTGATCAAGCCCACTTTGACTTCACCGCGATAATCGCTGTCAATGGTACCTGGGGCGTTGACCACCGTAATACCATGCTTGATGGCCAGGCCGCTGCGAGGGCGGATCTGGGCTTCATGGCCGTGGGGCAAGGCCATGGCCAGGCCGGTGGGGATCAGAACAATCTGGCCGTGTTCCAGGGTCAATGCTTTTTCTACCGCCGCGCACAGATCCATGCCAGCCGCGTGTGAGGTCATGTAACGCGGTAAAGGAATGTCCGCATCACGTTCAGGGTTCAAGCGTTTAATGGCGATGATGGATTGGGTCATGGTAGTGTCTACTCTGTAGAATTTGAATTCAAAGTACAATAATCCGCTGCAATATGGCAATTACTTCCAATCGAACTTTCGAATCAAAGGCCCCCAAGCTTCTTGATTAGACGGAGCCATCCTTGCCTCGCCATTCACGGTAGGGATGAACCACGAGGTTGGCGTTGTAATACCGCGGATCTCCGGTCACTTCACGTCCCACCCAGACCGGACGCTCGAAGGGCTGATCTTCGGCTCGAAGTTCTACTTCGGCGATCACCAGTCCCTTGTTTTCTTCCAAGAACTCGTCGACTTCCCAGGTAAAGCCTTTGTATTGGAGAGTATAACGTGTTTTGCGAAGAATGGGGCCGTCGCACAATTCCAACATCTGCGCGGCCTCGGCTGGTGGCACTTCGTACTCAAACTCGGTCCGCGCGGCCCCGCGTGATATGCCTTTGATGGTCAAATAAGCCTTGGCGCCAGCGATGCGGACCCGGACCGTGCGTTCCTTGTCCCGGTTCAAATAGCCTTGACTGTATGGGATTCCCTGGGCTTGGCGCCACTGCGTGCCAGAGACCAGAAATTTGCGTTCGATTTCTACAGGCATGGCGATTATTAATTCCCGACCGCCCTTTACTTCCATCGGACCGCCCGGCCATGCGGCCAAAAACCCACTGGCACTTTACTTCAAGCTGATCTTCTCTTTTACCGGCCCCAAAAGAGTCAGAGAAGTTTGCTCCGGCTTGAACAGCCGCTGGGCCAGGGCTTGTATCTCTTCGGCGCTGACGGCTTCGAGGTTTTTTACTACTTTCTCAATGGGGACATAGTGTTTGAAATGCAGCTCGTTCTGGGCCAGGCGCACCATCTGATTGTCCGCGCTTTCATCAGCCAGGTAGAGATTGCCCTTGGTATACTCCTTGGCATCACGCAGCTCTTCGGCCGTAACGGGTGCCTTACAAAGATGCTGCATGCCTTGCACGATCAGATCAATGGTCTGGCGCACGTTCTGAGCACCCACGCCGGCATATACGCCGAACATGCCGCTGTCCACATGGGACAGCATGTAGGAATAGACCGAATAGGCCAACCCGCGCTTTTCGCGGATCTCTTGAAATAAGCGCGAACTCATGTTGCCGCCCAGGATCGTGCTCATGAGGGAAAAAGCGAAGCGTCCGGGGTCGGTTACCGCCAAGCCGGGTGTGGCCAGGCAGACATGCACCTGCTCCAGTGAGCGCTTGCGTGTCTGGTTCTTGGGGCGCACAATCGGCGCGGTGCGCTTAGGCAATGGGTCGCCGTTGTGGATATTGCCAAAGGCGGGTCCCACCATGTCGACAATGCGGTCGTGTTCCACATTACCAGCCACGGAGATCACGATCTGGTCTGGATGGTAGAACCGGTGGAAGAACTCCTTGATGGTCGGGGCCGAAAAATTGAGGATATTCTCGCGGCTTCCCAAGATGGAGCGCCCCAGGGGATGGTCGCCCCAGAAGTTATAACCATTGAGCACATGCACGTACTCTTCGGGGGTATCTTCCACCATGCCGATCTCCTGCAGGATGACCGGCCGTTCGCGTTCCACTTCCTGGGGATCGAAGACCGAGTTGAGGAAGATGTCCGAGAGAATATCCACCATGGTGTCCAGGTGAGTATCCATCACCCGGGCGTGGTAGCAGGTGTTTTCCATGGAAGTAAAGGCGTTGGTGTGGCCGCCGATGGCGTCGAACTCTTTGGCGATCTGGTAGGCTGAGCGGCGGGAGGTCCCCTTGAAGATCATGTGCTCGATGAAATGGGACAAGCCGCTCTGTTCGTTGGATTCGTCTCTGGCGCCCACGTCAACCCAGACCCCCATGGAGACGGAGCGGACGTGGGGCAAGCTTTTGGAGACGATGCGGATGCCATTAGGGAGCGTCGTTTTTTGAGCCACCTTGATTTTTTTCCTCTTCCAGGGCTGCTTTGAGGCTCAGCCGGATGCGGCCGTCCTGGGAAATTTCCAGCACCTTGACTTTGATAACGTCTCCCTCGTTGACCACGTCGGTCACTTTGGCCACGCGGCGGTTGGCAAGCTGAGAGATATGCACAAGACCGTCTGTGCCGGGAGCCAGCTGCACAAAAGCGCCGAAGTCGGTGATTTTGACCACCTTGCCTTCATAAATGGCGCCCTCTTCAGGCTCCATGGCAATGGCCTTGATCTGCTCCACGGCCATTTGGCCTTCGGCCTCGTTGGTGGCGGCGATTTTGACCACGCCGCTGTCTTCGATCTCGATCTTGGTGTTGGTCTCGGACTGGATGGCGCGGATGATTTTGCCGCCCGGACCGATGACATCGCGGATTTTGTCAGGATGAATTTTGATGGTGAAGATCTTGGGCGCATATTGGGAGATGTCGGCCCGGGGCTCGGCCAGTGCTTCAAGCATCTTGCCCAGAATATGTAAGCGTCCAGCGCGGGCTTGCTCCAAAGCGCGTTGCATGATCTCCTTGGAGAGTTCCAAAATCTTGATATCCATCTGCAGGGCTGTGACCCCGTCTTTGGTACCCGTGACCTTGAAGTCCATATCGCCGGTGTGATCTTCGTCGCCCAGGATATCGGAAAGCACCACTACCTGATCGCCTTCTTTGACCAGGCCCATGGCAATGCCGGACACTGGCCACTTAATCGGGACACCACCATCCATCAGAGCCAAAGTGCCGGCGCAGACCGTGCCCATGGAAGAAGAGCCGTTGGATTCCAGTACTTCGGAAACCAAACGAATGGTGTAGTCAAATTTTTCCTTATCGGGCAATACACTTTCCAAGGCCCGGGTGGAAAGTCCGCCATGGCCGATATCGCGGCGGCTGGGCGCGCCGAGGCGCTTAACTTCGCCCACTGAATAGGGCGGGAAGTTGTAGTGCAGCATGAACTGCCGGGACTCTTCGCCGCTGAGGGTTTCCACGCGTTGCTCATCCTGGCCCGATCCCAAAGTGAGCACACCCAATACCTGCGTTTCACCCCGGGTAAAAAGAGCGCTGCCGTGGGGCCGGGGAAGAATTCCCACTTCGCAGGTAATGGGCCGGATTTCATCAAACTTGCGTCCGTCGATGCGGCGACCTTCTTTGAGAATCATCTCTCGACACACTTTTTTCTGAATATCGCCGAGAATTTCCAGCACCTCTTCCTTGCGCTCGGCATAGGCTTCGCCCAAGGCTTCGACTACTTCTGCTTTGATAGCGCGCAGGGTACTGTAACGGGCCATCTTTTCAGGAATGATGACGGCTTGGCGGATGCGCTCCTGGGCCATGGCGGCCAGTTGGCCGGCCAGCGCCTCATCCTTGGCAGGCGGTTCAAACACTCTTTTGGTTTTGCCCAGAGCAGCCTGCAACTGCTCCTGGATCTCAATGAGGGGTTGCAAGGCACGGTGGCCGAAGAAAATCGCCTCCAGCATGTCGGCTTCGGAAACCACCTGGGCGCCGCCCTCCACCATGACCACGCCGGTTTTGGAACCGGCCACAATCAGGTTGAGGTCCGAGGCCTGGCTTTGACTGAGGGTGGGATTGGCGATCAGCTGTCCATCCACGCGCCCCACGCGCACGCAGGCAATGGGGCCGGCAAAGGGGATATCGGAAATGGTCAGGGCCGCGGAGGCGCCTACCACCGCGAGCACGTCTGGATCGTTTTCCTGATCCATGGAGAGCACCGTGGCAATGACTTGAGTTTCACAGCGCCACTTCTTCGGAAACAGCGGCCGGATGGGCCGGTCGATCAAGCGGGAGGTCAGAATCTCCTTTTCGCTGGGCCGGCCGATTTCACGGCGGAAGTAGTTGCCGGGAATGCGACCG
The DNA here is from genome assembly GCA_021824175.1 of Deltaproteobacteria bacterium. GTDB lineage: Bacteria > Desulfobacterota > Desulfobacteria > Desulfobacterales > Desulfosarcinaceae > Desulfatitalea. Next base: position 76,570 of record JAKALP010000021.1, read on the forward strand.
GCGGCATAAATCTTTTCCTGATATTCCACCGAAAGGGGCAAAAAATCGGCGGGTCGGTCTTCGAGGGCCGCCACGGCCGTTACCAGCACAATGGTGTCGCCATATTGGACGATCACCGCGCCATTGGCTTGTTTGGCGGCCTTGCCCGATTGAATGGTCAGGGTCTTGCCCCCTACTTCGGCTTTTACGGTTGTCTGCATTTACTTTCTCCTCATTCTAATGCGGCCTTATAAGCATGGTATCCGCTGCATACCGGCTGCCGGGTATCCAGATAATTTACGGCAATGCCAGGGCAGCAAAGACCGGTCCAACGCGTAAATCGCGTTGAATACCGGTCGCAGGCCGCAGGCGTCAACCGCTGATCAGAGGGATTATCGGCGGAGGCCTAAATTATCAATGATGGTACGATAGCGCTGGATGTCGTTGTTGCGGACATAGTTGAGCAGCCGCCGCCGTCGCCCGACCAGCATCAATAGCCCGCGACGCGAATGGTGGTCCTTCTGGTGAACCTTCAAATGCTCGGTAAGATATTGAATACGATGGGTAAGCAGGCCGATTTGAACTTCCGGGCTACCAGTATCGCTGTCATGCAATTTAAACTGATCGATCAATCCCTTTTTGTCTTGCGTCGTTAAAACCACTTTGCCATTCCTCCTTTTATGCTTCGGCGAAAATTTATTTTCGTGTTTTGCTATGAATCAATTAAAAACACAACAATAATTATAATTGACCCCGTCGGGCGACCGTTGCAATACGGCTCGCAACCGGTTTTGGCCATCCACCACCTTGATGAACCCTTCGTGTTGACCCGGACCGCCCGCCGTCAAGTCTTGCTCCGGAACCATGCCGACATCCAGGCGTTGGCCATGGGCCAGGCGCTGCAATATGCGTTCGTCTGCTTCAAATATCGGCATACCACGCAAGGCGGCGGCCATGGGAATCACGGCTTTGTCGGCTGATCTGCTTTGATCCGCTCCTTGGGCTTCCTCCAGGGACAAGGCCTCGTCGATACCAAAGCCACAACTGGCGGTTCGGCGCAGTTCAGCCAAATGACCGCCGCATCCGATCACGCGCCCAATATCGGCGCACAGCACACGCACGTAAGTGCCGGCGGAACAGCGCATCTCAAAACGCACCTCCGGCAGGGCCACGGCTTTGATGCGCAGGGCCGAAATGGTGATCGGCCTTGGGGCTTTTTGCACCGGCTGCCCCTTGCGCGCCAACTTATACAGTGGCGTGCCCTGGTGCTTGAGGGCGGAATAAACCGGCGGCGCCTGCATTTGGGGGCCGACAAACCGGTTGAACACCTCGGCCAGCGCTTGGTCCGAAAGCTCTGGTACTGAATCCTGGGATACCACTTGACCGGTGATATCCAGTGTATCGGTGGTGATTCCCAGCCGCAACACGGCGTCGTACTGCTTTTCGCCGTGTAAAAAAAAACGCGCCAAACGGGTGGCTTGTCCGACACAACATACCAGCACGCCGGTGGCGAAGGGATCCAACGTACCAGCATGCCCCACTTTGGCCACGCCCAATGCCCTTTTAACCCCAGCCACGGCTTTGGCCGAGGTGATGCCCGCCGGTTTATCTAAAACTATGACGCCGTTTAGCTCTGTGCGCATACGCCGTCAAAGGTGTCCGCCAGCGCCATGAGCTGCGCCTTGAGTTCGGTCAAGGTGGATTCGATGGTAAAGCCCGAAGCCCCGGCATGGCCGCCGCCGCCAAAGCGGGCGGCAATGGCCGCCACGTCCACCGACCCATCGGAACGCAAGCTGACGTGAAAGTGACGGCGTCCTCTGGAGACGCCGCCATTGAGACAAAGCTCATGAATCAGGGCTGCCACCCGGACATCCTGGATGCGGCGGGCATAATTGATGATGCCGTCGATATCTTCGGCCTGGGTGCGGGTTTCACGCAGCATCCGCTGGGTCAGGGTCATCATGGACAGTCGCCCGTTGGACGAAATCTCCAGAGAGTCCAAGGCCAGGTTGAGCAGTTTGATGCGCCCCAGCGAATAGGTGCCATACACGCGTTGGGCTACGGCATAGGCATCCACGCCGTTATCGATCATCTCGGCGCAAATCGCAAAGGCGGAACGATTAGTATTGGAAAAACGAAATGAGCCCGTATCGGTCAAGATACCGGTATAGATGGCCGTGGCGATGGTTTGATCGATCTGCACAGGCAGCGCCTTGAGCAGCCGGAAGATGATTTCTGAGGTGGCGCAGGCATCCACATCAATCAACTGCATGTGGCCAAAACGGGTGTTGGTCACATGGTGATCAATGTTGATGACCAACGGCATCTGTCCAATGGTCTGCGCCAGGGTGCCGACCCGTTCAATATCACCGCAGTCCAACACAATGGCCACATCAAAGGTCGATTCGGGCGTCACTTTCTGCTGAATCACCGCCATTGACGGCAAAAACCGGTAAACCGCGGGGATGACACTCTCATTATAAAGCTGTACGTCCTTTCCCATGGCTTTGAGGGCCAAACCCATGGCTAATAGCGCTCCCACGGCATCACCATCCGGATGGGTGTGGGACACCACCAAAAAACGATGTTTTTGCTTTAATTTTTCAATGATCTTCTTCATCTCTTTGCTTTACCGTTTTTAACAACTCCTCGATCCGGGCCCCATAATCGATGGAAGCATCATAGTAAAAACGAAGGTCGGGCATATACCTTAAACCCAAACGCTGGGCAAGTTCCCGTTTAATAAACCCGTGTGCCTGTTCAAACCCTTCCTTTGCTTCTTGATGGCCTTTCTCCCCGCCCGGCGCGCTGAAATAGATCTTGGCCAGACGCAGGTCACCAGTGACCTTCACACCAGTAATGACCGCGCCCGTAAGGCGTGGATCACTGATCTGCCGCAGCAGCAGTTCAGCCAGGGTCTGTTTGATTAGACCGCCCACGCGGTCGGCTCGAGAAAAAGGTCGCATGTTCTACCGTAGCTCTGACCAATCCACTGGGATGGTTGAACCAGCACTCCTTTACGCTATTTGGAGAGTTTTAAGTTTAAAGTGTTAAGTTTAAAGTTGAGGTATTTTGTCATTTTAGAATTTGCCTCTTCACTCTCCCTGGAAATTTCAAATGGTAATCTTCCTTAACTTTAAACTTAAAACTTTCCCCTACATATGAACTATCTCCGTCTCCGTATCGATCATCTCGGCCAGCCCCAACTCTTCGACGAAGTTGATGATCTTGTCCATTTTGGCGTTGATCACCTGATGATCGGAGCCTGCCAAGGCAAACCCGATCTGGGCCCGCTGATGGATATCGTTGGCTCCGGTTTCAGCCACCGACGCATTGAAGTTGTTGCGGATTTGGTTGATGATGGTCTTGATAATGCCGCGTTTGGTTTTCAGCGAATGGCAGTCGTGAATTCGAAACGTCAACACTCCGTATCCCACCACCATGTGGGCTTCGGCCGATGATCTTTTTCCCATGTGCAATTCGATTGGTTGAATGGTCTAAAAATTAAAATCATCGATTGATCGACTTCCGGCGTTTCTTGAATGGCAACGCCAGTCTTGGCAGTTCGTGCCCCATTACGGATCAACTCATCAACAATTCAACATCCAAACTACTCCATCTCAGGTTTAATTTCCTCCATAAAGTAACTCTCGATCACATCGCCGACCTTGATATCATTAAAATTTTCAAGCGCGATACCGCACTCATAACCGGCCTGAACTTCCCGGGCGTCATCCTTGTAGCGCCGCAGCGAAGTGTTTTTGCCATCGTAAATAATGATGCCATCCCGCAGCAAACGCGTTAAAGCACCGCGCTCGATCTTGCCTTCGGTCACATAGCAGCCGGCAATGGTGCCCACCTTGGGCACATGGAAGGTCTCGCGCACTTCGGCCCGGCCCAGGGAGCGCTCCTCGAAGGTGGATTTCATCAAGCCCACGATGGCATCTTTAACTTCCTGGATCACATTATAGATGATGTTGTGATAACGAATATCCACATGCTCTTCATTGGCCATCTCCTGAACTTTCGTTTGGGGCCGCACGTTAAAGCCGATGATGATGGCATTGGAAACAGCGGCCAATGAAATATCCGATTCGGTGATGGTGCCGGTGGCCGAATGGATGATATTGATATTGACTTCTTCATTGGAGAGTTTGAGCAGCGAATCGCGAATGGCTTCCATGGAGCCGTCCACGTCGGTCTTGATGATCAGGTTGAGGTCCTTGATCTCGCCCTGCTTCATGCGCTCGAACAGTTTGTCCAGGCTCAGGCGGCTGGTCTTGGCCAACTCCTTGGACCGCTGCTTCTGAATGCGGTGCTGGCTGACCTGCTTGGCATCTTTTTCATCCTTGAGCGCCACCATCTCGTCACCGGCCATGGGTACGCCGGACAAACCGATGATCTCCACCGGATGGGAGGGGCCGGCCTGTTCCACCTTTTGACCGTAGTCATTGAGCAGCGCGCGTACTTTACCATGATGCACGCCGCACACCACGGCATCACCGGTTTTTAGGGTACCTTCCTTCACCAGCACGGTGGCCACCGGACCGCGGCCGGAATCGAGTTTGGCTTCCACCACGTGACCTGTAGCCAGCTTATTGGGATTAGCCTTGAGCTCCAGCACTTCGGCCTGGAGCAGAATCATCTCCAGCAGATCGTCAATGCCGATTTGCTGCTTGGCGGAGACCTTGACGAAGATGGTGTCGCCGCCCCAATCTTCGGAAGTCACGCCCACTTCGGCCAATTGACGCTGAATGCGCTCCACGTTGGCGGTGGGCTTGTCGATCTTGTTGACCGCCACGATCATGGGCACTTTAGCGGCCTTGGCATGATTTATAGCTTCAATGGTCTGAGGCATAACGCCATCGTCAGCCGCCACCACCAGAATAACAATGTCGGTGATATGCGCGCCGCGTGATCGCATAGCGGAAAAGGCCTCGTGGCCAGGAGTATCGAGGAAGGCGATATCGCCCTTTTCTGTGGAGACCAGATAGGCGCCGATGTGCTGGGTAATACCGCCGGCTTCACCGGCGGTGACGCGGGATTTGCGAATGACGTCCAGCAGCGAGGTCTTGCCATGATCGACGTGGCCCATGATGGTGACCACCGGGGGCCGGTGCAGCAGCTGCTCGGGCGCGTCCACAGGCGCGGTCTGCAGAAGGCTCTCCTCTTCAAAAGCGGCTTTTTCCACTTCGTAACCGAATTCGGAGGCCACCAATACCGCCGTATCATAATCGATGGTCTGATTGACCGTGACCATCACGCCCATGGCCATGAGCTTGGCGATCATATCGCCCGCCTTGATACCCATGCGTTTGCCCAGTTCGGAAAGAATAATAGTCTCATCGATGCGGACGCGGCGTTTTATTGCCTTTGCGGTAGTAATTTGTGTCTTCTGGGCAATGGGCACCACTTTAACTTTGGCCCCCTTGCGTCCTTTGCGAGGCCGGACGCGGTCGTAGAGATCGGCCCCCTCAACCACCTCTTTCTTTCTAAAGGCGCTTTTCTTCTTCAGGAATTTGCGATCCGGCAAAAGCTCATCTTCAACCTCATCCTTTTTCTTGCCCTTCTTTTTGCCGCGCTCTGGTTTGTCTGATTTGGGTGCGGCGGGAGCAGGCACCGGCGCCGTCTCAATGGCCGGCGTTGCTTCTACAATGACTTCTGCTTCCGGTTCAGGCGTGGGAGCCACGGGCCGTTCAGGTAATTTAATGATCTTGGCCGCCGTCTCTTTTTTCTTCTTTTTCACCTTGGCCGGAGCCTTGTCTTTTGCGGCTTCATCGACGATCTGGGGTGGAGTCTTGTCCACGGCCTCAACGGTCGGGGCCTCTTTGGCCTCGGGGGGAGTTTGCTCTGCTTCGGCTTCAACGCTTTCGGGCGTCTCTGCTTCCGGTTCTGCCTCCACAGGTGTTTCTATACTCACCGGAGCTGGTTCGGCCGATACAATTTGTTCTACCTTTTGTGCTGGGAGCTCAACGGCCGGGGGCACGACCTTTGCGGGGGCTTCCTCCACGGCGGCTTGGGCCTCCGGCAGGGATTCGCCGGCCTCCTGGACCACCTCAGCCTCTTCTTCGGGTGCTTCTTCCGAAATTTTACGGCGCCGACGAATGACCGTGGGGCGGACCCGTTTTTCTTCTCGATCCGGCTCAGGACCGCCCTGGATAAAATGGCGAATTTTTGCTTCATCGCCGTCATCCAAAGCGCTCATATGTGAATTAAGTCCCAGATCAAGGGAGCTGATGGCATCCAGCAGCGCCTTATTGGTCATGTTGAGCTCACGAGCCAGCTCGTATACTCTTTTCTTGGGTTGTATCATCCATCCCCCTTAGCATGAGATGTTTTCTGCACTGCTTGGCACCTGCTTCTGCGTTTGCCACGGGTTCGCCCCAGGGCAGAATTCAAGTCGCATCCGAACTCTCCGGCGCCGCATCCTGGGCAGTATCTGTTGCATTATCCACGATTTCCGCGTTGTCCGATCCCTCTACGGCTTTATCATCGGCCTGCGCTTTGGCTTTTTCTTTTTGCTTGGCTGCGGCAGCCTTGACTTTAAGCATCTCCACAGCGGCGCGGGCATGTTGAATCAATTCATTGGCCTTAGCTTCATCGATTGTCTTGATCTGCATCAAATCTTCGCTGTCGGCATTGGCCACCTCTTCGGCGGAATGAAATCCCTTTTCAAAAAGCAGGTCCACCATTTTTGGCTCCAATCCTTCGATTTGAGACAGCGAATCATAACCGTTTTGCATGGTCTGATTGTACTGGCTCTCACTGTTGACATCCAGGTGCCACCCCGTGAGTCGCGAAGCCAGACGTACATTTTGCCCCCGTTTGCCGATGGCCACGGAAAGAAAGTCATCGGGGACGATGACTTCCATGGAGCGACCCTCTTCATCGATGATGACCCGAGCGATCTCCGCCGGTGCCAGAGCATTGCACACATATTTGGCCGCATCCACATGCCAGGGAATGATATCAATCTTCTCGCCGCGCAGCTCCTGCACCACGTTCTGCACCCGACTGCCCTTCATGCCCACGCAAGCGCCCACGGGATCGATATCCGATTCCGTGGAAGATACGGCGATTTTGGCGCGGCTACCCGGCTCGCGCGCGCATCCCTTGATATCCACGATACCTTCTGCGATTTCGGGGACTTCGGTTTTGAAGAGCATTACCAAGAAATCGGGATGAGTGCGGGAGAGCACAATCTGAGGTCCCCGGCTTTCATACAAGACATCCAAAATCAAGGCCCGGATGCGATCGCCGCGGCGATAACTTTCACGAGGCACTTGTTCCCGAACCGGCAATACCGCCTCGGTAGCGCCCAGGTTCACAACAATATCTCCGCGGTCAAAACGCTGCACGATGCCGTTGATGATCTCCCCTTTGCGATCGATGTAATTGGAGTACACGGCATCGCGCTCGGCATCTTTTAGTTTTTGAATAATGACTTGCTTGGCCGATTGGGCCGCGATACGGCCAAAAGTGGCGGCATCCATCTTGGTGCCCAGACTGTCGCCCACTTCGCACTCCGGATCGAGCTTGCGCCCTTCCTTAAGCGTGATTTGCAGATCGGGCTCTTCGATGGTTTCTACTACTTCCTTGAACTGGAAGATTTCGATTTCACCGGTTTCGTCATTGAAATTGGCCTCAATATCGATTTTGGCGCCATATCGCTTGCGCGCGGCGGATCGTAGTGCTTCCTCCAAGGCCTGGATCAAAATTTTGCGATCGATCCCCTTGTCACGGCTAACTTGTTCCACAACGCGTTTAATGTCGGACATCAACATGGGTTTTCTCCATTTAGTTTATGAGGTGCGCCTTGACGATATCGGTAAACGCAATGTCCATGGTCTGGTCGCTGACCACGAGACGCACTGACAGATTTTGAACTCCCTCCAAAGTACCGGTAAAATTCTTTCTGCCCTGTATCGGCTGGACGGTTCGCACTTTAATCCGGCGGCCGCGAAAGCGCTCAAAATCGCTCAACCTGCCCAAAGGCCGTTGGGCGCCGGGAGAAGAGACCTCCATGCGATAAGAAAGTTCCGTATCCAGGCCCACATCCAGAATATCTCCCAACTGACGGCTGATGTTGACGCAATCGTCCAGGGTAACGCCACCGGGCTTGTCCATATAAATTCGCAGCGTGCGCCCGGCCGGCTCGCGCTGGTACTCCACATGCACCAGCTCCATTCCTTCTCCCAGGCACAACGGCTCCGCCAATTGCCATACCCGGCCGACTATGGGATTGGTCGCCGAACCCACCACTGCCGGTATGCCGGGATTGTCTTGTAATTCCATCATTGCCGTTTCTTCCAGCGAAAAATAAAAACGGGCTTGTAGCCCGTTCCCCTGGAAAATTGATCGTTACCGACCTGGATACGCGTATCCGCTATTTGGAACCCATCATCTGAATCACACGATCGTAACCGCTCAGTTTCTGCTTTTCCAGTTCGGTTCAGATGAAATACCGGACTTAATGGTGGAGCGGGCAACGAGATTCGAACTCGCGACACCAAGCTTGGGAAGCTTGTACTCTACCAACTGAGCTATGCCCGCTTACCCGCTGCACTATATATGGCAAGCCCAAATGGATGTCAACTGGTTTCAAGAGGTTTGTGTTTTCAAGAGGTTTGTTGACTTTGCCCCAGGCAGTTGTTAGAAATTTTCACAGCATCCATGCAGTTGATAGCTTGAGTATCAAAATACTAATTACATATGATTCCAATTGGATTTGCGTTTAAGACCCAAATCCTGAACCTGTGAGAACTCCCTTCGCGTTCAGATCGCCCCGAGTGATCCGCGAAGCGCCCTAATTATGAAATGGGAGATAAATGAACATCAAAGCGATTGCCCCCATTGCCATATTCGTCGTCACCTTCTTCGGCCTATTTTCAGGCTGCGCCACACCACCCGTTCAGACCTGGCACAGCATTCCCCAGGTTCAAACCATTACCGGACCGACCTTTGAGGCTCAACTGGAGCCGGTGAAAGAAAAGGACCCTTTCTTCGTGGGGTTCCGGCTCACGGTCCACAACAAAACCCAATCACCTCTGCAAGTTGACTGGAACGCCACCCACTACTTCCATAACGGTAAAGATCAAGGAATTTTAATCTTTGAAGGCATAGATCCAGAAAACATCCAGGGGAAAATCCCCCCCGAGTCAATTGCCGCCGGTGAAACGTTCACCAGAGTGATCTTCCCCCTCAGAACCATCGCCTTCCTGCCCCGTTCCCAACGCCCTGAACAAGGCCGTCGCGGCTTTATGGCGGGCGTCCTGCCGGCTGGCGAAAGCAAAATCGTCCTGTCGCTGAAACAAAACGATCAGCAATTGCAAACCAGCCTGTCGTTGCGCTTAAAGGCCGAAACATCGCAGCCCCCATCCAAATAAGGAGAATTATATGAAATCAATTCGCATCACTTCCCTTTTTGTGTTGATCCTAACGCTTCTGACCTCCGCCTATGGTTATGCCGAGGAAATCGACCTGCCCGAGACCGGCAGCGACGCCTCCAATCTGCGTTGCCCCAACGGTCTTATCAGTTTGGGTGATTCAGCCCGCGATGTTCAGACCAAATGTGGAGCGCCCGTTAAGCAGGGCTGGATTCGGGGCCGCAACTACGATGTGAGTGTCTATTATTGGTCGGGCGCCGATTTCATTCACTACCTGGGATTTCGTGACAACAAGCTGCAGCGCATCTACACGGTCAACTGCATAAAAGGTGATCCGCTCTGCCAATAGATTCGTCATCTGGAGTGAGGGAAGCATAGACAACTCCCGCCAAACCGCTGAACAATATAACATCAGGAAATATCATGAAGCAAATCAAAGCAATGGTTCTGCTACTGATCGCGTTGACTCTTTGCCCGAAAGGGACGCTGGCCGAAGAAGAAAAAAAGCCATCGCCGTGGGGAGAGAAGTATAGCCTTACCCTCGGCTACTTTATTTCCAACCTGGATACAGGGCTACGCCTTGGCGCTGGTCTCGGCGTGGATATCGATGCCGAAGACGCCCTCAACCTGGAGGAGACCATGTCGGTGGCCCGCTTGGAAGGCTACCGGCGCTTCGGCAAGCACCGCGTCGATCTGTCGTGGATGTCGCTAAATCGTAAAGCCATGCGCACGGCCGGTGAATCATTCACCTTTGAAAATAATCAAGGCGAACAGGTCACGGTCGCAGCCGGTGCCAATGTCGAGAGCTATCTAAATCTCAATTTGTATAAATTGACCTACAGCTATTCGTTTATTCAGGATGACCGGTTGGATCTGGCCGCGGCCCTGGGCGTTTACATCGCGCCCATCGAGGTGGGAATCGCGGCCCAGGGCACGGTCAACGACCAAGAGATAGCCAACGAAAGAAGCGCCAGCAGCTTCACCGCGCCGTTGCCCATGCTCGGCTTGCGCATGGATATCGCCGTGACCCCCAAGTGGTTTGTCCGCTATCAAGGCCAGATCTTCTACCTGGAGTATGAAAGCTTTAAAGGCTCCCTTTACTCCTCCACCATGGCCGTGGAGTATAAACCCTGGCAGCATGTGGGGTTCGGGCTGGGGTATGACCTGTTAAAGATGATGCTGGAAGCCAAAAAGAATGACTACCCGGAAATCGATTTCAAAGGCAAAATCAACTTTCAATATACGGGGTTGATGCTCTACTGCAAACTGTTCTTCTAATTTTGCTTGGGCCGCCACGAGTCAATCCATCACCACAGTCTGAAGAATACGCGGTCTCCGCGCTTTTCGGCCCGGACTTTTTCCATATGGCGCAAAGTTGAGAATTCGCGTTGCAACTCGTCGGCGGTGATTTTGCCGTTGAGCCGGTCCAGAAGATCGTGGGCTTCGACTCCTCCAGTCTCCGCCAATATAGACAGAATTTCTGATTGCATCGGATTGAGGACGCTGCCGCCCATCTCCTTTTCAAAGGATTTTGCGCTGTGCGCAGCCCAGGGGTCGCAAGTCTTCATGGGCGACAACGCTTCCATGTAGCAATCCTCGCACAAGGAACGGCCCAAGTGTTCCCTTTGCTCTCCGCTGGGGATATCGCCTTGGCATCGATCACACTGCATGGTGAACCTCCATTGTTGTGATTGGTATTTGTTTTTTTGAGGTATACAAAAACCAGAACCCTCGATCAACCCTTTGAAAGAATGCGCTGGGAAGAATCCCCTTGACTTAGCCACTGTTGCCTCATAAAGGCTGACCATCCCAGTTGGTACCTGCCGCCAAAGTGCTGGATGCCAGCCTGGAATGCGATTCCGCCGGAATAGGGAGAGTGATCGGCTTTGATGAACGGTTCCGCGCCACTGATCCAACTGAAACAGGTCAGCAAGCGCTATGGCGACCAGGATGCCTTGACGGATATCGACCTGGAGATTTTCAACGGCGAATTCATCACGATTCTAGGCCCTTCGGGGTGCGGCAAGACTACCTTGCTGCGACTCATTGCCGGGTTCGAGCCGGTCAGCGCGGGCGCCATCTATCTCAATGGCCGGGATGTGGCCGATCTTCCCCCTGAAAAACGCGAAGTCAATACCGTCTTTCAGAGCTACGCCTTGTTTCCCCACATGTCTGTTTACGACAATGTGGCCTTTGGCCTGCGCATGCGCGGCCTGGCGCCGGATGAAATCCGCCGCCGCGTCGGCGAAGTCCTCAACCTGGTGCAGCTTGCCGGTTTCGAAGGCCGGCGTCCCAACCAGCTTTCCGGCGGTCAACAGCAGCGCGTGGCCGTGGCCCGGGCCATTGTCAATCGGCCCCTGGTGCTGCTGCTGGACGAGCCCCTGTCCGCCCTGGATTATCGCCTGCGCAAGCAGATGCAGCTTGATCTCAAACATCTGCAGCGCCGCCTGGGCATCACCTTTGTCCTGGTGACCCATGACCAGGAGGAGGCCTTTTCCATGTCCGACCGCGTGGTGGTGCTCAATGCGGGCCGCATCGAGCAGGTGGGCCGGCCCAGCGAGGTCTATGAGCAGCCGCACAACCTCTATGTGGCCCGTTTCGTGGGAGAGATCAATTTGCTGGACGGCCGGGTGGAGCAAATCGAAGGTGAGCGCATCACGCTGCAAATCGGCCATCTCAAAATCGGCGTCAAATCCAACCGCGCTTTTGCCAAAGGCAAGGCGGTGCATGTGCTGCTGCGGCCCGAGGATCTGCGCGTGGAGACGCTCAAGGATCTGGCCGACAATCCGGCCCTGAAAAACAGTTTTGCCGACGGCGGCTATTTCACCGGCACGGTGGAAGAGACCATTTACAAAGGCGCGACCTACGATGTAACGGTGCGCCTGGACGGCGGCCGAACGATTACAGCTACGGAATTCTTCAACGCCGAAGATGCCACCATTTACTTCCGGCCCGGCGACCGCGTGGCGGTGAGCTGGATCGAAGGCTGGGAGGTGCTGCTGCCCCATGAAGGATAGTCGTCTTTTCAAACGCCTGGTGCTCTCGGCCGTTCTGCTCTGGATAGTGTTTTTTGCTTTCGCGCCCAATCTCCTGGTGCTGCTGGCCAGCTTCGGCCACGTCAGCACTACCACTTTTGTGATGCCGGCATTGTCACTGGACAGCTACGCGCGTTTGCTGGAGCCGAGCTACGGCCGGATCCTGATCTCTTCTTTTGCCCTGTCCGGCGGCGTAACATTGATCTGCCTGGTATGCGGCTATCCCTTTGCCGCCATCGTGGCCCGCACATCACCGCCCTGGCGCAATCTGCTCCTGCTGCTGGTGGTGATCCCCTTCTGGACCAACTCCCTGGTGCGCACCTATGCCATGATTGCCATTCTCAACGCCAACGGCATCGTCAACCGTTTACTGCTATCCATGAATTTGATCACCACTGCCCTGCCCATGATGTATACCTCCGGCGCGGTAGTGGCCGGTCTGGTTTACACCCTGCTCCCCTTTATGGTGCTTCCACTTTATGCGGCCCTGGAACGCCTCGACCAGCGCTATGTGGAGGCAGCTCGGGATCTGGGCGCCACGCCGGCCAAAACATTCGTTCACGTCGTGCTGCCCATGACCCTGCCGGGCATTGTATCGGGCTGCATGCTGGTCTTTTTGCCGGCCATCGGCATGTTTTACGTCTCCGATGTCTTGGGCGGCGCCCGCAGCATGCTGCTGGGTAACTTCATTCGCGACCAGTTCCTCACCAGCCGCGATTGGCCCTTTGGCTCGGCGGCCAGCGTGGCCATGACGCTGGTGATGGCCGTCATGCTGCTGCTCTATTGGAAGAGCAATGCCCGCCTGGCGCACCGGGAGTGGACATGAAAAAACAGGTACAATTCATATATGCGGCCCTGATCTACTTCTTTCTCTACCTGCCTCTGGCCGTCATGGTGGCTTACTCCTTTAATGCCTCGCGTTTTACCATGCAGTGGAAAGGCTTCACCTTGCATTGGTATGACCAATTGCTCCATGACGCCAGCCTGATCCAGGCCGCCCTGCACTCCCTGGCCATTGCGACCTGTTCAGCCACAGCCGCCTGCGTGGTCGGCACTGTCACGGCCCTGGCTATCCACCGCTGGCGCTTCGCCGGCCGCAAAACTATCCACGCCGTGCTCTTCATCATGATGATGTCGCCGGACATCGTCATCGGTATTTCACTGCTGGTACTTTTCATGGCCATCTCCCTGCCCCTGGGCTTCTGGACGCTCTTCATGGCTCATGTGACCCTGTGTGTGCCTTTTGTAGCCATCACCGTCCACGGCCGGTTGCAGGGGTTTGATCCCCATGTGGTGGAGGCGGCCAGAGACCTGGGCGCCGGCGAATACGAAGTGTGGCGCCATATCATTCTGCCCATGACCATGCCCGCGGTTTTGGCCGGCTGGTTCATGAGTTTTACTTTGTCGCTGGATGATGTGATCATCGCCTTTTTTACTACCGGCCCCACTTTTGAAATACTGCCGTTGCGCATCTACTCCATGGTGCGTCTGGGACTTAAACCCGAGGTCAACGCGCTGTGCGCGGTCATGATCCTCATTACCGCCGTTGCGGTCGTCACGACCCAAGGGCTGCTCAAGGAGCGCCAATGAAACGTATCATAATGATTTTGCTTCCGTTGCTGGTCTTTGCGGCCAACACCTGGGCCGCCGAGAAGAAATTGTACCTGTACTGCTGGTCCGAATACATCCCAGAAGCGGTCCTGACGCAATTCACTAAAGAAACCGGTATCAAGGTCGTTCTATCCACCTACGACAGCAACGAGGCCATGTACGCCAAGGTCAAGATGACCGGCAAGGGCTATGACCTGATCGTGCCCTCCACCGATTTTGTATCGCGCATGGGCAAGGAGGGCTTACTGCTGCCCCTGGACAAAGCGCTGCTGGGCAATCTCGGCAACCTGAACCCCAAGATGCTCAACCAACCCTTTGATCCCGGCAACGCTTATAGCGTCCCCTACATGTGGGGCTCCACGGCCATCGCCGTCAATAGCGCTGATCCAGCGGCGGCCGGAGTTACCTGCCTGGCCGATCTCTGGAAGCCGGAACTCAAAGGCAAATTATTGCTGCCCAATGACCAGCGTTCGGTGCTAGGACTGGGGCTCAAACGCTTGGGTTTTTCCTGGAATGACACCGACTCGGCCCATATCCAAAAGGCCTGCGAACTGCTCAAGCCTCTGATGGCCAATGTGCGTGTCTTTGACTCCGACTCGCCCAAGCAGGCCCTGCTCAACAACGAAGTGCAGGTGGCCGTGCTTTATAGCGGCGAAGCCTATGTCGCCAGCCGCGAGAATCCCAAGATCCACTATATCTACCCGCCCGAAGGCTTTGGCCTCTGGCTCGACAGCCTGTGTATTCCCAAAGGCGCCAAAAATGTGGCCAATGCCCACGCCTTCATCAATTTTATTCTGCAAACCAAAGTGGGGGCTGCCATCAGCAAGGAAATGGGTTACTCCTCGCCTAACCTTAAAGCCATCGACCTGCTGCCGGCCGAGGTACGCGCCAATCCCATCGTGTATCCCGATGAAGCCACCATGGCCAGGGGCGAATTCGAAGTGGATCTGGGCAAGACTGAGCGATTATACGAAAAATGCTGGACGGGCCTAAAAGCCACCAAGTGATTTTGAAAAACGGTTGACACCCCCAGGCTAAACCGTTAAGTAAACCGAAATGAATAGCGGCTTCGGGGCTTTAGGTCGATTCCAAACGCTGCCCCGGATCAAGGCTTTAGCCGCCAAATAATATTGATATATTTGGCCATGACCCTCATTGAGAGGTATGAACATTCGCAGAAAGCGAACGAACCTGTGGCAAACGCGCCACAATAGTTAATATATTGCATACCCTAAGCCACCCATCACCTGTACCTGCTGAAGTTGTGAAACCGGTCGCCCGTTATGGGGTAGTGTTCTTCCTCCAGACTTTTTTTTGCCTGTTCCTCTTTTTAATCACTTTCCTATCCTGGACTGCCCCCGCGCAGAGCGCCCAAACGGCATCAACTCCGGTGATGGCTGATCCATGCAACGACGAAACACCCCCTTCGATGGAACCGGCCAAGACGCCGGCGGCTGCCCATCGAAAGGCCTCCCGTGCTCATAAAAAGACCAAGGGCCAACCCAAGCCCATGGTCAACTCCTCCACCAAAGCCAAAACAGAAAGCATCACCAGCGAAATTTCAGAGGAATTACCGGCCAACCTGGAAGAGGAAATCAAAAAGTTTTCCGGCTTGCGCTATCGCTATGGCAGCGGCGGCCGCGACGGCATCGACTGCTCGGCCCTGGTCAAAAAAGTGTATGCCGATGTGTTTGGCATCGACCTGCCCCGCAGCTCCTCGGCCCAAAGCCAGGATAAAATCGCTCAACTGGTGTCCGACAACGACCTGCAGACCGGTGATCTGCTTTTTTTCGGCCCTCGGCGCAAACAGGTCAACCACGTGGGAATCTATCTGGCGGGCGGCTATTTCCTGCACGCCGCGCGCTCCGAGGGTGTAACGATTTCGCGGCTGGATGACCAATATTGGAAATCGCGCTGGATCCTCTCCAAGCGAGTCAGGGGCCTGCAAATCGACAACGATGCGGACGTCATGAAGGATCTCGATTCGAATCTTGAGTCCTTATCCCTTGGCTTGGCTTTTAACGATGATAGCGCGGCCCAAAGTATCCATTTTATCGATACCGGCCTCCAGTTCGGCGCGGCCTCCGAATTGCGATTGAGCGCGCTTTATAAAGAGAGCCTGGATCAAGCTCCCCTTGGGTTGATCGATCAATCCACCCTCTCCTTGCGAGACCCCTTTTACCCCAGCGAATCCGAGAGCCGCTTGCGACTTTCCGCGGTGTTCTCGCCCCTGCCGCTGCAGGGGTTTAAATTGATCCCCTCCATCACCCAGATCCTGGATCGCACGGATAAGACCGGCGCTCTATCCGAGACCCAAATGCTGGGGCTCGAAACCTGGATGGTCATGCCTTCCTCGCGCATGGCTCTGTTTTTAGGCGCCCACGCCATGAACCAGGACGATCTCTTGCAGCGCCCGTTGAAAATGGCCCCCGATTGGCAGACCCTGGACTTCTCTC
This sequence comes from Deltaproteobacteria bacterium, assembly GCA_021824175.1. GTDB lineage: Bacteria > Desulfobacterota > Desulfobacteria > Desulfobacterales > Desulfosarcinaceae > Desulfatitalea. The sequence goes on from JAKALP010000021.1 coordinate 93,037, forward strand.
TGGGCGTGCATTACCGTTTCTCCCAAAGCTTGGGCTTCTCCTTGTTGGGCACGCATAGCTACACAAGCGCTTTTGGAGAAAACGACGGGCAGAGCAAATCTTCCCATGTCTTGGACGACATCACATTCAATTTGAATTACAAGTTTTAGCTCCCGCCAGAATTCTACTGGATCTGCCAAGCACGGTTTGGGTAATGCCGTGTCGAGACAGACTAAGCACGGCATGATAGTCAATTCGATAGAGGAGCACCATGACCGGGGACATCACCATCTCCTTTTGGATCTTTATTCTGATTGCCGCCCTGGCGATCATGGGGCTGCTGGACCGCATCCTGATTCCCAGCACCCGCTGGTTCCTGCGCCGGCGCATCAATCGGGTGCTCAATGAGATCGGCACCCGCCTGGACATCGAAATCCGCCCCTTCCAGCTCACCAAGCGCCAGGTGCTCATTGACCGCCTGGTGTTTGACCCCCAGGTCATGCAAGCGATCAAGACCTACGCCCAAGAACGCGACATGCCCCAGGAAGTGGTGCAAAACCGCGTCATGCTCTACGCCAGAGAGATCGTGCCCTCCTTTAACGCCTATATTTACTTCCGCATCGGTTACTGGATTGCCAAGAAAGTGGCCCGCTGGCTCTACCGCGTGCGGGTGGGGGTGATCCCCGAAGAGCAGTATGCCGCCGTGGATACCGATTCCACGGTGGTCTTCGTGATGAACCACCGTTCCAATATGGACTATATCCTGGTGGCCTTTCTGGCGGCCGAGCGTACCACCTTGTCTTATGCGGTGGGCGAATGGGCTAAAGTGTGGCCTCTCCACATGCTGATCCGCGCCATGGGCGCTTTCTTTGTGCGACGCAATTCGGGCGATGATCTCTACCGCAAAGTGCTGGAGCGCTACATCGACATGGCCTCCCGGGAAGGGGTGTGCCAGGCTGTGTTCCTTGAAGGCGGGTTGAGCCGCGATGGGCGCCTGCGCGCACCCAAGTTGGGATTGATGGATTACATGCTGCGCCATTTCGATCCGCAAACCCACCGGGATATCATTTTCATCCCCGTAGGCATCAATTACGATCGCACCATCGAAGACCGCAGCCTGCTGCGCGCGCTCGAACCTCAGCCCGCCAAACGCAGCACTTTTTTTGTGATGCGCACCACCATTGGTTTCATTGTCCGCAATCTGATCCAAATGACACTGCAACGCTGGCACCGCTTTGGTTTTGCCTGCGTCAATTTCGGCGTGCCCATATCAGCCAAGGCGTATTGCCGTGAGAATCAAGTCCGTTTCGATCGGTTGGACCGTCCCGAGCGCTTCCAGCAGATCCAAAGGTTGAGCGAAACCCTGATGACCGCCGTGGCCGGCGTGGTGCCCATTCTGCCCCTGTGCCTGGTGGCCAAGGTATTTCTCGACGTCGCCGAGGAGCCGCTGGATATTCAAACCGTTGACCAGCGCTGCCGCGCCATGCTGCTGGAATTACAACGGAGCGGTGCGCCGGTCTTGGAGATTTCACATAGCACCCAAACCCAATTGATCGCCGAAGCGGTGGGGCATTTGCATCTGCGCCACATGCTACTGACCACCGCAGAGCGCTATCAAGCCAATGCCACGGAGTTGCCGTTGTTGCGGTACTACGCCAATGCCATTGCCCATTGGTGGGATAAATAGTGCTCGGTCCTTTGACACATCACGATAGGTTTGATAGCCATGACCAAACAAAGCAGCGGAATATCG
>JAKALP010000005.1 GCA_021824175.1 Deltaproteobacteria bacterium
TATTCACAAAACACGCAAAGCGCGAACCGACGCCGACAAGGGCCGTCTTAGGGGTGACATTTGCTCTTCTCCTTGGGTTATGGCTCTTTCTTCGGGGTGTGTGTCATGAAAAATATAGTACTAACTACCCGAAGTAATTGCAAGAATAATGTTTACGAAGTCAAACTAAATAAGGCTCACATTTACACTGGCATAAACCAGCTCTCACGTGCGCTGTCCATTATTCTTATGATCGTGCTGGTGCCGTTGTTTCTGAGCAAGGCAGAGCAGGGGTACTGGTTTTCTTTCATGAGCCTTTCTGCACTGATGATTATCGCGGACTCTGGTTTTTCTATTATAATACTTCAGTTTGCCGCACATGAATTCGCTTTTCTCCACTTTGACGAGGCAGGCGGGCTCAAGGGGGATGCATATCATCTCAAGCGCTTGGGAAGTTTCTTTCTTTTCTGTCTCAAATGGTTGGCTGGAGTTGCCGTTGCAGCTTTACCTTTGATAACCGCAGTAGGAATTTGTGTGATGTCCAGCCGCGCAGCTGAATCCAATTGGCTTCCCCCGTGGTTGCTTTATATATTTGGTTCAACGATAGCTTTTATCAACAATGGGTTGCTGTTTTTTTTTGAGGGCTGTGACTCAGTTTCCAAATCCCAAAAGCTACGGGCAAAAGTGAACATTGTCATGATAGCCATCCTATGCGTCTCTTTATCAAGCGGGCTTAAGCTTTACTCACTTGCTGTCTCGGTTTCCATTAGTTCTTTGCTGGGACTTATTCTTCTCTGTCGCGCATATGGACCGGCCATCAGTAGTCTGCTTTCCAATGCAAAAGGTTTTTCACATCCCTGGCGCAAGGAGTTTCTCCCACTGTTGGGACGTTATTCGCTGAGCTGGGCCAGCGGTTATTTCATTTTTCAAATGTATACGCCGATCATGTTTCACTATGCCGGACCTGTGGAGGCAGGAAAAATTGGGATAAGCATAACGCTGTGGAGCGGGGTATTAAGCCTTTCGAATATTTGGCTTTACGTGGTAACTCCCAAACTGAACATTCATATCTCGAAAAAAAAATGGTTTGAACTGGATTATCTTTTTTTTCGTAACCTGATATTATCTGGGACAACTTTTCTAATCGGTATAGCCGTTATTTTTTCACTTCTCGAATTTTCCAAAGGACATTTCTCGCTGGCAGATAGGTTCCTGAACCCAGTTTCAATGCTCATACTGGCCAGCGGCTGGTGCCTGCAGCTTATTGTAAACGGCCTGGCGATCTATCTGAGAGCACATAAAGAAGAACCACTGGTAGTACCTTCTATCGTTAGCGCCGCTTATGTGATCATAACAACATATTTTGCGGCGAGATATCTGCCGCCTGAATATTTTTTTTTGGGTTTTCTTTCGAGCTATCTGTGGGGACTGCCTTGGATCATCTCCATTTTTAATAAAAAGCGGCTAAATGGCCACCGATCTGAACAACAGCCATTAAGATCTGCCAGCCAGATCAATCCCTACTAATCTTAATTAGCCGCATTGGCTTTCTCGTCCACTTCGTATAGTAATCGGGAATTGATTTTCGTGTGAAGCCTGCAAGCGATCTCAAAATGAAAATTTTTGTCCTAAAGATTTATTTTGCGATAGTTTATAATTCCAGAATTTTTCGTAGAAGTCTTTAGATTATGATAGGATTAACAAAAAACAGATTTGAACCATAGGTAGGTTGAAGGCTTTGGATGAATTGCATTTTTAAACAGAAACCGGAGAATTAGCAAAATAATAATGGATAATCCACTTTTAACTATTTGTATACCCACTTGGAATCGTGCGCCCTACCTGCAGCTAACATTGGAACAATTGCGACAACAGATGCCAATTGGCACTGAATCACAAGTAGAAATCATTGTGTCCGACAATTGCTCAACGGATAATAGTCGCGAAGTAGTAGGCTCTGCCATTGATAAGGGCTTATCCATTAGATATCTTCGCAATGCAGAAAATATCGGCTCAGATCGAAATATTGCACAGTGTTTCAATTTATCAAGAGGCCGTTATGTTTTACTGCTTGGGGATGACGATATATTGGTGGACGGTGTACTACATTGGTTATTATCCAGGCTCCAGAATGGCTGCTACGGTGTGATTTTTTTGCGTCAGTATGGCTATGATTACTCGTTTAGAGCTGAACGACCTGGCCACTTCGGAAAAGAAGTAGTCTTTTCAGATGCTAATGCGTTTTTGACTAAGATAGGGGCATCCTCATCTTTTATCTCTTCAAATGTGATCAACAAGGAATTGCTTGGCCGGATTGATGCAAACCAATTTTGTGGAAGTAATTTGGTTCAGGTTCATCTTGTTTTTCGCGCTGCGTTGAAGGCAAAACAGAACCTATTTTTGGGGCAATATACGGTAGCATGTAAACGAAACAATTCTGGAGGATATGATTTTTCAACTGTTTACGTTAAAAATTTTTTCCGTATCTTGGATCAATGTAGACAACTCGGTCTTCAGCAAGAGACAATCGAAGCAATTGAAAATCGCATGTTGATTGGCTACTATCCGTTCCCTATTTGGCGACAGCTCATATTTAAGAAGGCCAACATGAAAAGCGCACGAATTGAATTCTCGAATCGATTTTCAGGAAGATTGCCTTATTATATTTTCGTCGCGCCAATTCTTTTCCTGCCTCGTCTATTAGCTCTGATTTACGGAGTGTTCCTGGTGGTGCTTGGGCGAACAATTTCGGGTGATGCTCGAAGGGGTATATATTTTTCATGGAACAAATTGTTAGCTTTGAAATCCATGTTAAAGAAACTATATGCGACCTATTTTACAAATATGACTAAGCCGACAATTCTTAACGATGCTTATGGGCTGGCCAAATCTACCGATAGTGTCAATTTTAGTGCTGAAAAAGAATTTGGCAAAACAATTCTAATTGTAAATCAGTACTACCCTCCAGATCGCTCTGCCACTGCTGGTATTTTAGAAACTGCTGTTCAAACACTCTCAAAATCATTTAATGTGACGGTTTTGGCGGGAAGGCCTTCATACCTTCCACTTGTCAAATATCCTTGGAAGCTACTATTTAAATCTAAGAACCAAAATTGCTCAGTAATAAGGGTAGGGTCTACGGCTTTTCCCCGATTTTCAACAATTCGAAGAATTTCCAATTATTTTTCTTATTTGTTCCTCGCGTTTCCTGTATCTCTGTTTATAAAGTCTGATCTTATAATTGCCATGACCGATCCACCCTTAGCAGGTTTTATTGCCATATTAGCAGCCAGGATATTAAAAAAGCCTTTTATTTATTACTTGCAAGATTTACATCCAGACATGGCAATTGCATCTGGGATGATTAAGAACAGCACGATTGCACAGATTTGGTCTAAAGCGCACGAACATGTATTAAAAGCAGCCGATCATTTGATCGTAATCGGGGACGACATGAAGGAGAAAATTCGCGCCAAAGGTATCGACCTTGGCAAGATATCGGTAATCCGTCACGGAACTCCCGATTTCAATCTCTCAATTACTAATACTTCTGATAGTGCTTTGAAGGTTATTAAAGATAAATATTCCTTTGTTTTTATTTACGCGGGCAACATTGGGGGCTATGGCGCATGGGAGCCAATAGTTGCTGCTATTAAGTGTGTAAACAACCATGACATCGGATATGTTTTTGTTGGCGAAGGCCAAAAAGAGAATGAGCTTAAGATGCTGAGCCAAGGGCTTCCAAATGTTCAATTTTACCCTTACCAACCGCGCGAAAGACTTAGTTCGGTTTTACTTGCTGGCGATGTACATATAATTACTATCAAATCGCATTTAGAAGGGTTGATTGTGCCCAGCAAAATTTATTCGATTTTAGGAGTCGGAAAACCAATTTTAGGGGTTTGTTCTGAGCGCAGTGATTCAGCTCGAATTATTAAACAGTTTCAATGTGGCTTAGTTGCAGATCCTGAATCAACGGATTCAATAGTCAGAGCAATATTGCATTTTTATTCAATGAAGGGGAAGCTGCAAACATTCGAACACAATTCGCTTTTGGCTGCTGAGCACTTTAACCAAGTCTCTTTGTTAAAGGAATTTTCTCAAAAAATCAGCCAATTTTTACCTCAAAATTGAGTTCTTTCAGTCCCGATATACTAAATCAAAGCATTCCTCTTCCATGCGCCTCGGTATCTAACCTATCGGACTGTTGCTCCATTGCATATGCTTGCCAACTGATTTTCAATTGATATCAGAACAATACAGGCCTTAGCATGTTTGATGTGACGATAAGAAGACTTAAAGAAATCAAAAGTGTCCGTATCTTATGGAGCACTTTTTGCGTCTTTTTGGATACATTCGTTGGAACTGGAATCAACTACAGAAAAAAATCTCTTTCATACAAGAAGAAAGTATTGATTCTTCGTCTTGATAGCATTGGAGATTTTGTATTATGGCTGGATAGCGCTAAGGAATATAGAAAATTGTTTCCGTCTGATGCTTACGAGCTCACTTTACTGGGCAATACTGTGTGGCAAGATCTCGCTATTAAGCTACCTCTTTTCGACCATTATCGGTTTATTAATTGCCGGAAATTTCAAACTAGCCCAATCTATCGCTTGCAATGGCTAAATAGAATAAGAAAACAAAAATTTGACATTGTTTTGCAACCTCGATTCTCACGGCAATTCATTTGTGAAGATGCAATTATCAGGACCTGTGGAGCATTAGAAAGAATTGGGGTGGAGGCCGACTGTGCAAACATAGAGCATTGGGAAAAGCAAATTAGTGATAAGTGGTACACGCGCCTTATCCCATCCAATTCAATTTCGAAAATGGAACTGCGCCGCAATTCCGATTTCTTAAGTGAACTAGGAACAAGTAAAGTTCGTTCCAGTGTTCCGACGCTTCCAATCAAAAACAATTTCAAATCGGCCATCCACCTTCCGGAAAGATATTTTGTTTTATTTCCTGGGGCAGGTCAAACATATCGTATGTGGCCGAAGGAGTTTTTTGCCACGATATGTAATAAAATATTTCAGTTCTCAGGGATGCCTGGGCTGATATGCGGAGGCAGCCAAGAGAAGGCGATTGCTATCGATATTAAAACATCTTCTAAAGCAAATCTCATCGATCTAACCGGAAAAACCTCTTTAACTGAACTTGCTGCGATCATCAGCACTGCAAAATTTGTCATAAGCAATGAAACCAGCGCTGTACACATTGCCGCGGCGGTTAACGCACCTTGTATTTGCATTACTGGGGGAGGGCATTATGGGCGGTTTTTACCTTATGACGTTGATGATTGGATTGGTAGGAAGCTGCCGATATCCGTGAGTCGATTGACAAACTGTTTTGGTTGCCACTGGCGTTCTTCCCCGTGCATGATCAAAGGCCAAATAGCCAAGTGTATTTCTGACGTTCGTCCAGAAGATATATGGCCTCACATTGAGGATATTTTTAAATTGCTGATGGATTGAGATATCATTAGGCTGCAATGGCTTAAAATGCCTTGCCAATTAGGATGTTTTTGGATAAATAAGGTCCATCATTTGCTTGTCCTTTGATTTAAATCGAATTGGAGCCCATCCACAAAATGCGTATTTTAATCACCGGCGGCGCTGGTTTTATTGGGTCACATCTTGCCGAGGCTTATCTCGAAAGTGGAGCCGAGGTTTATGTTATCGATGACTTGTCAACAGGTTCGCTAAACAACATCAATCATCTCAAAGAAAATATTTCCTATCGAGGCCGGCTATTTATCCACATCGATTCAATATTGAACCGGGAGCTGATGCTCGAACTGGTAGGGACCTGCGATGTTGTCCATCATTTGGCAGCGGCTGTCGGAGTCGAATACATACTCAAGAACCCATTGGCATCCATCACTACTAACATCCAAGGTTCCGAGATCGTTTTGGAACTTTGCAATAAATTCAAAAAACGGGTGTTAATTGCCTCAACCTCCGAGGTTTATGGCAAACACACCCATGCCCCGCTTATCGAGACGGATAATATTATTTATGGGCCATCAAGCAAATTTCGTTGGAGTTACGCTGCATCCAAATTGATGGACGAGTTCATGGCACTTGCTTACCATCGAACCACTGGATTGCAGGTAACCGTTGCCAGGCTATTCAATACTGTGGGGCCACGCCAAACAGGTAATTACGGTATGGTCATCCCGCGAATGGTAAATCAAGCTCTAAAAAACCAACCATTGACCGTCTATGGCGATGGTAATCAAACCAGAACTTTCACTTACGTAAAAGACGTGGTTTGGGCATTTATGAGACTTGTTGAAAATAGTGGCGCTTTCGGACAAGTCTTTAACATCGGTGGTATTGAGGAAATTTCTATCCTTAATCTTGCTAAAAGGATTATTTTAGCCAGTGGTTCATCTTCGGAAATCAAATTAATCCCTTATGACGTTGCCTTTGGTAAGGATTTTGAGGACATGCAGCGCCGGGTGCCGAGCATTGAAAAGATAAACCAATTAATTGGCTTCAATCCTCAAACCTTTCTAGACACCATCTTATCCGAAGTAATCGAATATATGCGCAATCGTTCCATTGCCAATTGATGATTATGAACAGCGCATTTCTCAATTTTAGCTTGGCATTTATTTTGTCAGCTGCCCTCACGCCATTGGTTCGCCTAACCGCTATTAAAAAGAGCTGGATCGCTGCCCCAAAACAGGATCGCTGGCATAAAAAGCCAACGGCACTTATGGGAGGAATCGCGATTTTCGCGGCGTTGGCTATCCCGCTGGTATTGGCCGCTGAATTTTCATCGACCCTTGTAAAGACTGTTGGAACCGATTTTCACGAAGGCACACCCTCTGTGGCGGCTGCAATTTTATTTGGAGCAGCTTTTCTCTTTTGCATTGGACTATTTGATGATCTACGAAATATTAAGCCACACAATAAATTAATAGCACAGATTATCGCGGCATCTCTGGTAGTATTTCTCGGCTTCAGAATTCATTGGTTCAACTCTTTGACCCTGGATACGATGGCGACCCTGTTTTGGATCGTGGCCATCACCAATGCATTTAATCTCATCGACAATATGGACGGATTATGTGCTGGTGTCGGGATCGTGGCGGCGTTAAGTTTGGCGTTGATATTTCGTCCATTTGCTCAAGAACCGTTTTTAGTCGCAATTATTTTGGTTGGCGCGATGGCTGGATTTTTGATCTACAATTTCAATCCGGCCAAAATCTTCATGGGCGATGCCGGAAGCCTTGTGATCGGATTCAGTATTAGCGTTCTTACTTTGTGTTTTTCTGAAGTTCATGCAGCGCCGCTTTTGGCTCGATTATCTGTTCCTGTCCTAGTCTTGCTTGTACCGATCATGGACACCACATTGGTGACCTTTATCAGACTTCTGAGCGGTCGTAAGGCATCAACAGGTGGCCGCGATCACACTTCTCATCGATTGGTATTAATTGGTTTTTCTGAAAAGAGGGCGGTGCTTTATTTATACGGGGTAGGGGGTGTTGCGGGAATGGCTGCCGTGTTTGTCAGTCGCAGCGATTCCATGACTTCGCTAGCGGTCATTATTCCGGTTTTGTTAGCCATTTTATTGATGGGTGTTTATTTATCGCAAATCAGGGTCTATCCGGAAAAAGAATTCTCGGTTCTGCGCAACCGCAGCTTCACTCCAATTCTGATGGAGCTTACATATAAACGCCAAATATTGCTGGTCCTTTTGGACCTAGTTCTTTTAGCCTTTTCTTACTATCTCGCATATCGTTTAAGATTCGGCGGTGAAGAACTCCAACATTATTTCAATAAGTTTGTGCGATCTTTGCCAGCTGTCATCGCTTGTAAAATGCTGGTCTTTTTTTGCATGGGGATCTATCGCGGGATCTGGAGCTATATCAGTACGAACGATGTTTCCCTTTATGTTCGTGCGTCTCTGGTAGGAACCTTGGCCTCTGTCGCGGCAGTTACTTTTATTTATCGTTTCCAAGATTTTTCCAAAGGTATTTTTGTCATCGACTATTTGATTGCCACAGGGTTATTGCTAGGAGCACGAGGATCGTTCCGGCTTTTTGTTGAAACCCAAAAACGTAAGACATTATCTGGAGAGAAAGTTATTATATATGGCGCTGGAAGGGCAGGGGAGCTGCTTTTGCGTGAGATTATCAACAACAAACATCTCGAGGTGGTTCCCATTGGATTTGTGGACGACGATGAGTTAAAGAAAGGAAAAAAGATTCAAGGTTATCCAATTCTTGGGCCATTCAGGGATATTGATCAGTTCCACGGCCAGCATCCCTTCACAGGTGTTTTGATCTCTTTCAACAATGGAAACGGTCATAATCGTCCTGCCCATGACGCTGCGAAAAAATATTGCATCTCAAATGGTTTGTTTTTAAGACGATTTCGGATTGACCTTCAAGAAGTAGATTTAATGGAAAAGAAATAGCGGCAGTCAATGGACAGAATCAGCCAACTTATCCATTCAGGAGTAAACATACCCAATCCTAATGCCGTAACCATTTCCGACGATATTGATCTTTCCCGTATTGCCCATCAAGGAATAACTCTCCATCCAGGTACAACTATCAGGGGGGCGAACACTTTCATCGCCCGAGGAACCCAAATAGGAGCCGAAGGACCAGTCACTATTGAAGATTGCTATATCGGACCAGAAGCGAAACTTAAGAGTGGATTTTTCAGTGGATCAACATTCTTGAAAAAAGCCATTTGTGGATTGGGTGCTCACATTCGACAAGGCACTATCTTAGAAGAAGAAGCCAGCGTGGCACACACGGTAGCATTGAAACAAACCATATTATTGCCTTTTGTCACACTTGGGAGTCTGATCAACTTTTGTGACTGTTTGATGGCAGGAGGGACAGATCGGAAAAATCATAGTGAGGTCGGCAGTTCCTATATTCACTTTAATTTTACTCCCAACCAAGACAAGGCCACACCTTCCTTGATTGGTGATGTGCCGCATGGGGTTATGCTCAAACAACGACCGATCTTTCTGGGCGGTCAGGGAGGATTGGTCGGCCCTTGCCGCATTGCCTATGGAACCGTTCTGGCGGCAGGCACGATCTATCGAAACGATCAATTGGTTGAAAACCAATTGGTATTTGGTGAAAAACTTCACAGTGGTAAAGTGCCGTTTATTCCAGGTATCTATCATGGATTAAATCGCATTTTAAAAAATAATTTTATTTATATCGGCAATCTCTACGCCTTAGCCCAATGGTACCGGCATGTAAGGGCGCATTTTATCGGACCAGATATGCCCCAGCAATTATTTGATGGTCTTCAAAAAACGCTATCGAATGCTATCAATGAGAGGATTGGGCAGCTCGAGCACTTAAGCCAAAAATTATTGCATACAGATGCCAAGGAAGGGTTGCGGCAAGAATTTCCGGCCCAATGGCCTGCAATTGAAATGGTTCTAAGCGCAATGAGCACTTACAACGGAAAATCTGAATATTATGATGCTTTCATGGAGGTTCTAGAAAAAAGAACAAACAATGGGGCCTCCTATATTGAAAGCATTAAATCTTTATATTCTGGTGAAGCAGCTATTGGGACCCAATGGCTGCAAAGCATTGTTGAGCGCTTGGTAAGTGATCTTTCAAATTGCTTATCTTCAATGCGACAGAAAGAAAAGTAACTGATAGAAGGACGACTACGGATAAACAGTGCATTGATGGAAAATTTGTTCGGAACAGATGGTATTCGTGGTGTAGCCAACACGTACCCAATGGACATTGAGACCGCGGCAACCTTGGGGAAGGCGGTGGCAGGTTATTTTGGAAAGAGTTCCGGAAATAGTGCCCGGCATATCGTGATTGGCCAAGATACGCGTCTTTCTGGTGATATGCTGGCGCAAGCCGTGGCAGCTGGCGCCTGTGCGGCTGGTGTAGATGTCTGGATGTTGGGCGTATTGCCCACGCCGGGCATCGCATATATGACCGCGGCCACACAAGCAGTGGCTGGAATCGTGATCTCCGCGTCTCATAATCCCTATGAAGATAATGGAATCAAATTATTTGATAAAGATGGCTACAAATTACCTGATCCGATCGAGACTCAGATAGAAGCATATTTAAAAGGTGAACTGCCTATTACTTTGGCTCCCTCTAAAGATATTGGTCGTCTAAAAAACGTTGAGGATGCCAATGACCAATACGTAAAATTTCTGCTTCGATCTATCATAAGACCTCCAGGTAGCAAGCTGACGATTGTCTTGGATTGTGCCAATGGTGCCACATTCAAAGTGGCCCCTGAATTATTCCACCGCCTCGGAAACAAGGTTTTCACTCTTTCTTGCAACCCGAATGGGCGCAATATCAACGCTGATTGTGGTTCTCAACATCCGCAGCATTTGGCTCAGGCTGTTCTCGAACATCAGGCTGATCTGGGATTGGCTTTTGACGGGGATGGTGATCGACTCATCGCTGTGGATGAAAAAGGGCGCATACTCAGTGGCGATCAAATCGTGGCGATTTTGGCTAAAGCTTTAAAACAAATGGGACGACTCAAAAACAATACCGTAGTCTCTACGGTTATGAGCAATCTGGGACTTCGGACCGCTCTGCAACAGATGGGGATTCAACATATTTCCACTCAAGTAGGGGACCGGCATGTGATGCAGGCGATGCTGGAAAAAGATGCGGTTTTGGGCGGTGAAGATTCTGGACATATAATTTTACGGAATGTGCACACTACCGGGGATGGCTTATTGGCCGCCTTAGGCTTAATTGAATCACTAACTGCTTCTACGCAACCAGTATCTGTACTGGCCAAAGTGATGACGGTCTTCCCACAAGTTTTGATCAATGTTGAGGTTAAAGAAAAACCCGGCCTTGAGAATTTGCCCACAATAGTTAATGTCATCAGGCAAGCAGAAGAAAGGCTGGGGGGGCAGGGAAGGGTTCTGGTGCGTTATTCAGGCACCCAGAATATTTGCCGGGTGATGGTAGAAGGGCCAACTCAAGATATAACCGATTCATTATGTGAAGAAATCGCTTCTGAAGTGAGAAATAAACTTAGCTAAAAACCTTATAATTAAAAAAGCGAGAATAGTGATTTAAAAAAGCCTCTGAGCTCACTGGCATGAGATCAGAGGCTTTTTATTTTAATGGTTACCGCCGGTTATTACCCAATATAATCAGCAAATACTGAAACATCAGGATGAAATCGAGGTAGAGCTGTAAAGCACCAAGGATTGTGCCTTTTCGGACAACCGAGGCATCCAGGCCGGCTGGTTGGGAAAGGGCCATCATTTTGAGTTTTTGAGTATCATAGGCGGTCAGTCCGGCAAAGACCAAAACACCTATATAACTCACTATCATCATGATGCCATAAGATCCAAGGAAGATGTTAATCACCGACGCAATCACAATGCCGACTAACCCCATAAAAAGGAAGCTACCAAATCCAGTTAAATCACGCTTTGTGGTCCAGCCAAAGATGCTCAAAGCTAAAAAGGAAGCGGCACAAATAAAAAACGCTGATGCAATTGTGGCCTGAGCATACCTTGCCAGCAGGATAGACAGGGTGGCTCCATTCAATGCTGAATAGATTAAAAACAGAGCTGTAGCTGTGGTTGCTTTCATCTTTTGGATTCTGGCGCTGACTGAAAAAACCAATGCCAACTCGGCGATGACCAAAATGATAAAAGTTCGAAGCACGAATGAAAAAACTGTTGGATTGTTGACTGTGAAATATGCCACCGTTCCAGTCAAGGCCAAACCTATGGCCATCCAGTTGTAAACGCCTCGAACAAATTCGTTTACTCTAACTTGCGTCTTGGCCTGATCCGTTGGGTAGAAACCGCCTTGCATTTTGTACCTCCTCTTTGCATTTGAAATTGAACCGGAATATATCTATGATGATATACATTTACAAGGGCAAGCTGATACTTAAGGTGGTAATAAGTTAAATCATAGGGGTTGAGTGAAAAATGAGGTCCGAGCAGCTTTATCATGAACTAAAAAGCTTGGCTGAAAAACTCGGTGTTCATGTATCTGAACAAAATTTTCGAAATAGCGGCATCCGTATAAAAAGTGGTTTTTGTCTGGTTAAGGATGTTCCGCATTGCATTATTGATAAGCATTTACGGGTAAACCAGAAAGTCGAAATCCTCGCTGAATGCCTCAGCACGATGCCCCATGAATCAGTTTATCTGGTGCCCGCAGTAAGAGAGTACCTGGATCAGTTTAAGCCACGCAACAAGGAGCTATCATCCGTAGCCATCGGAAACCCAGAGGGCCAGAGTTAAAAGTTTACATAATATATCTTATCAGACATAATAATGATAATGATGGCTATCGGCAACCTAATCACCTACCGTGAATCAGCTGGAATCGATGCAAGAAGTGAACTCTATAAAGAAGGTCTACTCAGTCTCAGAGCTAACCGAGAAAATAAAACTTTTGCTTGAAGAAGAATTCCCTATCGTATGGGTATTTGGTGAAATTTCAAATTTCCGTATTCCATCTTCAGGACACTCTTATTTCACCCTAAAGGACAGATTCGCCCAGATCTCTGCGGTGATGTTTAAAGCCCAAACACGTAACCTTAAGTTTCAGCTTCAAGATGGCATGTCAATAGTAGGTTTAGGGCGCATTTCACTCTATGAACCTCGGGGCGCCTATCAGATTATATTGGAATACGCCGAACCCAAAGGCGCAGGGGCCTTACAAGTTGCCTTTGAGCAGCTAAAGCGGAGACTTGCCGAAGAAGGTTTATTTGACTCCATTCACAAATCGATTATACCTTTATTGCCCGGACGCGTTTGCGTAATCACTTCTCCGACTGGCGCTGTTATAAGGGATATTTTAAACATTGTACATCGCAGGTGCCCTGGCCTTCCTATAGAAATATTGCCAGTAAGCGTTCAAGGAGATACCGCTGCCGAACAGATCTCTAAAGCGTTAGCCATTGCCAATCTCAGAGCATCCAGTGATGTTATTATTCTGGCGCGTGGAGGAGGTTCACTAGAAGATTTAGCACCATTTAATTCCGAAGTTGTCGCAAGAGCTATCTTTGCTTCCAGAATTCCTGTGGTATCGGCCATCGGTCATGAAACCGATTATACTATTTCCGATTTTGTGGCAGACCTGCGAGCGCCAACCCCATCAGCTGCAGCTGAATTGGTCGCTCCTTTGCGATCTGAATTGCAATCACGCTGCCTGCAACTGCGGCAACGCTGTGAGAAATGCGTTATTAGTTTGATTCAACGATTTCGTGACAAGAAAACTTTTCTTTCCCGAGCTTTAATGAAACCGTTGAAGCAAGTGCAAGAGTTGAATTTAAGAAGCGATGATCTCACCCATCGGCTCCAGCGCATGCTCCGTTTTCACATGCAACAATACAATGCACGAATCCGGGAAACGCGTCACAGAATTCAGTACAATAGCCCGATGAATCATCTAAACGAACTTAGATATAAGCTTAATAATATCGATGGCAACTTGCTAAACTCAATATATAAAATGTTATCTGAAAAAAGTAATAACCTCCGAGTTGCGGGTGCGGCTATTGCCGCTTTAAATCCCATCTCAGTGCTTCAAAGAGGCTATAGTATTACCCGAACAAAGCCTGACCATAAAGTCGTTATTACTTCCGATGCCATCAATAAAGGACAACTTCTAGAAGTCGAGCTTTATCAAGGGAAAATCGATGTCAGCGTTATTTCAAAGTAACCAATTACTGGCATAACCATTCGAAGGATATAGGATATATGGCTAAACTATCATTTGAAAAAGCATTGGAGCAATTGGAACAAATTGTCCGAGAGATGGAATCCGGCGAGTTATCTCTCGAAACATCGTTAAAAAAATTTGAGGAAGGAATCCGGCTTTCACAATTTTGTTCGCAAAAACTAGAAGAAAGTGAAAAAAAAATTACCCTGCTTTTGGAACAGGCCAACGGAGCAATCAAGGAAACTCCATTTGATCTGAATGAAGACGCTATCAGCGACCCCCAACGATGATTCGAGCTAGTGAGCCTCATGTTTGATCTTAAAATTTACATCGGCAAACAAAAAAAGATAATTGACACTGCCATGCATAAGTACTTGGCCCGTCTCTGCATTTCAGAACGAATGCGTCAGCCTTTGAGCTACTCCATTTCCGCTGGCGGCAAGCGCGTGCGCCCAATCCTATGTTTGGCTGCTTTTGAGGCTGTAGGTGGGAACGGGGATGCGGTGTTGCCAGTTGCCTGCGCTTTGGAGATGATTCATACGTATTCGCTAATTCATGATGATCTCCCGGCTTTGGATAATGATGATTTAAGACGCGGTCAACCTACTTGCCATATCCAATTCGATGAAGCCACTGCCATTCTATCAGGCGATGCATTATTGACCATGGCATTTGAAGTAATGTCTGAAGCAGGTTTGCAAGCGTCGGATCGCGAGGCCATACTCTGGCTTCAAATTATGGACATAGTTTCAAGGGCGGCGGGATGTCGCGGTATGATTGAGGGCCAAGCCAGAGATTTGGCCTTTGAGGGTCAATCCATTGACCGAGACAACCTTGAAGCGCTTCATCGGCTTAAAACGGGTGCCATGATCAAAGCAGCCGTTCATTCAGGTGGTTTGCTGGGCAGGGGTTCATCTGACCAGATTTCCCATCTCATATCCTATGCGGATTATGTTGGTCTTGCGTTTCAAGTCGTGGATGATCTATTAAATGTAAAGGGCGACCCTTCCAAAATGGGAAAAGCTGTCGGAACAGATCTGACTCGCAAAAAGAATACCTACCCTACCCTTATAGGACTTGAAAATTCGGAATCATATGCTCATCACTTGATTGATCACGCCTTGAAGTCGTTGGCTATCTTTGATAAAAAAGCGGATCCCTTGAGGGAAATAGCCCGCTATATCGTGCGTCGCGATCATTAAGGAGTATCCGGTATTGACCTTGCTTGAAAAAATTCAATCGCCAGCTGATCTAAAGATGCTGGAACGGCACGAATTACCGCAACTTGCCGAAGAAATCCGTCGTGTGATTGTGGATGTCGTTTCTAAAAACGGAGGCCATCTAGCTTCCAGTCTAGGTGCTGTTGAGCTGGCGATCGCCATTCACTATGTTTTTGACACACCAAACGACAAAGTGATTTGGGATGTGGGGCATCAATCGTATGCCCATAAGCTTCTCACCGGCCGCCGGGAACGTTTTCATACCCTAAGAAAACATGGGGGACTTTCGGGCTTTACCAAGCGCAGTGAGAGCATTTTTGACGCTTTTACAACGGGTCACAGCGGCACTTCTATTTCGGCCGCACTGGGTATGACCTGTGCCAATCGCTTAAAAGGCCTGGACTCCAAGGTAGTAGCAGTTATCGGCGATGGCTCCATGACGGCCGGTCTGGCATACGAGGCCTTGAATCAAGCTGGAGATCTACATAAGGATCTCATTGTTATTCTTAACGACAATGATATGTCCATCTCCAAAAATGTGGGGGCAATTTCTTCTTTGCTGAGCCGGACATTCTCAGGTCAACGTCTACAAACTTGGCGCAAGGAGTTCGGTGAGTTTTTAAAGTCGCTGCCAGGAATAGGTGACAATATTTATAACTGGGCCAAACGCAGCGAGGAATCATTAAAGACCTTCATTACACCTGGAATGCTTTTCGAGGCATTCAATTTCGACTATTTTGGGCCAATTAAAGGGCATAACCTAAATCACTTAATCACCATTTTATCCAATATCCGAAACATTAAGGACCCTGTTCTGCTGCATGTCACTACCACTAAAGGTAAAGGTTATGATCAGGCCGAGAAAAACCCCACCTACTTTCACGGGGTCGGGTGCTTCGATATTGATACAGGAAACAGCACAGCACCGGTCTGTGCCGCACCAAGCTACACGGATGTATTTGGTGATTTTGTGACTAAGCTGGCAGAGCAAAATGATAAGGTGGTGGCTGTAACCGCCGCAATGCCAGAGGGGACTGGATTAAGCGATTTTGCCCAGCGCTTTCCGGATCGATTTTTCGACGTTGGCATCGCCGAACAACATGGTGTGACTTTCGCGGCCGGCATGGCTGCCGAGGGTTTTAGGCCTATAGTCGCGATCTATTCTACATTTTTACAAAGAGCATATGACCAGATCATCCATGATGTTTGTATTGAAAAGCTTCCCGTAATTTTCGCAGTGGACCGCGGAGGAATAGTGGGAGAGGATGGTCCAACTCATCATGGCCAGTTTGATTTTTCTTATTTGCGCAGCCTTCCCAATATGGTGGTCATGGCTCCCAAAGATGAAAATGAACTTCGCCGCATGTTGGTGACTGCTGTCGAATACAAAGGACCAATAGCCATACGCTACCCTCGTGGCATTGCTACTGGTGTGCCGCTTGAAAAATCGCCTGCCCCGATTCCCATCGGGCAAGCTGAAATTTTGACCCAAGGAGAAGATCTTCTCATTTTATCTATAGGACGAATGGTCGCGTCAGCACTCGGCGCCTGCGAGACGCTAAAAGCCTCGGGGATTAGCGCGACAGTTGTCAACTGTCGTTTCGTAAAGCCACTCGATAGCAATTGCATTATCCGATTGGCGCATAACATACCCTATATCCTTACAGTTGAAGAGAATGTCCTCCAAGGCGGATTCGGCAGTGCTGTATTGGAGTTGCTTTGCGATTACGGGATTTCCAACCTCAAAATCAAACGACTGGGGTTGCCGGATCAGTTCATCGAACACGGCGCATCAACCACTTTGCGGGCCAAATACGGTCTGGATGTGAATGGCATCGTTGAAGCGGCCAAGAGCCTGATGGACTCTAACGATAAAGTCATTTCTCTTGGAGCCCTTGCCCAAAACCTCTAATCCAGCAACATGTCACCTAAAAAGCGACTTGATCTCCTGGTTGTCGAAAAAGGATTGACCATTAGCCGTCAAAGGGCCAGGTCTCTTATTATGGCCGGCAGAGTAATGGTCGATTCTTTGCGGATCGACAAGCCTGGTACTCTAGTATCCCATGAGGCTGATATTACAATTAAAGGAGAGGATATACCCTTTGTCAGCAGGGGGGGGCTCAAACTTGAAGGCGCCCTCACAGCATTTAATATTGCGGTGGAAGACATGGTTTGTTTGGATGTAGGTGCTTCAACCGGAGGATTTACCGATTGTCTTTTAACCTATGGTGCCCGATGTGTCTATGCCGTTGATGTGGGTTATGGGCAGCTTGCCTGGAAACTGCGTCAGGATCCGAGAGTCCACCTGCTGGAACGTACCAATATTCGCCATATGGCCATGGATCAAATCCCTGAGCGAGTTGATATAGTTACCATTGATGCCTCTTTTATTTCGCTACGAATCGTTGTTCCGGCAGTCCTGAAGTTTCTCAAACCTAAGGGTCTGATTCTGGCTTTGATCAAACCCCAATTTGAGGTTGGTAAAGGCAAAGTCGGCAAAGGCGGTGTGGTCAAAAATCAGCAACAACATGTTGAAGTGATTGAATCGTTGAAAAATTTTTTTACTGAGCAGGGACTTGAGTGCGGTCCGGTAGTACCGTCAACAGTACTCGGTCCAAAGGGCAACCAAGAATTCATCATATTGGTTCGAAACGGCAATTCTGTTTAAGAATCAAGGTTTTTGAGCTTGATTTTTTTAGAGTGCCTGTATATCAATATTTTTTTTGTAAGCTGTCGGCTTCAACACCATCCTTATTACTACCCAGAGAGGAGCGAGAGTGATCAAACATGTCTGATAAGCTGAGAAACATCGCCCTTATCGCCCACGGTGGTGCGGGCAAAACATCACTGGCAGAAGCAATGCTGTTCAAAGCAGGTGTGACAACTCGCCAAGGACGCGTGGAAGAAGGCAATACGGTGATGGATTATGACCCTGAGGAGGTCAAGCGCCAAACAAGTATCAGCACCGGGTTGGCTCAAGCACCATGGAAGAAGCATACCATTACGATCCTTGATACCCCAGGAGATCAAAATTTCTTTACCGACACCAAAATTTGTATGCAGGCGGCGGATGGCGCCGTGGTGGTGGTGGATGGTGTGGATGGTGTAAAAGTCCAAACCGAAATCGGGTGGGAATTCGCAGCCGATTACAGTCTTCCCTGCGCGATATTTCTCAACAAAATGGAACGGGAACGCGCGGACTTTCAGCGCGTCGTGGATGATATCAAAAAATCTTTTGAATCGCCCAAACCGATCATCGTTCAACTGCCCATTGGCGAAGAAGCCGATTTCAAAGGAGTCATTGATCTGGTCTCCATGAAAGCCCACATTTATGATGCGGCTGGCAAACCGACTGTTGGCGAGATACCGGCTGATCTCCAGGAAACCGCTGCTATGGAGCGGGAGGCGATGATTGAAAATGTGGTTGAGGCCGATGATGTATTGATGGAGAAGTATCTTGAGGGGACCGCTCTCTCCGATGATGAGGTTAAAGTGACCTTGCGCAAAGGCATTCTCTCGAGAGCTTTTGCGCCAATTCTGTGCGGTTCGGCTGTACGCAGCATCGGGGTCGATATGCTGATGGATTTTATCGTCAATTGCATGCCCTCCCCCATGGACATCGCTCCACGTAAGGGGGTGAGTGCCGCAGACGGAAAGGAAGTGGAACGCTCCCCAGATCCCAATGCCCCCTTTTCGGGCTTTGTGTTTAAGACCGTTGCAGATCCTTATGCCGGACGCCTCTCCCTTTTTCGCGTGGTAAGTGGCACCCTGGGCGGGGATGGCACATTCTATAACGCCACCAAAGAAGCCAAAGAGCGCTACAACCAGCTTCTATCCATCATGGGGAAAGAACAGAAACCGGTCAATGATGCTGGGCCCGGATCCATTTTGGCAGTGGCCAAACTAAAAGAGACCACTACTGGCGATACTTTATGCGCGGACAATGCCAAGATTAAGTTCAAGATGGCAAGCCCCATTCAAACCCTGATCACCTTTGCCTTGGTGCCCAAATCAAAAGGGGATGAAGACAAAATTCTCACCTCGTTGAATCGGCTTCTGGAAGAAGATCAGGGATTGAAGGTGGACCGTAACGCGGAAACCAAAGAGATTCTTTTATCCGGTGCCGGCCAGGTGCACATTGAGTCAACGGTAGAAAAACTGAAACGCAAATTCAATGTTGAAGTATTGCTGAAATCACCAAAAGTGCCCTATCGCGAAACCATCAAGAAAAAAATACGGGTTCAAGGCCGACACAAGAAGCAAACCGGTGGTCATGGTCAATTCGGCGACTGCTGGATTCAGCTCGAGCCGCAGCCAAGGGGCAAGGGTTTTGAATTCGTGGACGCCATCGTGGGTGGGGTTATTCCACGACAATATATCCCGGCCGTTGAAAAAGGAGTTATTGAATCAGCCATTCGCGGTGTGTTGGCGGGATTCCCCACCGTGGATTTCAGGGTGACTTTGGATGACGGTTCCTATCATGCGGTGGACAGCTCGGAAATGGCCTTCAAGATCGCCGGCAGCTTGGCCTTCAGAAAGGCGGCCGAGCAAGCCAACCCGGTATTGCTCGAACCGATCATGAAAGTACGTGTCACCACGCCCGACGAGTTCATGGGCGATATCATGGGCGATTTAAACGGACGGCGCGGCAGGGTGCTGGGCATGGAAAACGCCGGCAAATATCAGGTGATCAATGCCGAAGTTCCCATGTCTGAATTTTTAACTTATGCCCCTGATCTGCGTTCCATGACAGGCGGCCGTGGAATCTTTACAATGGAATTTGAACGCTATGACGAAGTCCCGTCACAGATTGCGGAGAAGTTATTAGTCGAGCTTAAAGCCCAACAAGAAGCCAATTGATCTAATTCTTGCTTCGAAAAGTCATCTTGGATCGCGAAAATTAGAGGAGCTGAAACGTTTTTATTAACGTTTCAGCTCTTTTTTTGGAAGGATAATGCAACGCCTGCACGGAGCATAGCCCTGGAGAAAGGATTGTTTTTGATTTGAAAACAAGACTTTGGTTTTAGGTTGAATCTGTTGAACCAAAGGACATTGGGGGGCATGAAATCTTCGGGTTCGCTGGTTGCCCACCCAGGGCCCTTGATTGGCTGAATAAGTTTTCCATTGTCCTATCCGTGAATTGATGGCTTTTTGTTGTGCCACTAATAACTTTGGAAAGGCTTCGATATTTGGCTCAACATATAGAACATGGGCCAATCCCCGGCTGATCATTTGCTCGTTCACCCAATTCCCTCTTTCATCAAAAACATGGGCCAATAGGCGGCCATGGCTATCGAAGCGATCGGGACCATATTTTAAATGCACCCGGCCGCCATTTGTCATCTGAGCTAGCGCCTGCCAGGCCTCAACCGCCCAGGGTTCAGCCATTGCATTGCGATGATCAATTTCAGCTGTATCAATTCCGATCAGACGGACCCATCGGCCATCATTAAGCCGCAAGGTATCTCCATCAATCACAGTTGCCACCTCAACCCATTCGCTATCATTAGCAATGGCTTGGCCCCAAAAAAACGACATCACTAATAGGAATAAAAGGTAGTAGAAAAAGCGGCTTGAGTAGACGGATGTCTTTGTGACGTGCATTTGCGCTTTTATCGCATGCTTTCTTTCATTATTTAAGATCACAATGGAGCTTGGCGCTCTGATCTAACATAGCGGCCAAGCCGCCTTTTGTAGCAGGATTGAATCCGATGGTTTGCGTCCAAACCTTTTCGTCTTCCATACACAAATAAACGACGACATCCTTGTTATGGGCTCGAATCCATTCCACCATTAGCTCATATATTTTAATCCGCAACGGCTTGAAATAGCGCATCTTGCCATCCAATCCTGGGATGAATTCACCATGAATTATTTCGGACTGCGGAAACCGTTCTTGGATGACCCCATGAAGGTCCGGCATGTAGCGAAATGTGCCCAGGCTGATCCACACAATATTATCCGCACGGACATTATCAAATAGTGTCTTAATGACCTCCCTGTAATGTGATTCACATCCCGGATAGACGACAATCGGATCAAAATGAAAAGCCAACGGATAACCCCACTCCTGACATTGCGCGGCTGCGCGCAGCCGCGCATTTAAGGTAGATGTCCCTCGTTCTTGGGAGCAGATGACATAGGGCGTGTTCAATGACCAGGAGAGAATGGTTTTACGCTGGTGCGGTCGATTTTTCAAATGACCAATGGCCGTGGTTTTTGTCTTAAGCTCAAGTACCGAATAATGCTGCTGGGAGAAAATATCGATCAGCTTCGAGGTCAAATCAGACCAGGATTCCCATATAAGGCTATCGGTAAATTCTCCTGTTCCAATTCGGAAGCACGAATTTTGACCGAGCGTGTCTTCCAGCTCAGTGATCAAATCCTCATGATTGATGAAATATTGTAACACTGGAGGGTGGAAATAGCTCTGTAAAATACAGTAGGCACAGTCCATGGTACAGTAGGTGCCAAAATGCAATATTTTGTAATCGCAGCAAATGTAATCGCGTGTGCCCGGGCAGTGCCGAACGAAGGGACCATAGTTGCGTGTTAGGAAGATAGTTTGTTTACCAGCCTGCCAAGGGTCGGGCGACTCTTTTATCAGATTATACAGCACCCTTGAATTATCAATGATGGTCGGCTTTAGACCCAGACGCCTTTCAAAATCTTTGGCCGCAGGTAAATCGGACACTGAGGAGTCAATATATAGTTGGGAAACATTCATTTTTGGACGGCAATTTAAAACTGCCGGATGAAGATGATAGAAATCGCGAACACAGTCTAAATAAAACGAAACAATATGGGCAGCAATAAAATAAGACTTACGATTAGAATTCCAGGAACTGAGAGATAGCTTGCATACCACGGCTTTCCGGCAACTTTGGCCTTTTTATGTTCTATTAAGAACCAATTCCCTAGGACCATGGCTGCCCCTAATACGCAAATGCTCTGAATTAAAGGTAAAATTTTTTCCAAACGGGAGTTCCTATTTATTGATGAGCAGCGCCATCCGCAGCGTGATGTGCTTGTGATTATCCCAGGGCCAAAATTTAGCAATAATTGTAGTGTTGCCAAACTCTTTTTCAAAAAGTGTCTGGTTGATTCGAATTCCACCGGTTTTGGCGGTTACCTTCAGGTCCCTATCGCTGGGCGCTTGTCCTTTTGGTTTTCGTGGAGAGCCCAGGATGCGCGAAAGGATACGCTGCCACTCTTCGAGATCCTCATTATCAAAGACGATATCGATAAATTCATCGGTTTCGCATCTTTTTTCAACGATACGCAGATGGCAGCATTGTTGAATAATCTCTTTTAGTTGCATTGCAGCTATCCCTATTGAGCATCCTTGAGTTAAAGTATGGCGTGTAACAAGTACGCCCCTCGTTTCACGTGAAAACACATTACATTGTGTTACATAAGGCCCCTGACCACAACTAGTGCTTGACTTTGGGATTATACCGTCCGGCAATTAGGGCTCGGCACTTGGTAGAGCGCGAAGTTGCAATTTATCAAGAATCAGCCCAAAAAAACCAGTACCACCAGTGGAGGAAAAAAACCAGCCAATATGATTCAAACACCCGGCGCATATGGTAATGCGCCAAGTATGGCCCGTAAACCAGGTGAATTCCAATGATGGTGGCCCCATAAAACTGAAACCGACGGCTGTTGAAAAACAAGCGAGTTCAAAGACCACGCCACTCGGATTCGCAAATGTATGCGAATGACTTCCCTGTATAATAATTTTTTGAGACGGACGGGTAATGGGCTGCTGGCAATTGCGGCAAACATACCATTCCTCATCAGTCTCCTTACTATCAGCTTCTTCTGCGGAAACCCTTACTGGTGACTTGGATTTCTCCTGGTCTGATTTGAAGAACAGCGGCGGCGTTATTTCGAAAAAATGCCGAATCATTATCGGCCTCAAGTGGTTCTATTATGCTGTGTGTTATGAATTTGGTCCGCGCTACTTCAAAGCAAACGTATGCTCATTTGGCTTTGTATCCGGCAAGTATTATTGGTCCACCCGATCCTTCAGCTCCTTACCACAGCGAAAAAAAGGCAACCGCTTGGATTTCACTTGCACCAAATCGCCAGTTTTGGGATTTCGTCCCACATATCCTTTGTAATCTTTGACAAAAATACTGCCAAAGCCTCTAATTTCCACCCTTTCATTATTGGCGAGCGCATCCGAAATACTGTTAAAGAAGAGATCCACCAAAGTTTCTGCTTGCTGGCGGGTAAATTGATTTTTTTTCTTCAGCTCATTAACAAGATCGGCCTTATTCATACATCCCCCTAATGTCAATTAAATCAGGATCATATCGGCAGAACGGCAGATTGTCAACTAAGGAAAATTTTTCTCGCTATAAGGGCTATTTTTGGTGCCTGGAGCCGGAATCGAACCGGCACGTCCTTTACAGAACGAGGGATTTTAAGTCCCTTGCGTCTACCTATTCCGCCATCCAGGCATATCCGCTGAGCGTGGCGGGTGCAGCGGTTTTGAAGAGCGACGTCTCTGGCTCCCTTCAATCAAGATATAAAAGGACCAGGGGGCACCTCCGTGCGCTGTGGTTTTGAATTATTCCAGTACCATGCGCAATCAGGAGTGAATGCAGGGCTATTTATCGGTTCGAGGTTCCAATGTCAAGGGAGCCATTGTTCTACATTTGAATTTAATCCGATTTTATCATATCAAGGCGGATCTTGATATGTATCACATGGCAAGGCTTGGACGAAAATTGGCTCCAATCACAAAATAGAAAGGATGATGAACATGGTTTGGCGTAAACATATTTTTCTATCTTTGGCTGTGTTACTTCTGACAATAGGCAACGGTTGGGCAGAAACCTGGGACTTGGATTTAAATGCCGGAGGAAGCTCATTAACAGGTGGCATTCATTACAGGTCCTATATGGATACCGGATATCTTCGCTTTGGCGGCTCTGGAGTATGGGCAGATGAAAACTCCAAGGAGTATCAATGGGGTTCAGCCGATTTCATGGTTGGCAGCGATACCATGGTGCCTGGGCTGATGTGTGAATTGGGACTACGTGGTTTGGCTGGATCAGCAAAGGATAGCAACTACTCCGGCGATATCGGCGCAATTGGTTTTGCTGCCAATGCTTATTATCTATTTTCAAGGGATGTACTCGTCATCCCTCTGGAACTTTACGGTGGAGTGGTTTGGTCTCCCAATCTGCTTTCCTTCCTTGATACCGAAACGTTCACAGAAGTCGACTTGGGCATCGGCATACGCGTTATTAAAAACGCATCTATCCGGGTAGGTTACACGAACTTCCGGGTTGAAATGGAAGGAAAACCTACCAGCTGGGTATTAAAGCATGATTTTGTTCAGCTGGGGTTAGTGCTGCGGTTCTAAATTTACTATTTTACCCAATAAGCTCCGCAATGTGCCAAAACCCCGATTAAGACTGATCAAATTAATCCAGACATTGCGGAGCTTCACCACATCCAGTACTTAAATCATTTACGGGTAAACTGATTTGTATCGGATGGGCGGAAGTTAAAATGGGCGCGTAAACAGCAAGCGCCAACTGTTCAAAGTCAGAAGTAAATCGATCCATCTCACCAAAACATCTTAAGATATAGGGATCTATGGACTCCGGACGAGCAGCAGGGTCAAATTCATTTCCCTTCCAAACCGACCTGGCTGCGGAGAGTGCCTCTTTGGCTGAGCGTCCTAATTTCAAAATCTGTCGAGCATATTCGAAACTGCTTCTACTAAAAAAGAATAGCGGCCTCTGCAGGCCTTCCCAGTAGAGCTGCAAATAGCTTTTCAAAATAGCTTCCGGTTCTTCCGAAATTTCGAATTGCCATATCTCGTTTTGACATATCAACATACATTGCTGGGGCCGGTCCGGTACGGTTGAGATCTGAAGTGCCAAGTGATGAACAAACGCTTGAATTAAATCCTTGGGCCGCCATTTGCCTAATCGCCACTTAATCAGGGCCGAGGGGTAAATACCGTCGATGGTCCCTTGGATAAAAAATGGAGCAAGTTCAATCTCCGTTGTTACTGTTACAGATTCATTCTGGCCTATAAAATGCCTGAGATTACTTATGTATTTTTGAACACCGGCGCTTAATTCGCCGAATGAGACCTTTCCGACCGTACCATGGGGCAAATTACCTCCAGCCCGTATGGCAGAATAGATTTGATTTTCAGGTTGGTGATGCACATAGGCACTGAGCAGTTGTTGATTCATTTGGTAACGTTGTAGATTATCCAGTACAAAGGTTTCACGATCCGCAATCACCCCGGTGTTATCTTTTAGCCGCAGCCCCAGGCGGTTCTCCAAAAGAAATTGGCAGGGATTGGAAAAAAATGAGGGGATATCTTCCAATTGACATTTCCGCCACTGCCCATCAGGTTGGGCAAGTGGGGCGTTGAAAAAGAGGTGATTTTTCCCAATTGCGCCCGAGTTCAAGAGTTTCTCCGCAGCTTCTCTGTTTTCCCTGGAGTAACTGAACAACAAGGGGGTGCCACCATCAAAATAATTGGGAGAAAAACCGTGCAAGGGGTGAATGGCAACTAACCGTTCGGATGGGATGCTGAAGCCTGTCGAAAGATACTCAATCAGCTCGTCGACCACCACCGATGGCGCGATGGCGGAATTGTCCTGGATGTCACGGCCGACATAGCTCAGGTAGAATATCTTCCGCGCAGAAAGCAGTGCTTCCAAAAAAAGATAGCGGTCATCATTGCGTTTGGAACGATCCCCAATTCGCGGCTCGGCCGTGATCAAATTAAACCCTGGCTCGTGTTGCTCCCGGGGGAAGGCGTCATGATTCATTCCCAGCAGGCAGATCACTTGGGCGGGAATGCTTCGCATGGGAAGCATTGCGCAAAAGGTTACGCCACCCGCCATAAACCCGCTGTCCAGGGAAATCCGACTTAAATTATCCTTCAGATACTGCCGCACCACCTCAAAAGAAAGTCTCATATTCATCTGTCCGCACGCGTCAACGTGCGCCAACAGATGAATTGACCTGCGTAAGTGCGTTATTTCCTGTTCCGATTGGGAATCGTTTAAAAAGAATCGGTCCACAAGAAGATTCAGGCGGTGGGACCATCCCATAGGTGAGTCCTCACCGGCCAAGGTTCCCAACGCGTCATAAAGAGTTTGGGCAAAAGTGATCATGCTCGCCAGAACCGCCCCCTCCCCTGCCCCGATGCCATCAAAGGGGAGAATGTCCGAGAACAGACGTTTATTGTCCGCAGCCATGGCAAATCCCAAAATCAGACGATCGATACCCTGACGCCAAGTGTTTTCTTTAAACCCTGGCAAGTGGTGTTGTTTGCGATCCGCACCATCCCAACCCCAGTGGATTCCCACGGATCGAAGCCATTTCTCAACGATGGCCATATCGGTGGCGGTAAGCCCAAATTGTTGATGCACGGCAGGGCATTGAAGTATTGATAGCACCCGCGATACCTCAAAGCGTCCTCCCACCAGGTCAAACAGGTGCATAAAACTTTCTACTGCTTGACCCTGACTTAGCAGTGCTCGGTCCGCCACGGTGTATGGGATGGTCACTTGGCGGTCGCCCGCTGCGCCGAATACCGCCTGGATATAAGGGGCATACATGTTGATGTTGGGGGTCATTACCAGGATATCCCGTGGCTCAAGCCCTTCATTCAGAGCCAGCATGTCCAATATCTGATCGTATAGAACCTCCACTTCTCGCATGGGGCTGTGGCAACAATGAATTCGCAAAGATCCATCCGCCGAAGGTTCTGGGGCTGATGTTTCATTGCCGGCTTCCGGACGGTCGACCAGCTCCAGAATGTCGTGTTGAATCCAGCCCAACAAGGATTCTGGGGGTGCATCAACGAAAGCCTCGGTGACCACGAAAGGATTTTGATGGATCAGGTCAAAAAACTGTTTTCCCAAATGCCCCAAGGATGCCAGCAGGCGGTTGCCTCGTTCCAAATGGAGCGGACCGTTTTCGAGCCCCTTCCGATCAAAAACAGCTCGGGCTCGCGTCATCTGATGGTCTGACAGGATATCGAACCAATAGTGGCGGCAGGGGTTTAGCAGAAAAAGATATACAGGGATTCGGTGACTTAAGGCATTCAGCACCTGGAGATGAAACGGCGGCAGGTGGGAAATCCCGAAAACCATCAGTCGATTGGGTAAATTTTCATTGGGAATGATTTGCCGCGAGTCGGCCAACAACTCCACCAAATCATGCTGCCATGCCGAGCGGTGGGGGACCTCGAGGTCGTCCACCAGACGACGCCAGAGCGCTGCCTGCCAGGCTGCATCACCGGCGCTCGGTAAGGGTAGAACCTGAGACCTGCCAGCCTGCCAATTTAAGAGCAATTCCGGTCTAAAAACAGCATATTGGTCAAAAAGATCGGCCACTTTAACCGCCAATTGATATCGCTTCAATTGGCTTGAATCCGTCGCAAGATAGCGCCATAACGGCGCAAATACCTCTTGTTGACTCAGTTCCGGGAGGAGATGAAAAATGTGGAAAGCCAAGGTTTGGAGCTCAAATGGGTCTGGCTCCGGCAAAGGTCCTATGACGTTCCGATATAGCGTTTCAAGAAAAGCATTGGGAAAAGGAAAATTCAAATTGGCGCAAATGCCATTGGTCTTGGCAATAGCCATGGAAACCCAGCGCTGCATGCCTTTGCTTTGCACCAGAACAGTCTCGGGCCGCAGCGCATGGGAAAGGCGATCTGGAGAGTTACTCAACAGCTTGGCCAAGCCAGCCGCCAGTATCTCCATTTGATTGCTGGTAATGATATGAAGTCCGTTAGGCATATGGCCCTATGCCATCTCAACCACCTTTTTGACCAGCTTTTCAATACCCACGGCAATATTTTTAATGCTCGGTCCCAGCATATACGCTGGGGTGGAGACAATCTTGTTTTTAGTATCCACGTGGACTTCGTCCACCTTGCATTGAATATGCTTGCCGCCCATGGTTTCGATGGCCGCCGCGGTTCCCATGTCGGTTCCGATGGTGACCTGAGGATGCCGGCCAGCCAAGGCTCTGACAACAGTGGCCGGTGCAATGCACAGGGCGCCAATGGGCTTTTGGGCTGCAACCATCTCATCCAGAATGCGCTGGACTTGGGGATGCACTTTGCAATCCGGTCCTTTCACGGCAAAGGTACTTAAATTCTTGGCAGCCCCGAAACCACCGGGGATGATCAAGGCATCTAACTGCTTTGCGCTGACTTTGGCCAGATCCACGATGTTGCCACGGGCAATGCGCGCCGATTCAGTCAACACATTGCGTTTGCCTTCGACCGCCGCTTGATTGGAATGGTCGATGATATGCAGTTGGTCCATATCGGGCGCCATACACAAAATTTCTACCCCCGCGCGATCAAGATACAACAATGTCAGTACTGCTTCGTGAATCTCGGAACCATCAAAAACACCGCATCCGGCTAATAAAACGCCAATTCTTTTTGCCATGGTCATCTCCTCCTTTAATCTCAAATGTCTTGCGGTTGATTCAATAATACAAATCAATTTGGATCATTAGTTCTTCTCTTTATATCGTGTCCGTATCATTTGCACTTCTTGATAAGATGAGGCCGCCACCAGTTCATTGGCGAAATTCTCGACCGCGGCAATGGATTTGGCGGCGATGACTTGCTGTATTGCAGGCAGATACTGGGGGTCAAGACTCAGCCGGCGCACACCGATGCCTAATAAGAAGGCGACAAATTCGGGGTCATGGGCCGTTTCGCCGCACACCGAAATGGGCTTGCCGAATTGCCCCAACCGCCGCACAATATTTGCCAATGCCCTCAGGATCACGGGTTGAAAAGGCTGATAGTACTCCGCCACATTTTCATTGGTCCGATCCACGGCCAGCATATATTGAATGAAATCATTGGTGCCGATGGAGAAGAAATCAGCCTTGGCCGCCAGCTCATCAATAATCGTCAGCACCGAAGGCATTTCGATCATGGTCCCGATGATCGGTGAGCGGTTATATTCCAGGCCGTCTTTGTCCAGGGCGCTCATGGCTTCCTTGACCGCGCGGTGGGCTGCTTCAAATTCATCCAAAGAAGAGATCATGGGGAATAAAATCCCAACCTGCTTCGCGCCAACCGCCGCACGCAGAATCGCACGCAGTTGTTGGTCGAACACATC
Source organism: Deltaproteobacteria bacterium (assembly GCA_021824175.1). Taxonomy (GTDB): domain Bacteria; phylum Desulfobacterota; class Desulfobacteria; order Desulfobacterales; family Desulfosarcinaceae; genus Desulfatitalea. The sequence goes on from JAKALP010000005.1 coordinate 29,031, forward strand.
GCGGTTTTTTAATAAAAAGCGAATGGAGCGCAGTCCCAGTTCCGGGTTGGCCTCCATGGGCAGATTCAGGTAGGGCAAAATTTTATCGCCACCGATATCCAGAGTGCGCACATAGATAGGTAAGCCGGACATTTGTTCGAAAAGGCGGATGTAAACCAGTCGCTGCTCCTCTTCGGATGGAAACACACTGCGAACAATGAAGGGAAATTCGGAGCGATACAGCCCAATGCCCTCAGCTTTGAGCTCCCGCGCCAGGGAAAGCTCACTGAGCAGATTGATGTTGGCCATGAGGTGAACGCGTACACCGTCCAGGGTCTTGGTTTCAGATTTCATTATTGCGGACTGTGCTTGGGTGGCGCGGGCCACACGTTCCCGGCCCTCAAACTTGCGAAGCACATGTGCCGATGGATCCACATAGATATTGCCCACATCGGCGTCCATCAAAATTGGTGTCCCAGCGGGCACGTCGAGCAATCCGCTGTGACGGGCGATGATCAGAGGGATTTTCAGTGAGCGGGCAATGATGGCCACATGCGAGGTCACTCCACCGCTGACCAGGACGATACCAGCCACCCGCTCCGATGCCAGCTTCAGCACTTCCGAGGGATAGAGCTGGGAGGCGATCAGGATGTGCCCTTCCATTGGGCTGGCCCCCTGCCCTTTATCCTTACGGAGATTGAATAAGATCCGCCCGGCCAGATCCTCAATGTCATGAGCTTTTTCCCGGATATAGGATGAAGGGCTGGTATCAAAGAGCGACATGAATTGTCGGGCCACCTGACGGACAGCCGCGGGCGCTGTTTGCCCTTGCTGAATAAGATCGGTGATTTGATGATCAAATCGGGGGTCTTTCAAAATCATATGGTGGGCTTCAAAAATCAGGGCAGCGCCTTCGGGCAGCCGTTGGACCAACTGCTCCTGAAGCTGTCTGAGCTGCTCAAGCGTGTGCTGCAAGGCCCGGCGATACGCCTTGACCGAGCCGTGAAAATTTTTTTCCGGCTCTTCTACAAGTAAAGGCGACTCGGATCTCAGCCGCAATGCGGTGGCCATGGCAAAACCCGGCGAGGCAGCCTCCCCCTTGATGAACTTTAATTCTTCAAGTCGAGAACGCGGGTTTTTTTCTTGTTTGAATTGCCGCAATCCGATCATCAGCCGGGCATTGGCCACGGTGCCGGCCAACTGGGTGGCAATGGCCCGCAAGGCCATGATATCAGCCGCATCAAAGTAATTCGGCTGCTGGTGTTGCACGACCAGCACACCGATTTTTTCAATCCCCCGGCTGATGGGAACGCTTAGAAAAGATTTATAGGCGTCTTCTTCCGCTTCCTCGAAGTGCTTGAAAAGAGGATTGTCACAGGCTACCCCATCGCATAGGGGCGCCATGCGGGCCATGGTGGTTCCCACCAGTCCCTCCCCTATTTTCATGCGGATGTGATCCACTGAAAGCGGATTCAACCCTTTGGTGGCTTTTAGCACCAGCTCGTTGCGTTCATCGTCGAGTAGATAAATGGAGCCCACATCCGCATTGAGGTGTGAAGCCACGCTGTTGACCACTTGATGCAAGAAGGTATCGATATCTTTGCTCTCAGACACAATCGAGGACAGCTCGCTGATATCATATAAGAGGCTTAAGTGCCTGCTCTTGGAATCGCTCATGGGTGCTCATCTAACTTGAAGTTTGGTGTAAAGGGGAACTGGAAATCCTGGGCACAGTTCCGGCATGTTTCGATATGCTAATCATCTTCCGGCAACCCGCATCTTTTGGTTCCCGCTTTTATACGATCACATTAAAAGTGTATAGCCCCTATTCCCGGCTTTCAAAATCATTAGCACATCCTTGCTCTAAGGCCATAATGCATCTCGCAGGCCTGATGCACGCTGAATGGGGCGTTGGACGGCGCGGGATAGTAATGAAGGTTCGGCCCAGATGACAATGGATTGGCGGGCCCGGGTCACGGCCGTGTAGATCAGCTCGCGGGTCAGCAAAGGAGTATCCTCGGCCGGCAGTACAATCATGACGCGATCGAATTCCGAGCCCTGGCTTTTATGAATGGTCATGGCATAGACCGTCTGGTGGTCGGTGAGCTGATGGGGTGCCAGCCATTTGATGCTCTGATCCGAACCGGAAAAAGCAATTTGGATTTGACCAGAGTCCGCCAGGGGCTGATTAAAGGCGACCCCCACATCTCCATTAAACAAAGCGTGATGGTAGTCATTGCGCGTGATCATGACCGGACGGCCCTGATACCAAAGCGCCGAGGAAGAAATATAACCTCTTCGGCGAAGTATTTGTTCGACCATCAGGTTCATGGCCTCGACGCCAAATGGCCCTTTGCGCACGGCCGTCAGAATTTTAAAGCGCTTCAAATGTTCAAAGGCTTTCTCTGGGGTCCGCGAAGCCATCATGGGCACAACCGTATTGGCGATTTCTTCGGCCAATTCCGCGGTCAATGCGTGCCACTCATTCAAAGGCCGCAGGCGGATATTGGGCATTCCGTCATCAGCAAGCAGATCCAGAACCATTTGACCGTCGCCGCTATTGATGGCCTTACCCAAGGCCCCAATGCCGCTTTGGGGGTCAAAGCGGTAACTGCGATCGAGAATGGTGATGCTCGATTTCAAAGTCGGGACCGAATCGGCGAGAGAAGTTTCTTCTTGGGAGGATTTCGGTTCCGATGACGAGGAGACTCCGTGGCAAATGTCACCCAGGACAGCACCCGCCTCCACCGAGGCAAGCTGGTCCTTGTCGCCCACCAGGATCAATCGCGCACTGGGAGGGATGGCTTGCACCAAGTGGCGCATCAAGGAGAGATCGATCATGGAGGCCTCATCCACGATCAGCGCGCGTGTGAGCAAGGGGTGTTCGCCATGATATCGAAACTTCGCCGCTGCCGGCATGTACCCAAGCAAGCGATGGATGGTTCGAGCTTCTTGGAGTTTCTCTTTGGCCTTGCTCGATCCGGGATCAATGGCACTCAGGAGAAGTTCCACGGCTTCTTGCAGCCTCGCGGCCGCCTTTCCAGTGGGCGCCGCCAAATGAATCGGTAATTTTTGATCCTCATCCAACAGCAACAGCAGAAGTATGATTTTGGCGATGGTGTACGTCTTGCCAGTGCCCGGCCCGCCGGAGATCACCGAAAAGAGACGAGTGGCGGCTTGCAGGGCGGCGATGCGCTGGCGACTCTCTCCTTCGGGAAAGAGTTTGGTCAGCAATTCCTTCAGGCGGGTCACATCATACGCTGGTGCCTGCCCTTGACTTCGCTCGGTGATGGCTTTGGCCAGCTCCTGTTCATAGGTCCAGAATCGGTGCAGATAAAGCCGGTGGCCGTCCAATATCAAAGGACAATAGTCTCCCGACGCACCCACTGCCGCACAGCCGCGCAACCGGTCCTGCCAATCCACGGGCGGAGCCAGGAAATTCAAATCCGCTTCCATGTCGAAGCTTGAGCGCCCTTGTTGCTGCAGGGCAGCCAGATCAAGACAAACATGCCCCTCCGCGGCTGAGCGGCTGACCAAAGCCATCGCCACCCCCACCCAGTCGTCATCACAATTGCCGATACGCTGAAGGCTAGCCGCAAACTGCAAGTCGGCGCGGTCGATGAGAGAAAGTTCAAAAAGTGTATGGATATTGACTTCCATCCTGGCCTTCAGTGCGTTGATACGGGGACGGGGGCTATCAATAACTTCTTCAGGGCTGCCACCCGATCGGAATCCGGCCGGTCATAATAGATCCCCGTTGCATGGCCCGGCCCCTGAATACCGCGCAAAAAAAAGTAGTATACCCCGCCGAAGTGGCGCTCGTAATCGTAATCGGTCACACGCTGCCCCAAAAGCTGATCCAGGGCCAGTACATAGAGGTAGTATTGCAAGAAGTAGAAATCCTGTCCCATGACCGCCTGGAGTGCTTCTTGGTCATAGTCGGCCCAAGTGTCTCCCAGATGATTGGATTTCCAGTCCACCAGGTAGTAACGGCCGTTATGTTCAAACACCATGTCCATATACCCTTTTAAGAACCCTTCCACCGGGGCAAATTGCATTCGATCCAGGTGATCATGGAACCGATCCGCACCCTGCCCCACCATACTTCGCAGGGTATCTCTCAACTGATCTGCGGTGATAGGTCGCAAGGGGAAGTAAAATTCCATTTCATTGACCCTGTGCCTCATGGGCACGTCGACCAGGCGCAAGGAGGATTGGGTATCAGGGCTGGGCAACACGGATTGCGCCATGCGCGCAATCATCAAATCCACCTGCTGCAGCCAATGGTTTTCAAACCCATGGCCTTCGAGTTTGGCGCGGATCAACTCGATGCGTTGGGCATGGTCGGGGTTTGCAAAATCCCAGTGCTCCAGAAGATCATGGAAGAACAACCCGGCACGGACGCCCTTGGGAAAAGCAAACAGATTATCAGCCTTGCCAGGAGATATCTCTTCAACATTGGAAGTACGCGCCGTCATATCATGGTCTGGCAGATCGCTGTAATCGGAGGACGGGTTGGCGGTCAAAGCCGAGAAACTGGCGATTCGCCATTGATTGCGGATCTGCCTTTTGAATTCACGACTCGCAAGACTTTGGCGGGATTGATAGGAATTCAAAAACTTTGTGGCCGAAGGCTCTGGCAAAGGTTTAACAATGATGGCGCCATCGGCTTGCCGGGCCAAAGCCTGGAGTTCGGCAATGAGCTGGGTATCGGTCATGGCGCTCATTTTGCGCTTCAGGGCCGTGAGCCAATCCATCTCATCATCTGCTGAGCGTTGGCCATGCAGCAGATAGGCCGGCGCTGATAACTCCGCGTCCTTGATGTATCCCCAGGCCAGATAGCAGCGCTGTCGCGCGCGGGTCAAGGCCACATACATGAGCCGCAGATTTTCGGTCAGATCTTCTTCCAGCGCCAGCTGTTTATGTCTGGGATCTTGTACGGGCCCAATGGCGAGGGTCAATCGGTCCTGAAAATCCGGATCGTGAAAAGCAATGGCGTCGTCATCCGTGCGAGCACCTTCCCAGGTAAACGGACAAAAGACCACATCAAATTGTAAGCCTTTGCTTTTATGGATCGTAATAATGCGCACTGCATGCGCGTCGCTCTCAAGCCGCAACTTTTGGGCGTCTTCGGTTTCTATTTCGTTTTGCCGTTGGGCCAATAACCATTTCAATAAGCCATCAGCCCCCAATTGTTGTCCGACCGCGGCCTCATGAAGTAATTCTGCCAAATGCAATACATTGGTCAAGCGCCTTTCGCCATCGGCCAGCGTGAGCAACCTGGGCCGCACGGCCTCTTGGGCCATCAATTGGCTAAACATCCGGTAAAAACCATGCTGCCGCCAAAGCTGGTGATAGTCGTCAAATTGCTGCCAGCGGTGATGCCACTGCTCATCGGGCTGCTCCATATAGGCACATAATTCAGCGCCGGTGACGCCAATCAGATCGGTGGAAAGCGCGGTGCGCACGGCGCGCGGATCAGCGGGGTTAGCCACCGCCCGCAATACCAAAGCCAACTCATCGGCCTCGCGGGTCTTGAATACACTGCCGGCGCTATGCAGCACGGCCGGCACGTGCCGCTTGGCCAGGGCTGTTTTGACCTTTTGAGCTTGCCGGTGGGTGCGGGTGAGCACGGCAATATGCTTGGGTAACCAGCCGCTGGTTGAGTCCGACAGCAGAACAATGATCTCCTCGACCACCGCGGTTACAATTCGATCGACCGCGGCTTCCTTTTTAATGGGCCGAGTCAAATCGGCCTCAGCTTCGCGAGTCAAATACCACAAGTGAAAGGGCGCGGTCCGCGCGTCTGGCTCGGTGCGAGCTGCCACAGCGGGTTCGTAGGGAATGTTTTGATAACCGAACGGCAGCGGCCGCCGGCCGAAAATGGCATTGAAGGCCTTAACCAGTTTGGGTGTGGAGCGATAGTTACTGGTTAAGGTGTATTGGTTGGGGGTTTCTGATTTGGCTCGCAAGTAAGAGAAGAGATCCGCGCCGCGAAAGCTGTATATGGCCTGTTTGGGATCCCCGATCATGAAAAACAGGCAATGGTTGGAGCCGAATAGTTGGGCGAAGATTTCATACTGCAATTCATCGGTGTCCTGAAATTCATCCACCAGTGCCGCCTGGTATTGATTCCGAATGGCCTGAGTCAGCCCATGCCGCTGTTCGCTGTGCAAGGCGCGATGGACTTGGAGCAGTAAATCATCAAAGAATAAAATGTTGGCGGCCTTCTTTTTTTGCGCCAGCCGATGTGGAAACTCCCCCAGCAGACGGACCTTGAGATAGCGCAGATAAGCTTCCAGTTGCTGATGTAACTCTTGCTGAAGCAGGGAACACTCTTCGCAGAGATTGAAAAAAGGATGCCGGGGGGGCGCGTAATTCTTCTTCGTGGCTTTGGTCAAGCGGGAGGTGCAAAATAGCTCAAAGCGGTCAAAGAGTGGATAATTTCCGCGCCACTGATCCATTTCGGCCGCCAGTGCATTTAGCCGCTGCTGCCTTTGGGTGAAATTGGGAAGTTTCTTGTCCGGTGTGAAGGCGCCATATTGGTTGGCATTGAGGGCTTCACTGGACAAAAGCACCAACACCTGATCACGATTGGCCGGCCACGTGTCTTTGACTTGCCGAGCCGCTTGCCGCCACGGCCGGATGGCTCTCAAGGCAGGCTTGACGGCCTCGGGTATCACGCGCGCCTGGGGTGAACGGCGGCGGTGGAACAGGGCCGCCAGGCTTTCCGGCCCCTTTAGCTCTTTGAGGACAAAGCGCACCAATTCTTCTGGAGCCCGGCTGATGTAACGGCGCCAGAAGTCATCGGCCGCCTCCTGGATAAACGGTTGGGAGTCCTGCACCAATTGCGCATCGAACAGATGCCCGGTTTCAAATGCGAAGTAATGCAGCACCCGCTGGCAGAAGCCATGGATCGTAAAAATCGCGGCGCGGTCAAAGTCAATCAGCGCGTCACTGATGCGTCGCGATGCCAGTTTTGCATCGGTTCCCTGGACCAGCAACTCAGCGAGCAAAGGATCTTCGGGCACAGGCTTGGACAACTGTGATTTGCATGCCACCAGGCGCTGGCGGATGCGGGTCTTGAGCTCCTCGGCCGCGGCTTTGGTATAGGTCACCACCAGGATTTGATCCACGGGCAGACCTTGCTGCATAATCATTCGCAGGAAAAGCGAGGCAATGGTGTAGGTCTTGCCGGTCCCGGCACCAGCTTCAATTAATTGCATCCCCTTTAAGGGCGTATGGGCAACATCGATGGGATTCATTTTCTCTGGTTCAAGCGATAGACAAATACCAGCACTTCGGCTACGGCCTGGTAGAGTTCGGGCGGGATTTCAGTATTTAAATCCAAAGCTTCCAGCATTTGCACCAGATTGCGGTCTTCAACCATGGGCACATGATGCTCCTTGGCCAAGGCCATAATGCGCTCCGCCACTTTGCCGCGCCCTTTGGCAACCAACTGGGGAGCACCGGATTGCTGCCTGTCATAGCGCAGGGCCGCGGCCTTTTTGGTGGTTTTTTCAGTCATAGTAAAATACTTCTCTAATAATTAAAACCGTCTCTCCTTCTACTTTCGCTCCATTTCAAGCCATCTAAAAAGATTTTGGCCAAAAAGCTTCAATGCGATGGCTTGTCATTAAACCTGAACATTTATTCTTCCCACGGTCGGCCCCTCCAGGTCCTCGCCATCAAAGCGCGCAATCTTCTCCTTGGAAACCTGTGTGTCCACCACCACTTGATCAAAAATGAGTTTCAAAGCATCCGCCACCGTTTGGGCGTGTTGTTCAAATAGGTTTCGGATGGATTCATCGCGGACATAGAAGTGAATGCGCAAGGAGCGCTCAATCATAGCAAGGTCGGCGCGCACCAGACCTATTTGGTCCATATCCAACAATAGGGCAATCCGGTGCTGGGGGTCGTCCTTGGCCGGACCATCTTTCTTAGGGTAGTAAACTTTGAGCTTGACCGGTACGGATTGATCCTTTACCGGCAGCAAGTGAGTAAAGACCTGATAGATTTCCGGCTCTGCGGCGCGCCGAACCGCCTGTTGTTGCTGGGCCTCCACGTGGCCCAGGATTCGATTGACGGTTTCGCCCAGAAATGCCAACTCCTTGGATTTGTTGTCGGATGCTTCAATGCTTTTTTCGGCCAGGGCACCGAAGAAAGATTTCAAAGTGATGAGATGGGGTTTAAGATCGCGGGAAAAAATTTGTTGGGCTTGCTCCTTCATCGTGTCAGATAGAAGCGGTGAAGAGTTCGGAGATTTCGAATCCGAAGGGTGCACGGGTCGTTTGATCGCTGTAGGGCCCATCATCAGATCAGAAGAAATAGTGCGTTCCATCCCATCCGACACCTGAGATATCAGGGATTCAATGCTGGATCGCCCCCCGCCCTCACCCGCCGCTACAATTGATTTTGCCGTGAAAAGGTCTGCTTTGGTTTGGGGAGTAGTTTGAAGATCTGGGTTCTGCCCAGGCCCTTGTGCAGCCGCATCACCAACAGGGCTTTTCACCATTTGTTCCGGGCCGGGTTTATGCCCGACTCCGGATGCTTTTATTGCTTCCGTCGCACTCGGGGTCGGAGCGGACATGGCCTGGGACGCCTGGCGCATGCTATCTGCTGATTCATTCTTTTCCAGGAGCTGGGCCAGTTTGAGTTCAAAAAGGAGGCCATTGTCTTCCAACGCGGATTGAACCCACTGGGTCTGTTGCCCCACGGGCGCTTCCAGGCTTAATGGCTCCAAGGCGGCCTTCAACTGCATCAGCGCCAGCCGAACCGATTCCGGCATGGTTCCTTGGGATAGCATTTGGGTCCCTGCCGCTACCGTTTGCTCCACCCCAATTGATCCCTGCGACATGATGGTCTGTCCGCCAGCCACCGTCCCAGGGTCAGGCTTCATCAGTTGGATGTTTTCTTGGGCCTCGCGCAGCAACCCTTCAATCACCTTGATGGCCTGCAAGCGTTCGGGGTCTGAAATCAGGGTCGCCAAGGCCGACTGGGGCATTGGGATTTGCGGCTTGGGGATCGCTGCCTCATCCAGGCGCAATTGAATCGGCATGCCGGTTTGGACCACCCGAAGCGGCAGCTCCTGACCGACTTGCACTGGCACAGAGGTATAGGCCATTGCTCGCACGCGCCCGAGATCAATCAGCGCCCGGCCATCTGGTTCCAGACGCAACACCTTGCCGACCAGCTTGTCACCAGGCTTAAAATAGGCCAGACTATCCGCGGTGTGGCCCTTGTCGGGCGTCAGTATGGCTTTGAAAACGGAATAAATTTCCATCTTCGTTGGCTCCTAGCCTGTACATCCCCGGTCGAATACACGTTCAAATTCATTCATTAATTAGCATATTGCCAATGGGTTGCCCATCTTTTCCTATGGGATCAGGTTAGTACTGATTGCTGTGCTTCATGCAAATTGCATCCTACGAACTGCTATGTTACATTGCCGATCACTTTTTTTGGATCATGGAACTGAAATAGAGGTATCAATATGACACACCAAGACAATGGGCATTTTGCCGCCAAGCATCCCAAAGGGGCCGCCGCGGCCGTGGCCATCGCCCAAGCGGTTTTAGAGAAAAGCAGCCCCCACGGCCTTTCCTGCCTGGCCGCGCACCAAATTGCCACCCAGCTCAATGTCCCCCCACGGGATGTCGGCATAGCCGTCGATTTACAAGAAATTCCGATTCGCCAATGTCAGCTTGGGCTATTTGGACACTCACCCCAATCCAAGAGTGTTAGACCCATAAACCCGGTTAACGCTGAGCTATCAGATGCTATTAAAGCGGCCCTCCACAATGGCCGATTGTCATGTATGGAGGCTTGGCGGATCGCCGACGCACTGGCTATCCCGCGCATCGACGTGGCCAATGCTTGTGAGGCGCTTAAAATCAAAATCAATCAGTGTCAGTTAGGCGCCTTTTAGTTAAGAAAGACATAATCAATGGCGCGCGCAGACGCCTCCATATGTGTTTAGGACGAACTCATGGTAAACCCCTCAACCTCTTCAAATCAACTGGTCGGCATCTATATTCATATTCCCTTTTGCCAAAGCAAATGCCAATACTGTGATTTTTATTCAGTCACCAATCTGAGCCTGATTCCCAACTATCTGAACGCGCTGGAGCAAGAGATGAAAATGGCCGGCGCCGGTGGTGTCCGCGCCGACACCTTATATATAGGCGGCGGCACGCCGTCGGTTCTGACCCCCAGGCAGGTCGGCAATATCGTGGACTGGGCGGCGGCTTACTTCAACCTGGAGCCCACGGCCGAGATGACTCTGGAGATCAACCCCGCCACGGCCACGGCGCGTGACCTGCAGGATTATGCAGCCTTTGGTTTCAACCGGCTTAACATCGGCGTTCAATCCTTCAACGACCAGAATCTGACATTTTTGGGACGCCGGCACAATGCCAATCAGGCTCTGGCGGCGGTCAAAGCCGGTATGGACGCAGGATTTACCAACATTGGGCTCGATTTGATCTTCGGGCTGCCCGAACAGAGCCCCTCTTCCTGGAAAAATGACTTGATGCAGGCGATCCGCCTGGCGCCCAAGCATTTGGCCTGCTACATCCTCTCTTACGAAGAGCACACGCCGCTATATGCCGATTTGCAGGCCGGCCGGTTCGTGGCGCTCTCCGATCTGCGCACCGCGGATCTGTTCCGCATGACCCATGATTTTCTTAGCGCCGCTGGTTATGAGCACTATGAGGTTTCCAACTATGCCCACGGCGCGGCCTGGCGCTCCAAACATAACCAGAAATATTGGAATCTGGCACCTTACATCGGATTGGGACCGTCCGCTCATGGCTGCCGTTTGCCGGTGCGCTGGTGGAATCACCGCTCGCTGGCCAATTACATGGATGATCTCTCCAAGAATCGATTGCCGCGGGCAGATGAAGAACATTTAAACGAAGAACAATTGATGATCGAAGCGCTGTACCTCGGACTGCGGCAATCGGACGGTATTATCTTCAGCGAATTTCAAAAAAGATTTAACACCGATTTCAAACTTTACTTCCATTCCGCCCTGGATCGCTTTGCAGCCGAGGGCTGGATCGAGATGGATGAGAGGCGCTGCCATTTGACGATTGAAGGGATGCTGTTCTTGGATCATATCGTGGATGAGCTGGTGGAGCTGATCAATTAGGTGGCGGGCTAAAGCCCGCTCTCAATAAACCACATTATTTATGTTTCGGGGCTAAAGCCCGCTCTCAATAAACCACATTATTTATGTTTCGGGGCTAAAGCCCGCCTCTCAATCAGTGTAATCCGTGCTATCCGTGGTAAAAAAAATGACCACGGATGACACGGATACCACTGATAGTTTAAATGGCGGGAAGGTAGTGGATTGTGGTGTCCAACATTCTCCGTGTTTTTAGACAAGCTGTCGCAGAAATCGAAAAAGCGCCTTACCCGCCTTGCGCGCGCTCTCGGGGTGGCTGTGCTGAGCGTCTCGAACCAGGCCGGCCAACTCATTTCGGTCCATTTGTGGGAATTGTGCCAGCAGCCACTCCAATCGTTGAGTATTTCCAGCTTTTAATTCGTCCCGCCAGAGTTCAGCCTGTTTGAAACGGCGGGCGTCCAACGTGGATTGTTGGGCCATCGCCTCCAGTTGCTGCTGAATGCGGGGGCCATCCGTATCGCGCATAAGCGTGCCGATATATTGTAACTGGCGCCGGCGAGCTCCGCGTTGGGTCATGGTGCGGGCTTCAATCACAGCTTGCTTTAGTTCAGGAGAGATTTCCAGGCGGTCAAGTTGGCCATCAGACAAGATTAAAAGTTGTTCGCCTGTTTTTTGCAGCGCCTCGGCTGCTTTTTTCTTCCTGGTGCGGCTGGGCCTGTCCGGAGGCTGGTTCAGGCCCAGGGGCACATTGTCATGATAAGCTATTTGTTTTCTCGGCATGCCAATTATTTGGTCAGGATTTCGATTTTGGCCGCTTTGCGCAGCCCAGCAGCATAGGCCTCGGCATCGGCCTGGATCTTTTTGTTGCGCAGTTCATTCATGATCCGCGACTTGACTTCGTCAAACTTCTGCTGCTCGGGAGCTTTGTGGTCCGTGACTTTAATCAGGTGATAACCGAATTGGGTCTCCACAATGCCGCTGACTTCGTTGGTCTTCAAGGCAAAGGCTGCTTTCTCGAACTCCGGCACCATCCGACCCTTGGAGAAATATCCCAAATCGCCGCCATTGGGAGCGCTCGGACACTGGGAATTGGCCTTGGCCAGTTCGCCGAAGTCCGCGCCGGCATCAATTTGTTTTTTGAGTTCCGTCAGCTTCTTGCGGGCCTCGGCTTTTTTTTCTTCGCTGTCGCCTTTCTCCGTTTTGATCAAGATATGTTGCGCCTTCACTTCTTCGGGCCGCAGATACTGCTTGGTGTTTTTATCATAATACTCCTTGGCCTCTTTTTCAGTGATATTGACCTTGGGAACGATCTCCTTGCCGATGAACTCCCGGATCACCTGCTGCCGGGCAAACTGTTGTTTTAACCGTTCCTCGGTAATATTCATCTGGGCCAGCATCGCCTCATACTGCTTCTGATCCGAAAAACGCATCTTGAAGGCCGACATTTCGTCCTTCATCCACTGATCGGTGACGGTAATGCCCTCCTGGGTGGCTTTTTGATAAATCAACTCGCGGTTGATCATGTCATCGAGCACCTCCGAGCGCACCTTGTCATCAATGGTTACTGGATTGCCTTGGGCTTTGCTGCGTCTTTCGTAAATCCCTAATTCCCATTCAAGATCCTGGGTGGCAATAGGCTTGCCGTTCACCATAGCGGCATTGGCTGGTGTCGACTCCTTTTTCACTTCTTCGCACAGCACTGATCCAGGGAGCGATAACAACGCGAAGATAATGAAAGTGATCGCCATTGGCCGCAAATAAAAACGCTTCATCAGTTTGTTCTCCTTGAGATTAATAAAACTAACGATTGATGTTCAGATCCCAAAACCGAAACTAAAACGTTCCCAGATTATAGAGGCGGCCCTTTAAAGTAAACAAAAAAACAATCCTGTTGACATCTTTGGGCCCGAAGGCTAAGGTTCATCCATATTTTCTATGCTTTAGGGAAAGAGCATGACCAGCCGAATCAATTTCAGACCATCCTTTTGCCGCTATTATTTTTATTACTTTTATTTCAGCGGTGGTCTGCACGTGGTTCGCTGAAACCAAATCGATTCAGCCAAAGCCGCGGGCAGACAAAGCCCGCGGCTTTTTTATTTTGATCGCTAAGCCACAGGTGGCATGTCAAAACCGGTGGCGATTTAAAAGGAGCCAATGCATGTTTAAAACCTATGATGTACGTGTGAAGTCCTTTACTCCCCTCATTGCCCCGGATCAGCTTAAGAATGAGATGCCCATCAGCGATGCCGCGGCCCAGAACGTTCTTATTAGCCGCAAGCAAATCCAGGAGATTCTCACCCATGCCGACAAGCGGCTCATGGTGATTACCGGTCCCTGCTCCATCCATGACGAGTCAGCGGCCCTGGAATATGCCGAGCGACTTAAAGCGCTTCAACAACAGGTGGACGAATCAATTCTATTGGTAATGCGCGTTTATTTTGAAAAACCGCGTACCACCGTAGGTTGGAAGGGGTTGATCAATGATCCCCACTTAGATGGCTCCTATGATGTGATCCAAGGCATCCGCAAAGCCCGGCGCCTGCTTGATCAGATCTGCTCACTAGGACTGCCAACCGCCACTGAAGTACTCGATCCGTTCATTCCCCAATACCTGGCCGGTCTGGTATGCTGGGCCGCCATCGGTGCCCGCACCACCGAGTCTCAGACCCACCGGGAGATGGCCAGCGGCCTCTCCATGCCGGTGGGTTTCAAAAACGGCACGGACGGAAACCTGGAAGTCGCCATCAATGCCATGATCGCCGCCGGCTCCCCCCAACATTTCTTGGGAATCGATCAGAGCGGTCGGGCCAGCGTGGTCCAAACCACTGGAAATCCCTTTGCCCATCTGGTTTTGCGAGGAGGCAGCCGTCCAAACTACGACTCCGTGAGCATCCGCGAAGTATTAAACATGTTGGAAAAGAAGAAATTGACCCGTTCGGTAGTGGTCGATTGTTCCCACGCCAACTCCCGCAAACAGTACAAAGAGCAAACGGTGGTATGGAAGGATGTGATTCAGCAAAGGGTCGGGGGTACCGATGCCATCGTGGGGTTGATGCTGGAAAGCAATCTGGGCGAAGGCAGCCAAGCCAATACCGGCGATTTGAAATCCATGAAGTACGGTGTCTCTATCACGGACGCCTGCATCTCCTGGGAAACCACCGAGGAATTGATGCTCTGGGCCCGTGACCAATTGCATAAATTATGAACTCATCTTAACCATCCACTAACGCATCGCTAACAAAAAATTAATTTCCTTGTTTTGATAATTTTTGATACACAAACGCATGCATTTGCCAATGGGAAGGGTTTGGCGCCCTTTGGTAGGCGGCCGGTGCCATGGTGGACGGCCTGAAAAAGTTCCACAATTAATTAGGAGGTATCAGATGAAAAACATGAGAACAAGAGTAGTCCTTGGTATGTTGGCCACCTTGTTGGTGGTCCCGTTTATGGCTCAATCCGCTCTCGCCCTGGAAGCAAAGCTTTCGGGTCAGGTCGACCAAATGGTGATGTGGGCCGATGATGGCAAACAAAGCAACGCCTTTGTGACGGATAACGATGCTTCATCTACTCGATTCCGTTTCACGGGTGAAGAGGCATTGGGTGCCGTCAAGGCTGGATTTCAGATCGAAATTGAAGCCCAGCGAAACCCTTCCAACCGATTGGCAATTAATACGAATAATGACAACTCATATACAAGCACGGATAACAACGGCTTTGAATTCCAGGACCGCTGGCTCAATGCCTATTTCACTACAAAGTTCGGAACTGTAGAAATTGGCAAGGGCGACTCGGCGGCCAACAACACCGCGGAAGTGGACCTCTCCGGCACCTCGGTGGTGACATATTCCGACATCCTGACTTCCGCTGGCGGGTTTACGTATGCTTTAAGCAATGGCAACTACACAAATCTCACCATCGCACAAACCCGCAGCAACTTCGACGGGCCTTTGAGCCGGAGCGATCGCTTGCGTTACAATACGCCCAATTTCGCCGGGTTCACAGGTTCCGTGGCCGCAGAAAATGGCGGCGCCTATGATGCGGGGGTTTTTTACGCGGCTGACATCTATGGCAAGCTGGCCGGTGCAATAGGCTACACTAATCCTATGCGCCAAGTGAACGGCACTACTAATAATCCTGATTGGACCCAGTGGGCCGCATCGGTCTCCTGGTTAGCCCCCTTCGGCCTGAACTTGACCGGCTCTTATGGCATGCGCGATGTCCAAGCCAACAATAATGCCTCGAGCTATTACATTAAGGCCGGCTATCTCACAGGGATTCACGCGTTTTCCATCGAGTACTCCGCGACGATGGATTACATCAGCTCATCTTCGACCGGCTCAATTTCGGGTACGATTTATAACTACGCCAAAGGCACCACCGGTTCTACCTGGGGGGCAACCTATGTAATCAAACCGTGGGCGCCTGTTGAGCTTTATGCGGCTTATCGGATCTATTCTCTGAGTTTATCAAGCTCAGCCAAAACCGCTCTCGGCATCGGCAATCAGGATGTCAAAGACATCAATGAAGCCATGGTCGGTACCCGTATTAAGTTCTAATTGGGTCTAAAATGAAACACACTCACCACATCATAACGAGCGTAATCGCAATGAGCGCGCTGCTGTTATTGGGTTGCGCCAATGCCAAGCCGTTCAACTACCACTCGGGCAATGAAATTCCCGAGGGGCCTGGTCTCTTTACCAAAGAAAAAGGAGCGGTGACCATTTACAGCTCCGAAACAGAAAAAGAGAAGGCAAAAGCTCAGACCGCCAATCAAGCGCCAGCGGCGGCGTCGGCCACGGCCGCACCCAGCGCCCCTGTGGACAACAGCGAAGAGTTCCAGCAGTTTAAGCAGTGGCAAGAAGAACGCAAAGAGTTCGAAGCGTTTCAACAATGGAAACAATCTCCGCAAAACGCCGCGGAGTATCAAGAGTTCCAGGAGTGGAAGCGTTGGAAAGAGTACCAGCAGTGGCAGGCCACGCAGCCAAAGAAGCAGTGAACTAACACCCACTGTGATTACCTGTCGATAAAGCATTAACGGGCGGCGCACTAGTGCCGCCCGTTTTTATTTCCCCTTCCCCTATATGTAATTGCATCTCTAAGGTGAATTCGCACAATCCGTTCTGATCCCGATCCGTGGCCATGTCTTGCACTATGGTCGGTAAAAAGCAAAAGTCAGCTTATTAAATCGTCGATAAAAAGGAAAAAAGGTGGTGGTCATTTCCGGCGTCAGCCAGGCCAGTGACCCAGGCATTGGCTATAATATGGCTGGTGTCAGCAAGGTGCTTGAGGACCGGGCACCCTTTTGCTGGAAAAAGATTCGGACGTAAAGCACAGCGGCATGATCCTATGCGGCAAATTCGAGCAATGGGAAAAAGCCGTGACCACTTTTCAGTACGACTTCATCGGCCTGGCAGATACCAGCCACTAAATATTTTCTAAACTTTTCCCAATGCCCTCCGATAACACAATCAGCGCTCCAGCTCAGTTGGCTTTCCCGATCGTCAGTGATTGCGCAGTGTGGAATTGGGTCATCGGCCTTAGTAGTGGAATTTTTCTAATGTTTTTGAATGGGTTGGGCGCTCAGGAATGAAGTCGTTACAGTTCGCGATGCGGCTCCACACCAAAGGGAGATTATCGAAATGGGAAATGTGTGGTTGAAACTCAAATTACGCAATAAGTTCCTGCTGCCGACAGTTGCTCTGATTTTGTTGGGAATGGGTGCTTCTTCGACTATCTCCTATATGTCATCCAAAAGGACATTAAGTGACACGCTGGTCAATGATATCAAAAAGACCGCCAACCTCGCCTCCCAAATGATGGATGGCTGGATCAAAGACCGCACCCTGGATATCCAAAACTGGGCCCAGCAGAAAATCTATTTGTCCGCGGTACAGGACACATTTATGGGTAAAGCTGCGGCCAAAGGCGCCAATGCTCAACTGGCCAAACTCAAAGAGGGCTATGGCTACTACACCAATATTTTCCTGGCGGATCAAAGCGGCCAAATCACGGCAGCGGCCAATACCCAGGTTATCGGCAAATTGGAGCTTAAAGATACCGAATATTTCAAGACCGTTATGAAGGGCACGCCTTTTACATTCATGCTACAGAAGGACCCCCTGACCGGAACTCCCCAGCTTTTGATGGCCGCCTACATGAATGATGGCGAGCAAACTCCGGGGGCGATAATTTGCACCATTGATATCGAGCGTATCGATGAGCTGTTTATCGATAATATCAAAATCGGAAAGACCGGCTATGCCTACCTCTATCAAGAGACGGGGTTAATGATCGCCCATCCGGATCGCGGTATGCAATTATCATATGATATGAGCACCCAACCCGGCTTTAAAGGTTGGCAAGGAATGACCGAAGGAATTTACACCTACACTTTCAATGGCAAAGAAAAGTGGGCAGCCTTTAAAAGGCTGCCTTCCATGCCGTGGATCGTGGCCGTGACCATTCATACGGAGGAAGTGCTGGCACCGGCCCGCAAGCTGGGACAAGTAAATTTGCTGGTTACTTTAATTTCTGTGATAGTGGCCGGATTAATCATCTACGTGATCGCCAACTCGGTCTCCCGTCCCATCAACCGGGTGGTGGCTGGGCTCAAGGATGTGGCCGAAGGCGAAGGCGACCTGACCAAGCGGATCAACGTCAGCAGCCAAGACGAAGTGGGTGATCTCGCCAAATGGTTCAACGTTTTTATCGAGAAAATGAGAGTGAGCATCAAGGACGTGGCGGATAACGCTCTGCAGCTTAAACAATCCAGTGCAGATCTGTATGACATTTCAGCGGCTCTGACCAGTGGAGCTGATCAGACCACCGAGCGGGCCCAGTCGGTCTCATCAGCGTCCGAAGAGATGAGCGCCAACATGGGGCTTGTAGCCAACACCATGGACCAGGCCTCCAGCAATATCAATATGGTGGCCTCAGCCACTGAGGAGATGAGTGTCACGATCAGTGAAATCGCCCAAAGCACGGAAAAAGCCCGCAACGTGACCAATGATGCCGTTTCCCATGCCCAGGGAGCTTCTGATCAGGTGGGTGAACTGGGCCGCGCGGCCCAGGAGATCGGCAAAGTGGTGGAAGCCATCACCGAGATCTCCGAACAGGTGAACCTGCTGGCCCTCAATGCCACTATCGAGGCCGCCAGAGCCGGTGACGCCGGCAAGGGGTTTGCCGTTGTGGCCAACGAGATCAAGGAGCTGGCGCAGCAGACCGCCAAGGCCACCGGCGAAATCAAACGTCAGGTGTCCGCCATCCAGTCCTCGACCCAAGTCACCGTGGTACAGATCGGCAATATCACCGAGGTGGTCAATGAAGTAAATGACATTGTTTCTAAAATCGCGGCGGCAGTGGAAGAACAATCCACAACCACCAAAGAAATTGCCGGCAATGTGGCCCAGGCTTCCAGTGGTTTTGGCGATATCAATTTGAATGTGGGGCAGAGCAATACCGTGGCAGCCGACATCGCTAAAGAGATCGCCGAGGTCACCCATGCCGCCAGCGACATGTCCAACAGCAGTTCCCAGGTGAACTTGAATGCCGAGCATTTGGCTTCATTGGCGAGCCAGCTCAATCATACTGTGGGCAAGTTCAAAATCTAACTTGGATCGAAATCCTCCGGAAATACTTCCGGTTCTTCTTCCCCCAAAATGCCCTTCGGTCCTGACCTGGTCAGGCCGAAGGGCATTTGATTTCAGTCGGCGCTTCCTTCCTGGGTTTCGCCGCTATCCAGCATGATGGCGCGCCATCGTTTGTGTTTGCCCTCATCATAGTAAATGGCGACATAGTTGGTCTCGCAATCCACTTCGAATTTCCAGCCCCTGCGTTCAGCTTCGGCGGCGATCGCTCCCGCATTCAGTTCTTCCACGCTGCACGGCCAGCCCTCTTTTACAATCTTAAATTCTACCGCCAGGGTCTGTCCGCTTTTAAGTAACTGGTCGATTGATTGAACATTTCGAGCATGTTTGGCCCGTTCACGGTAAACATTGAACTGCGGCACGGCGATGGCCGCCATGATACCGATGATCGCCACCATCACGAGAGGCGTGGCCCCGACGCCTACGCCCCCGAAACCCAGAAATGGGGCCAGGGGATACGCCAATGGATTGCGACCTGGAATTGTCACCGTACCCGGTTTTTTCCAGTTGATCAGCGCGGCCACCCGTTTGGGTAAAAAGGGATGGCTGGCATTGAGTTCATAAATGGAAGACCAGAACCCGGAGATTTCTTGGGTTTGGGCCACAAAGGCATTCAAATTGACTCTTGGGGCCAACTTGCCGCCGGCCGCCAGAATGGCAATGCCGCGCGCCGCTGAGTTGATATCATTGGCAACATCGGCGCCGCACCGGTCACACGAATATTCGCACGCCCGGGAATAGGCTGGACCGATCCAGGGCAGCAACCGGGCCGGCGCCAGAAAAGTCAGCCATTTGAGATGGCCCAGGGCCAGATGCCCGATCTCATGACCGATGATCATCTCCGCCTCGCGCCCTTCGGCCGAACAGGCTTCGAGCAGATCCGCATAAATGACCACAAAATTGCGGCCAATGAACTTGGTGGCAAATGCGTTCAAGGCGCCGCCGGCCTGCATCACATAGGCTTCGGGAATTTTAGTCAGACCGAGTTTGTTGGCCGCTTCCATGACCTTGGCATGAATATCGGGCAACTGATCAGCTGACAATTTGACGCCATGGCCCCGAATATAGGCGATCATCAAAGCGTGGGCGATGAAGATAAAAAGGCCAATGAACGCGCCGTAAAGAAGTCCCAAAATGGTAACGGTCAATGCCAACCAACAGAGAAGGGAAAAAATGAAACAAATGCGAAAAAGAGTTTTTTCCTTGCCAGTTCTCAGTTCTTGAGCCGTCATGGCGCAAAAATCCTTTCTTGGATCAGTGAAGGGTTGGAAGATAGATTTTGGCCGGGTTTAGAAGGTAATAACACTCCAATTAGTACAAGTCGGTTTGCCTGACAACGATGATTTTGACCTGCCTTGCCAATCGAAGCACCATTTGGTAGAAACCGGCCATGGTCAACAAAACGCAACAAGGACGATTGATTCTGGCATCCAAATCTCCGCGCCGGCGCTATTTGCTTTCCCAGGCAGGTCTTTCCTTTGATGTCATCCCCAGCGGATTCGACGAGCGTTCAGTCCCATTTAGTGACCCGGCCCAATATGTCTGCACTCTTTCCCAGGCCAAGGCCCAGGATATCGCAGCGAAGCATCCTCAGAGTTGGGTAATTGGTGCGGACACCATTGTGTTCATGGATGGACAGGTGCTGGGAAAACCCAAAGGCCGGGAAGCGGCCCGCCAGATGCTCAAGCAACTCAGCGGCCAGACCCATCAAGTCTATACGGGCTACACGATCTGCTGTCAAAGCCAAGGCCAATGCTTCACCGAAGCCATCTGCACGGATGTGACCTTTAAAGTCCTCTCCGATGATGAAATTGAATGGTATATTCATACGGATGAACCCTTTGACAAGGCCGGCGCTTATGCCATCCAGGGCCTGGGCACATTTCTGGTGCGACGGATCAATGGCTCTTATACCAACGTGGTGGGATTGCCGGTATGCGAAGTAATCGAGCATTTGATAAAAGCAGGGGTTGTCCTGATTAACGAAGCATAACAAGCCATCTCAGAAAATGAGAATATCGGTTCGAGATAACTTCAATAGCTTAATGAGGCGCATTGGCGCGGCAGCGGCAAAATGCGGCCGCTCCCCAAATGAGGTCCGACTGGTGGCGGTGGGCAAAACACACCCGCCGGAAACTATTCAAGCGGCTATAGACGCGGGCGCCGTGATCATCGGAGAGAATTATATTCAGGAAGCGCGCGCCAAATTCGATGCCCTCATCCATGCGTCCGTACAATGGCACTTCATCGGTCACCTGCAAAGCAATAAAGCCAAATATGCGGTGCGCATGTTCGACCTGATCCATACAGTGGACTCGGTCAAACTGGCCGCCGAGATCGACCGTTGCGCGGCCAAAGCCGGTAAGGTGCAGGCAATCCTCATCCAGGTGAATATCAGCGCCGAAGCCTCGAAATCCGGAGTCGCCACCAGTGAAGTGATCACCACCCTCCAGGAAATTCATGCTTTCAACCATATCCGCATCAAAGGATTGATGACCATGCCGCCCTTTTTTGATGATCCGGAAAGGGCGCGGCCCTATTTTGCCGCCTTGCGAGGTTTTCGCGACCAAATTGCTGCCAAGAAGATTGCCGGTCTTGAATTGAACGAGCTCTCCATGGGCATGAGCGGCGACTTTGAAACCGCCATTGAAGAGGGGGCCACTCTTGTGCGCATTGGCACGGCCCTTTTTGGAGAACGGCAATGAAACTACTGCTGCACATTTGCTGCGGACCTTGCAGTATCTATCCAATTCGGGTGCTGAGGGAGAAGAACGTTTTCCTTAACGGGTATTTCTATCGCAGTAATATTCATCCTTACACCGAGTGTCTCAAAAGGCAGGAGACCTTGACCAGCTATGCCCGGCAGATAGAGCTGCCCCTGATGGTAGATGAAGACTACGACCTTGAAGGATTCTTAAGGAATGCGGTCTACCGTGAAACCGAACGGTGCCGTTTTTGCTACTATCACCGTCTGACCGCCACCGCCCGCATCGCCAAACGGGAAGGGTTCGATGCTTTCTCCACAACGTTGCTTTATAGTAAATACCAGAAGCACGATCTGATTCAATCCATTGGCAGGGCTGTGGGAGAGGAAATCGGCCTGCCTTTCTATTATGAAGATTTTCGCGTCGGATGGAAAGAGGGTGTCAGCGTTTCCAAACAAATGGGCATGTATCGCCAGCAGTATTGCGGCTGTATTTATAGCGAGAAGGAACGGTACCTTGGGAATGGGCGGCCGGTTGATTCGTTGATTCGTTGATGGGTTGGTCTGCTTTGTCACTCCTATTTACTACATTCCCGCGCTGAGCGTGGGAAGGAATAACGGGCATACGGGCGAACGGGCCACGGGCGAACGGACTGAAGCTATGTTCTCCAACTTTATCTACTTCATCATCGCGCTGATTACGCTGAGCTTATATCAGCCGACCGCTAAGCCCCCGCTGTCGCTTTTCGAAGCGTTGGCCGGTTTTTCGGGTCTTGCCATTTTATATGCCATCCACACGCGCCATCGCTTCAATTCTTTGGCCAATCGGGTTGGAACTGAAACTCTGCGCATGCTGGACCAGCGCTTCAGCAACCTGGTGACCCAGCACTCCATACTGGCTTTGGCGGTCTTTGCGGCGGATATATGGATCATGGAGCTGCCCTCCTATCTCAGCCCCCTGCGATTCTTTGTGCTGTTCCCCATGCTCAAAGATCTTTTCTTTTTGATGATCTTCGTGGGATATCTCACCATCGTCTGGTACTACTCCTACGATGCCCAGGCAGTGATCTACCGAAGTGATATATCCCGCAAAGCCTATGTTTATTCCAATTTTGCCTTCAGCGTGCCTGTTTTGCTGCCGTGGGCCATTCTATCCGGCATTTCTGACCTGCTTCAATTACTTCCCTTCGAAACGTTCAAGCGGATATTGAATTCCAATTATGGTCAGATCACCTATTTTCTGATCTTTCTGGTGGTGGCCGCGGTTTTTGCTCCGGTTCTCATCCAGCGTTTCTGGAATTGCCGGCCGCTGGAGGCGGGATTGTTCCGACAGCGCATCGAAGCCCTTTGCCAGCGCGCCGGGGTGCATTACGCGGATATCGTCTATTGGCCCATCTTCGGCGGCCGCATGATTACGGCCGCGGTCATGGGGTTGATCGGCCGCTTTCGCTATATCATGGTGACCGAAGCCCTGCTGAGATTGCTGACGCCCGATGAAATAGATCAAGTGATCGCCCACGAGATCGGACACGTCAAGCGGCGGCATCTGCAGCTCTATTTGATGTTTTTCATCGGCTTCATGTTAATTTCATATATGATTTTCCCGCTGAGTCTGGCGCTCCTTTTCTTCATCAAACCTGTGTTGAATCTGATCTTGGTCTTCAAGCTCAACCCCAATGCGCTTATCTCCCCCTTGCAGTCAACCCTTTTGGTGTTTGCCATCATTGTGTACTTCCGATATGCATTCGGTTTCTTTATCCGCAATTTTGAAAGGCAAGCGGACTTATTTGTCTTCCGAATTTTTCCGTCAGCCCTGCCACTTATTTCGACATTTGATAAGATCGCGGCCAGCAGCGGGCAGCCAACGGACAAACCGAATTGGCATCATTTCAGCATTCAGGAACGCGTCGATTATTTGAAACACTGCGAGGCCGATCCTTCCTGGATAACTCGTCACGACCGCAAGGTACGTTTGAGTATCTTCGGCTTTATCGTTGGGTTCGCTCTTTTGGCGGTAGGGGTTTTCCAGCTCAATCAAATGATGTTTGGCCACGGTCAGCGCAATATCACCGCTGAGACCATTGAAGCGTATTTATCGAAGAAGCAGCCTAAAACATCCAGTGATGCACTGCTGTATGGTATGCTCGGAAATTTCTACCTGGAAAATAAACGACCAGCGGAAGCGGTGAAATCCTATGAACAGGCCTTATTAATCGATTTTAATAATCCGGAACTACTAAATAACCTTGCCTGGATATTGGCCACCAGCGACGACAAATCCTTGCGTGATGAACCACGTGCTCTTGAACTGGCCCAACGCGCCATTGAGCTGGAAAAATCGCCTTATATCTGGGACACCCTGGCCGAGGCGCTATTTGCCAACGGCCGGATCAAAGAGGCCATCGCGGCGGAAAAAGAAGCACTGGCCATGAATCCGGATGACCGCAAAATTTATGAGAAGCAACTGGAGAAGTTTAAGGAAGGGTTGAAAGGAGAACCGGAAAGATAGTCGATTTCCACATTTATAGAAAAAGGCGGGCTCCAGGCCCGCCCTCAGACTTTATACTTCCAACTTTAAACTTCAATCTCTATTTAATACAAACCTTGCGCACCTGCAACAGGTCTGTATGACCTGACAAAATTTTTTCAATCCCATCTTGCTTAAGGGTGGTCATGCCGTCTTTTAAGGCTTGATCGCGGATATCTTCCATTTTCGCCCGTGTCTGAATTAATTTCTTCATCGGGTCAGTGCCCACCAGCAGCTCGTGGATGCCCATACGACCCTTATATCCGGTGTTGTTGCAGATTTCGCAACCGCTGGGTTTGAAGATGGTCACGTCTTTGTTGTAAGGTTTTTTGAGATTCTTCTCAAACTCTTCTGGTCCGTACTCCCTCACCAACTCATCGTACTCAGACTTGGACAAACCGGTTTCCTTCTTGCACGCAGGGCATAAAGTTCGCACTAGACGCTGGGCCATAATACACAGAATGGCGTCGGCGAAATTGAAGGGGTCCATACCCATATCGAGCAAACGGACAATACTTTCCGGTGCGCTGTTGGTGTGCAGAGTGGAGAACACCAAGTGTCCGGTGAGCGAGGCTTCGATACCGATGTGGGTGGTTTCCTTGTCGCGCATTTCGCCCACCATAATCACATCGGGGTCGGCACGCAAAAATGAGCGCATGGCAGCGGCAAAATTGAAACCGATTTTGGCTTTGACCTGCACTTGGCGCAGACCTTTTTGGGTGATTTCCACCGGATCCTCGGCGGTCCAGATCTTGGTTTCGGTCTTATTGATATAAGACAAGGCCGAATGCAAAGTAGTGGTTTTACCAGAACCGGTAGGGCCACACACCAGAATCAGTCCATAAGGCTTGACCACCTGCTCGATGAATTTTTCATGATTGCGTTCGGAGAATCCGATCTTTTCAAGGGGGATGGGCTCACCGGCCGCCAGGATACGCATGACCACGTCTTCCACGCCGCCCGCAGTGGGGATGGTGGCGACGCGCAGTTCGATATCCTTGCCGCCGTACTTCTTGAACTTGATCTTTCCGTCCTGGGGTAAGCGGCGTTCGGCAATATCCAAATCGGACATGATCTTGATGCGCGACACCACCGCGTTGCGGTAGGCAAAGGGAATGGTCTGGTAGACGGTACAGGCACCATCCACACGGATGCGCACCATGGTGTTCTGCTTGCCCGGATAGGGTTCAACATGAATATCCGAAGCATTGCGCGCGTAGGCATCCAATATAATTTTATTGACCAGTTGCACTACAACGCTGTCTTCCTCCCCTACTCCCGATTCGGCTTCTTCTATTTGATGGTCTTCATCCTGGAGCTGGGACAAAATGTCATCAATCTCCGCCATCTCTTTTTCATCGGCGGTAAAGAGTTTGATGAAGTCTAGAATGTCTTGTTTAAGGCAAACCACGAACTTCAGCTTGCGGCCGGGGAAAAGCGCCTTGATTTCATCGATTCGTTGGAGATCATGGGGATCGTCGATGGCCACCACGGGGTTGCCCTCTTCACTTCGCAGTGGCACCCAGACATTGTTGCGCATGAAAGGCACCTTCAGGCCGGACATGAGTTCGCCGGGAATGGGATAGGTGCCATTGTAGGCTACAAAGGAAGTTTTGTAATAGCGGGCCAAGGACTCGCCCAATTCCGTTTTAGGGATCTTATATTCCCGGATCAGAATATTCTCGACGGTTTCCTTGCGCTGGCGGGCATCATTGACCGCCTTTGTGAGCTCCTTTTGGGTGACCAGATGGTTTTCCAGCAGATAATCGAATTTGGTGCCCC
This sequence comes from Deltaproteobacteria bacterium, assembly GCA_021824175.1. Classification (GTDB taxonomy): domain Bacteria; phylum Desulfobacterota; class Desulfobacteria; order Desulfobacterales; family Desulfosarcinaceae; genus Desulfatitalea. The sequence continues at coordinate 54,797 of JAKALP010000005.1, forward strand.
GGCCCCCGCCGCCCCCGCCACCCCTGGCAGCCATGCGTTTCTGGTTATACAAGGCAATGCCGATGATTTTAGACAGATCGACCACCGCCTTTTCATCTTCCTCGGAGAAGCGACCGCCGCCTTTGCGATTGATCAGTTGCAGAGCACCCATCAAATATTTTTGAAAAATAATGGGGTAGACCAGAACTTGCTTGGTGCGAAAACCGGTTTTTTGATCCCAACTCTTATCGAAGCGCAAAGCGGGATCAATGGCAGCAACTTCTTTTTCATCGTAGACGTTGGAGATATTGAGCAATTGATGGGTCAGGGCTGAGTAGCCTGATAATGATTCTTTGGTCACCGGAATGCGGATTTCAGCCACCTCATCCCCGGATTTGAACCGCGATACCAGCTCACGCTTGACACCATCAACCACATAGACGGTCATGCGTTCGGCGGAAAACAGTGAGATGATCTCATCTTTGAGATCGATAAGGATTTCATCCAAATCCCGGGCGGCATTAATCTTATTGCCAATCTCCTGAAGTTTTGTTCGATACTCCACTTCGGATTTGAGATGCGCGACGCCATTTTCGGCGTTGCTCAGGGTCTGCGAGGCTTTATTCAGCATAAATTCCCACCTGCGCTATTTCAGCTGTCAGTCGAATCAACTCGTTGATCCTTGGCCTTTGGCCCTTGTGGTTTGAAATAGTTTGCGATTTTGCGGACGCCGCCACCGATCAATATGACAGCCATGAGATAGAAGCAAATCCGGATGACCCACATGGCGCTGGAAAAGCTTTGAATATGGCCCAGCTTGGGGGGAACCACCTGGTCAAATCGGAAAAAAATTCCGATCCCGGCAGCAGTCAAAAGGATCCCATAAATCAATTGAATAGTGCTGGGTGGCGCCGGCGTTGATGAGTGTTCCAAAGTTACCTTCCCATTCTGGGGCGGTGGTTAGTTCCCATTCCATTTATTGACTTCTAATGCACTACTACCGTAAAAATCACTTAAAGTCAAATGATTTCAAGTAGTTTATACGGAGATAACCCTTTGCCGCCATTGGCGCGAGACCCATTCAGACCGCTGGCCTTGGGCTGTCAATATGTTATCGGCCCATGCCATTGAAACGTTAAGGCGAAATTGGAAAATCGTTATGATTATTACATGGCATGCAACGTGGCTCCATCGATGATCCTGACCGCATTTTTTTGCAGCACCTTAATGGCGGTCTCAATCGGGTCGAACCGGAAAATCATGATCGCATTTTTACCGCTCTGGCGCACATAGGCGTACATGTACTCCACATTGATGCCGTTACCTCTAAGGATCTCAAGGATCTTATGCAGACCGCCCGGCCGATCTTCCACTTCAATGGCCAGCACTTCGGTCTTGCCCACTGTAAAGCCGTTGTCCTTCAAGGTTTGAATGGCCCGTTCCTTATGATCCACGATCAAACGGAGCACGCCGAAATCCGATGTGTCGGCCAGGGCCAGGGCGCGGATATTGACTCCGGCCTCAGCCAAAATGCCGGTGACTTCGGACAGCCGGCCGGATTTGTTCTCCAAGAATACCGATATCTGTTCTACCTGCATCGCGTCCTCCATCAAAGTTTGCGGTTATCGATGACCCGCACGGCCTTGCCTTCACTGCGGGCAATGGTTTTGGGCTCCACCAGCTTGACACTGGCCGAAACCCCCAGCAGCTCCTTAATGTTGTGGGATATTCTCTTCTCTACGGCTTGAAGCTGTTTGACTTCATCGGAGAACATCTTCTCCCCAACTTCCACGCGAACGGTGAGCACATCCAAGGCCCCCTCGCGGTCCACGATCAATTGATAGTGAGGCGTGACCCCTTCGGTATCCATGAGCACGCTTTCGATCTGGGAGGGGAAGACATTGACGCCCCGGATGATGAGCATGTCGTCGCTGCGGCCCGTCACCCGACTCATGCGCAGATGGGTACGCCCGCAGATGCACGGCTCGGGATTGAGGGAGCAGATGTCGCGGGTACGGTAACGGATCACTGGGAAGGCCTCTTTGGTAATGGTCGTAAAGACCAATTCGCCCTTTTGCCCATAGGGCAGACGCTGGAGGGTAACGGGATCGATGATTTCTGGAATGAAATGGTCTTCAAAAATATGCAGACCGCGCTTGGCCTCCTTGCATTCGATGGCCACGCCGGGCCCCATCACTTCGCTCAGGCCGTAGATATCCACCGCCACCAGATTGAGTTTGCGCTCGATTTCAGCTCGCATGGTTTCCGACCATGGCTCAGCGCCGAAAATGCCAAATTTGAATTTCAGATTTTTGAAGGAGACGCCCATCTCCTCGGCCACTTCCACCAAATGCAAGCTGTATGAGGGGGTTGCCGTCAAAATGGTGGGCCCAAAGTCTTTCATGATCATCACCTGGCGGCGGGTGTTGCCGCCGGAGACTGGAATGACCGAGGCCCCCAGCAGTTCGGCGCCGTAATGGACCCCCAGACCGCCGGTGAACAAGCCATAGCCGTAAGCGTTGTGAATGATGTCGCCACGATCGGCGCCGCCGGCCATCAAGGCGCGGGCCATGAGCTGGGCCCAGGTTTGAATGTCTCTGGCCGTATAGCCTACCACCGTGGGCTGGCCGGTGGTACCGGAGGAGGCATGGATGCGCACCACCAGATCCATGGGGGTGGCGAACATGCCGAAGGGATAGTTGTCGCGCAGATCCTGCTTGGTAGTAAAGGGCAGCCGCTGCAGATCATCCAGGGATCGGATATCAGCCGGCGACACCTTGTTCTGTTTAAATTTTTCGCGATAAAACGTAACGTTGGCATAAACCCGCTCAACCGTTGCCTGAAGTCGCCGCAGCTGTATGGCTTCCAGCGCCTCCCTGGGCATGGTTTCAAATTCCATGTTGTAAATCATCGTACTACTCCTCCATGAAATTCATTTTGATTGCTCATGACTCCTGCTCATGACTCCGGTTTTATTTTAACGCAGAGTCGCAGAGCACGCAGAGGATCGCAGAGATAAAACTTAAACTATAAAACAATGAGTGCTCCTGATGAAGAAGTCTTCTTGCCATAACCTCTGCGCACCTCTGCGTGCTCTGCGACTCTGCGTTGAACAACAAAGTTGTGGAATATCCCGCTCTTCTCATAATCCCCTCAACCCCACCCTCAACTCATTCGTTCCCACGCAGAGCGTGGGAACGAGGAATTACGAATCAACCAAATACTTCTACGCCAATCGCCCTTTAAATTCCGGCTTGCGCTTCTCTATAAAAGCAGCCGTGCCTTCCTTGGCATCCTGGCTGGCGAAGGTAACGGCAAATGCTTCGGTCTCGATGCGCAGACCGGTGGCCAGATCAGCGTTCAAACCGAAATTCACGGTCTGCTTAATGGCCCGCAAGGCCACCTTGCCTTTAGCGGCCATGTCCCGGGCCACACCCATGACTTTGTCCATTAATGCTTCGGGTGCGACCACGGCATTTATGATGCCCAGGCGCAGTGCTTCCTGGGCATTGATCATATTGCCGGTGAATAAGAGCTCCTTGGCCCTGGCCACGCCGATGATGCGGGGCAGCCTCTGGGTGCCGCCATAGCCGGGGATCAGGCCCAGCTTGATTTCCGGTTGGCCAAAGCCGGCGTTTTCGGAAGCGTAGATAAAATCGCAGGCCATGGCGATTTCCAGGCCGCCCCCCAAGGCAAACCCATTGACGGCCGCAATCACTGGAATCGGCAGCTCGGTCAGCTTGTTGATGATGGTCAACCCGCGATGGATAAATACTTTGGAAGCCAAAGTGTCCAGCTTGGCGAGCTCCGTGATATCCGCGCCGGCCACGAAAGACTTCTCCCCCGAGCCCGTGAGCACCAGCACCCGGATATCTTCATTGGCCGCCACTTCATCCAGGGCCTGGGAGAATTCCGAAAGCAATGCACTGTTCAGAGCGTTCAAGGACTTGGGCCTGTTGAAGGTAACAGTAGTAATTCCCTGTTCGGTATTGACGATGATGTTGCTGTAGGTCATCTGATCCTCCTGAAAAACATTAAGACGATATCAAATTTAAAAAAGCTTGTTTATAAATTGTTGCCGCGATTGAGGGAAGAACTTCTGGCTTCTTCTACCTGCTACCGGAATCATCCCTTCCCCGGCCCATGCTTGCTCAGCGCCATGGGATTATTGTCTTCGATGTAGTGTTTGATTCCATCCACAATGCCCTGGCAAAAGACATCCTGAAATTCAGGGCTGGTCAACCGCTGACATTCCCGGGGATTGCTGATGAACGCGGTCTCGACCAATATGGATGGCATGTCGGCGCCCAGCAACACATAAAAAGGCGCCTTCTTCACCCCTTTATTACGCAGGGGCTCAAATTTTTTCCCCAGTCGCGAATAGGCCCCTATCTGAACATAGCCCGCCAGTCGGGTAGACTCATTGACTTTGGCATTTTGCATCAGATCCTGCAAGATGGAATCCAGATCACTGATGTTCTTGGTGGAGGTGGCGTTTTCGCGCGCCGCCACGCGGATGGATTCATCATCAGTGGCCAGGTTCAAAATATATGTTTCCATGCCATAGGCCTGATGGTCCTGGGCCGCATTGGTGTGAATGGAGATAAAAAGATCCGCGTTCTGGGTATTGGCGATGGCGGTGCGCTCCTCCAGACTCAGATAGGTATCGCTGTTGCGGGTCATCACCACATCGCACTTAAGCTGGGAGCGGATTTTTTCCGCCAGGCGCCGGCCGATCTCCAGCGTTACCTGTTTTTCATGCACGCCTCTGATGGCGCCGGGCGCGCCAAAGTCCTTACCGCCGTGACCAGGGTCGATCACGATACGCTTAACCCCCAGGGCCAGCTGTTTGACAATGGCGCTCTGGGGAATTTTGCCGGAAGAGGTGTGCTCCTCCGGCGGCGGCGGGGGAGGCGCGGTGGCCGTAGCGACCTCCTGCCCCCAAACATCCAGCACTAACCTGAAGGGATTCTTCAATGAGAAAATTTTATAGGTCTTGGAGGATTTGATATCCACGACCACGCGCACGGTATCCGCGTTATACTGGCCGGCGCGCGCATCGCTGAGCAGGTTGTCGTTGATGGGAACGACCTTCTGAAAATCAGAACTCAGACGGCTGTTGTGGATATCGATATAAATGCGCTGGGGTTTGCCAAGGCCGGGATCTTCGCGCAGTTGCCGGTGACTGAACTCGGTATCGGCGTTGGCGTCGATAACCACCCGCGTGTAGCGGGGGGTGGACCAAAAGCGCAATCCATTAACCACGGAAAGGCCTTGAGAAGAAGAACTTTCATGGGAAGAAGAAGGTGACCCTGAAGCGGCGGCCGCTTCGGCGTCCGGCCCTGTCTCCTGAATCATTTCAGCGATCTTGTCATCGCCGGCGACTTTGGCTGATTCCGGCGGAGGCCCCTCTTTAGATTGTTGTACTTTGGCGGCAAAAGGACTCTGAGGAAATTCACTAGCTAGCTCCTCGAAGCTCTTTTGGGACTGGATACGGTCCAGATCAATGTGGGAGCGTTTATACATGCCCTCATACGCCTTGCCCATACCGTAGAGCGCCGCCGGAGCCAGCTCGCCCTGGGGGTCGGCTTGATAGGCCTTGCGGTAGGCATCAATGGACTTGAACCATTGATCGCGATGCTTCTTGAGTTCAGGCTTCTTCTCCAGATGCTGGTCGTTGGCCTGGCCTTTGTCATACCACTGTTTGGCTTTAGCCTGAATGGCGTCGTTCTTGATGACCGGAGTGGGTTCTGGGGCCGGCGTCGGCGTCGGCGCAGGCCGGCCATTTCCGTTTCGAAGCTGATCAGCGGCTGCTTGAGCTTGATTACGATAACGGCTGCTCGGGTAATACTTGACCACATTATCCAGCAGGTCCAGTGCCTGGCGTTTGTCTTCTTCCAAATTGGAGCGCTTATACAACTGGCTGTAAAGAATACCGGCCTGATACATTCCGGCCGCGGCCCAGGCGCCGTGGGGGTCATCCCGGTAAACCGCCAGGTACTTTTGGACGCAAGTCAACCAGCGGTCCCTGTGCTTCTGCTGGCTTGGGTTCTTGTGCAGCTCAGCGGCGCAACGCTCGGCCGTATAATATTTGGATTGAGTGGTTGCCGGCCAAGCCGGCCTTTGGCTAAAAAAGGTCAAAAACAATACAACCGATATGAAGAACACCAAACGCCGCGATCTATTGAATACCATCAGTTCGGTTAAAACCATCTCAGCAAAGCACCTCTTCTTGTATCTCTACAAAGCACCGCAATTATTTGCGGATTCGGCCAAAAATATTCACAAGCATACAGAGTTCACAGAGGTTTTTCTCTGTGGCCTGTCCCTTTGTCCCTCAGTCCCTTTGTCCCTCAGTCCCTTTATCCCTTTGTGCCTGTGTGGTGGTTCAAACAACCATCAGAACCAAATAGAATCAAACAAACCATGGGGTGCCCCCGTTGTCAATGCAACTTCTTACCCGTGATCTGCTCCTGTAACTGTTGAAGCAAATTGAGCGCCTCGATGGGAGTGAGACGGTTGAGATCCACGCCGCGCAACTGATCGGCCACCTCGTTTTCCACGGGCTGAAACAGCTCCATTTGCACCGGCTTTTTGCGGCCGCCACCAGCGCTGGGGGCGGGTTCGGCCATGTCACTACCAGCGGGGGTATGGTTTTCCACCCGCTCCAGGATCACCTTGGCTTGCCTGATCACTTGATCCGGAATGCCGGCCAGCCGCGCCACCTGAATGCCGTAGCTGCGGTTCGTTCCGCCGGGGATGAGCTTGCGCAAAAAGATGATCTGATCGTGCCACTCCTTGACCGCAATGTTGTAATTCTTCACCCTCGGCTTGAGGCGGGCCAGCTCGGTCAACTCATGATAGTGGGTGGCAAACAGAGTCTTGACGCCTTTGCCTTTGAGATCGTGCAGATACTCCACCACGGCCCAGGCAATGCTCAAGCCGTCATAGGTGCTGGTGCCGCGGCCGATCTCATCCATGATCACCAGGCTGTCGGCCGTGGCGTTGTTGAGAATGTTGGCGGTCTCCTCCATCTCCACCATGAAGGTGCTCTGGCCGGCCGCGAGATTATCCAGGGCCCCTACCCTGGTAAAAATGCGGTCGACGATGGCCACATCCGCCTGGGCCGCCGGCACGAACGATCCCATCTGGGCCATGATCACCAGAAGCGCGGTTTGCCGCAGAGCCGTGGATTTGCCGGCCATGTTGGGGCCGGTGATGACCAGAACCTGATCGCTTTCGTTGTCCAGGATGATGGTATTGGGCACAAAGCGTTCGTTCTGGATCATGCGCTCCACCACTGGATGGCGACCCTCCTGAATCCGGATGCTGCCCAGGGTGTTGATCTTCGGACGGCGATAGTCGTTTGATTCGGCGGCCTCGGCCAAGGCCAGCAGGCAATCCAGCCGGGCCACAAAACGCGCTACGGCCTGGATCACCGCGCTTTGGGAGCGCACCTCGTCCCGGATCTGGTTGAAGATCTCCAGCTCCAATGCACAGCGCTGCTCTTCGGCGCCCATCACCTTGATTTCAAACTCCTTGAGCTCGTCCGTGATATAGCGTTCGGCGTTGACCAGGGTCTGCTTGCGCGTATAGCGCTCGGGCACGGCCTTGGCCTGGGCCTTGGAGACTTCGATATAGTAGCCGAATACTTTGTTAAAGCGCACTTTCAAGGTATTGATCCCCGTGGCCTGCCGCTCGCGAACCTCCAACTGGGCCAGGTATCCCTTGGCATCCCTGGAGATCTGAATCAGCTCATCCAATTGGGGATGATAACTGGTTTTGATCATGCCGCCTTCGTTGATGGTGGGCGGCGCGTCCTCCCGGATGGCGCGCTCGATACAGTCACACACCCCTTGCAAATCCGTTACGGGTAGTTGAGACTGGAACAGCTCGGTCTCCATCCCGGCCAGGGCTTCCCAAATCGAGGGCAACACGCCCAGTGAGCGTCCCAGGGCCAGCAGATCGCGGCCATTGGCATGCCCCATGACGATCTTGCTATGCAGGCGTTCCAGATCGTAAACGCCGTCCAGGGCCTGGCGGATGCGGCGCCGCACTTCGCCTTTGGCCACGGCCTCTTCCACGGCATCCAGGCGCTGCCCGATCTTTTCCGGCGCCAGCAGCGGATAGCGCAGCCATTGCTTCAACTCCCGCCCGCCCATGGCCGTCACTGTCTGATCCAGGATGGAAATCAAAGTGCCCTGGCGCGAACCGTTGCGCAGATTCTTCTCCAGCTCCAGATTCTGGCGGCTTCCGGGATCGATGATCAGATGATCTTCCAGGCGATGAGTTTCAAGCCCCTGCAGATGGGTGACCGGCTGCTTGAGCGTCTCTTGCACATAGAGCAGCAATGCGCCGGCCGCGCCCAGGGCCGCGCTCATCTCCTGGCAGCCGAAGCCTTCCAGGGAGCGGGTCTGATACTGCTCAATCAACCGCCGGCGACCCTTTTGAACATCAAAAAGATCCGGGTCCTGCCAGTGAACCGCCCTTTCGCCCAACCGGGACAGCAAAGCATCAGCCCACTGATGCTGCCGCAACGCTTGATGCAGAAGAATTTCGCTCGGTGCAATTCGCAGGATCTCTTCCAGGAGCCTGGCCGGCTCGCTGGTTTCCACCACCCGGAAAATGCCGGTGGTGATATCCAGATAAGCCATGCCCCAACTCTGCTGGTGCAGATTGGCGGCCAGCAGATAGTTGTTGCTCTTGGCATCCAGCAACTCATTTTCCACGATCATGCCGGGAGTGACGATGCGCACCACCTCCCGCTTGACCAACCCCTTGGCCAGGGCCGGGTCTTCCACCTGGTCGCAGATGGCCACCTTATGCCCCTTTTCGATCAACCGGGCGATGTAGGCTTGGGCCGCCCGGTAGGGCACGCCGCACATGGGCACCGGCACGGCATCGTTTTTATTACGTGAAGTAAGAGTAATTTCCAGATCCCGGGAGGCGGTCAGGGCATCCTCGAAGAACATCTCATAAAAATCCCCCATGCGGTAGAAGAGAATGGCGTCCTTGTACTGCTCCTTGATGGACAAGTACTGCTGAAGCATGGGGGTGGTTTTCGGCGCGTTCATGCTGAGGCAATTCTCCCCTGGAGATGACTGTACATTATAATGCAGGGATATGAATCGGGGATCTGGGGGTTGGGGTTGAGGCCCCACGCCGGGGCCAGCAGCCATAAAAAGGAGCTGTCAAACTCGATGTCAACGCTCATCCTTATCCGGCGTCTGAGCCACGGTCGTGTCCCGATCCTGGGGGCTATCGCTCTGGCCGAGCGATGCGGGCCTTTCCCGCGGCGATTCGCGATTGGGTTTGAGCGCCTCGACATCGCGTCGCATGGCGTTGATGGCCGCCAGCTGGGAATCGAGGGCCTTCTGAAGTCGATTTTTCTCCTGCATCAATTTAAATCGGTCCGCCAGACCCGATAGATAGGCCGCCAGCCAGCCGAAAAAAAACATGAAGATCATCATGAAGGCGATGGGCAGATCAGGAAAACGATAACGGGTGAAGTAAAGATCGATATCCAGACTCTGTTTGGGCAAAAAGAAGCCTCTATTCTGATAAATAAGCACACCAAAGAGTGCGAGCAGGATAATCCAGAAGACGAATTTAATCAGTTTCATGCAGACGCCGCTCCTTTTCATCGTATGAATTGGGCGTTTTTAACCTCCCTTTTTATAGTCTCACCCTTGAAAACTCAACCCCTTTTTCCGCTGAAGATTTGAGCAAGTTGGTGTGCAAAGCGTACCGCGCCGTTATGCACTCACTGCCCGAATCTTGGACCCTGGTTCCCATGCTCTGCGTGGGAACCCGTAGACTACGGGCGGCCATATGCTCCCACGCAAGCATATGAGCGAGAGCCCTACCCACTTGGGCTAAGTTGCCTATCCGCGAGATTAAAAGGGCTTCCGTTAGGTATCGGAAGCCCTTAACAAAGAGTTTGGATCGATGATTCTTTTAAAAAAGCTTAAGGTTATTCTTCCACCATACCAAAGGTCGCGGCAATGCCCGTGGCTGGAGTAAATGTCGCGCCGGCCCCGATCTCCACAAAGGCGTCGCTGTCCGAAGTGTAGCGCGGCCAGTTGTCGATCACGCCGGGCACGCTCGGGTTGCCGGTTTTGGCGAAGTTGGTCCAGATGCTCATGGCCTTGTCCGACAACGCTTTGGATTCGGCGCTGGGGTACGGCGGCGCCGGTGAGTAGTACCCGGTGGAGATCAGCAGATCGGTATTGGGGTCGCCGGTAATCGTCGGAATGGTCGGCGACAAGCCGGTGGTCTTGTCCAGCACCAGACCGAAATTGAAATGGGCAATGAAACTGGGAATGGAGGAGTTGAAGACGTAGATCAACTCCAGGCCGTGGTAGGCGCCCACGTTCATGGCCGCCCAACCGGGCGGAACATAACTCCAGTGATAGACATACTGCTCCGCGTTGTTGTTGTCCGCCCGCCAGGGCATCTGCTGCGTGACGCCGGGGGCCAGATCAACGCCGGCCACGCGATCAAAAGCATTGGCCCCGGCCAGGAACGGCACATCGCTGGGCAGGCCGTCTTTGATCATATTCTCCATGGTGTCGATGGAGTAGTAGTTGTCGATATTGGGGCTGTAGACAAGCCAGGCCCTATCGCCAAAGGCGCTCAGGTCGGCGTTGATGATATCCAGCCAGGGCACTTCCCGCATTTGCGCGATGGTCAGCCCGCCCAGGCGTGTGGCGAGACTGATCCCTTTGGCCTCCGCCGCCGCCAGGGTCCCGGCGTTGAGGGTGGCATCAGTGGACGCGGCCATACCGCTTTCGCAAATCACCTTATGGAACAGACCCGTCGCCAGCGGTGAAGCCATCAGCGAAATGGCCTTGCCGCCGCCGCCCGACTGGCCGAAGATAGTCACGTTGCGCGGATTGCCGCCAAAGGCCGCGATGTTGTCCCGCACCCACTGCAGCGCCTTCATCAGATCCATCTGCCCGTAATTGCCCGAGCCGCCGTAGGATGATTCCGCCGTCAGCTCCGGGTGGGCCAGGTAGCCGAAAGCCCCCAGCCGGTGATTGACCGTAACCAGCACCACTCCCTTGGTGGTCAAGGCCGCCGGATTGTTGTAGGCGCTGGTGTTGGCCGTCAAAATGCCAAAGGCCCCGCCGTGAAACCAGACCATGACCGGCAAACTCTTCGCCCCTTTGGGGGCCGTGATGTTCAGGTTGAGGCAATCTTCGCTGACCCCACCGAAAGCCGCAGCCGCATAGGCGAGCGGTTGGGCCGCCTGGTCGCCCCACTCCGTGGCCTGGCGCACGCCGGTCCAGGACTTGGCGGCCTTGGGCGGCCGCCAGCGCAGATCATTGACCGGCGCTTTGGAATAGGGCACACCCAGCCACTGCCACGTATCGGCATTGGCCTCGTAGCCGTTCAGCCGGCCGTTGCGGGTGGTAACGCTGATGCGCGTCCCCACATTGCGCTTGAAAAGAGCCAGGGCGACCGATGCTTTCCTGATCGTCCGGGCGCCGCGATAGGTATCGGTGAACACCTTGGCGTCGTTGAGGTCGGTCATCAGTCCGGCCAGGCTCGTGGCAAAGCCGGCCGTGGTTTGATCCAGATTGATGGACGCCGCGGAGCCGGAAACAATGTCGCGGATGGCCGAGGTTATCTGGATGCCGTTGTTCAGATCACCGTCTGCATCCAGGGTCTGGAGCAGCACCAGCAGATTGTTGACCCGCTGGTCGCCGGCATCGGTCGCGCCGCTGATAATATCCAGGGGCGTAAGGGTGGCCGCGCCAGCGGCCGCGCCGAGAGACAAAGCGCCGATGCTGAAGGTCACCGTTTCATTGGCGGCATAGTCAAAAGCCCCATCCTGTCCAGTGACGCCGGACCTGCTGGCCGATTTAAAATTCACACCGGACACAGGAATATCGCCAAAGGTCCCGTGCTGGAGCTTGTCTGGAACCCAGCAGCCGATGAAAGCGACAGAAGCAAATACTATTGCCGCAATGCAAATAATTCTTCCAAGACCTGTAAACCACAATCTTCTCTTCATAGGCATTCACTTCCTCATTAGTAAAAGAGTTCAACATACATCGACCGGCCCCAAATGCTTAAAACCATTGCGCCGGTTGATACCAGTGGCGTTCAATTCTGACTTGGATTGAGCCACTTTAAAGATTTGGACCGGGAGAGTTCACGCCTGCGGACGAATTCATATTCCCGGTTGCAAAACGGGATCAGCAAGATCAGTGCCGCTGCCCTTTGCCGCCTGGCAAATATTATTTTTTTACATTGCAATGGGTTGAAAAAATTCAGCGGAGGATTGGGAGCGCGATTGAGCGCAATGTTACAGTTTGTGATGTGCCAAATAGTCCTGGCTGGCACATGACTTTGGCAAGGGCAACCCCGGCAGTTACTGTCAAATACAGATAAGCTATCCGTGTCATCCGTGTCATCCGTGGTCAATTTTTCACCACGGATTACACGGATGACACGGATGAGAGATATCGATTGAAGGCTTTTGAAAATTGGTCTCACGCAAAGACGCTATGGCGCAACATAGGATCTGAAGATATTTATGGCGAGGGGATTTAATTCCACCACAAACACTCTGCTACAACCGGATTCTTGCGTTTGATGCTGATGAGAACCTTATGCAGCGTATACGCTTCCGGCTCCGGCAACCAGACCGTTAACCCCTTATGAACCATGCTGAATTTATGATCCTGCAGCATTTTCATGTATGCCAGTCCTTCGGCAATGATGTTCAATTGCATTATTTCATATGGGGTTTCTTTCGCCCGCCCTGATGCAGGTGTTAAAAACTGGATTTCAAGGTCCGGGTGAACGTACTTAACAAGACCGGTGCTGTAATCAAAATCACTGTCAAAGCCGAGCCGATTCAATAACTGCGACACATCCACGTTGCTTTTGAACTTTGAAGGATTGGGAACAAGAAAATCGATATCCAGTGTCCGGAGCAACGGGATTTCAGGTGCATTATCAAACAGGAGTCGGTAGAAATACTGGCACCAGCTGCCGACAATGACCAAGCCGTCCAATACGCTGTTTCCCTGAAGCTCTTTGAACACGGTGGATAGAAGCTCATATTTTTCTTCCATGGATCACCTTTTCAATCTGCTTCAAATCGGCTTTAACCTGCTTGAGTTTCAGTTCGTATTCCTTTCTGAACTTCACTTGTTCCAGGATTTTACGGGCATTTTCCGAATCCGCTGAACCGATATAATCAAACTTCACCTTTCCGTCACGGCGGCTTGCAAGATAGATATAATCGATTTCATTTCGCTTTTTTATCGAGACGGTTCCTTTGGGAAGCGCGTCGATTTTATCCATGTACTTTTGATAAAGGGCTTGTAACCGCTGGTGTTCTTCCTGCATTATGTTTTTAATATAGCTCATACATCCCCTCTATTGCCTAACAATAACATTATATGTACATATTTGTTAGGCAACATGTCAACCCCGTACCCAAAAGAATATGACCGATTTTCCTTTTTAATCCATATAAATATATTGGGATAGAACTCTTTAAGAATGTTCTTTCTTCAGTGTGTTTTGTATATAGTTTGGACGACTGCCTGGCTGCCTAACATTTTCATAGCAAATATATTTTGTTAGGCAATATTGGTCAATTCGTTGTTTATCGGTTTTCGTCGAATCGCTATTTTGATCAATTCATTGATCACATGCGAGGAAAAGGAACCATTATGTAAAGATACCGCAATAGATTTTATGCTCTTGGCGTCTTATGCGCGATTATATAGGTTTTCTTCTCTGCTCGGCCATGAACAAAACGGCGCTTAAAGAAGAAATTGATCTTCTCAAATCGCCGCCTGTAAAGTTTTTCAGGAAAAATGCGTCAAGAGCAAACCCTTTTAGAAAACGCCGCTGCCATCGTCTATGCGCCATGGTTCTTGGCCGCATCATAGCCGGCATACTTCTTCAGTGCGGCGCTAATGTGCGATTCGGTGAATGGTTTTTGGATGATGCCGTTGATACCCACCGCTTGCACATCCTTGAAATCCTGAGACTCCTGTTGGGTGGTTACCAGGATAATGGGCAGCTGCTCTTTGGGAAACCATGTCCGGATGCCTTTTGCCAGATCAATGCCGGTCAGTTGGGGCATGTTCAGGTCGGTCAGGATCACGTCCGGCTTGTCTTCTCGCACCCGTTCCAATGCTTGGGCCGGGGATTCGAAGGCCATGGCTTCGCATCCCAGGTTGTGCAGCACGCTGCGGTAGATGTTGAGAAGCATTTTGCTGTCATCCACGGTGTAGATCCGCAGCGACGCCCGTGTTTTTTCGCCCGCTTTGGGCGCCACCAGCGTTGCCAGATCGGCAAACCCTTTGGCGGTAAGAATCCCGGTGAAGAAGGCGCGGATATCCGGATGGGCCTTGGCGCTTAAGTAGGCCATCGCGCTGGCTTTAAATTTCTCTTCTTCCAGAAGATCCACAAAAATGCGCTCGCACTGGGAATTGACTACGGCCTCCATGATGAGGGCCGCGGCGCCATCCGAGGCTTTGATCATGTTACGCACCCCGCCGGCCAACAGGGCATTGTAGTTGCGGTCAATGGCCCTGGCCGCGGCCGAGCGCACATTGTCCACCGGATCTTCCAGGCCCGAGGCCAGCGCGAAGGCGCCCTTTTCCAACGGAAGTCGGCCCAGGGCCTCATAAGCCGCGAACCGGACGTTGGCGTCCTCCGGATGCTGGTTGAGCAAATTTCGAATGGCGGTCACCGCGGCCACGTCGCCGATATCTCCCAAAACATTCAAAGAGTGAATCACCAGGTCGGAATTCAGCCGATTGAGATTCTTCAGCAACACGCGAACACTCATGACCCCTATGGCGCCGAGCTTCTCTTTGCCAGCGCTGCGGACATGGGCATGCTCCGAGCCAAGGGTTTTATTCAGATTCTCGATCGCTTCGGGAGTCTGCACTTTAGAGAAGATGTCGATCATCTTGTGGTCCAGCTCAGGGTCTTTGCCCAGGCAGTCAGCCAGCTTTTGAATGGCCTCGGGCGAAGCGATTTTGCCCAGGGTATCGACGGCTGCCGATGCCAGGGCTTTGTCGGGATGCTGCAAGAAGGCGGAAACCGGAGCCACCGCGCGCGGGTCGCCGATCATCCCCAGGGAGATAATGGCCGCCCCGATGATGCCCGGATCGCTTTCACTGCCGATCATATCCATCAACGCCGGGGCCGCTTCAGCCAGCTGGATCTGCCCCGCCACTTCGGCCAGAAACGCCCTGACATTGGGGTTGGCCTCCTTCAGCAGCAGCTCTCGCAGCACATCGGGCCGGCTCAGCATCTTGGAGTACATGGTTTCCTTGAGCTGCGGAAACGACTTGGCAATGTCGGGAGCATTCACAAACAGCCCCGCCAACAGTGGAATGGAAAACTCCTCATCCGCCCGGCTCACCTCAAAAAGAGCTTTTTTCTGGGTGTCGCGCTGCACATCTTTGAGCGCCGCCAGAACCAGTTCGGCTTTGCGACGATCCCTGGCCTTGATATCGAAACGGATCTCATCGAGAAGATCCTGGTCTGTGAAGTCCGGCATTGGTACAATCCTTAATAAGACATCGGTAAAATTATTTGTTCATCCAGCGCGTTGGAAAAACGTCTTATTCTTCGGTGATCTTTTTGGCGGCACTCAGCATGTGGCCCATGATTTCGCTCAGATCCTCGTCATTGAGTTTCAGGAATGCCATGGTGCCCTCTTCTATCTGATACCGGGTGCCGTCCACGCCCAAACCGATGCCGGACATCAACGCGATGGCATCGGCGACATGGACGATATACGCCAGCTTGCTGCCTTTGGATTGGGACGGGTGGTGATGATATCGAATGCCGTGGCTGATCTCCTTGGGGATGTGCCAGGCTTTGCAGACTTCCGCGGCGATTTCAGGGTGATCCAGCGCCAGGACCTTTCTTTCGGCTTCTATGAAGGTGCGCTTGCCGTCCGCCAGGGCTTCTTCAAATTGCTGCCACCGCTCGGTAATGTAGGTATCCAGAATGAGTTTGCCGGAATCGTGCAGCAAGCCGGTGGTAAAGGCATCGTTTTCCAGTTTGGCATCGACCTTGACCGCAATGTGGCGGGCTCCGAAAGCAACGGCCAGGCTGTGTTTCCACAAATCGCCCACATCCAGTCCATATCCGGCCAGCTGGTTGCCTAGCAGACCGGACACCCCGCTGAGGGTGATCAGTTCCCGCAGCACTTTCTGACCCAGCACGATCGAGGCCTGTTGAATGGAGGATACCCCACCGACGATGCCATAAAAGGGCGAATTGGCCAGTTTGAGAATTTTGGCCGCAATGGCTTGGTCCGATTCAAACAGCGTGGCCAGCTCCTTGAAACCGGCTTTGGGATCATCCATGATCTCCCTGGCTTTGATGACGGTCTGAGGCATGGGCGGCAGTTCATCCACGGTTTTGACGATCTTTTGCTTCAAGGCCTCTCCGGTCAGGTACACCTTTTCGGTTTTAGCCTGGGCTGCCGTCTTCTGTCCGTTGGCCTGGGGCGCAGGCTTTTGCCCGCTGACCTGGGACTGGAGATCGATCTTGATCATTGTCGAGCAGGTCGGGCAGGGAAACGCAATGGCCTTGCCCTTTGGCAGGCGCTCGTCCGGGATCACCAGAACTTTGGCACAACCGGAACATGTGATTCTCATCGGTTTTTCCTTTTCAATCCAAGATTGGTTCCAACCATAGCGAACAGCGATCGCAGATTGCCAAACCATAGGCCTTTGGCGGCTCACGGCAGTCACTGGGAACAACCAGCAAATAACCTGCCAGGGATAGCCGACTTCGGGGTTGGTATTGAAAATTCAGGCAACGTACTGAAACTCTATTAATTAGTATTGGGCAAACCCTTCAAATTGGGGGTGCACCCGATAACCCACCTTCCATATCGCAGCGGCACCTGTCATTGGCACAACCAGAAAAAACGACAACCCTTTGGCATTTGTTATCGGCCATTTGATATCCGCAGTTGAGCCCTGAAGGAATATAATGTCATCCGTTAAGCGCGGCCGGTCATGGTCGAAGGAGTCCAGCGGGTGAGACGCCCGTTCCGGAAGGTTGGCCAGCCATCGGTAGTAGGTCCATGGAGGCGCTATGGCAATACGGCGCCTCAAGCATAGGACGCCGATCAGGCATGTCTCCCTAAAATTCACGCTTGGTTTCGCCCAGGATCACCCTGGCGGTAAGGCTTGGCCATACCCGGCCGGGTCAACAGCGGGCGGCGCTTGATTCTTTTTCGGGAGATCTATTTGTGTTTTTTATCTCGTTGCCATGCTCTGCGTGGGAACGGCTTGTAGAAGATATTGCTTCCAAAGCAAATCGCGGAAACGAGGAATCCATGTCATCCGCGGTCAATCTTTATCACGGATGACACGGATCGTGCGGATAAGCGATACCGATTGATGAATTTGAAAATTGGTCTCACGCAGCGGCGCAACGGCGCAACGATAAAGCTGAAGATATTTGTGGTGAAGATCTTTTATTCTCGCACAAAGACACATAAACACTGCACTAAACTTTTTGCTTTTAAAGCTTTGTGCGGAAGAATTATATTTTCTTCTCCGCCCAACAATGAAAATAACCTCGGCTAAAGAAGAACTTATATTTTTGCAAATTTATGACTGTCAATAGTTTCAAGGAAGTTAATAAGTTAAAGGACGTTAATATGTTAAGGGAATCCCCAACTACCCTTGGGGCAATATTTAGGGTTTGCGAAGGCTTTATTCAGTAACAAAGGCTGGCCACAATGGCATATGCATCACAGGTACAGGCAACACCGTTCAAAATTGTAAAACATATACCAATGGCAATACCGGATTAAATCTTAAGAGCGGTGCAGGCAATAATTTGATCACCGGCTGCAAATCTTATGACAACTATGACAAGGCTAAACAGGGTGAAGATGCTGATGGTTTTGGAGTTAAAGCAGGTTCCGCCTCAGGAAACCGGTTTGTTAATTGCGAATCATACAACAATTCCGACGATGGTTGGGATTTTTGGGATAATCAGTATGGTGTCAGATTAGAAGGCTGTTATGCCCACAACAACGGAAGAGATGTAAACGGCGATGGGAATGGCTTCAAATTAGGAAATGACAATACAAGTGCCAACCATTACCTGAAGGATTGCACGGCGACAAATAATAGAGCCTGTGGATTCACCCAAAACGGCAACAAAGGCGCAAATACTTACATAAATTGTGTCAGCAGCGGAAATGGGAAGGCAGACGTCAGATAATTATTATCTTCGGTTCTAAGGGCTGAGCTGCTCAGCCCTTAGAACCTTTTTTGAACTTCCGATGTTCATGGCGAAGATCTTTTTTATATTTTACCCCTTCATGTGCTTCATGCTCTTCATGGTAGAAATAGTCGGACATCAGATAGCCGACGATTCAGGACGATATCAATTTTCCCAAACCGTCGTCTTTAGAGCTTTTCAAAGCAAATCAGTCAAGGGCGGTCCTGCCCCCTTCACAAAAGATAAGCAAGGTGTCCCCGGACCTCACTACTCTCCTACTCCCCCACATTCTTTAACGCGGTGGCTGTTACTTTCAGCGGCACGTCATACACATTGCAAATATCTGTTTCCATGCCCTTCTGGTAACCCTGGGTGTAAAAATGGATCAGGCGAAACTCCACGCTGTCGGCATTAAGCTGATCCCAGCCCTTGTTAAAATCAAATCCGATGCCGGGCAGTTCGCCCTTTTTATCTTCCATTTTGTCTTCGGCGTTGGCGTTGTCATTAAAATAGAGCGACGCTTTAACCGGGCATCCCGCGGGGGCCCGCCAGATAGACCAAAAGCACTGCTTGCCGTTGGACAGCGCGCTCCATTTCCATGGCGAAAGGTCCAGCTTTGCGTCCGTGGCGTCCATCATCCCGTCGATGACATGACCGTCGGGATTGTTGGAGTTATAAAAGCCCCACCCTTTTGCATCCTTAAAGTCATCAATGATGGTGGCGTGGAACAGACTCGGCCGCAGGGGAAACGCCACGGCAAAAGCAAAATTCGCGAAGCTGCTGTAATAATAGGTGTACTGGGTTGTGGTGCTGGCACCGATGCCCAGCATCAGAGACGTGACGTTTTTCGAAAAGACAATCACCCGCACCGGCCCGTCGATATACCCCAATGCCTGCACTTTGATGTCTTCCTCGTTCCGGTGAAGGGTAACGCCCATTGCCCTCATGATCACGCGCACCTTGATACGGTCGATAAAATTATCGCCGTCTCCGCCAACGCCCTTTTCAAAGGCATATTTTGAAGCGCCCACCGGATGGCCATCGTCAAACCCGACCGAATAGTTTCGGGTTCTAAATGAAGAACCGCCGTCACCATAGGCGACATAGTCAATGGATGATTTTTCCGGCGGACTGTCAAATACCGCCAGGTAGACCCATGCCGTTGCCTGTGTCACTGGATCTGTCACCGCGAGTTCCGCACAGGCCTTAAACCCTGAAGGGAGCAGGGTCTGATCGGAGAGCCTGTCGCCCGTGTCCATGGCCATGAAGACCAGTTCGTCGTTGTCGTCAAAAGCAGGGTCCTCATCCGGTGCCGCCTTTTTGCCATGTGCAAGCACAAACTGGCCGTCTTTGTTTTTTTCATCGATCTGAAAAGGAATGGGGCGCAGCTGATTGTCCTTGAAGGCATAGAGGCCGTAATGGGCGACCGGCTGGCCGGTCAGGCCGCACGCGCCGCCGGTGACAATCACCGGGTCAAGCACTCGCGCAATCGTTTTTGTTCCCTGCGGGTCGGCGCCAGCCGGCGCCACCGCAACCAAAGCCAGCAGGCAGACGGTAATCAAAAGCCGCTTTTTCATTTTTCCTCCTTGACTATTTCCTTGTCTGAAACGTTGTTTAAAAACCGTGAACGTCGGCAACGGTTCAATCGTTCAAATTACAATCGAAGCCCAAGTCGGCGCTTAATATCACAAGCGGAATCGAGTAAACAATATGGTTGAAAGCTGAGCCAATCCGTACAGAAATAGGTAAGCATCCAAAGCAGGGATACTCACCATGGACCGGTCAATGTGCTGGGGCAATGAGGCCCCATAGTCGGCTTGATTTTTGACAAGTGCAAGTGCTCAAACAGGCAGCGCAAACAGGCGCAGGGTTCCAGGCCATTGGCCTTGGCAGTTTCGATCAGGGAGAAAAAGGCGGCCGCTGCGCCATTGGGATGGCCCGCAAACATTGGTTGTGGAGCGCTGACTGTGAAGGGTTGAGGCATCGCAAACTACAAATCTGCCGGGACACTATGCACCACGCCAGTGGCCATATCATTTTTGACCATGGTTTTCCCGCCCATTTGGGATTGCAACGCCCGGCTCTTCTGCGGGTGTGGCTTATTCGCGACCCGCTGGAAGAGATCGGGCGAATCCATCTCTCTATTGGTTTTTACTCCTTGATTGATCCAGAAGAGATTGACTCATGAACACCCCGAGTTTTCTATGTCTTCCGGCGAAATCCTCGGTCTTGTATTGATTCAGGAGAGGTTGCCTTCCGCGGAGACGAAAGTAAAAATTTGTGAAAAGGTTAACGTTCAAGTCCTACCTGCGCTTTTCCGGTGCGCGGCGGTCGAACGCGTGTTCGATTACACGCGCTGGTTAGGATTGGGAACGCTTGATTGCACGCTCGATTCTCCTGTCCGGCACCAGCCATATGAAAGCCACCAAAACATAAATCGCCTGCGCCAACCATTGCGCCCGAAACGCCGCAACCATCGCCAAGATGTAGAGGATCGGCGACACTTTTCCTTTCCAGTCAGTACCGATGGCCTGCTTGAGAAGCGAAGTCGATCCATCGGCGGCAATGATGCTCTGCTGCAACAGGTAGTACGAAATGGCCGCCATGAGCAGGACGAACCCATAAGTCGCTGATGGAAGGGCCTCGAAATGGTTTTCTCCCATCCAGCCGGTGGTGAATGGGAACAGAGACAACCAGAAAAGCAAGCTGAGGTTGGCCCACAAAACCCGCCCGGATACGTGCTTGGCGGCATGCAGCATGTGGTGGTGGTTGTTCCAGTAGATGCCGACATAAATAAAACTCAGCACATAACAAAGGAAGCTGGGTAGCAGAGGCTTGAGCGCCTCAAAGTCCGCGCCGTGCGGCACCTTCAATTCCAACACCATGATGGTGATAATGATGGCCAACACCCCATCGCTAAACGCCTCAAGCCGGCCTTTACCCATCTCTGCACCTGTGAAACCTGTCGAAAAGCAGTGGGGCGGCATGACCCTCATGCCATCTCCTCCATCGACGGTTTGGCAATATTTATAAACTGCCATCATCTGTAAATGACCGCATGATTTCCATGATGGCGCGGCACCTACTTTAGACTCCGCGCCGACGCCTCCTCCCGCACCCGGGCGATCTCCAGTTTGCCCTTCGAGCGCGCGTACTCGACCGCACTGCCCAGAGCAATCGTCGACTGGTGCGGAGGCTGGAAAGCCCTGTACCAGTCTCCGTTCTTCAGGACCGTGCAGCCGTTCGCCCGGATATCTGCGCCATCCGCCAGGAGCTGTTGCATAAGAGACTCGGACATGCCGGTCCACAATCCGATCGGACACAGCAGGAAACCGCCCTCGACGTAGGATGCCGCAGCATCCGCCCCGTGATCAAGAAATGTTCGGATCATCGTTACCGCTTTTGCATCAGCTTCTTTTCCAGCGCTGCAATGTTGGCTTCGAAGTATGCCTCCGCCGTCACTTTGTCAACGCCACTGGCCGCATTTTTGGGAATAATTTCATTGACCCTTGCCGAGAGCGCACTTATAATCTTACCAAAGTCTTACCATTCTGCTTGGAGGTTACGATGCAAACGACGAAATTATCCAGCAAGGGACAAGTTATCATACCGAAAACATTTAGAAATAAATATAACTGGAATTCAGGTCAAAAATTAAACGTGATTGACACAGGTGACGGCATCCTATTGAAACCTTCTCGCCCATTCAGAAATACCGAAATCGATCAAGTGGCTGGGATTTTGAAGCATTCAGGCAAACCGATATCGATTGATCAAATGAACGAGGCGATAAAAAAAGGCGCTTTGGAGCGAAAATAATGATTTCGGTAGACACAAACGTCATTGTTCGATTACTTACCGGCGATGATCCAAAACAACATGAAAGATCAAAAACATTATTTTCGACAGACACCATTTTCATCCCCACGTCCGTAGTTCTCGAATGCGAATGGGTTCTGCGATATGCCTATAACTTCAAACAGCCTGAAATCACATCTGCTTTTCAATCATTATTTGGATTGCAAAATGTCCAACTGGAAAATCCACATGAAATCTCAAATGCTATTGAATGGCATCAAAATGGAATGGATTTTGCTGATGCCATTCATTTGGCTCTATCGGAAGAAGCCGAAGCATTTTTTACATTTGATAAAAGTCTGGTTAAACCAGCCAAAAAAAATACTACTATTCCGGTACGAGAGCCCTGACGGGGCAGTTGAAAAAATCCTTTTTTAAATTATTGTGCAATGTCCCTGGAGCATCTGAGCAAGCGCGCCTGGGCGCATTTCCTTCTAAAAAGGTCAGATCATCAGGTCGACACCAGTAGTATAATTTAATATCTGAAGGTGTTTGTGGTGAATACCTTAAATTCTCGCATAAAGGCACAAAGATGCCGCAATAATCATTGTGTTTTGTGGCTTCTTTGCGGGAAAAAAATTCTTCTTTGATCAACAGTGAAGAAAACGGTGGTTAAATAAGAAATTGATATTTGCAAACCTATGACTGCAGATGGTTACAGGGAAAGTTAATAAGAATGTCCCCAAGCCGGACAAGCCGGAACCAAAGAAACACCTTCAACAATTTGTTGAAATTTGAGATGCTACAGTCAAACCAATTCTTGGAGGCCAGCCATGCAGTTGTTTACCGAGCGGCATGTTGAGAAAATTTGTGGCCAACTGTCTTGCCTTGACCGCGTGATTATCACAGGCACTATTCCAGGCATCTGCTTTGCCGAGGGAATGACCGCATATCTGAACAGTCAAAAAATTAGAATCTTTGACTACACCAAATGGGCCTAACCGCTGCGGGAACAAATCCGTTGTAACGCCCAGGGCCTTGCCCAAAAAGCAGGGCTTGAAATTGAACACTTGCGCAAAGCCGATATCCGCAAAGAAGCATTGATTCGCCAAATAGTTGAAAAGCGCGGTGACCACGAGGGCCTGGTTCACATCTTTTCGGCCATGGAAGCCTGCACCAGCTATAAGCCCTGGCACGATAAAACGACTGGCCGCACTTTTCTTAAACCTGATTCGGGCAAATGCCTGCACTACTATTTTTATTTTATCGATAAAGACCTTGGCTTGTGTTACCTGCGCGTGCCCACCTGGGCGCCGTTTCGGTTGCAGTTTTATTTCAACGGTCACAATGCGCTGGCGGCGGCCTTGCGCAAACGCAAGATCGACTTTGGCATGCTCGACAATGCTTTTGCAATGATCGGAAACTGGCAACTGGCCCAGACATTGGCCGACCAGTTTAACATCGAAAGGTTGCACCGTGCGTTGGATCGCTTTGCGCGCACCTTTTGTCCTGCCATCACCAAGTTTGCCGGCGGCTATCACTGGAGCCTGATGCAGGCTGAGTACGCCACGGATATCGTTTTTAAGCGTCAGCAGGATCTTACTCCCATCTACGATGCCTTGGTGCGCACCGCTGTTCACGCCGTCAAGGCCGAACACGTTTTTACGTTTCTGGGCCGCAAGCTCACCGGTCAATACAAAGGCGAGTGCGGCAATGATCTGGATACCCGCGTTCAAGGCACGCGCATCAAACACTACATGGGCAAAGTGGCCATCAAGATGTACGATAAGCACAGCCTTATTCTGCGAATCGAGACCACGGTTAATGATCCAACTTTTTTTAAGCACCACCGCAAGGTGGAACACCGCGACGGACGCGTTGAGCTCAAGATGGCGCCGCTGAAAAAATCGATATACAGCTTGCCAACGCTTGTTGAGCTTGCCTGGGCGGCCAACCGGCGCTATCTGGAATTTATCTCCACCATTGATGATCCCAGCTCGGCACTTAAAGATCTTGAAAAGATCTGCCGGCCAGCTTGTGATGGTGAGCGCTCGATCCGTTTAATATCAGCGGCTTTAAAAATCGGCACCTGCGCGAAGCGCTTGAAAAAAAAGGACATCAAGGGTCGTTGATCATTAAGCGACTACGCACGCATGGACTTATCAAAAAAGCCGTCCATTGCTACAAATACTATTTAACTTGCTTGGGCCGCCGCGCGATTGCAGTAGCACTTCGCTTGCGCGAAGCAGTAATTATACCTGAACTATGTCCGAATACTATGAAGTAATTTTTGCAAAATATTGTGATCATTTTGCGTACAATTTCATTGTTAAGAGACTAAAAGGGCCAGCACAATGTTAACCACCAGGCCGGCGCCTGAAATTATAAACTGCTGTCTGCCCGTCATTTTATCAAAATCGACAGGGACCGGTTTGGCCCAGCCGAAAACATTGGAGGTTAATATCAGCATAGCCAATGGCATGACCACCGATCCGACGGCATCTAAATGGTTGATGGGATTCACGGTCAATCGTCCTTGTTTTTTCGCGCTGTCATCGCCAAATTTGTAGGCCGCATAAGCATGGGCAACTTCGTGCAGGATGGCGTTCGACATAAAAACGCCGTAGGCCAGGATTGGGGTAACTTGTCGGATGTCCATTTAAACCGTCCTTCTTTGGCGACCTGGGTCAAAAGTGCCATTGGCACTTTTGACCCAGGCTTTCGAAATCAGAATTTGATTATTGACCAGCGCACCCGTTAACGATTCGTTCTTCTACAAATTTTTGCCCTTTAAAGATTCGGATTTGAACCCGGCACTCAGCCCTGTCTCTAAGGGCCCGGCCATTGACTATATAATTGGTGTAGGAGGCCCTGGCCTGACCTTCTTGCTGGGCCTTGCGGGCTACTTGCGGCACCAGGCGATCCACATCGCCGGGAAGTTGTGAAACGAACTCAACCGGCAACTGGTTGAGCTGGCCGTTACAATAAGCGTAGTCAAAGGTTTCTATGGGCTGGGCCGGAGCCGCGCCGCTGGTGGCGAAATACTTTTGCACGGTTACCGCTTCACATCCATTGATGATCCCGTAATAGAGCACTTTATATTGCTCGGAGGGTTTGGGATTGGATTCGAAATCAGATTTGTTGGTGACGGCTTCCATGGCCAGGCCTTCAGGAATGGATTGCGGTTTAGGAGCAGCAGCGGCCGCTGCTGCTCCGGCAGCCGCCATTGATCCACTCAGCGGCTTGTAGCTGATGCCTTCAAGGGTGCGATGAAATACCTCATAGGCGCTATTTTTAGCTTTTATGACGAAAGGTTTTTGGGGGTTGTCGCAGAAGAAGAAAAATAATTCTTTTTCAGATGGGGTAGTGTCTAAATATTCATAGAAAGAATATGGGTTGACTTCTTTAAGACCCTCGCTGCTATTAATGATATATTTTCCTGTCCCCCACTTTTCAGCAAGGAGCACCATATATTGCATTAAATCGCCTGATTGAAAGCCCTTTAAAAACCCACGAGAAAATGGTTTCTTCGAAAATTCACCCTCGTTTGGGATAGCCAAGTCAATATTTTTAACAATTTCTGATTTATATTGTGTCGACTGAGGGGATGAATGAAATATACTAATTTTTTTTATTAGTAAATCACCATTACCGATAGCTCTCTCGCTTAAATAATTTTCAATAACAAATTCATTAGAAACTCGATAGTAATAATAGGGATTCACCAAAAAAGAAATTTTTTCCCCCGTAACTGGATGCTTAAAATCGCTTTTTTCAGGAAAAAATTCTAAGGGAACCCATTTTTCTTCTTCTTTATCGGTGAACGTATCCTTGACTTTTGTTTTAATTTCAAGAGAACCATATTTTCCCACTATTTTTATAAATTCCAATGCGAAGTCGTCGGTCCTCACGGATTCATTACTGCGCTTTGGATAAAGCACCGTATAGTACTTATCTACCGCCCACACCGAGTCCACATTCTTCATGGCCACAAACTGTTCCCGCAATGACTCGGCGACAGCCGTTCCAGCAACCGTCATGGCACATATAAATAAAAAAACAGCCAACACCAATTTTTTCATCGTATTACCTCCCTCCTGATCTATTTATTCTTTTGGCCCTCTATAAAAGATTGGACTTCTGAACGTGATACTTTACCGATCGAACGGCAATAATAGTGCCGCGTCCAAATACTAGGCATTCTAGATTTTAAATATGGAAACTGTCGAATCAGTTCACGGTAAGTGTGCGCTTTAAGCTGCTGGACAATATAATGAGGACTATCGGTGGGGGGAACGGAGATATGAAGTTCCACATCGCTTTGACCAAGAGACAAGCCCTTGATAGATATTTCAAGGTCCTTTGCTTTTTCGAGAAGCTTTTTTTTTAAAAATAAGGACGTTTCGTCGTCACCAAATACCTCTTTGCCGTATTTGGTGCACCATACCAATATATACTCAACTGTATATACAGTTGCATCACTATGACGCCATCTTTTTGACATGGCTTATTTTAAAGCAAAAGATAGATGGCTGTCAAATATCTAATCGTGAAAATTTATGCTGGAATTAATTGGCACTGCAAATAATATCTTTGGCCGCTGCTTCCAATCCTTTTAAAGTGGACGCAGCTTCGGGAAAATCATTAATGCATGAACAAGGTTTAATAATGGTTTCACCCGCCTCAACGAGACAATTGGAATTCACGCACAATCGGTAGATAAATTGTAGGCTATCAGTACTTTCGTGATAATCCCAGGAGTTGGCCGCCACCGCCGAATCGGTTTTTTTAGCGGCTTTCGTCAACTTACAGGCTTTTTCACATCGATCCGTCGCTCCATTGGGGTTGGCGAATTCCGGGGACACCTTACTTATCTTTTGTCTTTGGTCCAGATTTTTTTGATTGGATTCTCAACCTTGAAGTGTCTCCAGTTTAGCAATGAATCAGTCCTCTCCCATTGGTCGACCGGTTCGTGAGCTATGATCAAGTTATGAGGTTCATAAGGAAACCGGATGCAGGAAAAACGCACGCCCGAGTTGGCGAGAGAAAAGGGTGTGTCTCTCCCCGATCTACCGCGGATCTTTACCCACACTTAAGATCGTGAGTTCGCGTTTCTTTACCCCATTTTCTCCATTTTTCGTTTACAGATTAAGCTCCTTTTTCAAATCAGCATGCGATTTCCATTTTTTATTTTTAATCTTAACATCCAGCGCCGCGTAATAATCATTTCGATCTTCTTCGATTTCTTTGAGACGAAGATATTCTTTATAGTCAAGCACAACGGCCACGGGCTTGTTATTTTCCTTAACTAATTGAGTTTTAATCATGATAGGCCTCCTGCCGATGTTTAACTTCGTAAATAAGCATTATTGTTCCATCGTCCTCGAAATTCCGGGGACACCTTACTTATCTTTTGTTTTTGGTCCAGGTTTTTGGGTTTGAGTTCTCAAGCCCGGAGTGTCTCCAGTTTAGCAATGAATCTGTCATCTCTCATTGGTCGACCAGTTCGCTCGTGCCTTCTGAGCAATTCCATTTCAGAGTCCGGCGTTACGGGCGGCATGCTCCTCGCCGTCCCCACCAGCGATAGGTTGGCGTCAAAATTTCGGTTCCTTTGGAAGCTGTGCACCATGCCAGACAGCAATGATCCAGACAACATTGCCTTTTACTTTATAAAAAAATCGGTATGGCGACACAATCACTTCGCGGTATGGTAGTTCTGGAAATTCCGGTATGATTCTTCCAGACTCAGGAAAATTTTCAAGCCTTCTTAAAATTGTTTCAGCTTTATTTCGAAAATTAACGGCCGCTGATGGTTTATCCCTTCGAATGTACGCGAGTTCAGATAAAAATTGGTTGCGCGCGCAAGGGGTAAATTTGACCTTCATTATGGCTCCTTAGCCAAAAGGGCATCAGCTTCAGCAAGGATGGTATTAAGGTCATATCCTTCACCTGATTCTATTTCCCTATCACCTTTGGCTAAGAGCCGAAGGAGTTCCTTTTCGTGTTCAGATTTCTCATAGGCTTCAACACCAATCATTACAGCCGCTGCACGCCCTCTTTGGGTGATAATAAGCGGATCTTTGCTTTTATTCAATTGTTTCAAAATTTTGGCAGCGTCCTGCCTTAGATCGCTGACGGGGATTATATTCGCTAATTTGCTCATAGCACACCTCCTATTGTACCCTTAATTGTATCACCAAAAGACCCATAAAGCAATTATCTATGCCATGCTCCGTCCAGCCAGATACCACGCTCCGGGCTGCCAGCGGTTTTGGGTTTGGTGGAGCTGGGTTTCCAGTTGCTGGAGGGCGATTAGTTGGTCCTGAACGGTCATGTCGGTTTCAAAGGGGATGTCGAGGCTGTAGCGCGCCACCAGTTCTTCGTAGGCGATCTGGCGCAGGAAAAAGGGGCTGTGCTCGTGCTTCAGGTTTTCCAGCAGGCACTCGGGCGTAAATGGCCGGCCGTTGCGGTAGCGCGCCTCCACTTTGAAGCGGTAGCGGTTTTGGCCCCACCAGGTGCGCCAGGCATCGGGAACTTGGGTCAGCTTGGTGACCATGCTGCCTGGCTCCTGGCCGGGCGGATAGAGGGGCTCGCCGCGATTGAGTTTTTCAAGTTCTTCTTCGAAGAGTGCGCGGGGGTCGATCTCTTCGGGCACGAATACTTCCTGGTAGAGATCGGCGCCGGTGATGAGATTCAGGGCCATGGCCGCATTTTCTCCGGCCGCTGGATGGCCGACCAGATTGAGCAGGGGCTCCACGGCCCGGATATCGCCGAGAAGGCCCAGGGCCAAGGCCGGATCAGCGGCGCATTCGGGATCGCCCAGTTGTTCGATCAGATGGGGGACATCCTTGGAACCGCCGGCCAGGGAGAGATGCAGTAAATGGCGGAAGTCGGCTGGAGCGCATTGCATGGCGGCCGCGTCCATGGCAACAGCGGCTCCCATGCGCAGCAGGGATAGCGCGGCGGCCGAGGCAATGGAGGTCTCTTCATGGCGCAGCAAGGGGGTCAGCACGTGAATGGCCGCCTGGGCTTTGATGCGGCCGAGCGCCCAAATCAAGGTGTAAAGCTGGTTGGCGGAAGCATTGGTAAGGGCCGCGATGAGTACCTGATCCATGGTGGCCAGGCGCTTGAAGCCGATCACCCTGGGCAGCAAGGCGGCGCAGGCTTGGGGCTTGTCTTTCCAGAGGGCGGCAATTTCGCCGGTCCACTCCGGCGGCCATTGGTTTTTCAATCCATTGGCGGCCGCCAGAACCCGCTCCGTGTCTTCGACATCGAGCGCATCAAATACTTCGCGCATCAGATCCAACCGCTTATGTTGGCAAAAGACCCGCACCGCGGCATGCAGCTCTCCGGCATCCCCTTCATTGGCTTGCCGGCGGCACACTTGCAGGGCGGTTTCGCCGCCTTCCACCAGGGCCTCGATGTGCAGGGCGAGCCGTTGCTCGAAGTCGCCGAGATCGGTCCAGGTAACATCGGGTTCTTTGAATAGTACTCCGCGCTGGCCATACAAAAAAGCCGCTTCTTCAAGATGCTCGCGGTAGAGTTCGGTTGAAAAGTCCATCATACCTCTTCAAAATGCACGCTCTTGAGAAAGCGGATATCATTGCCGATGGGAACTGCGCCACGGTAGGCGATAGAGAAGCGGCCTTCATCGGGCTCCACCAGCAGGGTGTCTGCCACCATGGTGAGCGTGTCGGTGCGATCCTTGATCCGGAACATCACGGTGAATTGATGGCGCGGGATGGTGAGCTGCACCATTTCGGCTTGGGGATGCAAATTGAGAAGAATTAACTGCTCCCCACCCTGCAATTTAGCGTTCAATACTTGGTCCTGCGCCACGGTATTGTAAAAGCGCTCATCAAAATCCAGGGGCCAGAGGGGGCGGCGCTGGTTGAACCACTGCTGGTCGAAGGTGCCGGCAAACTGCGTGCGCTGCTGCCAGCCCACGGCCACGGCGCCCAAGGCGGCCGGCAGGGGGCGATCGTTGGCGGATGCGATGCGCTGCTGGGGGTATTCCAATAACGGCAGGGGCTGGCCTTCCGCGATTTTTTCACAGAAGCCGATGCCCACCGGATTGTGGCGATAGCACCAAAACCCGTGCTGGTCGTGGGTGAAAGCGCCGCCAAAAGCATTTTCATAGGAGACGGCAATGGCTTCGAATTGCTGGGGCGCGGAAATCTGGACCATGCCTACCAGAGAGCGCTCCCAGCGGCGCGGGCCGCAGACGGCAATGAACTTTTCCAGCGCGCCGATTCGAAATCCGGCGCGGATCTCTTTTTGCCGGCGGCCATAAGCCTGGCCGTTGATGATGATATCGGTGCCCGGTTTGGCGTGGACGATGTCGCTGGGATATTTCAGGCTGGAACTGTCCGGCTTGCCGTAGAAGATGTCCCGGTCGAAAATCGGGCACATTGCTTTGCGCTCTGGGATGGAAATGAGGCCGGTGGCATCGAAGCAAAAGGTGGCCTTGAGCACGGCCGTGACATACTCCAGCCCTTCTTTATCCTGGCAAAAGCCAAAACCCGCTACGAATTGGGTATGATTATATTTTTCATGGATCTGCATAGGATATACGATTCATCGGTAGGGTGCGTTTTACGCACCATTATACATTAAGGTGGCGCATTAGATGCTCCCTACTCTTGGTGCATGGAATGCACCCTACTTTCAATTATGCCGTCACCACCGGCACCTTCAATCCGTCGACATAGCATTCATTAAGCATGGCGGCGGACTTGTGATCACTGATCTGATCCATGGTATAAAAGAGCACGATCTTCACAAACCCAAGACAATCGATCTTCTTAATCGTTTCGAGATCGTCCTTGGAAATCTTTTCTTTGCTGAGCATGTCGAAAACGCCGTCCTGGGTGCGCACGAGTAAATAGATGGAGAAGAAGATATGCTCTGTGGGCGACAGATTCTTGTAATGGGTAAAATCCTTGTCCGCCCAGAAATTGCCGTCGCCATCCGGGTGCAGCACATGTTTGCGGCCTGTGGAAATGGCGTAGTTGCGGCTGTAAGCTTTCTGGTTGGCTTTGTAATTTATGGTGTTGTTCCATTCACCGGGGCTGATTTTGCGTTTGATGTCCTTGTCGTTTTCGAAGTTGAGCAGCATTTGGGTTTTAAAGCGCAGCAGGTTGCGGTAATGACTTTGGTTGGAATAATCGTAGTCCTGCACCGTTGTTTTCTTGTCGGCCAGCCACTCCTTGCCGCGATGCTCTTTGTACTGCACGCATTTCATCGAGTCGTCACCGTAAAGATAGAACCCCAGCTCCTCGCTGGCCATATTCTTTTGCAAATGAGGGATAGCGGACTCGAAGCGCAGGCTCAGTCGATGATTGATGGACCGCATCTGGGCCTTATTCTCCGACTTAAAGAATTCGGTCACCACCTGCCAAAAGCCCTTTTCGGCTTTTTTGGTGGGATCAAAATATTGGTCCAAGGTGATCGAACTCTTATAAAACTCCGGATTTTTCAGTTTGATTTGCTCCACATAGCGGATTTCGTCGGGGAATTCTTCCTCTTCAACTTCAAAAATATCTTTAAAGGGCTTATCTTGCGCATAGATTTCAAAGGCATGCGTTTTCTTGGATAGATTGCCTCTAAATTCAGCGCTCTTATCCTTGGTTTTACCTTTGCCGCCGGTCATGCAGTACAGGTTGGCGGCATAATTGCTGTATTTGATCTCGGCATCCTTGATGAAATCGGTAATGTGGATGAAGTTGAGCTGGGTGATGACTTCATAGGGTGTATGTCCGGCAATGTTGCGAACCTCCAATCCCAGTCCGGTGTCCAGATTCCAGAAGTGATCCAGGGGGCCGATATTCAATTCATCGCTCTTGCTGACAGCTCTGTTTAATCCATTCAAAAAGTATTCAGCGACCTTGACCGCCGACTCCACGAATGGTTTGAGCGCCTCGAGATGGTAAAAGACATTGAGGCCGTACTCTTTGATTCGCTCAAGGTTGGGACAGACGAAGTAGTTCAGGTAATTGAAACTGTCAGTAGGATCACTGAAATTATTCTTAGAGGAAAAATAGGCTAGTTTATTGTATTCACCAATTTGCTTGCCGGCTTTCATTTGCTTGCTTTTGGCCTCTTTTTCCGCATCTTTAAACACCTCGTTTTTTGGAAAGGCGCCCGTATCTTTATTAACTACGACATCATAAATAAAGGGGGAGACTCCTTGCCGCTGAGTGATGCGGTCGCAAACGACGCGGGGCAATATAAACGGCTTTTCGATCTTGTATTTCCTGTCTTTGGATTTCAGCCAGGAGATCAAATCGCTTTTCAGATCGAACTCCTTCATGCGATTGAGATGTTCGATCAGATTCTCCGCGGTCGGAAACCACAAGGGCTCCATTAGCTCCTTTTTTTTATCGTCATCTTCGCCTTTCCAGATATAGCTGTAATCGCCGAGATAGCGGTAACGGATATAGGAATCCCAGAAATGTTCGACCTTATTGTGCGTATTCCACAAATTTTTCAATCCGGCCAAGGCACCGTGTTCAGACTCCCATTTGCTTTCCAGCAGATTATAGGCGCCGGCGTAGACGTTCACCAGTTGATGAACGACCACATCCGTGGCAATATGCGTGGCCATGCCCAGGAAATAGGAAAGTTCGACCTTGTACTGCAATGAATTGGTATAATTCTTGTCGCTCTTCTTCTTTTCTTTCCAGCGCTTGATGGCCACTTTAAACTGATGGGTAGTCCGATTGTAGTGCCCCATATCGAAATGGATGCCGGCGGTCTTGAAGCCCGGACATGGAACCGTCCAGAGATCCGGGCCGCAGGCGCCCAACATGTAGGCGGAAAAGCAAGTGACGTTGTCGTATACGGCCTGCTGTTTTAAATTATTCTCAAATTTATTGATAGCTATATTAAAAACACCATCGTCGCCCGACTTAATGAAAGCCTGATATGCGGCTTGGGCCTCCTTCTTAGTGGTTCTACTGGAAATGTACTCGAACTGACTCACCAAAGTGGTTCTTAAGGTATTTGCTGCATCTTTATAGGCATTAAAGCCTTGCTTAACAGCCTGGGAAGCAAAATTGCGACAAAGAATGGCAACCATCCAGTGTGTGTTAAAAGCCGGCATTGTATCTCCCTGTTACCACTGGATCCAATAGTAGAATTGCTCCTTGGACTGACCCAACCCGCTCTTTTGGAGCGACATGACCGCCTGGCCGCGTTCGCGGTTGTATCTGAAACGATCCAGTTCGAACTGCGATAAATTACTTTGTTCCTTCAGAAAGGCGATATTATCGACGGAATGGCTGGCGACAAGTTGACCTTTTAAATCCCAAAGGCCGATGGTCAATTGACTTGGCAGGTAGGCATTCTTAAGCCAAAGTCGATATTCATCCAGATGGTTGTAAGAATCACTTTCTTGAAGTTTATCGAGGTCGCTTTCAATTGGAGCATAAAGGAGAGTACGTAAGCACATCAGATAGTCTTGTTGGGCCTTATGAACGCATTGTTTATAAACTTCCGGCAATTTGTTTTTTAAATCGTCCATGGAGTGCAGCTCGGGGCAAATAACACCTTTTTCTTCACAATAATCGATCGCTTGACTTTTGGCATACGGGGATAATTTAGAGATCTTCTCAAGATCATAAGCGCAAATAAATTGTCTTTGTTCTCCTAAGTATTTTGTACCGGCTTGTTTGATTTGTTCGTCACTAAGCTCCTTGAATTGCTGGGGGCGCGATTGAATGGTCATATAGGTGGAACTGTCATTTTTGGCCGGAATGACGCCGACGATTTCGTGCAGCGCGCTTTCCTTCTGAATGGTAATCAGCGGCAAATGCTCTTTTTGCGGCACAAGCTTTCCTTCGTGCCAAATGGAGAACATGGACTCCTGGTCCAGGGCGTAAATCTTTTCCTGGTGGCGGACGAGTGCGAGTAGACCGGCCGATTGCGGCACGATATTCAGAAATTCGATATCCTCATCCGCCTTGAGCAGTTGGCGCAGGTCGAGACGGCGCATCCAGTTGGCGGATTTGTCCGGGCTGACGAAATAGAGTTGATGCTTTGCATAATCGAACATGACCATTTGCGCTGAATGGGGAAGATAGACAAAGGTAGCCTCACTTCCCACCTCCACGTAGACCTTACGCGCTTGGCCGATGATGGCGCCGTCCGCCTGGTGCCGGGAAAATAAGATCTCTTTTTGGCCTTCCAGTTTGTAACAGGCTACGATCTCATCCAACTTTTCCGAGCCGGGCAGGTTGCAGACCCCCACGGCCAGCAACTCTTCGATCTTGCCGCCGGGAGTATCCAAATAAACGGGGTTGGCGCCGCTTCGATCCACCTTGACCAGAAGATAATTGGGGCTGCTTTGGTGCCGCTTGAGATCTTTCTCCTTAAAGTAGGAGAGATCTCCTACCGGACTGCGGTTGAAGGCATACAACACCCCTTCACTATCTTTCAGGGCATACTTGTGGACGTCGGCGATCAGAAGATCATAGAGTTTGCGATCCACCTCGGGAGGCTTGAAGCCGAACAGGTGTTTGGCCGTGCTGTATACATCGATGCCGCCAAAGTTGCGCGGCACGATCAGCTCATCGGTTCCATCGCCGTCGATGTCGGCGGTCATGATCGCGTCGGCCTGGATCTCATCCATCAGACGCTCGTCCGCTTCGCTGGTAAACGTCTCCAAGACCGTGATGGGATATGCGGAAAACGCCGATTTGAGTTTGGATGAGACACCGGCTTCGGGGAATTGCAGTTTGCTGATTTTTTGGATCTGCTTGGCCTTGCTGCCGGATAGATCCTGTTTCATGGTGTAGTAAAGCACGGTCGCCGGCACACCGTGAGACCATAACACAATGGGGATGGGGTCGTTGATTTCAGTGCCCTGACTCTCCCTTTGAATATCTCCGGCCTTAACATCTCCCAGGCGGGTTACGATGACTTTATTCATTTCGGCTCCAAGAGTTTGGCTGATGCCCCAAAGGGTCATCAACACAACAAAGAGTAATCCCTTTTTCATAACATCAATCCACACCTTTGATGGTGGTGTCGGTGAGATCTGGTAGGGAGATCTTGCCGGCGCCGGGGGCGGATTTGGGTACTTTGACTTCGCCCGAACTGCTCAAGGTGCCCTCTTCCGTGGTGCCGTCCGGTTTCTTGAGCTTATACTTGACGTCCTTGACCGGTTTGTCTTTGCCGTCCGTCACTTTGATATTGATTTTATCGGGCGGGCTTTCGACGCCGCTGTCCGACGACGGCGCGGCCACCGCGGGCGGTTGGATCTCGGCCATGGGCGGAGTGTTGGGGGCGCTGCCCTTGTTGCCCAGCATCATATCGCCCAGCCGGGGCACGTTTTTGCCTTCCACTTTGACATCAAAGGAGTAGCAAATGAATTCGGCCTTGCCTTTGATGACGCCGCTGACCACGCCGCCGATGCTGCCCGCCTCGTCGCCCGTGCTTTGGCTGAAGACCGACCCTTTGAGCATGATGGGATTGCCGTCCACCTTGACCGTTTTACTTCCCATGGCCGTGTCCTGGGACATGGCGATGTTGGGATACGGGATGGGTATGGGCGGCGCGGGCGGGGCCGGCGTCTTGCATACATCGGGCATGAAGGTGACCATGCCGTTGCTGGTTTTGTGTACGACGGTCAAGTTGTTGACGATTACGGTTGCGGGCATCTTCCACCTTATATCTTCTATCTTATGACTCAATTTTATTAGCTAATAGTTTCGAGTACGAGTACGCGTACGAGTACGAAAACCAATAAGCCTGCTGAATAGAGTTCAAGAAAATGACATGCTTCTCTAACATTTTTAGTAGACTTTACTTCTTCTCTATAAGCATTGCTGCTCGTTCTCCGGTATCCGAAGCAGTCCAGATCAACGCCGAAGCGTGTTGCGCATACTTCTTCTGCAAGTACAGGATCGCCAAGGCCGTGAACATGGCGCCCGAGGCCGCGCCCATATCTCCCAGAACATCCACCGGATGTTCGAGGGCCAAGGGCACGCCGAGCCGCTCGCCCAGGCGGCTGTAGGTATAGCCCCACTCTTTCATGCGGGCGGGCTCACCGTTGAGATCGCAGACAATGATGGGCGGCTGGGGCGAGGCTTCCAGCAAGTGGCTTAAGGTTTTGCTCAAGGCCACGCCGGTATTGTGCGCCACTTCCGTGGCCGGGCAGCGATCCTGGATTGCAGCAGTCACGGCGGCCAGCGGGGAGAGACCTCTTTTCTCCGGCTGTCCGGCCGGTTCGAGCAGTAAAAAAGCGGCGCCTTCGCCGGGGATAAATCCATCCAGATTGCGGTCACTCTTGATGCGATAGTTCTGATCCAGATTTTCCAGCCACTCTGGGAAGAGGTAGGAATCGACTCCGCCCAGCAGCGCATACCGGATTTGTCCGGATGCCAGGGCGCGGCGGGTGGATTCAAAGAGCGACAGCGCGCCCGCATGGCCCGTGAAGCTGAATTGCGCCACCGGAAAGAGATCCATCTCAATGGTGTTGTGGAAATGGTAGCAAAATTGTTCTTCCTGTTCAGGCCCCCAACCCGGTTGTTGGGGTGGTAATCCCATGAACAGGCCCAATTCACGGTACTGGGGCAGAGAAAGCTGCGCCTTTTCGCGGAGATTATTGAACGCCTGGGCTGCGATGTGGGCCAGCCACTGGGCCGGCGTGTTCTTCTGCTTACGCTGGGGTTCGAGGTAAGAGAGGGTGGAGGCCACCAGGGGCGCGCCGTCTTCGAAGTCGGGATCATCGGCCCGGCACCAGTAAATGTCACCGGCCTCGCGCATGCGGGTGATGTCAGCGCGCAGGGAAGCAAAGGTCTGGGAGAGATTCATCCCAATGGGTGTGACCATTTCAGCGGCGCTGATGACTACCTGAAGTTCCAAGAGTCCCCCATTTTTTATTGCGATAGCATAACACATATTATCTCAACGTAAAGGCGCAGAGATAATTTCTTTCCTCCGCGGCTCTGCGACTCTGCGGGAAAACACTTTGCACTGATTGTCTCTCGCTGGGAGATTGTATTTTTGATGTCACCACTTTGTTGTTTCGTTCGTTCGGGTGTATGAACTTTCGTGCGATTCATCTTTCTATTACCCCGCTGAGACGCAAAGGCGCAGAGATAATTTCTTTCCTCCGCGGCTCTGCGACTCTGCGGGAAAACACTTTGCACTGATTGTCTCTCGCTGGGAGATTGTATTTTCGTGCTGCTGCTTGATTGCTGCATTCGTTTGAGTGTTTTAACCTTTGCGTGATTCATCTTTTTATTATTCCCGCGGAGACGCAAAGGCGCTGAGAGTTTTTTCTTCAAGTCCGTTGACACAACGGGTGATTCCGTCTTTCATTAGTGCTTCACCAAAATTGAGCAGATATCCCAACTTGCAGCCGGTTAAGCGAAGATAGGTTTGAACTTGCTTTTTATGCGCGCCAGTGACTCTTTCTACCGACTTCAGCTCCACGATAACTTTTTTCTCGACAATGATGTCTACTCGAAATCCTTCATCAAATTTTACACCTTTGTATTCAATCGGCACCGGTACTTGGCGGTCGGTTTTGATATCTCTTTCGTTCAGTTCCTTGCATAAAGCAACTTCGTAAACAAGTTCCAAAAGTCCTGGACCAAGTTCACGATGCACGGCTACTGCTGCATCAATTATGATAGTGCCGATTTGATTCTCCTTCAATTTTCCTCTGCGCCTGCGTTCAAAAACATCCTCAATTAATCCGCACTGCACCACCCTTGACCTTGTTGGTCCTGCGTGCGCGGCTGGTGATCTGCTCGCCCTTGATCACCACCTTGCCGTCCGCGGTCATGATCAGGCTGCTCTGGCCGCAGCGGATTTCGATCTCCTTTTTGGCGTCCAGAATCAACTTCTCACCATCCACGCGAATGTCGATGATCTCTTCCCGGCTCAATTCTGCCAGGTTGGACAACTGCGTCGCCACCGGCTGCTGCTGGATCAAACCAACGATAATCGGCCGCCGCAGGTCGCTGTTTTCAAACACCAGCACCACGGGATGATGAAGGTGTGCTTCTGAAATCAGCAAGGTGGCTTGGGCCGGCAGCGGCCCATGGGGGTTGCCCTGAAAATCCACCTGAATCATATCCGGGGCTCTGACGGCAACGATATGACCGATGCGTGTGCCGATGGCCGCGCTGCCTTCAAATGCTTCGTTAGATACGATTTTAGCCGAAATATTAGAAGCCATCTTAATTCTCCTTGATGGTACTGCCTTTGAGGGTGACATTGCCGCTGGCCTTGGCGGAGATGTTGGTGCCGCTGATGGTGACATCGCTGCCCTTCAAGGTGATTTTGGCGCCCCCGGCTTTGAGCACGATTTCGCTTTCAGCCGTGATATGGACTGCCTGAGCTTTCAAGTTAAAGGTCCCGCCTACGGCGCAGGTATGGCTGCCGCCGATGCTCTCAGCCACGCTGCCGCCCACGGCGATGGTCATGACCCCGCCGATCACCAGCGAGTGGGCCGCGCCGATCTGTTCGGTCTTGGCCGCGGCCACGGTTTCATTCATGTGCCCGCCCACGGAGACCTGGTAAGCCCCGCCCACATTGAGCGCTTTTACCGCGCCGATATTTTCCATCGAGGCTGCGGCCACGGCTTCCGATTTGCTTCCGCCGATGGTGATGCTTTCATTGGCGCCGATGGTTTCGGTGTGGTTGGCGCCCACGATGATGGTTTTATTGTTGCCGATGGATTCGCTCTGGTCACCGCCCACGCTCTTGGTGCGATTACTGCCCACGGAAAGGGTTTCGTTGGCGCCGATGGTCTGGTTCTTGTTGTCATTGATGGCGATGGTCCAATCCTTCTGGCCGTGGATGTAGATCTCTTCGCCGCCTTTTTTGTCTTCAAAGCGGATCTCATTGGAGCCGCCGCCACCGGTGCTGCTATTGGATTTGATGGTACTCTTGGTCTTCTCACCGGGCAGACCATAGGGCGGCATGTTGCCGCCGTGGTAAACGCGGCCCGTGATGATGGGCCGATCCGGGTCGCCTTCAATAAAATCCACAATGACTTCCTGGCCGATGCGGGGGATGAACATGGCGCCCCACCCTGCCCCGGCCCAGAGCTGGCTGACTCTGATCCAGCACGAGCTTTTATCATCTTTGAGGCCCAGCCGGTCCCAATGGAATTGCACTTTGACCCGGCCGTGCTTGTCCGTGTAGATCTCTTCGCCCTTGGGACCGGTGACGATGGCGGTTTGCACGCCCTCCATGATCGGTTTGGGCGTCTTGACTTCAGGCCGCATGGTGACCGTGGCGGGAATGGCGACAAAACTGTTTTCATAGCGGGTGCCGGCGGAGCCCGCTTTTTCGCCTAAAACCTGGGGCTGGGCCCCGGCATGCACAATGTCAGTGAGCAAATACTCCTGGTTAAAGCGGGTTAGATCATGACCGCTCAAGGTAAAAGTAAAGCCAGGCGCCAGGCGGGGCACCACGCTGCGGCCTTCGGCGCGTTCCTTGAACAAAATGGACTGTTGCAGCCGCACCTGTGCCAGCCGCTGACCTTCCGGGGTGGCGTCATATTCACCGGGATAGTCGTAGCACTCGCGCTTTTTATTCTCCTTGTCGGAGGAATCGGCGGTCAGATCCAAGGAGGGTTTCTCGAAATTAAAATCCCTCAAGGTGTATTTGCCGGTGCGAATCTGGTGCGCCAGATGAAAGCTAAGCACTGCTTCTTCTTCAGCCACCAGGCCGCCACCGGGGTTGAAGGCCACCTTGGCCTGGCCGCCAATGGGCTGGTAGTTCACTGTGCCGTCACCAAATACCAGCAAGTGCTTGTCCTTGGAATGTTCGAAGAAGTAAAAAATGCCCTCTTCTTCCAGCAGCCGGGAGATGAAGTTCAGATCGCTTTCGCGGTACTGGACGCAATAGTCCCGTTGCGCATAGCTGCCCTGCAGGCGGAAGGCGAAGAGATCAGCTGTCAGGCCGCTTTCTTCAAGTATCGCTTTAACAATATCGGGCACCTTTTTTTGTTGAAAAATGCGGCAATCCTGCTCCAGAGAGAGTAGTTGGAATTGAGGGACGACCTGGGCGCTGTATAAGAAAAAGCGGCCATTGATGCCGTTTTGCACGAAGCGGCAGATGACACCGTGCAGGTAGCGGTCGTGGTCGCCGCTTTCCATGGTCAGGAGCCCGATCTGGCCCACCATTTTATCGAAGGAGATCTCATCCTCCGAAGCCAGTTGCAACTCCGCGCAAAATGGCGCCGATATCCGCTCCTCCAGGTTGAACTCCACCACCAGCAATTCGGTTTTGCCGACCTTGAAGGTAAACCGCGGTGCATTTGCTTGGGAAATAGTGACCATTTTATTCTCCAAAGACTATGGTGAAGTTGCCGCCGGCGTCCAGATCCAGCCGGACCAAAGGCGGCATCGCGCCGGTGCTCATGTTCGTCAATATCTCCTGGGACATG
This sequence comes from Deltaproteobacteria bacterium, assembly GCA_021824175.1. GTDB lineage: Bacteria > Desulfobacterota > Desulfobacteria > Desulfobacterales > Desulfosarcinaceae > Desulfatitalea. The sequence goes on from JAKALP010000005.1 coordinate 95,229, forward strand.
CGCGGCATAATGGTGCCGCTCATGATGTAGTCGATGTTGCGCGCGCCGGTCTCCACTTCGGTGCAGCGGGCCGCGATCTGGTCCACCACGGCTTGGGAGTACTTCAAGGCGATCTTGTGGGTGTTTTCCAGTCGGCGCACCAGCTTTTGCAGCTTGAGCACCACGATATCCTTCAAGATGTCCGGAGAGAGTATTTTATAAGGAATCATGTTCATGCGAGCCAGCAGAGCCGGCTTGAAGTGGTTGCTGAGGATGGGCCGCACGGCGCTGGCGATCACTTCCATGGATGGCTTCTCTTCGGCATTGCACATTTCCGTGATGATGTCGGTGCCCAAATTGCTGGTGAGAAAGATGACGGTGTTTTTGAAATCGATCTCCCGGCCTTCGCCGTCAGCCAGCATGCCCTTGTCAAAGACCTGGTAGAAGAGATTCATCACTTCGGGATGGCCCTTTTCCACTTCATCGATGAGCACCACCGAATAGGGCCGCTGGCGCACGGCTTCGGAGAGCACGCCGCCTTCGCCATAGCCCACATAACCCGGCGGGGAACCGATCAAGCGGCTGACCGTATGCTTCTCCTGGAATTCGCTCATGTTGATGGTGACCATGAAGCCCTCCCCGCCGAAGAGCAGATCAGCCACGGCCAGCCCGGTTTCGGTCTTGCCCACGCCGCTGGGTCCGGCCAAAAGAAATACGCCCAGGGGCTGATTGGGGTCCTTGATGCCGGCCTTGGCCGCTTTGAGCACCTGGGCAATGGCGGCCAGCCCTTCGTCCTGGCCTTTGATGCGCTCTTTCAGGCGCTCTTCCAACTGGATTACATTGCGCGCTTCGTCGCGCATCACCTTACCCAGGGGAATGCCGGTCCAGTCAGAGACCACCTTGGCCACCACATCGGGATCGACTTCGGTGCGCACCAGGGGCGCATCGCCTTGGAGTTCGGCCAAGCGCCGGGTGTACTCGTCGAGTTCGCGTTTTATATCGTCGATGGGCTGGCCGGCCTGGGAAGCTTCCGTCAAACGGCTGCGCACCTCGATGACCTGATGGGCCAGCTCCTTTTCCTGGGTCCAGCGTTCGCGGATCTGCTTCAGTTCTTCTTCCAGTGCGGTGCGCTCCTTTTTGAGCAGATCTTCTCTTTCCTGGTCCACCCTGACGCCGTGGTGCCGGTCCCGGCCAAGGGCGTCCAATTCCCGGCTCAGGGCCTGGATGCGCCGCTCTTTGTCTTCGATGATATCGGGTTTGGCCGTGAGCAGTATTTTGACGCGCGCCGCGCTGGTGTCCAGCAGGTCCACGGCTTTGTCCGGCAACTGACGGCCGGAAATATAGCGGCTGGACATCTCGGCCGCGGCCTCGATGGCATCATCGCGTACTACTACTTTGTGGGCCTCTTCGTATTTAGCTTTGAGACCCCGCAAGATGAGCTTGGCCGTGGCCTCATTGGGCTCGTCCAGTTTGACGAGCTGGAAACGGCGCGCCAGGGCCGCGTCTTTTTCAAAATACTTCTTGTATTCGGACCAGGTGGTGGCGGCCACGGTGCGCAACTCGCCGCGGGCCAGCGCGGGTTTGAGCAGGTTGGCCGCATCGCTCATGCCGGCCGCGCCGCCCGCGCCAATGAGGGTGTGGGCTTCGTCGATGAACAGAATGATGGGCTTTTCCGACGCTTTGATTTCATTGATGACCGATTTGAGGCGGTTTTCAAATTCGCCCTTCATGCCCGCGCCGGCCTGCAGCAATCCCATATCCAGGCCCAGGATGGCCACCTCGCTGAGCTGTTCGGGCACATCGCCTTCTACCACGCGCAGGGCCAAGCCTTCCACCACGGCGGTTTTGCCCACGCCTGCTTCACCCACCACAATGGGATTATTTTTGCGCCGGCGGGCCAGGATATCCACCATCTGCCGAATTTCGCGGTCGCGTCCAAAAACCGGGTCGATCTCACCGGAGGCGGCCTTGGCGGTGAAGTCGGTACAAAAACGCTTCAGGGCCGTGGCTTCGCCCGGCGGACCAGCCTCTTCTTCCACGGCTGATTCCTTGACCGCTTTTTCAATGGAGCCCTTGACCGTCTCCCAGAACTCCTTTATCAGCGCGTCACGACTAATGGCGGTCAGTATATCCACATACCGGCCGCCGGCCAGTTGCCGCGGACGGCTGAGAAAGGCAGCCAGCAACGCACCGGAGCGAACGCGGGCTTCTTCCATATCCACGGAGGAGACCAGCCAGGCTTCCTGAATCCACTCCAGCAGTAATGGAGAGAAGACCGGCTTGGCCGCGTTGCCGGTGCTGAACTCTTCCAGGGTCTGGGCCAAAGACTTTTGCAGGCGGCCGGCATCCACCTTAAAATGCCGCAAGATCAATTGCAGGTCTGCCTGGGGATTCTCCAGCAACTTGAACAGCAAATGCTCCACGGTCACTTCATAATGGGTGCGCGACACGCACAGCCCGGCCGCGCCTTCCAGGCAGGCGGTGCAGAAGCTGTTCAAGCGCCGCAATAAGGATTTGATGTCGACGGTCAGCATATGGGGTACCCTCCGTAGTACTTCTGATGGTTCTTCATTCTATTATTATTCGTACTCGTACTCGTACGCGTACTCGAAAAAAATCCCGAGTACGAGTACGCGTACGAGTACGACAAGTTACTATCATTGCCTTATGTCTTCCACATTTTAATCTCTACTCACTTTAAACCGCGTACTTACCTCTCCCAAATGTTCCCGCGAAAACACCCAGGTAGTCACTCCCAACACCGAACGTATGGGGTCGCCCAGGCAGACGGTTTTAGCCTGATGGGCGGCCAGCACCAATTCAACTTCATAGGCCAGGGGCTGGATGGTGTAGATTTCAGTCAAGGCGGTCAGCAGGGCGTAATTCTCCTGGCCCGGTGTGAACCGCAAAAAACCGGCTTGATCCAGCGGCCCGACCCGGATGCGAAAATAGCCCATGCGGTCTTCGATCTCATCGCCCACATAGCTGTTCATCCCCAATTGACAACCGCAGCGCCCCAGCCGCAGTTGTTGACGTTCAGGTATTTTTGCGATGCGGTGGATGCATGGCACGATGCGCAAGGGCACATCGCGCAAAGCGTCTTTGAGCAAGGTTTCCAAGCCTGAAGCCGAGCGCGGGAATTGGGTCAGCAAGCCGATATAGCGGAGTAATCGGTAATCAAAACCCGGTGGTCCCTGGCTCCGGCGCAGGGGCTCTGATCCTAGTCCCAATAGGCAGTAAAGTCGCTCAAGATGCTGGGAATCATTTTCTTCGGTTACTTGAAAATAGGTGCGGTATTTGAGCCACCCCTGGTACAACAGTTCATACAGGCGCTGATTGAGGATATCCAGAAAGCTGCGCGTGACGGTCTCGTCGTTCAACCGGCCTTCAAGAAGTTCTTCGGTGTAAAAGGTGGGCAGAGGGGAAGAGGTTCCGTACAAGCCTAAAAAGGTGGCAGTGATGCGGAAGATGTCATGGCCATCTTCACTGACGGTTTGCTCGATGCAATCAATGTCGGCGGCCGGAAAAGCCAGGGAAAGTTCGGGCCGCACGCGGATCATTTCACTCATCGCCACGGCATCATCGGACCGGCGCCCTTTGACGGCATGGCGCAACAGGCGCACGGCCTGAAAAAAAGAGAAAGCGCGGCCTCTGTCCAGTAGTTGCCCGATGATGTCCGCGTGCGCTGACTGACTCATAGTAGAAATTGATCCCCGATACGGGCCGGCCACCGGTAGATATCACCCTTGAGCACCTCTTTGACATTCAATTGGGTAAAGGTGTTCAAGGAAGCATAGAGTCCCAGGAACTGGTCCAGCACCGTTCCAAAGAGAAAAAGGTCGCCCAGACCGGCAAAGTGGTCCTGGCGTACTTCCAGCAAAACCTCGCGGCCTCGCATGATGACTCTTTGTACGATCTGGTCCGCGGATTTGGCCTCGACTCCGACAATGCCGGCGATTCTCTTCTGAATGGCCAGAAAGGTGGCGCGATCGCGGTTTTCTTCGAAATTATAAAGCCCCAGCAATGCTTTCAAGTTCTCGGCATCGGCCAGGGAGCGGTAGTTCAGACACAAATGGGAAAGCAGTTTCCAGTGCAGATTGCGGCCGGGCGTGGGTAAAATGGCGGAAGTCGGCGGCCGCAGGTTCCGGAAGCTGACGAACTCTGGCGTATTGCTGGTCGCCACGCAGATGTCGCCAACCTGCAAGCCTTCGGGCAGCGCCCCGTTGGTGCATTGCAGTTGCAGGGAAAGGGTTTCAGAGGCTGGGCTGCCGCTGCCGGGCGGATAGGCGACGGAAAGATAAAAATCGTACCCTTGCCGCACGGAGGATTGCCGGATGTGCACGTGGTAGGTCGGATCTGCTTCCGGGTTGGGCGAAAACAGCTCAAAGGGTTTATAAATACGATCTTGGGCCGTGCCCTGCACAAAAGCGGAGACCTGTGTGACCGAATAGGTCTGGTAATTATGATCATTGCCGCCCGAGGGCCGGATCAGATATTCGCTTTTCTGATGGTCCAGGCGGATGGGATCGGCGCTGTGCGGAAATAGATTAATCACCGGCGTGGCGGAGAGCGCAAAACTTTCCTTGCGAATACGAGGGGCGACCATGGGCATTTCGGTCAGCTCGAAGCGGATCTCAAATCCCTTGGCGGCGCCGCGCCGTTGCCAGCGCTCCCAGCCATGCAAATCCAAAAAGAGAAATTTTTCAGGTAGAAGAAAATACTCCTGGATATTGCGATAACCGCAAAAGGATTGGGGCGGATAGGGAATTAAACTCTCTTCGGCGCCGAACCCAACCGGTCGCAGGTGATCGGGGCTTAAGACAGTTGTATCCCCTGAGCCTTCCGGGGTAAGCACGATTTGGCGTAGATATCGGCTGAGCAGCAGGTAGATATCGGCCGCTTGGCTGGGATTGCCCGCCAGATAGAGCCTGAGAGTCTGGGGGCGCCACTCTTCCAGGGCGATCACTTTGAATTTAAACAGCAGCCGGATAGCCGGCGGCCGGCCGGGTTTTTCTTCAAAGACGGCGTTGTCCAACTCCATGGGGTGGACATCGACATCGTAGCAGCTCTGAAAAAGGCAGGCCGTGCCATCCACCGGCACGGATGCCAATTGAACACCCTTGGGAATGCGTACAATCTGCTTGAGATCATCCTTGGGAGTAAAGCTCACTATGCTGGCCGATGGAATCGGACGCAGATAGTGGGGCCAAATCAGTTGAAAAAGCTCCTGGATGATCTCGGGGAAATCATCATCCAACCGCTGGTGCAGCAGGGCGGTCAGAAAGGCCACCCCCTCCAGGAGCCGTTCGGCATCCGGGTCCGCGGACATGCCGCTGAGCATGGGAGCCACGGCCGGATGCTTCTTGGAGAATTCGGCGCCCAGATCCCTTAATTTGCTGAGTTCTTGCTGGTAGTATTGGTTAAACATGTTTCGATTCAAACCGGGTTTAAAACGGTGACCTTTAGTATGGTGTCTATCCCTTCTATCCGTGCCATCCGTGTAATCCGTGGTCAATTTTTTACCACGGATTACACGGATATCACGGATAAGCGTTATGGAAGACGCAAAACTTTGCCAATCAAAAAATCTCCATTCCTAAGATCGAAAACCGTGTGGTCTAATTCTTCACTGTAAACTTTCCGCCCGAATCCAATACACTCTCGAACATCACCGGATCACCGTGCTCGCCAATGGCCAGTTGGGCTGATATTTGAAAGCGCAGGGTCAGTTTATCTTCTTCCTGATCCAAAAAGGTCACCCGCACGCCTTGCAGGCGCGGTTCATATTTGGTGATGGTGTTGCGGATGGTTTGCTCCACGGACCGTTTGGACTCAAGGAAACCGTTCATCAGATTGGTGAAATCGGGGATGCCGTAATCGTCGGCAATGGGCACATTGCCGTGCCGGGTGTTAAGCAGGCTTTGCAGATGCTTCTGGACCGAATGGATCATTTCGCCAGGATCTTCGGTCATGCGCCGGCTCGGGTTTTGTTCCAACAGGCGTATGCGTTCGAGCAGCCGATGTTCGCGCATGATCAGTTCCTTTAAAATATCTCAATTAAATCTCGAATAAATATCAGGAAAAGATGGCATCGATAGTATTCAAGTTTCATTGATTTACTATGTCTATCATATCCAAAAAAGCCTCAAAAAAGAGATCGTCAAAAAAATTGGCGTTTAAAGTATAGTAGATAGTTTGGGATCTCTTCGGAAAAATAATTATTTGGCTAAGTATATTGGTTGTGCATGTAAGCTTAGGATCGATATTTTTCTGAAAAGCATCAAGCGCCTTTCCTTTGAAAAACGAAATTTTACCAATGTCATGGAAATAAGTTGATTTAGACCAAAGTATAAAATACTGCCAAAAAATAGGTTCCGGGCTTAATTGATCGGAGGTAAATAAATAGAGATCATAGTAAAATTCTTTAGAAGTTTTAAGCGTTGTTTCCTTACTAAAGTTTGGTTTAGCACAGCCTAAGAATCTAAAATCATTGGCATCATTAGAAAAATGTTGAGATTGACTGTAGGCAATAAAAAATATCTTATCTCCGTTTCGTAGTTGCAGCGTATCTTTAAGTGATGCTTCATATTGCCAGCCATCAGGTATATCAATATTTAATGTTTGCAGCTCTATTCTCTTGGTTCCTTTCGCGGAGTTGTATGATCCGGCCAATTGACGGATTTCAGCTCTATAATCGTATTCTACATAAGGAAGTAGCACAGGCCGGCAATGACTTTTAGAGGGTAGACCACACCCAAAAATAAAACTAGCTATGAGCGGTAGTAATACAAATACTGATATTTTTGTTTTACTTGCCAGTGATAATAGCTCCCTCAATAAGCGCCCTATACTGTCCGGTCTTGGAATTAAGGCATGCCACATTAACGTAACCTTTCTTTAACCTGATTTCATTCATGATTATATGGTATGGAATACCCACAAGCCAGGACCACGTCGGCTTCACTGTTTTTGGTAATATTGAGCGCGTCGCACCCATTCCTCTGCTGCATGTTACGATTTCAGTAACCATTTCCGCCAAATATTCCGCGGCGACCTCATTCCATTTATTTGCTGGAATGGATATTCCGGTGTAGGCCTCATATACATCAGAGCATCTTTGTTTGTCGTCTATTGTCATGGCCATTATCTAATTCCTCAATTTAAATCCTTATCCGGCAATTTGGCGCTCTCAGAAGTTTGACAAAAATAGGTAACTTTGGTTTTCTTGGATATATAGCGGATTAATTTTGAGGCACCCTTTGTTGGAATATAGAGCAATTCTATTTCTTCATCACTTACTTTATCGATCCATTTTACTTTTACTACGGGTGAACCAAGATTTTTCTCACAACATTCCCGACCTTTATCTTTTGAAATTCCACATCCCCATTTATTGGCTGGATTGGCCAAACAGCGATGCAGGGGTTCTGGTATCATAACCTCCACGGTGGGGTCGGAAAGGAGATGAACTCTTTTAAAAGAGTCACTGACTACAATCAGGTTAAGTTTGGCAAAACGGCTGCTAATTTGATCAATTAAATTTGAAAAATTAACTTCAGTACGAATCAACTTCCGCATATCTGTCGCTAAATACGCCGGAGAAATCAAATAACCCCGTAAAGGGCGACCTAAAAAAAAATTATTCTTTTTGAATTTATTCCCAGTCCCAATATTGTTGTTGCCGCAAACCATAACGTCAATTCCAACACACGCGGGGCAGGCTTTCTGAAATTCTATGAATTCATTGTGAGTTAAGGGCAACTCAGAGGCATAAATATATTGATTGCTTGCCGCCATTAGGATCAGAATTAAAGCATGCATGCACAACCATCTAAGATGTTTCAATTTAGCCTCCAAAACCATATAGGATTAGCTGCCCAATAAGCATCATTGTCATAAGGTGCGCCATTCTCCCAAAGCCCGATATGACCTTGACCAGAGTAGGTTGGAATATTCATGTAGCAAATCACCCCATGCCAATAGGTTTTCCTGGCTTTCCCGACCAGCTTTGATCAGGATCTCCCCATTTTCGTTTGAGCAATGCAGCCAAGTCTTGAGCACCAGTGACGAGGTATTTTCCTAGTGCTTTTTTACCGTAAATCCTAAGCCGGACAAACCGGAACCAAAAAGTTGGATTCGATCAAAAACTCTGTAAACAGTTGCCTGTGGTGGTTTCGCAAATGTCTTCTAAAAATTTGTACGCAAAATGCATTCAATTTCACCGTTAAGGGACTAAATGAGTCCGCCATACTTGGATCGGCTGCCAGTAGTGCCAAACTCATCCGAATTGCACATGTGTTTTCATAAATAGATGAAATAGAAGTTTTATAGTTCCTTACAACGGATGAAAAACATGGTCGAGCCATAATTACTTCCCTGCGTAAAGAACGCAATTAAAGCCTAATAAGAAAGCTTTAAGTCTCCCTCCAGGTCAAACTGGAGGGAGACTTAATAAATTATCACGCTTTCGGCGCGCGCCAATCATCGGAGCCGGATGTGCCGGAAACTTCATGGGACCAAGTGATCTTGCGGTAAGTAAATTGTACATTCTCCATGTGAGTGAAATGAGCGGAAGCAGGATCTTGGCAATTGGGCATATGCGCATTGATATCAACGATAATGGCATCTTCTAATTCGATGGTGAAATAGTGTTCTTGTTGACCATCGGCACTGGTGCGGAAAAACCTGATTTGGCATTTGGTCAACTTCTCGCCGGTGGTTAGCGCCGTATATAGCAATGGCGAGGACTTATCGAACACCTTTGTGATGGACAATGGTTTATGCACGCGTTGGCCGGTGGGCTGACCGCTTTGGGGGTCTCGTGGGATAGTGACGGTGTGATCAAAGGCTTGTACAAGGATTTCATCCTCGTGGCCTTCCTGATAGACATTGCCCACGCTCTCCTGGGTGAAGGTGCCTTTGGTGATTTCGCCTTGATTGGTTCCTGTCAATTTCAGATAAGCTGGGGTTGGCATGTTTATTCCTCCTTTTGCTATGTTTGCTATGTTTTTTGTTGATGACTGAGGTGATTTAAAAATGTTCCCCGCTAAAGCTCAACGGGATCTTCGACAATCGGGCTCAAGATCAAGGCGGGGTGAGGTGGCCAACCGCAGACATACACGTAGTATTTCGAGGATTGGCCTCCTCAGCCCAACGCCGATATTGAAACCGAGGGGACGTTTTTAAATTACCTCTACTCTTTATCCAATTTTCCGACCAGCGACAGGGTAAAGAATGCTCCCATATATTTGAAATGGGGCCGCACCTTCATTCCCACCCGATACCAGCCGGGTTCTCCCTCCACGCTTTCCACGGTGATCTGGGCCTGACGCAAGGGCCGGCGGCTGCGCACGGCGGCCGGGGGGTTATCCTGGTCCGCCACATACTGCCGGATCCATTGGTTGAGCTCGCGTTCCAGATCGGTCCGTTCCTTCCAACTGCCGATGTTTTCGCGCTGGATGACTTTCAGATAGTGCGCCAAACGGTTGGCTACATACATATAGGGCAACTGAGTGCCTAACTTGTAATTGAGCTCGGCGTCCTTGCCCTCTTTGCTGATGCCGAAGTACTTGGGTTTTTGCACGGAATTGGCGGAGAAGAAGCAGGCGTTGTCGCTGCCTTTGCGCATGGTCAGGGCCATGAAGCCCTCTTCGGCCAATTCGAATTCCCGGCGCTCGGAGATCAGTACTTCGGTGGGGATCTTGGTCTGGGTGGCGCCCATGGATTCGTACTGATGCAGCGGAAGATCCTCCACCGTGCCGCCGCCCATGGGTCCGATGATGTTGGTGCACCAGCGGAACTTGGCGAAACTGTCTGTCAAGCGAGTGGCAAATGCAAAAGCCGCATTGCCCCACAAATAATGTTCATGGGAGGCTGACACGTCTTCTTCGTAGTTGAAGGATTTGATGGGCACCGTGGTGCGGCCGTAGGGCAAGCGCAGTAAAAAGCGCGGCATGGCCAGGGCCACATAGCGGGAATCTTCCGACTCGCGGAAGGACTGCCATTTGATATATTGCGGCCCTTCGAAGATCGAGCGCAGATCCTTCAGGTTGGGCAGCTCATTGAAGCTCTCCACGCCGAAGAACTGCGGGCCGGCCGCCGCGATAAAAGGCGCATGGGACATGGCCGATACGGCCGCCACGTACTGCATCAGTTTCACATCCTGGGGACCAGGGCCGAAGTCGTAATTGGCAATGATGTTGCCGTAGGGCTTGCCGCCGAACTGGCCATATTCCGCCGTGTATGCCACTTTGTAAAGACCAGACTTGGGAACTTCCGGAGCATCTTCGAAGTCTTCCAGCAACTCTTCTTTGGTCGATTGCAGAATTTCGATTTTGATATTCTCCCGAAAGTCGGTGCGGTCCACCAGGAACTTGAGGGAGCGCCAAGACGACTCGAGCTTTTGGACATCCGGATGGTGCAGGACGGCATCCAATTGGGCGCTGAGTTTTTGATCGATGGCGGCGATGAATTCGTCGATCAGGGCGTTGGAGACCTTATCCACCTCGCGGCCGGGCACCACCAATTGCTTCAGCAATTCATGTACGCCCTTCTTGGTAATGGCGTAGCTTTCATCCTTGCGATCGAGCTTGGTGGCGGTGACGATCTCATCCAAGAGCGAAACGGATTCGGTGGTCTGAGTTTGGGCCGCGGCCCCTTGCGCCATCTCTTTTTCTTCAGCCATATGCTTCCCCCTTTCTACTCTTCACCGAGCTTAAGCTCTTTGAGCAGTTTTTCCCTGGTGGCGGTATCTTTGACCATCTCCTGAATCTTCTTGCGAAACTCAGGCCGGTTGCTCATGGGCCCCTTGAGGGCATTCAGCGCTTCGCGCAATTCCAGCATCTGATTCAGCTCCGGGATATTGCGGGCGATGTTTTCAGGATTGAAATCCTGCATGGATTGAAACTTGAGATCCACGGCCAGTTCTTTCTTGGGATCATCGGTCAGTTTATTCGGCACGTTCACTTTGAGGTTGAGATTGTGGGACTTGAGCACCTCATTGAAGTTGTCCTTATCGATGCTGGAGATTTCGCGTTCCTCGATCATGCGATCATCTTTGCGCATGGTGAAATCGCCGACCACCAGAAGCTTCAGGGGCAGTTCCACCTCTTCCTTGGCATCGCCGGTTGCCGGCCGATATACGATATTGACTCTTTCCTTTGGGGCAACGGTTCCTTCTTTAGCCATACTATTTCCCCCTTTCTACGGGTTCATATTGGGTGTTTCGGTAATGATGAAACTTAGCGTCTTCCTCTTCGTCCTACGGCGCCAACCTCAGAGCCGCGGCCGGATCCACCTTGGCGATGCGGCCCAGCAGATCATTGGCCTTGGCTTTGTGTTCATTGCCCGATTGAGCGCTAAAGCCGCGCCAGGCCGCGGTCAGTCCTTCCACGGCCAGCTCCGGGTCCCATGCTTCCAATTGATAGGTATCGATATCCGCCACGATTTGTTCCATATGGGGCAAGGCCAACGGATTCTTCTTCTCCTCCAGCAACAGCCGCGCAATCGCCAGGCGCCAACGCATGCGAAGGCAAAGAGATTTGGTTTGCTGCATTTCTTGTTGCAGCATGCCGATGGCTTCCACCAGATTTTTCTTGCGCGCCATGCCGCGCGCGGTCTGCAGGGCTGTTGCGAAAAGATCGCCGCCGGGAAGTGTCGTTGCCGTGGCTGGTGTGTTAGCGCCGGCCGGGGCAGCCCCGGCCATGCTCTTGAGCCATTGTTGGGTCTGATCATCGGCAAATGGCGTACCGTCGGCGAAACGCAAACTTTCCACTCCGGGCATTCGCGCCCAAACAGCACTCGTTTCCTGGCACACGGCATCCATGGCCGCTTTATATTCTTTGCCCAGAGCGTCCAGGGCTTCGGCGATAAATCGGTTCAAGTCAAGCCAGAAGACAAATTGGGAGACTTTGGGCTCGGCGCTCTGAATGACTGCTTCCGGACTGCCCGTATTGCGCAGGCGCTCAAGTTCTTCCACCATCTGGGGCGGCGGCTGGGTGATTTGAGTTTTGCCGTCGGCATTCGCGGGTAAAGTGGTCAATTTCGACCAGGCTGCCAGGCGCCGGTAGCGATAAGAGAGCGGATTCTTCAGATCCTTCTGAATTAAAAAGGCGCACACCTGGCGTAACCGTTGAAAGGCGGAATCGGCGGCGCGGCGGGCGTCATGGTCATCGGTAATGGGCGCGGTCAAGTCTTGCGAGGCGGCGGGTGTCTCAACCGGTGCAGGTCTGCTCTCCCTGACGGCCGCTTGGGGTGTTGCGCCTGGGGCAGCCGGCGCCACGGTGGCTGTGGCTTTCTTTTCTTCCGGCGGCGGTTCTGTTTTTTGCACCGGCCAAGCATCCACGACCCGTTGCAAGGCCCTGAGTACCGGTGCTTCCGGCATGTTTTGCCCTAAAAATGCGTCTAATCCTTTAAGATTGCCCCGAATGCGTTCGGCCTGATCGGCGGGTAAAGGCGATGGCTGGATCTTCTGCAGTTCGGTTTCCAGACGTTCCAGCCACCATTGAATGGCGGCGACCCGGCCGCGCATGCGGCGCTTGGCGGGAAACAGATCTTCCCAGTAAGTCTCCACCATATCCTTGAGCAGGGTCAGCCCCTGATCCAGGCCCTCCACCTTGCGGGTAACCACCAGGGCCATGCAGAGGTAGCAGGCAATGGTCAGATCCTTGGATTTATCCCTAATAACCAAGGCCCCTTTTTCCGCTACCAAGGCCCAATCCACCTGGCTGGAGGCTGAGGGCGAAGATAATTTCCCAATCTCCGCCAGCACCGCCTCGTACTCTGGTTCATACTTGGCTTCCTGGCCGCAAGGCGCGGCGCCCGGTATGGGAGTCTTTCCTATGGTAGTAAAATCCATGTTGGCGTTGCTTTCTAATGCACTCTTAACATTGATGGCCTGGAAGAAGCCGCTTGGCGTCCGTTAACGTCATCCCCCGCCTGTGCGGGAATGACGGTAGCAACCACTGAGGGTCTTTTGCTCTCTTTTCATCTTACACCTGTGGGCTCCAAAGCCGCACAAAATCCGCCGTGCTGAGCGGTTGCTGAATTACCGCCAAATATGCGCCCTGACCTGTGCCCCCCAGAAAGACCGCGCGCGGAATCTCACTGCAACAACGATCCAGCAATCCATGCCATTGGGTGGCGGCCGCATCCAGATCGGGCTGGGAAGAGTCATTTATCGCTACCATCGCCCGTCCGTGATCGACAAGTTCTCTGCGGCACGTACTTAATTTCTCCTCGCGATTCCCCAAACCCTGGCCGCCGTTAACGGAAGCAAAATTAAGATCTTCCGGTGAAGGCGGCGCCAGTTGCTCCACTTCATGGACCATGGTTTGAAGATCATCGTAGCGCTGGGCCGCAATGCGTTCCATGCGCGCCCAAACCTTGCTCAACGCCAGGGGCAACTGGAGCCATTGCTTTTCCCAGCCTTTCATGGGCCCTTCGCCAACAATCAGAAGAGGAAACGGTCGACCGATGCGGTCACTGCTGTCCTTGCCCACGCCACAGATCAAACTCCCCTTTTGGGCGCCGCGCAGCCAGAAACGCCAGGAGCAATGCGCGTGAGCCGCCGGACGCTGGCGCTGAAACTCTTCATATCCCTTGACGACCCATTCGGCCATGGCTTCCATCAGCGGCGTGCCGCCGTGCGGATTGATATAATCCGCCGCCGCCGGGTGTTTGCCGGCGGCCTTCCATTGCCAAGAACGGCTCAGCCCCTTTAATCCCAGCATGATGCAATCTTTCTCGGCGGCGCGCCGGGAGTAATGTATAAAAGCGCCAAAACCTCATCCTGACCTTCAAACTGGTACTTGGCCCTGATGTAATCAATCCCCATGCGCTGCAGTGCCGCCTCGTCGCTGGGAAATTCGTTGCGGCGAAAATCACGCTGGCCGGTTTTGAATTCATGCAGGAACTTGGCGAAAGCCAGGTTCCCCGTATAATTTTTGGTGAGCACCAGATTGCCTACCGATATTTGAAAACCCACATCGCCACAGGTACTGGGTGACCATGTAAACGTCTTGGCCACCGGATAATTTAAATTCTCCAGACGGGTATTGCCATCACTGCACCGGAGCTCAAGGACCGTGGAATGGGGTTGAATCTGGGCGCCGCGATTGGTGTCGGTGGGGTAGGCCCGGATCTTGACGGCGTAGCTGGTCTTGGTCGGCTTTGCGGCCTGGGCCCCTTTGCTCAGGTAATTAAGGAACTCCTGTTGCAAGGGAATCTCCATGCCCATGACCCGTTTTGGGAAAAAGCCTTTGTTCAGGCTGCGGCTGATAAAAGGTTCCGCCGATCCCTTGATAAATTTGGTGCCGAAACCGTCCGGCCCCATCATGAGCTGGGTCATATCACGGTCGGCGCTGACATCCGCGATTTCCAGAAGTACTTGCTTTTCCCACAAGGACTGCAATTGGCAGGCGGCTTCGCGCACGATGAAGCGTTGCATGAAGCGCCCGTTGGCATCGATGAGATCCCAGAAAAGAGTATCGTTTTCCGTGGGCCGTGGGGACATGATGGCCTTGAGCACTTCCACATTGCGGCTGGCTACGAAAAAGGGCGATTCGCCTGTTACCGGGTCTTGCTGATAAAGATCCGTGGCCATGGCAAAGGCCACGTTGCGCGAATCGGCGATCTTGACCATGCTGTCCAGGGCGCCCTGGTAGGCGGAAACCGCTTTAACGGCATTGATGTGGGCTTCAGCGCTCATGGGCAAACGCGCTTTGACGCCGAATGCTTTCTCGGCTTTATCCAGTTTGGATTTCACCGTGGCCGTGGCTTTTTTGAGCAGATCGGAATCTTTGGAATCCACCACGGCGGCGGCTCTGGCTTCTTTTTGCAGATCAGCATACTGAAATGCCAGATCAACCCAGCCCGGCGGGGGACTCTGGGCCTCCAGTGATCCAAATTCTTCCACGATGCGCCCAAGCAATCCAAAATAAGGACCTTGGGCCGACGGCAAGCGCCGGGCCACCATCTGCCATTGGTCCCGGCTCTGGAGCGAATTAATCCCTTGGTCAAAGGAAAGAACAAAATTCCTCCAGGATTGGTAATAACTCTTCTCGTACCATTGGGCGAAATCCGACTTCTGGCTGCCGATAATCAGAGGATCTACCAGGGCTGCTTCGATTTCGGCGATGGTAGCATCGATTCTCGCCTTGCCTTTGTTAGTGAAGGCGGCCGGCACGCGGATTTTGTCATCGGGCGTTTCGCCGACCCAGAATTGGGATAATATGACCGCGGAGAGTGAGGTGTCGTCGTTCACATAATCGGCCAGCCAGTTTAGAGAGATATTGTTTAAGGTCAGCAAATGCTTCAGCCAGGTTTGCAGGTTGCTCAATTCACCATTGAGCGCGGTAGCGTCCGTCTGCCAGGCCAGGGCATAGAGATATTCGGTACCCACCGTCTTTTGCATTTCCGGAATAACGCCGGACGAAGAGAGCAGTGTGGAACTGTAATCGGGTTGGGGACGGCCCTCCAGTTGGGAGAGATCTTCCTGGGCCAAACGCGCCTTGAGCAGATTGATGCGCCGGGCCAGATGCACCACATGGGCGCCAAACACCGGTCCTGGCGTCTTCCAATCAAAACGCGTCATGCGTTCGGTTAGCTCTTTGTCGAAATTCTTCAAAAAGCCGCTTTGGAACAACACGCCAAATTTTCTCTTCAGTTCGATCTCGACTTTCTGACTCTCTTCCAATCCCAGTCGCGGCATCCACCACTTGCTGTTGACTTCCTCCACTTGCAGGACCGCCTTGCGGAAACGGTCCAGAGTCAAGATATCAGACAGCAGTTCGCCCTGAAGCAGAGTTGGTTTCTGAAATTCTTTTCGTACATCGGACAGTGAGGAGAGATTTTTTACAAAGATGAAGCTGAGCAGGCCGCAGGCTGCCACCATGATGGCGATCCAGGCGGTCAGGCCCATGTTGCGGGTCAACTTCTGCCACTCTTGCACATGGGCCGTGGGTTTGAACAAGTTCCGGTCCATGGGAAGTATTTGGGCGAAGAAATCGTGCAGGAAAAGCCCTTTGTTGGTGCCGCGCAGGACTTCCCTGGCCTGGATCAAGCCCAAGGCGTTGAGGAAATGCGAAAAGGGCGTGCCCTCCTGGCGGCCGCTGCTGAAGAAAATGCCGCGCAGCAGCGGCGTTTCCTGATAAGGGTTCTCCTGGAAGGCGCTGTTCACGAAGGCGCGTAAACCATCGCCGAGTTTTTCTATCTCTTCGGGGAAAAGCAGCAGGGTCGAGGCCGCGGCACGATCCTTGGTGCGGTGCAGCAGCAGCAGTCGCAGGTCCCGCAGCCGGTCCCCCACGGTTCGCATGGCTTTATCGATCACCACGCCGACATTGCTGTTCAGGTCTTGATTCAAGTACCCCATGGCCTGGTTCAAGGCCGCATCAGGCAGCTGATCGCAGAATTGAGTGGCTCCCTGGATGAGGTCGCACTTGGTCACCATCACATACACCGGCGGGCGGGCGCCCACGACCCGTGTCAGCTCTTCGATGCGCCGCCGAATGGTGCGGCCGTCTTCCTGCAAGGTTTCAGGCGTGGCCTGGGATAAACGATCGGCGGCCACCGTCACCACCAGACCGTTGAGAGGCTCTTTCTTTCTGAAGCGGGCCAAAAGGGTGAGAAATCGCTGCCACTCTTCCTGGTCCCGCTTTTCGTCCACGCGCACGGCGTAGCGGCCGGCGGTATCAATGAGGATGGCTTGTTCAAAAAACCACCAGTCGCAGTTGCGTGTGCCCGAAATTCCCGAGGTGCGGCTGACCTGCGCAAAGGGCGATGACAGGCGGGCGCTCTGGATGGCCGTGGTCTTGCCAGACCCGCTCTCGCCGATGACCATATACCAGGGCAGCACATAGAGCGGGTTGCCCATTTTACGCAAATGCGACTTGCGCAGTGCTTCAATGGCTTCTTTCCAGCGGGCTTGCAGCTCTTTGGCCGAGTCCTGTTCCTTGAGGGCCATGTTCTTATACATGGCTTCATCCTGGGCGATGACCTGGTGCACAAACATCTGCTCGCGGCGTCGCGCCCAAATCTTTCGGAATAGTAAGAAGCAAAGCGCCAGACCGCCGATTCCGATCAGCAGGAAGAATCCCACCCACCAGGACCAGCCGATCCAAAGCACCAGTCCGAAAACCAGCAGTACAACCAATGCCAGAACCGTCAACACCAGAAAGACTTTAAAAGTCGTGGTTAAAATCTGTTTCATTACTGTACCGTACCAATGAGGTTGGCGCCGATATTGCCCAGGATAAACTTATAGAGCCCATAGAGCAGAACAAACAACACCACGGGCGCGACCGCGCAGATCACGGTAAAAGCGGACCACCGGGCCCGTCGCGTGCCTTTGGCCGTCCCAGGGCCGACCTCTGACTTGGGGTAGGCCTCGGGAAAGAGCTCTTCCTTGTCCAGGGAGGGAACGCCCATGGAGCTTCCAGTGAGCAGTTTGAGATTGGAAGTCTTGAGTTGATCCAGCAAAAAGTCGTCGCCTTCATGGCAAAATTGTCCGCTGAATCCCAAGGCCAGACACAAGTAGTACACTTCGCGCACGTCGCGCTGATGGGGACCGAGAGTATTGAGCCTTTCAAAGAAAAGCTCGCCGGACTCCGCGGTTTGGTAGTATTGGCGCTGCAGCTGCTCGCGGGTCCATTGCTGGCGGCCGTCCCAGTTGGAAGCCAGGAGGGTCTCATCCACCCAGGCAAAAACAGCGAAGCGGGCCGCATCGTAATCTTCGTGGCTAAAGCGCCCCTGTTCAATATAGCCCTGGCTTTGGGTGATCAAACGCTGCATGTTGGCGCGCACCTGATCAAAGGGCATGGGCGCGCCGGGGGCGCTGCGGGCCACCACGGTAGTATACGCCATAATGGACATAAAACAGTCGGACAACCGCATTTGATCAACTCCTTCCCACGATCATCAGCTCGATTTTCAGATCCTGCGGGGCCGTGTCCCAATACATGGCCAGGTTTTTATTCTTCTGCACCTGGGCCCATTGATCACTGTGGTGATCGATCTGGAAGTAAAGGGCATGACCGCGCCGCGGCAGTTCCTGGGGCGGGGTGGCCAGATGTTCCAGGGTTACACCAGAAAGTGAACGCGCGATTAATATGGGCAACGTTTCGCGGCACCCCAGCTTGGCGATGTTGGACAAGGCCGGAAGTACTTTCTGGGGATCTTCTTCGGTTTCAATCACCATAAAGAAGCGGTTGCGCCCCTCAAAGACCATGGGCGGCATTTCAGTAGCATAGAAGGTGCCGTCAAAGAACAACGACAGTACATGCTCGGGACCGGCCGTGATCTGATCCAACAGCTGGGTGATCAATGCCAGTGCGGAGGCAAAGCACGGCCCCAGGTTTACGTGGTCATACTCCAGCAAATGCCGCTGGCCGGCGTGGTCTTCGCCGGTAAAGGAGATATCGGCGGTAAAGGTGGACAACTCGCCGATCAATTGGCAAAGCAATCCGTACACCGCCCAGGGATGGCCATGGCCACCGAGGGTCAGATGGCCCAACAGCGCGGCATAGCGGTTCAGGGATCGCAATGCCAGCAGGTACACCATGTCTCTGGCGCCGAATTCAGCCGAGTGCAGGCCCCGGTCGCGCTTGAAGGACTCCAATTGGCGGCTGCGGGCGCCGATCTGGTCGCGGATCTCCTTAACCATTTGAAGCAAGATCTCATCAGCGCCCACCACCAGACAAGGCGGCACATACTGGGTGGAAAGCTTTACCTGATCCTGATCTTTTTCCAACCGCGCCAGGGGAATCAATTCATAGTCTCCGAGATTGGCCAGTTCGGACTCCCAAAAGATTCGCAGAACATAGGTCAAGCGCTGCACCTCGGCTTCGGGACCGTCATGATGGAAATCCGCCACTCTGTCGGCCTTATTGGATGTTACCCACCGGGACTGTACTTCGGGGATATGGGTCTCATCTGTGACAACGGTCACATTCCCGCTTTTTTCCTGGAATTTGCGCAACCCAAGAAAGACTCCAAAGGATTGACTACCCTTGTCCCAGGCGGCTTCAAAAGAACGCGGCATCACCACGGCATTGCCGGGGACCTCTACATAAGTCATGTCCGGGAATAGAAACCGGCCTTGGAGCACTTGGAAGCTTCGGCTGCCCAGGGCTGCGGTGTTCAGACTGTATTGACCAACCCCCCAGAAATGGGGCTGCAGGAAAGTTTTAAGGGGGATATTCAGCGCTTCTTGATAGCGGTTGTTCAGCTGCAGATGCTGGGGCTGCAGAAAAAGGCCCTGATGCCAGAAGAGTGGTTTTTCCATGGTTCGTCCTTATTTGTTGATCTGCGCAGGCCCCAATTGCAGCGTCACTTCCAACCGGTCAGGTTTGGCGGTTTTGGTCTTTTTAAAGAAGCCCTTTTCTTCGACCTTGACCGGGATTTCATATAAACGGATCATGCGCTCTTTCTGGAGCACAAAATAGCCGGCGGCTACCGCCAGATATTTGGCGCCTTCGGCCCGGTCCAGATTGACATCTACATCCTGGCCCGGATGCACGATCAACCGTTTGGCCGTAGCCACACTGGCGTCAAACAGGCTGCACTCCAACAGCTTATAAATACCGTCGGTGTTTTCGGATAGTTGATTGAGGGTGTTGGGGTCTCTCAATTGATAGATGCATAAAACCAGCGTATGGGGCACGCCGTCATCCAGGTTTAGCTTGGGATCAGCTTGCAGATGAATCTGAATGGCTTCTTTTTCATAGGTCCACTGGGGCGGCGGCACTGGCTGGGATGCGCATGCGGTCACAACAACGGCCGCGCAGCAAATGGCGGCCAATAGCCTGAAATTCATCAAATCTCCTCCTTATGACTCTTTTAGTGCCTGAGCGGAAATTGAGGTTTTTTGTTCAAGCACGATTTATCTCCCGGCAATTTTTTTCAAACTCTCTTAAAAAATCTTCCATAAACCGGCCTGAATCAAACCAGCGTTTGATGCGGTCGATCTTTTCTTTGAGAATGTCAAAATCCTCGGCTTTGCGCAGAGGCCCTATCTTCAATCTGTTGCTGCGTTCGGCAGCGATTTTATCGGTATCGATGGCGTGAATAATTTGACTGACCTTGGCGTGGGCCGCCTTTTTAAAAGCCTCTTGGGTTGTCAGAAAGGCAGCGTTGATTTGGCCCAGGTAGGCTTCCAGAGATTGGGCCTGCTCATCTCCTTCCAGATGGAAACCAATGACCTGCCGGATGGTTTGCTCTCCCTTATCAGTTCCACTGGACAGAGTGGCATTGATCACACTGATGAGCTGGTTCAAGGCATTGAAGATGGTATTGAGGGATTGGGCCAATCGCTCAAGCAGCTCATTGGAAGACAAATCAGCCATGCTGACCTTACGGCCGAGCAATAGACCGAACACCCGCGTCAACAGCTCCTTATCCGCAACGGTTTCCGGGCATTGATTGGGTTCGGAAGAAACAAAATGCGCCATGACGCTTTGAATCACATTACGGCTTTGATCCACCGGCAGATGGGAAAGTTCGGTTTTCAAATGACTGTCAATCAACTGGCGCGCATGGAGAGGATCGGATGCATACATCAATCGAATATCGCCCACCAATCGCGAGATCAGGGCTGAATCGCTCATTTCCGGGGGGTCCTCTCTTTGTTTTCTCCTGGCGGAATAAAAACAGTGGCTTCCAGGCCATCAGCATCTGGAGATGGCTGGCTAACGGCGCTTTTCTTAGGGGGTTGCTTTGCCAAAGGCGGCGTCGGCGGTGCTACTGTGCGACCATGGCCAAGCATCCCAGGCTTGAAAGGCTCCAAAGCAATGGTTTGCTCCAACTCATCCGTTGGTGCAGATTTGGGTTCGGCTTTGATCGGTTGAATGCGGCTCGGCGGCTGCGAGGTGATGGGCATCTGACCCGGAGTGATGATGCGGGTGGCCGGAAGGTCATCCTCGGGTGGCGTGCTGAGGATTTTATCGTTTTGGCCTCCTGGCATGAGCACGGTCTCTTCCAAAACAGGTTTAGCTGGCGTTGCGGGGGCAGATTTCAGCGCTTTACTCTGTATGACCGAACTAGATCCTGGGGCGTTTGGTGTGGGGATGATCACGGTGGCTTGGGAATCTTCCGTCATCATTGGGGTTGGGCTCTTTTCCTCCGGCCTGGGCTGTGCCCCCATCACCACGGTCTCTTCGAGCGCCGGCGGCGCCAGATGCGTGGCAGTGGCTGGTTTGGGATGGAAAGAGGCGGTCCCGAGAATCACGGTCTCTTCAAAGTCGCCGTCTGCGTTGGGATGAAGCGAGGCAGTGAGCGGTATTTGGGCCTCCTTTACGGGCTTAGCCTCAGGTGCAGCGTTCGGGAGTTTGGGTGATTTGGGCTTGGGCCATTGGGCCAGGATGGATTGCAGAAGGTCGGCAATGGCACGATCGCTGGAAGCGGGAGCGCCTAGCTGTTTTGTTGTTGGGGTTTGAACCGCCTTTGCGGTCACCGCCGCGGGCGCTGGTGCTGAAAAGAGCAATTCGCGGACATTACTTTTGATTTCAGAAAGTTTAGCTTTAAAACCATTGGCGGACCAACGGCTATCTGGAGCCATACCCGATCTAAGCACCCCCAGCCCCAGCGCCAACACGCGCCGCCATATGCCATGCCACTCCGGGTGGATTGTTTTAACATCCCGAAGCCACACAAGATTCGATGGGGCAAGCACCGGGTCAAGCTCCGGCCCGGAGTCATTCTCCAATTGGGAAACACCCTGTTCCGATGACAGCACCTGATCAATGGCCGACTGCACCACCGACATATTCTGATCTCCATTGACCAAAAGCACATAGAACCAGGCCGTGCCTAAAAAGAATCGCGCCTGCGATTCAGGTTGAGCCTGTTGGCTTAAGGACGGAGCTGGCCGGCCCACCATATCGATCATCTCAAGGGAGAAATTCCAAAATAACGGCAACCGCGGCGTAACCGCAGGCAAATGAACCCATACGCTTTCGAGCGACATATCGGCCACGGGGATGGAAAAAGGTCCATCGGCCTTTAATACCAAGTCGCTCAAAGCCTCCAGAAAACTGAGTTTGAGGAACAGTGTCTCAAGAAACCGGCGTTCACCATTAAACAGCAATCCGCTACCGGCAGCCAGTTTCGTCTGCAAGGCCACCAGTTTTCGCAGCCGTCCCCTCTTCCTGCTTTGTAACAACTGCTGGGCCGCCTCTTCTATCGGCGCGCCGGACATAACGGACAAAAATTCTAAAGTATTGATAGAAGTCGCAGGTCTCAAAAGCATGAAAAAAGGGTAGAAAAAAAGCGAAGTCATTCGTTGGTGCACCAAGGTTTTGGCGCCGTAACATTCAGGCGCCTCCACGCATCCCACGCAAGGCAGATCTGAGGACAGTTCATCCTTGGCTAACAGAGCACTGAACCCTTCAATCAACTGAGCGCTGCCATGGACCGCACCTGCCTGCCCTGACTGGGCGAGACTAGTATAAAAGGTAGCGCTGGACTGGGATGCCTGGCAATCTGGGCAAAACAGGAAACGTTCCAGGGATTGACTGTATAATGGTAACCCAGCGCTCCGCAGCAGCTCATCATCACGGCATACCGTCAAATCGCCGCCGCATTGGGGGCATAGGGGATGGGCATAGCGATCCCGATGCCGGCAATAAAACAGGGGCCGGAAGGGTATTAACGCGCCCTCGGCATCAACCTGACAGGGCAAGGCTGCCGGCGGATCGCCATCAACATCTCCTTTGAGCCGCTGCCAAGCCGTCTGCCACAATTGATCTACTTGGACATTGGAAATCGGCCGCAACTCGCTCGACGCTACGGTAGAGTGATCCGGTTGGACCAATAACAGTAGCTCCGCCAATATCCCCTTGCCATCGGCGGTTAATGTACCTTCAAGGATTTGGGCGTACGGTCCGGCCCCCTCAATAAAAGCGGCAGCGCCGGCGGATTGACCCGTCGGATCATCTTCCAGCTTTAACCTCAAACGTACCCCTGCCCCCTCACCTATCAAATAAGGTATTAAGGAAGCCTCAGATATTGTTTTGTTTTTAGTGGTGGTGGGATGGTCCATGGCGCCTGATTCACCCGGGGGTTAGTGCTTAGGGGTTTATCACCAAAAAGGCCACTATCGAAAATGGCCCGCCAGACGATCGACACAGATCTAATGCTGAGGTTTACCCGGCTTTATCTATTACGACAGCCTATCGCGAGTTTTTGATCATTGGGATGCCCCGCCGCCCATCAACCACCCGGCAGAGCCCTTCACCTGCGTGATGCACTGCAAAAGTATAATAAATCCGGGTGTTGGTCAAGCTTGATATCCGAACATTCACATTCAACTATGTATCTGCTAAAATAAATTAAACCAATTTTGTATGAAGAATCTCACACCAAATAACGTTTAATTGACACGCTTCGCATTTTGATCCCATCCGATCTTTCTTTCCGGCCATCCTTGCAATTTGCCAAATGAAAAATTAAGCAAATTACATCTAACACTGATCAAATCGATTGAATTCTTTTATTATTTAATCCAACGCCAGCCCGAGCCGTATTAATAGTTTTAATATTCTCATTCAATCCATCCAGTGGCGAATCATCTGCTAACCAGGTTTGATACACCGCAGCAAATGGGCAGTCATTTCGATGGTTATTATTTGGCAATTTATCGATATTAATTAATTTTCATGATTATCCCATGAGGTTGCTCTGCAACAATTTCAGATAGAAATGCGTATTAATGCCATGGCATATTAGTTGCTTTTGAACACTTCAAACAATAATTGCAAAGTAAAAGGTGCCTAATGAATGCAAATTGCCTCATCCCAAAAAACAATATTTCAAGGATAAAGAAAAGAACACCAAATCCCCTAGGGTTCACGCTGGTCGAGCTTATGGTGTCGATTGCTGTAGTTGCGGTTTTGACAGCTGCAGCGGTTCCAGCAACAATCGCATTTCAAACCCGCCACGGACTCCAATATGCAACCGATGAGCTCTATGGCGACATTCAACTTGCGCGTCTGCGCGCCGCACGTAACAACCAACGATGCAGAATAGTATTTAATCAGCCTGCCCCAAACCAATACACAATTCGGGATGTAGATAATAATGGTCTTCTTTTGGGTGTTTTCAAAATTGGAAACCTGACTAAATTCCGAGGCGGAATAGTATTTACCAATTCTCCAAATGCAGGAGACACTCCCCCCTTCACTACCATTGAATTTCTATCCCAAGGGGTTTTGAACATAGGTGTGGTTGCACCGGCGGGAAGCAATAGCGTTTACTTAACCAATCAAAATAATGACATCTTCTATAGGGTCTTGGTATCGGCCGCTGGGGGGACCGGAGTAGATCGCTGGGTCCCGAGCCAAAAAATATGGAGATAGGAAAAATTCATATGCGCAAAAGAAACCCCCTAATTTTAATAAAGAATGATCAGGGTTTCACCTTGGTGGAGTTAATGATCACCATGGCGATTACGGCAGTTATACTTCTTTCAGTTTACGCTGCCTATTCTATACAATCCAAGTCCTATTCCACTCAGCGTGAAGTTGCGAAGATCCAACAAGATCTCCGTGGTGCCCTTTATATGATGGAATTTGACGTACTTAATGCCGGGCGCGATCCCAACCTTTCCAACCGCTATGGGCTGACGGACATCCGATCCTACGATTATCATACCGGTTCATTGGATAATACAATGCTTCCCGCTGCTTTTGTCCGTCCGGTAGAACCATCAACCATCTGTTTTGCAAGCTTTCCTGTGTTGGAATTTACTTCTCTTCGGACCGACACCAACAATGATAATATTGGCGACGCACAAATGACCATCCGTTATCAGGTTTATGATTTTAATAATGATGGTCGGCTCGACTTGGGGCGCCGTGTAAATGGGGGAGCCCCTGACTTGGTGGCTGAAGGTGTGGTGGCTGTTGGGTACGCCTTTGCTTATAACCCCAACCCGGACGGACATTATAAAATGGACCGGACAGCGCCCGCCATTCCCGGCACATTGGGCAATGTCATTTGGGCTGCCGATACCAATGGGGACAGCCTTCTGGACACCAACATCGATGGCACGGGCGACGGTGAAATAACA
The DNA here is from genome assembly GCA_021824175.1 of Deltaproteobacteria bacterium. Taxonomy (GTDB): domain Bacteria; phylum Desulfobacterota; class Desulfobacteria; order Desulfobacterales; family Desulfosarcinaceae; genus Desulfatitalea. The sequence continues at coordinate 120,268 of JAKALP010000005.1, forward strand.
GCAGCCGATGATACGGACGGCAATGGTGTCATAGATAGCCTTGACTTGGGTGGTCCATTGGCATCCTCGGTGGATTTGCGCAATATAGTTGCCGTGCGCATTTGGCTGCTGCTGCAATCAGAACGGCCTTCTCCCGAAAATGTCATCGACCGAAACTATTACGTGGTGGGCAATCGTATCATACCGCCTCCAAACCAGGCCCCCTTTAATGACCGTTACCAGCGACGCGTAGAGACTGTCACCCTGGCATTGCGCAACTTCAAAAAATCATAGGTGAATGTCTAATGGAGAAGAATATGAAAAGATTTCTGCATAAAATAGCCCGAATGATCGATAACTCCAAAGGGTTTACGCTTCTTGAGTCCGTCATCAGCATGGCCGTATTTTCCATAGGCATCCTCGGCATGGCCGCTTTGCAGACGACCGCTATTCGAAGCAATACCTTAGCGGAAAAAGTTCAGGAGAATACAGCCATTGGCATGTCTCAAATCGAGGAGCTGATGGCTGCCGATTTTCTGGATAAACGGATCGCTAATGACGGAGCCGGAAGCGAAACAATCAATAATCGATATACCATCACATGGGATGTACTCAACAATTTGGCCATTCCTGGCGCAAAAAAAGTAGTAGTGACCGCAAAGTTCAAGGAGCAGGGCCAGGATAAAACCATTACCCTTAAAATATTTAAGCCGCGAATCAACTGATCGCAGGAGGCCCCATGCAACCTACGAAGAAAATCATAATCAATAATAACGGCGCAACCCTAATCATAGTGATGCTGGTACTCATTGCAGTGACAGCCCTGGGGCTGGCCGCCATGAATATTTCCAACACTGAAGTCAATCTGGCCGGCAATGACAAGTGGCAAAAAATGGGCTTCTATAATGCCGATCCAGGTATCCATGGAACTCCGCCGGTCATATACCCGAACCTCAATCCTGATGTAGATGCCCCTCTTCAGCCCGCTCCAAGTTCTCCAGGTGATCCCGGCTGCCTAGAGTATATCAATTTCTCGGCTGATGGCCCCAAAGAGTTTTACGCATTAATGTATATGGGGAAATTAGACCTGGATGACCCTAAGTGCAAAACCACCGATATTAGTTACCATAAATGCGGAATCGACACACAAATTTCAGTCTGTCCTCGAGGATCAGTCCAACTATCCGGTGGCGGCGTGGAGTTCGCCTCCAGAACTGAAGGAATTGGCGCCTCGGGTAGCGAAGCAAAACTTTATCTCATGACCAGTAAAGGCGAAGGCGCCAACAACTCCGAATACACCGTGCGTGGCCACTATCGTTGGGTAGATGCCGCGGGAGGGCTAAAATAATGCGAAAATCAACTACTATTCTTCGGATATCCCTTGTTTTAATTGCTTTCCTGGCTGTAACGGTCACGAACTCGGCTGCCTTCCAGGAGCCGAATATGGCGGACTACACAGCGTCACCCGTATTTACCAGCCAGTCCGTGACGCCGAACATCATGATCATCCTCGACAATTCCGGCAGCATGAACTTCAATGCTTATGGCACCTATCCTGGAGATAGCGGCACAGTGGTCGATGAACCTTTTACGGGAGAGCCTTATAGCGGAAAAAAGACTTTTCAAATCTCATCCCTCCAGGATGACGCTGAAGAAACGACGGGCGCCGGCAGTATAACTTACTACAACAATGGCGATCTGGATTTGGGCGGTTTCAGTGTCGGTACGAATGATTCCGTTGTGGGACTGCGTTTTCAAAACATCACCATTCCCCAAGGAATGACTATTTACAGCGCCTATATTACATTTAGAGCCAATGTAGCCAACTCAGAAGTCACCAATCTTCTCATTGCGGGCGAGGCGAGCGATAATGCAGCACCTTTCAATACGACAGCGGACAACATCAAAAATCGCACCGCGACCACTACCACCGTGACATGGAGCAATGTGCAACCCTGGAGTGCTGGTGTTGACTATCCTTCCGCCAGCATCAAAGATATTATGCAGGAAATCGTCAGCCGGCCAGGCTGGGCCTCGGGTAATGCAATGGTCTTCAGAATCACGGGTATTCCGGGGACGCCTAACAAACGCGATGTCAGAGCCTATGATACCAATGCCAGCACCGCTCCGAGACTAAACGTAGTATATGGCCGAGATCCCAGTTCCACCCGATATTACGGCTATTTTAATCCAGACTATTTCTATGAATATATAAACAACCAGTTCCAGGTCAAATACCAAAAGGTGAGCTACAACTATACCAGCAGTGTGTGGAATGTGAAGACGATGACGGGTGCGGCGTCCACTCTGAACAATACTACCATCGTCAACGAAAAGATTTGGGACGGCAACTGGATGAACTGGCTTAGCATGCGGCGCGTCGACGTGTTGCGCAAGGTGTTGATGGGCGGCTTGGCCACGTCACGCACCGGCGGCGGTAACCAGGTCAACATCGGCGAAACGCCAGCGCAAACCTCTCGCATCTATTATAAAGATTTTGACTCTTCCGCTTTTTCGGCAGTATCGCCCTATCACGGCAATTACTCCTACCGCATTGAAGGCGGATATATTTACATCGGCACCACAAGCACTACTAAATATAATGTTAAAGTTCAAAAAGACATCAACATTGAACCCACCGACTTTGTGGACGGCAACCTGGCAGGTATTCTGCAGCGGGTCGGCAGCAGAGCACGGTGGGGCAACATCTGGTTCAATAATGGCACCGGCAGCAACCAAAGCGGCGGCACGGTGGAACATACCATCGGCACCAACATGACCACCATGATCACCGACTTGCAGAATACCAAGATGGATACCTGGACACCTTTGGCTGAAACTTTCTATGTGGCCATGCAATATTTCAAACAGCAGCCTCCCGCGGGCGGGCTCGACTACTCTAACTCAGCTGTGCCTGCGTCCAACTTGGGCGATGATCCATACTATAACGGTTCAGCCTATGTCCCCTGCGCCAAGAGTTTCATCATTTTGCTGACTGACGGTGCGTCGACAAAAGATGCCATGATTCCTTCTGAATACAAAGATTATGATGGAGATAAGAAAGAATTTTCAACATGTACTGAAGACAGTTGCAACTACCCCAATGGTGGTAGTGATTATCTGGATGATTTGGCGCTCTATGCTCGTACGGTCGATTTAAGAAGTACTACGGTCGGTAAAAATGCACTGGACGGGGAACAGAATCTTATTCTCTACGCCATTCATGCCTTTGACAAAGATCCCATTGCCTCCACCCTTCTTAGGGATGCGGCACGCAACGGCGGGTTTGACGATCGCAACGGCAATAAGAAGCCAGACCTGACCTCCGAATGGGACAAAGATAAAGACGGCGTACCCGATACTTTCTTTGAAGCCAGCGATGGCTACGAAATCGAGGCCAAGCTGATGAACGCCATTACCGATATTCTTAAAAGAGCTTCTTCAGGTACGGCCGCCTCAGTGCTCGCCACCAACAGCGAAGGCGAAGGCAACATGCTCCAAGCCTATTTCAAGCCCCTGGTCACCAACGACCTGGATGAGGCGCATTGGTTCGGATATATGCACTCCTTGTGGGTGGACAGCTACGGCAAGCTTTATGAAGATACCAATGGCAACCTTGCTTTTGATTCAAATGATGCTCAGATCACCTTTACGACCGACTCAGATGGCGACACAGCCTTTATACGTAACGGTGAAACCATAAAACTGGATTCGGAAGATGATTCAAGGCTGAAGCCAATCTTTGAAGTAGGCAATCTGCTTTCTAAAAAAATTCCAAGCACCCGCAAGATTTTCACCTTTATAGATAAAAACAAAAATGGCACTGCGGATGAAACCACTGCCGATGTTTTTGATAACGGGGGTGAACTGATCGCTTTCAATACTACCAATAGCAGCTTGATCAAACCATACCTGGGTGTCCGCAGCGACACCGCCTGGGGAAGCAGCGGTGCCGGGCTGGGCAGCACCATCGATACCCGAACCAGCAACATTATTACCTGGGTGCGAGGAACCGATGTGACGGGTTTGCGTAACCGCACCATCAACGGAGTGACATGGCCTTTGGGAGATATCATCAACTCAACGCCAGTCACCGTAACCAGGCCCGTTGAACGATTCAACCTCTGGTATGGAGATAAATCGTATCAACAATATTACGATGCCTTCAAGGATCGCGAGGGCATAACCTACGTGGGCAGCAATGACGGTATGCTGCATGCATTTGCCGCATGGAAGTATGATACCACTAAAAAGCAATACGTCCGGCCTGCATCTGCTCCGGCTGACGAACACATGGGTGACGAATTGTGGGCCTTAATCCCCCAAAGCGTGCTGCCCCATCTCAAATGGGTTTCCCAGAAGAACTATTCACACACTTATCTAGTGGATGCCAAACCCCGAATTTTTGATGCTAAAATATTACCAAATAATACCCATTACGCCAGTTCCAATGGCGAGGATAACTGGGGCACTATTCTGGTCATGGGGCTAAACATGGGGGCCAAACAGATTAGCGCCAACGAAGATTTTGGGGACGGCTTAGGGGTTGCGGAGCGAGTCTTCTACCCCAGCTACATCTGCATGGACATTACCGACCCCCGCAACCCGCGCCTATTATGGGAGCGCGCCTACCCGAATCAAGCCATGAGCTACTCCACTCCCATTCCAATCAAGGTCGGCGACAAGTGGTTCCTGGTATTCGGTTCTGGGCCCACCGCATATGATGGAAGCAGCACCCAAGCGGGCTATATCTATGTGGCCGATATGAAAACAGGCGCTTTGCTACGGCAAATGGGCCCATACGATACAAAGGCCTTCTTCTCCACAGCTGCTTCAATTGATAAAAATCTGAATTATAACGTGGATGATGTATATATTGGTGATGCTTATTATGATCAAAATAGTTGGAAAGGCAGTCTCTATAAAATCGCCGTGCCCTGCTCCAACTGTGAATGGAATGATAATTACAATCCAAGCCAAAGTCTGGGCTATGATTCAGATCCAAGTAAATGGTACGTCAATAAGCTCTTTGATTCAGACCGGCCAATCACCGCGCCGCCGTCAGTTAGCGTAGAGCATTTCCCTGATTTCGGGATAGATAACGTATGGGTATACTTCGGCACCGGTCGATATATTGCAGATGCCGACAAAACCGATGCCAACCAGCAATACCTATACGGAATCAAAGATCCCTATTTCAATAAGAGATATAAAGGCACCCTCATGCACAACTATGCGGCCGCTGCCGGTAAAACGCTCACCCGCACGGATCTGTTCGCAGGGGATGAAATCACAGTCACCACCAAGGGCCGGGTGCTTAAGAACGGCGCCTTGTTTGGGGCGAACGGGGATTTTATCGCCCTGGAAGATGAGGTCCGCAACAATTGGGATGGATGGTACCGCAGGCTGCAACTCAATGGTACTTCCGCTTCTGAGCGCATGATCAGTAAGCCGGCGATTTTTGGCGGTATCGCCTTATATCCCGTATTCACACCTAGTACGGAACTATGTAAGGGACAAGGCAGCACCAATTTCTATGGGTTGTACTATACGACGGGGACCGGTTATACCAAACAGATATTTGACATCACAAATCCGGACAAAATAACTTTCAATTACAAAGGTCAGAATGTGACTCAGGATGTTGTTGCGGTTAAACTAAAGATCCCGATGATCGGCTGCCCACCACCTAGCGTGGGTTTGCATACCGGCAAGGAATCAGGATCGACTGCATATCTACAGCTGAGCACAGGGGTTGTGCAGTTGGTCAATGTAGGTAATGCGATCTACTCCTTGAGCACCATTACCGATTGGTGGGATCGAACCAATTAAGCATCTGGCTGGCCAGAGCATGGTGTATCGAATCGAGAAGTGCAGGATAAATATATGGAAGGAACAGCAATGAATACTTCATTACTCCGAGATAATATCCGCCGACAAAGGCCATTCATTTTGATCTTGGCATTGATTCTGATCGCTCTGATAACCAATATCGCGACAGCGGATACCGCCAAGAAGAATCCCAAACCGGCTGATGGTGAAGGCCCCCAAGGTGCGGCAGCGAGTGTGGCCACCGTAGTGATAGCGAAAAAGAGTCTTGAACACGTAGTCACCATTGCCGGTGACCGATATACTTTATCATCGGGAAGTATCATTACCGGCCTGGATGGCAAACAGTTAAGCATCCGGCAAATGCTTGTACCCTGTGACGCAGAGATCACCTATGAAATATCTAAAGGGGTCCGCGTCGTCCAACGCATCAAAGTTGTACGAGTTGTGAAAGACGCGCGTTGGCAATGGGTATCTGATCAGCCGGAGTAAGGTGTCACTTGATAGGTAAAGCGTTCAGCCGTCACCATTACGCTGAATGAGATAAACAAGAAGAATAAAATAAACCCGGACGAAGAAAATGGGCTCGTCCGGGTTTATTTTATTTGATGGGTATAGAAGTTTTTCGATCCAAGGCACGTCATTCCCGCGAAGGCCAGATTCTGATGATGCTGTCACGCCGGATGCCCGCCTGCATGGGCATGACAAAAGTAACTCCCCGATGCCTGTTTTATTTACTTTTCCTAAGGAGTTTTTTAGAAGGTGAATATTTCTATCAACAACATTCCACCATACCTATTCAAGAATTGTTCAGCCTTCATCCAGAGAAATAGGCATTCATTTGCACGGTTATGCGCTTAGCCCAACTGGTAGGACTCTCGCTTTCATGCTCTGCATTGGAGCGCATGGTTTATTTTCAAGTAAGGGGTCCCATGCAGAGCATGGGAACCGGGGTGCAAGACTTGGGCTAAGTCATAACCGCCTTTAATTATGATATTGATCGATAAGGGAGTATATTGAAGGTACAGTCGAAATTATTTCCGACAATTTTCTTAGCCAATTAAAGTTTTTCCATTTACTTGTCTACGGTGAAAATAGCACTTAATCGAACAGAGCAAGAGAAGCGATAGCGCCGGGGGTTTAGATAGAGTGTCCAAAGGCAGAGGCCAGGGTATTGAGGCTCTTTAGAGGGTGGACTTTTCTCACTGAAAGGCAGCGCTTTCCCGCCAAGGCTGGAATCCAGATTCTAATGATGCCATCACGCTGGATGCCCGCATGCACGGGCGTAATGAAAGAAAATCTCCGACTCCCGTAATAAACAACAATGCCCCCCTCTACTTCCCAAGAGGAGGGCACTGGAATATGAGCTAAAAAATTTACTTTTTTATTCAGGTCGATTCGAAATCCATAGGGACGAAGCATTGCTGCTCACCCGCTTGATATCAATGCGTTCAGCCCATCGTTTACCGGCTTCAGTGCGATAGGCCAGTTCCACGTCGCAGGGCACCAACATTTTCCGAATGCTTACCTGGTTGCCATCCATTCCCACCACGATCGTGTTGTCAGACAAGTAATATTTATCCCCGCCGGTGGTCGTGATTACCTCCAAACTTTTTCTTGCTATGGTGACCTCCACCTTATCTAAGATAAGTCCCTGCTCACCTTTGGCGGGCGGGGCCATCTTATTGGCATGCTCTCCCGCCCAAACGCTATTGACAAGCAAGGAGATCGTAAGGATCAGAACGACAAGTAGTACGCGTCTATGGAATGATATTGGAGTCATCGGTTTCATCCTTTAATAATTGTTCATTCGAAGCGCAGCTGGTTGAAAGACATTGTCCAACCAGCTGCGCAGCAGCTTACATACTCTTATCAATCCCACCAATCGATAATTGCCCCCTGGAAGTAGAAGGGCGGGACCACATCCAGTTGAATGATTTGTCCGGAGCTCTGTTGCATGAAGGCTTTGGCGCCCTTCTCTTGTCCGGCGTGCATACCGGCTGCTGGTGGTGGCGAACCTGTAAAGCCAACAGGCAGTGATACGGCAACTATTTGTTCTTGTTTTCCATTAACCGTGATGGTTGTTGGATGCGGGCAGCTTAGTATCTGTCTATAGTATCCGGTGCCGGTTGCGTAGTAAACCGCCAGCACATTAGTGGTGCCGCCGTAGTTGCACAAATCGGTATCCGGGGTAAAAGTTGGGACAAAGACCATGCCTCCCAGGATAGATGCTTTACTGACAATTCGTTGGGATGGCCCGGTGCTAAAATCATCTAGCTGCCGGTACCAACCTGCATAATGATCTTGGATATCCTTTTCCAAATCCAGTATGGTGGCGAGCCTCGTATTGCCATTCTCACTGACATTCTGCACAGCGCCGTTGATTGCGTAATGGTTTCCGGTTGTAACGGAAATATTATCCGCCCTTAATAAATTACCTAGTTCCAGCGGGTCGGTCGTCGTCGCGGCACTGTAACTGTGGTACACAGACGATCGGCTGTTGAAGAATGGGTCCTTGATACCGACCAAGTACTGCTGATCACTGTTCAGGATATCCGTCTTGACCAGATACCGCCCGGTGCCAAAATAGAGCCAGACATTGTCGACTTTGTTGGCTGGTACGACTTCAATGCTGACAGATACCGGGGTGGTAATCGGCAGATCTGAAGCATACAACTTGGAGTAAACCCAGGAATTGGGGTCTGTTGCATAACCCATATCATTACTGGCATTATAATTACTGCTCCATTGGCAATTGGTGCACGGGATTGCTATTTTATAGACACCACCCTGCCAAACCCCGTTATTCAGGAAGTCACCAGTCGTATAGATGGCATCCACATTGTAATTCATGTTCTTGTCAAAAGTGGTTGAGTCATTCATGAAACCTTTACTGTTGGCGTTTTCGATGGGACCGAAGCGCCGGAGCATTCGGCCAGTCAGGATATCCGCGATATAAAGATAGGCAGGCTGGCTGCTGGTGCCGTTATAGTCCGTGGGACCTGAACCAAATGCGAGATACCAGTCATCGCCGACCTTCAAGGGGGCCGGCCGAGCCCAACTCATGGCAAGACCCGGATAGGTACGTTCCCACATCAAACGGGGGTGGCGCGGGTCAGTGATATCCAGGCAAAAATAGACCGGATCAAAATCCCGGGTCTCCACGCCGCTGCCGAAATCCTCGGTCACTGAAATGTGTTTGCCACCCATGCGGAGCCCCATCACCAGGAAAGTGCCCCAGTTATTATCGGAGTCGTCGTCCTTATAATGGGTATCATCAGGAAGTATCTTGGCATCAAAAACTCTAGGTCGGCCGTCTACCATATAAGTATGGGTGTAGTCTTTATGCGCCAACCATTTTAGATGGGGCAGTAAAGCCTGGGGGATGAAGGCCCAGGCCTCATCGCCGATCTGTTCTCCCGATTTTGCTTCATCCGGCTTCGCGTATGTTGGTCGTCCTTGATCGTCTAAGGTATATTTCCAGCCAGTGAAGGCGTGCAGCATGCCATCATTGGCGCCCACATAGATCATGGTTTCACGATCCTTATACTTCACCCAATAATCCAGATAAGACTTATCCGCGTAGATATTATGGAAATCATCCGGCGGCCGGGACACCGCCACCGGCGTGGAATCAATGATATCCCCCAACCGATAAGTAACGCCCTCAACGGTGCGGTTGCGTAAGCCGGTCACTTCGGTCCCGCGGACCCACTCGATAATGTTAGTAACCCGGTCACTGACGGTGGTGCCCAGCTTCAGACCTAAATCACCATAGGTGGTATCATCCAAAACCCCGAGATAGGGCTTGATAAGAGCAGCTGAGGATGTATTGAAGGCGACGAGCTCTCCGGACTGATCCAGAGGATTATTCGAAGGGTCATCAGCCAGTCCATCTCGGTTACGATCCACAAACGTGAATATATCGCGCGTGGCCGGAGACCGGTCGCTGAGACGCTTTCCAGCCTCAAAAATAGGGTACAAGGTATCCAGCGGTTGTGACGCGCCACCATTATAGGAGACAGACGTATTGCCCTGATCATCCGTGGTGAAGGTAACCAGCTTATCATCGTCATCCAGAGTGAGGGGTGTGCTGCCGGAATCATCACGCAGTTGGCCAAGGCCGTCTACCCAAAGCGATTGGAGAAAGCCTATCCAGCGAACATTTTCTGTCCGGTCCTGGCTTTCTTTGAAGGCCATAAAGTAGGCCTGAAGCACATTACCTTCGCCTTCGCTGTTGGTGGCCAACACCGAAGCCGAAGTGCCTGAGGCGGCTTGTTGCTGGATGTCGCCAAACGCCTCCATCAGCCGCGCTTCAAGAGCATATCCATCACTGGCTTCAAAGTAAGTATCGGGAATGCCATCACCGTCCTCGTCCCATTCTCCATCATCGGGGCGTCCATTGTGGTTTTTGTCTTCAAATCCGCCATTTTTTGCGGCGCTTTGTAACAAATTACGGGCGTTTTGGTCGTTGCCGAAAGCATAGACCGCGTAAAAAGTCAGGGTTTGGCTATCTGCAAGATCAGATCGCAAGTCAACCGTGTGTGCGTAGAGGGTGACATCATCCAAAAAATCAGTGCCGCCATCCGGATAGTCACAGTTGGCATTAGTGGATTCATCACAATTGGTGTGATCACCGTCACCGGAATAGTTTTTCAGGCTGGACGGAATCTTTGCATCTTTGGTGGATGCACCGTCAGTCAACATCAGCACAAAGCTTTTGGCACAACGGGCAGGAAAACCATTTTGATAATAAGGGTCGTCGCTATCGCCTTTGACCGCATTGGGAATTGCGGCGCTGTAGTAATCCAGACTGCCGGCCGGTTGTTCTTGACGGAAATATTGCATGGCCACGTACATGGTTTCCGCCAACGGCGTCCAGGTATCAGGGTCTTTACTTTCAAGGGCGCTCACCAGGGTCATCATATCAGTGCCCATCACGCGATCCACATAGCCGCCACTGTTACCGCTGCCAGTTCCAAGCCGGAACCAGATATTGCCCCAGCGCACATTCTGGTCGCCGATCTTCTGCAATACGCCGGACAAATTGTTCCCATTGCCGTAGTAAAAGAAATCGGAGGGTTCAATACTCTGTTTTTTCTCTACGTGAATGTAGTAGTTGGTGTTGTTCACCGTAATGTAATCGTAGCGCACCCGATAACTGTAGTTGCCTAAATAAGGCGAGACCACGCACGTTCCGGAGTTGAAAGTTTTATAGAAATAGCGGTCCCCGTTATTCTCGCCATAGAGCATTTGGATACCCGTTCCATCCCGGCCATTATGGGTGTCGCCGCCAAAGAGCACTTTGCGCAATACATCGATGCGGCGCATACATAGCCAGTTGAGCCAGTTGCCATCCCAAAGTGCTTGACTAACGATATTGGCACCGGTCAAGGTGCTTGAAGCGCCGGACAAGTTTTGCACATTCCAAGTGCCGGTGCTGGAAGTGAATGATACCTTTTTATACGCATAGCGGAAGGCGTTATTGCTGTAGCTATAAAAGTAGTCTGGGCTGAAATAACCGTAATAGCGCGTTTTCCCTGCGCCGCCATCATCGTACGCGATTCGTAGTACGGGCGCATATTGGCTGCCGCTCTCTCTGGATTCAGAGGCGCGCTTGCCGGTGCCGTTAATGCGAAAGAGCATTGCATTGCCCGAATTCCAACCCGGCCGGCTGACAATCTCCTGGACAATGGCGGTGATGTCATCGGTGCTGTAATTATTGCCGCTGGTCCATGCTTGGGGACTCCAAGCAACAGTGGCCGTGGTACCGGTGCGGCCGGAGATATTATAGTTGGAGGTATTCAAGGCCGGTGCATTGTCACTGGCCTGGGCATCGATGGTCAAGGTACTTGCATCCGAGCCATTTTCATCGGCGATAAAGCCAATGGAAGCCGAGGTAATGGTCACACCTTGAGGGATCAGAACGTTCTGGAAGCGGATGCCCACAAGCGATTCACCCATATCCAGATCTTTCTCGCTGTTATCATTACGAACCTGTCCATTAGATACGGTCTCTTCCATGTCATCAGAAGTAGAGACCACCGGGAAGCTGCGCACTGTTGAATAGCCTTCTCCCGCGAAAGGTTCATCGTTGACCGTTCCACCCTCGCCCGGATAGGAACCATAGGCGTTGAAGTTCATACTGCCGGAGTTGTCCAGGATGATCATGACATTTGGCGCAACAGAGCGGGAAGTAAAGACCGGTTCGGCGGTATAGGTTGCCATATTGGCCGTTGCCAGTCCCATTAATCCCAGCCAAGGAATTACCAAGATAAGCGCTGCAATAAAAAGGATAAATCGCTTCATGATTAAAGTCCTCCAGGAGCTTTTCTCCAAAGATAGATAGCGCGCACGGAATGGGTATCGTTTTGAGAATCCTTACCGGTACTGGTCAAGCGAAAGCCAATGGGTTGATCGCCGCCACCGCCACCAAGGCCGTCGGAGCCGGTACCAAATTCAGCCCCGCCGCCCGAGCCTTGCGGTCCTAAAGCTCCCAGGTAGATCACATTAATACTGGCTGGAATCTGACAACCGCTCATGCTGATGTCCGCGGCTGCCGAATTGGCATCCTTATTTGCTACCAATGCAGCCGGAGTGTTATAGGATTCAGTGGCATCAGGTACTTCTCCCCGGAATCCTCCATACAACCTGGCCCGGATTTCCTTGCCACTATCACTTCCGGAAGTATTCAAATAGGCAACACATCCGGCCTTTTTGGGATCTTGCTCCGCGATGGGATCGCCTTCGGACCGCTGCAAACGAATAAATTTCGCGGCGCCATATATGCCGCTGTCACCATAAAAGAAGGCCACTTTGCTGAACTTATAATGGGCGGCCATTTTGCTCTCCGTAGAAGTAAAATTGATCATGGTCATTGACAGGGCCGTGGCGGCAACCAAAACGACCATCACGATGATCAGCGCCGAACCGTTTTTATTAGATGTAAGTCGATAAAAAGCATTCATGCTACTTCTCCTGTGGTGGTCTTTACCTGCGTGGCTTGAGCGACTTGAGGGTTATTGAGCGTTCCACTCCATTTTTATCCGTGAAGCTCGTTTTCACCGTGATCAACCGGACACTAGCCTGCCCCTTGTCATCGGCAATTGTCACGGCGCCCGGAGTCGAATTCTCGGAGATGGAGATTTCACTTATAAAATTTTTTTCATGCTCAGGTGATGCCGGAGGAAACCGGGCGCTCTGATCATTCCAGTTCATGGCGGAAAGTCTCTCAACTGTGGCGTAAGCCACGTTGGTGGCTTCCGCCGTGCTTTGGGCCGATGTATTAGAATTGATGGAAGCTGCTTGCAGTTTGATCAAAGCCAGGACGCCGAAGGTAAAAACAAAGAGCGCAATCATGGTTTCAACCAGAGTGAAACCTTTGTGGCATGCTCTGAAAACATTGCGCGGTTTGGATAGTAATTTCATCTTTTACCACCTCTTCTTCAACGGGTTTTTCAACATGAACAATCAGCGGATATAATTGCGCAAGGCCACGTCAACGGTCATCATGCGCCGTTTAAGGCGGTCGTTCGGTGTTCGGATCACCCGATTGCCCACCGCATAGCTATGGGTATCAATCGTATGATCATTAATCGGCCGTTCTGACACCATCAGCAGAAATATGCGCACGGCCCGTACTGCATCGTAGCTGACCGGAGTGGGAATGTTGCTGTTATGATTATTGTCATCCGCGGCATCAATTCTCCCATCGTTATTCCAATCATCTTTTTCATCGATCACACCATCATCATTCACGTCCAAGATGGCATCCAACTCCCCATCATTATTGCTGTCAACCGCCCAAAGGATTCTGCCATTGACCAGATCCCCATTATAGCGCTCAAGCACGTTGTCCCCATTGGAATCAAAGGCAAAAGCAAAGCCTATGGCTTGGACGCTGTCGGCCACTAGTTTTGGAAGAGCATCGGGCTCACCAAGATCCGGCGGATTAGCCCGGCGATAAAGACCTGGAATGCCGTCTGCTTCCGGGTCAAGGATCGCATAGGTAATGGTTTGGGGGGTGTCGGCTACGCCATCAAGATCATTGTCCAGTCGGATGGAGGTGAATTCAAGTTGGGGCATTCCGTTGTAATCCACATCACCGTCTACATTTACTAAGCGGTTGTTATTGGTGAAGCGGGAATTCTGGTGTGGAGAGGGATCACGCAAGGCATTGTGAAGATCCCATGTCAGCACATGGATTGCGCCGCGCAGCCCCTGCTGCATTTTGGATATTTCGCTCTGACTGGCGTAAGTGGTGGTTTGCATCTGATAGTTGCCGAATACCACCAGGACGATGACAGCTACGACTGCTAAGGTGATCATCAGCTCGACCAGGGAATAGCCCCCAGCGGTTAATTTCTGCGATTGCTGAGTTCCTATTTTCATAAACTTCCCCCTCAATTCCATCGATTTGCGCCCTGGCTCCAACGATCCACTGTTGTGACACCGGCATAGGAGGTCCTGACTCGGTAAAATGTATTATGTGTTATCTCGCGGATATACACAGACCCGCTGGCCGTGGCAAACCCTTGGGGTGAAAAGGTAAGTTGATTTACAGGCGCCTGATCCAAACCATTTGGCGAGTTGGTGAATATGACATTGCCGCGATATTTGGACAGCCGAACGGTTACATTGTTCCGGTAACTATATTCGCTGCTGGCGACGTTGAATGTGATGCTGGCCGGGCTGTTGTTTTGAATTGCCTGCATTTTTGCTTCCATGATGACGCTATACAGCTCATCGGCCGCATATTGCGCACCTGGCTTTGCGCTCATGGATTGCATTAGAGGTACTCCAACACCACCGATAATGCCGATGATCAGGATGACGATCATCAGCTCCACCAGGGAAAACCCAGCAATGCCAATCGTCCGCAACTTTGTCGGTTTGTTTTGATCTTCCATATACAGCCTCTGCCTCTTGCCCCTGAGTTGATGGTCAAAGTCGAATTTTTTCATTGCTTCCACCTATTAGCCTCAAGTCGCTCGCTCATTTAATAAAATCACTGAACGCAACCAGGCGATTGTCATTTTGAGTCTGTTTGAAAAGCCTAACCATAAAAGCACTTCGATTTTTTACACTATCAAAAACTGTACCAACTCGTCGCACCATTCGGAAGTCAGTGAGAAACCGGAAACGGCGTTAGGCGTAAATAAAATTAAAACTATAATATCAATAATTTAATACCAATTAGACTTGCTATCTGCGATACCTTTTGGCCATGAAGAGCGATACATGGGAACACTTTAATTCTCCAGACATATTAAAAAGATTAATAGCAAAGACAGGAATCATTTAAAATCCGGTAGGTTCTGTAACTCATCGATGTAATACTATTAAATGTTTTTTATTGTTAGAAGCCATCGCAATAGAAGCATCTTGGGTCAAGAGACTTCTTTAAGATGGCTTGTGGCAGAAGGTGGGAATAAATTGTTCAGGGGTCGGGAATTTTTTCCGCTCAACAGCCCGTCACTCCCCCGATGGCGGGATTCCAGGTTCTCGGAATGTTATCCCGCTGGATACCCACCGCAGTTTATTCCGTATTTATGCAGGGCGGGCAATACGGGAGAAACTCCCCAATACTTGAAATAATTCTGTCAGAGAGTGATCGGCGCCAAAACTAACTATTGATGAATTTGATGAAAGAGATGGAAAGCTATCGTGCCTCATCGAAAAACACTCTGCCGGTTTCCGGTTCGTAGATGAAATGCTCAGCAAAAGGATTGCGTGGCAATGCGGTGATGGCTCCGCTCGACACCAACTCCTCAAGGTTCGCTGGCCGCCGGCCGTGGCTTTTTACAAATATCTCAATGGCCTTTTCAATCTCATGGATGCCGAGATATGCTTCCAGACGCTTGGCGTAGAGATTTTTCGTATATTCGTCATCAGCCTGCTCCAACATGGTTTTAAGCAGAGCGATGGCGGTCAGCGTTTGGCCGCTGCGCTGAGCCAAACGGGCTGAAAGAGTTGTCGCAATCGTTGGCGCGCCTGGCCGGAGGGCTGACTGTCGCATGTATTCAGCGGCTTTGGATGAATCCTTTAGGTAGAAGAAGTAATCGAATCCCACATAGAACATGGGTTCCCAATCCCAATAGCGCTGCTGGGCATGATATTTAAGCAACTCGACTGCTTTTTCCTGCATTCCCGACCGCCACGCCAGCAAGCCCTGGATATAATAGCCAGTTTGAAAAAATAGCGGGTCCAGATAAAGGGACTGTTTAAGCAATGTATGAACCGCTTCCCAATCCTCGGCAGTGGGCTTCCAGGAACCGCCCATAAAGATCGAGGCCTTAAGAATTAAGTAATCAGCCATCAAACCCTTAAATGGGCCGCTGACCACTTTGAGCAAGGTTGGATTCAGGGCCAAAGCCTGGGCGCGAATGGTCTCGGGGGGTTGGGCGGCGCGCAATGCCGTCGTCTGATGGTGGCTGATGACGTAGCCCAACAAAAAAAGTACCGGCAAAATAAATCCAGTGAAGTACTTCATGGTTATTAGGTGATCTCTTTGCGCTTAAAGATCCAAAGCGTGGCCACTGCCAAAAGGCTAATGTAGCAAATGCCATAGGCAGCGGTCCACCCCACCTGTGACCAAGGCAACGGAAGGCCATAAGATAAATATACTTTGAGGTCAAAGGCGCTCAAATTGGGAAAAATCCAGGCCACGGCTTTGAGTATTGCCAGATATGCCGGCCCTACTTTTACATATTGGCCTTCCTGGATCACTGCGATGATGGTTTCCAGGCTGTTGCCGATCACATAGATGCCGACCGTGAAAAGCATAGAGAGATATTCACTAGTAGTCAGGCAGGCAAAGAAAAAAGCTACGGCCATAAGCAGGAGCAGCGACAAGTACTGGAAGAAAACGCTGATACTCAGCACGCCCCAACTGAAATTGCGCGGCGGCTTCATCTCTAAGATGAGCTTGGTGCCTATCCAACTGGTGAAAATCGTCAAGCCGGCGATCATCAGAACTGCCAATAACACCGTAACAGCCAAACCGCAGTACTTCCCTATTACATAATCCGTACGGGAAATGGGCCGGGAGAGGATCATGCACACCGTGCGCTGGTGGATATCTTTCGTGAGCAGAGCAATACCGAGAAATATGACAATGGCCAATCCCGCCACTGTCACGAAAGCGGAACCCAGATCCACCGCCACCTTGCCGGTATCAAAGGCAAACATGGGAATAATGGTGATATATGCAAGGCACAGCAGCACAGCGATAGCCAGAATGCCCTGCATGGCCCTGTTGCGCAGGCCTTCCTTGATAGTGATCGCGGCGACGAGGCTTATACCATTGCTCATGCTTTTAACCATTCCCGGCGGTGCTGATCAATTGCATGAAACGATCTTCAAACCCCATTCCGTTCTCTTTGAATCCTTTAACGTCACCACAGTATAACATGCGCCCTTGATGAATCAGGCCGATGCGATCGCACAGGGTCTCCACGTCGTTAAGAATGTGGGTGCTGAAGAAGATGGTTTTGCCCCGCGCTTTCAGGTCCAGAATGATATTTTTGAGAAGATTGCGGCCGATAGGATCCAGACCGCTCATGGGTTCGTCCAGGATTAACGTGGCCGGATCGTGGATCAAAGATAACGCCAACCCTAAACGCTGCTTCATACCTTTAGAATAAGTACCTATTACCCTATCTTTCGCATTCAAAATTTCTAGCTTATCTAAGAGCAAGTCCATAGCTTCGCAAACCTTAGCCTTGGACATACCTGAAGCACGGCCCCCGAATAGAAGTAGTTCAGCTGCTGTCAGCCTTTCATAAAATCGTGGCCCCTCAGGCAAATATCCGATGTATTTCCGGGATTGTGGCACTGACGGAGCAACTCCATTGATCAATACCTCTCCGGATTCAGGTTGAATGAATCCCATGATGCTATTGATAAGAGTACTTTTCCCGGCGCCATTAGGGCCAATAAATCCGAACACTTCCCCCACATGGATAGAAAGCGAGATCCCATGTAAAATCTTATGACAACTAAAACCTTGCATAAAAGATTTCTCCACTGAATGCAAATGAATAGGGGAGTCGATTAAATTCATAATTTCTCTATTAACAAGCTTGATTTATAAAAGCAATCAAAGATGAAAAGCCCGGTGGGCTTTAGCACACCGGGCCGAGAGGGAGTATAGGTTCTCTAGTGAACGCTACTGAAGCAGCCTCCAGTTGGCATCCGGCACACCATTGCCATTAGCAGTACCTGCGGCAAATTCATCCGTCCCCGGTGCAGGGGCAGGCCATGCAGTATTTAAAGCAGGATCACCATTCCAGTCTTGATTCTGAACAAAGTACATCGTATTTTCAGCATCGCCATCTACCGCGAATGCACGAATGCCTCTGAATGCTTCGGCGACAATAACATAGGAAGCACCATCAGCAGTCGTATCAGCCTGGCAGGTTACTCCAGCGGGGACACTGAAACCAACCGCACTTTGAGACAAAGTCCCAGGGTTCTGGCCGCTCAAGCGTGCGCCAGCGGCACCGACAGTAGCAGCTACGATGGCACTTAGATCACCATCAAGGGGAACTCCAGCGCCTAAACCACCAGCGGCTGCATCAAGGGCCGCTTGACCAGATGGGCCATAAACGCCGATGTCCTGGTTCAACGCAGCTTCGGCACTCTTGACAACACCAGCCGTTGTTGCAGCTTTTGTGTTATTAGCCCGCACCCGATACGCCGCGAATTGCGGAATGGCGATGGCGGCCAAAATGCCGATGATGGCGATGACGATCATCAATTCAATGAGTGTGAAACCTTTTTGATTACGTTTAAACATGGTTGATTCTCCTTTGTTCGTTTGCTCGATGAAATATTGGGTTGATGCTATGCTAAGTTCGGTTGATTCAAAAAAAACTTAATAGAAAAAATTTGAAATTGGCATTCGACGTTCAGGGTCCGCCCGTGATCTCACCTCCTTTGCAGTTCAGATACCGTTGCGATGGGTAATAGCAATGGCTATGCCAGATAAGAATTTCTGTTTTCTAATGAATTAACTATATGTAATATTTATTTATTTAAGAACTTATTCCGGTCCGCCCAACAACCGTTTCAGCAATTGAAACCAGCTTCACAAACAATTTGCGCGGTACTCTGACAAAATTTGTCAGGCCTATGTAATGACTTCCAGTGGTCGATGATGGCCATTGCAATCAATATTGGCAACGATAGCAGAATGATAGCAGGAGAACAGAAGGAGGAGCAAATGCAGCGGTATGAAATGAATTACAGATGGCGAATGGTTGACTTTAGATCGCTCCTATCTTTCAAAAAGCATGTTTCTTATTTTTGCTCGGCTAAGAGATCACGATTTCATAGGAATGATGACAAACCCGCTTAATGCAAAGTGGTGGTCAAATGTAAATACGTGCTCTATTCCATTAGCTCGCATTAGAACAAAGGATATACAGTCAGTAAAACTCATGCGCTGGTCGGCGAATTTCTCAAATACTTTGAGCGCTTCAAGTTCGTGATGGCTTTCCGGCCTGAGAATGGATATTGCCCGTGAAGCAATAAGCGCCCTGGCCCTCTGGGCAGCGAACATACATCCAGCCCTACGTCCAAGCAAAGTCACGGTTTCATCCACTACGAAATTGGAAGTGAATAAGCGTTTTTTACTGATCTGCAATTCAGACCAACACGCAGTTGCGACACCATGATGTTCATCCTTGGTGATATATCGCGCGAGCAATGCCCCTGTATCGATGAATATCACGGTTGCTCACCATAGATATAGTCGTCATGATGAGACGATAGATCTTTGGGGGCATCGCCGGTGAAAATGGCATTATCAGAGAAAAAGGAATCCTCTGTATCGTTGTTGATATCGTTCAGCAGCTTGGTCAGCGCTTCGCGTACAAACTCACCCAACGAAACTCCCTGTTGCCTTGATTTTTCCTCGGCCCTTGCTTTCAAATCCTCAGGAAGCATTATGGTTGTGCGTTGCATGATGTACCTCCATCGAAGTTATACATACATATTGCACAGCCATAACACCCATGTCAATGATTGCGCTGTGATCTTCGTGTCAATCCTCAAGATTCAACTTATCCAACCTGTAACGGAAAGAGCGGAAGGTGATGCCCAGCAGGTCAGCGGCTTTATTTTTGTTGCCGTTGGTGCACTCCAGGGCTTTTTTGAGGTAGGCACGTTCGATTTCGGCAAGGATGTCGTCCAGAGAGACCCCTTGGGCCACTTCGTCCACATCGAAGCGTTTGTTCTGGATACCTTCGATCCAGCGCCGTTTGTGGATGGACATGGCCAGGCTGTCGGGCAGCAGGATGTTGGTATTGGAGAGAGCCACGGAGCGCTCAATTAGGTTTTCCAGTTCGCGCACGTTGCCCGGGAAGTCATATTTTTTCAATAAATCGATGGCATAGGCGGATACCTTGTTGACTTCCTTGCCCATCTCTTTGCTGTACTTTTCAATGAAGTGTTGTGCTAGATGCTTGATGTCTGTTTTGCGCTCGCGCAGAGGCGGTACTTTGATTTCGATAACGTTGAGACGGTAGAAGAGATCCTCCCTGAACCGTCCGCCGATCACCTCGTCTTCCAGCCGTTTGTTGGTGGCCGAGATAATGCGAATATCGACGCTAACATCCCGGGTGCCACCCACGGCCCGAAAAACCCGTTCCTGAACCGCCCGCAGCAACTTGACCTGCATGGGGATGCTAAGCTCCCCAACTTCGTCTAAAAAGACGGTTCCGCTATGGGCTGCTTCCAATAGTCCCATTTTGTCCTGGGTGGCGCCGGTGAAGGAGCCTTTTTTGTGACCGAAAAATTCACTCTCCACCAGGGTTTCGGGAATGCCGCCGCAGTTGATGGGGATGAAGGGTTTGTCGGCCCGGTCACTATGGTCGTGAATCGCCCTGGCGATCAGTTCTTTGCCGGTGCCGCTTTCGCCGGTGATGAGAACATTGGTGCGGGTCTTGGCCACCTGGCGCACCATTTGATAGATGTGCTGCATGCGGGGGCTGCTGCCCACAATGCGGTCAAAATGAACGCTCTCTTTGAGCTCGCCTTCGCCGAGCTGCTGATCGGTGGTTTCTGTTTTGCGTTCTAATGCATTGGCGATGGTCTGCTTAAGTTCCTCATTGTCAAAGGGTTTGGGCACGTAATCATAGGCCCCTTCGTTCATGGCTTCGACCGCAGTTTCGGTGCTGGCAAAGGCTGAAATCATGATCACGACGGTGTTGGGATTCTTCTGCTTGGCGGCCCGGAGCACATCTAAACCGGTCAAATCACCCAGCCGGATGTCGCTGAGTACTAGGTCATAGATGGTTTTGCCGATCATCTCCACGGCTTTTACGCCGTTTTCAGCCAGTTCAACATGGTAGCCTTCCCTGGAGAGCATGTACTCGAGCAGCTCGCGCATGCTGCGTTCATCATCCACGACGAGTAGATTGGCGGTCATAGTCACCCTTTTCGAATTTATGACTGGCTTCCCGCCTGCGCGGGAATGATTTTAAATCTGCTCCGAACCTGGCAGGTCGAGTGGATGGATCATTACGCGACCTGCAAATCGCTTCTACCCTCGATAGGTTATCCTGCCCCCCATGACGGTCAACACGGCCCTGCCTTGCAGAGTCCAGCCCTCAAAGGGCGTGTTGCGGCTCTTGGAGTGAAATATATCGGCCTGTACCGTGAACTCCTTTTTGGGATCAATCAGGGTCACATCCGCCGGCAGCCCCACGCGAATTCCAGTTTCCAACCCAAGAATACGGGCAGGAGCGGTAGCCATGCGCTCGATAAGAGTCTCTATAGATAATACCCCTTCCCTCACAAGCTTCAGCCCCAGGGGCAATGAGGTTTCCAATCCCAATATCCCATTGGCGGCCCGGTCGAATTCTACTTCTTTCTCCATTATAGAATGGGGCGCATGGTCGGTGGCAATCGCATCAAGGGTGCCGTCGGCCAAAGCTTGGCGAATGGCCTCCCGGTCCTGGTTGGACCTTAAAGGCGGATTCATCTTGGCATTGGTATTGTAATCTTCCACGGCCGTATCGGTCAGAAATAAATAATGGGGAGCGGTTTCCGCGGTCACGGCAATCCCCTCTTCTTTCCCACGCCGAATGGCGGCCACTGATTCACGCGTACTCACATGGGCGATGTGCACGGACGCGCCGGTCAAACCGGCCAGGGCGATATCGCGGGCCACCATCACGCTTTCAGCCGCGTTAGGAATGCCTCCCAGTCCCATGCGGGTGGCCACGGCGCCTTCGTTCATGGCGCCGCCTTCGGCCAAATCCAAGTCTTCGCTGTGGGAAATCACCATCAGGCCGAATCCGGCAGCATACTCCAAAGCACGGCGCATCAACTGACTATTCATCACCGGTCGGCCGTCGTCACTGACCCCAATGGCGCCCGCGGTTTTCAGCTCGCCAAAATCCACCAACTGTTCGCCCTTGAGCCCCTTGCTAATGGCGGCCACGGGGTAAACCCTGACCAGTCCGGCTTCCTTGGCCTTGGATAAAATCAGGGCGGTCACCGCCGGATCATCGTTGACCGGGTTGGTATTGGGCATGGTGCATACAGCCGTGAATCCTCCGGCCGCAGCGGCTCTGCTGCCGCTGT
This sequence comes from Deltaproteobacteria bacterium, assembly GCA_021824175.1. Taxonomy (GTDB): domain Bacteria; phylum Desulfobacterota; class Desulfobacteria; order Desulfobacterales; family Desulfosarcinaceae; genus Desulfatitalea. The sequence goes on from JAKALP010000005.1 coordinate 142,669, forward strand.
GGATGGTCTCCTTGTGTTCCTGTCCTGGCTCCCTGAAGTGCACATGCAGATCAATTAAGCCGGGTGTGAGCCAGAGGCCGTCGGCCGCGATTACCTCCAACCCCTCCAAATGGGCGGGATGGGTATAGGCGTCCTGAACCGCTGCGATGCGCCCGTTATCGATGAGTACATCGCCGGTGCGATCCATGCGTCCCGGATCGATCAAGCGGGCGCCCCTAATCAGAATCGCCATGTCGGCCTCCTCCCAATACCAGATACAGTAGAGCCATCCTCACGGCCACACCATTGGTCACCTGGTCCAGAATTATGGAATAAGGGCCATCGGCCACGTCGGCGGCGATTTCGATCCCACGGTTGATAGGGCCGGGATGCATGATGACCACATCTTTTTTGGCCAGGGCCACGCGCTGCCGGTTCAAACCAAAATGACGCGAATACTCCCGCTCGCTGGCCATGGTAAAACGTTTCTGGCGCTCCTTTTGGATGCGCAACATCATGATCACATCCGCATCGGATAGAGCCTCTTCCACGTTGCGAGCCACTCGCGCGCCAAGGGTTTCAATGCCCTTGGGCATCATGGTCGGTGGTCCGGCCAGCACGATTTGAGCACCCATCTTGGTCAGGCCCACAGTGTTGGAGCGCGCCACGCGGCTGTGGGTGATATCGCCCACTATGGCGACCTTCAATCCCTCCAGACGGCCCTTATGCTGGCGAATGGTGAGCATATCCAACAACGCTTGGCTGGGGTGGGCATGGGTGCCGTCACCGGCATTGATCACCGAAGCCTTGATGCGGCTCGCCAGAAAATGGGGTGCTCCTGAATAGGCGTGACGCAGCACCACCACATCCGGCCGCATGGCTTCGATATTCTTGGCTGTATCCAACAGAGTCTCGCCCTTTTCCAGACTGCTCATGCTGGCAGTAAGGGCAATGCTATCTGCGCTGAGGCGTTTGGCGGCGATATCAAAGGATAGCCTGGTGCGGGTGCTGGGCTCATAGAAAAACAACACCACGGTCTTGCCCCTGAGGGCCGGTACCTTTTTGATAGGCCGCTCGGAAATCTCCCGCATGCTCTCCGCGGTGTCCAAGATCAGGTTGATCTCGGGCACTGACAAAGATGCCATGTCCAGGATGTCTTTGTTTTCCAATGGCATGATGGACTCAGAAAATTAAGACTAAATCAGGGTTAACGAGTTCTTAAAAAGAAACGCGGTTGTTGTCAATTTGATCAATGGGCGAGATCTATTTTTTCGCCAACCGGAAACAACTGGCTTTCTCCCGTCATCGATCCTGGTTTTCAGTGCGGTCGAATGGGAATTTCAACCAATTCCAGCTATTGTCTCAGCTATCTGTTTTAGTGAATAATATCACCGAGCCTACGCCAGCGCACACCAAAGTTTTCGCTGTCCCAGGACCAGTAAATCATGAAGGCTTTGCCCCGTATGGCCGAAAGATCTACGAACCCCCAAAAACGGCTGTCATTGCTCTCGTCACGATTATCCCCCATGACGAATAGCTCCCCTTCAGGAACCTTTACAGGTCCGAAGTTGTCCCGGATCTGTAATCCTGGCGGATATACCTGCGGGTCAACGTGGACTTCAAATGGATTGTTCTCCGGTTCGCCGTTCACATACACCTTCTTGTTTACAATCCTTATCTCGTCCCCCCCCACTCCGACAACTCTTTTTATGAAGTCCTTATCGGGGTCTTTGGGAAATTTGAAGACAATGATATCGCCCCGTTTGGGTTTCTCAATGGGGATTAAGGTATAATCGGTGAAAGGCACCTTGATGCCATATATAAACTTGTTCACCAGGATATAGTCACCGATAAGTAAAGTGTTTTGCATGGAGCCGGAAGGAATTTTAAACGCCTGAACCACAAAAGTTCGAATGAAAAGCGCCAAAATGATGGCAATAACCAAGGCTTCGATATTTTCTTTAAGCTTGCTCTTGGCAGTGGGTTTACTTGCAAGGGCATGATCCTGTTTGATGTCGGTTTTCAAGTTCGTGCTAACCTCTCTAATCTATTATGAGATAATCTACCCTAGAATAATTTCACTAAATATATCCCAAGCCGCAAGGCAATATTGGCCATTATCCCGGCCGCGATATCATCCATGACTATCCCCCAACCGCCGCCGAGGTTTCGATCCAGTTGCCGTGCAGGTGGAGGTTTAATGACATCAAAAATTCGGAATAAAAAAAAGCCTGCTACTGCGGTGGCCATCGTAAATGGTAAGCCCAGCAAAGTGATCACCATGCCGGCGATTTCATCGATGACAATACATCCAGGGTCTTTGGTCTTGAGTTGGCGTTCCGCTTCGCCAGCGGACCAGATGGCGATTGCAATCAATAAAATGGTTGCGATGCTGGTCGCCGCCAAGCCCAGCTTGGACAGCACATATATAATAGGAATACCGACGAGGGAGCCGACCGTGCCCGGTGCGAAGGGAAAGCGCCCGGCATAGCCACCCGTTGCTAAGATCATCACCGCATGGCGCCTGGAGAACATGGTTCGCTTCTATAATCTGCGCCTTGGTTTGTCAAGGCGTTGTTGATGCCGAAAGAAATACAGCCCACTATTTTCATTAGACTTTCCGGAGATCTGTCTCGTATCGAAGATTCATCTCCATTATTGATTGATATTCGCACGCATAATGAGATCATACACTTGCCGCAGCGGAATTTTCCGCTCTTTGGCGATCCGCCGGCATACTTCATATTCAGGCATCAGACGTGTTTCACCTTCCGCCCCTTGTATCCGTTTGACCGGAATCGTACCAAAGGTGGTATCTACTTCCACGGTTTCGCGCGGCAGAACAGTGCGGCTGACCTCGTAGAAGCGGACCCCCAAAGTGGTGGTTTCCGTCAACAGCCGGTTCACCACTTGGGCTCGGAGCTCGGGCGCACATAAAACCTTTATACATGTTCCGGGGCGGTTCTTTTTCATCTGGACCGGTACCCAAAAAACATCTAGGGCACCATCAACAAAAAGCTCCTCCATTAAATAACCGAAAATCTCGGGGTTCATGTCATCGATGCAGGTTTCCACCATCATTAGTTTTTCCAATGCGCCTTCTGGCATTACCTCGGCGCAATCCCCCAGAACTATCCGTACCACATTGGGCTGTTCCCCCAACTCACGCGTGCCGGCCCCATAACCCGCTTTGATATTACGCATGGCTGGCATGGGCCCGAAGCTGGCGCGAGAGCCCGCCAGGATGGCTGCGCCGGTGGGGGTGACCAATTCACCTTCAACAGTACCGCCATATACCGGTGCGTGTTTGAGGATTTCAACCACGGCGGGTGCCGGCACTGGCAATACGCCATGTGCGCAAGTCACAAATCCGTGTCCCATCGGCAAGGCGGATGAGAATATTTGAGTTATGCCCAGGTACTCAAAGCCCAAACACGTCCCGACAATATCAATGATGGCATCCATGGCGCCCACTTCATGGAAATGGACTGACTCCTTGCCGCAGCCATGAACTTTGGCTTCGGCTTCGGCCAGGCAATCAAAAATCGTCAGCGCCTGCTTTTTGACGTTATCAGAATAGGGGCTGCCCTGAATCAAAGCCTCAATATGATGGAGATGACGGTGATGATGGTCTTCCTCGGTGTGCACCATCACATGTATTGCCTGAATTCCGTTTCGCATCACATTATGGGCGGTAATATCAAAGCGGTCCAAAGGCATGTCCTGAAGTTGAGTTTTGAGCCACTCCACCGGAACCCCCAGGTGAACCAATGCTCCCAGGGTCATGTCCCCACTGATGCCGGAAAAGCAGTCAAAGTAGATTGTCCTCATTATAAATTCAGCTCCTTTCGGCATGTATCCGGATGATCTCTATCAACAAGTTGGTTGCCCGGAGCATATCCGCCAAGGCAATGCTTTCGTTCACCGTGTGCACATTTTCCATTCCAGTTCCCAGTACGGCCGTGATAATGCCGTGTTCAGCAAAGACATTGGCGTCTGATCCGCCGCCTGAAGACGCCATATCCATGCGCTGTCCAATATGTTGAGCCGCTTGTTGCGCCAATGCTACCACCGGATGCCCGGCATCGATGAAAAGGCGTCTGAAATCACTCTGAATATCTTTTTCCAACATGGGCAGCGCCTCGCCGCTCTGCTGACGACCGGCGGCCACAGCCTGTTCAAAGGCAGACACGACGGCTGCGGTCACTTGCTCCAATTTAGCTTCATCATGACTACGCGCCTCTCCTTTGATCACCACCAGATCAGGCACGATGTTGGTGGCCAGCCCCCCTTCAATCAGTCCGATATTGCAAGTGGTTTCCGAATCGATGCGGCCGAGGTTCAATTGAGCGATGGCTTTGCTGGCCAGGGCAATGGCGTTGATCCCTCTCTCCGGCGCGGCGCCGGCATGGGCGGCCTTGCCGTGTATGCGGAATTCAAAGCGATTAGACGACGGCGCCCGCGTGATAATGGCTTGCGGGTTGCGCGTATCCAGCACATATCCCATCCGGGCGGTGATTTGACCATAGTCCAAATGCTTGGCGCCCAGCAGTCCGATCTCTTCACAAATGGTGATGACCAGCTCCAGCGGCCCGCATGGAATATGATTCTCTTGAATGCAGGATATTGCTTCCAGCATCACTGCCAGAGCACTCTTGTCATCAGCTCCCAGAATGGTATCGCCGGCGCTGGTAAAGACACCCTCTTTGAATTGAACTTTTACGCCACGGCCCGGCTCTACAGTGTCCATATGAGCGGAGAGCAATAACGGCGCTGCCGCCCGGTTACCGCGCCAGTGGGCGATCAGATTGCCGGTATTGCCGCCGACCTTGGACCCGGCCTGATCCACGGCAGTATGAAAACCAAGCTCCTGGAGCCGCTGTTGCAGCCAGCGACACAGCGCCCCCTCTTCTTTGGAAATGCTATCAATCCCAGCGAGTGTTTTGAAAGTCTCCGCGAGCCGGTCACCGTTGATTATCTTCATCTTGAGCGCTTCCTCTAAAATGATTATTTGGATATCCAAGCAAAATGGTGATTATTTGCTCCAATTCACATTACTCCAAATCAGTTGACATTTTTAATCTTCGGGTTAGAATGCCTCGCGATGCACCGGTTGAAAGCCTAATTCATTGCACTTGCTGTCTCAATGTCCGTGGCTTGCTTCCAATGCATCCAATCGAAATGCGGAAGTGGACAGCTCACTGGTGGGGCTCCCGGACTTCAAATCCGGTGTGGGGCGCTAGAACCGTCCCGGGTGGGTTCGATTCCCATGCACTTCCGCCATTTTTTATTCTGCCCACTCTGCAAGCCGTCGCCAAAAAAGGAGGGGGATGCCGCCTGAATGCGAAGTGGAATCATATGCATTGCCGAACCCCACGGTGCTTAAAAGTCAAAAACACCGTGCGCGACGGTATCCCAAACCCATACAATTCGCAAGATCTATCCACTTGCCTTGACACCGCGCCCTTAGCGGCCAAGAAGTAAAAAACAATCCTAACTTCAATAAAATCATCCTGCCCTGGAAGACGATTGAGGGGGCTTGCGTTTATCCAAGCATACTCAAAGGAAAATTTGGCCCAAGAACTGGCGCATCGCAAATGGAGTATTACCATAGCCTACTCGACCTACGGTTGGTCGCTGGACAATCATTGATTAACCTTTGAATCCATTGACGGCGAATGGAGCTCCGCATGAACCGCTTTGAGTATGACATTGGTATTATCGGCGGCGGCGCGGCCGGGTTAACAGTCGCTTCAGGCGCCGCCCAATTGGGTGCAAAAACCCTGCTGGTAGAAAAAGAAAATTCCTTGGGCGGCGATTGCCTCCACTTCGGCTGCGTGCCAAGCAAAACCTTGATCAAAAGCGCCCAGGTTTATCATTTGATGCAAAATGGTCCCCGCTATGGCTTACCGGCTATGAGTCCACCGCCAGTGGATTTCAAAGCCATACGTGAACGCATCCGTACGGTGATCGCAGCCATCCAAAAACACGATTCCCAGGAGCGTTTTTGCGCATTGGGCGCCCAGGTGGCGTTTGGTGCGGCCCGGTTTACAGATGAGCATACCATCGTAGTCAATGGCGAACACTTCAATGCCAAAAACTGGGTAATTGCCACTGGCTCTTCGCCGATGGTTCCTCCCATACCTGGTTTGGCTCAAAGCCGCTATTTAACCAACCGGGAGATTTTTTACCTGGATCATCTGCCGACCTCCGTGATTATCTTGGGCGCCGGCCCCATAGGAATTGAAATGGCCCAGGCGTTTAACCGGCTGGGTACCCGGGTGACGGTAATTGACCGCGCCGATCAGATCCTGATCAAAGAAGACAAAGTTATGGCCGATAGTGTCATGGCCGTGCTGGCCGCAGAAGGCGTGGTCTTTCATCTCGAAGCCCTGATTGAAAAAGTTGTCAATGATGGGCAAATGCAGACTGTGACCATCAAAGATAAACAAGGAAAAATACATTGCCTCAGTGCCGAAGAAATTCTAGTAGCCATGGGACGCAAACCAAACGTGCAGGAGCTATGGTTGGAGGAGATCGGCATACAAACCAGCCGTTCGGGAATTGTGGTGGACGCGCGCATGCGCACCAGCCAAAAGCACATTTATGCGGCCGGTGATGTGCACGGCGGTTTTCAGTTCACCCATGCGGCCGGCTATGAAGGCGGTATCGTGGTGAGCAATGCCATCTTTCATTTGCCGCGCAAAGCGGATTACACCTTTTTGCCATGGTGCACTTACACCGACCCGGAGTTGGCCAGCATTGGCATGAATGAAAAAACAGCTTACCAAATAGGCCTTAAGATCAACGTATGGGAAGAAGAATTTCGATCCAATGACCGTGGCCTGGCGGAAGACCAGACGCTCGGCCGCATCCGAATGATCGTGGATGAAAAGGAAAAACCGCTGGGCGTCCAGATTCTGGGACCGCATGCCGGTGAACTGGTTGGAGAGTGGGTTGCCGCTTTGAATGGGAAAGTAAAGTTGGCCACCTTGGCCGCGGCCATTCATCCCTACCCTACCCTTTCCGAAATCAATAAACGGGTGACCGGATCGGTATTTGCGCCCAAGATCTTTTCTCCGCGAATGCGCAAAGGTTTAAAATTCTTCTTTAGCCTTAAGGGAAGAGCATGCACACTGGAAGAGAAGTAAATCATAACCCCTCGGCACTCAGTCGAAAGCGGACAGCTTTTAGAGCCGTGCTTTTCGCACTATTTATCGTGGCGGCTGTGGTCCTGGTGCGCTATACACCGATTAGGAATTACCTTACCACAGAGAGCCTGGGCGCGTTGTTAAAAGGCGCTGGGGTATGGGCGCCAATGGCCTTCATCCTGATATACGCAATGGGCGTATGCCTCTTTGTCCCCGGTACACTGCTCACCGGGTTGGGGGCCGCGATCTTCGGGGCTTACTGGGGCTTTGTTTATGTCTGGATCGGTGCCATGATCGGCGCCAGCGCGGCCTTTTTCATTGGCCGTACGTTAGGCCGTGAGTTTGCCGCCGGCCTCATTGGCCAGCGTCTGCAAAAGTATGATGCCGCCATGGGCCGCAATGGCTTTGCCACCGTACTCTATCTGCGCCTCATTTACTTTCCGTTTACTCCCATGAACTTCGGCATGGGCCTGACCCAGGTGAAATTTATGGACTACTTCTGGGGCACGGGGTTGGGTATTCTAGTGGGCACCTTCATTTTTACTTTTTTCATCGGCACGCTGAAGGAGGTCTGGTCTTCCGGGCAGTGGGGTCAACTTCTTTCCTTTAAAGTATTCTTCTCTGTAGTGCTTTTTATTTTCTCTTTCTTTATTCCGGTAATCATCAAGCGTATTAGGAAAGTTACCCCGCCATGACCGGGACGGCACCAATGGCGATGTCATGACTTCAATCTACTTTTGATATAGTGCATGCCGCGCTCGACTTGCCAAAATCGGATCGTGCCCTATTGTTGGCGTGGCTCTTTTGACAGGGCCTTTAACCCTTGAATACATTGAAAAGCAGGCACCACCTATGTTAGGGTCGGTTTGGTTTAACCGCTTTGTTTCATTCAAATTATCACCTTTTTTTTCAAGAGAGGGCGCTGCATGAATTCAAAGGACTTCCGTAAAAAGCTCAATGTCAACGGCCGAGAGTATCTTTACTATGACATTCAGGAACTAAGCCGCCGGAAAATCGCGGCCATGGACCGTCTGCCGATTTCCATCCGCATTTTAGTGGAAAACCTGCTGCGCAAACTGGACGGTCATGTGGTCAAGGAAGCGGATCTGAAAGCCATTGCCGGTTGGCAAAAATCATATGCTGCCCCGGTGGAGATCCCCCATCATCCGGCCCGCGTCTTGATGCAGGATTTCACCGGCGTTCCGGCCGTGGTGGACTTGGCCGCCATGCGGGATGCGGTCAAGAACCTGGGCGGCGACCCGACCAAAATCAACCCCTTGGTGCCGGTGGAGTTGGTGGTGGACCACTCCGTACAAATCGACTACTTCGGCACTTCCCGGGCCCTGGAAAAAAACGTGGCCAAAGAGTACGAACGCAACGGCGAACGTTATAACCTATTGAAATGGGCTCAAAAGAGCTTTGATAATTTTAAGGTCGTACCACCCAATTCCGGTATTTGTCATCAGGTCAACCTGGAACATCTCGGCCGAGTGGTCATTACGGAAAAGACTCCCGAAGGCGTGGTGGCGTTTCCAGATTCCTTGGTCGGGACAGACTCCCACACCACCATGATCAACGGTATCGGAGTCATGGGCTGGGGCGTGGGCGGTATTGAAGCCGAGGCGGTCATGCTCGGCCAGCCTTATTATATGTCGATCCCCGAAGTGATTGGTGTGAAGCTCAGCGGCCAACTCAAACAGGGAGTCACGGCCACAGATCTGGTGCTTCGCGTCACCGAAGTACTTCGCAAGCAGGGCGTAGTGGAAAAATTTGTCGAATTCTTCGGTCCCGGCCTGAAGAGCCTTTCCGTCACCGATCGCGCCACCATCGCCAACATGTCGCCCGAATATGGGGCCACCATGGGGTTCTTCCCGGTGGATGAAAAGACCCTGGAGTATTTGCGCATGACCGACAGGGATGCCCAGGCTCAGCTCACCGAAGCCTACACTAAAGCAGTGGGGCTGTTCTACTCGGGGAAGGAAAATCCCGAATACACCAAGGTGGTAGAGATCAATCTATCAGAGGTGGAGCCCTCCCTGGCAGGTCCGGCCCGCCCCCAGGATCGCATTGCGCTCTCAAACATGAAAAGCGCTTTTGCCAAGATTCTGGGATGCCAATATGACCGCAATGCCGAGCTGGCGGCCCTGTCCACTTTTCATGATGAATCGGGCAATCAGACCAAACGGGCTCCCAAATGCAAACCTCTGGCTCAACGCGAGATCGATATTGTTCTCAATGGTCGGCCCACCAAGATCGGCGATGGCCATGTGGTGATTGCGGCCATCACCTCCTGCACCAACACCTCCAATCCCAACGTATTAATCGGTGCCGGATTGTTGGCCAAGGCGGCCGTGGAGCGTGGTTTGAAAGTGCCGCCCGTCGTTAAAACCTCGCTGGCGCCCGGTTCCAAGGTGGTGGTGGATTATCTCCAGGATGCCGGTTTGTCGCCTTACCTGGAAGCCTTGGGTTTCCACCTGGCGGCTTTCGGCTGCACCACCTGTATCGGCAATAGCGGGCCGCTGGAGCCCACCATTGAAAAAAGCATTGTGGATAACGGTCTCAATGTAGCGGCGGTTTTGTCCGGCAACCGCAACTTCGAAGCCCGTATCCACCAAAACGTCAAAAGCAATTTCCTGGCTTCGCCCATGCTGGTGGTGGCCTATGCCCTGGCGGGCCGCGTGGATTTTGATCCCACCCTCGAGCCGCTGGGCATGGACCCCAATGGCGAACCGGTCTATCTTGACGAGCTATGGCCCTCCCATGAAGCCATTGAGACGCTGGTGGCCGCCCATGTAAAAAAGGATCTCTACACCAAAGAGTATGGTCGTATTTTTGACGGCGACCAGTTCTGGCAATCCCTGGATGTCGCCGAAAGTACTACCTTCTCCTGGGATGACCAATCCACCTATATTAAAAATCCGCCCTACTTCGAGAACTTTCAACTGAAGACCGGCACGGCCGCAAATATCAAGAATGCCCGGGCCTTTCTGGTGCTGGGCGACTCCGTGACCACTGATCACATATCGCCAGCAGGCGCCATTGCGGTCAAATACCCGGCTGGCCAGCACCTGATCGGCAAAGGGGTTCAACCAGCCGATTTCAATTCCTATGGCTCCCGGCGCGGCAACCACGAAGTAATGATGCGCGGCACCTTTGCCAACGTGCGCATCAAAAATAAATTGGTGACACCCAAGGAAGGCGGCCTGACGCTGAAATTTCCGGAAAAGAAGGAGATGTTCAACTATGATGCCGCCATGCAGTACAAAACAGAGGGCACAACCCTGATTGTCATCGGCGGCAAGGAGTACGGCACCGGCTCATCTCGGGACTGGGCCGCCAAAGGCACCAATCTGCTGGGGATCAAGGCCGTGCTGGCCGAATCATTTGAACGCATCCATCGCAACAATCTGGTGGGCATGGGCGTGTTACCCATGGTGTTTAAGCCGGGTGAAAATGCCCAGAGCCTGGGACTGGACGGCACGGAGACCTTTACCATCGAGGGCACTCAGGGAATCACCCCGCGCAAGGCGCTGGCCATCAACGCCGTAAAGGACAACGGCAAGGAAATCCGCTTCGAAGCAATTGCGCGGCTCGATACCGAAGTCGATGTCACTTACTTCGAGCATGGCGGGATTTTGCCGTATGTATTGCGCAAATTGATGGCTGGATAGGTGAGGAAGAAATCGACTGAAGACTGAACGTTAAAGGGAGGTAAATTGCCTCCCTTTTTCTTTATTCAGTAATACCAAATTTAATAAAGATGACCTTTAAAAATTCGGAGAGATCATGAATATCTTTCCGGGCTATCGTAAATACGCGATCAAGTTCAATGCGAGCATAATCATAAACCATCAGGTTCCGAAAACCAACGGCCCTAACCATCTTTTCAGATAATTTTCGGGTTATATAACCATTTTCTTCAAGCAGGTAGAACATCTCACTGTTACTGCCAGGCACTCCTCATCCCTGGTCACTGATGATATGAGCGGCCATATCAATGCAGTTTTGAATGGCCATCTGGATATTGAATAGGATGATATCCTGTTGGTCCACATCTCTTATGAAGATTTCCAACTGATCGGGGGTTTTCAGAGCGATACGCCGCAGATGCTTACGAACCGTTGAGGCTTTAGCCCTGATGATTTCCAGGTCCACCATTTTACTGCCCCTGTATTACCTTTTGCACAAAACTTTTACCAATGCTGCGGCTGTAGTAGCCAAATTCGGCGATCTTTGCATAGGCCGCCATTTTATAAATTGACAAAGCCTTTTGGTCTTTGACTAAAAGGCAACGTCCTTTGGAAAAGACTTGTTTTAAAAGGAGCTCCCCGGCAAAATTCAAAATGACAATATGTGGATCTTTTCGCAGCACCCTTGAAAGTTCCAGCATATAACGCTCACAATTTTTATTGGCTGTGCTTTTTTGAGATGCTTCCATTAAGAGCCCCAAGTCAATATCACTAAAGGGGCCAGGATTGCCGCGAGCATATGAACCATACACAAAGACCGCCTGGACATCTTTTTCATTAATAAAATAATCGACAATTTTCTTAAATAATTCCATTTAAGCCATCTCAAAGGCAGTCGACTGCAGCGCTTAATATGGTGACATTGTACCAGGAATTCTGAATTTAACAAATAGCGAGGGCTGGCCCCTCATTTCTTAACCAACCGCGCCACGGCCTCGATATGGAAGGTGTGGGGAAACATATCCACGGGTTGCACTTCGAGTACGCTATAGCGTTCTTTCATAAGGGCCAAATCACGGGCAAGGGTGGCGGGGTTGCAGGAGACATAGACGATACGCTGCGGAGCCAAGGCCAGCACTTGCGCCACCACATCCTGATGCATGCCGGCCCTGGGGGGATCAATAATCATGACTTCCGGGCAGTGGTCCAATTGCTTCAGTGTTTGACGCACATCGCCGGCAATGAAGCGGCAGTTTTCGATGCCGTTGCGAAGGCAGTTGCGCCGGGCATCGGCCACGGCGCTCTCAACTACTTCCAGGCCGATGATCTCCTTGGCGGTCGCGGCCAAATAGATGGCGATCGTGCCAGTGCCACAGTAGAGATCCACTACCCGTTCCCGGCCATTCAAATCCGCGTAGCGCCGAACCGTCTCATAGAGCTGCCGGGCGCCTTGCGTGTTGGTCTGGAAGAAGGAGTTGGCCGACAGTTCAAACTCATGATTACCGATACGCTCCAAAATGAAAGGCTGACCGGACAGCACTACCTCCTGTTCGCCGATGGCAATGGCCGCCCTTCGGCCGCTGATGTTGTTGATCACTGAAATGATCTGGGGATACCTCTGCTTCAACAGATCGGCCAATGGCTGAACCGCTTCCAGTCTTTTTTCGGCAGTGACGATATTGACCATCCAATAGTCGCCGGCCGTGGCGTGACGCACGACCAGAAAGCGCCAGAATCCTTCATGAGAGCGCAGCCCATAGACCGGCAGGGGCGAGTCCTTTATATATTGCCGCACGTCCCGCAAGATCGGGTTGCCCAGATCGGGCATTAGAAGGCAGGCCTCGATATCGATTACCTTGTCAAAAGTGCCAGGCACGTGCAGTCCCAAAGCCGTACCAGCATCCACGTCGTCGCGGCCCATCTCTTCAGGCAGCAGCCAACGCCGCGTGGTGCAGGAGAACTCCATCTTATTGCGATAACCGAAGATCTTCGGACTGCTGATGGTGGGATGGACCGGCACCTCCTGGATCAGAGCAATATGTTCGAGAGACTCCTTCACATGCTGCTGTTTGTAAAGAATCTGATAGTTATAATCCAAAAACTGCCAAGTGCACCCCCCGCAATAGCCACTGTATGGACAAGGGGTTTGAACCCGCTGGGGGGAAGCCTTTAGTAGTTCTACCGTTCTGGCTTCGGCATAACTTTTTTTCTTCTTCGTGATGCGCGCCACGACCCGGTCCAACGGCACGGCACGCTCCACAAACACCGCCAGGCCATCCACTTTAGACAGCCCCTTACCGCCGAAGGCCACCTGGGAAATGTCCAGCTCGATGAGTTGTCCCTTCTTTATTGTCATGCTATATCCCGCTCACCACTCACCAAAGAGGTGATTCCAAATGCCTAGTGAACACATCGTACATTTCATGTCCGACGGCTGCCAATTGACCGGCACGCTCCATTTACCAGACCAGCCCAAGCCAGCAGTCATCATCGGCTGCCATGGGCTCTTGGCGCATCGCCAGTCTCCCAAGCAGATCGCCCTGGCGGAAACCCTCAACCAGATGGGACTGGCCTTCCTGCGCTTTGATCACCGCGGCTGCGGCGACAGCCAGGGAACGCAGCACGCTGCCGAATTGCTGGCCGCGCGCTGCCGCGATCTTTATCATGCCATGACTTTTCTGCAAAGCCATTCCCGCACCGGGCCGGTCGTGGGCCTATTTGGCAGCAGTTTCGGCGGCACGGTGGTAATGGCCGCGGCGGCCGAGCATCCCATGCCGCTGCTCATCACCTTTGCCGCGCCGGTGCATAGCGGCGCCATTCACGATGGCGTCGTACGCGAAATCCAGCAGCACAATACCATTAGGGCGGACAGCCTGGCCCAATTTCATTTCGATATCCGTCCCCAGCTCCCCCTTTTGAAAAACATTCTGGTGATGCACAGCGAAGCGGATGAAATCGTTCCGGTGAATCACGCCGGCCTGATCCATGAAGCGGCCCAGGAACCCAAAAGAGTCGTCATCTACAAAAGGGGCGATCACCGCATGAGTGATCCCAGTTATCAAAGACGTTTCCTTGAAGAGTGCCGCACCTGGTGCCGTGAGAGACTGGGGGCCTCCCTTGGGCTTCTAAAACAGTAGACCAGGCGTAATGGAAACGCCTGGTCTACTGAATGATCTCCTATAAGCAGCTCGAAGCCGGTTCTAAAATGCGGCCGTAAAGCGCAGCCCGCTGATCAACCCTTTGGGGCTGTAAGAATTGAGATATTTATCTTCCATGTATTGGAAGTCTAAGGTCACGGCGGAAAACTCATTGAGCGCCCAACGATAATAAACCTCCAATACATTGGTTGAATCAATGGTGTTGTTACCGTCGTCTAAGAAAGCGTATCCAATCCCGATGTTATCCATCTGCCGGGCCCATGGACTGCCTTTGATATTCAAACCGCCCGATATGAGGTTTTTGTAATTGATCAAGGCTGCGTCGTCCTGCCAGCCCAGCCTGACCCAAACGCCGAAGATATCGTTCAGTTCCTGGTCACATGAGGCCAGGACGCCGATTTTGGATTTCTTCGTGGTGCCGTTGGGGCCATCGAAGTCATCGGTGGTTTTATTGACATTCAGGCGATAGTGACCTTCGCCCAAACCGGTTTCAAGGGTATAGCCGAACTGGGCGCCAAAAAAGTTGAAGTTCTCGCCATTATCGTTTTGGCCCACATTCATCACTACCAATGCCGCGGAAAACTGTTCTTTGCTCCACTCGGCGGCGGCGCCCAAATCGTAGGAAGGCAAGAAGACATTGGGGCCGTTGACCAAGGCTGCGTTCAGGAATTGATTATAAGCGCAGTTGGCATAAACATTCTGGTCTAAGTAAAGGGTGGCATCGATGAGGCCACCGGTCAGGCTGAGTTGGCCGATGGTGTCCAAATCGAGCTTGTGCAAATAATTGGCGGTCAGCAGATAATCACGATCACGACCGTTTATCCCTTTGACGCTGCTTTCCAGATCCACGGCCCAAGGGTTGAGGTTGAACGGGCTGGTACCGTCCGCCAAACCGTTTCCCGCGCCGAAACCGAACTTGGCATGAACTTCATCTATGTCGGTCAGTTTCATATTGATGGAGGGCTGAAATGCCAGCCCACCGCGACCGGAATCTTCGTAACCCGGTGCATCGCTCAGACTCTGATGCTGATAAGCGCCCGCCAGGACACCATCTATGGATATCTTGTCATTGATTTCCACGGCCATTGCTTGAGAGCAGCAGAACAAGAGCCAAATCCCCGCCATTACCCAAAAACTGCGCCACCGTCTCATCTCGTTGAATTCCTCCTGTCTCTTTTGATCGTCTTGCTTCGAAGATAGTTCCTCCAGAAAATGGGTTTTCTTAACAGTCCTTGATGTGATTTTCAACCCAGCTTCATTTGCCTTGTCACGCGCTGCTGCCTATATTGGCGACCAAGGAGGCGCTCCATGTACCTGGCCAGGGTAAAGAATCACGGCATCACCCATTATGCCATTCGCCAATCCTATGAGGATGGCGGGTACATGCGAAGCCGCGACCTTGTTACATTAGGGCCCGATCCTACACGATACATCACGTATGTCGGCGGTAGCGGCTACTACTATGACGAGGCATTGATGGAAGCATTGGCAGACGCAGGCGCGGAGGCGGACCAAAATGACCTGGACCGGACCCTGTTCGATTTTCTGGAACCCAGAATACAGCGTGTGATTAACGGCTTCGACCGCGGCCTTCGCCAATCCATTCCCAAAGCGTTAACCAAAATGAATTCTTCCCTGCCACCTCCCCACCCTTTTGATAAACGCCGGTATCACTATTTGCGCTTCGGCCCGGGCAGCCAGAGACACTTGGAAAGCATGCCCGAAAAATTCTTCGGCCCGCTATTCGCAAAATCCAGAGATGAGCTGGAGCAATATTTTTTGCACGAAGAACTGACCCTCAAGCCCCATGAAAAGCCAGTCTATGTGGCCGCTATTTTTGAGCTCAAACGCTTTACTCCTGTAAAAGATGGCCAAGTACCCCTTATAGATCAACTGGACAACTACTTTGTATCCCAGCTTTGCGGCCTAAACGGGAATAACACATTCTGGGCGGGCATGCACATTGACAGTAGACTGAATGACTACCTCACCAAATATGCAATGATGTACTTCGACTTCGAAGTCCCAAGACGACCTCAATGGCAGGCTGAAGTGGAAGACTTCATCAATCGCCACCGGGTTTATCATCCCCCGCCCAAAGTGAAAGTCAAACTGGAGGAGGCCGCCCGTTTGTTTGGGCTCTCGTGGAAAGAACTTAAAAAGCTGGACAAGAAATCCTTATCCTGCCTTTATCGACGCCTGGCGCTTAAATATCATCCTGATCAGGGCGGTGATCCAGCAGAATTCCGAAGATTGACCCAATATTATAAAATCATCATGCAGAAGAAATAGAAATCGGCGTTGAATCGGCGTACACAGATTGGTTTAGTTTTGTTGACGGCGGATAGTGTACTACACCTTGTTCTCTTACCGCCCCAGCTGCCCATCCAAAGCGCGCTTCAGGTAATCCCGTTCTTTCATGGCTTGGCGTAATTTCTCTTCTACTGGGGCGCGCTTGGCCAACGGCAGGGCGGCCAGCTCTTTTTCAAGTTGTTCCACTTCTCGCTGAAAGCGGTAGAGATCCTTGGCCAATAGTCTGATCGACATATCGAAAAAGCTCTCCCAAAATTATTTGCCGCCGCCGACCGCGGGGGTTTGCTTCCTTTAGCGGGCTGGCCAGTGGCGGCCTTTTAGCTCCGCAAAGGGATTGGTTTTGGTATCCACCTCACATTGGCAGGGAGCGGCATTCAGGTCCGCGCCGCAGCGAGGGCACAACCCCTTGCAATCCTCCTTGCATAACGGCTTGAACGGGAGGGCCAATATCACTTGTTCTTGAATAGCCTCCCTGAGATCGATCACTTCGCCATCAAAGGGCATCAGGTCCATCTGTTCCGCGCTGAGTTCAATCTCATCAGCACCGGCTGGTCCGATATCGGACGCAATGGCATTGGAAAATCGCAGGGTGAAACGCCGCCTGAGGGGTTCCTGAAAATCGGCCAGGCAGCGGCTGCAAGACAGGCCGACAATGGTCGAAAGGGTCCCCTTGACCTTGATCAGATCGTGTTCGGGCGCCGCCTCGACCTGAATCTGAATGGGGTGGTCGAAGGCGCACTCCGCGTTATCCATCATTTCGTTTAAAACGGAAAATTCCCTGGCTCCGACCTCGAAGGTCAAAGAGATTCCTTCACTGGGTAAATGTTTGGTTTCGATTTTCATCGTCGGCTCCTATCGTTTTGAACGCCGTCCGCTTTCCTGGATTAAAGACATTCATTGGCCAAGAAAAGAGGGATTAACCGTATGCCGAGCTGACCTGACTTTAGAACTGAAGAGAATCAAATGCAAGGAGGATGAACCAACCGTTTTATTGGACTTGGCTGGTTAAAGATGCCTGTATTTTGGCGCTATTGGGGGATCTCCCGGTTGCGGTGGATGTCGGCTTTTGTTAAGTGTAAGGGGTTAAAGGAAAATCAAACTCAGAAGCAAATGGTATATTCTTTGCTTATTTGAACACAGCAATATTAAAAACCTATCTTTTTCCGGAAAAAGGGACTTGCGTAATGAACATCCCCCGCACCAAAACCATCGCCATGATCGTCACCTTAGTGCTGCTTTTAAGTACCTCTGTACTTCTGGCCGCCACCGACCCATTTCCCATGCCTGACGTGATCGCGCCCAATGTGGCCTTCTGGACCAAAGTCTATTCCCAATATGCCACCAGCCAGGGCATTGTGCACGATAGTGACAATCTGAACATCATCTACGAGGTGATTCCCCTGCTGCCCTATGAACATCCGGGCGCTGCCAAAACCAACCGCCGCCGAATGAAAGAAGCCAATGAAAAATATGAGCGCATCCTGAAGCAGTTGGCCAAGGCTCCTGACACGGCCAATGAGGAGTGCCGGCGGGTCGCCGCGTTGTTCGATCCTCCTTGCGATGCCCACGGTTTTCGCCTGGCCGCCACGAGGGTCAGGTGCCAAATCGGACAAAAGGATCGCTTCCAGGCCGGCCTGATTCGCTCCGGCGCCTATATGGACCAGATCCAGGAGATCTTGAGGCAAAAAGGGCTGCCCGAAGATATCGCTTATTTGCCGCACGTGGAATCTTCTTTTAATCCCAATGCGTACAGCAAATTCGGGGCCGCCGGAGTGTGGCAGTTCACCCGTTCCACGGGCAAAAGGTTCATGAACGTGGGCTATGCGGTGGATGAAAGGCGCGACCCGATCCTGGCGACCTACGCGGCCGCCGATTTATTGAGCGAGAACTATGAAACCCTTGGCAGTTGGCCTCTGGCCATCACGGCTTACAACCATGGCACCTCGGGTATGCAGCGCGCTAAAAACCAGCACGGTGAATATGAAGAAGTTTTTAAGTCTTATCAAAGCCGCAGCTTCAAGTTCGCTTCCCGCAATTTCTATTCTGAATTTTTAGCCGCTCGCCAAGTGGCGTCCAATTATAAAGCCTATTTCGGCGATCTGCCATTGGATCGCCCGTTGCCGTGCCGGAGCGTGGTTCTGGAAGGTTACGTGGCCATGAAGGATTTAAGCCGTCATTTCGGCACGGATGCTCAAACGATCAAGCAACTCAATCCTGCCTTGCGCCAGCCTGTATTCAACGGTCAGAAGCTGATCCCAAAGGGATACAGTCTGCGCCTGCCCGCGTCTTCGGAAGCCAAAGAACCGATCATGACGGCCGCTGTTCCCAGCACCCTTTACAAGACCGCCCAGAAGCCTAGCAATTTCTATACGGTTCAGGATGGAGATACGGCCGGCCAAATTGCCCGGACCCATGGCGTGCAGCTCTCCGACCTCATTTTGGCCAACAACCTCGATCGCCATGCCACGGTTTATCCCCATCAGACCCTGCGCATTCCATTGCCGGACGACCATTTAAAAGCACCGCTCAAACCTGTAACCGAACCCAGCGAGCCCACGCTGATTGCCAAGATGGAACCGCCCGCGCAAAAAGCAGCGCCCGAGCCTGTTCCCGCGGCTGATGCGCCAGCAACTAAAATTGAGGAGCCCCATGGAGGGCAAACGACGGTGGCACAGAAAGAATCACCACCAACCTCATCCGCGACTGTAAGCGAACCGCCCGCGCCAGCGCCCACGCCAGCCAAACCGGAAATTACTGCTGAACCCGTTTTGACCGCCAAAGCCGAGCCGCCTGCTAAAATCGAACCCCAGGAAACCGCCGCCCAAACCGCTCCCAAAGCCCAAGCGGCCCCCACTGTTGCCAAAGCATCCGAACCTGCTAAAGAGCCTGTTCACATTGCAGCGGTGCAAGATACCACGCCCGTTGAGCCGCCCTTTGATGAAGACCGTGCGGAATCTGATAAACAATCCGCAGCCCAAGAAACGACATCCGCCGATGATAAGTCGCAGACTTCGCAACAGCCTGGGTCTACCACAGGGCGCTATCCGCAACCGGTGCTGGCATCGGTTATCCCGGTCGGGCCGGTTGAACCTGCGCCAGCAGCGACTATGAGCGCCGAAGCCATGCTGCAAGCCCGCAATGAGCAGATCGTCACCGCCGACGTGAAGTTCGAACGCATGATTACGGTGGATGGCCGGCCGGTGGGCATTTTGCGTGTAGAAGTCGAGGAAACCCTGGGCCACTACGCGGAATGGGCCAACGTGCGCACCCAGCAGATTCGCAATCTCAATAAACTGAAGTTCGGGACCGTTCTCCAACCCAATCAGAAAGTCAAAATTCCCCTGTACCGGACGACCGCCTCCGACTTTGAGCAGACCCGCTACGAATATCACAAACGTTTACAAGAAGACTTCTTTGCGGTCTACCGCATCGGCGAGCTGCAGCCTTACAACGTGCAGCGCGGTGATACCTGTTGGACCCTGTGCCAGGACAAATTTGAAATCCCCATGTGGCTGCTCAAACACTGCAACCCCGAGGCGGATTTGTCCGACCTGAAGATCAACCAGCAGTTGATGATTCCGACCATTGAAAAAGCGTCACCGGATGATGCCGGCTCTGAATCGGATGATGAGCAGGAGCCACAAGACGAGGCGCCCGCTCAAAGCGGTGGGGAAGGCTGACGAAAGAAAGTCATCTCCCATTTGGACGTGCAAGGATCGTGGCGCAGAATGTAGGTCCCGCCATCATCGCCAACCAATTTAAAGTAACGATGATCCGGGGCCAGCCAGCGGTCGACCACCTGAAGCACTTCAATACAGCGCTCTCCCAGCCAGAAACGCCGGGGGGTTTCCTCCCCCCGGTAACCGCTGTAGCATTCCACGCGAATATCTTCCATGGGTACATATCACCTATAATCCCAGGGTTGATTGCAAGAAGTATTTCATCTTAATGATCTGGGTACAAGCCGTGTAATCCCCCAGCCTACCCCCAAATATATTTACACCCATCCAAAAATTCATTAAATAACGACTGGAATCGCTGAAAGATCGGGGGCATTGAATGGACCTCATGAAAATCGGCTGGATCGGCACCGGCGTGATGGGCGCCGCCATGTGCGGCCATATGATCAAGGCCGGCCATGAGCTGTTTATTCACAACCGCTCCAAATCCAAAGCAGACCAGCTATTGAAAAGTGGAGCGCATTGGTGCGAGACGCCCAAAGCAGTCGCCCGGGAGTGCCGCATCGTCTTTTCCATTGTGGGTTATCCCCAGGATGTGCGGCAGGTGATACTGGGGCCCGATGGGGTTATCGCCGGGGCCGGCCCTGGCACCTTGATCGTCGACATGACCACCTCAAGCCCCGCACTGGCAATGGAAATCCATGAACAGGCCAACAAAAAAGGAAGCTCAGCCCTGGACGCCCCGGTATCCGGCGGTGATGTGGGCGCCCGGGAAGCCACTCTGGCGATCATGGTGGGCGGGAACAAAACCGATTTTGAACGCGGCCGCCAACTTTTAGGAATTCTCGGAAAAAACATCGTCCACATGGGCCCCCCGGGCAGCGGTCAGCACACCAAAATGTGCAACCAGATTCTGGTCGCCGGAACCATGATCGGCGTGGTGGAATCGCTGCTCTATGCCCAACGAAACGGCATGGAACTCAATACGGTGATCGATGTCATCGGCAGCGGTGCCGCCAGCTCCTGGGCTATCAATCATCTTGGCCGCCGTATTGCGGCCCACGACTATAATCCCGGATTTTTCATCAAGCATTTTGTTAAGGACATGGGGATCGCGCTGGAAGAGTGCCGACGCATGAACCTGAGTTTGCCTGGTTTGGCCCTGGTGCAGCAGTTGTACTTGGCCGCCATGGCCCAGGGCGAGCAGAACATGGGAACTCAGGCGCTTTATAAAATCCTGGCCAGAATGAATGACCTGGATAGCTTGTGACCACCCATCGGAATCAATCGAACCCACAATGATCCTACCCTCTTTGACCCTTTGGATTGAGCAGCACCCATCGGAATTGGATGCTGTTTTGCTGGATATTGACGGCGTGATGATCAATGACGGCCGGCGTCTGCCCGGCAGTCAACACCTGCTCGAAATACTGCGGTCCAACCGCCTGCCATATCTGTTCCTGACCAATGATGGCAATCACTCCACGGAAGAAAAATCCGAGCGCTTATCTCGCGCCGGTCTGGCTATTGGGCCGGATCAAATCGTCTCCTGCGGTCATGCCCTAAAACCATTGGTGGAAGAAAAGAGATACACCGGGCGCACCTTTTTTATCATGGGCGATTTGGGCACCCCCTGCTATGCCGAAGCCGCTGGCCTGAAGGCCACTAGAACTTTGAGCTCGCTGAAGCAATGCACCGGTGTCATTATTGGAGAAGATAACTATCCATGGGAACCAGTGATTAATGCCGTGGTTAACTTCTTTATCGATAGACCTGATGCACCCCTGATTGTTCCCAATCCAGATGAATTCTACCCTGGTGGAGCGCTCAAGATTCACATTGCCGCTGGTGGCGTGGCCCGCTTTATCCAGCAGGTATTGAAGGCCTATGGTCTGGCCCTGGCGCCTTTTTATCTGGGCAAGCCTTTTGCTCCCATTTTTCAGAAGGCCCATCAACTGCTGGAGCGGACACAGGGCCGCAGCATCCCGCCGGAAAGGATTCTCATGGCAGGCGATAACCTGGCCGCGGACATTGCCGGCGCCAATCAAGTGGGTTTCCGCTCAGCCTTGCTCCTCACTGGCGTGACTCCGGCAGATACCCTCTCAAAGACCGATATCCAGCCCGAAATGATATTTACCGCCCTCTGATGCCCCTTGACACCTGGTGGGATTTGATGGGATTGATCCTAAATTCATATCCTGCTGGTGATCAGCCGGAGATCGACCCCCAATAAGACGATTGCGCCATACATGAACCAAAGCAAACCCAACCCGACTCTTTTTAGAACGGATGACACGGACGACCTGCAGCCCCTGCGCATGAAGGCCATGCGCATTTCGGTGCTCGTCAGCATTTTACTGCTCGGGGCCAAATTCTTCACCTATTGGCTAACCCACTCTTCCGCGATTTTATCCGACGCGCTGGAATCCATTATCAATGTCGTGGCAGGAATATTTGCCGCCATCAGCGTTTGGGTGGCCGCCAAACCGCCCGACCCGGAACATCCGTACGGCCATGGGAAAATTGAGTATTTTTCAGCCGGATTTGAAGGTGCGCTGATCATGGCGGCGGCCATAGGCATCTTTTACAGCGGACTGATTCATTTAATATCGCCCCACCCGCTGGAGGTCCTGGAAAAAGGAATTGCGCTCCTGTTCGGCGCCACGCTCATCAATCTACTGCTGGGGCTTTATCTGATCCGCACGGGGCGCAGAACCGATTCCATCGTACTCATCGCCGATGGCAAGCATATTTTGACCGATGTCTACTCTTCCGTGGCAGTGGTGGTGGGACTGCTGCTCGTCTATCTGACCGGCTGGTTGCAATTGGATGGTGCCATTGCCTGCCTCGTGGGTATAAATATCGTGATCTCCGGCGGAAAACTGGTCTACCAAAGCTTTACGCGCCTGATGCATGCCTCTGACCCGGAGCTGCTTGAAAAACTCACTCGGTTGCTGTCAAAGCACCGACGCCCTGATTGGGTGGATATCCACCAGCTGCGCGCCTGGCGTGCCGGAGCCATGGTTCATATTGATCTGCATCTGGTGCTGCCGGAATCGCTCACGCTGGAAAAGGCCCATTCCGAAGCCAATATCCTCGAAAAAGTGGTCATCGAAGAATTCAATGGCAAAGCCAGCGTCCTGGTACATATGGACCCTTGCAAACCAGATGAGTGCCCGGTTTGCCGGAGACAAAATTGTGATCAACGTCACGGGGCCCAAAATGATTCCGCCAATTGGAACAAGGATTGGCTGGTCAGGGCTTCCACCGTGGCCCGGCGATAAACCAAAAACCACAGCACCATTGTGATCGAGTTTATCCATCGTCACGCGCCCCAATCCAACCCCAAGGAGCAATCATGGCAACCATATTTTCAAAAATCATCAAAGGCGAAATCCCAGGAGACATTGTTTATCGCGACGACCAAATCACCGCGTTCCGGGACATCGACCCGCAAGCCCCTACCCATATTCTGATTGTCCCCAATAAGGAAATTCCCACCGTCAACGATGTGAATCCCGAGGATGAGGCCACCCTCGGTCATATGTTCAGTGTTGCCAAGCGGATCGCGGAAAAAGAGGGCATTGCCCAAACTGGTTATCGTCTGCTGGTCAACTGCGGCCGTGACGCTAACCAGGAAGTACTTCACCTGCACATGCACCTGTTCGGCGGGCGGCAGCTGGGGCCAATGATAATGCGGAAGTAAACAATTGGGGCTTCGGGGATTTCTCCATCGAGCCCCGGCGCAGGCAGGTGTGACGGGAAAAAACCTTGTTTCAAAAATTAATGGTTCTGCTGAGCTGCCTCGCGGAAAATCTTCATTCTTTCCGGTGTGGGAAGATGGCTGGCGCGGTATCCTTTCCGGTGTGTTTTCTCTTTTTTCTCTACCTGGAAGGGCACCCAATGTCTCCGGGCCGGATGTCATTTTGACCTTCAACCGTGGCGATTACTTTGCTTTGCTCCACGGCAACAACGCGGGCATCGGCCAATTTATAGCCAGGGGCAATATACTGCTCGCCTTCAGCTCCGGTAACCACGCGGCGCCCCTCGAAGATCATCCAGTGATCTCCCACTTTGACTCCCGCGGAGCCAGCGACGGCAAAAATGATGCGGTTATCCTGGATGTCGATCACTGGGGCCATCCACATGGCGTTTCTAATGGCGCTGATGGCTTCGTGGCCAAGGGTTTGCGCCATATCCGCGACGAGCTCGTTCACCTCACGGATCTCTCCGGCATGACCGGCGACCATCTCTTCATAATCACTCTGCCGGACCTCAACCTCGGTGCTCTTCACCTGATTCATCAGTTTGGCGGCCGTGATGGCGTCATAAATATCCAAGCCAAGATCAACCGCGATATAATAACGCATTTTACGAAACCACCAGATACCTCTTTCTCTTTTCTGAGGAGCGACATTCAATACCCGCGCCTGCAGCAAAAATTGAAATCCATCGGAGCGCGCCTTTTCACAGATTCCATAGACGGTTTTACTTTCAATGAAAAGATTGGAAGTCTTTAGGTAGTCTGGCAGTTGATTTGTCTTCTGATCTAACAATATGAGATCATGATCACTATTGCGAATCGTTTCGATAATCTGTTGAGATAAAATAGTCTCGGCTGTTTGGGCGTAAGGAGTTGTTGCAACGCGAGGGGCCACAATGGCCGCCTTTTTTTTATAAGCGCTGGGATTGGTTTTTGCTTCTGAAAAAGTGAGCCGTGGATTGCTGCGTACAAAATCCGGCTTGGCACATGCGCAACAGACAAGTCCTGCCGCGAATGTCACCCATAATAGCAGTATAGATCGGCGCATTGTGTATGTTCTCCCATGCATTGGCGTGAGGGGCGAGTGAAGTAAATAGGGGTTTGGCGATAGATAATGATCGCTCATTATTGCCCGGCGTCGTATTGGGCGATGACTTCGGTGGTGATGCCGCCTCGCGCTGAAAAGTCCCCCACCACCTCCATCCACTTGGGGGATAGCACTTTGACCAGGTCGTTCAGGATGTGATTGACCACGTGCTCATAGAAAATCCCGACATTGCGATATTGGAGTAGATAAAACTTGAGCGATTTGAGCTCAATAATCTTGGCATCCGGACGGTAGCGAATGGTGATGGTACCAAAATCGGGCAAACCGGTCATGGGGCAGACCGAGGTGAATTCAGGTTGCTTGATCGTAATCAGAATATCACGGTGTCCGCGATAGGCATAGGGCATAGGTTCAAGGGGGTCGGGCTTTACTCCGTCAACCTTCTGGATGGGATAGGGGCGGCTGCTTTTTTTGACTGCCATGGGGTTGATAATCTCCTCGCAAGGGCCGGTCGTTACAGGCTTCGAAATTCCGTGAACATAGAGAAATTCAGAGCGAGTGTCAAATGGAGAGGCACCATACCCCTTGACAGGCCCCTATCCAATTGTTAACAATCCAAAATTATTACATTTTGAATGAGAGGGGAACCATGGGTAAAGAATCGACCCAAGAACAGGTATTGCGGGCCAGCAAGGAAATCGCCGTTAAATTCATCGAGGTGGGCAGGTTGTCGCCAAGCAATTTCGCCGAGGCCTTTAAAAATATTTACGATGCCATTGATGCCACCGTGAAAGGTGCGCCGGTCAATGTCACCACCAGCGGCATCAACAGTGAAAAAAGTTGATTTCAAGGAGCCTTTCATGACCATCAGTTCATTAGCGGGGCAACCGGTTCCACCGGCCGCTGTCGTCGATATCCCCGAATTGATCACCGCATATTATACGCGTCACCCTGAGCCGGGAATTGCCGAGCAGCGTGTTTCTTTTGGAACTTCCGGCCACCGCGGTTCGTCTTTAAAATCCGGATTCAACGAAGACCACATTCTGGCTACTAGTCAAGCGATCTGCTTTTACCGCCAAGCCCATGGCATCAATGGCCCGCTTTTCCTGGGAATGGATACCCATGCCCTTTCCACACCGGCCATGGCCACGGCACTGGAAGTACTGGCGGCCAACAATGTTTTGACCATGATCGCCAAAGACAATGACTACACTCCTACTCCGGCTATCTCCCACGCCATCTTAACCTACAATCAGGGCCGCGCGAGCGGATTGGCCGACGGCATCGTCATCACCCCATCGCACAATCCGCCCGAAGACGGCGGGTTCAAATATAATCCTCCCAGCGGTGGGCCGGCCGGAAGCGAAATCACAGCCTGGATCGAAAAGCGCGCCAATGAACTGCTGGCTGACAACCTCAGGGAAGTCAAACGCATGCCATACGAGAAGGCCTTGCGGGCCGACACTACGCGTATTTATGACTACCTTGGTATTTACGTGGGCGAGCTGGACAAAGTGATCGACATGGCTGCCATTCGCAATGCCGGTATCGTCATGGGGGTTGACCCACTGGGCGGCGCCGGCGTTCATTATTGGCCGGCCATAGCCGAACGGTATCAGCTTAATTTAACGATCGTCGATGACACCGTAGATCCGACCTTCCGCTTCATGACCTTGGACTGGGATGGCCGTATCCGCATGGACCCGTCATCCAGCCATGCCATGCAACGGCTGATCGGGCTTAAAAATCGTTTCCAAATTGCTTTTGGCTGCGATACCGATCACGACCGACACGGGATTGTCACCAGCACTCAGGGGTTAATGCCGCCCAATCCCTATTTGGCGGTTTGCGTTCACTACCTATTTCAGAATCGAGCCGGTTGGGCCTCTTCGGCGGCCGTTGGCAAGACCCTGGTCAGCAGTTCGATGATCGATCGCGTGGCCGCAGCATTGGGCCGAAGATTGCAAGAAGTGCCGGTGGGATTTAAATGGTTCGTGGACGGCTTGTTAGACGGCACCCTGGGTTTTGGGGGAGAAGAGAGCGCCGGCGCATCGTTTGAGCGCATGAATGGCACGGCCTGGTCCACGGATAAGGATGGCCTGATCGCTTGTCTACTGGCCGCGGAGATCACCGCCAAGATGAAGCGTGATCCCGCGCAGATCTACCAGGAGCTGGCGGCCCGCTTCGGTGCGCCGGTCTATGCCCGCATCGATGCTCCGGCCACGCCGGCCCAGAAGAAAGCGCTCTCCAAACTTTCGCCGGACAAGATCAAACTCAAAGATTTGGCTGGAGAGAAGATTGAGGCGGCCCTCACCCATGCTCCGGGCAACGGCGCTGCCATCGGCGGCCTTAAGGTGGCCGCCGCCAACGGCTGGTTTGCGGCCCGGCCCTCGGGCACCGAAGATATCTATAAAATCTATGCCGAGAGTTTTAAGGGCGAAGAGCATCTCAAGAGAATTCAGGAAGAGGCCCAGGCCATCGTGGCGGAAGTAGTAAAGTAAAATAGTGCCTCAACGAAAAGCCACGAAGATTGCTGTAAACTCTTCGTGGCTTTGTGTTTTTGCGCGAGAATATTTTTACTGTATCCCTCGGACGCCACAGAATATCGCGGCGGCCCATTTTTACTTTAAAGCACCTCTTGGGTATATGTTTTAGGTTGCGCGGGCTCTTCTTCACCTTTTTTCTCCGGGGCAGGCACGGCATTGGGTGCGCTTTCTGGCTGCGGAGGCTTCTTTTCAACTTCCGCGGGCGGTGGTTCTGCCTGGGGGGCTTGATCGTCAGGCAACTTGGGATAAAGCCGTTGGACTCCTTCAATCTCTTTTTGAACGCGTTCCCGCAACTTAGCAAATGCTTCTTCCAATGAACTCTCCATCACTACCACGCGGCCTTCGCTCATGATGATGCGCTGCAATTCCGGAATTTTGACCCGTGAAGTCGCTTTGAGGTAAACCGGCTGGATAAACAACACGCTGTTTTGTACCGGCAGAATAATCATCTTGCCGCGTACTACGGATGAGCCGGCCTGATCCCAAAGCGTAAATTGCTGGGCAATGGTCGGGTCCTGATTGATCAGGGCGTCGATCTGGGCCGGCCCATATACTAGCTCACCTTTCGGGAAATTGTAGATCACAATTTTGCCGTAATTGTCGCCATCGCATCCCACCACGCCCAAGGCCCGCAGATTATCCCGTCCTTTGGGGAACATGGGCACCAACAGGGAGAAATCGAGCTGCCCGGATTTGATCAAATCCAGAGTCACATAATAAGGCGTCAGGGGAACCGTGGTTTCCTGCCCAACCGCTTGGGCAAAAGTCCACAAGTCTTCCTGTTGAAAGAAAACCTGGGGATCGGTCTGATGATATTTGGCATAAAGCCGCATCTGGATGTCAAACAGGTCCTTGGGATAGCGTACATGGGGCCGAAGTTCAGCGGGCATCTGACTTTTATCCTTAAAAAATCCGGGATAGATGCGCTGATAGGCGCCAATGATCGGATCCGTGGAATCGAAGACATAGTAGTCCACCGAACCGTTGTAAGCATCCACCACGATCTTGACGCTGTTGCGGATATAATTTAGCGATTGTTTATTCACGGTGCTGGTGGCCGCGGCCGGATACCAAGTGGAGGTGGTGTAGGCGTCCACGATCCAATAGATCCCTTTGTTCGTCGTGGCCGCATAAGGTGTCTGGTCCAGCAAAAGGAAGGGAGTCAACTGGCGAATACTTTCAAGAACATTGCGCCTGAAGAGTAATTTGCTCTGGTCGGTAATCTTGGATGAAAAAAAGATGTCCTTATCGCCGAAATAATAGGAGAATAAAAATTTGCGCCATGGGGAAGAAATCGGTATGCCACCACGACCATCGTAATTATTGGTCACATTGCTTTCGCCGCTGGGGTAATCCAGTTCTCCGGCCTTATTGGGCACGATGGCGTAAGGGTAATCCTGCATGCCGAAGTAAATACGCGGTTGCTCGATGTTGAACCCATATTCGGATTCTGGTGGAATATTGCGGATGAACCAGGTCATGGCATTGCCGCCGTCCTGACTGGCGGGTGTCATGACGACCCCGTAGCCATGGGTATATTGCAGATGATCGTTGCTCCAGTTACGCGATTCGGCGGGCAGGTTGTCATGATCAAGCTCCCGCGGCGATAGATACACCTGCTGATAGCGATCACCGACCTTGTAGTAACCAACGCTGACGATGGGAAAGGTATAGTAGGTGCGCAATTCTTGAAGTTGTTCAAACACTGTATCCAGGGTTGACTCATCCCAGACCGGTATGTTGCGCAATAGATTGGTGACTTGCTCAGGTTCCGACCGCAAGGGAAAACGCTGGTGATTAAAGTCACGAACTTCCACACCGGTGAGGTTATACGCCGTTAAGGTATTCTGGATGTTTTTATCAATGAATTTCTTCTCTTTGGAGATTTCATTGGGCTTGACCAGATAGTTTTGCGCCAGCCGGGGTAAAAACTCTGAGTATCGAACCGCAAAGCCAGCAGCCAGGGCGATTACGGCAATGGCCAGGGCCATATAGCCCTTATGGGACTGCAGCACCACAATCAAAATTATAGCCGTGGCGGCCATCAGCCCGATCAGCAGCCAGATGAGGGGCACGAGCACGTTCATCTGGGTAAAACCAGGCCCCGCGAACAGCGGCTCGTGGCTGCTGTCATATACCAGGGAGTAGCGCTGCAACATCAGGCCCCAGAGTTCGATGCCGAAGGCCATCAGGGTCACCAGACTCAAATGCCATTTGGCAAAACCGGAAAAATGAAAAAGCCGACTTTCCTGCAATCGATTCTTGGCCATATAAAGCACGACCAAGCCGGCCAGAAGAATTACCAGGGCGAAAAGCAGTCGGCGCTGCAACAGACTGTGAATCGGCAACGAGAAAAGATAAAAGGCCACATCCATTCCGAAAAAAGGATCTTTCGTTCCAGTGCCGGCACCGAAAATGTAGAAGAGAAAATGTTCCCAGTTGCGGTATAGCGGGAGCGTCAGGGGAATACTTATGGCAATGGAAAGGGGCACGTAAAAAAGAAGCGAACCGGTCTGGAATCCATGCACGATTCGGAGATAGCCGCGTTTGTCGGTTGGCGCCGCGCCTTTGTATTGGCGCCTAAAAAACCGCGTGGCCATCCAAAAATTAGAAAAAAATATCAGGAAGAACAAAAGGAATACAGCCGCGAAGACCAAGTAGCGATAAAGAATCCGCTGCCAGAAGTACAACTGGTAACCCAGCGAATCAAACCACCAGATGTCAACCAATGAATTGGCCACCAGGATATTCAGCCCCACTCCAAGGAGCAGCAAGAAAAACAATAGTCCCCCGACGATGATGATACGGCGGGGCCATGGACTGTGGTTCGCTCTATTTTCCATTGTAACTCTCACCTCTTTGGGTTAAAGACCATTGCGATTTGTTCAAAGGAGCGGCATTGTACCCATAAATGGATTCACTTTCAACCAGCGACGAGAACTCTTTTTCGGTTTTACATTCAAGGAACGAGTTGCAACGGGGGCTGGACAAAAGTAATGCAAACCAACCATCGGATCGTTATCGGTAATGCCAACCAGTTGACAGCAGTGGCTGACCAGAGCATTGATCTGGTCGTTACCTCTCCCCCCTACCCCATGATCCAAATGTGGGACGACATTTTCTGTGCCGCCGACCCGGCCATAAAGCAGATGCTCCAATCCTCGAATGTCGACGATGCCTTCGAAGCCATGCACCGCCTGCTGGATAATACCTGGAAAGAGTTGCGCCGCGTCGTCAAACCAGGCGGCATCGTATGCATTAATATCGGCGATGCCACACGCACCATCGGGGGACGCTTCCGCTTGTTCGGCAACCACGCCCGTATCATCGCCGCATTTCGGGAGTTGGGCTTAGATCAGTTGCCGGTCATTATCTGGCGTAAAACCACGAATGCCCCTAACAAATTCATGGGATCAGGGATGTACCCGCCCGGTGCCTACGTCACCC
Source organism: Deltaproteobacteria bacterium (assembly GCA_021824175.1). Lineage (GTDB taxonomy): Bacteria > Desulfobacterota > Desulfobacteria > Desulfobacterales > Desulfosarcinaceae > Desulfatitalea. Next base: position 173,443 of record JAKALP010000005.1, read on the forward strand.
TGGAGCATGAGTACATTTTGATTTTCCGGTTGGGCGATATGAGAGAATTCATTTCCCCGGAGCAAAAGCAGAACCGGCGCGAGAGCGCCTATTTCTGGGAGGAGCGCAATATCTGGTTTTCGGATGTCTGGTTCGATCTGATCGGCACACGCCAAGCCACCAATAATAACAACAAAAGCCGGGATCGCAGCGCGGCCTATCCATTTGAATTGCCTTACCGCCTGATTCAGATGTTTTCAGTTAAGGGAGATGTGGTTCTGGACCCGTTTCTGGGTACCGGGACCACGATGCTGGCCGCCATGGCCGGCGGCCGCCACAGCATTGGCTATGAAATCGACCAAAACTTTCAGTCAGTCATTCTGGAAAAAATTGCGGGGCTACCTAAGCTCGCCAACCAGGTCTTGACAAACCGCCTGGAACAACACGAAAAATTTATCCAGGAACGCATCAACAAGGAAAAAGAGATTAAACACCGCAATCAGTATCATCTATTCCCGGTTGTGACGCGCCAAGAAGCTGAGCTAAGTTTTGATTGGGTGGAACAAATTCAATTCAGCGGCAATGACCAGGTGAAAGTGATCTACACCAAACAAGCGGCAGCTCCCGCACCGCTACCTGACGGGCCCGCGAAACCGCCGAAAAAGCAATCCAGAAAAAATCAAAAGCCTCAACAACTGGAAATGTTCTGACTAGATCACAGCCCGTGGATGCCCATCCAGCATGGCGCGGATTTTAGTGGAAAGCTGGTGCATATTAAACGGCTTTTGCAGGAAGTCGCTGGAACCGGCCATCAGCAGGGATTGGGCTTGTTCCACCACATAATACCCGCTGGCGAACAGCACCTTTACATCGGGACGAATATCCAGCAGATGCCGGTAGACATCTTCGCCATCCATGTCCGGCATTACCATATCCAAAATGACCAGGGAGATTTTCTCCTGGTTGTCGCGGTATAAGGCGATGGCTTTCTCCCCATTATTGGCGGTGAGCAGGGAGTAGCCCAATCCTTCGAGCATCAGCCGGGCCACATCGATAATGTACTCTTCGTCATCCACCAGGAGAATGGTCTCGGTCCCCATTTCGATGGGCTCCACCACTGGGGTCTCCACTTCCGGAGACAATTCTGATCCCGGCAAATAGACATCGAAGGTGCTGCCCTTGCCCACCTGGCTTTTTACGGTGATGAGGCCATTGTGATTCTTGACAATGCCGAAGACCGAGGCCAGGCCCAGCCCCGTGCCGCGCCCCGGCTCATGGGTGGTGAAAAATGGCTCGAAGATCCGTCGCATGGTGGCTTCATCCATACCGATGCCGGTATCGGTGACGCTGATCTTTATGTAGCGGCCCGGTTCCGCCTCATAAGGCTTCACAAAGGTTTCATCCAAAACAATGTTGCGCGTGGTCAGGTATAAATCGCCAATGCCATTCATGGCTTGCCAGGCGTTGAGAAACAGGTTCATCAAGACCTGTTCAATCTGGCTGCCGTCGGCCATGACTGTCCAAAGATCAGCCTGATAGTCACCATGAATCGTGATGGCTTTGCGGGTGCGCCCGAACATCTCCGCTGAGTTTTGTAAAATCTCGTTCATGTCCATGGGCTTGACCACATATTTGCCGCCCCTGGCAAATCCAAGCAGCTGTTTGGTCAAGCGCGAACCGCTGTCCACGCAGTCTTCGATGTTCTTGAGTTTCTCGGTGAAAAGCGGATCATTCTCGGCATCCAGATAGATCAACGAAACATTTCCCTGGATTCCCATGAGCAAGTTATTAAAGTCATGGGCGATGCCGCCGGCCAGCGTGCCCAGCGACTCCATGCGTTGCGCCTCCTGGAAACGCCGTTCCAGAACCTTATTTTGGGTGATGTCGCGCATGAAATTGAGCGTGGCGGGTTCGCCCTTCCAGCGGATATTGACCGTGTGCATTTCAACCCACATCAGTTCATTCTCCGCGTCTACAAGGCGGAGTGAAAGCGCGGCCGGTTTTGGGTCCAACCCATTAAGGCGATTGAGCAACTGATCCGGCGCCTCTTTACGATCGTCGGCGTAGATGTATTCTTCCAGGGGTTTGCGCCGCTGGGCCATGGCCAGTTTATGGGCGACTTCGCGGGCCTTGCGATTGGAGAACTGGAAGCGGTTGTTTTGAAAAATGAATATCGCTTCATTGGCGTTTTCCACCAGAAGCCGATATTTTTCTTCGGACTCGATCAGGTTGGCCTCGCTGCGCTTTAAATCGGTGATGTCGCGCCAATGCTCGACTATGCGAAATACCCGGCCATCCATGTCCCGGATGGGGTAGGCGCGAATATCCATCCAAACCCCTCTTGAAGCGATATATTTTTCAACCTGAGCCGGTTCATTGGTTTCCAGTGTTTGACGCGCGGCGCAATTATCGCAAGGGCCGTTCTGGTCAATCAATTCGAAACAGCGGCGACCGTTGATCAACTCCTCGTTTTGCCCAAAAAATTTGTAGCCGGCCTGGTTGAACCTCAAAACCCGCCGGCTGGCATCCTGCACGCCGATGATGTCCGGAATGGCGTTGAGCATGGCCTCCAACATGAGGGAGGCTTCGCGGAACTGATCCTCGAAGGAGCGCCTCTCTCGTTCGGCCAGACGCCGTTCGCGGTTTTCATGGGTCAATTTTTCGTTGATGGCCATCAATTCGGCGGTGCGGCTGGCCACCAGGGACTCGAAGTGGTCCCGATAACGGATCAATTCGATTTCCAACCGCTTGTGGTCCGCCATAATCCGACGAATCCGCTCTTCGGCCGCCATGCGCGCGCTCTTTTCCTGGGCGAGCTGTTCCTTCAATTGCGCCAACGAATCATCGATCAAAATGTTTTTCACTGGAAGGTCCGGCATATGATCTTTGCTGTGATGGTCAATAAGGAAATTTGGGCTTCATTCAATGGTGCCCCTACTATATGCAATTCCCGGTATGATCACAAGCCGCAATCTACCACGGGGTGTGAGTCGGAAGTAATGTCTGAAGCTTAAACAATGCGCTTATACTTGGGACTCGAACTTGAGGATTCGAACAGATTTTCATTCCACTGCCTCACATGACCGCGCAAAAATGATCCGGGCGACGGGATGCAATCACACTTGGCACCCGTCCCAATATGTAAAAATGCTCTTTTTTCCCCAGGACCATCGATTTGAGAGTCCCGCCCTTAAGTTTAGGCAAAACCTGTCGATATGACAGTATATACTGCGTCTAGGAAGGCCGCCGGTAGCACGGCGGGGTACCCTGGTTCAAAAAAACATAATATCAAGAAGCGGTTAGCTAACATTTAGCATGAGTGATACGGATCAAGATAAAGCCCCTCCAGGGGATGCCGCCGGTGATGACGAACTGGAAAGTTTGAGCGCCGATGAAAAGGCCGCCTTTGAAAAAATAATGGCGGAAATTGCCGCGGCCACCGGTGGCAAAACCACCGCTCCGGCAGCCAAGGAAAAACCCAAGGCCGCTCCGGCCGCGAAAGCCCCCCCAGCCGCTACAACGCCTCCCGAACAAAACGCAAAAACCGCTCCGCCCCCATCGCCCACGCCAGGAGCGGCTCCTGAGGCGGCCTCGTTATCAGAACAGGCTGAGAGCGATGCTGGCAACACTCCCTCCGAACCAGCGCCCGCCGGGGAGTCAGAAGCGGAACAATCCCCTGCGCCGCCCTCCGATGCCCAACCGGCCGAAGAAGATCTTTCCAATGACCAGCAGGCCGCGCTGGACCAGATCATGGCCGAAATCGAGTCCAAACGCAAAGGGGAGGAGAAGAAGGAACCGCCTGCGGCCGAAAACAAGCCCGAAGAAGATCTCTCCACGGATCAACAGGCGGCATTGGACCAGATCATGGCGGAGATCGGGTCCAAACGCAAAAATGAAAAGACGCCGGAGGCCCCCAGCCCCCCCCCCAGTACCCAAGCTTCAGCCGATGACGAGCTCAACGCGGATCAGCAAGCGGCGCTGGATCAGATCATGGCGGAGATCGGGTCCAAACGCAAAGCCGATGAGAAGAGCGAAGAGAAGAATACACCACCGCCGGATGCCCAACCCGAAGAAGATCTTTCCAATGATCAGCAGGCGGCGCTGGATCAGATCATGGCTGAAATTCAATCCAAGCGTAAAGCCGAAGATTCACCCAGTACGGCGGCCGCAGAGGACAAAACACCGGCGAAAGAACAACCCGCCGACCAGGATCAGGAGGCCGCCCTACAAAATATTCTCAACGAAATCGGCGCTAAAAAAGCGGCCAACAACGCTAAAATAGCCACGAAAGCAGATGCCGATGAGCTTTCGGCTGAAATGAACGCCAATGGCTCCGAAGCGGACAAACCCCAGAACGATCAGAGCCAAGCACGCAAAGAAAGTCTTTCGTTAACGGAGTTTGACGACGAATTAAACAATTTGCTTTCCGCTTCGCCCAAAACCGCCGGCACAAAGACCGAGAATAAAGAGATCAAAGGCAGCGATTCCGGCAGTGGGGAAATTACTCCAGCGAAGCCCACCGTCGAGGGGCAACCGCGAAAGGATGGAGAAAGACCCAAGGATTTTCCGATCCTCAAAGAGGTATCCGACCTGCCGCCTTCCCAGAACGGGAAGAAGAGCAAGCCGAAGAAGGAAGGAAGCACAAAAGGCTGGCATCGCTGGATGCGCAAAGTAATGTATGCGGGTGCCGGCATGACCATCATTATAGTTTTGGGTGCATCCGGTTTCTGGGCTTTTCGCCATTTCTTCCCCAACAAATCCCAACAGTGGGTCTCCATATGGCAGACCTCGGCGCCAACGCATGAAGAAGTAAAAACCGTTCCAGAACAGACCAAACCGGCCCAGGAAACAAAACCCAACGAAACCACAGATTCGCAATCTTCCACCGCGGCTTTGCCCGGCCCTCTCGTGCCGGAACAGGCCAAGGTCCAGGAAGAATCCAAGGTTGAATTGCCCGCCTTGCCGCCGCCCAAACGGCAGGAGATTGAGCCCCCTTCGGTCATGCTGGCCCATATGAAAAAAGATTTAACCGCGGCCCACAAGCAGATCCAGGCCAGAATTTACGACATCCAGCAATTAAAGAGCTATTACGACCGCGGGATAGTCGAGGAGATTGAAAAGATAGAGGAGAGCCTATCCAATGGGCAAATCCCTTCCTTTGAAAAGGCCATGGCCGATAAAAAGATCGAATTGAGCCTGCGGGCCATGCAACACCGGCAGACCTATATCAACAAGCTGGATACGCCACTAGGACAGCTGATGGCCATGACCGAAGAGTTACTCTATCTGGAACGCAAAACCCATACCTATGAGATTTTAAGCAACGGCATTAACGGATTTCCCATTGAAAATTTCAAGCAGGATGTGGCCAATACCATCGCGAGGTTCCTGCAATACAACACGCAGCTCTCCATTGATGAGGTCGAAGGGGTGCCGCCCACGCTGGGGGCGCTTTGGGACAGGGTGGTTACCGATCTCAATAAAAAGGCCAGCACCTTGGCGCAACGCGCGCCCTTAAATCGCGCCATCAGCACCGAAATCTGCAATGGCCAATATGATCGCAAATATCTTCTGACCGCGCTGGCGCCCGCAACGGCGAAGTGCTTGATCAAGTGGGACGGTAAAGATTTGTATTTAAATAGTCTGACCGAAATATCGCCGGAGATCGCCGAAATTTTGAGCAAATGGCCGGGTGAATGGCTCAGCCTCAATGGAGTCCGGGAGCTGCCGGCTGAATCTGCCAAGTACCTTGCCGCTTGGAAGGGAAAAAGGCTGTCGCTCAATGGCTTGAGCACCTTATCGCCCGAAGCCACGGCATGCCTCTCCAAATGGCGTGGGGAGCAACTCGAAATGGTGGGGCTCAAATCCATTGGCCGCTGGGAAAACTACGGTACGCGGTTATTTCTGTCGGAAGGATTGCGACGGCAATTGGAGGCTCAGTTGCAATGATGACATCATATTTGAGATTACTGTGGGCAACCGCCCTTTTAACCATCGCGATCATTGGTGGCCTGGTGGCGGCCACTCCGCTCCAAGCCAATCCCAAACAAGAAGAACTGGAACGCAAAATCGCGGATCTGGCTTTGCTCCAACAGCAGCTGGGGGATCGCCTGGCTCAGGCCCAGGCCATGCGCAGCAGCTTGAATGAACAGCAGACGGAGCTTGCATCAGAGATCCGTACGCTTGCCAAAAGCCTGAAAGTAGAGACCTTGCAACAGGCCGACCAGCATTTGCGCCTGCACTACAACCTGCATTTGCTGCGCACCATACTGACCTACATGGATGAACTGGATAACAAGATCCAATACTACCAATCCGGGCGCGAACGGCTCAGTTATTTGGGCAGCCTGGCCCAAGACGACATCCGTATGATCGCCACCATGAATGATTTGAAGATCGACGCCCTCACCACCCAAATCTCCCTGGTAATCAACCGCTACCTGCCTGAAGCGCATATCATGCAGATCGACCCGCAACAGATCACGATCATGCCGGTCCAAAGGGTCTGGGAACGAATAATGCAACCATAGCCGCACCGTCGGAAAGAAATTCCGATCTAACTTTACTTCTTTATGACACCGCCAATAATCCCCGACTCCGTAGGGCCTTTGTAGGCCGTGCGTTCAATCTGGGTGACCCCGGCCGATTTTAAAATCTCCACTAACTCCATCTGCGAATAAGAGCGGCCCTCGCCGGTGCCTAGAAGCATATTGAGGGAGAATAGCGTGGGATACAGAGGCCCGTCCTTGGTATCTGTCAGGATGAATTCGTGGATGAAGATTTTGGCGCCTGGTGACAGTACTTTGACTACTTTGGCGATAATGTTGCGGCATTCACCGGGACCCTGGGCATGCAGAATGTGAGAGAGCCAGGCGGTATCATATTGACCTGGCAGTTCGTCGCTCAAATAATCGCCGGCGGAAAATTGGATGCGCTGGGAGAGGCCAAAGCGGGCAATGGTTTTTTCCGCGACAGGTTGAGTGGTGGGCAGATCAAATACCACGGCTTCGAGCCGTGGATTTTTTTGACAAAAATGGATGGCATAGGTTCCGGGTCCACCACCCAGGTCTATCAATTTATGCTGCCGGCGCAAATCTATATGGTCGGCGATGGCGGTGGCCTGCTGCATGGCCTGGTTAAACATGCCCATAAGAAAAGCTTCCCGCTCCTGGTCGTCGCCATGGGATGCGCGCCGACGCACCGCTTTGCCCAATTTCACAGCTTCATCCAGTCGCGTCCATGATGGGGCTAAATAGTGGTGATGCAGGATCATATATCCAATGAATTCATCCGCACCCTCCACCAGGTAGCGCCGGGCGGCGTCGCTCAATTCATACCGGTCTTGTTTCTTTGACAACAAGGCCATGGCGCTGAGCGCATCGAGCAATCGGGCTGTGGCGGCCTCGTCCGCCTCAGCCCGACCTGCCACGGTCCGGGCCGTCATGGCGCCAGAGGCCAGTATTGAAAAAATCCGCAATTTTACGCCGGCATGCAGTGCAAACGCCTGCCAGTAACTGCCGGAGAGCCTGAGCAATGTCCCGGGGTGCCATGTTTGTTCCATCGTGCTGATCTCCTTTGGCGTGTGGTTTAAGTTAATGACACTTACTGGCCACTATGGTCTTGCGGGGTCCCATTTTCCACTTGCCCGACAAGCGGTTCGACCCTATATTGCCGGTTCGTTAAGCTACTCGTCAATCCCCTCGGGGGAAAGGAGAACCAATGGCAGCAGAATCCAAAGTCCTTAAAGGATATGTTAAAACCGAAAACATGATCTTGATCGTCGCTCTGGCTGTGGCCATCGGCTTTGTCGGCGGCGTGATCTTCAGCGCTTATCGGGCTTCCAAATCAGGTCCGATCGCCGGGCCAGCCGCTTCCTCGGCGTCCGTGTCCGAAGATCAAAAGAAAATGCTGTCGGCATTAAAAGAGCGAGTCAACAAGAATCCAAACGATTTAGAGGCCTGGACCCAGTTGGGCCATCTTTACTTTGATATGGATCAACCCCGGGATGCCATTGAAGCCTACGAGCATTCTCTAAAATTAGACGGCAACCGGCCGGATGTGTGGACCGACCTGGGAGTCATGTACCGGCGCAATGAAGAACCTCAAAAAGCGGTGGAAAAATTCGACCAGGCCCTGAAGCTTAACCCAAATCATCAAATCGCCCTCTACAATAAAGGCATTGTCCTGATGCATGATTTAAAAGATCCAAAAGGCGCCATCGCGGCCTGGGAGGCGCTGCTGGCCATTAATCCCGAAGCCCGTACCCCCAACGGCGATCTTCTTCGGGATATCGTTCAGCAACTCAAACAAATGCAGACCGGCGCATCACAATAGAAAGATACTGTCATGACTGCTCGTGTGAATCATCGTCAAACCCTCCGGAAAGGTCGGGTTTTCGAAGTCACTTTGGAAAATGTCACTTTTAGCAACGGCTTTACCGCCGATATGGAGATTATCCGCCATCCCGGCGCCTCGGCCATTGTCCCACTCACCGAAGATGAACAAGTGGTGTTGCTCAAACAGTACCGTCACGCCATCGGCACCTTCATCTGGGAAATTCCGGCAGGCACATTTAACGGCCAGGAAGATCCCCTGGTCTGCGCCCGGCGCGAACTCACCGAGGAGACCGGTTTTACCGCCGCGGTCTGGGACCGCCTGGGAGCCATTACGCCGGTGCCGGGATACTCTGACGAGCGCATTCAAATTTTTCTGGCCCGCCAACTGCAACCCGCGGCCCAGCACCTGGATCAGGATGAGTTCCTGGAGGTCCACCACGTGCCGCTGAATCAAGTGGTGGAGATGATCGTCAAAGGCGAAATTCAGGATGCCAAGACCGTGATGGGCATCTTTTTAACACTGCAAAAGCTGAAGCGATGAAAATCCATCACTGCTGCTTGCCAAAAGCCGCTTCGATTTCGCGGTCCAGGGTTTCATTGGCGTTTTTGGCCTGGAACTCTTGCCATTTGGCACTGTTTTGTTGATAGCCCTGAATCACCTGGCGCCGCACGGATGCTTCCACGGCGTCCTTATCGATCACCATCAATACAAATACTTCTGACTTGGGCGATATCCAGATGTCTTTCTGACGGGAGCCTGCCAAGGTTTCGTCTGTAACCAGTTTAGCGACCTGCTTGGAAAAGGCATCCAGAGTCTGCTCATCTCCCATGCCGGCTTGCTGGGAAAAATTATTAACCAAGCTTCTGACCTTTACCGAGATCTGCCGGGCCAATTCACTGCGGCCGTTGCTCATGGCCTCGGTACGGGCGAACTGCATCCCGCCTTTGCCGATGATGGCTGAGCCCACCCCGGAGAAAACATCGTCCTTGCTGCCCGAAAGCACCCAGGCGGGAGCGTTGTCATACTCTTTTTTCAACTCCTTATTGTCTATTTTGGCCTTGGCGCCGCTGCTGCATCCCATCACCCCGATACCAAATACCAGAAGAACAATCATCATAAGTAGAAATGCTCGCTTCATAATTTCTCCTCCATCTTGGAAGTAAAATCAAAACCCCTTAAGTTGTTTATAGTTGAAGAATTTCTATTTAAGGGATGTAGAAAAAGCGGTATCTTAAGAAATTCTGCTTCCCTAAGCATACATAAGCGAAAAAACACCCTTAGTCATTAGGCGCCTTTGTGCCTCAGCCCCTTTGTGCCTTTGTGCCCTTGCTCCTCAGTCCCTTAGTCCCTTTGTCCCTCAGTCCCATTTTTCGCAACCGCTTCCACCCCCAGACTCCCCATGGCCTGAGCAATTTTGTCGGCCGCCTGCTGGGCCAACTGGTCGATCCCTCTGCGCCGGGCCTCGTTTTCATCCATGTGACCCTTGCGCACATTTTCGCTGAAGGCCGCGATTTCACTGCCCGTGTCCTGATCAACGATGGAAAGATCGGCCAGGGCGCGCACGAATTTGGCGTCTGGATTATCCAAGGCCAGCGGCTGAAAGTAAAGCTTTCCAGTGATCAACCCAGCGGCCTGATCGGCACTCTTGGCAAGGAGATAACCCTGGGCCGTGATCAGCGCGCCCAGACGATGACTGAACAAATCCGCTACTTCGCCGTTGATCTGCAGAAAAAAAGTGGCCTGCTGAAGCAACTGCTGCCGCTCGGTCAAAATAGCGGTCAGATCCGTATCATAGGGCATGGCCGGCCGCCCCAGGACCGACAAACGGCTTTCGGTCAAAGCCATCTGGCCCATCAGCGCAGCCAATCGATTCAGCGCGATCAAGCGTGGCAGCCGGCCTTTGACTGCTGGAAGCGCGCTCGTGCCGGCGTCCAGCTCTGATTCAATGCGCTCCAACTCCCGGCGCCAGCGGCCCGCGGCCTGATCACGATCCAAAACCGCCAGGGCGCTAAATCCGCCGGCTTCCTTATCCGGGTGCACCCAACCGATTTGAGCGCCTTCCAGTTGGACATCGGTTTCGACCTGAATCAGTTGATCCACCTGCTTTTCGAACTGTTCATCCTTGGCCTCTGTAATATAGGAATTGGCTCGAGTTTGAGTTTCAGCACGCACGCGGGAGTGAAATATGCCAGCCAGGGCAGCCATGGCGGCGCGCTTGGCCTCACCCTGGGTGGGCCCGGAAGCTTCGGCGGTCAAATACTTTTTGGCATCGTAGGTCTGAGTCTGGGCTTCTTCCGGGCGCGGTTTACTGCCGGCACAAGCAAAAATAACGACTGATAGAATAACGGCCAGGATTGTCATAATGGGTTTCATAATTTTTCTCCGTTATCAACATTTAATTAGAACTCGGTCGGTTAAACTGCATATCCCAGAAAAGAAACCGGGTTTGTCCGGCAGCCACCCGAACCTTTCCGAAATCACGTGTCAGAGGACCGCACGCCCCCAGTTGAATACGATATTCCCCGGGCGGCACCAGAGCCCGAGCCATCAAAATGGTGCCGGGCAAAGTTCGCCAGCTTCGGGTGTCGGCCTTTTCCAACGCCAACATGTTGGCAATATTGAGGAGCAATGCCACCGCATCCCTTTGTTGCTTATTGTCCTGGGTGTTGGCAATGCCACTGATCACCACCTGCTTGGCGACGGCTCTGGCGAGGGCTTTGGCCACTATCCGGCCTTTGCGATCCGCCAGCGTTTTCAAGGCGATCTGGTTGATATCCGACACCAGCGCCAATCTTTCTTGATAAACGCCTTGTTCACCGTTCAATGACAGCGTCCCTGCTTCGCAAGCGCCCGCCCCAGGGGCAATCCTTGGGAAAGCTATGCTCACCGGCCCCCTGCCGGTGGGCACCACGGCAATATCCTGAACCTTATGGGGACCTTCGCCGCTGAATACAATCACCACCACCTTGCCCAGGGTCGGATCCACACCGCCCCCCTTCCAGTCATTTACCGAAGGCTCGGGCAAGACCTGGCGGGCATCGTCCATACGATTGACCGTTACGGCCATGCGCAATAAATCCTGGCTCAACATTTCCGGCATAGGGGTCCCATAAGGACGCCAATCATGCTGATAAGTACTGGCCGCGCGGGAATAGTCAATAAAAGCATCATCATAGGCACCATCGGCTTCTCGCAGCATACCGCTCAAATAGCTGGCGAAGGCGTCCTTCTTATAAACATCGTCGTCGCTGTATTTCTCGGCAAACACGCTCAACAGGGAATCCAGCCGCCGAACTTCAACCAGCGCTTCGTCCAACTCGTTCGTCTGCAAGTATCCAATGGCCGAAATCAGATGGATCATCACCCGCTCATAATCTTCTCCACTGTATGGCAAGGTATAGTCATTGGCTACAAATGCCGCAATATTGCGGCTTATGCTTTCGGTCCAGAGCTTATTGGCCAACTGATCGGCGGCATGCAGGTGCTCCTGGGCCGCAGCATAATCGCCGCATTGAAGCGCTACCATGGCCGAGTCGAGCAGGTATAGCAGCTCGTTATTGCTGCCATAAGAATCCTGGCTTTTGGCCATAATGGCCGTAGCAGCGCCACAATCGCCCGTCCGCAAGGCTTGGGAAATCTTTGGGTAGACACTTTGACCGGCGCAGCCCGCCAACGTTACCAGCACAATAACCATGGCTGCGATAAGGACGCGCTGAGATCTGAATTTATGGTTCAACGCCTGCTCGAGTAAAATGTTGGCACCTGTTGCATGAGCGGTTTAATTCGCTCGGAATGCCAAAAAATAAGATGGGTCCGGGCGAAGGGATCAGAGGCCGAGTCGGTTTCGTCGGACGAATTTTTTAATCTTTTTTTCGCCGATCCAGGCTTTGCGATTGGATTGAATGTCGATCAGCTCGAGATTGACCTGATAGTAGCGCACCTCTTTGCCCTCGATGCGGTCGGAAATGGTATTGATGGAGCCTTGCAGCATGAAGTCAGCACCCGTCTCCTGCCCCTGCTCCTTGGCGGTGGCTTCGGAGGAATTGGACTGCTGGTCCTGGCGCTCATTGCGGACCTCACCGCGCTCCTCGGCGCTGGCCACAAATTGAACCTCACCCGAATTGGTCAAGGCACGTTCCAGGTCTTTGACAAAGGTCTGGGTATTGATATGCTCGTCACTGCGGTTGCGCACCGTGCCCACAATAACCACCGGGTCACGCCGATGATTGGTGCGATAGTTGCCCAGCCAGGGGCGATCCAGGCAATCTTTAATCATATCTTCCGACACCATGCGCGAATCGGAATCATTCCAATTCCCGCTAAGATCAATGGTCTCATCGACATCCTTGCGATCGACTCGCACCGAAGAGCATCCGGCCATCAAGAGGGCGGCGCATCCGAGAATGATCCATATCGCGGCAATTCTTTTGATCATTTTTGATACTCCTTCATTTTACGCTGGGTTGATCTCCAGAGGGTAAGTGAATCACTGGGCTATAGGCTAACACAGATCGGGCTTTGGCGTAAAGTGCGCGGGATCATGACAATTCATTCGCCCCGTCTGGTAACACTTATGCCTTGGCGGCGCCTGTTTTCCCAGATAGAATTTTCTCTATTTCGCCTTGAAGGAAAGCATAACTGGTATTGCAATTGTGGCAGCGGATCTCCACGGGAAATGGTCCGTTGTGAGCCAAATCCTGCAAATCGGCTAACGGCAGCATAGCCAACATGGATTGAATTTGAGCCTGATTGCAATGGCACATGAACTCGACGCCGCGCGAATCGATCAAGCGAGGGGCTTGTCCGGCAAAAGTTTGCATCAACCATTGGCTGGGAAATGTCGCTTCATTGACTACATGGCCCATGGAAGGCAAATCGCGCACCAGGCTTTCCAGTTGCGCTAAAACGCCTTCATCCGCCCCCGGCAATGCCTGGAAAAAAAGACCGCCGGCGCCCTGGACCTCTCCCTGTTTATCGAAGACGACGCTCAAGGAAAAGGATGTCGGTAATTGCTCCGATTTTAAGAAGTATACCGCCAAATCCTTGGCCATACTGCCATGTTCCATCATCACCTTGCCAGTAAAGGGATGCTTGGCGTCTTCCAGATATTTGGTGACCGCAAGAAATCCAGCGCCGAAAAAGGGAGAGAGATTAAAACTCTCCAAGGGCTTGTGGATGGGGATGGGCACCTGCTTCAGGTAGCCGCGTACCTCTCCGAAAGCATTGCACTCTACTGTCAATCCCTTGATGGGGCCAGAACACTCCACGCCAATGTGAATGCGATCGCGGCCTTTGAGGCCGGCCGAGAGCAGCGCCGCCGCCAGGTAGGCATGGCCCAGGGCCAGAGTCTCCAAAATTCCCAGCTCATGATTCCAGCGCATTTCATTGACCATGCGCGTGCCGTTGACCACCACGCCGCGAATGGTATCCTGGGCCATGACAAAATGATAAAGTTTGTCACGGGTGCTGGCCAGCAGTTGTTCTTTGAGTGTGTCGCCGAAGATCTTCTTCTTAATCATGTAACCCCTTAACCTTTCTCTACTCACGGCCCATGCGGTTTATCGGTCTGCGGGTAAATCACCAACCGATCACCCGGACGAAGGGTTTTGCGCATATCGATGCGGTTCCAGATGAGCAACGCGGCCAAGGGGACATTGAAATTGCCGGCAATGGAGGAGAGTGAATCGCCTTCCTGCACAATATAAATGCGCTGTTCGCGCTCCTGTTGATGGGCGGCAGACAGCTCTTTGAAGCGGTCAGCAAACCCTTCGGCGCTTCCCTTTGGCACACGCATCAAATGGCTTCCGGCCTGAAGATAATGGCCGCGCAAATGGGGATTGAGATCCTTGATCTCTTTGAAATAAGAATGGGCCGCGTCCGCTACAACCCGAATGGGTGTTTCCTGCGCGCATTCCACCTGCACGGTATCGAAGACCAGTGGCTTGTAGAAATCCTGGGACGAGATGTTGAACCCATAAGTCTTGGGGTTTTCAATCAACTGTTTGACGGCCTGAATGCGAAAAATGAACCTCTGGGTTTCCAGTGGCAGATAAAGCTTGTAGAAATCATCGGTCTTCTGCTCCAGGATTTCGGCCTCCAGGCCCTCTTCGCCCATGTTGTAAGCCGCCAGGGCCAAAGTCCATGAAGAGAATTTGTCATGCAGGGTCATCAAATACTTCAAGGCCGCGGGTGTCGACAGGAACAGGTCCCGGCGCTGGTCGATGAATTCATCCACCGTCAAGCCGTTATTGCGAGCCGTCTCCGGCAATAGCTGCCAGAACCCGATGGCGCCCCTGGATGAGCCCGCGTGGGGAAGCAAGGCGCTCTCCACGATGGGCAGGTATTTGATATCTTCGGGCATGCCGGCCTTTTTAAGCTCTTGAGCGATAAATGGCAAAAAGCGCGTGCTGCGTTTGAGCCACAAAATGGCTTGGGGTTTGTCTCCCAAGACCAGCAGCATCTCCTTTTCATAGCTCTCGCGCACATCCGACAGGCCCGTGGGCACAGTCTCACCGCACAGGGCAAGGCCTTTGGGCATCGCTACATTGAATTCAGCGCTCGAACCCAGAAGGGTCGCCGGCATCATTAAAAGCAAAAGCAGCCATAACCAAAGAAAGCATTTGGAACCGAATGTTTTGCCGATCAGTAAATGGCGAATCACCTGTTGTGATTTAGAATGCATCAGGATAGCTCCATCCCCAAAGTCTGCCCGCTATTTTTAGTGATTGACGGGCTTGGTTGCTGCGATTCGGGTTGTCCATTCCTAAAATGTGAAGCAACACTCCGGGTCCGCTCCATCGAAAAAACGCTGGACCACCTCTTGATATTGAGCCGCGCCGTGCACCTTGCGAATCTGCTTGAGCAGGTGCGCGCCATCGCAAAAGGCGCCCGCGAAATACCCCCAATACCCTTTCATACTATCCGCCAGGTGGACCGGACCATGGCGTACAGCGGCATAGCGTTCAAACAGGGTATCATGAAATCGCCTGAAACGATCCAGACAGTCTATGCCTCCTGGCGCCCCCCTACCCTTAATCATGACCGGCAAATACGGGTTGGCCAGCACGCCCCGTCCGATCATCCAGGTTGAAAGCGCGGGAAAGCGGGCTTGCAGCGCCTTAAAATCCCGTACTTCATTAACATCGCCATTGTATATCACATCGGCCCGAAGAGATGCCAAACACTGCTCAAAAACATCCAGATCAACACGCCCTGTATACATCTGCTCCCCGGTGCGCGGATGAATGATGATTTCTTTAATCGGGTAGCGGTTGAACACGGGAATCAATTTAAAAAATTCGTCCGGCTGCCGCCGGCCCAGGCGAGTCTTGATGCTGAGCTGGTTGGGGATCTTCTTAAATACCGCCTCAAGAAAAGCGTCGATCAAATCCGGATGGGGCAGCAGACCCGACCCTCGCATTTTCTTGGCCACCTTGGCAAAGGGGCAACCCAGATTCCAATTGACCGTCCCATGGCCGAGATCAAACAAGGCCTTGGACAAGGTGATGAACCGGTCGGCCGTCTTGCTCAAGATTTGCGGCACAATGGGCATCAACCGGTTGTTTTCAGGCAGTACTTCTTTGAGCTGGCTGGCCTTGAGGCGGGTGCCGGCGATGGTGGTTAAAAAGGGAGTGACCGCCCAATCAATGCCGTCGAAGAACTCAGCGTAGGTGTTACGAAATATAGCGCCGGTCAAGCCCCGCAAGGGAGCCAAACAAATCCGAGGTTCAGACCGTTCATTCATAGCGAGCCTACGGGCCCATGCGCGCCTGTAATTCCAGGGCACGCTGCCGGGCGACGAAGACGCGGTCGTTGAGCAAGGTTTTGAATTTGAACCAATTGAAGGCGGCTTGGCTGCCGAACCCGCAGATCGGCACCGTTGGATCAAACTCCCCGCCCATGCCCTGCAGCGTATCGGCCTGCAACAGCCCGGAATCCACATACAACGCCATATTGTTGCCCATGTGGGTGATGAACTCCGGAGACAACCGCACCATGGCCCGGGTAACATAACCGGCTCCTTGATCAAGGGACAAGACCTCGCCGACCCGTTCGCCTTTGAAATACACCCCCTGCTCACCCAGCTGGACCAGCCCTTCAAACATCACCGCATGGCCTTCTTGCTTGGCTTTGGCGCAACCCGAAAACAGAGCCAATATCGACAAGAGCAACAGGATTCCAACCCGACGCCGCATAAATTCCTCCTGATCCCCCGGATCGCCGGGGCAACGCTAATGGATCATTAAAAAGGAGTTTTCGTTACCATACCTGGCAGGACTAGGGCAAGCAAAACACCGCCGGTCAGAGCAGGCGCGTTGATGCGTTGATTAGTTGATGGGTTGGCGGGTTGATTCGTTGGCGTCTTCTCTCCAATCTACCTCTTAACACTTCCCCATAGAGGTTATTGAAAAATCTTTGTGCCTTTATGCTTTTCCAGAAGTACAATTGCCATGATCCACCAATTACTTCCTATTTCCAAATTTCTACCGAGCTGCGCAAAGTTGAATGACCGCGACGGCAATTTTACGGATTGCCTCTCGATCTGTTCCTGAAACCTTATGCACCTGTTGCTTGCAAGGCGGGCGGAATGGACTTAATCGAAGGGTCATGATGTTATCCTTTCATTGCTATCGGCGGAAATTTTTTATCTGCTGTGTGGCATGTGTCGGAATGAAATCAGAAGCAATGTCTCCGCATCCGTTGAACTCGGTTAAGTTTACCTGGACCGATTTAAGCATACCCATTCGTAAAATCAACAAAAACCATCTGATCCGAACACTACTGAATTCTTTTCGGCACCATCTTGAAAATACGATGCGGTCGGCCTTAACTAAAAGCACTATTATTCATACTTGTTTAATCAGGATCTGTTAACAAGTTTGTTTTTTAGATCTAACATGGCCGAAAAATGCCAGTTAAATGGATTGCGTATGCATCGGCTGAATCGTCACATTTTGATTGTGACTCTCTTTTTTGAGTTATCTGTTCTGGTCCAAACGGCCGAAGCTGTGACCTGCCTTGCCCTAACGGCATGCGCGCCGATGCCCCACGCCGGCCACCACCGCAGTGATCATTCGCCTGGCCACCACGCCTCAAAAAACAGCGACCATCACAATTGTCTATGTCTGCAATGGACCATGGAGGCGGAATCTTGCTCCACGGAGCTGGTTAAAGCCATACCGTTCCGGCCATCGAGCATCTGTCAAACGCCAATAATGCCGCCGCCGTGACCACTCTTCAATCCGTTGCGTTAGACATCTTTTCCCATAACAACAAGTACCCGCTCCTCGATCATCTTGTCTTACCCTCCCCATGCCCGCTTTATCTCCAGATCCAAACTCTGCTGTGTTGAATCAATAAAATCCTACTTTAATGCGCCGTTGCGGCACGTGAAGTACTATCTTCGCGTCCGCGGGGTCCCAGTCCCCGATTTCAGGGTATTCAGTTCACCGTGTCGTCAGTGTTTTGCTTCTGACGGACCGAGCAAATCCCTCTCCAATGCGATCGGCGCCACGGCCGTGAACGATGATTCACCATTTGATCAAAGAAGAAGGAGCCAAAATGAAACCCGCTCTGCGCCGAGCATTGTCTTTGCTGTGTATGCCAATACTATTCCTGGCCGTCGGTGCTTTATTGGCCGAAATTCCTGCTTTTGGACTCTCCAAATCCGCCCTGGCGTCGGACGCGCCGCTCAAGGCCGGCATGATCGATCCCAAGACCGGCAAGAAGATTAAATACTGGGTGGCGCCCATGGACCCCACCTATATCCGCTATGAACCCGGCAAATCGCCCATGGGCATGGACCTGGTGCCGAAGTACGAAGAAGAAGACGAAGCAAAGGAACCCGCCTCAACCATTCGCATCGACCCGGTCACCATCCAGAATATGGGGGTGCGCTACGGCATGGTGGCCCGCGCCCACGCCCAGCGCATGCTCAATGCCGCGCGCCAGCGCCTGGAGTACTGGGATCTCACTGAAGCCCAAATTCAGGATATCGAGAAGAAAGGCGCGATCTACAAAGAGTTGTCGGTCTACTCACCGACCGCTGGCGTCGTAATAAAAAAAGATGCTTACGAAGGTCACTACGTGACGGCCGGCGCCCATCAATTTGATATCGCCGATCTTTCAACAGTGTGGGTCGATGCAGATATTTATGAATATGAACTGCCCTGGGTGCACAAGGGCATGCCGGCCCGCATGGAGCTGCCCTACCTGCCCGGCCGGACCTTCTCCGGCCAGGTCCTGTTTATCTACCCCTATCTGGACACCAAAACCCGCACCGCCCGCCTGCGTCTGACTTTCGACAACCGCGACGGCCAGCTCAAACCGGGAATGTACGCCAACGTCTATCTGCAATCAGCGCTGCCGAGCGATGCCCTGGTCATCCCGCAGGAAGCGGTCATCGACAGCGGTGTGCGCAAACTGGTTTTCGTGGCTCGCGACAAAGGCAAATTCGAACCGCGGGAAGTACAGCTGGGCGTGGAAGGCGACAACTATGAGATCCAGGTGCTCAAAGGCTTGAAGGAGGGCGAGAAGATCGTGGTCTCGGGCCAATTTATGCTCGATTCGGAAAGCCGTCTGCGCGAAGCAATCCAGAAAATGCTGGAACCGCAAAAGGCCGAATCCCAGGCCGAAGATCTGGACAAGAAGAATATGACCAAGGATGACGACTTGGAGATGAAAGACATGGATATGGGAAATACGCCCAAATGAGTGTTGTCATCGGATTCCCGGCATTCGGCCTGAAGACCATACCGATCAGAAAGCTGAAAGCCTTGAGTAGAATTCGCATTGCGAGCTGTCGGCGCAGAGGAATATCACATGATCGCAAAAAACATTGAACTGTCCATTCTGAATAAATTCATGGTCCTGCTGGCAACTCTGTTCGTCATTGCCGCGGGCATTTTCGCCATTGCGCGCATCCCGCTGGATGCCATCCCCGATTTGTCGGATGCGCAGGTGATCATCTTCACCGAGTTTCCGGGCCAGGCGCCCCAGGTGGTCGAAGATCAGGTCACCTATCCGCTGACCACGGCCATGCTGGCGGTGCCATACGCCAAAGTCGTGCGCGGCTATTCGTTTTTCGGGCTCTCTTTTGTCTACGTGATCTTCGAGGACGGCACGGACCTCTACTGGGCCCGCAGCCGGGTGCTGGAGTATCTCAATTTTGTCTCCGGCCGTCTTCCCCAAGGAGTCACGCCCTCTCTGGGACCAGATGCCACGGGCGTGGGCTGGGTGTACGAATACACCCTGGAGAGCGACCGCCATGACCTGGCCCAGCTGCGCTCGATCCAGGACTGGTTCCTGCGCTACGAGCTGACCAGCGTGCCGGGCGTGGCTGAGGTGGCATCCATCGGGGGCTACGTCAAGCAGTACCAGGTCATCGTGGACCCCAACCGTCTGCGCGCCTTCAACATTCCGTTGCAGATGGTGCGCAACGCCATCCAGCGCAGCAACCGCGATGTCGGCGGCCGCCTGGTGGAGATGGGCGAGACCGAATTCATGGTGCGGGGTCTGGGATACATCAAGAATATCGACGATCTCTACAACATTCCCCTCAAAGTCGATGACCAGGGCACGCCCGTGTTGCTGCGCAACGTGGCCACGGTGAAGATCGGCCCCGAGCTGCGGCGCGGCCTGGCCGACAACAACGGCGAGGGGGAAACGGTCGGCGGCGTGATTGTCATGCGCTACGGCGAAAACGCCCTGAAGGTCATCGAAAACGTCAAACAGCGGCTGCACCAGCTCGAGGCCAGCCTGCCCGCGGGCGTGCACCTGCGCAGCGTGTATGATCGTTCCGGCCTGATTTTGCGGGCCGTGCACAATCTGAAGCACACGCTGATCGAAGAGAGTTTGATCGTCGCTCTGGTCTGCATTTTGTTCCTGGTCCACTTTCGCAGCGCCCTGGTGGGTATCCTCACCCTGCCCCTGGGCGTATTCATCAGTTTCATCATCATGAGCGCGGTGGGCGGCATGAATATCACCCAAACCGTCGAGGGCCAGGAGCGCTACCCGGTCAACCTGCGCTACGGCAGCGAGCTGCGCGATACACCCGAAAAGCTGCGGCGCATCCTGGTGCCCACGCCCCTGGGGGCCCAGATTCCCATCGGCCAGCTGGCTGACATCCGCATCGTCAAGGGGCCACCGGTGGTCAAAAGCGAGAACGCCCGGCATACGGCCTGGGTCTATGTGGATATCAAGGGAATTGACGTCGGCTCCTTTGTCAAGGCCGCCCAGCAGGCCGTGAGCGCCAAAGTCAACCTGCCACCGGGCTACAGTCTGCTGTGGAGCGGGCAGTATGAGTACATGGTGCGGGCCCAGAAACGCCTGATGATCGTGGTGCCCATGACCCTGATCATCATCTTCGTACTGCTCTACTTCAATTTAAAAACATCACCGAGAGCCTCATCGTCATGCTCAGCGTGCCCTTTGCCCTGACCGGCGGCTTCTGGCTCATGGAACTGCTGGGATACAACATGAGCGTGGCCGTGGGTGTAGGGTTCATTGCCCTGGCCGGGGTGGCCGCTGAAACCGGTGTGGTGATGCTGATCTACCTGGATATCGCCTACGAGAAGTACAAGGCCCAGTACGGGGATCAGTTCAACCGCGACCATTTGCAGGCAGCCATTGAAGAAGGCGCGGCCCTGCGGGTGCGGCCCAAAATGATGACCGTAGTGGCCATCATGGCTGGCCTGATGCCCATCATGTGGTCCCACGGCACGGGCTCGGAAGTAATGAAACGCATTGCCGCGCCCATGGTGGGCGGCATGGTCAGCGCCACCATTCTCACCCTGATCGTGGTGCCGGCCATCTACGGAATCTGGAAAGGACGGAAGATAAAGTGAACCCTGCGCCCCATCAGGCGCTATTCCAATCCAACGAGACTTCTACCGAAGACTCACACACAACCACTGAAGGAGGAATCAGTCATGCGTAAAAGTATCTTTATCACGACCATCGTATTTGCTCTCTGGCTCATCCCCGGCCGCCGAAGGCCATGAGGGTGAGCACCAAATGGGTTCAAACATAAGATGGAGGGCATGGAGAACAAGCAAGACATGGGCGGCATGAACGAATTCAAACACAGTGCCACGGTGGACGGTATCCGGGCCGAGTTCGAAGTGATGAGCCTGGCCAGCATGAACATGAAAGACCCCCAGGGCAATACCCACCACATCATGGTCAAGTTCTTCAAGGAGGGCATGGACCATCCCATGCAAGGCGTGGAGGGTAAAATCAAAGTCATTGGCCCCGATAAGAATGAGCAGACCAATGCCCTGAAGGATTACAACGGCATCCTGGCCGCCAGCTTTACTTTCAAAGAGAAAGGCGATTACGGTGTCATTTGTCTCTTCAAAACCGGTGACCAGAAGCATACCGCGAAATTCTGGTACACCCTGAAGGAATAAAAGGAAACCGGCATGAAACCACTCCATCACGTTGCCAAAATTTTACTTCTCAATATCATCCTGCTGATCATGATTGTGGCCCACGCCGCGGCCGAAGAGCTCCCGCTCACCGTTTCGCCGGAGCTGGCGGCCCTGGTCAAGGAAGGACTTGAAAACAACCAGCAGCTTCGCAGCCAGCACTCCCGCGTGAAGGCCCTGAAGGCCGAAATCCCAACAGCCGGCGCCTGGGATGACCCCATGTTCGGCGTGGCGTTGCTCAATGTGCCCACCGACACCTACAGCTTTAATCAGGAACCAATGACCCAGAAGCAGATCAGCCTCGGCCAGAAGTTCCCCTGGTTCGGCAAACTGGACCTCAAAACCCAGTACGCCGTACTGGAAGCCAAAAAAGCCGAAGCAAAATGGACCATGCAGCAATTGGCCCTGGCCAAGCAGATCATTTCAAGCTACTACGAGCTGGCCTTCATCGGCCGCAGCCAGGCCATCAACCAGGAGCTGATGGACAAGCTCAATCAGTTGCTGCAGGTCTCGGAAAGCCGCTATGCCGGCGGTAAAGGGTTGCAGACCGATGTGCTGCAATCCCAGGTAGAGTTGAGCCGTTTGCGCGAAGAACAGATCGATCTGGCCAACAACCGCCAGATGGCGGAGCGCCGGTTGAACGAACTGCTGAACCGACCCGAGTTTCAAACCATCCCGCCGGCCGCGGCACCGGCTGTGCCAGAGTGGGTCATGAACGATCAGCAGGTGGGACAGCGCGCCCTGACTCACAATCCTGAACTGCTGCTGCGACACCTGGCCGTCGACCAGGCGGCGGTCGGCGTGGAAATGACGCACAAATCCTACTACCCCGATTTCGATGTGCGGGTCGCCTATGGCTTCCGCGAGCCGGCCAGCAACGGAATGGAACGCGCCGACTTTCTCTCCGCCGGCATCAATCTGAATATCCCCATCTGGCAGGGTCAAAAACAGAACCCGCGCCTCTGAGGCGGCCCTCAAGAACCAGCAGGCCGCCTCAGAGGCGCTGCGCGAACTGCAAACCGCCCTACCCCATCGCATCGAAGCAGTGATGGAGTCTTTGAATAACCTGAAGAAGAACGAGCAACTCTACACCACTACCCTCTTATACCAGGCCGAGCAGTGGGCTGACTCAGCCCAGGCCGCCTACGAAGTCGGCAAACTGGAATTCAGCACCCTGATCAACGCCCAGATGCAAGTACTGCGCATGCGGCTCAAAGCTGACATGTACCGCTTCCGCCTCTACCAGAAACGCGCTGAAATGGAAGAGATGATGGGAGGCGCAATATGATGAAGTCTTCACTCAACGAGTAGGAGTAACCGGTGCGTCCATAGGTGCTCCGGCTTGGGAAGCAAAAGCCCCCTTGCTTTGTCAAGCTGAAACGGTCACCGGGAGAGCGTTGCGCTCATCGATGCGCATCCGGTCCTGGCGCATCAAGTCGATGAACTTCTGCTGAAAAGCCGATAAAGTGCTTCCTTTCAGATAGAACACCCGCCACACCAGATGGATGCCTTTGGGGCCGATGGGGATGGCCGCCAATTGTCCGGCCGCCAGGTAGGAGGCCACCGCCCAACGCGGGGCCATGCTGACCCCCAGACCCGCCTTGACCAGCTCGATGATGGCGTGGGGCTGTTCAATCTCCATGATGGCTTCGGGCTCAATCAGGGCCCCGGGCCACACCGCCAGCGAGCAATCACTCAACGAAGAGGCCCTCGCCACGATCACTTTGATCCCCGACACATCCACGGGCATGACATGGCGTTTGGTGCTCAACGGATGATCCGGTGCGGCGATGGCCACCAACTCATCTTTGAACAGATCGATGGAGTCCAACTCCGTTCCAGTGGCGGGGGTCGCCGTCACCACCATATCGAAGCGTTTGGCCAAGAGATCCTCGCGGCAATGTAGGCTGGTGCTGATAGCGAGATCCACCTTGGGATAATTTTTCTGAAAATGGGCCATGACGGCGGGCAGCCATTGAAAGCAGAAAAGGCACGACACCCCGATGCGCAGCGAACCGGTCTCGCCGTGGACGATTTTCGCAATCGCCACCTCGGCGGTGTCGAGTTCCTGGAGGATGCTCTCGGCCGATTGATGCAGACGCGCGCCCGCGTGGGTCAGGATCATGCGCTTTTTGGAACGATGGAAAAGTCCGGCGCCCAGGCACTTTTCGATGTCGAGCAGCTGCCGGCTCAACGCCGGCTGGGAGAGATGCAGGCGCTGGGCGGCGCGGGTCAGGTTCTCGGTTTCGGCGATGGCCTTGATCATTTTCAGGTGTTTTATTTCGAGGCAGGACATGGGCGCTCCGGATGTCTATAACCATTATTTATCATGATAATAAAAACAATGCATTTTACTTATCGTTTAGGCCATACTATGGTGCCCGTCAAGTTCAATCCACGACAACCGGCTTTTCAAAGCCCCGACCCAAAGGAGAAGATTATGGGACTGATTCAAACCGTAGATCCGCAAAAAGCCCAGGGCGAAATGAAAGAAGCATTCGACTTCTTTAAAAAGACCATCGGCACCATTCCGGCCCCCATGGCCATGTTCAGCGCCAGCCCTGCCCTCTTCAAGATGCAACTGCAGTCGTTGAATTACTTCATCAAGCACCCTACCCTGGGGTTCCCGCTGCTATCCAGTATCCGCTACTTGGTGGCCAGGCAATACGACTACCAGTTTTGCACCGGCTTCAACAAAGTTTTTCTCCAAAAGCAAGGCCTCAGCGAAGAAGATATTCAGAAGATGAATCAGGACCCCGAAAGCGCGCCGCTGGATGACAAAGACCGTGCCATGCTCGCCTTTGTGATGAAAGCCGTTAAAGCGCCCCAATCCGTGTCCCAGCAGGATATGGATCAATTGCATGCCATGGGCTGGGGCGACAGTGATGCCCTCGATGCCATGATGCACGCCGGGGGCCTGATCGCAGCCAGCATCCTGATGAAAACCTTCAAGTTGGATATCGCCTATTGAGGAAGAGACAAAAAACCAGCTTCACAGAAACGGAGGTTCTATGAAAATCATCGGCATCAACGCCAGTCCCCGGAAGAAGGCCAACACCCAGACCCTCATCGAAGCCGCCCTGGCCGGTGCGGCCGAAAAAGGCGCCGAAACCCGGCTGGTGAACTTGAGGGAATTGAAGATTAACGGCTGCCTGGGATGCGAAGGGTGCAAGAAGCAGTTGGGCAAGTGCGTGCAGCCCGACGACCTGACTCCCCTGCTGCAGGAGATGACCGCCTTTGACGCCATCGTTCTGGGCACGCCGGTCTACTGGTACCATGTGAGCGCCCAGTTCAAGATGCTGGTGGACCGGCTCTACAGCTTTTTCGAACTGGGCGCGGACCCCCAGACCGGTGCCCAGACCATCAAATCGGCATTTCCGGGCGGCAAAAAACTGCTGCTCGTCGTCTCCCGCGGCGACGACGAACCGTCGCCCATGTACGGGCAGTTTTACAAGCACCTGGACGAATGGCTCAACATCGTGCCCTTCGCCCTGGGGGCCAAACACTTCGAATGCCTGCACCAGTACGGTGCCCACCTGGAGCGTAAGTCGGCGGCTGGCGATGCCGACCTGCTGCAGAAGGCCAGGACCGCCGGCGCCAAGCTGGTGGGAAAGTAAATCGGACCTGCCCGCAGCCTGTTAAAGCAGGGGCTTGGCTGAGACGATGATGCCGTTGGGTTCACTTACAGAAGTGTAGGCGGATGTATCCAAAGGCCACGGGTCGGTCTTGCCCATGCCCCTGCGCACGCTCTTGAGCGCGATGGCCGCCAGGGCCTGGACTCCAAAGTCCATGCCAGCGATGGCATCCACATCCCGGATGCAACCGTGGACGATCATCCCAGCCCAGCCGAATTCCACGGTATGGGGTTGCAAGCCGGAATCCTAGAAAATTCCGTTACCCCCCACAAAGCCCTGCTACGATCGGGCCTAAATCAATCTCCTGCCCATTGTTACGGAAGTATAGTGCTCTCTTCTCAAGCAAATGCGGCGACGACTGGCCTTTGCCGATTTAAAAAAACATAATATGGCCCCTTATCTGAAGTCGTGGGTTCCAGCGCTATTTTAAGAAATCGGAAGTTCTACGGGACAATAGCGCAGCGATGTCTCCATAGGGTCTATTTAGACAACAACCCGTTAAGTTCCGACCCTAATTGGTTCTAATTGGTTCGTTTCACCGGTAAGATTGACATGCTTAGCTCCGATGCGGTAATGCCCGAAAAGGGCGGGCATGGCATGGCTGCAAAGATAATAGAGACACACCCGGTTCTTAGATGCCTGTTCATGTCCGGATGCACGGCCAGTGCAATCGCCCGCCATGGCATTCTGGATAAGGGCATTCTGATCATCAATAAACCTTTCACCATTCGGGAACTCTCAGCCTCGGTCCGTGCAGTTCTGAGACAAGCCGGAAAATATAAATAAATAAGGAAGGTCCGATGCTGCGCGTTTTCCAGAGCGATCTGTTTGAACCGAGACGATTCGTGGTCACGTTGGAACTGGTTCCCGGCCGGGAGGCTTCCGGCCGGGCCGTGGACGCCGTGATGGGAATCGCCCGGGACGCTTTTGCCGACGGCCGCGTGTCGGCGGTCTCCATTACTGACAACCCCGGAGGCAATCCCTCCTTGAGCCCCGATGTGCTGGGGCATGAAATTTTTAATATCGGCATGGATGTGATCGTTCACTTCACGTGCAGGGATATGAACCGCGTCGGCATGGAGAGCCGGGCGCTGCAACTGGCCCGCATGGGCATGAAAAATATTCTGGCCCTTAACGGCGATTATTCCGGCCAGGGGTTTGGCGGGCAGGGAGCGCCGGTGTTCGACCTCGATTCGGTGCAGTTGCAGATTATGCTGGATTTTCTCAGCGAGCGACTGGCCGCGGCCGGTGATCCGGACCCGTTTTTTGCAGGGTGCGCGGTGTCGCCGTTCAAGCAGACCGAGGCCGAGTGCTTTGCCCAATATGCCAAATTGTGCCGCAAGATCCGGGCCGGCGCCAAATTCGTCATTACCCAGCTGGGGTATGATGCGCGCAAGTTTTATGAGCTGATCCAGATCCAGCGATATATGGGTATCGAGGTCCCGGCGCTGGGATCGGTGTATGTGCTCAATCCCAAGTCGGCCGGCATCATGAACAGCGGCCGCGTGCCGGGAACGGTGGTTTCCGACAAGCTCTTCCAGCGGGTCCGGCATGAATGGACCGACTCAAAGGCCGGCCAGGCGGCCGCGGTGGAGCGTGCGGCGCGTTTGGCCGCGGTGCTGAAAGGGCTGGGCTATCGCGGCATCCACATCGGCGGCATCCATCGCCGGTTCGACACCGTGGGGCTAATTTTGGATCGCTTGGCCCAGATTCAGAACGATTGGCTATCATTCGTATCCGAATTCAATTTTCCGCAGCCCGACGGGTTCTACGCCTTTGCCCACGAATTCGGGTCTGAACCCGGACCGCCCGCCTTCGGACGCGACACGCCGCCGACCCACGTGCGCGAGATCCTGCTTTATGCGCTGCTGAGCAAAACCCATGATGCCTTCTTCAACCACGACCATCCGCTGGGCCCCCTGTTTCATCGTATGGCTCAAAGGATGGACACCAACATCGGCCGGCAGCTGCTCAAGGAGCTGGTCGAGGACCCGGCCAAGCAACTCCTGCTGCACTGCCAGAAATGCGGAGATTGCGGCATTCAGCACGTGGCCTTCTTGTGCCCGGAATCCCAGTGCCCCAAGCACATTCGCAACGGGGCCTGCGGCGGCAGCCGCAATGGCCGCTGCGAAGTGTACCCGGACCGGTTTTGCATCTGGTTTCGCGCCTATCAGCGCTTGCACCAGGCCCGCAGGACTAAAGACATGGTCAAGGGATGCGTGCCGCCCCGCATGTGGGAGCTGAATCAAACCTCTTCCTGGCTTAATTTCCACATGCAGCGGGATCATCAGAGTTCCTCCAACCCCATCGCGCTGCGCTGCAAGGCGGGAGAATGTAAGTTATAAAACAAGTATTTGGTATTTGTGGTATTTGGGGACGCCCTTAACTTATTAACTTAGATAAAGGGGTCATCCATTAAAGAGGGAGTCAAGAGAAAAAATACACCTCCCTACGAACATTGATGCCTGAAAATTTTGTTCGTTTCTGCTTGACGACCATGGACGAGATTGTCCCCGATGCGCGTCCAAGTTTTCGAGAAATTGGTTATGCGATTGATTCGCGACTAGGGTGCCGGGGCGAAGCTGAAAGCGAAGCCTGGTCATCTATCAGGATTTAGGCTGTGCTCAGAGAACATAGTTGAGCCGCCCTTGGCCTTAAAGGCCCCAGAAAGCAGTCGGTGCCATGCCGTGTCCAATGGTTTTTTACAAATCTTGTGGTTATTAGCCAACCCCTGCGTGGTTCACGGCATAGGCCAATCAGATTCAAATCGTCTCCAAATCGTCAGTTATTTAAGCTGGACCCCGGCGGCTGCCAATCAAATCTACGGCCTTCGCGGCCAACCCCTTTGCCGGCTCATCGCCGGGGCCAAGCTATGCAAACGATTTCTTCACCTCAAACGGTTGTTGATCGCGCACCATGCAATAGGTGGCCCGCGCCAGTTTGTTGGCTATCGCCAATCTCTCCCCTGCCCCTTCAATAATGCCTCTCTAAAATTGGATAAGAAACCCGTCAGATGGTAGCATTAAATTAACCAAGACATTTGATTTCGAACCGGATTTTAGGGTCAAAATCAAATTCTTCGGGGCAGGTCCAAAATAGTTAGACAAACGGTCGTTAAATCGACTTCATAGCGAATCAATGAACACATGGCTCAACTTTTTGGGGTCACGGCCGATAAAGCAGATAGCTTGAATCGGGTTGTGATTGGAGGGATTTCCATGCAATGGCAAGATCATCTGTTCATCGGGGCGGCGGAGGTTGACCAGCAGCGGCGGCGATTGTTCGATGTGGTGAACGATCTGAAGGCGGCGCTGCACACCAACCGCATGTTTGAAGAAATGGGCAAGGCCATTAAATTCATGGTGGAGTATGCCAATGAACACTTCAAGGCCGAGGAGCGCTTCATGGATTCCATTGGCTACCCGCGCGCCAATGCCCATAAAGAACTTCACAATCGTCTGACGGTGGATATCCAGGGGATTCTTGTGAAGATGAAAAAGGACAAACATGTTTCCCCTTCCCAGTTGATGGAGTTTATCACCGGCTGGCTGTTGAACCACACGCTGATCGAAGATCTTAAGATCCGCCAGTTTCAGGAACAGTCCAAGCTTCAGGAGGTGGCCGCCAAGCTGCAGGCCTATGCCGAAGCTCGCGCGGCGCTTTCGGAATCTTTGAAGCAGATCACCAACCGGTTGAAAAAGGAAACCATCACCAAGGAAGCCTATGAAGCCAAGAAAAGTTCGCTTTTAAGCGAATTTGTGCAGGTGGCGGCCGACACGCCCATGGATGAGATCATGGAGCGGGTGGCGCTGCTGGAAACGTTTTCCAAGGATAGCTTGATCAGCGGGGCGGAAGAAAAGCAGTATAAGGTTAAACTGTTTGAAACGGTGGATCTGGAGGCCGAGCTGGAAAAACGGGCCAAACCCAAAGCGAAAATGCACTATTTGAAGTCGCTTCTGGCCAAGGATCTGATCACCGAGGAGAAGTTTAAGAAGTATAACAGCGTGTCTGAGGGACCGGCGCCAAAGAGTGATGACTCAAACCCGGATGTGGTTCATTTGGTATAACTCTTCGATGTCGGGGATTGATGGCAGCGGCAGTATTTGCCTTTAACCGTTGCCATGAATGCGGAATGGGGCACGTTTTACTGCAAGCTATCTCAAAATAATCTTTTGACGCAAACTCTTTATTTTAAGATAGCTTTATACCGGCGGCCAACTGCCGCCGCGCTACCCGGCTCAGGTAAAGCGGGAGGAGCCTGGGGCGCAGAGGCCGCTTTTGGCGCCGCCCAGGGCATTGGCGCAACTCATCAAGCGATCGACTTTTTTCTCGCCACATTTGGGGCACGCCATCTCCGCGACTTTATCGCCGGCAAAGACTAGCTTTTCAAAACAGTGGCCGCAGTCTTGGCATTTATATTCAAATATGGGCATTGTTATTCTCCTTTTGAAACCACTTCTATTCTTCCTGGGCGATGCGGTAGATGGCCTTGATGGCTTCATCGCTGAAATTGCGCCGCAGCTTGATATGCACGGAATATTCGTCCAGGGGATGGTCGCGCACACCCTGCACCACGCCGGTCAAGGCCACTTCCTTCTCCTTGCCGGAGATGGTCAGGTAAAAACGAACGCCCAGGGTCCGTCCCACCAGGCGGCTGACGGCCTGTTTGTTCTTCGATCCAAAATAAAATGAGAGACCGCTTTTGGAGATATCCCACAGTTCAGCCACCACCGGTCGCTGCATGGCGGGATTGCCATCCGGGGAAAGAACCTGGAACCAGACCTTGGTATTTAAATTGATGCGTTTATGGGCGCGCCGCTCCAATCCCTTCTGGCGGACCCATTCAAAAATCTTTCTTTCGGAACCGCAGATTTTAACCAGGCTCTGTTCCAAGGTGGGGAATTTGGATCTTAGGTCTTCGAGCTTGGCCCGTTCGAGATAGCTCAATTTTGATTTGGAGAGCGTGGCCACCGTCACGGTGCTGACATTGATGGAGAAAAAAGTATCCTCGCCCACGGTGTCGCCGGGGCCGATGGTGTGGATCAGGATCTGTTTGTCATCCCGGTCGTGGACCATTTTCAGTTGTCCCTGGTTGATCAGATAGAGGCGGTCATTGGGCTCTCCCTGTTTGAGCAAGATGGTTTCACTTTCGACATTGATTTCTCGCAGGGCGAAGAAGAAGGCATTGATTTCTTCCGGCGTAAGCTCCTTGAAAAACTTTGCCCAGAGCCGGCGGCGATCCGGGGTCAGGGCCTTGGTCTTTTCGGCCTCGATGGCTTCGTTGACGTTAACGATGGCGGAAAGGGCCATGCTGTCCACTTCGTATAACTGATCGCGAAAGGCATCGGCGCGTTCGAAATCGTTTTGCCGGGCGCAAAGAATGGCCAGTCGGCAAATCAGCTCAACTGCTTCTTCGGTCTTTCCAGCTTGAAGCAGTTGGTTCAACTGCACCTCTTTTTCCGCTATGGTCTCATCCATGAAATCCCCCTACTCCCATCTCTAAACAATGCCAAACCACCTGAACTGATTAATACAATTATCGAACCATGTTGAGATTTTCTTAAACCACACTGTCGGATGCCTTTGGGTGGTCAAGGCCGTAT
The DNA here is from genome assembly GCA_021824175.1 of Deltaproteobacteria bacterium. Taxonomy (GTDB): domain Bacteria; phylum Desulfobacterota; class Desulfobacteria; order Desulfobacterales; family Desulfosarcinaceae; genus Desulfatitalea. Next base: position 204,424 of record JAKALP010000005.1, read on the forward strand.
CAGGTTCGGAACCATGCGGGCAGGCCGGTTCCTAGAATCGATTTTTCGAATTATTTCAATATTTCAGATAGTTTTGTCAAGCTTAAAGTCGCGTCTGCCCCATGATTTTGTGCAAAGTCCGCCACGAGAGTATAAATCAGGGCTTTTATTTTAATCGGAATCGGTATCGCAGCGGGAGTGTTTCGATACCGATGCCGAGTCCGATGCCGAAAAGAACGCTATGCTTCAGTCGTAGCGCACACACCGCCGCGATCTGCCGCTTGCCACGGTCATTGATCCAAGTTATGAGTTCATCTTTTTAGAGGCGCTGACCATTTTTCAATCGGCCCAATCAGCAGAGGCACCTTGGACACCATCCAGCGATTCGATCTGACCATTGAGGACCCGCGCGTCGAACCGGCTTGCGATGCCTTGGCGCGCCACTGCGGTTTGTCCAAATCGCGAATCAAACAGGCCATGATCAAAGGTGCTGTCTGGCTGCAAAAGCCTTCCCAAAAAGAGCCGCGCCGGCTGCGGCGAGCCACGACTATGGTTCATGCGGGAGAGCGCCTGATCTTCTATTTCGATGCGGGGATTCTGGCCCTGGTGCCACCCGCGGCCCGCTGCCTGCAAGATCATGGCGCCTACAGCATTTGGTTCAAGCCCGCCGGGCTGATGACCCAGGGCACCCGCTTCGGCGATCATTGTGCTTTGACGCGCCAAGTGGAGCGCCACCTTCATTCCCATCGCAAAATCTTTCTGGTTCATCGTCTGGACCGGGAAACGGTAGGCCTGGTAATCATGGCCCATTCGCCCAAGGCGGCCGCAAGGTTTTCCCAAATGTTGCAACATCAGAAGATTGAAAAACGTTATATGGCCTGGCTCCGGGGCGATCTTGCCAGCCACCCAGGCACCGGCCGCATCGATCAGGAGTTAGGCGGCAAAAAGGCTCTCACCGAATATGAAATACTTCGGTACGATGGCCGCGCTGATCAAACCCTGGCGCGCATTCAAATCCACACCGGGCGCCTGCATCAGATCCGCCGCCACTTTGCCATGATCGGCCACCCGGTAATGGGCGATCCGCGCTATGGCCAGGACAATAAGAATACCGAGGGGCTCCAATTGGCCGCTTATGCATTGGCATTTGAATGCCCCATGGGTGGCGGCCGCAGGGATATTCAAATTGATCCGGGGCCATTGGGGTTTATATGAGCGATCTGTCACGATGCGATGTTGCGGTGGTGGGCGCCGGCCCGGCCGGGGCCACCGCAGCCTACTTGCTGGCCAGGCATGGCTACAATGTACGATTGATTGATAAGCGTCATTTCCCGCGGCCCAAGCTGTGTGCCGGTCTGCTGACCTGGAAGACCATGGAGTTGATCTCCGCGATCTTCGGCCCCTGCACGGATGAATTGACGAAAAAAAGGATCATCACCCACGCCTGCCGCGATTACCGGATCTTTCGTGGGCCGAAGGAGATTGCGCGGGGCTGTTTGGATTTCCCCTTTCACTTTGTGGATCGACCCGCCTATGACCATCACTGGCTGCAGATGGCCCAAGCCATGGGCGCCCAGACGTTGACCGGCCGCGCGGTCACGGCTGTGGATGCTGACAGTGGCGCGATAGACTTGGCCGATGGCAGCCGCCTGCAGGCCGGCCTCATTATTGGCGCGGATGGGGCCTGGAGCAAAGTGCGCCAAGCCCTGCCCCAGGCCCAAAAGGTGGAATTGCAGTATCGCCGCAACCTGGCCGCCACCATTGAAACCCATTGCGCCCATACACCGGGCCGGTCCGGGGCGCCATATGCTTCCTTGCATTTTGGTTTCATCCCATGGGGTTATGCGTGGTCTTTTCCAGGAGCTGAAAAGCAGACTTTGGGCGTAGCGGCGTTGGTTAGCAGAGGCGCTTCATCCCTTTCGGATGCATTTCGGGAGTTTTTGCGCACCGCGCACATCGGGCCTGAGGCTTTGGACACCTGGAAGGGATACGCCCTGCCTTACGGAAATTATTTATCCCAGCCCGGTTATAAACATGTGATGCTCATTGGTGACGCCTGCGGCTTGGCTGACCCGCTGCTTGGAGAAGGCATCTATTATGCCCATCGCAGCGGAGAGCTCGCGGCCCAAGCTGTTATCATGGCTGGCCAGCGGCCTGATATGGCGCTAAAAATATATCGCCAGGCGCTCAACCGCCATGTGCTGAGTGAGCTTCGATGGATCAATGTGTTTCGGACCCTGCTTTTCATTGGAGGCAAGCGGCGGCGTTATCGGGGACTCAAACTATTTTTCCGCCTTTTTCCCAAGCGCCTGGAGGCCTGTGTGCATGGGCAGCGCTCGTTTTCACGCTTATTGGTGCCCTGATAATTTTTCCATTTTGGGCTAAACCTTCAGCCAAGGAGGTCGATAATCAAGAATAGCTGTGACGCGTGTAGTTAAATGCAGTTTTCAGGAAGACCTTATGATCGTAAAAAAAGAACGATGTCGTAACCCCCGCACCGTGAATGAAGCGGCGGAATTGCTCTTATCGGATTTATTGATTCAGCATCTGAACACCCTCTCCCAAATGAATGACCAGGAATTCGAACTGCTGTGCGATCACGTGACGCCCTTTCTGAACGATGAATTCAAAATCTGGCAGGGCAATAATGATTTGTTGGAGTCGTGTTATCGTTCGACAAAAGAAAATAGCGTGGACCCGGCCCGCGTCATCTTGAACCGTGTTAAGGAAATGTTGACCAATTTCAATGGGTACCTTGTTATTACTTAAATAATCGATTTATTCTTCTCGGTCCTTTTTCACCCCGCCCTTGTTTGTCTATGTAAGGCCCCACGATTTCCTAACGCTGACAATGCCGGCACACATGGGTACTGCGTTGCCCGACGATGATGCGCACGATCGGCCGGCCGCATTCCGGACATGGCTGCCCCGTCCGCCGAAAAACCTTTAGATGATGTTCATTGCGTCCCCGGCTCTGGTTTAAGGAGTAGAAGTTGCTCTGGCCATGCCCCAGTGTGGTTCCATTATGGCGCAACCCTTCTTTCAGCACTTGCCGAATCGCCTTATGTAACGCTTTGATCTCGTCTGATTCTAAATGGTTGGCCGATCTTTCGGGATGGATTCGTGCCGCCCAAAGGGCCTCGTCCACGTAAATGTTGCCAAGGCCGGCGATCACGGACTGGTCCAATAGCAATGGTTTGATCTGTCTGTGGCGCCCCATCAGCTGCCGGGCCAATACCTTGGCTGTAAACGCAGCGCTTAAGGGTTCCGGCCCAAAGGATTCCAGCATGGAGCGGGGATCGGCAACCAAAGTGAAACGGCCGAATTTGCGGGTATCAAAATATTGCAGGGCGCGGCCGTCATCTAACTCCATTTGCACATGCATATGTTTTTGGGGAGATTGTGCGGCGGCGCCCAGTTCAAAACGGCCTGTCATGCGTAAATGAACCGCCAGCAGCCACCCATCGGTGAGTTCAAACAGAATCAATTTGGCGCGTCGGCCAATAGCGTTGATGGTCTGGCCTTCCAGTTGCCGGCAAAACGCCTGAGGCGATTGGTTGGCAATGGTCCTGGGCCAATACACCCCGGCTCGCAGGATCGTATGGCCGACCAGGTCGGCCGCGTTGAGATCATTGACAATGGTTTGTACTTCAGGCAGTTCCGGCATAAGCTTTTTTACTCTCCCAGACTTCGACCAAAACTTTAAAAACAAACGGTTTCTGGCCTATAAAACAACATGAAATCCCTGGCAAGTCCAACTGCTCCCTGAAGTAATATAATGGGCCGCTAATCTTGCCTTCAAGCGGCACCTGACATACTTTGATCACCAAGTGAATAAATTCAAGGTGGAGGAGAACTGATGGTGCTCAAATGGCTGGACGCGCTTTCCTACCCGATCCTGATCGTCGTGGCTGTGCTGATGCTATTGGCTCCCTTTCGGCCGGTGCCCCATGTTTGGGAGAAACTGCAAATGCTGAAAGCCGGTCAGCTATCACGACCCATAGATATCTTTGACCTTATTTTTCATCTGAGCCCGACACTGCTGCTGATCGCCAAGGTCGTTCGAAGCGCCTTTAAATAGATATTTCAGGTCAAGATGATAGGAGGCCGTTCCATGAATCCGATGGTTGAGAATCCATTAAATTATTTCAGGCAGTGGGTTCCGTCTCGCTCTACCTTGCTCGGCGAACTCGAAGCGGAAGCCAAGACCGAGCAGATCCCCATCATTGGACCGGTAGTGGGGCAGCTGCTTTATCTGCTGGCCCGTATCCGCAAACCCAAACTGATTTTGGAGCTGGGAACCGCCATTGGTTATTCCACAATCTACTTGGCCAAAGCCTGCCAATCTACCAACGGCCGTATCATCTCCTTTGAAATCAGCCCGGCGCTGATAGATCGGGCCAGGGTCAATCTATCCAAGGCTGGTCTGGATCACCTGGTGGAGGTCCGGGGCGAAAATGCTCTGGAAGCGCTGGCGCGTATGCAAGCGCCCGCGGAAATGATCTTCATGGATATTGAAAAGGCCGACTACATCCGCGCCCTGCCCCATTGCTCCAGGTTATTAATCTCGGGTGGTCTCTTGGTAGCCGACAACACCGGCTTTAAGGATGCTCATCCATTCAACCAATCCATTTACAGCTCTGAGGATTGGGAAATCGTGAATCTCTGGAGCTTTCTTCCAGAGCATTCCCCCGAGCATGATGGTCTTTGTATTGCGCTGCGCAAATAGGGATCAAGCTTTTACGGCATCGTCCGATATCATATGAAAACCGTCATTTTCATATGAGCGAAGGAGAACATGTATGCCTATCGTCACCTGGAGCGAAGACCTGAGCGTAAAGATCAAGGAACTGGATGCCCAACATCAAGAACTGGTTGCCATGATCAATAAAATGCACGATGCCATGAAACAAGGTAAGGGTAAGGAAGTATTGGGCTCAATCATCGACAAGATGGTCGAATACACCCACAAGCACTTCCTGTCGGAGGAGCAGCTCTTCTCTAAGCACAACTATCCCGAAGCCGGTCGCCATTCCAGAGAGCACAATGATTTCGTAGGAAAGGTGGCCAAGTTTCAACGGGACCTGAAGGCTGGCAATATCACCCTCACCATGGATGTGATAACTTTTCTTAAGGAGTGGCTGGTCACCCACATCAAAGGAACGGATAAGAAATACACCCCCTTCCTCAATGCCAAAGGCGTGGTTTAGGCTTGAATGCAAAATGCGTATTGGTATATCCATTGGCGAATAGTTGAAACTGGTTTCGTGTGCACCACAGTAAAATCAGCATCCGCCAAAAGGATATGCCATGACCGATGCCACGTTTGAAAAACTTGGACAATCAGACCGAACGCTATATGGCGAACGCAAATTGCTGCTTTGCGGATTTGCGCCGCCCGCTCAATCCAAATTTAAAACCCTTTTAAAGATGATCGGCATTGCACAGCTCCCACTGATCTGGTGTGGAGCGGAGGAAGAGAATGTGCTGCTCTCGGAGCTGATGCGCAGACCGGATGGCAGCGGCGAAGGCGCTGATTCCCCTCTGCCAAGAACCCTCATTGTTGCAGGAGTAAAGGAACAGGAGCTACATGTATTGATGTCGGGATGCCGTCAGGCGGGCATGCAGCAGGCACTCTGGGCCACTTTGACGCCGACCTCCGAAACGTGGCCCCTGAAGCGCTTATTAAGTGAATTATCCGCGGAAAAAGAAGCACTTACACGGCGTTAATTCAATTATTGGTTAAATAATAAAGCCGTTTGCTCCCTTTGGATTAGAGGACAAATCAACCATTCAACGCAGCAAATTGAACACCTGCCCGCTGATGACCTTGGGATAAAAATAAGTGGATTTGCGCGGCATGATCAATCCGCTTTCAGCCACCCGCTGCACCTGCTCGATTTTGGTGGGGTTTAAGATAAAGGCCAAAGCTGCTTCGCCCTCATTCACCGCAGCCACGGCGTCCTTGGAGTTGGTGCGGTAAGCGATCTTTGTTTCATCATCCAGGCGGGCCTGGTCAAAGCCCATCAGTTCCATCATGATTAAATGGGTCAAGACGGTGACATCCAGGTCACGCAAAGCCGGTTCAATCTGCCCCTTGAATAGACGATCCATCACTCCTTCTTTCAAAACCATCACCTGAAAGATCGAACGATCTTTGGCATAAAGGCCGATGGCGTGGCGTTGGGCATTTTGCTCCAGCAACTGATTGAAAGCCGCCACCGCATCATGAAGGCCTTTATCCACGGAAACGGGCAGAATTTGAAAATACTCCGCAAGCTTTTGGAGAAGGGCTGAAACGTCTTCGGTAGGCAATTGCTTTAAAAGCCGGTGAGCCGGCAGAATTACCATCCCTGGGTCTACCATGCTGCTCAGGCTCATCAGAACGAAGTTGGCCGGATGATCAGAAGAAAAACCTGATGTGTTTTCCTTGACCCAATTCCGGTAATTCAAAGCGGTTTCATAGCGATGATGCCCGTCGGCAATATAGATGCGGCGGGTGGAGAAAAAGGCGGTCAAAGCTCTGGTGGTTTTCTCCTCGGTTAGACACCAAAGCCTTTGGCGATGACCTTTGTCATCTATTATATCCGTTGCCGGAGATTGTTGTTGGGTGATGGCGCGCAAGCTATCCAAAATGTCATTGCCATCCGCATACAATCCGAAGATCGGGCTGAAGTTGGCATGGCAGGCTTTCATGAGCATCAGACGCTCGGATTTGACCTTCGAAAAGGTGCGCTCATGGGGCAATATGATTCCTTTGTCAAAGGGTTCCAGGCGCACGCGGCCAATCAGCCCCAATCGTTGATAGGCATGGCCGTTGCTGCTGAAATCCACGGTCGTAAGGTAAAAGGTGGGTTTGGCGTCTGGAACCAGGATCTTTTCCGACAGCCATTGCTGGAAGTAGCGCCCTGCCCTTAAATGAACGTTGTCACCGCTATGGTCCTCCGGTTTCACCTGGCCCAGAATGAGTCGAATTACATTGTTTGGATGACGCTCGTGAAACGCAATTTGCTCCTTGGGACTAATCACGTCATAAGGCGGGGCAACCACCGCGGCCATATCTGAAATCAGCGCTGGATTGTATCGAACACCTTGAAAGGGAATCACTTCAGCCATCATTTCTCCTTACCAGCGAATAAACAGCAGACCCGGTGAAAAACGAGCAGTTGCCATATCCAGCGTGGTTTTACTTATCAAAAAAGATTTTTGTAATTCATCGGTTATCATCGAAAAAACGTTGGGCAATTATCAGCAATCAGGAAGCAAGTCAAACATTGAAACGAACTATTTGACCACCCTGAGTTTATGGGTCCTCCGCAAATCCTCCCACAACGCGCGCAAAATAACAGCACAGGCCTCGTCAGGCAATGGCTGATTCAAACGCCCCACCTCGGCGCACGATTTCATCAGGGCTTCATTGCCTTCGTACAATCCATATTTCTGTTTGACATAGTCCCCTATTCCTGAGCGCAAATGACTAAGTTCATCGGGCTGCAAGTTGCCCATAAGGCTTCGGTCTTTAAGCGATAATACCGATTTTAGATGGGCCACCGCTTGATCCACGGTTTGGGGCCAATTTGGCCGGGTGAATTCCTCTCCCCCTCGCCCAATCAATTGGGGCTGAAGCCCGGATTTGACAAATCCGAGATAGAAAGCGGTCTCCAACAGCTTCTGGGTGTGCTGATAAATCAGCTTGTCCTCGCTGGAAAGGGGACCGGTAACAAATACCGTTTTTATGGGGGCTTGAAAGAGCCAGGCGCTTGATAGCGATGCGGCTTCAAACAAAGCGTATTGGCTAAGATCAACATGCAGAAACTGACGCTCTTGTTTGAGAGCGGATTGAACGGCCTGTTTAATGGTGATTGTGCTGGCCCCCCTGGAAATCACCAGAGTACCATCGGACTCTGCAACATTCTTATCCAATGCTTCTTGTAACCCCAGGGATCGCGTTTCAGTCAGATTGTAAAGGCCCTGCAATTTGCCTTCTTCATTGCGCTTTCCTCGTGAGGTCCAGCCGCCATGGTCGATACCAAGCTTGATGGCGGTATCGAGAGCCGCCAACTCCACGCCGGTTTGTCCGCTTGATATGATTTTTCGGACCACGGATGGACCTCACTTCTCCAATACTGTGTCGCGCTGTTGATCCCGTGTTGGCAGCTGTGAAGGTTGGGATGGCTTCAGCTGTTAAAATGGGAAAAATCGAAAGAAAAAAGTGCGACGCATGCAAAGCGTGTTGATCAATAACGAGCCAATGTATATAGAATCAAGTGCAGATAGGGTCAAGAAATAATTCGTCTTTCGCCCCGTGCCGGAATAAGTGTGAATGCCCGTCGCAGTTTCCTAACCCGGCGGGAGCGGACGACAACAAATGTAAAGACAGGGTGCCAAACCGAGAACCAATGAAAGATTTCTTTCCATTTTAGTGCAAAGGGAGATTGCATGCCGGACTCCTCTCAAAAATGGCTGACGATCTTGTTCGCCGACATCGCCAACAGCACCCGATTGTATGAGCAGTTGGGTGATGAGCAGGCGCGATCATTGATTGCGTTATGCATGGATTTGTTGATTGCCCAGACCAAGACTAAAAAAGGGGCGGTCATAAAAACCATTGGCGATGAGGTATTAAGCACCTTCAGCTTTCCCGATCAAGCCGCGGCCGCAGCCATATTGATGCACGAGAAGGTGTCCGCGGATGAAACCCTGGCCAGCCAGCACCTCCAGTTGCGCATCGGGATTCACCATGGACCGGTCATTGAGGAGGATAGCGACATCTACGGTGATGCCGTCAATATTGCGGCTCGCATGGTAGGGCAGGCCAAAGCCGGCCAAACGATCACCAACGCACTGACATTGGAATTCATGGGGCACCGCTATAAATCAACGGCTCGTTTGGTGGATCAAACCAGGGTCAAGGGAAAGATTCATCCCATAGATCTTTACGAATTGTCCTGGGGCCACCCAGAAGATATGACCATGATCACCACAGTCACGGGCAGAATTGTGGATGGCGCTGGGGAAGATGCGACGTTGTTGCTTGACACTCAGGAACGGCAATTCATCGTCAACCAGGAGCACCCCGTTATCACCATGGGACGGGATGCGGTCAACACCATCAAAATAGTTGATCCCAAGGTTTCCCGCCTGCATGCCCGCATCGAACTAAGAAAGGATAAATTTGTCCTCATCGATCAGAGCACTAATGGTACTTTTCTCATCGATGAACAAGGAATAGAAGTACTCCTCCGCCGTGATGAAATTACCCTGCCTGAGAAAGGAACCATTGGACTCGGAGAAAAAGCTCTGTCCGGTTCGCCTCTTTGCGTCCAATTTAAGAAGCTATGAATAAATGAAACATTCTATCGATGTTCAACCAAATGGTGGCGTTTTGGGCCGGAAATGAAATAATAGCCCCCTTCGTCATATTCGATGTATGCAGCCAATTTCAGAAGCACGCGTTCTGTAAATTTGATTCGTTGCTCTCCACGTTGGAGGTAGAGATTGTCTTTAGAAACAAACAACTGTTCCGGTTTCAGGATTAGGCCCTCTCCAGTATTGAGAAGCAAGTTCACTTCTTCGTTGATGTCCACATCCACTACAAAAATCGGGGTTTCTTCATATCGGAAGTAAACCTTTTCATGCACGTTATCCCGCATTTGCTCAACAAAATAGCCATGCTTATCGTAACGGATGGATGAGTTGAAGTGATCAATGATCTTTTTGTGTTTGAAAGGGCCGCCCGCATTGTGCCATCTTCCGAACCGATCCATCCAAAATACCGCATCCTCTTTTGCGATCACCATTTCCTGCAGTTTTTCCTCAACCATTGAACCCCTCAATCACCATTCGATTTAGCACTTTAGAACACAGCAGGCTTATACAAAGCATCTCAAAACAGATGTTCGGGCACGACGCTAAAACGGAACCGAGTTTTTGGCCCCAACCGCTGAGTCTTATGCCGGGGGGAACTCGCACTCAATGCGGCCAAGCACAGCGAAGAGCCAACAGGTTTATGTGGCTTTTTATCATACCCTGTTATGGAGGTTCAATAAAATGAAACAATCCGCCCTTGACATTTTCAAGGCCTCCACCTAATGATTTTCATTTATTGATTCGACCTTGCTTCTATGCATGGAAGGAGAAAAGTCATGCGAACAGTTGGTTTTGTGGGTTGGCGCGGCATGGTTGGTTCCGTTCTGATGGAACGCATGCGTGCAGAGAATGACTTCAAATATTTTGCGTTTTCTTTTTTTTCCACCTCCCAGGCCGGTCAAAAGGGGCCTGATGTTGGCCAAGGGATCCAACCGGTGGAGGACGCCCATGATATTAAACGCCTTTCCAAAATGGATATCGTGCTGTCGTGCCAGGGAGGAGATTATACCCAGGCATGCTACAAACAGTTGCGCCAAAGCGGATGGAAAGGCTACTGGATTGACGCGGCTTCAACCCTGCGCATGGAGCCTGACAGCGTCATCATATTGGATCCCGTGAACCGACATGTCATTGATGGGGCACTTAAAAATGGAATCAAAGATTTCATTGGCGGCAACTGCACGGTGTCTTTGATGCTCATGGCGTTGGGGGGCTTATACGCCAACAACCTGGTAGAATGGATGACCTCCATGACCTATCAGGCCGCCTCGGGAGCCGGTGCGAAAAACATGCAAGAACTCGTGCAACAGATGCACACGATCGGTCAGAAGGCCGCGGGTCTCTTAGCCATGCCGGCTACGGCCATCCTGGATATTGACCGCAATGTTACCAGCACAATCAGATCCGACGATTTCCCAAGCGACAATTTTGGCGCGCCCCTGGCAGCCAGCTTGATTCCTTGGATCGACCGGGCCATGGAAAACGGTCAAACCCGCGAAGAATGGAAAGGGTATGCGGAAACCAATAAGATTTTGGGCCGGCAATCCCAACTCATACCCATTGATGGGCAGTGCGTACGCATTGGCGCCATGCGATGCCACAGCCAGGCCTTCACGATCAAGCTGACCAAGGACATACCGTTAAAGGAAATCGAAGCCATCTTGGCTGGACACAACTCGTGGGTCAAATTGGTCCCCAACACCAAAGAAGCGACACTAAAAGAGTTGACACCGGCCGCTGTATCCGGAACACTGAAGGTGCCAGTCGGCCGAATTCGCAAGATGCTTCTGGGAGGTAATTACCTCACGGCATTCTCTGTGGGCGACCAGCTGTTATGGGGTGCCGCAGAGCCTCTCAGACGCATGCTTCATATTTTACGCGAGCATCTTTCTTAACTAAACTCGGTCAGTGGATCGTAAAGGCGGACCTGAATCACTCAAGCCTTGCGATCCACTGTCTTGCTGATAGGCCAACACTCCAAACAGCTTCCACGGCCACGATATCAAGGAGCATGGATGAGCTTTGAAGAAAAAGATGATGATAGCCCCACCAGCGCAGTACCGCCCTTGGTGGTTGCAGACTATGGTGGTCGTCGCAAAATCTTTGAGCGTCGATTGGGTGATAAAACCGACCAAAAGAAGGATCGGCGATCAGGGCAAGAACGACGGAGTGGATTTGACCGTCGCGGCATTGTGGAAGATGATAATTTAACCAATTCCGAAAAACGAAAAAAATAATCTCCAAGGATGAAGTTCAGCGCCGTTAGCCGCGAAATTGATATAGGCGTGCCCCAGCCCTAATTCAATAGACAATTATTGGTTCTTCGTTCCCGCCCCTGCCTCTAAACCCATTTGCACAATTCGTTTTTGACTAAAAACAGGTTTTATGATTAATAGAACGACTTTATTGGCATGGCATTTTCCAAGTAGTATTACAACATGTTGGAATTGATAGAAAACAATTTTGGGAGCATCAGAATCCAATGCCATTTGCACACATAGTGGGTACCGGCTCGGCCATCCCGCAGCGCATTCTGAGTAATGCGGATCTGGAACGCATCGTCGACACCTCTGATGAATGGATCACTCGGCGCACTGGAATTAAAGAACGTCATGTCGCCATGGCCGACAACCATGAGTCTACCGCTGATTTAGGCTCCCGAGCCGCTCGCCGCGCCATGGAAATGGCCGGCATCACGGCGGACCTCATCGACATGATCATCGTCGCGACAGTATCCCCGGATCGCATTTTCCCTTCTGCCGGCTGCATGATCCAAAGAGAAATAGAAGCCAACAACGCAGTGGCGTTCGACCTATCCGCGGGCTGTTCAGGATTTGTCTATGCACTAGAGATGGCAAATAACAGTATTAAAATGGGCCAGTCGCGCAATGTGCTGATAATCGGCGCCGAAAGGCTTTCATCCGTTACCAATTGGCAAGACCGCAGCACTTGCGTGCTTCTGGGGGATGGTGCCGGGGCAGTCCTGTTAAGCAGTCAAGAAATGGCTGGTGGAATCTTATCCACCCATATCAAATCAGATGGCCGCCTATGGGATTTGCTTTACGCCGACAAAGGCAACCCTCCGCTGCCGGCAAGTTTGGAAGGCATCACCACCATTCCATTTCACCTCAAGATGGAGGGTAACCGACTTTTTAAGCAAGCTGTGCCTTCCATGGCCAATATCGCTGAACATGCGCTGGCCCAAAACGGATTACGCCTCGAGGATATCCAACTTGTCATTCCACACCAGGCCAATCTGAGAATTCTTCAAGCTGTTTCGGAACGGCTGACTATTCCCATGGAGAAGTTCTATACCAATTTGCAAAAGTATGGGAACACATCCGCCGCCTCCATTCCCTTGGCCATGGACGAAGCATTTCGGGAAGGTCGCATCAAACGAGGAAATCATGTCTTATTAGTCAGTTTTGGTGCAGGATTAACATGGGGCGCAGCTGTATTGCAGTGGACCATATAAGCAAGGAAATAGAACCAATCCCTCCATCATGATCAGTCTTCGGGTATTCATTCTGTAACGCCCAAATGCCCCCACAAATCGTCTATTCCCAGCCACTTTAACCTTAGCTGCAGAAACTCCGAGATGGTTGGATGATGCGGCATGCGTCGCAAATACATGCGCGCCTCGCTGGGCGTCTGACTTCCTTTGCGGGTGTTGCATCCTCGGCAGCAAGCTACGCAATTTTCGAAGTTAGACGGCCCACCGCGCGATATGGGGATGATATGGTCAATGGTCATTTTACCGCCCCAGCGACCACAGTAGGCGCAAGTAAATTGATCTCTGACCAGGACATTGCGTTTGCTGAACGGTACGCGGCTGCGGTATACTGAACGAATCAACTTGATTAACTTCATTACCGCAGGCAAGCGCACGATCGCTCCTTCCGCGCCTTGAATCCTGCGATCGGAGTAGCGCAATACAGTGACCTTATTATTTACCACCAACCGTAATGCCCGCCGCCAGTCTACCACATTCATGAAAGAGTAATCGGCGTTGAGCAACACACACGAAAGCATACTTAACCTCGTTTTCAGCCATCATCCTTCCAGAAGAATCCATTGAAGCCGAAGTCTTGCCAGCTATATGCCATTGACCGCGCCGGGCATTCCTCCTCTTGGTAATTATACCTGCAACTACAAAAAGTTAAAATATTTTGCGTTGAACTTTCGGCCATGTCAATACTTTTAATCATTTTAACTGTTTGTCACTTAATGACAAAAACACCGAAATCACTGACAAAAAGCGGCAGTCCCCTTAGATTCCCGTTTGGGAGCCATTATTAACGCTTTGTTTTCACAAAAAAATGAGAGAAAAAGGTAGAATGGCACACCTGGTGCATATGTAATCAGTGAACTGAGTACTGTCCGGACGTTGTTGCGATGATCGGAGCTACTGCGTGGAGCTGGAATTCAATGATAGAATTTAAAGGTAGATATTATCAATTAACCTGTAAGGCCGCGGTGGATGCTTTGATCCAATTCGATGGCGTGTTATTACATGTCTGGCATCTGTCCGATCCCTTTCACCGACTATTTTCAAGCGATGAATTTTATCTGGATCGCCCCATCTTTAAAAATGGGCTGGTATTAAAACTTCCCAATGGCGGACGAATTGAAACAGACGACCGCGAAGCATTAGAGCAGTTGTCGCATAAACAGCCCAATTGCGGGTATTCACTGCCATGCCCATTGACCCAAAATTGGGTCCTCATCCTGCTGGGGGCAATCACTTTGGTACTGGGAACATTATGGCTGGCCAAGAATGGCTTGCTCTTCTAGTTGGGCCTTAGGCTTTCGCGAATACTTTGATGTACGTCATACAGATCGTTGCTTTTCCCCAAATGGTCCTCAATCCACCCAACCGGTACACCATAGAGATCCGATAGTGCTTTTAAGGCCTCCGACAAGGAATTGTGGTGATGCTGTTCATCGCTCCAGTACTTGTCAGGACGACGGGGGTCGTAAAAAGCAATACCCTTTTGAATTACGGGCAAATTGCTTGGCAGGGTATAGCCATTGGGAGGACGGACAACTTGTGAGCTGACTTGGAGTTGGCCCTGTTTTTCAACCAGCGACGAAGAAGCGCCATTTAGGGGCGTTATGCTCTGGCCAGTCATCAAATTGTCGGCTTTACTTCCCCGGTCAACGATCGCATTTTGATCGGTTGGCACGGCGTTGATCGGTTCAGTTGATTGCGATGCCCCTTGCGCCGATGGTTGGGTGAGAGATAAAGGTTGCTGCAATCCTTGTTCAGCCTGTTTTGCAGCGGCGGCCTCTTTGTCATAAGCAGCCAATAGTTTGCCGTGAACAATTCCCAAATCATTTTCATCACCGATATTGGCTTCAATCCATGAAACAGGTTTACCGTACATTTTGGATAATGCTTCCATCGCGGCGGCCATGGTACCGTGCCGGGAGGATTTCGATGCCCAGTAGCGCTGAGGACGGTGAGGGTCATAAAGTTTGATATTCCGATTACTTTCTGGCGCACCGCGATCTATTTGAATGGCTTGCTCTGACGAATCTTCCAGGTGGGGGTTGGTAGCCTTGGCGGGTTGTTGAACAACGACATTTGTCGGTACGGGTGTTGGGTGCGCCTCAAGTGGTGACTGCTTCTTGATTTCTGATGATGTGACATTTTCTTTTGGTTCTAATCCGGATCTTTCAATTCGAGCGACTATCTCCTTGGCATATCGAATTTCAACGCTTTGAGTCCCTTTGAGAATAAAATGAATATAGCGCTCGGACTCCCACACCCTATCCGATTCTTCTACAGTGCCATCCTTGAGAATCACGCGGTCGCAGAGTCCTTGGGTAGCAAGAAACGGCAAGCAGATTATAAATAATTGCAAAGTCATTTGAAAGAATGACGAGTTCATGGCGCGATTTTTCATCATTGAATACTACTGATCTTGAGTTTGATTGGAAAAAAACTCGATCTCGACCCTGCGATTTTGGCTTCTTCCCTCAAGAGTGTCGTTTGAACCAACGGGAAATGCATCACCCATGGCAAGCGCTTTGATTTTGTCGGCAGCAACACCTTTTGCGATCAGATAAGATTTTACTGCGTTAGCTCGAAAACGCGAGACGCTTTCATTGTAACTGGACGATCCACTTGAA
This sequence comes from Deltaproteobacteria bacterium, assembly GCA_021824175.1. GTDB lineage: Bacteria > Desulfobacterota > Desulfobacteria > Desulfobacterales > Desulfosarcinaceae > Desulfatitalea. The sequence continues at coordinate 219,907 of JAKALP010000005.1, forward strand.
TCGGTGAAACCGCGAACATTCACGGACTCATTAGGGTGGTGGACCAAGTATTCGGAGATCCTGTCCAACAAGCCATAGGAGCGGTCATCAATTTCATTTGAATTGACCTTAAAATTGATTATCGCTTTTTCCTTCATCAAAGGCAGTGGCGCAAGGTCCTTCATTGCTTCGATGGGCTTTGCTTTGGCCGTGGCGCGGTCAGCTTTGCCTTCCGATCCTGATTCGGCCTCACCAGGCTGCCCAACGGTGTTGCTGGCGGATACTTGACGCCCGCCGTGCCCTTCATTGCTAACGCCCGGTGGCAGAGCACTTCGAGCCAAGCTGTCGCTGCTGGTGGAAGCATCTTCTTTTTCTGCTCCACTTTTCATCCGTTCCGCCAGAATTTCTTTTTCCTTTTGAAGGCTGGCCCTATATTTATCCGGCGTGAGATCGTCGGCATTATAGCGCGGTGCTTCTCTCCAGGAAATCAGGGTAAGGCCATAAGCGCCCAAGGCCACCACTAGAACAGCCAGTACCGCTGTTATCAGCCGGAAAAATGGTGAAGACGGCTTATCAGCGGATTTTTGTTGCTCCAATGGAATTTGATCAGAGCTTTTTGGCTTCTCTTCCGTTGCCGGAGATTTATCAGTTATTTCCTTCTCCGATTTCATTGCCGCGGTAGCAATAGTGCGAGTATCTGGAGCTTCTCCGCTCGTTATGCCTTCGGGAGCTGTTTGTTTGATCGGAATACGCAGCTCTTCGGCGCACTCCTTGATGATCTGACCGCTAATTTTTTTTGATTCCCTCGCGTATCCCGTCAATAATGCATGGTCGCAAATGATATTAATAAGCCTGGGAATTCCTCCAGAGAATTGATACACTTCCTCTACGGCGTCATCTAAAAAAAGCTTATGTTTGCTTCCGGCGACGGTAAGGCGATGGTGAATATAATCGTCAATCTCTTGCTTTTCCAATGGCGATATGTGGTACCTAACCGTGATTCGCTGAGCCAATGCCCTGTTTTGAGGGGCGGCCAGGATCGTATTAAATTCCTGTTGCCCCACAAAGAAGATATTGATCAGCTTGCGATCGTGCAGCTCAATATTAGAAAGCACACGAATATCTTCCATTAAATGATGATTCAACCGTTGGCTTTCATCAATCACCAACAACACCTGTTTGCGACTGGCGTAACTCTTGTAAAGAAAATCGCGCAAATGGATCAGGAATGCACCTTTGCTGTCAAAGGTGCGGTTCATTTTAAACCCATCAGCAAGCAGATTGTAGAAATCCATGCTGATCAGATCTGGATCAGGCAGTGTAGCCACAACCGTATCCACATCCAACATACTAATCAAACGATTGATTAAGATGGTTTTGCCAGTACCGACCTCGCCGGTCAAAAGTAAAAAGCCGCGGTTATCCAAAATGCCATATCTAAGCGTGGCGAGGGCTTCTTTGTGTTTTTCCCCCAACCATAGAAACTTTGGGTCGGAAGTAATTTGAAAGGGTTTTGCGTTGAGCTGGTAGTAATTTAGATACATGATAGGTCCGCTTGTTCGCTGTTGGGCCGCCTTTGAGAGCTATCTCACAATAATCACGTCGGCGGGCAGTACTGAAATACGGCTCTATGCCATGACGGTCGCAAAAAAATCAGCAACCGAATCAACAGGCATAGGCAGGCATATTCAATGACGGCAGGTACGGAACTCACGCATAATCGGTTTTCTTGAAAATAATTCCTCGGCTGTAGTATAAGTACAGCACCAGCCAAAACACTATAAACAAGACAAGGTAAGCAGTTCTTTGCCGTATGAGCTTGTCTCGTTTCTTTTCAATGAGGTTGGCGGAATTTTTTAGCTCTCGACGCACTACCTCCATTTCGTCCATCAGACTTTTAACATCTGCCTGTTCGGTGTAGTCCATCATGCGTTTGAGTTGTCCTTCAAAGCTGCGGACATTGTAGGTATCAAATAACATGCGCTGCTTTTCGGTCAATCCGGACAAATCATGAATTTCTTTAGCCAATTCGACGCAATAAAATTTTCGAAATGGGTTTTTTTCAGGCACTTCCCCCAATTGGGCTATGCGTTGAGCAATACCACCGTCCAATTCAGCATTGATTTGTGCTAACAGCCCATCGCAGTTCTTGATTTCATTGTTATTCCTTATAAGGTCCTCCCCCGACAGGGAGGATATAAAGAAGATAAGAATGACTGCCGTGGCACAGCTCGCGACGATTCGAAAGAGTACAAGAACTTCACGCTTCACCAAGAATAACATGTGCAAATCCTTTTTTCCCAATGATCAGCCGCAGTCGTGAGCGGATTACAAGCAATTTTAAAAAAAGAGTTTGATTCCCTGCATAGGTCCAGGCAGAATCTTCGACAAAATCTCCGGCAAAAGGTTACTTTGAAAAATCTCTGGAGGCAAATCTTAAACCGCATACATACTAAAAGATTTTGGGAATTTGAAATTTGTCTCCAAAAAAATATCTGGACCAAAAGTCTTTCTTAAAATGACTTGTTGAGATCGATCCGGTTCTCAAATGAATTTCCCCCAAGCCAATTTGCTGCTACTAAATTCCTAACCTACCAATATTACAACATGAATCATTTCATCGGCAGTTTGGTAACCTAGTTTACCATAGTTGTCAACATTTGTCGAAATGTTACATAACTTGCGCCCAAAACGCTTTCAGTTAAGTCTTGATGCTATTTCGCGCGGTGCACCACACCGTGCCTGATTTTTGGACGCGCTTTATTTGATCCCTCGCTCCTTTTTAATTGCTTCGTAGGCGTCTTGTATTTCGCGAAATTTGGAGTAAGCATGCTGAACCGCTTCCTCTGGCGCCCCCTGTGCACTCACCTTATCCGGGTGGTAGGCTTGAACCAAATTGCGGTATTGCTTTTTGATCTTTTCATCTGAATCACTGCGGGAGCAACCCAAGACCGTGTAGTTATGGTTGTAGGAATTGATATATCTGGTTTTAATCTGCCGATAGCGCCAATCATCCAAAGCAAAAAAACGCACAGCGATAGCGATTAACTGTTCTTCGGCCGTATTCAGTGATCCGTCCGCAACGCTGACCTTGAAAAAACTATTGATCAGCAGATCTGCCATCTGCGGTTGCTCAAGGTAGGGTCGGGGGAACTGGCGAGCAAAATCTTCAAAAGCAGCCGGCGATTCAAGGGCAGTATGAAATATTTTCAGCGCCACTTCGCGGTCTGGCGGAGCCAAATGGAGGTCTTTAACCGCAAAAGCCTCAACCGCATCAATTTCCTCAATATTAATTGGACCATCAACTCTGGCGAGTTTTGCCAACATTGAAAACAGACTCACAAAAAAAGCCAACTGAGATGATTCCAAGCTCGACAGATAGCGATCCTCTGTAAATTGGAATTCATCATTGCTGGCATCAAAGGCGTGGCCGAATACAGCTCCTGCAACTGCACCCAGTGGGCCGCCTATGGCGAATCCGATGGTGCCACCAATAATTTTTCCCATGATTCCCATTAATTTAACTCCATACTACAATGACCGTAAGCAACTATTTTTATCATAGCAGGCAACGCATAATAAAGCCCAATCCATCCCTTGTCATGACGCGCTGGGCAATCCACTGCCCATAGCTATATAAGAGCTCCTTTCAATTTAGCCCTTGATTATCACTCAATTCATCGGTATCATTAACTAAAATGGCAAATTTCGAATTGGTCAATGCATATCGTGAAAGGGGATTACATGTTCGCTTGGTGGCATAATTTGGATTCAGTCACTGTGTTCAACTCATGGATGCAAATCGCGGCAGTAGTTGGCGCAGCTTTATGCACGCTCAGCATACTGATGCTGTGGATAAATGGCAGCCGCATGTCCCGCTTCCTGCTTGAACGCGAAAAGAGCACCAGTCAAAAGATCAAGGCCGTTGAAAAAGCCGCGGAACAAATCCGTAGGGAACTGCTTGCCACCCAACAAAATCAAGATATTGCCGATCAGCGACGCCGGCTGGCCGAAATGGACTCAGAATCGGTGCGCAAGGAGATGGATAAAATCAGAAAGCGGTATACCGATGTGGAAGGTGCCCTCAAGCAGCGCATCGAGGAACTTAAGGATATGAATATCACCAGTACCGGGAAAACCTCCGGATCCACTTCCCGATCCTCAGGCGCTGCGCCACAAGCACCACTTCCCAAACGCGGCCCTCTGGATGAACAGCAACGCAGGATGCTGACCAAGTTATTGAGCACCGGACCCAAAGGTGAATTAGATATCATTTCGGTTATGGAAGACCCCAGGTCTCATGAGTTGGCCGTGGAAATGAAGAAAATTTTCGATCAACAAGGATGGTCCACATCGGAGATCATCCAAAACGCCTTTGCGCAACCCCCCAACGGGTGGGTACTGGTAATCCACAGCAAAGAAACCGCTCCGTCATTTGCCAAGTTCCTACAGCGAACACTCACCACGGTCGGCTTACCGGTCTCAGTTCAAATCAACACCAAATTCAGGGAGTGGTCCATGTCTATGATCGTTGGACAAACGGATTGATTCCCGTAACATTCTCTATGGCGAATGCCGGAGGCAGCAGTGAACTGAACCAAGTTGCCGCCCATCCCAGCGAATACAACATAGGATCAAGCGCTATCTTGAATCATTAAAGGAAAAACGAGGAAGCCGCATGACACGTCCAGAGCACTCCATCAAATACATGCAAGCCAGCTTTAAAAAATATCAGATCCTTGCGATTTTGTTTGCGTTGCTAACTGCCGTTGCTTCACTTTTTGCCGCGCTTTCGGGAATGCAAATCAATGCCCTGAAAAAAGCTCAAACAGATGTCACGATGTCCGAAAAAGCGAACCAAAAAAAACGCGATGATGCCGCGTTGCAAGTTCAAGAAAGTCTGAAGCAACAAATCGCTGCGGTTCAGGAGCAGCTCAATACCGAGAAACAAAACAATAAAAATTTGCAGTTAAAAGTCGGGGATTTGAAAAACCAATTGGATACTTCGGAAGCGAAGCTGCACGCCTGTCAGCAAAAGCCGGCAGTATCCAAACCGGAACAGATGGCTCCTGCCGCCCCTGCATCTTCCGAAAAGGCCAAATCCCCACCCCCTCCAGAGGCGACCGAAAAAATAGCCCCGCCTGAAAATCAGATAAACAACCCGCAGTCCGGGCAGTAGTTGTAGTTCATCGAAGCGATGATTTCAGAAAGAGAATTCTGATTCAAGATTTCCCGTGAGATATAAGCGGGAAAGGACTTTAACGCAAAAAGTTTTTTATGGAAGACGGCAAAAATTAACCTCGCCATTCAGTGTCATCTACCGTGGTTTTAAAATCGGGTTCGACCGTCTGCGGGGCATCCAGTTTGGCCGCCGCCTGAGCCTCTTTGGCGGTAGGTTTGCCTACAAAGACCAGCCGACTGCGCGGACACTTTTCGCAGGCCTTCATCAAATCAAGCCGACATTCATTTGTATCGGTGTACTGATCGTAGTCGATCACTGAAAGGTTGTTTTCGATTTTAATGATATTGGAAATGCGCGCGCAGGCAGAACATCCGATGCAGCCGACATTGCATACCGCCATGACGTCTTTGCCTTTGTCTTTATTCGAGCAGGTAACGGCAAGAATTTGGGTAGAGCGAAATGGGGTGATGGTAATAATATTGCGTGGGCAAACTTTGGCGCAGGCCCCACAACCAATACAGGCGTCATAATCTACGACGGCCAGTCCATCCTTGACATGAATGGCATCATACTTACAGGCTCGGGTGCAATCGCCGAATCCAAGGCAACCATACGTACATCCCTGGATATCAGCCACCAGGTTGGCAGATGAACACCGTTGCTCGCCAATGTACTTGGTTCGCCCCAAACGATCATGCAAATGAGCGCCGCAGTGCACAATGGGTCGGTATGGCAAAGTTTCACCAATTTCTACACCCATGATGGAAGCCACGGCCGCCGCGCAAGAGGCCCCACCCACGGGGCATTTATTGACCGGTGCGCTATCGGCCACCACTGCTACGGCATAGTCGCCGCACCCGACGTAGCCACAACCGCCGCAATTGGCCCCAGGGAGTGCGGCCAGGACCGCTTCCACGCGCGGATCAACGTCCACCTGAAATTTCTTATTCGCCCATCCCAAGATATATGATGCGATCAAGGCCATCACCAGCATGGTACCGCCGGCAAGACCAATAGTGACTTCTATCATAGCAACCTCAAAATTTACTTACTTTAGGCAATCCAGCGCCAACAACCGTTACGGTCTAACACTTGGCATCCGCGCCACCTCAGCTTCAGATTGTTTCAACTCTATATTTGTCTTCTTTTTCACGTAGGTAGTGACCGCGATGGCTTTGGGCGGCTGCGCCGAAATACTTTGGGAGCTAACGGCAGCCATTTTAGGCGACGAATCAAAAGTCAGGGCCTTGCGCAGGCCTGAATCAACCCCCGTAAATCCCATGAAAGCAAAGGCCAATATTCCGCCCGTTACCAATGTGATCGCAGCACCTTGAAACGGCTTGGGTATGTCACACAACTCCATTTCTTCTCGAATGCCGGCCATGATGACAATGCCGATCGTATATCCAACCCCGCCAAAAATGGACAAGGCCAACGCACGCCCCAAGTCCCATGCTTCAGCCGGATTTTCTACCCCCGCCACATGACTCATGATCGCGATGCAAGCAAAGAGAATGGCGCAGTTGGTAGTAATGAGCGGTAAATACACACCAAAGGCCTTGTACAAAGATGGAAAGAACTTGCGCATGTACATTTCCACGAATTGTACGGAAGCGGCAATGGCAAATATGTAAATAATATAGCTGAGAATGGTCAAATCCACGGCATGGGCCGCTTCGGGCGGCAGAAAAAACCCAGCTACCCAAGAAGAAATGGGAGCACCGGGAATCAGCACCAGAGCAGTAGCGGACCAGCTCAAGAATGCGGCAATCGCCATTACGAATGTTACCGCGCAACCCATGCCAAAGGCCATGTAGACATTGCGGGAGACACCGATAAAAGAACAAATGCCGACAAAGTAGTACAAAATAAAATTATTGATCAGCGCGGCCCCGATGGAAATTAAAAATATGTCAATTAAATAGCTCATAAACATTCATCCATTTCTCACCCGTCGCAATCATTAATGGGCTGGTTTAGCTTTTGGCCCGGATTTGGCTTTTCGATTTTGAATCCAATTGGCAGAAGCCAAAAGCAAGCCTAGTGCAATAAAAGCGCCCGGTGGCAGAATCATTACCGCCAAATTTGGCCAAGCCGTAGGTAATACTCTGGTGCCGAAAAACATCCCGGTTCCCAATATTTCACGCACGCTGGCGATACTCGCCAATGCCAGGGCGTAGCCAATGGACTGGCCCACCGCGTCGGCCGCTGCGACATAGACGGATTGCTTGGAGGCGCATACCTCACAGCGGCAGATGATGATGCAGTTGACGATAATCAGAGGGATATAGGGCCCCAGAGCCTTGCTCATTTGGTACATATAAGCCGCCAAAAAACGGTCGGCGATGGTGACAAATGCGGCGATGGTCAGGGTGAAGACGACAATGCGCAGATGGGGCTTTAATAAATTGCGGATCAGACTGGTCACTACGTTGGCCCCTAGTAAAACAAAGAGAACCGCACCTGCCATGGTCATGGCGGATTTCATGCTGTTAGAGATCGCCAGGACCGGACACATCCCCAGCACTTGGCGATAGACCGGATTTTCAGGGAGTATGCCCTGAATGAAGCGTTCAAACGCAGTGGGTTGATCGGCCACGGTTACTTATCCTTTCCACTTTCAGGCACGGTAGATAACTTTTTTTTCAGGTCCGCCACACTTTCGTTCACGATATTCACTACACTTCTCGAAGATATGGTAGCGCCAGTGACGGCATCGATTTCATTGCTGTTCTGCGCCCCGGTTTTAACTACTTTCAGGCCCGGATGGGTGGCTTTTTGCTTGAATTGATCGCGCCACTTAGGTTCCACGATTTTATTGCCCAGACCGGGAGTCTCTTTCTGATCAAGGATAAAGAGACCAGTAATTCTCTCCAAATCCGGAGTCAGGCCCAGCAGTAATTCGATACGATCCGCATACCCCTGGCCGCCGACTTTGGTTACCCATCCGGCAGGGCGTCCATCCGCATAACTGGCCTCGAACACCGTGTAGAATTTTTTGATTCCCTTCTTATCGATCTCCACGGTGCGGGGAGTCACGGTCATGGCCTGGCCCTGATCTGCCTTCTGGGCGCCTGACTCGGCGCCAAGCAACAGTTCGGGCACTCTGGCCTTACTTTCGTTAAGCTTATTTGCCGCGATAATAGGCCCAAGGTTTGCTTCAACGGCCGCCAATGCACCACCAAAGAAAAGAGCCAGAACTATACACAGCCACGCTTGTGCCAAATGGCTGTTTTGAAATCGCCGTGCTTTTTCCGCTTTCCCATTCTGTGTCTGTGTCATTATCGTTGATTCCTGTAGTCAACCTACATCTGCTGCATGAGCCAAGGTCATTAAAATTCGCCCAGTGCTTTGGGAATAGTCCAGCGGTTTATCAATGGGGTGACGCCATTCATCAGCAGGACCGCGAACATTACACCTTCGGGATAGCCACTGAAGAGCCTCAGCACCATCACCAAGGCACCCACTCCGGCGCCGAAAATGAATTTGCCTTTGGGAGTCAACGGACTGGTTACGGGATCAGTGGCGATGAAGAACGCGCCGAACATCAACGCCCCGCCCAACAGGTGATGAAGTACAAGCCTTCCGCCGAAATTTCCTGCCAAATCGGCGATGCCGGCAATGATCAGCGCCACGGATAGCATTCCCGCTGGTATTTCCCATGATGCGGTGCGACGCAGGCAAAGATAGAGCCCGCCCAGAAGGCAAGCCAGAGCGCTTGTTTCTCCTAACGAGCCGTTCGTCCAACCAAAGAAAAGGTCCAATGCGGGTGTCAGTTTGCCTGCTTGTTTAAAAGCATTCATTGGGGTGGCCTGAGACAGGATATCCACCACACTGCCGCTCTGTTCATATCCCCCCGCCCCCATGATGCCCGCGAAGGAGATCATTACAAAAGCCCGGCCCACCATCGCTGGATTGAAGATATTCATCCCCAGGCCCCCAAAAACAATTTTGCCAAGGCCGATGGCCACTACCGAAGCAATCATGCCGGCATACCAAGGCGCCGTAGCCGGCAGGGAAAGCGCCAGTATAACGCCGGTGACAACAGCCGAACAATCAGCGAGAGTCACCGGTTTGCGCCGCATGGCAACAAACAGCATCTCGGACGCCAGGCAGGCGCAAACGCAAATAAAAAGTTGACGCAAAGCATAGCCATGAAAAAGATAAATAGACATGGCTAAGGGCGGCGACAAAGCGATGAGGACATCAATCATCATCCGCCGGGTAGTAAAGTCGAGGTTGCCGACGTGAGGCGATGGAGCTACATGCAAAGATGGCCCCGGAATCTCCACTGCTTTCGAACCGTGTAAATTCTCCAATGTCTTCGTCATATCCGTTCCGATTATTTCTTCCGACTGGCCACGACCATGGCCTTGCCCATGCGAATCAGCTGTACCAGCTTAATGTGCGCCGGGCAAATATAGGTACAAGAGCCACATTCAAAGCAGGCCAGGATATTATACTGCTGCGCCAATGCCAGCTTGCCATGCCGAGAAGCCATCGCCAACTTTGTTGGCACCAGTCGCATGGGACACACATCAACGCAACGACCGCAGCGTACGCAATTGGTCTCTCGCTCGCGTCGCAGATCCGAATGCGTGAGAACCGTCAGACCGCTGGTGCCTTTGGTCACAGGCATGTCCAGGTTGGAAAATGAAAAGCCCATCATGGGGCCGCCAGCGACAATTCGGGCGGCATCCGGCGTCAAGCCGCCGCAGAAATTAAATACCTCGCCCATACTGATGCCGATGGGCACCAATAGGTTCTTGGGTTGGGCGATGCCGCGCCCGGTCACGCTGATCACCCGATGGGTCAGCGGCTTTTCGCGAATCACCGATCGGGCCACCGCGGCAATGGTGGCCACATTGCTCATGGCCACACCAACATCGGCCGGCAGACCGCCCAAAGGGACTTCCAGATCCAGCACCGCCTTGATGAGCTGCTTTTCGCTGCCTTGGGGGTATTTGGTTTTCAACACGGCAATCTTGATCACCGTACCCTTTGCTTCAGCGCGCAAACTGGCAATGGCCTCGGGCTTGTTGTCTTCGATGCAGATAATGATCTCTTTGGCGGCCACCGCCCGGGCGGCGTGCAGGGCGCCGGCAATGATCGGTCCAGGCGCTTCTACCATGACACGATAATCGGTGGTCAGGTAGGGCTCACACTCGCAGCCATTCACCATAAGGGTGTCGATCATTTTGGTATCATCCGGACGCACCTTGACGTGGGTCGGAAAGGCCGCTCCGCCTAAACCGACGATGCCGGCCTCATGGATCAATTTGGCAATGGAGGTCGGATAGTAAATGATGGGACAATCCTTAGGCCAATGGCCCCCCAGTACATCATCATAAAGGGCCTGGCCAACCACTTGGTCCCCCTTGGCCTTGATATAAATGGCGGGCAGGTGCCGTCCATTGGGCAGGGTGCAAACCCCTATTTTTTCAACCACACCGTTGATCGGGCTATGGAGATTGGCGGAAACAAAGGCTTTGCCGACACCGATGGTTTCACCCCAGGCGACCTCCTGTTTCGGCTTGACGATCGGCTCGCAAGGAGCCCCAATATTTTGCAGCAACGGCAGGACTACCCGTTCGGGGGGAGGCATCACCTCAATGGGGACATTACTGGATAGTTCTTTGTTTTCAGGTGGATGAATCCCATGGGGGAAACTGCCTTTTCCAGGAAACCCTTTAAATTGAATCGAACCCATAAGTTAAATGCTCAGCTTCGCCTAATTTCGGATAATCATTTTATCCCGAAAAATCCGACCTCTATAGTATGACAAATCCTTTGCCGTCAATGACCCAGTGGCGTTTTTGGTCTAAACAAGCCTCTATCCTGCTAATTTCAGTATGGCTCGAAAGGACAGATAGCTTGCAGTCCTGAAAGAAGAAATGACGTAAGTCAATTTTTAAAAAGTTGAGGCAATACCAGGGAAGTACAATATCATTTAGGCAGGAAGCTACTACAAGCTATCTCAAAATAAAGATTTTGGGCCAAAAAGATTATTTTGAGATAGCATCTAATATGACTCGGGAGCGGCGGAGTGCTCAATGAAGGTAAAGCGCTATAAAAGCAAGGATCACTAAACCAAGGATTTTTATTCCATAGAATCCGGCAGGAATCAGCCAAATACCCAAACCGTCAGATGCTCGGCTTGTTTGAATATTTTCTCGCCAACGCGCGTCGTAATAAACTCCTGATAGACGCTGAGGCCCCGTCTTCCTATAACGATGGTGCTGAAATTTTCTTCGTTGGCTTTGTTAATGATGCTGGTAGCCAAATCTCCGTTCTCATCGATAATCTCACAACAGAGCTGATTGAAGGAGAAGCCAGAGTCGATGAGGCACTCCTTGGCCTTGTTGATCGTGGGCTCGATGCGCTTGCGCTCATCCTCTTTCCACTGAATATCACCCTCTTTAGCAAACACCCCTTGTGGCTTGAAAACATGGCAGAAGGACACTTTGCAGTCCGATGCGCCAATTAGATTACTCATGGCTTTAACAGCTCGCATTATTTCTTTAGAGCCGTCAAATGCCACCAAAATCCGGTTTTCGCGCGGCGTCCCACCGACGATAATCATCGGGATGCCTTGAATTTTTTTCAGGAGCTTCGTGGGAACGCTGCCAAGCAGCATATCCTTGAGACGGCTCTCGCCCGTGCGTCCCATTACCACGGCGTCATAGCCATCCTGGGATTCCCTCTGGATGTCGTTGACGATACTCAAATTCTTGGGCTGGATCTTTTTTATGACCGCTTTTGATGGAAAACCCGCTTCCATCAGAAACCGGGCGGCTTTGTCCATGGCCGCATTGATGCGCTTGTGTTGATCGGTAATGCAAGCACGTAAATTGGCGGCCTTGAATCGAAAATCCATGTCTTGGTTGGACTGCAAAAATCCATTAGACATGCTATTTTCCACAAAAAAAAGAACCACTTCTGTATAGGCACTAGGCATAAGCAAGGCCACATATTTTACCGCCTCGATGGCAAGATCAGATCCATCAAAGGCCACTAAAATTTTTAAATTTTGCTTATGCATTTCATACTCCTTTGGTATGATAAATTCCATTTATTTCAGTTACTTAACTATAAATATTATAGAATTATTTTAAACGAAATGACAACCGAAAAGCACTAAATCACCGGCAGGCTTAACCACTATCGGGAGCTAAATGATGACAAGAAAGATGGGCGCTTTGCGTCGAAACATGGAGATCCAGAACGGATAAATACTTTCAACCCGAGGTCAAATGAATACCTCACTATAAACGGCAACAATAGGGACGGCTTCACGTTCATAGGATGATCCACCCGGAAAGCAAAAGAAGGATTATGCGAAGATGTTGTCTGGCTTGTATGGATGGGTCCCTTCGATCACTTCAATGCCGGCCTTGGCCTTGATCTTCTTGATGATGGTCTCGGCGTGGGGACAATGGTCTGTCAGACACGGGCCGACATGTACCTTAGTGGGCTTTTCATTCATGGGCTTGTTCCATAGATTGACCTGTGCCAGGCGCGTGACGATGGCGGCGCCGGGGCAATCGCCGCAACCGAGCAACCCCATGACCTGGGCCGGCTGGTCTTTGTATCGGGCAAAGTCCCCTTCCCGGCGGTTGAATCCCACCAGACAACGTGAACAGCCGATGCAGACATCATCCATGGCCCGTTTGCAGCCGACGATCAAGATCTTCTCCATCTCTTCTCCTACCGGTATTAATGTCTCTTGGAAGTAAAATGCCGCCTTCCGGCGGCAGAATTCTTATCGGTCCGGCATCATATCCCTGAGCCGTGAAAGCAGTTCTCCGGCATCCTCGCCGTTGGGCGTTAATGGCAGACGCATCATAATCCCCAACCCCTCGCCGAGCTCGTGAAATTCCTCTTCTTCCATGTCGGTCAATACTGCAGTGTGGATGAAAGCATTGATTTGCATGAGTTGCCGGATCAGGGCCAGGCCGTTGTCCCCATCGATCTGCGGATCGATCACCGCCAAAAACAAAGAGATGCGCCTGGCCGCCGCCACGGCTTCGGCGGCGCTGTTGACTTGAATCAGCGTCACGGCCGGATCTTGGCCAAGGGCCTGCATGAAAGAGCTCAATCCTGCTGTCCGCGGTGTTGCCAGGAGAATATTTTGCTTCTTTGCCATTTCGGATCCGTTCTTTAAAAAATGATTTACACCGAATGTCTTGGTTAAGCCCGTGTTGCACTCGGGCGGTAAGGAATGCGGTTTATCCTGTCTTGCCGCAGCATGATCCCGGGCCGGCGCAGCCGGCATGGCCGGGGACGCTGCCGCAACATCCGGTATCCCCTACGCCAGGAAAGACTTGGGAGGTCTTGCCGGTCAGGGAGCTGGTGGCTGAGATCAGTCGATGGATATTGGTGCTACCACAAGAGGGGCACGCGATTGCTTTCTGACTGTTCAGCTTGATCACTTCACCGCAAAATCCGCATTGGCGGCATTCAATTTCAAAGATAGGCATGATTTAACCGTCCTTAATTGTGGATTTAAGCATGCTCTTGTATGCATCGGCAATTGCTTCGCCCAGGGTGTTGACCGCCAGCCGGGCACAATGGAGGTGGTCTTCCGGCAATCCATCCAGCTCGCGGGCCACCTCTTCGGGTGACAAAAGCAAGGCCTCATCCATGCTCTTGCCTTCAATCAGCGCGCACACCGCGTCGGCGCATGCCACCGTGTATACGCAGCCCGTGGGAATGTGACCAACCGCCGCAATGGTGCTCCCTTCAAGTCGCACGGTCATTTCTACTGTATCGCCGCAACTACCCACGCCAAGTGCTTTGCCTTGGGCGCCTTCGACGGCGCCCTGATGGACCGGCGAACAGGAATAACGCCGAAAGCGTTCGCTGACCTGCTCTTTATGTTCAAACTCTGAATGTCCCATGGCCTAGTGACCACCACCGCAAGTATGCTCCTGACTGAATTGCATCAGCCGACCTTCAATGGCGGCCTGAACCGCCTCGCCCACGGTGCGGGCGCCGCCGCCGTAATAGACCTGGATGCCCACCTGGTTGAAGCCCATCAGGGGTCTGAACCCCATGCCGCCGGCGATCAGCTGTTGAACGCCTTTGCTCGCCAAGTATTGTACCGGCGCCATACAGCCGCCTTGTTGATGGGGGACATTGGGGATCACGGCCACATGTCCGATGGCACCGTCCCGAACCGTCACCAGCGTATACATGTCACAATGACCGAAATGCTGTCCCACCGGCGCATCCAGTCCGCCGGGCTGTTCCGAAGGAATCGCGATTAAAAGTGAACTCATTGGTTAGACCTCCGTCAATTTAGTTGATTTGTTGATTCGTTAGTTCGTTGATTCGGAAACGGTCGATAGCCTCAATCGGTACCCGTTCACGTCAAGGTGCCGCCCGTGATTGAATGACGCGACCATTCGACGAATCAAAGAAACACATGATTTCATTAAAGGCATTGCGCACCGCCTGGGCGGTGCTGCCTTGGGAGTACTCAGTCAGGGCCACTGCCCGCACCATGGCGTGCACAAAGTCGGGATCATGGGGCAGTTGGGCCACCACGGGAAGATTTTGGCTAACACAAAAGGTCTTGATCTCGTGCACCAGGGTGGCGTGCAAATCATATTTGTTGATGATCACTACCGCCGGCAGCCGAAAATGACCGCACAGCTCAACCACACGCTTCAAATCGTGCAGTCCGGAGGGGGTCGGTTCGGTCACCAACACGGCCAAGTCCTGACCTGAAATGGCGCTGATCACCGGGCAGCCGATACCTGGTGGGCCGTCGGAAATTACCAGCCGGGCACCCTTCTCCTTCGCCAGGGTTTTGGCTTCCTGGCGTAGCTGGGCCACTAGTTTGCCCGAGTTCTCCTGGCCGGGAAAAAGTTGGGCGTGCACCAGCGGTCCGAAGCGAGTATTGGAAATGCGCCACTCCCCGCAATGCTTGGCCGTGAAGTCAATGGCCTTTTCCGGGCAGAATTTGACGCACACGCCGCACCCTTCACAGCGCAGGGGATTGATCCGATAATCGGTTGTGTTTGTTTGCACCGCCCCGAAGCGGCACATCTCCAGGCATGTGCCGCAGTGACTGCAACGCGTCCCATCGATGTGCGCCTCGAAGCCGGCGATAAAGGGCGTTGCCGTCGAAAGCTCCGGCCGTAGCACCAGGTGCAGGTCCGGCGCATCCACGTCCAAATCGCACAACACAGCATTATCGCTTAAATGCGCAAAAGCCGCGGTCAGCGAGGTTTTGCCCGTGCCTCCTTTGCCGCTGATGATCAGGACCTCATGCATGGCGGGCCTCCGAGCGGGGTGCGTCAAGACCGCGCAGAGTCTGGACCAGATTTTTGAAAAGCTCCGCCATGGCGTTAGAGCTGCGGGCAATGACGGCGCCATTCGCATAGGCTTCGGCAATGGCGCGGTCGTAAGGGATCTCCGCCAAGATTGGCAGACCCGCCTGGCGACAAAATCCGTAGACTTCGTCATTGCCCAGACCGGCCCGGTTGACGATCACGCCCATCTGCTTTCCCAATGGCGAAAAAGCCTGATGAGCCAAACGCAGATCAAAGGCGCCAAAAGGCGTGGGTTCGGTGACCAGCACAATCAAATCGCTTTCCATCACGGCATTGACAGCCGGGCAGCTGACTCCCGGCGGGGCATCGAAGAGGATATCAGCGCCTTGCGAAGCGGCAGTGGAGACTGCCGGGTGACCGATCACCTGACGGATCAGCGGCGGACTCATGGCCTCTCCGACCCGCAGACGACCGGTCACGAAACCAATGGCGCCGGCCTCTCCCCATTGGATCTCTCCGAGAATACGCCGGCCTTCGGTAATGGCGCCGGTGGGGCATACAGCCATGCAACCGCCGCAACCATGACACATCTCAGGGAAGCACAACATCACGCGGTTAAAGACTGAGATGGCCTTGTATTGGCAAAGCTCGGCGCACTCCCGGCAATAGGTGCATTTGCTCTCATCCACCTGCGGTACGATCATGGCGGCATCGATACGGCCGCTGATGACCGGTTTCAAAAACAGGTGCAGATTGGGCTCCTCCACATCCAGATCCACCGCGGTCACGGGCCGATCCCAACTGATGGCCAGGGAGGCGCTCACCATGGTTTTGCCGGTGCCCCCTTTGCCGCTGGCAATGGCGATTTTCATGCGCCGTACCCCTTGGCGTCGGCCAGGTCGGACCACTGCAGCGCGCCACTTTGGAACCGCTCCACCGCCTGGCGCACCGTCATCTGATCCAGATTCTGGGCGATGCGGATGCCGGCGGCCGCCAATGCCTGGAAGGCCTTGGGGCCCACGTAACCAGTCAACACAGCGGTGGCGCCAGCGCGCGCCACGGTTTCAGCGGCCTGAATGCCCGCCCCCTGGGCCCGGACCTGGGCCGCGCCGTTTTGAATGTAGTCAAAACTCATGGTGGCCGGATCGATGACGATAAATCCGGCCGCGCGACCGAAACGGGGGTCTACCGGATCATCCAGGTTTGGACCTTCGCTGCTGATGGCAATACGATTCATTTGATCTTGCTCCTTTGGGCCGGCTTGGATCGGCATGGGGCGTTCGGCCCCTGCGGATAGATCCTGCGCCGGCGATTGTTCGGCTTCGCCTTCAAAAGTTTGACGACAAGCGCGATATTCGCCGCCATGGATTCTCAAGGCCATGCCGTTTACTATCGCCTTGGCCACGCTTTGCCGGGCCGTTGATAAGATTCGGCCAAAGGTCTGCCGGGATACCTGCATCTGTTGGGCAGCCGCATCCTGGCTCAGCCTCTCAAGGTCGGCCAGGCGGATGGCCTCAAAACCATCCAGGGTCAAGTAGACTTCAGCCAGCTCACGGAGTGGCACCCCCCTAGGCTTGAAATAGGTAATGTCTGGGGCGTTCGTGATCCGACGGCATTTTCGTGGTCTCGGCATGCTCCCCCTTCTCCAAAGGTCTTTATAAACAGCCCGATCTTGAAGATGGCTTGTTATGAGCTTATGCCATTTAACTCCTACTGTTATCTGATAACCATGTCAAGCAAAATGGGCATATGCTCTTAAAAATTTTCTTGCGTCGAGCCTTCCGCCGTTGGACCGCGCCTCAGTTTTGCCTGTTGACGACTCCTTTCCGTACAACCCGATCCGCGTCGGCGACCGCAGCCCATGCCAGCGGTCGACTCTTGAGATCCGGCCACCTTGTAATGGCCGCCATCGATGTGAATGGCCCAACCGTTGCTGAGGGCTTTGGCAACCACGCCGCGAGCTTCATTAAGCATTCTTGAAAAGGTGGGACGCGAAACTCCCATCATATCGGCGGCTTCATCATGGTCTCGCGCTTCAGCATCGGCCAGACGCATAGCCTCCAGACCTTCCACCGTTAAATTGACGCCGGTTAGCCCTTCCAGCGGAACGCCTTGAGGCTTGTAAAAAGTGTGTACCGGGGCCTGTCCGACGCGTCGGAACATTCTGGGCCTTGGCATGGCATCCTCCTTAGTTATGAAATAATGTTCATAATAAACATCGGCGAGGATGCCTGTCAATGGTTGTTTTGAACATATTTTCAAAAAAGGTAGGTAGTACCAACTGTGTTCAGCACAAATTGCGAGGGCATTTCAGTGGCAAAACGGTTGATGGCCTTCCAGCCGGTGCAATGCATTGGGGCGATGACCGCCGGCGCGACCGCTTTCATGGCCTGCACCGTGGATTCAATGGCCCCCTCGCTGGGGCCGCTCAAATGAAAACCACCCAAGACAGCATGGATGCGCTCGACGCCACTGACTTTAGCCGCATGCTTGACCGTATTGATGATGCCGGCATGGGAGCAGCCGCCCAGCAGGACCAGACCTTTGTCTTTCACATTGAAAGCAATGGCCTGGTCGTCAATGAAACTGTCCGGCGCCCATTGGCCGTTGCGTTTGGCTTCCAAACCCGGCGAGCCGGTTTCGAAATCGGTAACCCTCTCGACGGTACCGGTCACCAGAACATACCCTCCGGCCAGCGTTGACGGGTCGGAGCGTTTGTCTATGACAGCGCCGGCAGCGGTTAGCACCTCCTGTTTTAACGCAGGCATAGGGACATACAATTCAGGCCCCATTTTGATGCGGCGCTCTACAAAGGCATCCGGGTGCACCACCAGGGGCACGGTTTTCTTGGCTTGCTTGAGAAATTGAGGTAATCCAGCAAAGTGATCGAAATGGCCATGGCTCAGCACAATGCTCTCCAGATCCTCAATCTTGTGACGCACCACGCCGAATTGGACTGCCAGACTCGCGGCCATCAACGCTGTGTTGTGCATAATGCAGGTCCCGGAAATGCCGGCATCCATCACGAGGGTGTGCTTGGCTTGGCCGGCGTAAACAGTGACCAGATACCCCAGGCCATGTTCGGCCATGGGCGCGGCTGGCGGCGCCACCCGCATTCTTTTGACCGTTTCGGTATCTGGTAGAAGAATGTCGCTGTAGTTATCCACCAGAATAGTGACTTCCGCCCGATCCACTTCGGGCAAAGGAATATGGGCCATCGCTGTTCTCCTCCCCGTTTGGCTTCTATCAAGAATATCTGTTCTTCAAAAGACATGACTCAGCAATGGATGTGCCAAACCGCCATCGAGGCGAACGTGTCCCGCCGCAGGCTTACAATCTCATCTGGTCTTGGTGTTGACTATTTTCGTGCAATATGCAATTTTCTCCCCAAGTGAAGCCGGCAAAATGCACGGATAGGAGCTGACCCCATGGCCACCCGCGACGTCAAGCAAAAACAGCAGATCGATGTGGTTTTGAACTCCATCAATGAAGGGGTTTTCACGGTGGACCAGAATTTTCGCATTACTTCCTTTAATCGAGCCGCCGAGCGCATCACCGGCATATCCCGCCAGCAGGTGTTGGGCAGAGCCTGCTGCGACGTATTTCATGCCGACATCTGTGAATCCGCTTGCGCTCTCCGGCGGACCTTTGCCACGGGCCGGCCCGTGGTCAATGCCACGGCTAATATTGTCAACAACCAGGGCGATCGCGTGCCCATTCGCATTTCGACCGCCATTTTGAAAAACACGGCTGGCGATACCATCGGCGGCGTGGAAACATTTCAAGATCTAAGCCAGGTCGAGCAGCTGCAAAAAGAGCTGGAGAGCCGCTATACCTTTGAGGATATCGTGGGACGCAGCAGCGCCATGATGCAGTTGTTCAAAGTACTTCCCCAAATTGCCGAAAGCGACAGCACGGTGTTGATTCAAGGCGCCAGCGGCACGGGCAAGGAACTCTTTGCCCGGGCCATTCACAACCTCTCCCCCCGGCGTAAAAAACGATTCGTGGCGGTCAACTGCGCCGCCCTGCCCGATGCGCTATTGGAAAGCGAGCTGTTCGGCCACAAAGCCGGGGCGTTTACCGATGCCAAGCGGGATAAGGCCGGTCGATTCGAGCTGGCCGATGGCGGCACTATTTTTCTGGATGAGATTGGAGATATCTCCTCTGCCATGCAGATGCGCCTCTTACGGGTTCTCCAGGACCATTTCATCGAACCTTTAGGCGCCGTCCAACCCAAGCCAGTGAATATCCGCGTCGTGGCGGCCACCAATAAGGACTTGGCCAACCTGGTAAAGAGCGGCCAATTCCGGGAAGATCTCTTCTATCGCATTCGGGTCATCCATATGAATTTGCCGACTCTGAAAGAACGGCGCGAGGACATTCCTCTGCTAATCGACCACCTGGTGGGCAAATTCAACCGCTTGCAAACCAAAGACATTGCCGGCACGTCGCCCGAAGTGATCGCGCGTCTGATGGCCTATGAGTTTCCAGGCAACGTGCGTGAACTCGAAAATATCATTGAGCAAGCCTTTGTGTTGTGCCGCACGGGGAGAATTGAGTTGCGGCATTTGCCCCCGGAATTGCGCTCCGACAAGGAATCGGTCGGCCAACGCATCGGCTCCATGAATCTGCGTGTCATGGAAAAGCAGATGATGGCCGAAGCGCTGCGCATCTACCAGGGCAACCGCAAGATGGCGGCCGGATCGCTGGGGATTGATGTGGCCACCCTCTTTCGAAAGATAAAAGCCCACGGCATCGAAGCGCCGGAAAGCGACGGACGGGGAAGGCGGCGGGGCCGTTGATTCGTTTATTGATTGATTCGTTAATCGAGGATGTTCATTTTGGCTTTTCATATGCAACGCACATCCATCAGGTAGAATTCCTTTCTCGAATAAAGCAATCAACCAATTAACGAATCACCTAAAGCACGGCATTGCAAATTGCACGAATCGGTGCTCGCCCGACTACCGGTTCTTCCACCCGCCCCACTCATTAAACATTCACCAATACCTTCATTTCTCCATGCAGCGCAGCGTTGTCAAAGCAAATCCGTAAGAATTCCTTTGCCTGTTACCCGCCTTTTTATTTGGCACAATGGGTGCTACCGATCGGGTATTGGATACTTCCGCGAACAGCCGGCGATCAATATATCAACATATCAACTCATTTAAGTAAGGAGGACGAAACCCTATGACCGATCAACCCATCAGACTTGGCCGCAAAAAGGAGAGCACCTTTTTGGACAGGGTCAAGGAAATACTGCCCCAAGGCGGCAATCTCAATTTGTGTCTCACTTGCGGCGCCTGCTCATCCGGCTGCCCGGCCACTGGCCTGGAAAATATGGACCCTCGCAAGTTTTTGCGCATGGCTGCCCTGGGCATGGATGATGAAATCCGTAAATCCAAGTGGGTCTGGATGTGCTCCATGTGCCAGCGCTGCATCTATGTCTGCCCCATGCAGATCAACATTCCCCAGCTGGTCTACAATGCCCGGGCCTTGTGGCCCAGAGATGAACGTCCCAAAGGGATTTTGGGTTCCTGCGACATGGCCTTGCGCAACGCCAGCACCAGTGCCATGGGCACCGAGCCGGAAGATTTCCGTTTCGTGGTCGAAGATGTGCTGGAAGAGTATCGCGAAGCACAGCCGGAATTCGCCGACATGGAAGCGCCCATCGACAAAGAGGGCGCGGAGTTCTTCTTGAACCAGAACTCCCGCGAGCCGGTCACCGAACCTGATGAGATGGTGCCGTTGTGGAAAATTCTGCATCTGGCCGGCGCCAACTGGACTTATGGTTCCAAAGGTTGGGCCGGAGAGAACTACTGCATGTTTTTGGCGGACGACGAGTCCTGGAAGCACATCACCACCACCACGGCCAAACAGGCGGACCACCTGGGATGCAAGATCTTTCTCAACACGGAGTGAGGGCACGTGACCTTCTCAGTCCTGGCAGGACTGAAAAAATTCAACATCCCGCACAACTTTGTGGTGAAGAACATTTACGAATACTACGCCAAGTGGATACGGGAGGGCAAACTCAAAGTCAATTCAGACTGGAACAAGGAACTCAAAATCAAATTCACGGTTCAAGACCCTTGCCAGATCGTACGAAAAACTTATGGCGACGCCATTGCCGAAGATCTGCGCTTCGTGGTCAAATCGGTGGTCGGAGAGGAGAACTTCGTCGACATGTACCCAAACCGCTCCAATAACTTCTGCTGCGGCGGAGGAGGAGGATTTCTCCAATCAGGGTACAAGGAGGAACGGTTGGAGTATGGCCGGCTCAAAGACCAGCAGATTCAGAACACCGGGGCTGATTACTGCATTGCCGGTTGCCACAACTGCCATGCCCAGATTCACGAACTCAGCGAGCATTATGGTGCGGGTTACGGCGTGGTCCACCTCTGGACCCTGATTTGTCTTTCTTTAGGCATTTTAGGCCCAAAGGAACGTGAATATCTCCGCGATGATTTGAAAGAAGTCAATGTATTTCATCCGGAGACGGAGATGTAAGCCCCGGCAAGTGGGGAGTTTGAAGTAGAGAAGTGCATATGAATCCCAAGGCAGTACATTGATTCAAGTACACTTCCGGCACAGCTCCCCCGCTTGCGGGATAGAGGTCAACCACTTCAAGATGGGGGATTGACCGATGCAGATTTTAACCTTTGAAGAGTTGAAGCAAAAGCAAGCCGAAGGAATGGCGGCTTCCCAAAAGGCGGCCGCCCAAAACCATGACCTCTATCGAGCTATCAAACAATTGGTCCGTCAAATCAATGCGGAGCCGCTGGATGTGGCCGATTACTACCCCGTGGCCTCACGCCTGGGCAAGCTATTGAATGAAATCAAGTCCGGTTTTAACGACACAATCTTTCACTATTTCGCAGAACAAATCGACCCTTCACAAAATGGGGATGTGCGCTGTTTTCGAATGGAATGCCGTCAACTGGCCGAACAGATCGAAGAACTTGATCGCTTCAGGGTCCAGCGACACCGGCTCACCCTCGTAAAAAAGGGCTGCATATCATGAAAGCGGCCTTCGCGACGTGGGGAGATCGCATTGCTCCGCTATTTGACGCGGCGCGCCAAATCCAGATTGTGCAGATGGATTCCGGGCGTATTGTCTGCCAGTCTTGCGATCAATTCATCGTTGAAACCCCGCCCCAAAAAGTCTTACATCTGGCCGAGCTGGGCATTGATGTGGTGGTGTGCGGCGCCATCACCAAACCGTTGCATGCCATGCTTTGCGCCCAGGGTCTGCGGGTTATTTCTTTTGTTTCGGGGGATCTGAAAGAAGTCATTCAAGCCTTGAGGAGTGGGAAAATCAGCGATATCTGTTACGCGATGCCAGGACATCGAGTGGTCAACACGTCAGGCAAGATGAAAGCTGGGAGAAGCAATTTCTCTTCGAACGAATCGATAGCCGTTGGAAACCAACGCTATTAATGATGAGGTACAGGCCATCCCAAAAAATAATTTTGGGCCAAACGCTTATTTGGGATAGCTTGTAGTTGGTTATGGTCGAGTTGCGCGCTCCCGCAATTTGCTTAGGGCCACGTGGGCCGCATTGATCAATGGATGCACCGTGGGCGCCGGCGTTAAAAGAGGATGGGTCGCGATTTGCAACATATCCAGCTCTCGGACATTCAATTTCTTTTGAATGCCGATGGCTATGGCATTGATCAATTCACCCACCGAAGCCCCTCCGGCAGCCTGGCCACCGAGCAAGGTGCCGGCCCGATCGGCGAAGACCAGCTTCACCTGCATGGCTTTAGCCCCCGGCAAAGATCCGGGATGACGATCGGGAGCTACAGAATTGCCCGACACCCAGCGAAACTCTTCCAGGCTGCATCCCCGGCAGGTCAAACCGGCACTGGCAAAGGCTGTGTTGCCGATTTTTGTGGAAAAGGCTGATATGGTGCCCTGAATCTGCCGCGACACCCGAATTCCGTAGATATTGGTGCCGGCAATGCGCGCTTCGGCCGTGGCCGTGGAGGCCAACCAAACCGGCACCTCCTTCCGCGTAAAGAAATCTCTTTTCAAGGCACAGTCGCCCGCGGCAAAGATATGGGAGATATTGGTTCGCATATAAGCATCCACCCAAATGGCACCACCAGAAGTAATTCTCAGGCCAGCCTTTTGGGCCAGTGCGCTGTTGGGTTTGCCACCGGTCCCCACCAACACCACATCAGCCGCGATGGTATCCCCGTTTTCCAGGGTTATGCCCGTGACCTGGCGGCCACCATTAATGGAGACGGCGCGCTGGCCAAGATGAAGATGGACGCCCGCTGCTGTGAGTTCGTTTTGAATCATCTCGCAATATTCATCATCAAAGGCGAAGAACAGCAATTTGGGCATCATCTCGATGATGTGAACCTCGACGCTTTTATTTCGGGCGAGCTCATCGGCAAACTCCGCGCCGATGAACCCGCCGCCAAGAATGACGATGCGTTTGGCCCCACGGCAGCGTTCACGAAGCTTCACCATGGCCGTCAGGCTCTTTTCAATGGTGAATACCCCCGGCGTCTGGATGCCGGCGATGGACGGTGGCAATGGAATTATGCCTGTGGCCAGCACAAGTCGGTCATAGGTCAAATGTGTCCCCGAAGCCAAGGCTACGGTTTTATCCGCGGCATCCAGATCAATGGCCTGATCCACAAGGATTTCGATTTCAGCTTTCTCCAGAGGAGTATTGGTCATAAGATTGGCGCCCGGATCGCTCATGGTGTGAATCATGTACGGAATCGCACAAGGGATCACACCGTCACCGATATCTTTGACCAGACAAACCGATCGTTCGGGGTAAACGCTTTTGGCTGTCAGCGCGGTGATTACACCCGCCGGGCCGCCGCCAATAATAACGATATCCTTTTTCATATCCCACTCCTTGGGTTCGGTTGCTCCGCGGGCTGGTTGAATCGATGATTGACGCCCGGCCCAAAACTGGAAGCAAAAGTAGAAAAATGACTTCCGGCCAATGGACTGCTCAGCAAATAGGAAATGACAAATTAACGCGGACGATGCCCCCGATACAGCCTGGCCCACGGCTTTTGACGGTTCTCCCGAAGATCGTTCAAAGCGCGATACAGTGCGCCGACCGCCAACTCGGCACAATGGTGATGATCTTCGGGCAAATCGGGCAATGCGGCGATGATGTGATCGGCGGTCAGTCGCCAAGCGTGTTCGATCAAACGCCCATGGGTCAATTCAATCACCGTCAGAGCGCACAAGTGGGTCGCCATGCAGCCATCGCTGCGATAGTGGGCTTGCTCAATTTTGTGTCCGTGAGACTTGAGAAACAGTTCAACCGTATCGCCGCACCGGCCGGTATTGACACCATAGCCGTCTGGATGATCCAGCAATTGCTGTTGGACGGCTGCCTCTGTGAATGGTTCGTTGCTATCTGTATCTATATTTTCCATAGTCGCTCAATTTTCTTCGATGGCCCACAGTAGTAATAATGCCTTCCACACCTTGATCTCTTCGCGCTTTCATTAGCCGTTTACCCGTCCACCCTAACACCGAACTCTGGTTTTACGGGCAAACGGGCTAACGGGCTAACGGATTTCATTTATCCATTCAACTCATACACGGCTTCCCGGTTCTTATGAGCAAAGTCGATGACACCGCTTTGCACCATATCCCACAGGCAGGAAGCTACCCTCTTCTGATCTTCCTTCACAAAGCTCGACAACTGATCCAGGTTGAATGGCCCCCGTTCCGCCTTGAACACCATCAACAGGCGCTGCTGCAGAAATTCTTCGGTCAGCACGGCTGAGAAATCGCGATCGTATTCCAGGGCATGACGTTGGTCGCCCCGATAGCTATGCTCCCAGGGCCGGCGCAACCCGGCGGACAAAAGATGACGCACGCGGGTGTTATTTTTGATCAAATTGTACAAGGCATTGAGTTTGGCCTGGTTCTCCGCGGTTTTTGGGATGGGCCCCAGGGCAGCCATGGTGCGTGTGAAGCTATCCACGGTTTTGACAAACTCTTCGGCGTGGTTTAGATCCGCGTGAGCCAAGGCGATGCGGCGTCGGTCAAAGCCACACAGGCTCAGCAGTTTCTTGATGGTGTTGACCCGACTCCAGGAGTGATCAATGCCATACGAGTGATGGCAGGTTTCCGGCAGACAACCGATAAGCAGCAATCCGGGGGCCCCATCTTTTAAGGCCCGGGCCATGGCGCAGGCATCGATCTGGCCCACGCACGGAACTCCGAGCAAGTACATGCGAGGATCATATTTGAGTCCCTGCTTGCCGGCGATATCGGCCGCCGGCAGACCGCCCCAACCACAAGCAAAGGCCATGCACTCATCCGGCCCCAAGCTGCGCGCCAGAGCGCTGACCCGGGCCTCACGCTGATCGTTGCTGTTGTTCTGCAAGACCAGGGCATGGTACGGGCAGGCCGCCGCGCAGGTGCCACCACCGGTGCACACCATGGGGTCGACGATGCGCGGCAGGCCACCTCCAGGACCTTCTTCCACGCCAATGCCGCCGCAATCACACAATTCTTGGCACTGGCCGCAACCAATGCACTTATCGGGGTCCACCACGCATACGACCCGCGGAATGAAGAGTTCGCCTTGGGCCGATTTGCGGAACATTTCAGCTGTTTTGGCAGCCGCCCTCCGCCCCTGGGATAGGGCATCATGCAAACTGCAGGGCAGACGCGCGCTGCCGGCCAGATAGGTCTCCTCGCGCCCCACCATTTCAGGTCGCACCCGGGCATGATGACCTGTTAAAAAGCGTCCCTCTTTGTGCACCAGCCCCAGAATACGAGCCGTTTCCAGGGCTTCTCCCGAAACCACCCGTTCCGGGGAGACCACCAAAAAATCCCACTGAATCTCATGCTCCACGTGGTCTGAAAGGTTGCAGAAGGTCAGAGAACCATCTTGCACCGTGGGCCGCAAGGCCTTGTCGTAGGGAATCCAGAGGATGTCAAGCTTGCGGTTGACGGCCCGCTCCGCGGCGGTCAGCGGCACCTCCATCTGCTGATTATGAAGAATGATCACCCTGGAAGCATTGGTGGATTGACGAATGTGCACTGCCATCTGCCAGGCGTTTTTAGCGGATAAGGCCGCGAAGTCCGACTGACCGATCTCGTAGTCACTGATCCAGAAGACTGTTGTGCCTTTGGGCGCGCCGTTATTCTGAATATACTGCTCCATTTCCGGTGGAATCATGACCGTGTGCCCATCATGGCCGAACCCCGGCCCGGGCAGTTCATAAGCGGCATCCAGGCAGGCGATGATGGCGCCAACAGCGAATTTCTCCTGCCCACCATCGGTCGTGGCGAAGGTCAAGCTATAGCTACCGGTAACGCCGGACAGGCTCGTGAGCTTGTACCCCAACAGCACGGTAGCATGGGGGGTTTGGATGGCTTCGCCAATGAGTTTTTTCAACCGGTCATCATAGGCCCGTTCGCCGGTAAAGCTGCGGTGCATTTGATTCAAAATTTCTTCCGGCTCCTGATGGCTTACCGCCAGCAAATAATCAATCTCTTGCCGGGCCAACTCAGCGGCAGCGGCAAAGGAGGCCATGCCATCGCCCACCACCATGACCGGCCCATGGATCTGCGCACGGGTTTCAATGCTCGGGTTCAAGGCGGCCATTTCGGCTACAGCCGCGCCGATCAGCTTGGCGGCCTTTTGTGCTTTTTGGACGGGTTCCCAATCCGATACATTGGCCACATGTCCGCGCAGATTGACCATCTCGACTTGCCCCTTGAGCAGTTCCAGGGGCCGCAGCTCTTTTTCAAATTTATTCAGCATCAAACGCCCCTCGCAGCCGGCGATGACGATGCGGTTGAGCTTTTGATCAGTTATCGCCTGGGTAATATGTTCAATCCCCGGCTTCAGACAAGGGAAAGCAAGGGTTTCACAATGAGCCACTTGAGCGTTTTCGCCCACTGATTTTTTCAACGCCGCCATATCAATAAAGGGCGCGATATTCTCTCCACACTTGCAGAGGAAGACGCCAATATTAGCTGAAGTATTCATATTCACCTCCAAGGGATGGTTGATTAGTTGATCGGTTGATTGGTTGATTGGTTGATTCGTTTCTTCGTGGCGCCGATTCACATTTGGCAAGGGTTACGTCTGATCGCCCAATCAACGAATCGACGGATTAGCGACTACGCCAACTGCGTTAAGGCCGTCGCCGGCTCGCCGCGCACCGAATCAAAAATCTTCTGCATGGCACCCGTGGGACAGATAGTGATGCAGCTACCGCAGGCCACGCAGATATCCGTGGGCCGGGCAAAGGGTGCCCCGACGCGCTTATGGATGCCGCGATCCACCGTGGCAATGGCTGACAGCCCCACTACTTCTTCGCACACTCTCGCGCACAGACCACAAACAAAGCAGGTTTGATCCGGATCTTTACTGGCAAAACGGCTCCGGATCACATTGTATTTGGCTGCCAGCTGGACAATTTCCGGGCTGGCCGGACAAGCAGCCAGAAGCATTTCCAGCACCCAACGGCGCACATTTCTGACCCGTTCGGTGTCGGTGTACACTTGCAACCCCTCGGCCACCGGATAGATGCAGGAAGCCACCAGTTTGGACCAACTGCCTTCGCGCAGCTCCACCATGCACAGACGGCAAGCGCCGCTGCTGCTGACCGCCGGATGAAAACACAGGGTCGGAATTTCGATGCCATATTCCCGGGCCGTCTCCAGGACCGTCCAGCCCGGTCGCGCCTGAACTTCTTCGTCATTTATCTTGAAAGTAATCATTTTACTTTTCTCCTCTGGTATTATGAAATCACCACCGCGTTAAATTTGCACGTATCCATGCAAATCCCGCATCGCAGACACTTTTCGGCATCAATGATATGCGCCGCTTTCTTCTTGCCGGTGATGCATTGAGCCGGACACTGCCGCGCGCAGCTCATGCAGCCGGTGCACAGCTCTGGATCGATGCTGTAGGTGATCAGGTCCTTGCACACGCCGGCCGGGCACTTATGATCCCGGATGTGGGCCATGTACTCCTCTTTGAAGTAACGCAGCGTAGTCAATACCGGATTGGGGGCGCTCGAACCCAAAGCGCACAATGCGCCGTCCTGGACCGCTTGGGCCAGGCTGGTGAGGTCCTCGATGTCTTGCTCGGTGCCCTGCCCCTTGGAGAAGTTGTCCAGGATTTCGCGCATGCGTGTCAGACCCAAACGGCACGGCAGACATTTGCCGCACGACTCTTCTTCCAGAAAGCGCAGGAAGTAGCGCCCCACATCCACCACGCAATCCGTGTCATCCATGACAATCATGGCGCCGGACCCCATCATGGAGCCGGCGGCGGTCAAGGAGTCGAAATCCACCGGCGTGCCCTTGAGCCGGTATGGGATGCAACCGCCTGATGGACCGCCGGTCTGTACGGCCTTAAAGGGTTTGCCGTTGGGCACGCCGCCGCCGATCTCTTCCACGATGGCAGCCATGGGCACACCCATGGGAACTTCCACCAACCCCACATTGTTGACCTTGCCCACCAACGAGAAAACTTTGGTGCCGGTGGAGTGGGACACGCCCAGGCCGGCATACCAGCCGCTACCCCGTTCGATGATCAACGGCACATTGGCAAAGGTTTCCACGTTGTTGAGCACCGTCGGCCTGCCCCACAAGCCCTCCTCCACCGAGCGCACATACTTGGGCCGCGGATTGCCGGGTTTGCCCTCGATGGAAGTAAACAGGGCCGTGGATTCGCCGCACACAAAGGCGCCGGCGCCGCGGTTAATGCGGGCGTCAAAGGAAAAGCCGGAGTTGAGGATATTTTCTCCCAGCAGGCCGAAGGCGCGCGCCTGGGCCATGGCGATTTCAAGATGGCGGATGGCCAGGGGATACTCGGCCCGCACATAGAGATAGCCCTGTTGCGCCCCGAGCGCATAGGCAGCAAGGATCAAGCCCTCCAGGACCGCATGGGGATCGCCTTCCATGATGGTGCGGTCCATGAATGCGCCGGGATCACCTTCATCGCCATTGACCACCACATAGACCGGCCGCCCCTTTTTCTTGATGGCGTTCAAGGCGCTGCGCCACTTCTTGCCGGTGGGGAACCCGGCCCCGCCGCGGCCGCGTAACCCGGATTTTTCGATTTCTTTCACCACCTGCTCGGGCCTCATGGTGCTCAACGCCTTGGCCAGGGCCTGGTAGCCGCCGGCCGCGATGGTGTCGCTGATGTCGGTGGGGTCGATCTTGCCGATGTTGTGCAGGACGACCCGCTGCTGGAGTTTGTAAAACGGGATCTGGTCTTCGGTGAAAATCAGGTCGTCGGTTTTGGGGTCTTTGTAAAGCAACCGTTCCACTGCTTGCCCCTCGACCAATGTGCGTTTCACGATCTCTTCCACATCCTTGGGGCTGACGCGCTGGTAGAAAAGCCCCTTGGGTCGAATGATCACCAGGGGTCCGCGGGAACAAAATCCGTGGCAGCCGGTGGTCTTGATACCGGGCACTACCTTGGCATCGATGCCGGCCGCGTCAATAGCGGTCTTAAAGGCCTTGGCGACTTTGTCGCTGCCATTGGCCAGACATCCCGTGCCGTGGCAAATGACGATTTCAGGACGCGCCGGATCGCGTTCCGAGAGGATCTGCTCCCGCAGTTTATTCAAATCCTGCGCCGATTGCAGGCGCCAGGAGCCGACTTTCAATGCAGTACTCTGACTATGCATGCCCCCCCTCCTCTATTCCGACCGCGTTTTGCGAATCGAGGACTTTCAATTGTTTATCCACCTTTTTGGCCGTGGCGTTGGCCAGGTACTCATTATCGACCACCACCACCGGCGCCAGGGCGCAGGCGCCCACGCAGTTCACCGTGCTCAGCGTAAAGCGCATATCTTCAGTGGTGCCCCCGGCCTTGACATTGAGGCGCCGTTGAAGATCTTCCACCAAACGCTGGCCGCCCTTGAGATGGCAGGCTGTGCCCAGGCATACCCGGATCTCATGCTCACCGCTGGGATCGAGCCGGAAGGATTGGTAGAAGGTGGCCACCGAATAACCCTGGGTCAGGGGCACGCCGGTGTGATCGCAAGCCAGTTGCATGGCATCGGCCGAGATGTAGCCGTAGCTGGATTGGATGTCTTGTAGTAAAAAAATGAGATATTCGGGCTTGTCGGGATAGCGCTCGATGATCTCGTCGATTTGCACGCCATAGTGACTCATTTGATTCTCCTCCTTGACTACAGTGTATATATGCGGGTTTTAAAACCATCTTCACCCATGGTGCGGTGAAGTATTGTCCATTGTAAAATTTACAGCCCCATTGCCTTCATCCGTCGCCACATGGACGTCCGGCTGATCCCCAATAGTTTAGCGGCTGCCGCGCGTCTACCGCCGGCCTGTTTAAGCGCCCACAACAGGGAATCACGATCGTGGACCTCAACCGTTACCGGCAAGGCAGATGAGGCAAGCAGTTCAGCCGGCGTGGTTTCCAATTCCGGCAGATAGTGCTGGAAGATGACCGGACCTTTGACGAATACAAAGGCATGCTCGATGCAACGCTGCAGCTCGCGCACATTGCCAGGCCAATGGTAGGCCATCAAACGCTGCATGACCTTGGGGTCGAGGGAGCGTACCTGCTTGCCGGTCTTGGCATTGAAGTGTCGAATGAAATGGTCCACCAGCAACGGGATGTCCTCCGTTCTCTCCCGCAGAGGAGGCACCATAATCGTCACGGTACGCAGGCGGTAGTAGAGATCTTCGCGGAATCGTTTTTCCTGAATCGCCCGACTCAGGTCCTGGTGAGTAGCGCTGATAAGTCTGGCCTCAAAAGCCATGGAACGGATACCGCCTACCCGTTCAAAGCTACGCTGCTCGATGACCCGCAATAGCTTGACCTGCAAGTCCGGTTTGAGCTCGCCGATTTCATCCAGTAAAAGCGTGCCCTTGCCCGCCAGTTCGAATCGGCCCGGCCGGGATTGTTCGGCGCCGGTAAAAGCCCCTTTTTCATGGCCGAACAATTCGGCTTCGATCAGAGATTCGGCCAAAGCCGCGCAGTTGACCGCCACAAAAGGTGCATCATGTGACCCCGAAAGCTGATGCAAAGTGCGGGCAATCAACTCCTTGCCGGTGCCGCTTTCGCCGCAGATCAGAACGTTGGCACGGCTGGCCGCCAAATCGGGCAGCTTGGCGAAGAGCTCACGCATGGCCGTGCTGTTGCCGATGATCCCCTTGAGCCGGCCGGGCTCTGCGAAAGCAGTCGGACGATCACCGCCCGCGGGGTGAAACGTCTCCACCGCGCCCACGATGTGGCCGGCTTCATCCTTGAGCAAGCTCACATTGACCGTCAGGGCCTGACGCAGGCCATGACGGCTGACGGCGAACACCTGCCGATCCATTTCAGTCTGTTTGCGATCCAGCGCCAGGCGCATGGGGCACTGCTTGCCGCATAAATCAGAGCGAAAGATCTCCCAGCAGTGGCGGCTGATTGCTTCCTCCCGACGGAAGCCAGTCAGATTTTCGGCGGCCCGGTTAAAGGTAGTAATACGCCAATGGGTATCGATGGTGAAGCTACCCTTGGGCAAATCATCGAACAGGCCTTGGGCCGAAAACAGCGGCATCGGCTCGATGGTTTCGATGGGAGAAGCCAAAACGGGACGATCGACGGAAGAAAGGCGCCGCAGGGTAAAGATGACGCCGATTACCTGACGAGGGCCCCTGAGGATCGGTTGGGCCGCATATTCACACGGCACCTTCAGGCCATCGGCTCCAATAACGGTGGCCAGTGAGACATCGACTTCTTTGGCCTGCGCCACAACGGTTTCAAATGCCTGGTGGGCCGCAACCGCATCGCCGTTGGCAAAAAGCCGTTGCAGTGGAAAGATTTCGCCTGGCGCCGGGTTGCACCCCAGCAGCTGTTTGGCGCTCATATTTAAGCTCATCAGATTAAAGGAGCGCGAAAGGGCCAGAACCGCTTTTTCCGCTGATTGGGGGATCTCATTGGGGGGGGTTGGGTTTATGTCCATTGCCTTCATATCCAAGTCGCTGTTTTATCCTCGACCTGTCTAATGGCAATAAGTGTGCCCATATTTTATTTGATTGAAATCATAGATATTTTTATGAATAAAAGCGACCTCCAGCCACGCCCCGGTCCTTTTGCCTCTAAAATTGGGCAAAACAGGCGATTTTAACGTTTCATGAAACATCAAATTCTCACAGATGTGAGCATAAGTTAATATTAATCAAATGATAACAAGATATAATTGATTAACAGGATATGAAACGGATGAAACAAATATGAAACAAAGGAGAAATCCGGGAGAAACAAAGAAGCGTAAAAATGATCTTTCCAAACGTCGCACTTTTTGCCCACTCAGCAGACGGATAGAATACAGATAAAAGCCTATAAGGCAGGACCAAAGCGGGGTGGAGTGTTGTGCAATCCTACTTCTAATCAATCCCAAACCGTTTCATTTGCCGCCATAAGGTGGTGCGGCTCAAACCCAGCAGGCGGGCGGCTTCCTGGCGGTTGCCGCTGGTGCGCAGCAGGGCACACTGCACGGATTCGCGGTTGATGACGGGCTCTTCTGGGGTTGGGGAGGTGGCGGCTGTGAGCGCGACGGCCTGAAATTCGTCGGCGGCCGGCAGGTTGGTGGGCAGAATGGTCGGGCCTTTGACAAAGACGTAGGCATGCTCGAGGGTGCGTTCCAGTTCGCGCACATTGCCCGGCCAGCGGTAGTTCATGAACATCTGCATTACTTCGGGGTGAACTGACATAACCCGTTTTTTAAAACGCTCATTGAATTGCTTGATGAAGAATTCGATGAGCAAAGGAATATCCTCCAGCCGTTCACGCAAAGGTGGCACAAGCAGCGGCACGGTGCGCAGGCGGAAGTAGAAATCTTCCCTGAACTGGTTCTGGGCGATGGCTTGGCGCAGATCCCTGTTGGTGACGCTGATGATGCGGGCCTCCATGGGCAGGGTGCGGGTGCCGCCTACCCGTTCGAATTCGTGATTCTCCAGCACACGCAGCAATTTGATCTGAAGCTCGGGCTTGAGTTCACCGATTTCGTCTAGAAACAGAGTGCCGCCGCGCGCCAGCTCGAAGCGGCCCGCCTTGGGACCGGCGGCACCGGTGAAGGCGGCTTTTTCATGGCCGAAAAGTTCGGATTCGAGCAGGGACTCGGCCAAGGCTGAGCAGTTGACCGCTACAAAGGGTTTGTTGCGCCGGGTAGAGAGGTCGTGGATGGTGCGGGCGATCAGGTCTTTGCCGGTGCCACTTTCGCCTACGATCAGCACATTGGCGTCGCTGGCGGCGATATCGGGCAGCATGTCGAAGATACGCTTCATACTCTTGCTGCGGCCGATGATCTTGGCAAAGCCGCCGGGTTCCGAGTCGAGACCATCGAAATAGCCTTCACCGGCCAAGGGCCGGAAGGTCTCCACCGCGCCTCGGATTTTGCCGGTGGCCGTGCGCAATACACCCGTATTGACCAGAATGGTCTGGCGCATGCCGCCTTTTTTGAGGATGCGCACATCCTGATCGGTGCAGGTGGCGCCGGTCTCGATGGCCGTGCGCAGGGGGCAGCCCAGTTGACACAGGTCGGAGCGGAAGATCTCCCAGCAGTGGCGGCCGATCACTTCTTCACGACGGTAACCGGTGATCTTTTCCGCCCGGCTGTTAAACGATTCGATGCGCCAATGGGTATTGATGGTAAAGACCCCTTCGGGCAGCGATTCGAGCAGCATTTCATGTTGAATGCCCTGAATGACCCGTTCGCTCCGGTCGCGTCTATCGGCTGCGTTGTGTCGCGCCGCCGGAACGGTGACCACCTGCAATGTCATGATCACGCCGATCACGGTTTGCGGCGCTTCGAAAATGGGCTGAAATGTACAGACCAGTTTGGCTCCCAATTTTGAGCCCATCAGCAATGGCAGGGAGATATCCTGATAAGGCCGGCCCGATTCAAGGGCTTCGCGCAAGGCGACGCTAATTCGGCTCAGATCAGGCTCTTCCCAGGCCTGCTGGGGTTGAAACTGCTCTCCTGGGAGCAAGGCCATGCCCAGAATACGCTCAGCGGCCGTATTGCTGCTCATGATGCAAAAGCTGCGGTCAAGGGCCAGTAGTCCATCTTCACTGGAGGAAGCAGCAAAATTATTTCTTAAAAAAGCAGCCATTTCGATGTGAGTCCCGATTGCGTCTTCCATATCTAATGCCAATATGGTTAACATAGGGCCTACGGGCATGCAAATGCTCATTACAAGCCGGCTTAAAACGACTCTTTTGGTCCAAAATCCTTTTTATGAGATGGCGTGTACAAATAACGATGGCAATCACGAGGTCTTTGTTGGAATGCGAATCGAATTGGACCTATCCAAACACTGCATCGCGACCGAAATGCGACGGCTCTATAACCGAGCCGTATCAAAATATTTCAAAACCACGGGGGTGGACAAACCTCGTCTGGAACAGCAGATCGAGGCCTTGCGCTGGTGCCTGGCGACCATGGATTTCGGACGCTTGCGCAGCACACATAAAGCTCTGGCTGGAGGTACGGACGCCGCCGTAACCCTTGAAGCAAAAGGTACCCTCCTGGAATTGGCCATTAACGGTAATTTGGTTCTAAGCCTTCAGAGACACACCACCGATATAAAAGAACTTTTATGATCCAGATGGTTTATACTTTCAGCGGCGGCCTGATACCAACGTATTCAAGCATGAAGTGTAATAAAGAGGTTAAAAAGGCAGGGACGTGCTATTTCAAAAGAAACATTTCTATAAGAAGGCGTTCGGCGACGTTCTGGGCTACAATTCGGGGGTTAGCTTAGGCGGTCCGCCCGTGATGACCGCCTGGTGTTATCAACTCGACGGCGTGATGATCGATACCGGTATCCGGCACCTGAGAGCGGCCATTCTTGAAAGCGTCAGGGATGCCAAACCGGAATTCATTCTGATCACCCACTATCACGAAGATCACAGCGCCAACACGGGTGCGATTCATACGACACTGGGGATCCCAGTTTACGGCAATCCCTTGACCGCAAAAAAGTTGAGCGCCCCTTTTAAGCTCCGCCCATATCAGTATCTCATGTGGGGCCGCAGTGATCCGGTCGACATCGATATTCACGCGCCGATTCACGACACCGGCCGATGCCGGTTCAGGCCCATCCACACCCCAGGTCACAGCAAGGATCATACTGTCTATCTGGAAGAAAAACAGGGCTATCTCTTTTCCGGCGATCTTTTTCTGGGGGAGCGCATCAAATACTTCCGGGCGGATGAATGTCTGGCAGATCAACTAATCTCTCTAAAGAAAGTACTCGCCCTGGACTTTGATGCCTTGTTCTGCGCCCATCGGCCACTGATGGAAAAAGGCAAAGAGGCGATCCAACGCAAACTCGATTTTCTAGAAAATTTCAAAGGCTCGGTCAGCGATCTGAAAAATAAAGGCCTGAGCCTTAAGGCCGTCATCAAACAGCTGGACACCGGCGAAGACCGCCCGGTCAAATGGCTCACCTTGAACAACGTCTCTTTTGCGAATATGGTGAAATCAGCTTATTCTGATGGGGTGTGAGTCATATTGTGGCCCAAAACCCTTCAGCGTGCAGTGGCCGCGACCTCCGTCATCGCGACCCAATACTTCAGGCGATCTGAAAATCCCCGATGGCGTGCATCATCTTCCCGGAAAAAAACTTGAACGCGAATCGATCTTCCCGCTGCTGCAAGCCGGCCTGAATCTCTCTAGTCCCGGCGGGAATTTCCTTGGAGTATTGCATATGAAGAGATTTGAACCTCACGCTATCCCCGAGCACCTCGTGAATAAGAATCTCCAAATACTCGAAATAGACGGCGTTGTTGACATGGCCCAAAATATCGAAATCCGATGGGCGCAAAACGATGGGGCAAGTATGGGTCAACTCAAGCATCAAACTCGGATTCCAGGCATCAAAGGTTGGCCCATCGAAGATCGGCGGCTCCACGGTGTAATATTCGCTGATATTCTCGCCGGTCAGTCGAAGCAGTTTGTTTTTTTGGATATCGATCATCAGCCAAACCCCGCGCGCCGACACCAGCGGGCCGTTGCCGCAGGTGACCAGGTAGTCTCTGGAGGCCATGAGCCGATCTTCCTTGGCATGCCATGACTGGATGCGAATCTCATCATCCACGGCCGGCATCCGATGGACGTGAATTCCCATCTGATACAGCACCCAGGCTTTACCGCGAGCCTTTAACGAGGTGTAACCAAATCCTACTTTTTCGGAATGGACCGTAGCCACATCCTGAAACAGTTTCATCAGCACTCTGGGCCGGATGGTGTTATTCAAGTCCACATCCACATAACCGATTTTGTATGTCTGTTCTATTTTCATGGTTTCATAAATTGACGGCAAGCTGTATCAAAAGAATAACTTTAGTTCAAAATCGAAGTGGAAGTAATTTTTAAACCGGAGACATACCAAAGTAGTTCGAGGATTTAAAATTTGCCTCCAACAAAGAGTTTGGGCCACAAGATTATTTTGAGCTGACTTATATGCATAAATGCAATGCCGGCCCTACCCTATTCCCTTCTACTACGGTGGATTGTCAGGGCTCTCATCTTCCCAAGGGAGCTCCTCTGGAACGGCGCTATTCCATTCCTCAATTATCTTTTGAGCTTCGGCAAAGTCTTCGTCGGCTACCCGGATGACGCCCCAGCCGTACTGAGCCTGGTAAATACCATTGTAAGCCGTATCGTGAAATGACCGAATTTCAGCATATATGCCGCGTTCTTCCAATATCATTTTGATGACATTGGCCTCGGCTTCATTTTCTGGCTTGATTAGATTCTTCATGGCTTTCCTACCCTCCCGTCCGCTTGCCGGGATTAGAACACCGCGCCGCTGGACTGTCAAGGATCGCCCGCACGCACATGCCCGAACTCCGCCTGCACTCGATAATGCTTCCCGGCATCCCCACATCAACTCAGGCGCCATGTGTTCCAAGAGTCTCGGCTCGGCAGGTATTTACTGATACTCTCCACCGGTACCCCACGGATTATTATGGCCTTGTTGATCCGCGTTCACCATCGACCCAAGCCAGCGGTCTATTATATCGCGGCCGGCAGGTCCGGGTCGGACACCACATGGGCCGCGATGCGCTCCCGTACCAACTCGGCGGTCTGGTCGATGTTTAAGGAAGCAAAGGTCTGGTAGGGGATTTCGTCCAGCACTTCGATACGAATCGGGTGCTGGCCGTAGAAGTTGAGACTCTCCTTGGGCAGCGCATTTTTGGAACCATTGATGGCCACGGGCAGAATAGGCACATTCATCTTGTGGGCCAGGATGAACGCTCCGGTCTTGAAGGGCTTGAGCCGGCCGTCCTTGGAACGTGTCCCGTCGGGAAAAAAGAAGAGGGAGCATCCTTTTGAAAGAGCCTTTTCGCGCGCCGCCATCATTTTGCGGCGACTCTCTTCCGCGCCCCGCACGATGCGGATATAGCCATTAAGCCACATGTTCCAGCCAATAAAGGACACCCGGAACATCTCGGCTTTGGAGACCCACTTGAAGGGGAAGAAGAGGCGAAAAGCCACCAGAATGTCCAGACTGGACTGATGGTAGGAGACCACCATATAGGTCGCCCGCCGCCGGATTTTCTCCTGGCCCACGGCGGTGAGACTCCAGGCCGGCATGGTCCACAGATAGATGCAGGTCCAGAACGAGGTGTACATATGCAAAATGACCCGGCGGCGGTCGAAAGCGATGGTGCAGATCCATATGGCCACGGCCGGTATAAATAGAATGGCGCTGGATAAACCAATGAATGCAAGAAACAGGATCGCAATGATGCGATTGATCATAGGGAGAACTTTAATCCTTCCATAACTCGTTATATCGTCACTTAAAATCGCCGGCTTTACCATGAATGATGGCCCGGTCGACATTAAAATGAGGCAGGCGTTGAAACGGGATGGGGTGTCAAGGGATCGGTGACCAACCTGACCGGTGATAAAATGATAGTTCCCTGGGATGCGGCCATTCCCCAACACCATCCGCAAGAGAGGGAGCAAGCCCGAAAGACGCTCAGGGAAATACCTTACCCGCCTGTGACCGAAAAAGGAATGCCCTTTATAAAAGATTTTGGTCCAAAATCCTTTTTTGGGGATGGCTTGTATTTTTGAGCTGGCTTGTACTATCTTCGCTTCTTCTTGCTCCAAGTCTCCCATACAAAGACGATGGGGCTGGCCACGAAAATCGAAGAGTAGGTGCCCACCACCACACCGATTAACAACGCCAGCGCAAAATCGCGTAACAAGATTCCGCCCAGCACCAGCAATGCCAGCAGGACCAGCAGGACAGTACCCGAGGTGACCACGGTGCGGCTGAGGACTTCGTTAATGCTTCGGTTGATTACTTCAGCCAGGGGTTGGCGGGGGCTTGTTCTTCTGTTCTCACGGATGCGATCGAACACCACCACGGTGTCGGTCAGAGAATATCCCGCTAGCGTCAAGAGAGCGGTGATCACTAACATCGTCATCTCTTTATCCAGCAAATAAAAGATGCCCAGCACCGTCAATACGTCATGAAAGGTGGCCACCGCCGCCGCGACCCCGTATCGCCGATTGAAGCGCCAGGCGATATAGACGATGATCCCCGCAAAGGAGATGAGGATGGCGATCAGCGCGGCGCGCTTGAGGGCTTGGCTCACCGAGGCGCCGATTTCTGTTTTGCTTTCGAGGACAAATTGCGCCTGGGGCGCGGCCTGCCGTAAAACAGCGCTGACCTTATCGGCGGAGGCCCCTACGGTTTGTTGCGCATTTTTTAGGCGAACGATCAGCACATTTTCCGATGGTACTTCCTGGAGCTCGTTTTCGGACAAGCCGTTTTGCGAAAGGGCCGTGCGAATCCGCTCCAGTTGAAACGGGTGCGCGGCCTTGTATTGCAGCAAGGCGCCGCCGGACAGCTCCACGCCGAGATTGGCTTTGCCCCGCTGGATCTGCACGCCGGCAAAGAGCCCCAACAGCACCAAGACAGTGGACAGCGCGAAGGCCATCCTGCGCAGTTTGATGAAATCCAGGTTGGTTTTGCGCAATACGTGCAGGAAATGAAAACCCTTGAGCCAATGCCTGAAATGCATGAAATCGTATGCGACCCGCGTGCCGTAAAGCGCGGTAAACAAGTTGAGCGCCACGCCGATGCTCAGAGTGACCGCGAACCCCTTGATTGGTCCGGTGCCGAAAAGAAAAAGGGCCACGGCAGTAATCAGGGTGGTGACGTGGGCATCGATAATGGTCCAGAACGCCTTGTCATAGCCGGATTGCACGCTGGTGTAGACCGGTTTGCCCAAGGCCAGTTCCTCGCGCATGCGTTCGAAAATCAGTACATTGGAATCCACGGCCATGCCGATGGAGAGCACGATGCCCGCAATACCGGGCAGGGTCAGGGTAGCGTGCAGCAGGGAGAGCACGGCCACCATCAGCAGCAGATTGAGCATCAGGGCAAAATTGGCGATCACGCCCGAAATGCGGTAGTAAATTGCCATGAACAGCACCACCAGCACACCGCCCAACAGGGTGGAGAGCAGGCCCTTGTGAATGGAATCCTTCCCCAGCGAAGGCCCCACCGTGAGGTTCTGGACAATGTTCACCGGTGCGGGCAGGGCGCCAGCCCGCAGGACAATGGCCAGGTCGTGGGCTTGCTCGGCCGTGAATGAGCCAGTGATCTGGGCGTTGCCGCCGGTGATGGGCTCTTGGATGACCGGCGCCGACTGCACGATATTATCCAGAATGATGGCCAGACGTTGGCCCACCCCCTGGCGGGTGATGCGTTCGAAGCGTTGCGCGCCCATCGGGTTGAAAGACAAACTGACATAGGGCTCGCCAAAACGCCCGCCAATGCGCACCTGGGCCGACTTGAGAGCCTCACCCGTCATCAAGGTGGCTTTTTTCAATAGGATCGGAAAGGTCTCGGTTGCGCCGGTCTGGTGATCGACCCGCTTTTCGATGTAGATTTCGTCATCCGCCGGGATGTCGCTCTTCAGCGCGTCATTGAGTTGCTCATAGGTATAATCGGCCTTGAGACGCCCTGAGCGCAGGGCCTGGTCGATCAGGACAGGCAGATTGACCGAAGCATTGGCATCGACCATTTTGAACTCCAATTGAGCGGTGCGGCCGATGAGCTGCAAGGCCCGGTTGGGGTCTTTGATACCGGGCAGTTGAAGGGAAATCTCATCTTCTCCCTGCCGGGCGATGACCGGCTCTTCAACACCGAACTGATCGATGCGGTTGCGGATGACCTCCAGGCTCTGCCTGACGGCATTGTCCTTGATGTTTTTCAGTTCGGCCTGGGAGAGGGTCAAATCCAGGGAGCCGTTGTCTTCACTGCCGGCCACCGCGAGGTTGGGAAATTGTGCCGTCAGGATCTCCCTGACCTTTTGCATTGCGGCCGGATCTATCAATCGCAGATGGACCCGTTCAGGTTCGACATATTGCGGTTGCCGGAAACCCATGCCTTGTTGCCGGAGATTTTCGTGCAGATCCGCCACGGCGACCTCCAGTTGGTGGTGGACGGCGCGCGGAATATCCACTTTCAGAATCAGGTACATGCCCCCTTGCAGGTCGAGCCCCAGGCGCATGCCCTGGGTGGGCAATGGCTTTTTCCACCACGAGGGCAGCGGATGGAGGAGGGAAGGCAGCATGCAAATTATGGCGGCCGCCGTCAAAGCGGCCAATATCCAGAAACGGTTTCGAATATGTTTGGGCATTCGCACCTCCCCCATCGATTCATCCTGCCGATTTCCCAGGATTCCACTGCGGCCCATCCGCGTTGAAATAAATTGCTATCGCCGGCCAGCATCGGTGGTTCATCCGGCGAACGCCTCAGTGGCGCCCGCCGGATGACGTTTATGCAGAAGCACCGGCGGCGGACAAATCGGCCGGGTCTCAGACCGACCAGGTCATAATGACGTCGCGGGTTTCATGATCCACTTTGACCTTACGCACAATGGTGTGGCCATCGAAATAGGCCTTAACCGTGTAAGTACCGGCCGGCAGTTTGGCATAAAACCAAGGGCCTTCTGCCACGTTATGGAACAATACATGGCCTTGCGGATTTTGAATCGTCACCATGACGTTGGAGAGATAATCACCGTTGGGCACATCGAAGATCAGTTTAAGGTTGTAGCCCTTGGCCATCTGATCCATTTGCTGCCGTTCGCTGAGACCCACGCCGCCCGAAAGAATGGCGAGATGGTTGCCTATCGTCTCTTGCTGTCCTTCAAATGGCGGCACGGAATTGTTCGCCGCCAGTGCCAGGGCTGCATTGGTCAATATAAAGCAGCCGACCATCAGACTCGTGATAATCTTTTTCATTTCACTACCTCCATTAATATACTTCCATTGGTTCCCATAACGGGCGGCAGGTCTGTTCAGGGCTTAAACCCGCCGCCCAGCCTCCGGGAGAAGGTGCCGCGACCTTGATGATCGGCAGCGCGGCACCTTTGCCCGAATCATCCAAACCGTTTCAAGCAAAGGCCCGGCTTAGCGGGTGACTAACTGGGCATTTCCGCTTTGACCAGTGCGATGATCGATGGCGCTTAACACCACATTCTGGTTCGGCGGCAGTGCCTTGACGAGATTGGCAAATCCTTCGACGCCATTGACCGGTATATTATTGATGGCCAATAGGATGTCATCGACCTCGAAACCGGCCTGGGCCATGGGGCCATCGGACGTAAGGCTTTCAATAGCCACCCCGGAGCCTTGCTCCAGACCGTATTTGCGGGTCTCTTCCGCGCTCAGAGGGCGCACTGTCACTCCCAGACGCTCTTGCGCGGAAGCAGCCAGCTTCTTGGCTTCTTCCTGAAGGTTGCCGATCCGGACGGTTAAATCCTTGGTCTGCCCATCACGCATCACCGTGATGGCAGCCTTCTGGCCGATGGCTGCATCGGCCACGGCGTTCTGCAGATCCGAAGCATTTTCCACCGTCTTTCCCTCGAAGCGAGTGACCACATCGTTTTTCTTCAGACCGGCTTCATCGGCAGGACTGCCCTTGATCACATCGGCGATGAGAGCGCCCTTGATGTAGGAAATCTTCGCGGACTTGGCCACCACCGGCGTCATATCCTCGATGCTGACGCCCAGCCAGCCACGTTCGACCTTGCCATGGGCGATCAATTCCCTGGCGATGTGTACCGCCATGTTGCTTGGGATAGCGAAACCGATGCCCTGGAAACCGCCCGAGGTGGACTCGATGGCCGAGTTGACACCAATCACCTGCCCTTCCAGATTCAACAGCGGTCCGCCGCTGTTGCCGGGGTTGATGGCCGCATCGGTCTGCAGATAATCCTGATAACTGGAAGGATCGAGGATCCCGCGGCGGTGTTTGGCGCTGATGATGCCCTGGGTCACGGTCTGATCCAGACCGCGTGGGTCTCCGATGGCTACCACCCAGTCGCCGATGGATAGCTTGTCGGAATCGCCGAAGGTGACATGGGGCAGTTTTTCCCCGGTAGTAATTTTGACCACCGCCAGATCGGTTTTGGGATCAGTGCCCACGAGCT
Organism: Deltaproteobacteria bacterium; assembly: GCA_021824175.1. Taxonomy (GTDB): domain Bacteria; phylum Desulfobacterota; class Desulfobacteria; order Desulfobacterales; family Desulfosarcinaceae; genus Desulfatitalea. Next base: position 262,805 of record JAKALP010000005.1, read on the forward strand.
TGGCCGGGTATTGGCTGCCGTCGGCCAGGATCACCTGGATCGTATTGGCGCCGGCCACCACGTGGTTGTTGGTCAGCACATAGCCATCCGCATCCATGATCATACCGCTGCCCAGTCCCATCAATTCGCGTTTGAATCTACGCGGCATATTGCGGGGCAAATTGAAAAAGAAGTGAAAGAAAGGATCGTGTTCGAATGGTTGCAAAGGGTTGTTGACGAATTTCTGCTGGGTGACTTCAATGTGAACCACTGCTGGCAGCGCGTCGCGCGCCACCTGGGCGATAGCCCCGCGAAAAGCGGACTGATTCACGACAGGCGCAGTTGAGCTGGTCGGAGCTTGCGTAACGGAGACCTGCGCTTGCGCCTGACCATTGTCGGCCTTGGAGCAGCCGGAAAATCCGAAGACCAGCAAAATCCCGGCGCCTAACAGTAGAACATATTTACTGACGATCTTCTTGCCCATGATTATTCTCCTTTTTGAATAGCCTGGTTGACATTTTTAAATAGCCTGCTTGACAACAGCTCAGGGTATGTTGGCCGTATCGTTTCGTGCTCCGATCATCGGCATCCCGTGGCTGCGTCAACTGCTCATCGTTCATTCGATGATCTCCAAGCTAAACCACACATCGGTATCATCACAGAGGATTTCTTCCGATTATCCTGTAGTATTGAAGCAGAAAAACTTGTCCGGCATTGTCCTACACGATGGTGCAAAAGTAATTGGGTTTTCGGGTTTGGAATTTCACGACAAGCTATCTCAAAATACAGCGTCATGCTGGATGCCGGCTGGCTGGTAGAGACGGTCGCCGGCGGATAGTTTCAAGTCAAACTATGCGCGGCACCGCGGATGGCAAATTGATGCTTCCCGGAGTAGGACAGCGCCGGACATCGGCGTAGGCTGCGTACCTACAACGAAAACAGAGCAACTCCCCTGTCAAACGCTTCTTTTCGTTCTTAAAGTGGGACCCAAAGTGATTTTGGGCGGAAAGCGGCGGGTTAACTGCTCGCGCGACAATATCAGGGTAGGCGGTAAAGGAATCCGGAAATGGCTCAACAACCAAATGAAAATGGCAATATGGCGGACGCGGCCGCGAAAGAAAATGGTCTCGGCGCAAGTACCGCGGGGCCGGGCGGCCGCCCTCCGGCGCGCCGGCGCTTTGCACTGAAGTCGCGGACCAGTCTGGTGCTGGCGGGCTTCATTGTTGCGTTCGCAATATGCGCCGGCTTCTATTTCTGGTATAGCGGCCGCTATGAATCCACGGACGACGCCCAGGTCGACGGCCACATCGATCCGGTGAGCGCCCGGGTGGCCGGCCACATCGACCGGGTATATGTGGATAACGGTCAAGCAGTAACGGCCGGCACCCTCCTGGCGACCATCGATTCCTCGGATTATCAAAACGATTATGATCACGCCAAAGCCGCCTATGATCAGGCCGTGGCCGACGACCGGGCCGCTCAACTCGAAGCGCTGGTTACTGGGACCAACACCACCGACCGCATCGAGGAAACCCGCGCCGGCCTGAAAGTCGCCCAAACCAATATCGCCGCCAGCCAGCAAGCGCTGGAAGTGGCCCAGGCAGGACAGCGCCAAGCCCAGGCCCAAAACGAGCTGGCCAGTAAAAATCTGAAGCGCGCCGAACAATTGGTGCTCCAGAAAGTCATTTCCAGACAAAGCTACGATCAAGACGAAACCACGGCCCGATCCACGGCCGCGGCCTTGGCGGCCAGCCAAAGCAAGGTGGCCGCGGCAATCAAGCGGGTGGCCCAGGCCAAAGCCCAATTGGACCAGGCCCGGGCTGAATTGCAGGATGCCTTGAGCGGCCCCGATCAGGTGGCGGCGGCCAAAGCCAAGGCGCAAAGCACGGCGGCCGCCGTTAAGAAGGCCCAGGCCACCCTGGCCCAGGCCCGCCTGAATCTGCAATACACCCACATCACCGCGCCCGCCAGTGGCATCATCGGCAACAAAGGCGTGGAAATCGGTCAGAATGTGTCGCCGGGCCAAGTGCTCATGGATCTGGTGCAGGTAGATGATGTGTGGGTGACGGCTGATTTCAAGGAAACCCAGTTGCGCCGTATACGTGTCGGTCAGGCCGTCGACATCCATGTGGATGCTTACGGCAAGGATTATAAAGGCCGCGTGGCGAGCATCGGTGCGGCCACGGGCGAGCAATTCAGTCTGTTTCCGCCGGAAAATGCCACTGGCAACTACGTCAAGGTGGTGCAACGCATCCCCGTCAAAATTGTGTTCAACAGGGACGAAAATCGCAAGCATCGATTACGGCCCGGCATGTCCGTCGAACCCAAGGTTTGGATCCAATGACCAATCAGGATGCCACCACCGTCGATTCCGCCCCGCCATCCGCGCCTGCGGTCTGGCGGCCGGCTTTCAATCCGTGGCTGATCGCAGCGGCGGTGATGCTGGCCACGTTCATGGAAGTGCTGGACACGTCAATCTCCGCCGTGGCGCTGCCGCATATTGCAGGGTCTTTGTCAGCCACCACGGACGAAGCGACCTGGGTGCTCACCAGTTACCTTGTCTCCAACGCCATCATCTTGCCGGCCAGCGGCTGGCTGGCCAACTATTTCGGTCGCAAGCGCTTTCTCCTGGGCAGTATCATCCTTTTTACGTTTTCATCGCTGCTTTGTGGCTCGGCCCTCAGTCTGCCCATGCTGATTGCTTCACGCGTCATTCAGGGCGCGACCGGCGGCGCCCTGCAACCCATGTCCCAGGCCATCTTGCTGGAGAGTTTCCCGCCAGCAAAACGCGGCGAGGCCATGGCGGCCTTCGCCATCGGGGTGGTGGTGGCCCCAATCCTGGGACCTACCCTGGGGGGTTGGCTGACGGATAACTACTCGTGGCGCTGGGCCTATTACATCAATTTGCCGGTGGGATTGCTGGCGGTGATTCTGATCAATCTTCTGGTGGAGGATCCACCTTACCTGCGCAACGTGCGACCCAAAAAAATCGATGGCATCGGTTTCGGGTTGATGGCGGTGGGGCTGGGCACCCTGCAGATCCTGCTGGACAAGGGCCAGGAACTGGATTGGCTGGCTTCCGCCGAGATCCGTTGGCTCGCGGGTATCAGCTTGGTGACCCTGATTGGTTTCATCGTGCGCGAACTCACCACTCACGAGCCTATCGTACACCTGAATGTGTTCGCCAATCGCAATTTTGCCGTGGGTACATTTCTCGTGACCATGATCGGTGTCATCCTCTACAGCGCGATCACGCTTCAGCCCCTTTACCTGCAGACCATGATGGGATACCCGGCCCTGGCGGCCGGTTGGGCGGTCAGCCCGCGTGGGCTGGGGGCCCTGCTGGCCATGCCCGTGGTGGGGGTACTGACGTCGCGCCTCGACATGCGTAAAATGATCGGCGTGGGGTTCATTCTTTTTACTCTTTCCATGTATATGCTCGGGGACATCAACCTTCAGATTACGGCCTGGAGCATTGGTTGGCCAACATTCTGGACCGGCGTGGGCATGGGGTGCGCCTTTGTTCCGCTGGCCACGATCACCATGGGAGATCTGCCCGAAAAGGAGATGGGCAACGCCGCCGGCTTGTTCAACTTGCAGCGCAATATCGGCGGCAGCATCGGAATTTCAATTACCACCACGTTACTGGCCCGCGAAGCCCAATCCTATCAGGCCGCCATGGCCGGCAAACTCGACCCGGCCAGCATGAATCTGGTCACCCGGCTGCACGCACTGGCGCATGCATTTGAAGGCCATTTCAATGCCGTGGAGGCCCTGCGCCGGTCACAGGCCACGATCTACGGCCATCTGCTGCAGCAGTCGATGCTCAAAGCCTATGTCCACGATTTCAGGCTGCTGGCCGTGATATCGCTGGTCTGCCTGCTGTGTGTCTTCTTCCTCAAACGCGTCAAGCCCGGTCGGAGGCCTGCCGTGCATTAAGACCTATTGCCAGAGATCGGGCCGGCGCAATCTGGCCGGCGCGACGATGGGCATCGCGCCCACCTCTTGCAGCGCCGTCCGCTGGTAAACCCGGAATATTTGTTCAATAAAGGCTTCCCAGGCGACCGACCGGCGACGGCTCTCGGCATCCAATTGTTGAAAGGGCGGTTGGGCAAACTCCCGGGCCTGCCGGGCCAGCGCGCGGATTTCCTTCCCATCGGCGCCTTCCAGAAGATCTTCCAGAAATTGCTCGGGCGGGTAGAATTGCGCGGCCCGCCCCAGGTCGCGAAAGACCTGCATGAGAAGCACATTGCGCGGGCCTTCCCAGAGTTCATTGACGGCGGCATCCCGAAAAAGGCGCGGCAGGGCAGTAAAGTCTTCGATCACGCCGTTTCCCCCGAAAATGCTCATGGCTTGGCGCACGTGGTTTATGGCATCGTAAGCCAAGACCAATTTTTGGATAATGATCAATTCCCGCAGCAGAAAGTGCTTGCGTCGAAGTTCCAAAGGGGCATCCAATGCCAGACCGGGCCGCAGCCGTCCACCCAATTCCATGAAAAGTGAAAAAATCTTGAGCGACCCGGCCAAACTGCGTTGGGCGGTGGACACCAGGTCGCGCACCTGCTGGTTGGCCAGGGCCCAGGCGCCGATGGGCGCGCCGAAGACCTCGCGGAATTCGGCGTACAGTTGGGCCTCGCGGGCCGCGCGGGTCATGCCGGCCGCGCTGGAGATGCCCACGGCAAGGCGCGACAGGCTCAACACGATGCCCACCACGTTGGCCACGCCGCGTTGGATGGGGCCCACCGGATAGGCCACGGCGCCGTTATAGGTCACCTCGGCGGTGGGTACTTCCACCGTGCCCATTTTCCATTTGATGCGGTTGATGCAAAACCCATTGCGGATCTCCTTTTCCTTGTCGCCCGGTAACCAGGACGGCACCACGAAGGTGCCGACCTCTTCGCGGCCGGTGACTTTGGCCGTGACCACCGCATAATCGGCATGAATGGCGGAAGTGAAGAATTTGGTGCCGTAGAGGCGATAGTGATGGCCATCGGGCACGGCCTCCAGCAGATTGGCCGGAATATTGGAGCCGCCCTGGATTTCGGTGACGAATTGAGCGCCGATGCCGAACCGGCCGTCCAGGCCATCGGTGCAGTGCTCCAGGATAGCCCGCACCGGCGGGGTCTGGTCCTCGGGAAACTGCCGCATCAGCGCCACCAGCCCTTCGGTGCAGGCCATGGGGCACATCACCCCGAACTCCCCCAGTTGATGCAGCAGGTAGCGTTTGGTCAGGCTTTCCCAGGGGGAAACGCTGGAAGAGAAAAGAGCTTCGCTGAAGATCTCCTGTTCCAGTTGCAACGTTTCCGCTGCCCGCACGATGCGGTCGATGCGCTGGTTGTAGGCATTGTAGGGGACCAGGTACGGGCGCTTTTCAGGCGCGGCGCCGGCATCGGCCAAGGGCCGCCAGCGAAACGAAACCTTGGGTGCGAAGGTCCGCAGCTTACCATCGAGATCCTCAAAGGCCGCGCCCGTGAAATGACGCAAAGCCTTTTGCAGAAAAGGATCATCGGCGTAGAAATCCAAGCCGTAAAGGGTGTTGATGAATGCATCGAATGAATAAGGGTTATTGCGGTCGGGAAGGGTCATGGCATACCTCCTTGCGGGCTATGTTCAGGGGCTCTGGTTTAAACAAACGCTTACCCACCGGTAGTTTAGCCCCTGGGGGTGGGGCGGCATTGTCGGGAACAAAGCAGGTCTAAATAGTCAACAGCGCCGTGGAAGATGTGCGATTGATCGACTATAGATCAACAATGACGCTATTTTCAATATCGACCTGTAGGTGGGTCGCACCCGGATCTATCTCCAAATACTACTGTCTCCACGTTTCGTGGCCCCCGTTCCTTGGACTGCCCACAAACTCACCTTCGGCTCAAACAATGTGGGCAGCAATTCCGCCGCGCGCAAAAGCGGCGCTAAACATTTCGATGCAATTGGGTCCAACTGCCGCTGAGGCCCAACGCCTTTGGCCGTGCTAAGACTAGAGTCTGACCCTGTCAGAAAACTCCCCGACCCCTCAAATATCTCTGCTTCGAACCGGACTGATCCGCCCCGGAAACGGGCTTCGAAATACTTGCTTTTACTGCCTCGAATAATGGTTTGACCTTATGGATTTTGATCCGGATGGCCATTACATTCTCTTCTAATTTCTAGCCCCAAATCGTTCCTTGTGAAGAACTTATTTCAAATTACCTCAATAATCCCGAATATCCCAGATGCAAGAGAAAGGACCGGCGAAAATGAGAAGGTTAGCGCCTGAAATCTGCATGCAAGCACCACTGCATTAGACTACTGAAAAGAGGAGTTGGGGAACATGACCAGACATCATCACATCAGGTTCCTGGCCATCGGTCTTTGCCTGTCCATCCTTTCGGGGTGTGCTATCCAGCCCATATCCCAGCAATACCGGCAGGAAGCCCAGGCCGAGGGCCTGACATTTTCCATGGTCCTCCAGAATCCGGATGCGTATGTGGGTGATGTGGTGCTCTGGGGCGGTGCCATCCTTGAGACCCGAAACACCAACACCGGCACGGATATTGTTGTTCTCCAAATCCCCTTAAACAAAGGAGAGCGGCCGGAAGGGGCGCATTTTTCCAAGGGCCGTTTCATCTTGCGCAGTACCCGGTTTCTAGATCCCGAAGTATTCAATAAGAAAAAACGGATTACCATGGCCGGAGTGGTGGCTGGCAAGGAAACGCTGCCACTGGGTTCGATATCCTACACCTACCCCGTGGTGACCGCCAAGCAGATCTATCTTTGGCATTGGCAGCGGGCCTATGCATACCCTTATGATTACTGGTGGGGTCCCGGCTACTATTGGGGACCCTACTGGGGGCCTTACTGGGGGCCCTATTGGTATGGCGGCGCCGAGTTCAATGATTTTGATGACGAGGATGAAGGCCTGTATCGAGAAGAAGGTCGCGGTGGTGCGCACGAGGAAAGAGGTGGCGAAATGCATGAGCATGTTCAAAAAGCCGGAAAGTCACATGATGGTGGCGGTAGTGAAAGCCGCTGAATCGCGTCCGGAATCGATTTGCGCGGTCCTTGCCGGCCGCCAAGGAAGCATAAGTACCAATCGACCTTTCGGAAACTATCCGAAACCCAACATTCATTCATCAGAATAAGGAGAAATTGTTATGGCTAAAATCGGTGAACTCTATCAAACAGCGGATTGGAAATTGGAGAAGCATGTGCCGGTGATCGAATGCCCCGACAGCGTGGGAGCCGAGGAGGTGTTCGATGTCAAAGTTTCCCTGGGCAAGGAGGTAGCCCACCCCAACACCACCGAACATCACATCCGCTGGATTCGCCTGTTCTTCAAGCCCGACAACGACAAATTCGCCTACGAGGTGGGTAGCTACGAGTTTGCCGCTCACGGCGAAGCCGTGGCCGGGGCCAATCAAGGGCCGGTCTACGCCCACCATTCCGCCGTGGCCGGCGTGAAGATAAAAACATCGGGGACCCTTTTGGCGACCGCGTTATGCAATATCCATGGCCTTTGGGAGGCTGCCAAACCCATCAAGGTGGGATAGAATTATTTCTCAACTAGAAGCGATGACCCAGGGGTCGAGAGCCTCCCGTCAACTCCGGTCGGGTTCGCCTCGGCCTCTCATTTTCACCGGCATCTCCCCGCCATTGTCCACACCGCGCGTGAAAACGCCCTGAAAAGCATTTCGTGATGCGATCGGAATGCGACATCAACATACCGCCATGGAGGGCTTAAACGATGCTTAGAAGAACTGTATGGCTGCTTTTTATCATTGCCGCCGTGACCACGGTGGCGGGTTGCTCGCTGGCCAGGATCTCGTTGTTCGGAGAAAAAAGTGAGCCGCTAAAGGAGTATGTGCTGCAAGGCACCGGCAAGGGCAAGGTCCTCGTACTCTCCATTGACGGTATCCTCAGCAGCATGCCGGAAAAAAGGCTGTTGCGCACGGAACCGAGCATCGTGCAACAGGTTGCCGCTTATCTCAAACATGCCGAACAGGACCCTGAAATCAAGGCGTTGTTGGTCGAGGTCAATTCGCCGGGCGGGACAGTGACTGCCAGCGATATTCTCTATCATCAGCTCAACGCCTACAAAGAGCAAACCGGAGTCAAGGTGGTCGTGGCCATGATGGATATCGCCGCATCGGGAGGATATTATATCTCACTTCCAGCCGATTTTATCCTGGCGCACCCCACCACCATTACCGGCTCCGTTGGCGTGATCTTCCTGCGTCCCGGTGTCAGTGGCTTGATGGAGAAGGCCGGCCTGTCAATGAATATCAACAAATCGGGCAGCGAAAAGGACATGGGCTCTCCCTTCCGTTCCCCCACCAAAGAAGAGAACGCCTTGTTCCAGCAGCTGACCGACAACATGGCGTCACGATTTAAGGATCTCGTGATGCAGCACCGCCATCTGCGACCTGACCAGCTTGAGAATGTGGCCACGGCCCGCGTGTTCCTGGCCGAACAGGCTAAAAGTCTCGGCCTGGTGGATGAGATTGGCTATCTGGATGATGCCGTTGCCAAAGCCAAGAAGCTGGCGGACCTGGAGCCGGATGCCCGGGTGGTCGCCTATCGCCGCCATAAAGTGCAAGAAGACACCCTATACAATCCCGCCATTCAGTGGCAAGGCGGCGATCTCGAAACAGTACTCCCCATCCTTGCGCCCCTGAATGCGGCAAGTCATGCTGATTTCTACTACATCTGGCCGGCGGCCATGGGCTATTGAACGGGATAACTGTTCGGGCGGGCCATTGAAACGACTTCACAAAACGAGGTCTCCAGGCGGGCCAGAAGAAAATTTCCCCGCCCTGATGGACGCCATCAGGAGGCCACTCCCAACAAGGAAAGTATACCTATGAAACCAATTGGAGCAGCCATTGGCTTGATGACAATCCTGGTGTTTGCTGGTTGCAGCACGGCGTATAAAGCGCAACCCGTGCCATTCAAATTGCCGGCATCGTACGGCAATGCCACGGAGGTAGACGATGTCCAAATAGGCGGGCAAGCCTTTGTGGATGAAAAAGCAGCCAAAGAGGCTTTTGGTTTCGATGTGCGCAAGGCGGGCATGTTGCCGGTCCAATTGGTTTTTGACAATCGAGGCAACGATGCGGTGGAGATCATACCCGGGCAGACTTTCCTGGAAGATGATGAGGGTGATCTCTGGCCCATTCTTTCCGATCACTTTGCTTATGAGCGGGCCACCAAATACGCCCGCACCAATGAGACTTTCGAGCAGGGGGCTTACAAAGGATTCCTGGGCGCGGCGGCCGGTTCCGTGATAGGGGCCGCCATCGGCATCGTCTCCGGAGAAAATGTGGGTTCCGCGATAGGCAAAGGAGCGGCAGTGGGAGGGGCGGCCGGCGCTACTCTGGGGGGCGCCTCGGCCTATGCCTCCGATAACGCCCGCGCGGCCATCGTCAACGACTTGCACCAGAAGACATTAAAAAATAAGGCCATTGAGGCAGGCAGCATATCCCATGGGGTCATTTTTTTTCCGGGTGAAGCCAAGTCGGCCAAGCAGCTGCGCCTGCAACTCAGAGACCTCACGACTGGAAAGCGCTATACGGTATATTTGAAATTCTAACCTGGCTTTTGCTGAAGACAAAACGGTAAATCCGCTGAGATTCAGCCGTTTAAAGCTTTCGCGGCGATTATCGGAAAAAGATTCTTCTGCTTTTCTCTTAGCGCCGTGACCATGGCTTGAGCAGGGAAGAAGTCCGCCCTTTTGTACGGATTCAACGCTTCACGCGCCGGCAGTCGGGGAGTCGGGAATGGCCCAGAAAAATCGGATCAAAGAAAACCTGAAATCGATTGTGATCGCGGTCGTGATTGCCTTGTTCGTTCGTGCTTTCATTGTTCAGGCATTCGTCATTCCCTCCGGTTCAATGGAGCCCACGGTGAAAATCGGGGATCATATTCTGGTCAACAAATTCATCTACGGCATCAAAATCCCGTTCACCCAGGAACGATTTCTGCAATTCTTCAAACCGCGGCGAGGCGATGTGGTCGTGTTTCTTTTTCCCCTCGACATGTCCAAGGATTTCATCAAGCGCGTGATCGCAACTGCTGGAGAGAAGATCCAGATCATTAACAATCAGATCTATATCAACGACCAGCCCATTGCCGATCCGTGGGGCCACTTTGAACCTATTTATGCTGCCCCATGGTTGCGGCGCGAGATAGACTATTACGGTCCCGAGGTGGTGCCGGCGAATTCTTACTTCATGTTGGGCGACAACCGCAACGACAGTGAAGACAGCCGTTTCTGGGGCTTTGTGCCCAACGACAATCTGATCGGCAAAGCCATGTTCGTTTACTTCTCGTGGAATTCCAATGCTTTGTCGGTGCTGGACATCATTCGCTGGTCGCGTTTCGGCAAATGGATTGGCCGTCAGCCGTGACGAAGCGGCTTATGCGCTCCCGCCCGATAGCCCGGAACATGCTAAAGACCCCTTCCCTTCGGGCAGCGATTCGAGCCGCATTTCGTGTTGGATGTTCTGAATGGCCTGTTCTCTTGGCAGGTGACTGACCATTGAACGGCGTCTTATTCCCAACGGTCCGCGGCCGGATTCAGGTCGCGATCCCTTTCCCCATTGGGGTTATAGTATAGCGCATTGGCCTTTTCGTCGTACCAATTGTCCCAATGATAATTCACGCCCTGCACGGTTAAGCGGTTGTCTATCGCCAGCACCCCCCTGGTGAGAATGGCCATCCGCCCGGCTTCCCGGCGCTGCTGCCAGGTGCGGACCTGTCCTTTGAGTACGGCCCGGCCATCTTCGAGGGTCACTGTGATGTTTTTCAAGACGGGCGAAATCGCCCAGTTGCCGGCGATGCGCGCCAGGATGTGCTCTTTTAGGGCCTGATCATCAATAGCAATTTGCGGATGAACGACAAGAGCATTATCGATGGCCAAAATTCCGGGGACGCGGGCCGCATCAGCTTCAGCTTGGGCTTTGTCAAAATATGAGGGCACGCTTCCTTGCAATTGGACCTTGCCCGCCAGAACCTGGACCTTGATGGCGTCGCCATGCAAAATGCGATCATTTTGCAAGTTGGCCCAAATATCGTGGCTGATGGCCGGGTCCGGGCGAGGCGCCGCGGTCACCTGGATGGAATTGGTGACCCAGGCCACCCCCACCACCTGGCCGGCGTCCCGCCCGGCCAAATCATGCTGGCGATAATTGGGTACGGTGCCTTGTAAGGTGACATGGCCCTGCCGGGCCTGCACCGTGATGTGGTCGGACAGTAACATTCTTTGGTCAAGCAACAGCACATCTTCGATCGCACGAACCAGTTCGAAGTCAGGGGGCGTAATCTCGTGCTCGCGCCCGGTGTACTTCTTCTCCCAATCCACCTGCAGTTGGTTGCGCAGATCCACCACATTGCGGATGATATAGACATCGGCCCTGGCCCGTTCAATCAGGTAGGGACTGCTCACGAAACCCTCCAGCGTGACCACGCCATTCTTGACCGACGCCTGAATCGGCTCTTCGGCCAGATAGACATCCAGGCGCAGATTGGTTTGGACATCTTTGAGGATCTGCGCATCCGGCCGCGTGCTCGGATCATCCACCATGATCTGATTGTTAACCGCTACCACGCCAGATACTTCACCCGCCAGCACGCCGGCTGCCTGCTTTTGGGCGTTTGACTGCGCTTTTCCGGTCAACATTACTTCACCACCATGGACGGCCACGCCGATTTGTCCGGCGGTCAATGTACCGCTGGTGAGGATACGGTCGCGAACCAGGTTGGCAATGTCGGTGTCGGGACGACGGATGCGATTTAATTGAATGCGGTTGATGATGGCGCGCACCCCTTTTATCTTTTTTGCTTCCAAGGCAGCGAAATGGCGCTCGACCAGATTGTCGGCATTGCCAAAAAGCGTAACGACACCGTTCGTGGTGCTTGCCGTGATATCACCCGTCCCCATGCGCGGGTCCAGCTTGATGGCGGTATTGACCCATTGGGAGATGGCGGCGTCCGTGGGGGGAGCATCCGCCGAAGCCGACGCGGATACGAAGAAGATCACCATTGATAGAAGATAAGCCGCTGATCGTTTCATGGAAGAATTCTCCAATGCAAGGCTACTTCCTTACTCCCGCTCGGCGCCGAAGATCCGTAGCAGCAGAAGAAAGAGATTGATGAAATCTAGATATAGTTTCAAGGCGCCGATGATAGCCCCCTTGCGCACGACGGCCGCGTCCAGGCCGTCGGGTTGGGTCAGGGCCATATTCTTCAGTTGCTGCGTATCATAGGCGGTCAAGCCGACGAACACCAGCACGCCGATGTAGCTGACCACCATCGATAACCCTGTGCTGTGAAGAAACATATTCACTACCGATGCGATGACCACACCGATCAGCCCCATGAAGAGAAAACCGCCCCACGAGGTCAGATCGCGCTGTGTGATCCAACCATAGAGACTGCATGTTACAAAGGTCGCGGCGCAGATGAAGAATACCTGGGCAATGGAGGCGCCGGTATACACCAGGAAGATAAAAGAAAAAGTGAGGCCGTTGAGACCGGCATACAGAAGAAAAAGGCCGGTGGCCGTCGAAGCCTGCATCTTCTGCACTCTGGCGCTGAGAGCAAACACCAGCACCAGTTCGCCAATGAGCAAAGCGAAGAGCACCATCTGGTTGCCGAAGATGATTTGGGCTAAAGCCGGTGTATGGGCTGTGTAGTAAGCAATCAGACCGGTCAATGCCAGGCCGGCGCCCATCCAGTTATAAACGTTGCGCACAAAGGAATTGACCCGGATTTCAGCGGGTACGGGATGAGTCGATGTAAATGCCATATGAACCTCCTTGGGCTTTAAGTCGTTGGTCCTGCGCGATTCGCTGGGCCTTGTGCCAATAAACATAAGTCGTGCGCGGCCCGGCGCAATTCCATGTCCGCGCTTATCCGTCCCGCGGCGACTCGCCGGCAATGGGGTGCTCAACCGAACAATTTGACGGCCAAGGTAAATTAAATATTTTAAAATCAGTGGCCTATTTTACATCGACCCATGAACCGCCCAACCCTTTCAGGCCGACCTACTGACCTCGGCGGGTGGAGTATGGGCCGGTCTGGTTGACAAATACATGACCATCCGCCGGCAAATGGGGTACGGTTGGTATTTTTTTGTTTTTTCCATTCCGGCATAGTCCGGCTATCGTTCGGCTTCTCGTTTACGGTGCGCTGGTCGCGGCGGGTTCCGCGTCAGGTCGAGCGACGCCGACGGTGCGAAGAACTCGACGCCATCATGCGGCGGGAAAGAAATGCTTCATCCCGAACATTATACTTTTCGCCGACGGTTTCGATAAAGATTCTTAAAGACCGTGGCGGCCCGCAAAACCACATTCATACCAATCGGCCGAGGAGATGGACCCCGGCGAAACTCTGATGCCAAAAGAGGAGAATATGAGATGAAGAAGATCACCGCTTTGGCCATTTTGCTGTTTGCGGCGGGCGCGATCCTGCCGGTCCGCGCCAGCAGAGCGGATACGGAACTCGAAAAGGGGCAAAAGATTTACGAGACCAATTGCATGCTTTGCCATGGCAAAAACGGCAAGGGGGATGGAC
>JAKALP010000022.1 GCA_021824175.1 Deltaproteobacteria bacterium
ACCGGTCATTGTCGGAGAGAAATATCTCTTGTCGCGCGTTGCCACGCGACAAGACATGATAAAGCGCTCCAGGAAACTCTATTCGCCATTGTCGTGCCATGATTAAAATTGATAGCCGATCAATAATTTTTTGTCAAGCGAAATTCACAATTCAAGGTTTGACCCCTGATTCCTGTCAAATACTGCTACAGACTGAATATTTAATATTTAAGATGTGACCCCGCTGGTCCCCTAAGATGTGACCCCGCTGGTCCCCGCTGGTCCTATTCATAGCGAGTAGTATGGCTGTTGCGGTCGGTGGCGGTAACGGCCTGATGCCGGGTGTTGTAAGCAAAACTCTCCGTGCCCAATTCGTTTTGGACGTTAAGGTTAAGGGGGACATCAAAATATAAAAATAGAACTACCAATTACTTATAGAATTAGTAGTTAAAAATACTTATATTTTTATGTCCCCCACGTCCCTCCCACAGTCCCCAATCACACACACTATAACCCCACCCTTCTCACCACAAAGTATCTTGCACATAAAGTCGAAACTACCAATATACAAGCCCCAAAAAAAATGTAGTACGATGTATCTATCTTCTTTTTCTCCAAATCAGTAACATATACAATCTTACCATAATTTACTTCGATAGGCACTACCCTTCCAGATTCGATCTGCTCTGTCTGTGGCATATGTCTTGTATAATACTGTTGGAGATACATCATAGAAAATAGTGCGTATAGGAAGAAAATTCCAACAGCATATGTAATCCAATTAAAGGTGATCAATTTAATGGATGAACCCATGTCTGTGTACCTCCAACGGACCAGCCACCTCCGGCGCCGATTCCAATAGTGAACCCTCCGCCAGCCACTGTTTGCCCATGACTTCCTGGTCCAGAAAATGCGTCCACAGAGCCCCCTAAGCCTGCGTCTAGGCTTGCGCTTGCGTTCCCAAATGGACCGGCAAGATCTTGAATACAATCGCCACTTGATACCGAGAAACTGACTCCTCCAGACGCATTTGCTCCGACCCCGCCGCCTCCGCCAACTGTATTAACCCAGCCCACGTTCCCGTGCCCATCAACAGCAATTCCCATATTCACGTTTACGTTAATGGGCCCAATCTGACCATTCATTGATATTCCAACCTCGAAAGTCCATAGCCCGAAAGGATCAATCCCATTCACCGGATCATTTAGTACAAACCCATAAAGATTAATCCCCCCTTCTTCTCCAAGCGGGTCCCGACTCATCCACCGACCGATGGCCGAGGAGTAAAATCTGTATCCGTAGTAATTAAGCCCCACATCGGCCAAATAGCGTTTGGTGGAGAACTGGAAGGACTGGTCCAGGGCACCGGATTTGGCCATCACCCGTCCAAAGGCATCGTAACGATAGGATGCCACTGCCGTCTGGGTGCTGTCAATGACCGCGTCCACATTGCCTCGGGTGTCATAGAGATAAGCGTAATCCTGGCTCGCCGCGCGCATGGCCAGCAAGCCGCCGATGCCGCCGCCCAGGTTGGCGCCCCAGGCGTATTCGCGCACGATGGCGTTGGCGGCGTTGCGCTCCTGGAGGGGCAAAAAGCCGTTGCGTACCATGCGCAATTCTTCGGTTAACTGCGTGCCGGTATAGGTGCGCAGGATGGCCAGAAAACCATTATAGGCATAGACAAACTCGCGTTTATGGGCCACGCCCTGGTTGTCGGTGTAGACAATGCTGCGCAGACGGTTTTCACCGTCAAAGGCCGCCGTATACGCATAGCCTTCGGGGGTGCGGCCGCTGGTCATGTTGCCGGCCGGGTCATAGCCAAAGGTGTGGTTGGGGTCTTCAGTGTAAAGCAGTTGATTGACGTTGTTGTAAGCGTAGCCCGTGACCCCTTGGGTAAAACCGCCCATGGCCGGATCAGTGCTGAGGGTTTCGCCGGACACCTGGTCCTGGTCATTATAGGTCAAGGCATGGGTAGTGATGACCTGGCCCGAGGATTGGCGGTTTTCCAGAGCAACCAGCCGATTGAGGCTGTCGTATTGGTATTGGGTAACGGCGCCGCTGGGCCGGGTCAGTTGTTGCACCAGGGGGCTGATGGCGCTGGTGTAAGTGTATGCGAAGTTCGCGCTGCCGGCTTGGACCTGCTGCAGGCGGCCCAGATCATCAAAGGCGCGGGTCAGGGACTGGCCGGCCTGGGGCTGGATGCCGACGGCGCGGTTGAGGGCGTCATATTGGTAGGTCAGGGTGTCGTTATCCCAGGGGCCGTCCAGGCTGGTCAGGCGGGAGCCGGCATCGTAGGCAAAAGCCGTGGCGCCGACGGCGTCATTGACGCTGACCAGGCGATTGAATGAGTCATACTGGTAACTCACGGCCGGCGTGCCGTCCGAATAGGTGACGCCGATCAACTTGTGGAAGGCGTTGTACTGATAGGTGGTGATCACGCCGCGGGCATCGGTGCGGCGCTGCAGCCGTCCGGCGCTATCATAGGCATAGGTGATGGCACTGCCATCGGCAAAGCTTTTGCGCGCCAGGCGGTTATTGCCATCATATTCAAAACCGGTAATGCTGCCGTTGGCGTCGGTAATCTGGGTCAGATTGCGGTTGGCATCGAAACCAAAGCGGATCTTTGAGCCGTCCGGCCGCACCACGGCCGTGCGGTTGTTGCGGATGTCATATTCAAAGGAAGTTGTCCGGCCGCCGCGGTCCGTGACACTGGCTTTCATCCAGGGGCAACAGGTCAGATAGGTGTAGCGAACGGTTTTGTTATCAGGAAAGGTGGCGGAGGTGGTCTGGTTCAGTGCATTGTACTGATAGCGCAGCACCAGACCAGTGGGGTCGGTGATGCTGGTGGGCCGTCCAATCTCATCCCGGCTGTATTGATAGAAGGTTTGCCCGGCGCGCCGGATGGTGCTCAGATAGCGGTTGGCGTCATAGACAAATTCGGTCCGGACATTGCTCGCATCTACTAGGGCGGTCACCTGACCGCGGTCGTTATATTCATAGCGGGTAGTATGGCTGTTGCGGTCCGTGGCGGTAACGGCCTGGTGCCGGGTGTTGTAAGTAAAACTCTCAGTGCCCAATTCGTTTTGGACAGAAGTCAGATCCACCAGGTTGGCGGGATCATAGACAAACTGGGTCACCTTGCCCTGGGGGCTGGTGAGGGAGGCGATGCGGCCCTTGGCATTGTAAGTATAGCTCTCCGTGACATTGAGATTGTCGGTGCGGCTGGTGCGCAGGCCGGTTTGGGTGTCAAAGCCGTACTGCACGTATGTGCCGTCGGGATAGATGATTTTATACACTTCATCGTGGCGGCCGTTGTCCACCGTGATGGGCAGGTAATGGGTCTTGGGGGTATTGACGCGATAGTTGTTGATCTGCTGGCTTTGCCAGGGAATGTAGTCCCTGGGCAGCACATGCCAGCTATAGCCGCTGCAGCCGTAGGTGCCGCAGCCGCCGTAATACATGAACTCCTCCTGTTCGCCGGCCGGATGGGTGACGGTGATGCGGGAGTTTTGCCACATGTGGTCGCCTGGCGGCGGGTAGTTGTCGCTGTTGGCCGGATAGCCGTCGGCCGGCTCAAACCAGAAGCGGGTGGTGCCTTTCTCGGTGGTCAGGCTGGTGAGATAGACATCGTCGTCATAGGTGAACTGGAACCAGTAGCCGCCCATGTCGGTGATCTTGGTCAAGTTGTGATCAACATCATATTCAAAAAGGGCCGAGCGGCCAAAGGGATCATCCAC
Organism: Deltaproteobacteria bacterium; assembly: GCA_021824175.1. Taxonomy (GTDB): domain Bacteria; phylum Desulfobacterota; class Desulfobacteria; order Desulfobacterales; family Desulfosarcinaceae; genus Desulfatitalea. The sequence goes on from JAKALP010000022.1 coordinate 3,717, forward strand.
GCGGATCACCAAGCCGTTGCTATTGTAACTCAGGCGGGTCACCTTGCCCTGGGCATCGGTGATGGTGGCCAGTTCCACGTTGCTGTTGTACCCGAAGGTCAGGCGCTGGTTGTAGGCATCCCGGATCTCCACCAGAAAAGGCTGCTGGCTGGCCGTGCCGGAAGGGATGTTGTAGGTGTAGACCGTGTCATCGGGAAAGCGCAGTTCAAAATGGTTCTCGGCGATTTTGGTCAGGCTGTTGTACACTTTATAGGGCCGCTGATAACCGCCCTGGCCGTTGGGCGTAAAGATGTCGCGGCGGCCGTCGGGCATGAAAATGGTGACATTGCCGCTGGTATCCACCACCAGGTAGGTGGCGAAATTGAACTGCCATTTGTTGCCGAAGGGCTCATGATGGGCAATGGCGGACTGGGAGTTGTAGTGCAGGTCAATGTACATGCTGGGGCCGGCCGGGGCATTGTACCACATGGGAATGTCATGCATGTAGAAGTTCATGTTGACCATGTTGACATCCCATTTGGGTGAGCCGCAGGGACCACCGGGGCCGTTGCCACCGTCGTCGCCGTCGCCTCCATCGCCGCCACTGCCATCACCTCCGTCGCCGCCAGCACCTCCATCACCTCCGCCGCCACCGGTGCCTCCTCCACCTGCACCATTGGAACCGGGATCTCCATTACCGCTTTCACCCGCTGGAGCGCCGCAGCACCCGCCATGTAGATCATCCATCTCTGCTTCGCTGAGTTGGATGCCAGGCAAGGGCTCATCGCCGGCTGAGGCCACCAGGGCCACGCCCATCCACTGGGCGCTCAGCTCCGCGGCGCTCTGCTGGAAACGGCGCTGGGCCTGGGGATCGTAAAGTGACAGCATCTGTTCTTCCACCTTTTCCAAAACCCAATAGTGCCCGGTGCCGCTTTGACCGCGGCTATCGATCTGCAGGATGGCTGGCAGAGAAAGGCTGCTCAATTCTTCTTTATTAATGCGCAGCGCGGTGAGGGAGTAGCCGCGCTCGGCGGCAATGGCCTGAAGGCTCAACAGGCTGTGCCCTTGGTTGGTTTCCGGCGCGATTTCCAATATCTCTTTGGCGCCGGCCGAATCGCCCCGGCTCTCCATGACCGCGGCCAGGGCCTGCACACCGCATTTGAGGCCGGCGCGGCGGTCCGATTCATGCAACCGGATGCGCTGCAGCCAGTGGGCGGCGTAGGTGCGCTGGCGCCAATCCGCTCCGGTAGATTTGAGATCCGCGAATATGCGTTTGGCTTCGTCCGAATTGTTCTGCACCACCCGCAGCAAGCCCAGGCGCATTTTGGCCTTGGCCACCAGCTCCTTGGCGCCCGTGTACTCCTTATCCTTGTTCTGCTCAATGATGGTGGTGAACATCTGGTTGGCTTCATCATAACGGCCGTTATAGTGCGCGTCGCAACCAACGTGGAGCATGGCTTCGGCGGCCCAGGGGCTGTCCGGATGTTTGCGCAGGTATTCGCGAAAGAGTTTGACGCCTTTTTTATACTCGTGCCGGTTCCACTGTTCGATGGCCTGGCCGAACTCCAGATTCTGGGCCAGCCCATCCTTATCCTGTTTTACTTCTTTGGTGGGGTGAAGCTGGCCCCCCAACTGGCCGGCGGCCATGAGTTCTTCCATACCCGGCGGCCGATCCAGCCGCAATGATTTCAAGGAGTGACGGACCCTCGGCACGCCCCGCGGGGCCGCCGCCGCCGGCAAAGAAAAAACCATCAGAATAAATAAGGTGAACAGGCCGATTGCCTTTGTACGTCCCATAACTCCTCCGCTTTTATATGAAGGCATTTTCAACTCCTTTTTCTTTTCCATCGAATCCATCTTGCTTGGGCACCTGCTAATTACGGACAAGCGGGTTTGTGCCTTGGAGATATTCGTTGCCGTCGGTCACGCCGTCGCCATCGGTGTCGGCGGTCATGTTGTGGTTCAGGGCATCGAAGTAGCGATACTCCCAGCCGTCTTTGATATTGTCGTTGTCCGAATCGGGAACACCGGGGAAGACAATGTAATCCAGCCAGGCAGCGTCCTCGCCGGCTGAGCCCGATCCGTTTTTGGTGTAGACCCACCGGAAGTCATGGCGGCCGGCCGTGATATCGAAGACCACTGAGCCATAAGCTCTTTCACCGGACCAGGTGCCCATCAGTTCATCGTCGATGTAGAATTCGAGCACGTCGGCGTTGGCTTCGGAGCTGATGCTCAGCATGAATCCCATTTGACCCGCGTGACAGTTGACGGAGGTTTCAAGGGATGAGGCCTGGCTGTTGCCGATGGCAAAGGATTTTAAGGCGTATTGGCCGGAGTAGATTCTATCGGTGCCGCGGGACCAGGGGTTGGCCCCGGCGGTATACCAGTAGAACAAGCCGGATGGACCGCTTTCAAAATCATCCACGGTGATGTTGCCTGAATCGTTGCCGTCGGTTGGCGAAGTCCCGGCAAGATACTCAGCGAGGTTGCTCAAACCGTCGCCGTCGGCGTCTTGCAAGGCGTCATTGAGCAGCGGGTTGAGCCCGTGAGCCCGCTCCCAGCCGTCTGGCATGCCATCACCGTCGCTATCTTTACTGCGGGGATTGGTGCCGGCCAAGTACTCGTCGATATCGCGCACCCCATCGCCGTCAAAATCGCTGGTGGCGTTGGCCGTGGTAAGGTTGCCGAAGTTGGCGAACTCCCAGGCATCCGGGATGCCGTCCCCGTCCTTGTCCGCTTCATTGGTGGCCCAGGGGGAGAAGTCGACATAATTGCTGACCGCGTTTCCTTGGCCACTGGGGTTGGCGCCGGCATTATATGGGCCGGTGGCATGGCCCCACCAGTTGTATTCGGCAATGACCGTGGTGCCCGAAGTCGCGTTGTACACACCGTTGGTGGCATTGCTTACAAAACTATTGGCCTCGAGAATTGGCGTTGATTGATAGGTATTGAGGCCGTAGTTACTGCTATTGCGAATGATGCTATAGCGAATGGCGGGCGAAGCCTGGTAACAGTAGATGTTACCATAATTTCCAGAACCGCCATAAGCAACGGTGGTATGTGTCAGCTCGGAAGTACTATCCAGCGCTGTGTTGTAGAACCAGATGCCGTTCCAATCGCCGGCCGCGGGGCTGGCTTGATTGGAAGTAAAAACAATGGGGCGATTGTATTGGCCGCGGGCCACCAGGGCGCCGGGATTGCCGGAAACCGCACCGACCTGGAGATACATGTTGCGGTTGAAACGCAAGGTGGCGCCGGGTTCGATGGTAAGGGTGGTCACGCCGTCGGCGCCGGCCGTGCCTTGAACAATGGGGCTGGCGGTTATGACGTAGGGCAGCGCGGCGGTCCAGGTGGCATCCCGGCTGATGGTGCCATTGCCCACCTCCACAAAGCTGGAGCTATTCACGTTGGTGAAGGCGCAGCCAGCCATAATGCTTCCCACCTGATCAGCATAAGCCTTCACCGGGAAGGCATTGTCATACTGGACGGTGTTGCCGCTGAAGAGAATTTCACCACTGGTCAGCACGTTAATGCCTTTGTCCAAGGTAGTATCGGTGACAGATCCGCCCACTGCGCCCGTATAGTACAAGCTATAGTTGCTGGTGGCGCTGATGCCGCACCGATTGATGATGGGGGCCGAAGCATAGATGTTGATGCCATAGGAACTGCCGTTGCGAATCGCGCAGTCGGCAATGGTGGGGTTAGCCTGATAGCAGTAGATGCTGCCGGTGCCGCCGTAACCGGCGTATTCTACCACAGTGTGGTTAAGCCTGCAGAGGGCATCACTGGCGGTATTATAGAGCCAGATGCCATACCAATCACCCGCGGCGGGAGTGGTCTTCCCGGAAGTAAAGAGCACTTTTTGGGTGGCGCTGCCATTTGTTACCAGGGCGCCGGGGTTGCCCGAAGTGCTGCCCACTTGCAGATAGCAGTAAGGGTTGAAGCGCAGCGTAGCACCGGCCTGGAGGGTCAGGGTGGTGACTCCATCGGTGCCGTCCGTACCTTGGATTAATGGACTGCTGAGTATCCGATAGGGTAGCGCGCCGGTCCAAGTGGCATCCCGCGTAATGTTGCCGCTGCTGACTTCCAGGTAACTGTTGGCGTCTACGTTGCTGAAAGTACTTCCAGTAACAATGGCGCCCACATGGTCCGCATAGGCTTTTATCGGATAGGTGTTATTATAAATGAAATTGTTGCTACTCATGGCAACGGTCCCGTTGGCTTGCAGGAATAAGCCGTTGCGGATGGTGGAGTTGGTAAGGCTACCACCTACCGTGCCGGTAAAATAGAGATCGTAGTTGCCCGACTGTTCGAACTGGCAGCCGTCGATCCGCGGCGCGCCGCTGCTGGCATAAATACCGTAGGTACTGCTCTGGCGCACCGTGGCGTGTCCGATGGTTGGGCTGGCCTGGTTGACCGAGATCGCGCCGTAGCTGCCATATCCGGAATATTCCAGCACACAGTAATTCATGGCGCTGATGATGTCATCGGCGGTGTTGAAGAAGCGCACCCCGCCCCAGTCGCCGGCCGCCTTGGTGGCCTGGTTGGAAGTAAAAAGGACCGGAGCCGCGCTGGTGCCTTGAACCACCAGGGCGCCCGGCGCGCCGCTGGAATTGCCGATGCCCATGAATTGGTAGCGGGCAAAACGCAAGGTGGCGCCGGCTGCTATGGTCAGAGTGGTGACGCCATCCGCGCCGTCGGCGCCCTGCACGGTGATGGTGCCGGTAATGTTGTAAGGCAGCACATTGCTCCAGACCGCGTCGCGGCTGATGGTGCCGCCGGCGACCTCGATGTAGCCTCCGGTTGGATTGTTGATGGTGTTATTTGACACATAGGCGCCCACATCATCGGCGTTGAGCCGGGGCGGGCGGCTGGCGTTGTAAGAAATGGTGTTACCGGTAAAACCGGCCAAGGTGCCGCCGCTGACATAGATATCGGTATCGAAGGTATTGTTGGTTACGGGAACACCACTGCCGCCCTGGACATAGACATCATAGTTGCTGACAGCGGCAAAGGTGTTGCCGTCGATGCGGGGTGTGCCACTAACCACATAGATGCCATATCGTCCGCAGTTGGAGATCATGTTGTTGGTGATCTGCGGCGCGCCGGACTGGGCATAGATTGCATCGCCTTGGCTGTAACGGATTGTGCAATTGGCTATGGAGGGCGAAGCATCCGCGATATATATGGCCCGGCCGGTGGTTCCATAGCCGGCGTACTCAATTTGGCAATACGCCAAAACCGTAGTGGCGTCGTTGGTAGTATTATAGAAGGTCAGCCCATACCAATCACCGGCCGCTGGAGCTGCCAGGTTGGATGTAAATACGATACGGTTCTGGGCCGTTCCCTGGGCCACTAAGGCCCCCGGAGCGCCGGAGCTGGCGCCGATGGTCATCTGGGTATATTGGTCAAATCTAAGCTGAGCGCCGGCGGCAATGGTCAAGGTAGTAATGCCATCACTTCCGTCGGTGCCTTGCACGGTTAGGGCGCCTTTGATTTGGTAAGGCATAGTCGCGGGCCAGGTGGCATCATGCGCAATGGTGCCGCCCACTACTTCGATATAGCTGCCTGCGGCGACACTGCCGAAACTGTTATCGTTGAAAAACTTACCGACATCATCCGCAAGAAGCCGTAGCGGCTTTTGACTGCTGCATGTGAATGTGTTGCCCGACATAGCAGAAAGAGTTCCACCGGCAACATATAAATTACCCATGCTGTTGTTCACCACAACCGCCGAACCACCCTGGATATACACATCAGAGTTGCTCACGGCGGTGAAGGTGTTGCCGTCGATCCGGGGTGTGCCGCCTGCCACATAGGCGCCGTACCGGCCGCAGTTTGTGATCGTGCTGTTGATGATTTGCGGCGCGCCGGACTGGACGTAGATGGCGTCGCCTTGACTATACGAAATCCGGCAGTTGGATATGATCGGCGATGCGCTGTAAATCAAGATGGCACAGCCGGTTGTGCCATAACCCGCATATAGAATGTCGACGTTTTCCAATCGGCAGTTGCTGCTGGTATTTGTGAAGTAAATATAGGTCCAATCCCCTGCCGCGGGGATTGAACCAAATCCATCACCATTGGTATCTCCCAAATAGGTGTCATCCTTGCTGGAGGTAAATACAATTCGATTGGCAGCGGTTCCGACGGCCTTGAGGGAACCGTTTACGACCAACTGCGAATTGGCGCCCATCTTTATTACTGTTCCCGGCTCGATGGTGAGCGTCACATTCTGCGCGATGGTCAAGGAACCTTGGATGATATAGGGTCCGCCATCCCTTGTGAGCACCGTATTGGCGCTGTAGGTTTGACTGTTCAATACTTGGGGTACATGCGAAAGGGTATCAAAAGACCAGACAGGCCCGGATGTCTCTCCACCATAAAGATCTTTAGCGACAACCCGCCAATAATATGTCGTGGCTGGATTCAACCGGCCGACGCTAAGCGTGTTTGAGGAGAGATTGCTTTGCGACAGCGGCGGGTTAGAGGCCGTACCGAAGTAAACATCATACCGCAAGCGGTCGATGATATCCGGATCATGGCAAGACCAGCGGAGGCTGACGCTTTCGTAAGTTACAAGCGATCCATTCGCTGGTATTTCCCCAGCCGCGATAGAGGGTAATTGGTTACCGGTAGTAAAGGAAAAGAGCTGACTTGTTGTATTGGCATTGAAATTGTCTTTAGCCTCAATTTTCCAGAAATATCTTGTTTTTGGCTTTAATGGCCCGATAGAGAAACTCGTCCCGTAAACACCTGAACGCAGGAGTTCGAGGTTGTTTTCTTCTCCGAGATATATTGAATAGGTTATTTTATTACCGCTATCCGGGTCGCTGCAGCTCCAACGCAATTGAGTAAGGGGGTTTAGATCGACACTCCCATTGGCTGGGAAAGTTAAATTGGGCGCATTTGGGGGATGATTGGCAATATCACCCGTGGGATAAACGGTTTTGGTTAGTCGATTGCCTGCGCCGTCATAAATGAAAAATTCGCTGGTACTGCCATACTCTACGGAAACAACTTGCCCGAGAGCATCGTAGCGGTATCCGATAGTCTCGGCAGCGGCGGCCGCATGAGCGCCAATCAAGGCCAAGAACATGATAATGCAAGCAAGATTCACCCGACTTTTAGGCATAGTGCCTCCTCTGATGAAAGATCGACTTTAAAAATCAATTAGCGATTCTTCATTAAAGCTTCACGCTATTTGTTTCATAAACCTTATGCTGCGGCTACATATAGAGTATAGCTCACCGCCCACCATGATAATTAAATGGTAGTTATTCTATTAAAGCAGGGGGGAGTAAAGTTATGGCGTTGCCACAAAATGGGGCTCTGAATATAATTTAGGATTAAATGAATAGCGGACTAACTGCTATAATATTAACCATCCACAGAAAGTATTGCGCCCCCGGACAGACATTGTTCAACATGCGTGCTCTTCATTTCACCCAACTGTCAAAATGAATAGCACTAATCCCTTCTTCAGTGCCGTCAATTGTGTCGTAATTTGTAATAATGTTGTATGATAATATATTTCGTCCGATCCAACATTATATTTTTTTCAACTTTGCAAATAAAAATTTGGGAAATGGCAAAAAAATCTTTGTCTATCAAAATAATTATTTCCGTTAAGAATAAAAAGGGAGAGCATATGCGAAAAAACCCGACCCAATGGGCGATCATGGCCATCATGCTGCTTGGTCTGCCCTTGTCGGGCATACTTCTGTCCGGCAGACCCATCGCCCCCTACCTGGAGTTCCCGCCACTGACCCGCTACGTGGAACACGCGGCCTTTTCCTGGGCAGCCTTCACTATTTTCGCAGGTATTGATCTTCTTCTACTTTTCTTAATCATCAATTTGATGGTCCATGGCAGGCATAAGAGATCCATATCCACGGCCGCCCGCCATCATTTTCCCCTCTGGGGCTGGGCCGGTCTGCTCATCATGCTGGTGGGCTGGTTGCTGGCCTGGACGCGATTTGCCTGGTTTGCGCCCTGGCAAGGCCACACCTTTTGCTTGCCTTGGATTGGCTACATTATTTTGATCAATGCATTGTGCGTCCAGCGCAGCGGCCATAGCCTGCTCACCGATGTTCCCAAACGCTTTCCCCTGCTGATCGGCGCCAGCGCCGTTTTCTGGTGGTTTTTCGAATACCTGAACCGCTTTGTGCAGAACTGGTACTATACCGGTGTGGATCACTTCAGCGCCCTCTCCTATACTCTCTTTGCTTCGCTTTCCTTTGCCACCGTCCTGCCCGCGGTGCTGGGTACTTACCGATTACTTCTCACCTACCCGCTTTTTGATTCGGGGTTGAATCAAATGCTTTCCTTGCGCAACCCCTTTCCGCGCGCGTTGGCGTGGGGCGTGCTCGCACTCTCCGGCGCTGGCTTGGCGGGCTTGGGCATCTGGCCTAATGAGTTCTTCTCCTTGTTGTGGGTCTCGCCCTTATTGATCATCAGCGCACTGCAATTTTTAAGCGGAAGAGAAATTCTCTTTACACGGTTGGGCCACGGCGATTGGCGTCCCCTTCTCGCCGCTGCCCTGGCCGGCTTGATCTGCGGTTTTTTCTGGGAGCTATGGAATGTCGGCAGCCTGGCTCGATGGCACTATGCCGTGCCTTACGTGCAACGCTTCCATCTTTTTGCCATGCCTATGCTGGGCTACGGCGGCTATCTTCCTTTTGGTTTGGAGTGCCTGGTGGTGGGAAGTATGGTGGTGGGGCCTCAGCACCTTTTTCCTGGAGAAGATGCCTCGGCCGCAGGTGAATATCATCGCTGCTGCAAGTAGTAAACGATTAGACGAAGTTATTTCATGCTCGTACTCGTACGCGTACTCGTACTCGAACGATTTTCTCCTCGTTACCACGCTCTGCGTGGGAAAGTCATGGTTACCGGATAAACATTCCCACGCGGAGGGTGGGAACGAGGGAATGATTAGAAAAAACGCGAATGCCGTTTAAGAGGTGAATAAGCCCCTCACCCCGACCCTTTCCCCTTGACCCCGGTCTGTACACCCCTGGGGGAGAGGGAGCACTTGCTCGTGAGACCGATAGTAAAAGGTATATTATCGTATTCCATTTCCCTTTGTCCCTCAGTGCCTTTGTGCCTCAGTGCCTTTGTCCCTCAATCCCTTAGCCCCTTTGTCCCTGACTTACACTCCATTGCCCCCCACCCTCTGGACAAATCCCCCCGACCATGCCATGTTTGCCCCCGCGCCGCGCAAAGACCAAGGCGGGCCACGCTGATATGCCTTAGCAACAAGGGCATTAATCTCAAGGAGTTGACATGCACAAATTATTGACTGATGATCCAGGCGCCAAACTGCTGCTGTTAGGCAATGAAGCGATTGCCCGCGGCGCCGTGGAGGCTGGGGTGGCCTTTGCCACCACCTATCCGGGGACCCCCTCCTCGGAAATCTCCCTGAATCTGTTTCAGATATCCAAGCAAAGCGATTTTTATTTCGAATATAGCACCAATGAAAAGGTGGCGCTGGAAGTGGCGGCCGGAGCCGCCAATGCCGGCGTGCGCACCATGTGCATGATGAAACACGTGGGCGTCAACGTGGCCGCCGACCCGCTTATGACCCTGGCCTATGTGGGGGTCAAAGCCGGTCTGGTGATTTTGTCCGCCGATGACCCAGCCATGTTCTCCAGCCAGAACGAACAGGACAACCGTTATTATGCCAAGATGGCCGGCCTGCCCATGCTGGAGCCCTCAACGGTGCAAGAAGCATTGGAAATGGTGCGCGACGCCTTTGACCTCTCCGAAGCATTGCAGGAGCCGGTCATTGTGCGCACCACCACCCGCATCAACCACTCCAGCGCCTTCGTGCAGTTGGGCACCTTGCGACAGCGCAAAACCCAGGGGGCTTTTAAAAAAGACCCACTGAATTATGTAACCGTGCCGGCGGTCTCGCGCAAATTGCATATCAAACTCCTGGCCAATTTGGCCAAGGCAGCCGAGATCACCGAAAAAAGCCAGTTCAACCAGCCAACCGGCAAGGGCCCTTGGGGTATTATCTGCAACGGAGTAAGCTTCAACTATGTGCGCGATGCGGTGGACGAACTTAAAATCGCGGATAACGTCCGAATCCTGCGCATCGGTATGTCCAACCCCATGCCGGCGGGTTTAATTGCCGACTTCTTGCGCGGCTGCGAAAAGATCCTGGTAGTAGAAGAAGGCGAACCTTTCATGGAAGAAGCAGTCAAAGCCATTGCCCAGAGCAACGGCCTGATCTTGCCGATTCAGGGCAAGGGCGACAAACTCTTTTCGCGTCTTTATGAATTTGACCCGGCCATGGTTCGCAGCGTAATTGCCGCTTATTTCAGCATAGACTACACTCCGCCGGCCAAACTCGATCTTGCCGCAGTGCCGGCCATCCCGGCCCGGCCGCCCAACCTGTGTGCCGGCTGCTCCCACCGCGCCACCTTCTATGCCATCAAAAAGGCCGCCGAGGGTCTGGACACCATCTATCCCACGGATATCGGCTGCTACACCCTGGGGTTCTTGCCGCCCCTGAACATGGGCGACTTCTTGATCTGCATGGGCTCATCGGTCAGTTCCGCCTGCGGTTTCAGCCGGGCCACCCAACAGAAGGTGATCGCCTTTATCGGCGACTCCACCTTTTTTCACTCGGGCATTACCGGTCTGGTCAACGCGGTTTATAACAACCACAATTTCACCCTGGTGATTTTGGACAACGGCACCACGGCCATGACCGGCCATCAGCCCCATCCGGGCGTAGACATGCCGGCCTTGAACATGCAGGGCTACAACCGCATCTCCATCGAAGCGATCGTGCGCGCCGTGGGGGTCCAGCATATCACCGTGGTGCAACCCTTCAAGGTGAAGAAAAGCATTGCGGCCATTAAAGAAGCACTGGAGTATAAAGGTGTCTCGGTGATTATCTCCCAGGAGATCTGCACCCTTTATGCCCGCAGCCTCAAGGCCCCCAAACAGAGGCCGTTTAAAGTTTCGGAGCGCTGCAAGAATCACCGCGACTGCATCAATGAACTGGCCTGCCCGGCCTTCTATCTCGACGGCCAGCGCGTTTGCATCGACGCCAATGCCTGCGTGGGCTGCGCGGTGTGCGCGCAGATTTGTCCGGAGAATGCGATCGTTAGGAGTAAAGTATAATGACTACCATCCGACTAATCATCGTAGCCGTAGGCGGCCAGGGCAATCTGCTGGCGTCCAAGGTATTGGGCGAGGCGGCCCTGGCGGCCGATATTCCAGTGCATATGAGCGAAATCCACGGCATGGCCCAGCGGGGCGGCGTGGTGGAATCGGCCATTGTCATGGGGCAAGCCCGCAGCAGTATCATCTCCGATGGCGAGGCCGATATCCTGCTGGGCTTTGAGCCCTCGGAGACCCTGCGGGCCCTGGGCAAATGCCATGGGCAGACCACGGTCATCACCAATCTGGCGCCCCTGCCGCCATTTACAGTGGCCATCGGCAAAGGCACCTATCCCGATTTGGGCCTGCTGCAAACCCTCATCCGCCAGCGCACCAAAACGCTCATCGCCTTTGATGCCGTAACCCTGGCCCAACGAGCCGGCAATGTCATGGCCCTGAATATGGTTCTTCTGGGGGCCCTGATGCAGACCGGCTTGTTGCCCCTAGGCCCAGATCAGATTCGCGAGGCTATCCGATCCAAAACAAAAAACGATTTTGCGCCAATCAACGTCAAGGCCTTCAACCTTGGATTTGAAACGGCCGCCAGAGTAAGCTCCGTTTGATCCGATTCCGACATTCATCTAAAGAATTATAACTATTGGCCGATATTCAACATATTGAATACAGATCCGGGAACCTATTGGTAGCGGATCACTCCATGCCAGGGCCAACCCAAAGGAGCCGTGCATGCAATTTGATTATGAAAAACTCTTGGCCAATATCCGGGATGGAATCTATTTCACCGATTTGGACCGCCGCATTACTTACTGGAACAAAGGCGCGGAGCGCATTACCGGGTAGAGTGCCGTGGAAGCAATCGGCCGCCGCTGCCGGGACAACCTTCGAATCCACCTGGATGAGAGCGGACACAGCCTTTGCATAGGGCGCTGCCCATTGGCCGGCACGATGAATGACCGAACGCCCCGGGAAGCCAAAGTCTTCCTGCACCACAAGCAAGGCCATCGCGTACCCGTGCACGTGCGCGCCACGCCCCTGACGGATACAAACGATCAAGTGGTGGGCGCGGCCGAATTTTTCACGGACATCAGCTCCGAAGAGACCATGCAGCTGCGCATCCAGGAATTGGAAGGCCTGGCCTTGCTGGACTCGTTGACCCAATTGCCCAACCGGCACCATCTGGAACCCGAATTGAGCTCGCGGTTTCACGAAATGCAGCGCCTGGGATTGAAATTCGGATTGATCTTCATGGATATCGATCATTTCAAAACCTTCAATGACACCTATGGTCACGACATGGGGGATACGGTCCTGAAGGTCGTGACCAAAACCCTCAAGGCTTCAGTAAGGCCCTTTGATATGGTGGGACGTTGGGGCGGCGAGGAGTTCATCTGTATTCTGCGCACCGTCAACAGCGACCAATTGCTGGAGATTGGCAACCGCTTGCGGCTCCTGATCCACAAATCCACCATTCAGGCCGGAGATAAGATCCTGGCCGTCACGGTTTCCAAGGGCGCCACCATGGCCACTTCCCAAGATAATGCGGAATCCCTCATCAAGCGGGCCGATAGCCTGATGTACGCAAGTAAAAAGAATGGCCGGGACCGGGTGACGTTGGGATAGGACGGCCATCGGTTCGGAATCGGCATCGGTATCGGAATCGAACCCTACGATACCGATACCGATGCCGATTTAAGCAACACCCTTAACCCATACCCGCGACCCGCAACGGGCTTGACCTGCACTCCAATTCACTCCCCACCTTGCTTCCATCCGCAATGAAAGGTAATAATGATGCCAATCCAACAAGATATCGCGTGAACCATGAAAAGGAGACAACACATGAACAGGTATTCGCATGGAGTGGTTATTCTGATCGTTACATTGGCCATCACCGTCAGCCTCGCCATGACCGGTTGTAGTCAGAACAGTGCTGAAAAAGCGGGCCAAGGAGCAGTCATGGGCGGCGCCGTGGGGGCCGTGGGAGGATTTGTCACCGGCCTTGTATTTGGCGGCAACCCCATGGAGAGCGCGGCCCGCGGCGCGGTATACGGCGCCAGCACCGGCGCCACGGCTGGGGCCATTGCGGGTGCTCAGGAAGACAAGGCCAAAAAGCAGAAGCAGAGCGCAGATAATGAAATAATCAGGAAAAAGATCGGCGATGATGCCTATAACGGCGCGGTGGCCTTGATTCAATGCAAGTATGAAGTGGCCCTGGCCAACGCCCGCATTGCCGCCAAGGACAAAGATGAAGACAAATCATTGGCTGGCCTATGGATCGAAACGATCACCTATGCGGACAGCAAACAAGAGGACAAAGCCAGAGAAATGTTCCCCCAGATCGTGGAAAAAGACAAAAAGATAGATACCAACGAACAAGCCGAAAGTCGCATGCGGCAAGGGCTGCAACGGCTGGGAGAGATCCGCGAAGAACATGGATTGCCGCGGGTGTGTCCGCAATAGATGGCGCAAGCAAGAGATTGAAGGCGCGCGAGCCAAATTACCGCGCAAACACTTTAGGGGCCAGAAGGTAAGAAATCATATCTTCGGATAGGCGCATATGCAGGTATCGTTATGACGCGATTATTGCGAAAACGTCGATTGCCCTTTTACATTTCTATTTCTTCGCTGGTACTGGGCATTGTAGTTTTGCTGACGGTTCTCTTTTTGTGGATCAGCAACAGAGAGAGTTCTATAGCCGCCCTGGAGACCGCCGACCACTTATTTACCGAAATCAACCAGAAAGTGGCCGAGCGCTACGCCAGCGCCCTGGAATCGGTAGCGGTGCAGTGCGGTTCGGCCGCTCTGATGCCCAGTATGGCGGATGTGCCCGAGGGTGATGAACTGAATCATCCAGCTTTGCGCTACATGCTGAAAACCATCATGCATTTTGAATATCTGTTTTCAGTCTACGCCGCCTACCCAGACGGCCAGTTTCTCCAGGTCATCGCCATGCGGGATAACCTCGGACTTTTGAAAATCTACAATGCCCCGGAGCAAACACGCTACGTTATCCGACTCATCCTGGCAGATTCCGCGGGCCAGAGAGTAGAACACTTGCGCTATCTCAACGCCGCGGAAGAAGTACTCCAATCCAATGAAGTCCAAAACCCCGCCTTCGATCCCAAAGAAAGACCCTGGTATCGGGAAGCAATTGCTGCCGATCATGTGATATTTACCGATCCTTATGTCTTCAGCTCTTCAAAACTGCCGGGCATCACCTGCGCCCGAAAACTGTTCCATGGGGACGGCGTCTTTGGCGCCGACATCACTCTGGACCGCTTCACCCTTTCGTTGCAACGGCAACAAGTCTCCGCCAACGGCCAGTTGATATTATTCGATCCCAAAGGCCGCGTGCTTGCCCACCCCAAAATTTCGACCCAAAAGACAACGACCACCCAAATCAACGGCCAGGAAGTACCCAGGATCGATTTCATCACGGCCGAAGATTCGCATGATCCAGTGACTCAAGCCATCGTCCGATTCTATACGGACCGGCCAAAGGATAGCGACCAGGACTCGACGATTACAGCCATCCAGGGCGTACCCTATTTCATTCGCTTGTTGCCCATGAAGAAGGCGCTGCATTTTGATCAAGTCCTGGGAAGCGCCGCGCCGTTGTCCGACTTTACCGCGCACATTCGCCGCATGCAAAAACGAACCGAATTTCTCTCCTGCGTGGTCCTGGCGGTTTTACTCCCCATGGTTTTGTTATTTTCACATCGCATCTCCAGAGCATTAGAGCGCCTGGAACGAGAATCGGAAAAGGTCCGCCGCTTTGACTTTTCGGAATCAGAACCCTTTGATTCGGTCATCAAAGAGATCCACGCCAATATCCAGGCATTTTTGATCATGAAATCCACTATCCGAGCCCGCACCGATGCCTTGATCGCCACCCAGAAGAAATTGGAAATCCTGGTAGACAGCGGCATTGCGCTTTCGGCCGAAAAGGATATGGATCGGCTGCTGCATACCATCTTTGATGCCGCCCGTACCTTGGCCAACGCTGACGGCGGCACATTGTACATCCGCGACAGCGAGGATCGCTTGCGGTTTGAAATCATGCAGACCGCATCCCAGGAAATGGTCCGTGGGCATGAGTTGGCGGAGAAAGCAAACGAGGACCGGACCGCCGCGTCCATTCCCATATTCGATCCCGATACGGGGGCCGAAAATCATGCGCAGGTCGAAAGCCATGTGGCGTTGACGGGCGAGACCATCATTATCAGCCCGACGGAAGAAGACGGCCGCTTCCAATTATCATCGATATGCAAAATAGATAATGCCGGCCACGGCGGCTGTGGCGCCTTTCTGACAGTGGCCCTTAAGCCCCGTGAGGGAAACAATATCGGCGTTATGCAGGTATTCAATGCCCGCAGCGTTAAATCCGGAGAGCTCACCACCTTTGACCAAGAGGTGGTCGGCTTTGTGGAAGCACTGGCGGCCCAGGCGGCCGTGGCACTGCATAACAAACGTTTATTAGATGAACAACGCCGGCTGTTCGATGCCTTTATCCAATTGATAGCGGGTGCCATTGACGCCAAATCGCCCTATACCGGCGGGCATTGCGCCCGTGTTCCAGAAGTAGCGGCTCTTCTGGCCAAGGCGGCCAGTGATGCCACGGATGGTCCCTTTGCCGAGTTTAAACTGGAGACCGAAGATCAATGGCGGGAGTTCAAGGTAGCCGCCTGGCTGCATGACTGCGGCAAAGTAACCACTCCCGAGTATGTGGTGGACAAAGCCACTAAATTGGAGACTATTTATAATCGCATCCACGAAATAAGAATGCGTTTTGAAGTATTGTGGCGCGATGCTGAAATTGATTACTATCAAAAAAGAGCGACCGGAACGCGCGATGATCAAGTACTTCAAAATGAGCTGGAGATGATCAAAAAACAATTGCGCGAAGAGTTCGAATTCGTCGCGCGCTGCAATGAAGGCGGCGAGTTCATGGCCGATGACCAGATCGAACGATTGCGGCGTATCGCTCTGCGAACCTGGCATCGGCACTTTGATGACCGCATCGGCCTCTCCCAGGAAGAAACCCAGCGGAAGTCCGGCGATCCTGCATCGCAGCTTCCCGTAACGGAGCATTTGCTATCGGATAAGCCCGAACACGTGATTCCGAGGACGAATCCAGACCCCTTCGAAGGCAATCCCTTTGGCTTTAAAATGGAAGTCCCAAAAGATCTTTACAATCTCGGTGAGATTTATAATTTAAGCGTCCGCAGGGGAACCTTAACCACGGAAGAACGGTATAAGATCAATGAACATATTATCCAGACCATCATGATGCTCAAAAAGCTTCCCTTCCCCTCCTATCTACAGGAGGTGGCCGAGTTTGCGGGCGCCCACCATGAAACCATGAACGGTCGTGGATACCCGCGAGGTTTAAAAAAGCAAGAGATGTCCATCCCGGCCCGTATCATGGCCATTGCCGATATCTTCGAAGCATTGACCGCCGCTGACCGGCCCTACAAGCACCCCAAAACTCTGAGCGAATCATTGCGTATCATGAGCCGCATGCGCGATGATCAGCACATTGACGCTGATCTGTTCGACCTGTTTTTAAAAGCCGGCGTGCCCCTGGCATATGCACGCGACTTCATGGCTCCCAATCAGATAGACGAAGTAGATTCTGAAGAATTAAGGCGAAGATCTTAACCAATTACCCAAACCTTCGAACAGGAACTATTGACAAGAAAGAGTATCAATATGGATCAAACTCCTTTAGTAGCTATCTCACCCATTGACGGTCGCTATCACCGCGCTACTGCTTCTTTGGCCGATTATTTTTCCGAAAGCGCCTTGATCAAATACCGCGTGCGCGTGGAAGTTGAATATTTTATCGCTTTATGCGAGCTGCCGCTGCCTCAGCTGGCAAAAGTGGACAAAGCACTTTTTACGGCACTTCGGGCCATATACCAGAATTTTTCCTTGAAAGATGCACAGGCTGTCAAGGACATCGAAAAAATTACTAACCACGATGTCAAAGCAGTGGAGTATTTTCTCAAAGAAAAATTCGATCATCTGGGATTGACTTCTTTTAAGGAGTTCATTCATTTCGGATTGACATCTCAGGACATCAATAACACCGCCATGCCATTGGCTCTCAAGGAAGCTTGGCAGCAAGTAATGGCGCCCGCCTTGAAAGCGGTGATCGCGGACCTGACCAGCCGGGCCCAGGAGTGGAAAAAGGTGCCTATGCTGGCCCGCACCCATGGCCAGCCGGCCTCGCCAACTCGCTTGGGCAAAGAGATCTATGTCTTCGTTGATCGCCTATCCAAACAATATGCCATGATCAAGAGCATTCCCCATTCCGCCAAATTTGGCGGTGCCACGGGCAACCTCAATGCGCACCTGGTGGCTTATCCGGAAGTGGATTGGACTGCTTTCGCCACTCGATTGGTCAATGAAGTATTAGGCCTGGAGCGTTGCCGGGTCACCACCCAGATCGAGCCTTACGATTACTTGGCCGCCTGGTGCGACAATTTCAAGCGTCTCAACACCATCCTGATTGATCTATGCCGGGACATGTGGACGTATATCTCCATGGAGTACTTCAAGCAGGAAATCAAGAAGGATGAAATCGGTTCGTCAGCAATGCCCCATAAGGTCAACCCCATCGATTTCGAAAACGCCGAAGGCAACTTGGGGGTAGCAAATGCGCTCTTCGAGCATTTAGCGGCCAAGCTGCCCATTTCCCGATTGCAGCGCGATTTGACCGACTCTACCGTTACCCGCAACCTGGGCGTGCCTTTGGCCCATGCTTTGATTGCTTTTAAATCCATTCAAAAGGGATTAGGCAAGTTGCTGCTTAATGAAGCGGTGATCACAAAAGATCTGGAAGCCAACTGGGCGGTGGTAGCCGAAGCTATTCAAACTATTTTACGGCGCGAAGGCTATCCTCAACCCTATGAGGCTCTCAAAGCCCTCACGCGAACCCATGGCGCTATTGATGCGAAGGCCATAGGCCAGTTCATTGATGGGCTTGAGATTTCGACGGAAATCAAAGCAGAGCTGAAGCGGATCACGCCGCAGAATTATACGGGATTGATCGACTTTTAGACTCTAAGAATCAATGGCACTAAAATAGCGTTATCGTTATTCTTCGAATGGTGCGCAAATCTCACCCTACAGCATCTGCACGGATTGTAAGGTTCGCTCTGCGCATCAAATCAGGGTAAATTAAGTATAAAGTACTAGGCGATCAGCCGGCTTATGCCGGTATGCGTTGGTAATACCCATTTCCTTGGCACGCCAGGCAAGTTTCGCCTTGGGAGGCCGCATAGGCCTCATGGCAGATACTGCAAACCTTTATAGCCCCTTTTTTTTCGCGCGCAGCAAATTGGATCACTTTTACTTCGGCATGGGAGAGAATATCCGTTCCCGCCGAAAAAATCGCTTTTACCAATACGTCCGTGGGAAGATCTTTTTTGGAAACCAGTCTCATGAACCAGTTATAGATGTCTGGAAAAGCCTTGGCTTTCTCAATATCCAGCCAAACCCGAATCCCTGAGTGGGAATGCCGGTCATGAAATGTGAGAGCAAACTTGTCCAGATCCAATATCTTCAACCAGCCATTACCTACCGTGCAGGGAGAAAATAGCTGAACAGCGTCCGGCAGGCAATGTTTGGTCTCCACAATGGCGTCAGCTTCCACACCCTTCCCCAGTCGCAGTTGAACCGAATCCACCATAAAGGCGCCGATCAACAATCCCGGCGCCACATATCCATGAAAAGCTTTGATATCACGAATCAGTTCTTCTGGTGTTCTTCCACAAATCATAAGCAGACCTCCTTGCAGGCGTGTATCTATTTTTGATGGCGCGCGTAGCTGTAAAGGATAGCGACGTCGTTTAGTCTATTTTACACAAAATGAAAATATCAACTATTAATTGCCTATAGGGAAAACCCTCTGGCTCCATCAGGGGTTTCCCCAATGGCAATTAATATGACTTATCAGCGAGTTATAAAAATTTTTAAAAAGCGAAAAAAGTGGTTGACAAGAAACGAAAGTGTAAATTATTTTAAAGTTAAAAGTTCAACTTTTCACTTTTTGTTGGAGCTTGTTCTTAATCGTCCATCGCACCCATTGACCATGAGCCAGGGGGGCCACATGTTTCGCAAGATCTTGAGCTCGACACTCTACGCAGCGCTGATCACCGTAATCTATTTCATTGAGCCAACATTGGGTACTACCTATTCAATCGGCGCACCATGTTCGCCGATGTCTACTTTTATGAATGGGTAGAGTATGCCATCGTCGCCGGCATCATGTTCTTCTGCACATTAGTGGTAGAATTGATTCGCAATGTTTTCACAAAGAAAAAGTAAGGTCTTCTAGATGCTCCAGATAGCAAGAGAAGGATGGCACATATGGGCGCGGGCGAGGTCATGTCGCATGAGTTGCTGACCGGGAATACCAAAACAGAACCGCCGCAAAGTATATCGCGACGGGCTTTTTTGGACAAAAGCATCTCGGTAATCGGTTGGGGCGTGGTTGCCACGAGTCTTGGCGCCGGCCTCTTTGAAAACATCCGTTTTCTTTATCCATCGGTCGTCTTCCATCCTCCCAGCAAATATATTATCGGGCCTATTCAGGAATTTAGCGTCGATGCCAACCCTGATGCCTACGGCGTGATATCCGTGGACACGCGCTTCAAGAAAGAGCACCGTTTTTTTGTAGTTCGCGAAAAAGCACGTATTTACGCACTTTATGCACGCTGTACGCACTTGGGTTGCACCATCAACTGGTTTGAAGATCTCAAAATTTTTAAGTGCCCATGTCACGGCAGTGAATTTCATTCCAATGGACGTGAATTCGCCGGACCGGCGCCCAGGCCATTAGACCGGCACCATATCAGCCTCGATAGTGAAAAACGCATCATCGTGGATACGGCGCTGGTGTATTCCCTGGAAGAATTTGAGAAGCAAAAGATGTACATTCGAGTCTAATACTATGCATCTCGATACCACGGCCAGAAAACCAAGAAAGAATCGCAAAATCGCCGTTATTGATCCCTGGTGCACGGGATGCGGAGGCGCGCCGGTTTGTATGGTTTACTGTAAGAGTAATGCCCTCAAACCAGTCAAAGATCCAAAGGCCTACCCGTTCATGATGATGACCGTGGACAGCGCCACTTGTATCGGCTGCGGGGCCTGTGTCGCCAATGGTCGCCAGGGGCTCATGATTAGCGGTTGCCCATGGAATGCGATCCATTTGGCGAGTGTAACATAGCGGAGAGCAAAAATTCTATGTTCACGAATCGTTAGTTCTCCCACTGCTCGGACAATTTACTGAACCATCGTACCACCAAGCCCCAAGCACTGGGGAGTACTACCTCTTGTTTCCCAAATAAGGTATGCGGGTGCCAGAAGAAGCCCCCCTGCGAGATAGGTTGTTCTTATTGTCAATCACGATTAACTAGGAAAAGAGAGGAAAACATGGCCGAATTCAAAATCTCCCGAAGAACATTTCTAAAGGGTGCCGGTGCGGCGGTGTCCATCCTGTCGTTGAGCTCTCTGGGATTTTTGGGAGGCAACACGCTTGCCAATGCCGCGGAAAAATTGACCAATGAATGGGACTATGCGGGCTGGGAAGATCTCCATCGCAAGGAATGGACCTGGGATAAGGTGACCTGGGGGACTCACCTGGTAGACTGCTACCCTGGCAACTGCCTGTGGCGGGTCTATACCAAGGACGGTATAGTCTTTCGCGAAGAACAAGCCGCCAAATATCCCGTGATCGATCCTTCAGGCCCTGATTTCAATCCGCGCGGCTGCCAGAAAGGCGTCAGCTATAGCCTTCAGATGTATAACCCCGACCGCCTGAAATACCCCATGAAGCGTTTGGGAGAGCGGGGCAGCGGCAAATGGCAACGGATCAGTTGGGATCAGTGCCTGACTGAAATTGCCGAGAAAATACTCGACGGCCTGGAAGATCAGGGACCGGAATCCCTGATCTTTGAAGCAGGTCCGGGCAATGGCGGATACATCCACATGATGGCCCCCCATCGGCTTTTCGCGGGCTTGGGTGCTACAGCCCTCGATTTGGATTCTACTATCGGAGATTTTAACCGCGGCGTCTATGAAACATTCGGCAAATTCCAGTTCATGGATTCGGTGGATGGCTGGTATTTCGGCAAGTTGCACCTGATCTGGCACATGAACCCGGTATATACCCGCATTCCGTGCTATCACTTCATTTCTGAAGCCCGTTACAATGGGTCCGAAGTCATCGCCATCGCGCCCGATTACAACCCCTCATCCATGCACGCTGATGAATATATTCCCGTGGAAATCGGAACCGATGCGGCTCTGGGCAATGCGGTGTGCCAAGTGCTGATTGAGAAAGGCTGGGTGAATTACTCCTTTGTCAAAGAACAGACCGATTTGCCTTTGCTGGTTCGCGTCGATAATCACCATTTTATCAATGCCGAAGAAGTAGAAGGCGGGCGCAAAGATCAGTTCTACATGTGGGACAGCGCCGCTCAAAAAGCAGTCAAAGCCCCGCTGGAAACCCTGAAACTTCCTTGTGATCCGGCTTTGGAAGGCCGATTCAAGGTCACATTGAAGGATGGTTCCTCCGTGGAAGTTCAACCTGTTTTTAATCAGCTCAAAGCCATGCTGAATAGCGAATACACGCCGGAGAAGGCTTCCAAAATCTGCAAGACCCACCCGGACACGATCCGCCGCTTGGCTGAAAAATGCCATAAAGCCAGCGGCCATATCCAGATTCTGGTAGGCTGGAACTCTTCTAAATACTACCACGGCGATCTGATTGAGCGAACCATGTGCCTGATCCTGGCCCTGACCGGCAGTATCGGCAACAAAGGCAGTGGTATCAGGGGTTGGGCCGAATCGCTATTCGAAGGCGCTTTGTCTCAGATTTTCAAGGGAGCAGCGGGCATCACCAATTTAATCACAGAGCTGCCGACCTTGAAGGCGGGCCAGAATGCTCTCCGACGCCAGGATCCCACCCTGACCGACGAGATGATAGCGATAAAGACCGAGGAGGTGTATGACCGCATGCTGGTCAATATGACCATTCCGGCATTTCTCTACTATGAGCACTCTGATTATAAAAAGGCTTGGGACAACAAAGCTTGGCATTGTCCCACCATGAAACGCCAATTTTCCGAATACTATAATGAAGCGGTTTCCAAGGGCTGGTGGGAAGGCTTTATCCGGCCGGCCATGGGCCAGAGCCCGACGGTCTACTGCTGGATGGGAACCAATCCGGCACGTAAAAACAGGGGCTGGAACAAAAATATCCTCGGCTCTTTATGGAAGAAATACAAGCTTACGTTCGGCTTCGAAACCCGGTGGAGCACCACGGTCCTCTATGGTGATTATGTGCTTCCCTGCGCCGGCTTTTATGAAAAACTCGACACCCGCTTCCCCACCCCCCATGTGCCCTGGTTGACCATCACGGAAAATGCGGTCAAACCCATCGGTGAGTCCAAGATGGAGTGGGAAATCTGCGTCATGCTGGGCAAAAAGATCGAAGAGGTTGCCAAAAAGAGAGGCAAGACCCTGTTCACGCCCAAGATTGCACCCATGAAAGAGTATCGCCACGTTCAGGAACACATGATCTGCCGGACCAAGAACAATGAAATCGATTTAAGCCGCTTCGGCGAATGGCAGAGCATGGGCGTGGATAACTTTGAAGCGATATTTGAAGATGCCCTGGCTACCAGCGTCTTTTTGGGCAATCTGCCGGCAGGGACCAATTTGGCCAAAATGCGGCAGGAGGGTATCGTCCGGTTTGTCAATGTCTCCCCATTTGACGCTGTGAGCATGAATTTGGCCACGGACATTAAGCCCGATGAGCCCATTGTGCCGTTGACCTGGCACACGGGCGAAAAGAAATTGCCCTATCCGACATACAACCGCCGCATGCAGTTCTATATCGACCACGACTGGTTCCTGGAGGCCGAAGAACATCTTCCGGTGCACAAAGATAACCCAAAAATGGGCGGCAATTACCCCTTGCGCATGACCAGCGGCCATCAGCGCTGGAGCGTGCACTCCATCTGGATCGGCAATGAACAGCTCTTGCGGACCCATCAGGGACGACCCTTTATGTTCATGAGCCCGGAAGACGCGGAAAAACGCGGCATCAAGGATGGCGACCTGGCTCGAGTATTCAACGATTTTGATGACTTTAAAGTTCACGTTAAGATCACACCCGCCGCAAGGCCATTCAAGGACGCCGCCATGCCGGGTCAAGTGATCATTTATCATGCCTGGGAGCCATATATGTTCGAGGGCTGGAAGAGTTACGACACCGCCATCCCTGGCGTGATCAAGTGGCTGGACCTGGTCAATAACTACGGACATCTTCACTACTGGCGCTGGAACTGGTGCGCCCAGCCCATCGATCGGGCGGTGTCCGTGGAAGTTCAAAAAGCATAACCCAGACGATCATGACATCATTTTACAGAATAATAGAGGTGGCAGATGGAACAAATTGTATGTAAGCGAGTATCAAAAAGCAAAAGTGAGTTGTTGGACAGCACCGCAGCTTTTTGGAAAAGCGGCGCAAAATTGAAGGTTGAAACCGCGGCCACGCCTCTTGCCAATCAACCGTCCCCTTATATCAAGGGCGTTTATGATGAGAGCAAAATCGGAGCCGTTAAAGAATTAAAACTTGCAACCGTACACAACAATGAGAATATCTTCTTTTACTTCGAGTGGGCCAGTCCCAAGCCCAGCCGGGCTATCGGCGACATCAATGTATTTCCGGATGGTTTGGGCCTTCTTTTCCCAATGGGTGATATTGAGAAAACCCAGATCAAGGAGATGGGGTCCAAGGAGTATCCCACCAATGCCTGGTACTGGCGGCCGGATTTCAAAGAGATGCCGAAAAACCAAATATCCCATGGCCTATCCACCTCCCTGTACACTGAAAAGACATCGGTTCAATCCCACTCCAGTTGGGATAACAAGACCTGGTGCGTGGTCATTACCCGCCCACTGAAAATCTCTGGACAAGGAGAACAGGCCGTGGAGCTAAAAGCCGGCGGCAGCATCGGCATCGGCTTCGCGGTTTGGGAGGGCAGCAATGGTGAACGTGGCGGGATTAAGGCTTTCAGCAAAGAGTGGCGCGAGTTGGTAGTCGAAGCGTAAGCATCCAGGCTTAAATACATATAAAGGAGATGGATATGGCCGGCGAAGAGAAAAAACTCACCGATCGAGAAAAAGAACTGGCGGCCAGTTTTCAAGCCGCAAAAGATAACCTACGAAAATGTGAAAAGCAGGTCGGCATGGTGATGGACCTGAACAAATGCATCGGATGCCAGCTCTGCTCCATGGCGTGTAAAACCTTGTGGACCAATGTCGAAGGCCGCGAATACATGTGGTGGAACAAGGTCAACACCATGCCGGGCAAAGGCTCGCCCAAGGATTGGGAAAAAATGGGCGGTGGCTATAAAGTAAAATTCGGCGGCAAGGTGATGGAGCCGATCCTCGGCAAGCATCCGACCCGCAAAGAGTTCGGCGATATGTGGAAATATAACTGGAATGAAGTGATCAGCAACAAGGCGGGAGAAGTCCATCTTCAAGCCAAAAACCCGGACGGATCAAACCCGGACTGGGCCATGAACTGGGATGAG
The DNA here is from genome assembly GCA_021824175.1 of Deltaproteobacteria bacterium. Lineage (GTDB taxonomy): Bacteria > Desulfobacterota > Desulfobacteria > Desulfobacterales > Desulfosarcinaceae > Desulfatitalea. The sequence goes on from JAKALP010000022.1 coordinate 28,448, forward strand.
GATCAGGGCGCCGGGAAGTATCCCAATGCCTTTTACTTCTATCTTCCCAGAATATGTAACCACTGCGCCTATCCTGCCTGTCTGGATGCCTGCCCGCGTAACGCGATTTACAAGCGCGAAAATGACGGGGCGGTACTGATCGATCAGGATCGCTGCAAAGGCTACCGGTTCTGCCTCGAAGCTTGCCCGTATAAAGTGATCTACTTTAACTTCGTAACTGACAAGAGCAACAAATGCATCTTCTGCTATCCGCGCCTGGAACAGAAAGTGCCCAATGCCTGCGCTCGTCAATGCACAGCGCGGGTGCGCTGGGTGGGGTATGTCGAAGATCCCAAAAGCATTATCTACAAACTGGTCAAGGTCTGGAAGGTAGCCTTGCCGCTGCACGCCGAATACGGCACCAATCCCAATGTTTTCTACATTCCGCCCCTGGCGCCGCCGCGTTTGGATGCGGAAGGCAAACTGGACACGACCAAGCCACGTATCCCCAGAGAATATCTACGCTTCCTCTTTGGACCGGAAGTGGATGCGGCCCTGGGAGTCATGAACACGGAACTGGAAAAGGTGAAAAGCGGCGGCAAGTCCGAACTCATGGATATTCTAATTGCCAGACAATGGACCCATATGTTCGGGCCCTTTGATAAAGACCCGGCCACCTTGGAAAGAAAACCGGCGCAACCCGGCAGTTTTTCAAGAAACGATTTAACGGCTTTAAACAATGAGAAGAACAGGTAAGCGGGATTCTTCGGGCTTCTAAAACGTCCGGCCCAATGGGCCGGACGCAACCCCTTTAAAAGCAAAGAGGAACACATAATGAATACAACTGAAATAGATGTCAACGCTGCCGGCCATGACGATCTCGGAGTATTCTACTCGCAACCGCATGCCGACGAAAAACAAGTGGCGCTGTCCGCCAGAATCGACATGTATGCCCTTTTGGCGGATATCTTCAGATACCCCGATCCCATGACGCTCCTATATGTTCGCAAGGGTGAATTTAAAAACAACCTGTTGAGCATGGCCAAAAAGCTGCCCTATAATTTGACCATCAGCGCGCAAGAGTCCGCCGATCTCGCCTTTGCGGAAAATCTGAAGGAAGATGAGGTAGAAGTCGAGTTTATCCGGCTGTTCGAGGCCGGCCCAGGCCATCCGCCCTGCCCGCTGGTTGAAGGGGTTCATACGGACAAGGAAGAGGGCCGCAAAAGCGTATTCAAAGACCTGATCCTGTTTTACAATCACTTTGGCCTCTCTTATGCCGAAGGCAGCTCCGAAGACCGGGCCGATCATCTCATCTACGAGTTGGAATTTCTCCACTACTTATCATTTCTGGAGTTGACCGCGATCCAGAAGGGCCGCGACGGCAACCCCTTGCGCAGAGCTCAGCGCGATTTCCTTGAACGTCATCTGTCGAAATGGACCGGCGTCATTTCCAATCGGATGAAGGAGATTGAAGCCGGCTTGAAAGAAGGTGTCAACCGGGATGTGATCCGCTTTTATCGCAATGCGATCGTTCTCTTGGATCGCTTTGTCCAAAGTGACTATGAATACCTAAAAGCCTCGACTTCGAACTGATACTCGTATGAAAGCAGATTGGATCACCCGTAGCCGATTGTGGAAATCGGTGTTCAGACACAATCTGGACGATACGCCACGCAACCGAGCGCTGACGATCACGTCCAATATCTTTCTTCACATCCACCCGGTCAAGACCAAGATCAAGGCCCTGGATGTCCGCTTCACCTTCTGCCTGGGGGGCTTGTCGCTGCTGATGTTCATCATCGAAGCGATCACCGGCATTTTACTCATGTTTTACTACCGGCCGGTCCCCGAATACGCCTATACCGACATGAAACTGCTGGAGCACACGGTGCATTACGGCATGTTTTTGAGAAACATGCACCGCTGGGCGGCCCACGCCATGGTGATCCTGGTGATGTTTCATATGCTCAGGGTATTTCTGACCGGCTCATACAAACCACCGCGTGAGTTCAACTGGGTGGTCGGCGTCATCCTGCTCACCTCGACGCTGCTCCTCAGTTTTACCGGCTACCTTTTGCCTTGGGATCAGATTGCATTCTGGGCCATTACGGTGGGCTCCAAAATGGCGGCGGCCACCCCATTTCTTGGCAATGACGGCCCGTTCAAGCAGCTGCTCCACATCAATGAGTATAACGATATGCAATATCTGCTGCTCGGCGATAATCGGGTGTGGGGCAATGCGCTATTGCGGTTTTATGTGCTGCATTGCGTTCTGCTTCCGGTTATCTGCATCGTGTTGATCGCGGTGCACTTCTGGCGGATCAGGAAGGATGGCGGCATTTCCAGGCCGTTATAGAAAGGAATTATTTCCCGTTTGCATTGGCGTTCGGGCTTCCCAAGGTGAAGATATGGACATTGTAGCGGACCCACAAGTCGAAACGGAAGAAAAAGAGATCGACCCACAAAAGGAGAAGGAAGTCTTCTCCTTCCCCGATCTCGTATCGCGGGAATTTCTGGCCATCATCCTGGCCTGCGTGGTGCTGTGCATTTGGTCATTGGCCCAGAATGCTCCGTTGAAAGCCATCGCCGATCCCAACTGGACCGAAAATCCAGCCAAAGCACCCTGGTATTTTGTGGGGCTGCAGGAAGTGCTGGTCTATTTTGATCCCTGGATCGCCGGCGTGATGATCCCGTTGTTGATTATCTTCGGCCTGATGGCGATTCCTTTTCTTGATCCCAATCCCGCCGGAGTTGGAGAGTACAATTTCCGCGATCGCAAGTTCAGCGTATCCCTGTTCATGCTTGGATTTACGCTCTGGTTCGTCCTGATTCTCTTTGGGCAATTCCTGAGGGGACCCAACTGGCAGTTCTACTGGCCCTGGGAAGATTGGGGCGTACAAAAAAAAGCTGAACAACAGTTGGTGAACTTCTCCACCCTTTGGGGTTACTTGTCGGTGGCGGTCTATTTCATCGTGGGCTTGGGCTTGCCGGCGCTGTTGAAACCCTCATTCTACAAACAGCTTGGTTTACGGCGCCACCTGATTTCATGGATTTTGATTCTGTTGATGTTTGCGGTCATCGTCAAGATCTTCTTGCGAATTGCTTTTCACGTTAAATACATACTGGTAACACCCTATTTTTCCATATGAGCACTTCAAATAAAATTAAAGCAAGGCCTGGTATCCGTATTCTTTTCCTGCTGTTTGTCCTGATGCTATCGGCATCACTTGTTGCCGTGGGATATCATGAAAAAAAGAATCGCGATCAATGGCGCGACATTCAGAATACCTATCATCAGCGATACATTTCAAGACTTGAAGATAATGTAAAGCAAGCCCGGCAAGCCGGCAATGCCGATGATCTGGATCGCTTTTCGCGGATGCTCGTTGAGGCCAAAACGTTGCCTGATAAGATGAGCGCTGTATTTCTGCCTGGCGCCCAGGCCAGGGATATGTGCATGAGCTGCCACCAGGCCATGGAGAACAACCTGTTCAAGGACGACCCGAATCCTTTAAAGGCCCATCCCGCGGACATCCTCAAATCCCATCCCATCAGCAACTTCGGCTGCACCCTCTGTCACCACGGTCAGGGCGTAGGGCTTAGCGTGCAAAAGGCCCATGGCTTTGAAGCAAACTGGGAAAGCCCAAGACTTCCCATGAAATTTGCCCAAAGCACCTGCTTCGAGTGCCATGAAAATGTCGTGGGATTAAAGGGGGCCGAGCAGGCCGCGGCCGGCAAAGCGCTCTTTATTGATAAAGGCTGCTACGGGTGTCATGATGCCCGCGTCCAGGCCGATTTGCCCAAGTTCTCCACCCCGTTTAACGTCATCAGCCTCAAGATTGTCTCCAAGAAATGGCTCGGGAAATGGATCGAACAACCCGCCAAACTCCGCCCGACCACCCTCATGCCCCAATTCAGGATATCAGAGGATCAGGTGGCTGATCTGGTCACCTACCTTGACACCATCGAAGATAAGAACATCGACCTGCGACTGAAAGACGACGGCAAAGGGTCCGTGGAAAAAGGCCGGACCCTGTTTACTGAAAAAGCCTGCATCGCCTGTCACAGCGAAAAGGCGAATGCGTTGGGCATCAGCCGTCGGGTGCCGTTGCTTTCCGATACCGGGCTAAAAATCAAGGGCGACTATCTCGTCAACTGGATTTCAAATCCAACGTCTATCAATCCGAACACCTGGATGCCCAAATTGGAATTGACCAATGAAGATATCAGCGACCTGACCGCCTACTTAAAAACTCTAAAAAATGATGAAGCCAAGGCTTATCTATCCACAGGCTCGATACCGGATGGAAATAGCGAAAAAGGCCAAGAACTACTGCAGCGTCTGGGATGTTTGGGATGCCATGTGATCCGTGGCAAGGCCGAGCCTTCCAAAGTAGGTATCGCCGTGGGGGATGTCGCCGACAAACGGTTGGAAGAACTTCCCTTCGGCAACTCCACGGTCGCACATACCAAATGGGACTGGCTGTATAACAAAATTAATGACCCGGCGATCTATAAAACTGAAGATATGCCCATGGCCATGCCCAACTTCAACCTGAGCACCGAAGAGGTTGAGCAATTAACCGTGTTCTATCTCTTTAATCGTTTGCGTAAACTGCCGGAGCATTATCTGGTCCGGGAAAAATCTTCACAGGTTCTGGGAGAAAAAGGGCAATGGATGCTGTCCCATTACAATTGCCGGGGGTGCCACGCCATTTTGGCCGAAGAAAAACCGCGCATCGACGAATTTCTTTCCAAAAAATCGATGGTGCCACCCAGAATCGTGGATGAAACGGAGAAAGTTCAGCCCGCGTGGCTTTATAACTATTTAAACCGACCGTTTGCCATGCGTCCCTGGCTGGCCATCCGCATGCCGCTTTTCAATTTAAGCTATGAGGACAAAGCCACGCTGATTCGCCTCCTGCACAGCCTCATGTCACCGGAAAAACAAAAAGCCATCACGATTCCGTATGAAACCGTCCTGACCAAGTCCGATTACACGCAGGAAACATTGGATATGGGTGAATACCGCTTCCGCAACGACAAATGCATGCAGTGTCATCCGGTTTCGTTTACCGGCCAGTTGCCGGAAGGAAAGAATTTGGAGGATCTATCCATCAACCTGATGACGTCCAAATCGCGGTTGCGATTTGAATGGGTCAAGAACTTTTTGAGAAATCCGGATCAATATGCCGGGGCCGGGACCAAAATGCCATTCGTGTTTTATACCCCCGATAAGGTGCCTCGCATCCCCGATCCAGAAGAATGGATTCAGCGCACATCTCTCTTCCTGATGTTCATGGAAAAGGTTCCGGAGCCCATGAAGACCGAGGAGACCACTCGGGAGGTGAAAAGCTTTAATTTTGATAGTTATTGAGGTCGACTTTAAGGTTAGAAGTGGTGGAATGGGGAGGGACCGCGATGTATCAAACGAATAAAAAAAATCGATGCCTGTGCATTCTGCCGCGTGTATTGGGTTTATTACTGATCGCGGCCATGCTCAACGCGTGCGCGTTGCACAAAGCGATGAAGATGAAAGACTATGAAGATTTCGCTGAAGTGTCCAACAGCATGTGGGTAAGCCTCTACTTATCTTTCAAGGGAGTTACCATACCCAATTATCCCAATGTGATTTTTAAAAATACCGTATGGGAAGCAAAGAATAGCCCGATCATCCTCGATCAAAACCTTTTTATCCTGCCGGGGGTCACGTTGACCATTGAGCCGGGGGTAAAGGTATTAATGGGCGAAAATGTTCGGATCACCTGCCGCGGCTTGATTAAGGCGCAGGGGAACAACGATGCGCCCATCCTGTTTACCTGGAAGGACGAGGGCCGATACTGGGCCACTATCGAGGCGATGAATGCCACGGGCGGGAATCGCAATAATTATGGAACCATAGAATTCAACCATTGCATCTTGGAATACGGCCACGGCGTCAAGATCAACAGCTCGGAGCTTAAGATGACCGGCTGCATTTTACGGCATCACATCTCATCGGCCATCCAAATGGAATATGCTTCGGGAGTACTCTCCAATAACCAAATCTATGGCAACAGCACGGAGCGGGAGACGGAAAGCGGCAACGGCGGCGGGGTTAAAGTGTTCACCAATCGCACCGTGGTGGTTGAAAACAACACGATCCATGACAATGTGAGCGCGGGGGGACGTGACGGCGGTGGTGGAATTTACGCCTTTTGCTACGACAGTTGCAAGATCACGGTGCATGGCAATACCGTGACCAATAACCGCAGCGATCGCAAGGGCGGAGGCATTTTCGCCTACGAAGCCACGGTCAAGGAGAATATTGTCAGGAACAATTCTTCTGGTTTGGCTGGTGGCGGTATTTACGCCCTGCAGGCCGTCACGGAAGACAATGTGGTCAGTGACAACCGTTCAGAGGAAGGCGGCGGAATTTTTTCCCGGGACGCCACTATCCAACACAACCTGATCCGCAATAATGTCGCCGCCAAAGGGTCCGGCATATTTCATTCGGGATCGGGAAGCATTGAAAGAAATTCATTTGCCCAGAACCATGGCACCGCGGGTGACGACGATGCCGTCGTCGTCATTTTGGGCAACCCCGTGATGCGCAGCAACAATATCGTCGCCACCCAAGGCTATGCCTTGCGTTTTCTATCCCATAACCTTTCGCCCGATCTGGATGCCCGGGAAAACTACTGGGGATCGGACAATGAAAAGGTCATCGAGAAGAGTATCTACGACTGGATGGAAGATTCCAAGATCGGGCTGGTGAACTGGAAATCCTTCATCACCAAGCCCATTCCAGAGGCATTCCCCTTCCCAGAGGATGTCTCCGCCTCCTTCGCACCCGCTCTCGATACACTTGCCCCCCATTCGGTGCGTGGCGCAATTGAACAAGATACTGTCTGGGGGGATGGTACCCCATCCGATTATTCGGTGGTCGGCAACCTTCTGATCCAAAGCGGCAAGACCCTGACTATCGCCCCAAATACTACCCTGAAAATTAAAAACGGTGTCTCCATCCGCGTTCGTGGCAAGCTGCTGGCTTCGGGCGAAGAGAAGCATCCAGTGATCTTTACCGGCAGCCCGGATAAACCCTGGGACCAGCTTTTGTTTGAGAATCGCAGTCTGGACCGGGAAAAGCAGGAGGCGGAAGCCGATCATCCGAGTACGCTGAAGCATTGCGTCATCGAAAACGGCACCGGCGTGGTGATGGACGGCATGGGCGCGGATCTTTCCAATTGCCGGATAGAGAACAACAAGGGCAGCGGCGTGCGCATCAAGGAAGTCTCCGTGATCGTCAAAGGGTGCACGATCCAGAACAACACCAGCGACTCAGACGGCGGCGGCATCTATGCCTATGGCAGTCTTCCCATTCTGATTCACGACAATGTGATCAAGAACAATCGCGCCAAGGACGGCGGCGGCATTTTTGCTTATGGATATCTTTCCAACGCGGCCGTGGATATGCATCATAACCTGATTCAAGGCAACACCAGCCAGGGCGACGGCGGAGGGATTTGGGCCTCCCGATCCTCAATCGTGGACAACAAGATCATCGGCAACGTCACCCAAAATAATGGCGGCGGCCTCTATGCCGGCTTTGCGCTGGTCAATGACAATCAGATCATGGAGAACACCGCGTCAGTGGGCGGCGGTATCTATGGCGAGTCCAACAACATGTTCATTGGCAACGCCATCCTAAAGAATAAGAGTTCGACCGGCATGGGCGGCGGAGTTTACCTCAACTACTGGGGTCTGAGCCGGGACAACAAGGTGTTTAACAACAATCTGGTCAAGGAAAACAAAACCAAGGACGGCCTAGGAACGGGCGGTATCTGCCTAAATGGCGATATGGACTTCAAACGCAACGCGGTCTTTAACAACTCCGGCCTTCAGTTAAACAACCTGACGCCATCTGCCAGCGAAATACCCATCAAGGCCGAGGAGTGCTACTGGGGCACCACTGATCAAAACAAGATCAAAAAATTGATCCGGGACGGCAAGGACGATGCTTCGCTGTCGCTGGTGGAATATGAACCGGTGGCGCAAAGCGCGGCGGTAACGGCAAAGCGCGACCGCGCTGCCGAGGAAAATCAGTAAATTGATCGAATGACATCCCATCGGAAGACGGAGATGAAATATGAGCCAGTCAACCAGCCATCAAATTCTTAAAGCACCCCACCCTTCGGACTTCTCTGCTGAAGCACGCAAAACCCAACCCGCATTCGGACGAAGTTTGATGGAATATCCGGATGCTCTGAGCCGCTGCCTATCTTCGGTTGAGGCTGGTCTGGCCACCGAAGTACTTCCCCTTGAACACAGTCTGGGAAGAGTACTGCGTCAGGACCAGATCAGTGATGTCCATGTGCCCCCCTGGAATCGCTCCATGATGGACGGCTACGCCGTTAAAAGCAACGAGGTGCGCGGGGCCTCGGCCAATCACCCAGTAGTATTGTCTCAGATTGACGAAGTGCCGGCCGGCCGCATCTCCTCCAAAACGATCGGGCCGGGGCAAACCGTGCGCATCATGACCGGCGCCTGCGTGCCCGAGGGCGCGGATGCGGTGATCCGATTGGAGAACACCCAAAGAACGGGCGATCGTGTTGAGTTCTTCGAATCGGTGGGCGAAAATCCCTATGTGGTGCCAAAAGGTCAGGATCTCTCCCCTGGAAACGTAGCGGCTGGTGCCGGCAACGTGATTTCCCCGGCCATGATCGGCGTGCTGGCCGCCTGCGGTATCTGCCGTATTCCCGTAACGCTCAAACCGCGCGTGGCCATTATCTCCACCGGCAGCGAACTGGTTCAGCCCGGCATCCCCATTGCTCCTGGACAGATTTATGATATTAATAGCCATGCGCTGTATGCGCTGAGTCTGGCGGCCGGCGCGGCGCCCCTCAACGCGGGCATTGTGCAGGACAAAGCCGCTGATCTGCTGCAGATGCTCAACAAACATTTTGATAAGGATGTCATTCTCTTGTCCGGTGGTGTCTCCGTGGGCGATTACGACATTGTGCATGAAACCCTTGTACGGGCCGGGGTGGAAGAGATCTTTTGGCGGGTCAAGATCCAACCCGGCAAACCGCTTTTCTTCGGTAAACGAGGCAAGACGTTCTTATTCGGCCTGCCAGGAAACCCGGTATCATCTTTCGTTAACTTTCACCTCTTTGTCCGGCCGGTCATCGACAAACTGCTGGGCAAAAACAGTTACGGTAACGAAATCATCGAGGCTCGCGTGACGGATAACCGGATCCTCAAACCCGGCCGGAGGAAATTTCTTCGCGGCCGGTTGCAATGGACCCAAACCCGGCTGGAGGTCGAAGTCCTGGCAGAACAACGGTCCAGCGTGTTCAGCCCCATGCAACACACGGACGTGCTCATCGAGGTGCCCGGTGAAGTGAATTTACTTCGCAGCGGAGAGGTGGTTCGCGTGCATCTGCTCCATGCGGCATAGCATTACCGGTGAAGTATATTTGCATGAGGGGTCGGGGATCTACCAAACCACGTTGTGTCATTCCCGTCCCGCATAAATACGGGACGGGCATGACGGAAGAAGCACCCTGAGTCTTGATTTACAATCATTTACAAAAATGCGGACGACCATGAGCAAAATTCAATTAAAAGACAAGGTTGTACTTGTGACCGGGGCGTCTTCGGGCATCGGCCGCGAGCTGGCCAAATGCTTTGCCAGAGAAGGCGTCCGTCTGGTCATTGCTTCTCTGCCGGCCGAGCGCAAGGTGCTGGAGGATTTCGCCGAAACGCTGCGTCGGGAATTTCGCATCGAGGTGCACACACTGACCGGCGATCTATCCGCCGGCGACGGGCCCCAAAAACTGCATCAAGAGGCCACGCGCATTTACGATCAGGTTGATGTACTGGTCAATAACGCCGGCATCATGGCTTTTGGAATGTTTCATCAGCTTTCCCTGGAGCTCCAGGAAAAAGTGGTGGCCGTCAATCTGCGGGCCTACATGCTGCTCATGCGCTTGTTCCTGCCGGACATGATCCGCCGGGGCTCGGGAGCCGTCTTCAATGTCAGCTCGGTTTCGGCCTTTGTGCCCACGCCGCGGCACACGGTCTACGGCGCCACCAAAGCATTCGTGCAAAGCTTGAGCGAGGCGGTGGGCGAAGAGATCAGCGGCACCGGGGTGCGGACTTTCACGCTCAATCCCGGCTACACCGATACGCCCTTGCTCAAGGGAGAAGGATTTCCCACCAAACTTAGGTTTTACCGCTTCGGCGGCAAAAGCAATCCGGCCGTCATCGCCAGCAAGGGCGTAGCCGCCTTCAAGAAGGGCAAACGAGTTTATATCCCGGAAAAGCATCTGTGGTTTTTGTTCATGATCGGCAACCGTTTTGCGCCCCGGCGAGTGATCAACAGGATCTCGGAATTTATGGTCAAAGGGGAGTAATTGCTTGTAAACCGGACGATCCCTCGATGAAGCGCTATTATATTCTTTATGGTCCGCCGACCTTCGACTTCATGGATCAATTCGGCCAGATCAGTCGTCCGGATGAGCTGTTGTCCGTCCTATGCGCCAAAGACGCCCGCCATATCGATGAAGGCAATTATCTAGAGTATCTCCGCTTTGATCAAAACAAGCAGCGCAAAGGCATGGCCGAGGCCCTGGCCATGGAGTGCTACACCCTGACCTACGTGGCCAATATGCTGGCCAAGTGCGGCATTCGCGATCGAATCATCCTGGCCGATGGTAAAAGAAGAACTCTGGAGCGGATTATCGCCGACGCGGGAGCCAAGCCCGCCGCGGTCTTCATCACGGCCATGAGCTCAAACTTCCCGTCCGCCGTGGCCGCGGCCTTGGCCCTGAACCACGGCAAGATTCCGGTCGTGATCGGCGGCATTCATGTCTCCACTATCCCGGAGGATGTCTCCATCTTTTTGCGCCCTTACGTGCCCTACCCCCACTTGATCGCCCAGGCCATCGGGCCGGCCGATTCCCACAGTACTTCCGCGATATTGAACGATTTGGAGACCGGCCGCCTCGCCGACACCTACCGCGGCCAAACCAGCCTGGAAAACGGCAGCTGGGGGCACGCCAATGTGGTTCCCATGCCGGCGCTCCAGTTGGAGAACTTGAGGAAGATCCCTTTGATCGGCGGCTTGCTGGTACGCAAAATACGCATTAACACCGCCGCGCCCTACCTCGGGTGCCCTTTCAATTGCCGTTTCTGCTCCATCTCCACGCTGCCCAAAAGCCAAAGAGATTTCAGCGTGCGCGACCCGCTGGATTTCATCAACGAGCTGAAAGAATTTCAAAAGGAAGGGCTCAGCGCCCATAACCGTTTTTTTCTTCTGCTTCCGGACAATCTGCTGCTGGGCGGGAAGAAATTGGAGAAAATGCTGGATCTCATGATCGAGCAAGGGCTGAAGATCAACTTTGCCGCGCAAATTTCCATTGACGTGGCCGATCATCCCGATTTGTTGCGAAAATTAAGACGGGCCGGAGCAACCCATTTCTTCATCGGCCTTGAATCGTTGGACCTGCGCAACCTGGAGTATATCGGCAAACATATCGTGCGCGAGATAAAAAAAGAAAATATTTCGGTGGCGGATTTTTATCGCGCCAAACTCAAGAAGATCCACCGCTACGGCATCTCGGTGCACGGCGCTTTCATATTCGGCATGCCCCACGATTACTTCAATTCCTTGCACGACCATACCGGCATTGAGGTAGCCGACTTTTGCATTGAAAACCACATCGGCTTGCAGCCGAGCGTGCTTACCGACCTGCCCGGCTCCATCAACTTCCGCGAGAGCCAGATGGACGGGGGGTATCTCTATGGCAAGCAGGGAAGCATGGAGTATTTGGTGGGCCTTTGCGTGGCCGACCTGGGGGAAACCAACCGCATTCCATTTGATTCTTTGCATCAAAGCCCTCTGCTGATTTGCTACCTGGCCTATGAAGCCATCCACAGAGTCGGGGCCCGGCGCCATGCCCTGGCAAATGCCGCCGTGGCCATGGGCCGGGCCATGCTTCATCCCAGCCTCAATGGCACAGCCTCCCTCAAAGGGTGGATCGAAGACGGCCTCTGGGCCGCCGCGTCGCAACTGGCGGTGGGCTTGTATAAAGATCATGCCGAACTGATTGTCTATTCCCACAAGGGTCTCAAAGGCATCGCGGAACGGCTTTACCACCTGGAAAAAAATGCGTCGATCAAACAGCTCCTTGGTCCGTGGGCAGCGCAATTTTTCAGCGGATAGATAACCATAATCGTTTTAAATCTTTTGAAGAATATAACCGATGGGGCCATTTGGTCTCATAAAACATCAAAACAAAAACAAAAAATGTAACGGTGACATACCGACCCTTAGCTGGTATAGAAAGTCCCTTTTAGGGCTGATCCAAGCAAGAAATCCACGCCAGGGCTTCAATGAATGACGCATGGGTTGAGGATGGATAGATCACGGAGGAGGCAACGAGTCATCATGGCCAAGGCAATAGAGAACGACACACCCGAACCTAACGGCAAGCACTACATGAAAATGAAGGAGCTGTCCGCCATCACCGGCGTGAAAGCCCCGACCATCCGGTTCTATATCTCCCAAGGAATTTTGCCCAAACCCAACAAGCCTCATAAAAACATGGCTTATTATGATGAACACTATATTGAACTGATCCGGTTGGTTAAAAAATTCCAGAAAGAGTATTTCCTGCCTCTGGATGTCATCAAAAAAGCCATCGATGATTTGGGCCACGACAAGGCCTCGATCATGGAAAATGAGCTGACTGAAAAACTGTTTCAAGCCAAACAGCTGGATTGGATGGAACCGGCCGATGTCAATCAGAGGGTCAAGCCGGTGGATGCCCAGGCCTTGATGGAAGCATCCAAAATCTCCAAGGAGGACCTGGAAAAAAGCCTGGAAATCGGCATGCTGGTCAAAGACGAAAATGGCTGTTTCAATGTCCAGGATGTCAAAATCGCCACCTTGATCGCCCAAATCCGGGAGAACCTCTCCGATGAGCGGGGGTTTTCATTTGAATTCATCACCATTCACCATGATCTGATTCGCACCCTGGTGGATCAACAGTTCGAATACTTCTTTACGCGCATCATCAAAGGAGAAGTAACGATCCCAGTGGCCAACGAGTTGGCTTTCAAAAGCATTGAACTTCTCCACTTGATGTTTCCCATTGTCCACAAGCGCTACTTGAATAAGAAGATCAAGGATTCTCTGCATATGCAATAGACTAAATCCTTTTAAAAAGTCTTTGGGACCTAAAACCCTTTTTTGAGATGGTTTATAGGGACCTGGGGCCGCATGCCTCTGAGAACCGTCATCGACAGTCTCGGAAAAGGCCTGATACCACCCATCGGCAACATTCAAAAACCCGCGCGTGAAGTACTCTCATCCTTGGCCAGCGCCCGCGGCCGAATATCGCGCCAGACTTCTTTGGAGCGTGTCTTCGCGACCCTACAGCATGTAACACCGGATTGCGTGCCGGTAGCGCCCTGGTCAATGCCGCCGCGCGGCGGATTATGGGCCTTTCCTTTCCAGACTACTCCATAAATGTGGAAAAAACAGCCGATGCCTTGACCGCCTCCGCGCAGTTCATCGGGTCCGAACTGATCGAAACCATGGCCGATGATTTGTCGCCGGAATTCGCGTATGGATGTGCAAATGCCCGAAATGGATGGTTTCGAGCCACGCGCATCATCCGAGATCCTAAATCCGGCGTGCATAACCATCAGATCCCGATGATCACCATGACCGCGCATGTGATGACAGGCGATCAGGAATTATGCCTGAATAACGGGATCGACGACTATGTTTCCAAACCGATTCAACCCAAACAACTGTTCAGGGTCATCGGGTCTCATCTCAGCGGCAAAAAAGCGACAACACCTCTCTGGAAATTATTCAGTAACCAGGTCGCGGTATCCCAGCCGCGAGAGCGCATACGCGGTATGGCTCCATTTCGCGCTGGATTTGCTCGATAGTCAACTGAATGGTTTCGGTCTATTTAGAGCCGGCTCCCCAATCAGATTTTACCGTGATTCAATTAGTGGTTAGATCAGGCGCAATGCATGGCAAAATAAGTCTAAAGAAATTCCCATTATTTGACGAAATAATAGATGGTTAATTAAAAAAAATTCCAAAGGCCCCCCAAATAATGGTCGCCAGTAATATGAAAAGTATTATAAAATATAGCCGATCATCAGGAGGCAATCAAATCATCGAGATTGGGGTATTATGACGGAAAAACAAAAAGTGTTAATCGTAGATGATGTGCCGAACAATATTACGGTACTGACTGAAATTTTAAAATCTGACTATAAATTGATCTGCGCCACTAACGGCAATGATGCCTTAAAAATTATGACCTCATCCATTCCGGATATCATCCTGTTGGACATTATGATGCCGGACATGGATGGATATGAGGTCTGCCGTCAAATCAAACTCAATGATCGCACCAAGAACATTCCAGTTATATATCTAACCGCGAAAAATGAAGAAGCAGATGAAAACAAAGGCCTTGAGACCGGCGCGGTGGACTATATTTCAAAACCCTTCAGTCCAACCATCCTTAAGCACAAGGTCCGGATCCATACAGAACTCAAAAGACATCGTGACAATCTTGAAGAAATAGTAAAAGAACGGACGCTCGAAATCACGCAATCCAATGAAAAATTGCAGCAAGAGATGAAGGACCGGATTTTGGCGCAAGAGGGACTTGCCGAGCAACGGGCCTATTTTCAGCAATTATTTGAGAACTCGCCGTTAGCGATTCTGCTGCTTAAAGTGGACGGTAAAATTATCGAAGTGAATAAAAGCTTCGAAACCCTTTTTGGTTACGATGTCGAGGGAATCAAGGGGGAGTATAACAAACATATTGTCGTCCCCGAGGACCTGGTTTCCGAAAATGAAACCTGCCTTCAAATCATATTATCCGGCAAGACCATCAGTCGTGATACGTTTAGAGCCCATAAAAACGGAAATCTAATACCCGTTTCCTTTTTAGGATATCCGATTTTAGTCAAAGATAAAATTGAGGGGCTTTTCATTGTCTACGAAGATATCTCGCAGCGCAAAAATTTTGAGGCCCAGTTGCTGCATCAAACGTTTCACGATTCTCTCACCCGCATTCCCAACCGAGTTTTACTCATGGAACGCTTGGAACGGGCGCTGGAACGAACAAAACGCTATGAGTCTTATGCGTTTGCGGTGATGATGATAGACTTGGATGGCTTTAAACGGATCAATGATTCACTGGGGCATTTGGCGGGAGACAAGCTCTTGGTGGAAATTTCAAAACGGTTTCAGGAAAGCATTCGATCCTCCGATACTATTGCTCGAATGGGAGGTGATGAATTTGCCATTTTAGTGGAAGAATTTCATGATAAAAAGGAAGTATTCGCGATAGCCAAGCGCCTACATCAAGTCGCCCAATACCCACTCGTCATCGAACGAAATGAAGTCAGCATCAGCGCCAGCATCGGAATTGTTGTCGAAACCAAAGCGTATCGAAGAGCCGATTACTTGTTGCGCGACGCAGACATTGCCATGTACCGGGCAAAAGAGTCCGGCAGAGCCCAATTTAAAGTTTTTAACAAGAAAATGCACAAGGAAGCGGTGGAATCCTTAAGAGTGGAGAATGACCTGCGTAACGGCCTCAACAATGGTGAATTTATTTTACACTATCAGCCGATTTTGTCGTTGGTCGATCAACAACTAATTGGATTTGAAGCCCTGATCCGTTGGAACCATCCGATTAGAGGGATGATCGAACCTAAAAAGTTTATCCCCATTGCGGAGGACACCGGTCTTATCATACCGTTGGGTCAAATGGTGATCAAAGAGGCATGCAAACAACTTAAGGAATGGTATCGGCTCTACCCTAAATCGGAAGGATTGAGTGTCAGTGTCAATATTTCCGTCAAACAATTTATGCAATCCGATTTGACCGATTTTATCGCCAAAGTCCTGAGCGAATATCAGTTGCCGGCAGACCGGCTAAAAATCGAAATAACCGAGAGCCTTTTGGTAAGACAGGCCAACCTCATTGTGGATAAACTATCGCATATGAAAAAACTAGGTCTAAAAGTCGCTCTGGATGACTTCGGAACCGGTTATTCTTCACTGTCTTATATTCAGCAGTTTCCGATCGATAATATCAAAATCGACCGTTCCTTTATTAGCGAAATTGATGTCAAAGACGCCAGTAAGGAAATTGTAAAAACCATTATCGACCTCTCCCGCACTTTAAGTCTTGATGTTGTAGCGGAAGGAGTGGAGCGGGAAACTCAAATTGAGATGTTGAAGCAACTCCAATGTGATAATGCACAAGGATTTTATTTCTCGGAACCCGTGGATAACAAGGTAGCGTTGGAAATTATTAAGCAGTATTTATAGCAACTAGAGTTGTTTGCGAATTGTTTCGATCAAGTCTATGGCAGTATTAAATTGGTAGACGCTGATAACGTCTCCCAATTTCAGCGCGGACTCTGTTAACTCTTGTGCCCTTTGCCGCTTGGAAAGGTAAGCCCTAAAGGCATCGAAATCATGTTTTGATTCCGCCGGATCATAATCCCGTAAGCTTTTTTCTAGGTTATCAAGCAATAGCAACGCCTTCTGCGCCGTATAAGGTTCCGCCATGAAATCTGAGGCATGACTTTGCGGCATGCGGCTGTCGATTTTTTCAACGTACTCTACAACCTGTTTGGTAAGAATTTGAATCTGGGCCAAACGGGTTTCAATTTCACCCTCACCATACGGTTTGGCAAGGATTTGCTCCAGTTCTTTGGCGGCCGAGTGCAATTCTTTCGCCGAGATATTACCGGCAGCCCCTTTAAGTGCATGGGTTATGTTTTTTGCCTGTTTCAAATCCTTTGATTGAACCGAAATGTGTAGCTGAACTACTATATCTTTGGAGTATAGACAAAATTGCCGCAATGCATCCAGATAACGTTCTGGATTCCCGCCGATCCGGTTTAATCCCTCCTGGATGTCTAATCCCCCCGGTGAATCTGAAAAAAGATTGGAAATCATCTCCTTTGATGGATTTTCTTTGGGGAGGGACGAAAAATTCTCTTTTAATTTTGGAACTGCTTTCTTAAGAATTTCGTATAAGAGTTCCCGATCGATAGGCTTGGAGATATAGTCGTTCATACCAGCCGCCAAGCATTTTTCACGATCCCCGTGCATGGCATGGGCCGTCATGGCGATGATCGGCAAATCCGTGATCCCCATTTCATTGCGGATAAAACGGGTCGCGTCTATCCCATCCATTTCCGGCATCTGAACATCCATTAGAACCGCGTCAAAATGTCTTTCTTTTAATTTTTTGATCGCGTCTTTTCCATTATCGGCCTTATGAACGATCGCACCGCCATAGGCGAGTATCTCCGCGGCGACTACCTGATTTACCGGGTTGTCTTCCACAAGCAATACATGGATATTTTTGATTGTTTCATCTTTAACAGGATTTGCGCCGGGGACGGTTACGACCGAGGGCTTGTAGTCAAATAGCTCCAGCACTTTGTCCAAAAATATGCTCGGTTTTACAGGTTTCGTCAAAAAGCTTTTAATTCCTAACGAATCCGGAGATTTGTTGCCTTCCATGGTATGAAATTGGCCCATCAGAAGGATGTGTGTATCAGCGCCTGGATCCATTTGATCGAGTTGTTCGACCAGGGTATACGCATCCATGTCCGGCAACCTGGTATCAACCAGCACTATCTTGAAAGGCGCGCCGTCGTCGATAGCGCTTTTATAAAGAGATAATGCCGATCTTCCGCTTGGCGCCAATTGAGGCTGGAATTGGAAGGATCGAATCATCTTGTTGATCACCTGTTGGGATGTCACATTATCTTCGACGACCAGGATTCTTAAATTTTTAAGCGCCTCGGGTATCTGATGGCTTTTCTGGGGGGCGTGGGTATGGTCTGCGCCTACCGTTATGGTGAACCAAAAAGTGCTTCCCTCTCCGGGCTTGCTTTTAATGCCGATTTTTCCATCCATCATGGCCACAATCTTCTTGCAGATGGCCAAGCCAAGACCGGTTCCCTGATATTTCCGAGTAGTGGAATTATCGGCTTGGGCAAAGGCGTCAAACAACCGCTCTTGGATTTCTTCGGTTATGCCGATACCCGTATCCTGAACCGATATATGCAGTTCCACACTTTTCTGGTTTTCGTTCTTCTTTTCAATCTTAATGCAAATTTCCCCGGTCTCGGTAAACTTCAGGGCGTTTGAAGTCAGATTAATCAGAACCTGTTGAAGGCGCAGGGCATCACCGGTGATCCATTGAGGGACATCGGGTTCGATATCGACCATCAACTCAATTTCTTTTTTGCTTATTCTTTCAATGAACAAATCGGAAACGGCATAGACAATTTCACTGATTTGGAAGGGGGCGTTATCAAGTTCAAGTTTGCCGGCCTCAATCTTGGAAAAGTCTAGTATGTCATTGATAATGCCCAGAAGAGATCGCGCGGATGCATGAATAATGCTTAAATATTCTTTCTGCTGCCACGGTTCCAGCTTGGCATTGATAATCAGATCCGACATACCTATGATGGCATTCATCGGTGTTCGGATTTCATGGCTCATGTTGGCTAAAAAACTACTTTTGGCTTTGGTGGAAGCATCGGCTGCTTCCTTGGCTTCTTGCAACTCTTTGTTGATGATGCTCAGTTCTTGGGTTCGCTCTTTGACTCGCACTTCAAGTTCATTATGAATTTGACGCAATTCCTTTTCAATGCGCTTGCGTTCCACGATTTCCAACTTCAAATCTTCGTTGGTACTCGCCAAAAGTGCAGTTCGTTCATTAACTCTTTTTTCCAATTCTTCATTTGCGGTTAATACCTTTTGTTGTTCATTTCTCAACAAGCACGCCAGAAAGAAATCTTTGCGGGCGTAGAACTCGATCGAGTAACAGGAAAACATACCAATCACATTGGCACTGATGAAAAAGAAATTATTGTTTAAGAGAATATTGGTGGGGGTATTGCTGAGGACAGTCGCACCAAACTCATAAAAAAGTACAATCAGCCAGCCGGACACGGTGGCATAAATGAAGCGCGCACGGATAAACGTATAGCCGAATAAAAAGATGAGCATCAAACCGGCATAGTAGGAAAAATTAACCGGCGGCGGCGCAATGATGATCATTGCAATTATGCCTATCCCCGCAAATACAATTACGGCGGACAGGCAGAATTGCATATAGCGCTTGAACATTTTTGAGAAGGAAAACAATAAGACAAGGAATACAAATGGACAAAAAAATGCATATCGGATTAACCAGAGCGTGCTGAGCCTGCTGGGTATCAATTGAGCGTCTAGAATACCGAACAAGGCATAGAAGAAAATGGCGATAAGCAGGGAAACCCTTGCTTGGTTGACAAATTTAAAAAAGTAATCGTCGAGAAATGCCTCCTCAAATGCCCCGTTGTCCGCTTTAAAGGACAAAGGTAGCAGATTCAACTGCATGTCCCGAAATGTCGGGGAAACATTAATGGTGTTTTTGGGGGTCTCAGCTTTCATCCGTTTTCGAATACGCGATTGCGAGGTGCGTGTCGATTGGCAGCTGTAGGCTTATTGGGAAGCATCACATCTAAGTAGGCGTTTAGCTGAAGTCGGGAGCGGGAATGAAGTGTTTACCTCTCTTAAGATGCAAGAAAAGATTGACACCCTCCGGCTCCTTACCTACCCGAATATCCTCCCGTGCAAATTTTATTTCTTCTCCAAATGATATAAGTTGTTCTGGAGTACGGTGCCGCAATCTCCAGTTACCCATAATTTCCATATATGCCTGTGTTGGATTTTGAGTGGAAAAATTGCCGATGACAATCTCTCCTTCATCTTCTAAAAGCGGTAAAACGCGATTCATGAGATAGAGGAATTTTTGGTCATTCAAGTAGTCGAATAATCCGGACGACCAAATTAACCGGTATTTTTTCTCGGACGTAAAATCAAAGGCATTGGTGTGTAAAAAATTAACACGGTTCAGATAATCCTTACAGATATTTTTCGCATATGAAATCGCAAGCGGATCAAATTCCACATTGTCAAACATGATTCGCTGATCATTTTTTTCGCTCAGGTATTCGAACAGATCTCGACAGGGGCCGCTGGCAATATTCAAAACGTTAATGGTCTCGGATCGTTTTTCTAACATCGCTAATTTTTTGCATAATTCAATAAAATAGTGCTTCCGATTCCGGACGGCGATGGGAGCCTTTTGCAGTTGAAAATAAAGATCCCATTTTCTTAAATCCGGATTTTTCGAGGTATGTTTGAGATAAATCTTATCTAAAATTTCATAGTCACCAGGATATCCATGTGGTTTTTCCAATGCAAATCCCTGGAGCGTCAGAATAGAGAGAGCCTCGCCGAAGCAGCTTCGCAATGTATCCAAATCGGATTTCGAAAGCGTTCCGTCACCAAGTTGTTGATGTATTTGAGCAATCCAGTTGGTGAATTCCCCATATTCGTGAGGTTCGGGGCCACCATTGGAAACCAGTTTGTTAATAAAATCGATGTGATGTTTTAAATTCACCATAGATCCGACTCAGCTGCTATCGCGGTTTCTAAGTAATGAGAATTTTCAATTGACGTTTGTTTGGGCGGTTTATCCATGCATTCGTGTTTCAAATTCTCACACTATGATGGTTGGAGTGGTTTCGTTGTACTCTTGGGCATTCAAGGCAATTTTGTAATCTGTTTACATTATATCAGAAATATTCTGGTTTTTACAGTAAATTTGACAAATTAAATGCCTTGGTGTTATTTTTTTTAAGTATAAGAAGGTATAAGATTTTAAAAATCATAATAACAATGGGTTAAGAGGGGTCTTATGGGAAAAAAACTGAGAGACGCTCTGAAAAAGATCGAAGGGATAAAAGTAATAAGCGAGCGGAGCATTTTATCAATTTTTTTATTTCGGAAAAGGACGAAAAACGCAAAGACGGCGACCGCCGAAAATCCAAAAAGTCATAAAGTAAAGTGATGGGAATTTGCATTTTTTAAATGTTTTGCCCGGCCTCAATCACTTAGACCGTTGAAGCACTTGGTTAAGCTCTACGCTGATGAGTTTTTTGGGAGAGTAAAAAGCGGGAGAGCTAACCAGTCTCCTTTATTATTTGTAACTGGCCCCCTTTGATCGAACCCTATCCCCTATTTTACATTGTTGAAGGTTCAACACCATAGTTCTGACCTGCAGCAGAAAGCGGGCGCCTTCCTGGCTCCAGCGCATCGGCCGCATTTTAATGATGCGCAGCCTCCAATCTGGTTGATAGTTCATTCAACAAAGCCAGTGAAAATCGGCTAATTGAGAGAACCGGAAATTAAAATCATTCGAAATTGACTACAAGCGATCTCAAAAAATAAAGATTTTGGGCCAAAATCGCAGCGGAGGTAAATTTTAAACCGCAGGCATACTGATATATATCGAGGATTAAAATTTTCGCCCAATGCTGAACTCGGCCTAAATAGCCGTTTGTGGATGGTTACTATCGGATGCCCAGGCTTTTCATCCGGTGATACAAGCTGGTGCGCTTGATGCCCAGGATTTTGGCGGCGCCGTCTTCGCCGGCGATCTTGCCCTGGGTCTTTTTCAGAACATGCTCGATATAGCGCCGCTGCACTTCATCGAGGGTCGGCAGGTCTGAGAATGGATCGGTGCTGCGCTGCGGGCCGGCGGCCGGCAGGTTAAGCTCCAGGCGATCGCCGGTGGACAGCAGCACGCTGCGCTCCATGACGTTTTCCAATTCACGCACATTGCCCGGCCATCCATAGACCGGCAGCAGGGCTTCGGCCTCGGGGCTCAAAGCCAGGCCGGGCCGATGGTGGCGCATGCTGAAGCGCTTGAGGAAGTAATGGGCCAACCGGCGAATATCGTCTTTTCTTTCCCGCAGAGGCGGCACTAGGATCGGAATCACATTGAGCCGGTAGTATAGATCTTCACGGAAGCGGCCGGCCGCCACTTCCTTGGCCAGATCACGGTTGGTGGCGGCAATCAGGCGAAAGTCGGTGAAGTTCGGCGTGGTGCCACCCACCCGCACACTGGTCTTCTCCTGCAGCGCTCGCAGCAGTTTAACCTGGATCGACTTGGGAATCTCTCCCACTTCATCGATAAACAGGGTCCCGCGATGGGCCAGTTCCAGGCGCCCCTTTTTGCGGCGGTCCGCTCCGGTAAAGGCGCCTTTTTCATGGCCAAAGAGCTCGCTCTCCACCAGCCCTTCGGGAATGGCGGTGGGATCGACAATCACCAGGGGCATCTCCCGGCGGTTGCTCATTTGATGAATTCTTCGTGCCACCAGCTCCTTGCCCACGCCGGTTTCGCCAAGAACCAGCACCGTGCTGTCGGTGGCCGCGACCTGGTGGACCTGAGCCAGCATGCGCTTAATCGAGTCGCTCTCGCCCACAATTTCGACCGCCTCCCCTTCCTGGGAGGTGCTGGCCTGCTCCAAGGTGAGTTTGGCCTGACCTTGCGCCAACCGCCAGGCATGCTCAATAAAATTGCTCAAGGCACGCACCAGCTGATCGAGCTGGGCCTCATCCAAAAAATTGAAACAGTCCGTGACGTAGGCATTGTCGTGGTACAGAACGCCGCGCGTGGCGCCGTCCACTTGAAAAGGAAGACAAAGGATCGCCTTTTCGCGGTAAGGCAGATGATTCTTGGCCGTCTTGTGGATCATGCGGGGCCGGCATTGGCGAAAGACTTCAAAGACCAGAGATAGATTGGATCGAAAGGCGTTGGAGAATACTTCCGATTCGGTCAGGTTGCAGGTCGCGCGCAAGTTGGGCCCGGCTTTGGCCGACGCATCGGGAAACCAGAAGATGGCGCCCCGCTCCGCGCCGAAATAGCGATTGGTGGCCTGGACCAGACGGACCAGCAGCCTTTCCGGCGCAGTGCCGGGCATGAGCTCCTGGATGATATCCATGAAGCGGACCAGAAAGGACCCGCTGTCAACTGGGGCCGGCTCCGCGGCCGCATCATCCGCCACCAGGAGACGAAGATCATCCGGGAAAAAGGTATCGCCGTAACCGGCCAGATCTTTCCAGGCCTTGCGGGCCTGCCGCTGGGCTTCGGTCCGGTTCTCTTCGCGCAGATAGACCCGCGCCAGGGCAAAGCGGGTTTTGGCCAACTGCACCGGCGTTCCCGATTGCTTCAGGTAGTTTTTGCTCTCTTCCAGATCTTTGCGGACGGTCTCCGGGCGCGTGCCGAAGGCCAGGCGCTGTTCGGCCAGCAGACGCAGCAGAACCGCCTTGAGATGGATGTTGGGTTCCTGGGTGATGCGCAAAATCTCATGCTGCAGCTCTTTATCCGAGTAGATGCGCAAGCCGGATTTATAGAGTTCAAAACCCAGTTCCAGGAACATGGGGGAGGCATATTGCCGCACCAGCCCGGCGGCGGCACCCTCCCGCACTGCCAGCGTAATATACTTATGGCACTCTTGCAGCCGGCCTTCGGCAAAATGGTAGCAGGCCAGGCCGCCCCGGGCGAAGTAAAGCGCCAGTGAATTACGGGTGTTTTCCGCTTCCACGATTGCGCCGGAGAGATGAATGGCCGCTTCCTTATACTTCTTGATCTCCACCAAAACAATGCCCAACACGGCCCGAGTAGTGGCGGCCAGGGCCAGGTCGCCGCGTTCAATCAAAATCCGCCGGTAGTAATCCAGGGTCCCGATGGCCCGGTGAAACTGCCCCAGATAGGCCGCGCAGTATCCCAGCCACATGGGCGCGGAGGGATTGATCACCCGCATGCCTTTGTTGGTTTCAAAGCTCTCCACGGCGGTTTCAAAATAGGCGATGGCCTGTCTGAACCGGCCGTGCAGATGGTGGTAGAGACCGATAAACTCTGCCGCCTGGGCCTGGATATCTTCATCGCCCAGGGCCTCGACCTCGGCCTTGCCCTCTTCAAAGGCCGGAATCGCTTTTTCGCGCTGATTGGAAAAGTAGTAATGCCGGCCCAGATGCAGCTTGATCATGGCCTTGGAGCGCAGATCGCCGATCTGCTCAGCGGCCTTGAGGCCGGCTTGCAAAAAGGGAATGGTCTCCTTGAACCCCTTGCCGAGAATGAAGTTCAGTTTGGAGAGTTCCAAGGTCGCGGAGACCAACACCGCGCCGGTTTCCGAGGTGGCGCCGTTGGCGGACAGACGCTGAACCGTATTGTAGAAGTGGTTGCGGGCCGACTCCCGGTCCGCTTTTTCAAGGGCCTTGCGGGCCAGATCCACTTCCAGACGGGCCGCTTCCTGGTCGTGTTCGAAGGTGGGATGGTCGGGCATGCAGATCTCCTGTTCGACGTATTAGGGCATTTTGCTTTCGGCGCTACCGCGTTGATTCTTTGATTCGTTGATTGGTTGATTCGTATCCTGCCCTAGTAGGTCGCAATAACGGTCCATCAACGCGACACCGGAAGCTGCAATGCCGTTGCGTTGATGGTGCTTAAGGCGACCCACATCCCGATATCCTATGTAATTTGAGGTCTATCCGCACCAATCAACCAATCAACGAATCAATCAATCAACGATTCCGGCCTGCGTACAACCCCAGTTGTTGGAGATTATCGGGCAAATGCTTAGCCCTCACATTGAATAGAGCCTGCCCCAGCCAAGAAGTCAATCAAAATGTCCGTATTTGGTCATGATGGTGTCCATATAATGACATATCGAAATCTCTCATTCTTAATAACATTTAAATATCAATAAATTATGCATGGGCACGGCACGGTATGTTTCTTGCTCATTTAATATGTCAGCACAATCAGAAAACCATATACGAAATTAGGCTTTACCGGAGTCGGTACAAAATCGCCTTCGAGCGTTTCGATTCCGATCCCGATTGAGAATTTTAGAGAAGCAGAATCTCCTTAGATATCACCGAGCGTCCGGATAGGAGTTCCCTCTCCCCATGGGGAGAGGGTTGGGGTGAGGGGGAGATTCCTTAAAAATAAATCAGTTTTTCTATATCCGAAAAGCACAAGGAGCTGACAATGCGCGACGTATATGTCATTGGCGTGGGCATGACCCCATTTGGCAAGTACATGGACAAGAACATGAAGGCGCTGGCCGCGGATGCGGTCAACCGGGCCCTGGCGCATGCCGGTATCACCAAGGAGCTGCTGCAGGTGGCCGTGGTGGGCAACGCCTACCAAGGTTTGGTGACCGGCCAGGAGTCGATCCGGGGCCAGGTGGTGCTCAGGGCCATGCGCATCGGCAACATCCCCGTGACCAACGTGGAAAACGCTTGCTGCTCCTCGGCCACGGCCTTCCAGGTGGCCTGGATGGATATCGCCCTGGGACTGCATGATGTGGCCCTGGTGCTGGGCATGGAGAAGATGTACATGGAGGATCGCGAAAAGCGCCTCAAGCTCTTCTCTGCTTCCACCGACGTGGAGTTCGTTGAACGTCTGGTGCAAATGTTGAAAGCCGACGCCGAAAAGAAGCGCAAAGAAGCAGAAGCAAAGGGAGAAGTAAAGAAGGAAAAGAATAG
Organism: Deltaproteobacteria bacterium; assembly: GCA_021824175.1. GTDB lineage: Bacteria > Desulfobacterota > Desulfobacteria > Desulfobacterales > Desulfosarcinaceae > Desulfatitalea. The sequence continues at coordinate 53,877 of JAKALP010000022.1, forward strand.
TTCCGGCGGCAGCGCCTTCATGGACATCTACGCCATGGCCGCCCGCATGCACATGAACAAATACGGCCTGACCCAGCGGCAATTGGCCGTAGTCAGCGCCAAGAACCACAACCACAGCGTTCACAACCCTTATGCCCAATATCGCACGCCGTACACGGTGGAAGAGGTCCTGGCCGCCCCGCCGGTGGCTTTCCCCCTGACCCGACCCATGTGTTCGCCGGTGGGCGATGGCGCCGCGGCGGTGATTCTGTGCTCCAAGGAGTATGTCAAGAAACTGGGGGCCTCCAAGCCGGTGAAGGTTTTGGCCACGGTTGTGGGCGGCGGCATGGATCGCAGTTTCAATGATCCGGACATCGGCGAACGCCTGGCCAAAATCGCTTATGAAAAGGCCGGCGTGGGGCCGCAAGATATTGACGTGGCCGAATTTCACGATGCCACGGCCTTTGGCGAGGTGGTCAATACCGAATCCCTGGGCTTCTGCCCCAAAGGCGAAGGTGGCATTTTTGCCGAACAGGGCCATTCCACCCTGGGCGGCAAGCTGCCCATCAATGTTTCGGGCGGGCTCGAATCCAAGGGCCATCCCGTGGGCGCCACGGGCGCGGGCCAGATCGCTGAGCTGGTGTGGCAACTGCGCGGGGAGGCCGAGGGCCGCCAGGTACAAGGCGCGCGCATCGCCCTGGCGGAAAACGGCGGCGGCAATATCGGCATCGAAGAGGCGGCCATGGTCATCACGATTCTTCAGGCTGACTTTTAAATATTCGTTTGCCCGTTGGCCCGTTTGCCCGTTGGTCATAGCAGAACCGAAAAGATGTTGCGCGAATCGAGTTTTGAGCAAAGAATCTAAAAATAGATCCAAACTTCCAACGGGCTGATAACTAAACAGACCAACTGACAAACGAGTAACGAGCAAACGGGCAACGGGCAAACGGGCAACGAGCAAACGGGCCCACGGGCTAACGGGCCAACGGGCAACGCCCAAACGAACAGGAGGAAGCAGCATGATTTCAAGATCATTAAGAAATACTCTGATCAACCGAGAACCAAAATTTGACGACATCGCATGCAGTCTTACCGCCACCGGCAAGCAACCCAAGGGGATCATCAAGGAAGCCAAGGAAGTCATCGCCCTGGCCCGGCGTTTCAACGACGAGGTGGCACGGCCGCTGACCCTGAAACTCGACCGCAGGATGTACGAAGACCCCGACTACCTGGCCTGGGATTTTGTACGCGAAGCCAACAAATGGGGATTTTACTCCTTGTTCATCCCCAAACTTTTCGGCGGCAAGGGCCACAGTATATCGGTGATTGGTTATTTCATCGAAGAACTGGGCTCAGTATGTCTGGCCCTGGCCAACCTGGTCAATGTGCACTACCTGGGCTACGTCGGAGCACTCGCCACCTGGAACATGCGCCTGGCTGATCGCATCTCCAGGGATGTGGTGCGGGGGGAGAAGACCGGCGAGCCGTGCCTGGTCTCCTTTGCCATGACCGAGCCCGATGCCGGCACCGACTCCCAGAATGTGGAGTTCATGAACACCGGCTCCCTGCAATGTCAGGCCCGCAAGGTTGAAGGCGGCTATGTGGTCAACGGCGCCAAATGCTTCATCAGCTGCGGCCATCTCTCCACCTGGCATGCCCTGTTCGCCTATACCGATGTCAAGAAGGGGGCCGAGAACATGGTGGTACTGGCCGTCAAGAACGGCGCCAAGGGCTTTTCCTTCGGTAAAAAGGAGAAGAAGATGGGGCAGAAGGCCTGCCCGGCAAGTGAGCTGGTGTTCAACGAATGCTTTATTCCCGACGACCAGGTGCTGCTCGATAAACGTCACACAGCCAGACTGGCCAAAGGCCCGCGCAAGATCACCGAAGAGATCCTGGCCTATATCTGGGCTGCCTCGCGCACGGGGGTGGGGGCATTTGGCGTGGGTGCGGCCCGGGGCGCCTTCGAGCAAGCCCTGCAGTTTGCTTCGAAGACCAAAATTGACGACCGACTCCTGATCAACCACGAATGGTGCCAAAGCATGTTGGCCCAGATGTATTCAAACGTCTCTGTGGGACGCATTGCCTACATGGAGGCCGCCTATGCCAACGGTCTCTATGGCATCTATAAGATGCTGAATACCAAACCTATGTACTATCTGACCAAATACACACCTCGGTTCATCATCGATCTCTTCTACCCGCCCTTTTTAAAGTTGTCGCTGGCGACATGGCTGTTTCAGAAAATCAATTTCGATTTTCTGGCGGATGACGCCATGGACCGCACCGACGGCTGGGGTTCCCTGGCCAAGGCGGTGTGCACGGACGCCGGCATCAACAACTGCCACCTGGCCCTGGAGCTCATGGGCAACGCCGGTTTGCGCCATGACCATGGAGCGGAGAAGATGCTGCGCGACTCCAAATTGCTTCAGATCTACGAAGGCACCAATCAGGTCAACCGGGTTAATGTGTTCAAGCGGCTCGTGGCGCGCGCCTGTCCGGACGCCGAATATTTCACGCTGGCGGCTAACTAAGCACACACGGTCGTAATTGCCATGAAGTATTGTCTCACCACAGGCACAAAGGCACAAAGTTGCAGAGGCACAGAGAAGCAAAGGCGATGCAATTTATTCTTTTTAGTCTACGGTTGGCGGAGGTTCTGGCTTCGATGATTTTTCTAATTGCAACATGCCATGAAAAACCGCTTCTATTTTGTTCTTAGTCCCTTTGTGCCTTTGCGCCTCTGTGCCTTGTAGTAGTAAAGCGATACGTTACCGAATTTATGCACTAGAGCACTAAGGAGGAAACCATGTCAGAGGTCGGAGATCTCTCCATATTCAAAGCCATCAATCTGAAGATCAATGATCCGGAACAAGTGGCCTTGCGATTTGTCAATGAGGACGGCAGCGACGAGCCCGTCTCTTACCGCAATATCTTCGAAGGCACCAACCGCACTGCCCATGCCCTGCTCAAAGCCGGCATCGGCAAAGGCGACGCTTTCATTGTCCTCATGAAAAACCACCCGGAGTTTATCTACTCGCTCTTCGCGGCCCTTTCCATCGGGGCCGTGGCCGTGCCCGTGGACCCCAGAACCAAAGGGCGCAAGCTGGGCTATCAGATTCTCAATACCCGCTCCAAGGGCATCCTCGTGGCCGACCAACTGGTGGAAAGCCTGGTAGAAATCGGCGAAGAGATCCGCCAGGTACCCATCATCGGCGTTCTCTACAAAGCCCACCATGGCGTGGCGCCCATCACGGCCCATCCGTCCCTCAACGAAATTCTTAAAACCGAAAACGCCGACATACCGGCCCAGGCCGTTAAATTCAATGTCAGTGCGCCGGCCCAAATTATCCACACTTCCGGTACTACGGGCGATCCCAAGGGAGTCGTGCTGAAGGCCGACCGTTATTTTATCTACTGCATGATGGCCGAGTTCCTGTGGCGTTATCAGGCCGATGACATCCCCTACACCGGCCTTTCCCTGACCCACGGCAATGCCCAGTCCGTCACCCTGATGCCCGCCCTGGCCAAAAAACTGCCCGCCGTGATCAGCGAGCGCTTCACCAAGAGCCGCATCTGGGATATCTGTAGAAAATACCGCTGTACTACCTTTTCACTGCTCGGCGGCATGATGGCCGGTATTTACAATGAACCGCCGCGAGCCGATGACGCCGATAATCCGGTGAGAAGAGTCATCAGCGCCGGCACGCCCCGGGCCATCTGGGAAGCATTTGAAAAACGCTTTAATGTAAAAATCCACGAATGGTACGGGGCCGTGGAGGGCGGGCTGGCCCACAATCCGCCCGGCTCCGGCCCCATAGGCTCTTTCGGCAAACCGCCCCAGGGTCTGCTGGAGATGAAAATCGTGGATGAAAGCGATCAGGAGGTGCCGGCCGGCATCAAAGGGGAAATGATTTGCAAAATGGTCAGCGGGCCCACCGAAGTCAATTACTACGGCAAAGAAAAAGACTCCAAGGAGAAGACCAGGGGCGGCTGGCTGCGCAGCGGCGATATCTGCCACCGGGATGAAAACGGATTCTTCTACTTTGACTTCCGCAAAGGCGGCGGATTGCGTCGCCAGGGCGACTTCGTGCAGCCGGACCGGATCGAAAAGATCATCGGCGAACAAGCTTCAGTATCGGAAGTGTGTGTTTACGGCATCCCGGCCGCTTCGGGTGCGCCGGGCGAAAGTGATCTGGTGGCCGCCATCGTCCCCTTCGAAGGCCAAACGGTTGATGTCCAAGGCGTCAAGCGAGCCTGCTTGGCTGAACTGGAACGCAACTCCGTGCCGACCTATTTTCAAATCGTGGATGAAATTCCCAAAACCATCTCGGAGAAAATGCTTTCGCGGGTACTCAAGGATGCCTTTGATCCGTGCGCGCCGAATGTTATCAGAATATAAGGCTATCGTTGGCCCGTTGGCCCGTGAGCCCGTGGGCCCGTGAGCCCGTTAAGTGCGGCTCCGGACGATACGGTATAAACTTATGCAGTTGCTTAACGGTTTTTACCACTGAGGGCACAGAGAACACAGAGAAGCAAGAAGCACTTTTGGTTACGCGCTCTGTTCATTATCTACGCTGGATTCCTTGTTAACTATGGCGCCAAAGCATTCTATTTATCTGTGTAATCCGTGTTATCCGTGGCAAAAAAGTGACCACGGATAACACGGATGGCACTGATAAAGTCAAAGCTGTATTCGATCGTATTGGTTGTGGATGAAACGCGATAGAATAGAAGGACCATGTGAGCAAAGTTCCCACTACGATTATCTTCTCATAGCCACCGCCAATGGGAAACGGGCTAACGGACAACGGGCCAACGCAAAAAAAAGGAGACCCCCATGTTTGACTCTTTAAAACAAGCCTATCTGCCAGAAATGGAATTACCGGTCCGTACCGTCGACGCCGAAAAATGCTCAAAGTGCGGCCGATGTTATGAAACCTGCCCCACCTGGGGATACCGGTGGGAAAAGGGAGCAGTTCCCCAGCCGGTGGGCTATGGCGGCTTTGAACAGGCCTGCCTGAATTGCGGCAACTGCATCGCCGTCTGCCCCACCAATGCCATCACCATGACCGGCGCCTTCTCCATTCAAAAAGGAAGATATAAAGGTCTGCTTGAAAAACGCATGGCTCCGCCCGACCCGCTCGGACTGGGCGGAAGTAAATCCTATAAGGAAATCGAAGGGGAGCTGACCGAAGTCGAACGCGGTATCTACACCCGGCGCTCCAACCGTTTGTTTAAAGAAAAGCCGGTGCCCAAAGAGCTGGTCCACCGCATTCTGGAGGCCGGCCGTTTCGCGCCTTCGGCGGGCAACTGCCAGCCCTATCGATTTGTCGTGATTACCAATCAGAACACCATCAAAGAGTTTGAACGTCGAGCCATGGTGCTTTTGCGGCTCATGAAGAACTTCTACCTCTCCAAAAACGGCAAACGTTCCATTGTGAAAAATATCTTCTTCAGCGTCGCTAGTTATATGATGATCAACAAAATGGACCCGCGACCCTTCACGGCCATGGAAAAAGCCGATCAAATGGACAATACCCTTTACTTCAACGCACCCGTGGTGATCTTGATTCTTAAAGATAAACGGGGGGTGAGCAATCCCGATCTAGATGCCGGCATCTGCGCCCAGAACATGGTGCTCACCGCCCACGCCATGGGCCTGGGCACCTGCTACGTCTCGCTGCCCATGGACCCGCTCTCCCGGCCCCTGATGGCCGGCTTCCGCAAACGCCTGGGCATCGCCAAACCTTTTGAAGCCGTCACCAGCATCGCCATCGGCTACCCCAAAGGCAAAATCGACGGCATCGTCAAGCGCGACACGCCGAAGGTGGATTGGATTCGGTAGTACGATCCAAAAAACTACAACTGCTGCGCTGAGCTGTGATCACCGGCTTGCGCCAGGAGAGCTCTGGAATTACTACAACTCGACCCAATCCAATGAACCCATAGAGGAGATTCCATGCGACATGTGACCTTGAGCTTGAAAGATAAGGTTGTCAAATTACGCGATTTCGATAAAACCTACAAAGCATTACGAAAGCATTTGGATGCCATGCCGGTGGGATATCCGGCCACCCTTTCCGGGGTGGAACGGCGCTTGCTCAAGGCCTTATTCACCATTGAGGAAGCACGCCTGGCACAATACTTGGACTGGCGATTTGAGACCGCGGACGCCATTTTCAGCAAGGCCGGCTCTTCCCTTGACCTGTCCAGGGAAGCGGTGGACAATTTGCTCTCTTCCATGGAAAAAAAAGGCGCCATCTATGCCAAAAACGGCGACGGCGAGTGGAAGTATGCGTTGCATCCGCTGCTTATCGGCATGTTTGAAATGCAGATAGACACCCTAACCCCGGCCATGTACCTGGATCTGCGGGAATATGTCACTAAAATCTTCGGCATCGAATACATGACCACAGCCATTCCCCAAATGCGGGTCGTTCCCGTAAACAAAAGTATTACCCCTGAACACAATATCGCCACGTATGATGAAATCAGGCGTATCATCGAAACCACGGATCAAGAGATGTGTATCTCTGATTGCATTTGCCGCAAAGCACATGGATTTTTGGGCGATCCATGCAAAGTAACGGACAAAAAGGAAGCTTGCCTTGGGTTTGGGGATTTCGGCGCCATGTTTACCCGAAACGGCAAGGGACGTCCCATCACCAAAAAGGAGGCTTTGGGGAACCTTGACTTCTTTGAAAAAGAGGGCCTCATCATACAGCCATCCAATGAGAAGAAACCGGAATTCATATGCTTCTGCTGCGGATGCTGCTGCGGTATCATCGAAATGATCAGCACCTTTCCCCGGCCGTCGGATTTCGTGGCCAGTAATTTCCAAGCCGTGCTCAATAATGAATCATGCAACGGATGCGGCAAGTGCGCAAAGCGCTGTCAGATGAACGCGTTGGAAGTAAAGAACAAAAAAGCGGTCTTAAATGCCGGAAAATGCATTGGCTGCGGCTTGTGTGTCACCACCTGTAAAACAGGCTCTTTGAAGCTTCTCAAAAAAGAAAATGAAACGGTGCCGCCGGATAGCATGGAGAAGAAATACGAAATCATTATGGCCGGGAAAAAGGGCACTGTTGGTAAACTTATGTCCGCAGCCAGGGGGACGTTTGGATTGAAACCGTAGACTTCCGATGAAAAACAACAATGACGAATATCACCATTGAATCCAACCCACCGCTTCGCAACCCGCCTTTGGAAATACCTATTTAACGGTCTTCAAATCAGCATTTGAGCCTTTCCTGTCAAGGCGAATGCCCTCCAGCTCCAGTTCCAGGCTGTTATTTAAAATATACAGATTCGGTATTTCATCGCCCTCGCCAGGCCCTGTCAGGCTTACCTTTGCATCGATAATTTGTTTGAAAGGAAGATCTATTTTCGCATCCAATGGGATATCGGCGGAAATAATCGTGTCCATCGGTATCCGAAAGGTATCATTGATATCAACCTTGACTGGTGACCGGAGTTTTAAGTGAAAATCCTGCTTGATCTCAACCAATTGGCTCACGGGTATCGTGGTATGGACGGGAACATACCCTTTTATCGGGACCTTGAACGGGATTCCCAGCACCGAGGTGCTTACTTCAGTATCCAGATAGATTTTCGTATCCACGGGAATATTGGAATTAAAGGGTACGGTCATGGATACCGGAATGGTGGTGTTCAGTTCGACAGGAACATTGAGGGTTTTTTGAATTGGAACACTGATCTGTTCTTTAAAGGGAAAATGGATAGAGATGTTATCTTTAACGGGTATACTGAAATTTTGATCGATCTCGGCTGTAACCGGGAAAGAGCCTACCATACGGGTCTTTATTGGCTGTTTTTCAAGTCTCACGCTAATTTTAAGCAGGTTTAGCGGGTCGTTTGCAATAAGCAGGTATAACAGCGCTGTAGATATTAATATGCCGGTTGCCAGGATACCTGCCGCTGCGATAACAAACCTGCGACCGATTTTTATGGTGATATGGTATTCTTTCAATTTGAAGTCCGATATGACCGGCTTCGTAAAAAGCCCAATTACTGCGCTGCATTGCACCCCTCGTCACTGCGCCACGCCGTGGCAGGCTCTTGAACTTTGAACGAGGCCGGTCCGATCTTGACGGCTTCCTATGGGGGGGGCATGGGGGGGATGACGAGTACCGGTATCGTGCTTTTTTTCAAAATGCTTTTGGTCGTGGAGCCAATAACCATTTCCGTCACCGTATTGTATTTGCCATGCCCCATGACAATCAGATCGCAGTTTTCCGATTTAGCCACAGAGAGAATTTTATGCGCAATGTCCCCGTGCTTGACCAGAATTTGGTTGTCAGGCAGCGTGTCTTTGGTGTCGTCGCTGAGCATGCAAAGCGCATCGCGGATCACTTCGGCCTGCTGTTTTTTCCCAATGAGAATCGACCTGGCATCCTTAGCGTGCTTGTGCTGCTGTGTTTCAAACTCTCTCATTTTTTCGCTGCCGAGAAACACGGACAGCATATTGCGCGTATTCACCGGGACGTCGCCTTCAACCACGTGAAGTATGACAATGCTCGCCCTGTAACGCGCGGCAAGGCTGGCCGCGAAGTCAAAGCAATAGCGCGAATGCTCGCTCAAATCGGTGGGAAAAAGAATTTTTGTAAATTGTTGCGGCACAGCGCCCTCCTTCTTACGGGTTGCTTTTTCTGTAATCCGCCAGGGCCTTCAGCACATCTTCCATAAGTTTGCGCGGATAGGCTTTGTCGGCCAATTGTTCACGAACCGCGATGTCGGCCGCCGCGATTGTCTTTCGATCAGCCTCAGAAACCGGCATCGCTTTTATGCCGCATTTTTTCTGAAATGCTTCCATGGCCTTGCTTTCGTATTCCCGGATTTTTCCGCGCCACATGGGTTCGAGGACGTTGTACTCAGAAAGAAAAAATTCCTTGAAACTGACGGCCAGTGTACCCGTCAGGCCAAGTTCTTTTTGCAATTTTTGTTCGAGGCTTGTATGGACGATAATCGCGGCAGGGGAATAGAGAATGGGCATGTCGAAAATATAACCGGCATACTGATACCCCTGCATGCCCAGCATCCAGACAGCCGGAGCCAGGTTTGTATCGGCCAGGCGGGTACTCAAGGCCGAAATCACTTCCGGAACCGCCACCGGTGTCGGGTTTATATTCAGTTTTTCGTACAGCGTCGTTTCCACCTGGCCCATCCAGGTAAGGACTTTGGCTTTCCGGATATCTTCGAGGCTGGCAATTTTATTCTTCGAGTAGAAATTAAAAAAACCCGTGTCTATCAGTGCTGCAAGGAGATATCCCTTTTCCTCGAAAGCCTTGTCGATTTGTTTTCTAAATTTCTTAAAGATATAGTCCACCTCGTTATAATTGTTAAATAAGCCCGGAAGCGTAAATACCGACATATCCTTAGCCGCGTTTAGGACGCCCTGCGCGGTGCAGCCGCAGCCGGTCAACTGGCCGATATCCATTTTCCTCAGGATATCCGTGTCTTCCCCCATAACGCCGCCGCCAAAAATTTTAATTTTGATTTTATCGTGGGTCAGCTTGTTGATGAGCGGATCGATGGTCTCCTCCGGGACCGTGATATAGGGTGTCCCCGGGGGGGCTAGAGTGCCGATGGTGATTAACGTCTGTTCCTTGGCCGATGCGGTAACCCGCTCCCAGATAACCTCCTTGACCGTTGCCCATGTGAGGTGCGGCGCGAAAAGAGCGTCAAATGGTTTTTCGATCTGATTGAAAACATACCTGGAGGTCTCTTTTTGGCTCATGAGCTCGATAACCACGTCTCCTGCCATGTTTTTAAGATCGCCTTTGTCCAGACCTCCTGACGAAAGCAAGTTTTTCAAGGCATCCTGCTGCTTTTTCAGCTCCGGAGTGACATTGTATTCTTCCGTCCACATACCGCTAATGCACTGTTTGATAACAGATTTACTCTCCTGGGGGGTCATCGCGGCGGATATGAAGGGCTGACCGATTGACAGGATAAATGCAACACATACGAGCATCAGGCCTTTGGTTGTTTTTGCTGGAAGCTGACGGGTAATGAACATATTACACTCTCCTTATAATGATGTCGGATCAATTAGAGCTTTAATTGGGTATGGGGATGATCAGCACCGGTATCTTGCATTTTTTCAAAAGGCTCTTGGTCGTGGAACCAAGAACGGCTTCCTCCAGCGCGCCGTATTTGCCGTGCCCCATGACGATCAAATCACACTGTTCCGATTTGGCGACGGAGAGAATTCTTTGCACGGCATCCCCTTGCTTAACTATAATTTGATATTCAGGCGGCTTGTCCTTGAGCCCGCTATTGGCATCCTCGCAAAAAAGGTTCAAGGCATCGCGAATCACTTCGGCATCCCGTCTTTTCCCAATGAGGATGTCCCGGGCGCTCTTGGCTTGCACGCCTCGTCCTTCTTCAAGCTCCCGCAATTTCGCGCTGCCCAGAAAAACGGACAACCTGCTGCGCGTAGTCTCCATGGACTCGCCCTCAACCACGTGGAGTATGACGATGCCCGCCCGATAGTGAGCCGCCAAGCTGGCGGCGTGGTCGAAACATGCGCGCGCGCTCTCGGATAAATCGGTCGGAAAAAGAATTTTCTTATATTGTTGAATCACTACGCCCTCCTCCTTGTTGCTTAAAACAATGACGCCGGGTCAATAAGCGTGCCTTGAGACTTAAATCTTAAAAGGTACAATGAAAGCTGTGGAACATAAGTGATTAACAACAGCCCGATCAACATAACCAAAAAGAACGGGATCACCGATTTTAAGATGGTGGGGAGCGATTTATTAAACTTTAAAGACGAAATGAAAAGGCTTATTCCCATGGGCGGCGCGAGAAAGCCCAGTTCCATGTTTGTGAGAAAAATGATGCCCAGATGGACCGGATGAATGTGGTATTTAACGGCGATGGGCACAATGATGGGCACAACGACAAGGCAGGCGGAGAAAATGTCCATGGAACAACCGACGAACAGAATGAAGATATTCAGCAAAAGGAGAAAGGTGTGCTTATCGTGGACATTGGCGGATATTAAGGTAAACAGCTTATCCGGCAGCGATAGGTTTACAAAGACATCCGTCAGCCCCAGAGCCATGCCCAGGATGATCTTGACGGCGCCGTTCATGATCATGCTGCGGCGGATAATCTGGATCAATTTGGTAAGGTTCAAGTCCTTGTTGATGAACATTTCAATGATCAAAATATAAATCACGGTGACGGCCGCGGCTTCGGCCGCGGTTATAAGGCCGCTGAGAATCCCGCCGACAACAATTATTGGCAGCGGCAGTTCCCATTTGATGCTCCATGTGGCGCTGCCGAGTTCCGACCAAGAAAATTTTTGCGGGGCTTGACTCTTGGGAGCGGCGAAGAAAGCGTATATCCACAGCAGTATAACCAACAAAATATTGGGGATAATGCCGGCAACAAACATATCCTCCACGTTGAGCGGCGACTGCTGACTGGCGATGACCCCGTAAATAATCAGGGGCAGGCAGGGGATAAGCAGCGTGCCAAGGCTGCCGCTGACCGTAACAAGGCCGAGGGTAAATTTTTCCGAATAACCGCTCTTGATAAGGGCCGGATAGACCAACGCCCCCACCGCGACGATGGTGATGGCACTGGCCCCCGTAAAAGCGGTAAAAACGGAACATGCAACCAGTGCCACGAGAACGAGTCCCGACGGTGCCCATCCCAGCAGTGCGTTGGCGAACCGCAGCATTTTTTGCGGAACGCGGCCTTCCGCCAGCATATATCCGGAAAAAATAAACAGCGGAATGGCAATTAAAATCGGCATTGTGGAAAGTCTGTAGAAATCGGTGAACAGAGTAGAAGGACTTACATTAAGAAGAAAATAAAAACAGGCGAATGCCGCTCCGCCGATGACGATAAACAGCGGCTCCCCAAAAACCGCGAGCAGAATGAGTCCAATGATGATAAGGTTCACGCTGGAGCCTCCAAAATTCTTAATCTCTTAAACGAGTTTAATGGTGCCATTATCGCCTTGATGGCTGTTGACTTTTTCTCTGATATCGATGATGTCCTTAATAAAGCAGAGGAAAAACTTAAAGGCCATGGAACAGAAGCATACCGGGAAAGCCAAGACAAAGACCCACTCCGGCGTATGAAGAGCTTCTTCGATTTTGCCGACATTATAGGTGATCTTTACATAGTGCGAAGAAATAAAAATAAACCATACACACGCGGCGCTGGCAATGAGAGTCAGTGCCGCGCTGACGTATTTGTTGTAGGGAAACGGGAGGTACCCCTGGAGCAGATCAATGTTGATATGGCTTCGTTCAAAGGTGCTGGTGGCGATACTGGCGCCAAACAAGGCCAGCACCAGCATGTTGACGCTGTCGTATGCGGTAATCCACATGACGGAATGGGAGAAAATGTTGCGCATGATCACCTGCGCGAAGGCAGAAACGGATAGGGACAACAAAAGTATGACGATAATAGCGAGTTCGATATTGTAAATGATCTTTTCGATTTTAAGAAGCAGTTTCATTATTTAACCTTTTCCCCTTTCTCTTTGAGAAGGATCCTGGACTTTGCCTTGGCGATTTGGTTCATCAGGGCGATTTCCGGCATCTGGCCGTCCGGAGTATCGACAATCTCCCGCAGGGTCTTTTTCTGGATCGCCTCGTCAATGATATAGAAACGCGCATAAAAATAAGTGGAGAGAAGAAATTTGCCGTCGTTCATCGCAACTACCGTAGCAAACTCCTTTTTTGCCTTTTGCTTGTCGCCGCCGAAAGCCTCTGGAAGCATGCTGTTGATAATGCCCAGGAACATATGGGCAAAACCGTAAAAGTATTCTCCGTCCAGGTTGTTTGCCTGGTTGATCATCGTGCTCACGTTGCCGAGATCCACCGCGATCATGGGATCGCCCGTATTGAGAAGGACATTGGAGCCCATGCTGGCAGCCGTCCATGTCAGCGCCGGCACGTAGGTTTCGGATGTTATGGTCTTGGCTGCCTCGGCAACGCTTTTGCCTTCCTCGAGCGTATAGCGGAAGCTGCGGTTCTGCTTCAACGCCCGTATCCCGCATTCGGTTCCCCGCTGATACAAGGCAGTGGCCAAAGCGGGATTTTCATCTTCGACAATCATGCCCAGGCCGGTATATGACTTGGCGGCCATCGTCAAAAGAAGCAAGTCATTGGGCGAGGTCTCCAATATGCCTTCCAGCAATAAGATGGTACCAGGAAGCCCCTGTTTGACCAGCTCAATATTTTGTTGCCGGAAAAGGGACACCTCAATGTTTTCAAAGGCAGGGTGGGCCATGTAGATCCCGGTTCTGAGCATGGAACTGCATCCAGTGGAAATTACCAGAAGAAAGGCAATAGTGATCGCGTACAGAGTATTGCGATAGAAGCTGGTCATTGGGCGTTCCCTTTCTCTTTTGGCAATATACAAAAAACCACAGTCAAACCGTTGTCCAAAATAACTTGATTAAGGGCTTTTTCTAACGACTAACCGATTGAATTTACGAATGCGGAAAGCTCATGTAGAAACAAGGTTTCTTTGCTGACGCGCCTTCCGAAACCATCCATTATCAAGTAATATCAGCAGCCTACCCTTTCATTTTGGACAAGTATCAAAATTTGAAACTTGTAACCTTTTGTAGAAGCCTAAAGACTGACGTGTCAGTTTTCTATCTTAAAACCTATTTGTAAAACAGATGAATGTCAATGAAAAATTGGTAATATGAAAAATTTGGTAAACGTTCACGGAGTTGTTTGAAGGCTCACCACAACACTTTAACCAGTTGATTTTGCACACAATTTTATACAAATTTAACGCGCTGAAATAATTGGCGAATCACCGGGCTATTCACTGCGGCCAGGCTATACATCGCTCATGGAGATTAAACGACCATTCTCCGGGACTGATTGGCTTGCGTCAGCTGAACCGGTTCGGAAGTATAATGAAATGCTCGCACAAAGAATTTTACTTCTCATCTTCACCGTTGCCGGGCTATTAACCATCTATTAATAGCCAAGTTGCCCAATAACTTTGTTGCGCTGAAAATTTACTCCACGGAATACTACCCATATGTCACGCCGATGGCGTGATTCAATTTTCAGCGCGCCGCGATCTTGACCAAATTTGCCTATTTCTGGATGGACATTAGCTAAAATAGCGCCTTGATAAAGTTGGGCGAAGGACTCGACTAAACGCACCGGTGTCGATCCTGGTCTTGAAGGAGAAGAGCGGCGTCAACAACCCCGACCTGCATTTCGGCATCTGTGGACAAAACACGGCGCCAGGGCCCATGCCCTAAAATCTGGCACCTGCCACATCTCGTTGCCTATGGCCCCACTCTCCCGGCCCCTGATGGCCAGCTTCCGGAAACGCCTGGCCATCGCCAAGCCCTTTGAGGCCGTCACCAGCATCGCCATCGGCTATCCTAAAGGCAAAATCGACCGCCCGGTCAAACGCAACACGCCGCCGGTTGATAGAATTCGGCAACACTACCGAGAAGATAGAAAAGCAGAAACACGTTGCGCCAAAACCACGCGTACTGCCCAATAACACTGCTTATAGTGCTGCAGGAATGGGTAACTCTGCCTTGAATCCCGGCGTGGGTTGGTTTTATTGCGAATACTACAGAGGTGAAATTATTCTCATATCACAGGTTTGATCAGGCCTTTGATATCTCGAAGATATTGCAGGGCCTTTAATCTTTTTTTGTCCAATATCGATTATTTTTGACCCTGAAAAGTACAAAATAGATGCAATCCTTTGGGAATTTTTTAGTTATATTATTTAATTTCCGTTTGTTAATTTGATCCAACCCCACGAACATCAAGTCCTCCTTTGTCATTTCTTGCGCTCCACGCTGTACGCAAACATCGGGATATAAATCAGGGTCAGCACCGTTCCCACCAGAAGCCCCCCCACGGCCACGTCGGCCAGGGGCGAGAGCCGCTCCAGCCCCACGGCCCATTCGAAGGCGATGGGGATCATGCCGGCGATGGTGCCGAAGGCGGTCATGAACACCGGCCGGAAGCGCACCCGCACGCTTTCCAGGGCGGCCTCGAAGGGCGATTCATCCTTCTTCCTGAACTCCTGATAAAAATCGATCAGCAGAATTGAATTTTTGATGATGATGCCGAACAGCAACAAAATGCCCACCAGGCTTGGCATGCAGCTCGGCTTGTTGAAAATCAGCATGCCCCAGGAGGCGCCGATCATGGCCAGGGGCAGCACCAGGACCATGACCACGGCCAGACGCACCGATTGGTAAATCGCCACCAGGACCATGAGCAGCAGGATGACACCAATGCCGATGGACTTGATCATCCGCCCGAAGGAGTCTTGCATCTGCTTGATGTCGCCCTCCTGGCTGATTTCCACGCCTTTGATGCCGGCCTTGGTCAGCGCTGCCTGTGCGTCTCCGGTCAAGGTGGAGATGGCGCGCCGGCTGCGGTACCCGGACACGTCCAGGGCGTAGAGCATCTGATTGCGTTCGATCTTGTTGGCGGTCAGGCCATAGTCGATGGTGGCAAGCGTCGCCAGCGGCACCGGCCCCTTGGGGGTCTGGATGGGGATCAGGCGTAACTGATCCGGGTTGCCGTCAAACGGGCGGTTGAAATAGAGGCGCACGAACTGGTTCTGCATGGAGACCAGGTTGGCGCTGACCGCAACCGGAACGCCGGCCAGGGGAAGCTGGGCGGCGATTTGCATCGGGGTCATACCATAGGCCAGGGCGCGGTTGGTATCGATATTCAGCCTGGCTTCGGTAAAATCGTTGTCCCAGCTGGTATTGACCGATGTCAGCCCTTTCACTTCACCCAAAGCGGCCGCGGCCTTTTTCGCGGCCTGGGGCAGCACATGGTAGTCTTCGGCCAGCAGCCGCGCGTCGACAGGCGCTTTGATGCTGGACATGGGGGTGGCGCCGAAGTCGTACACGTCGGCCGCCTTGACGTTGCGCAGACCGGACAGGTGCGAACGAATCTCGTCCTCGATCTGCCAGATGCTCTTTTTGCGGTGAAAACGATCGACACAATTGATGGTCATCATGGCCTCGGCGGGCAGGGACCCCGAACCCAGGGAGAGCACGCCGGGCTCGGAACCGCAGCTTACCGAACTCATGATCACTTCCGGCTGCTGGTGAAGCCACGCTATGAAAGGTTCGAGGCGTTTTTCCGCCGCGTCCACCGACTCGTTGGCGGAAAATTTGACATGGGCTTTGATGATGCCGGTATCCATGGGCGGCATCAGGTCCCGGCCGATCACAGGCATGATGTTTTTGACGCTGAAGGCCAGCAGGGCTACCACGGCGACGGTCATCAGGAGTCGCCGCCAGCCGGAATGGCCCCCGGCGGAAAACCGCAGGATGGCCAGGTAGGGCCCCACCAGGCGCCCGAAGCTCTTCTCATACAATTGCTCAAGGAGGCGCTCGAAGCGCGTTTTGGAGACCCCCTTGCGGTAGAGAAAAAAGGAGATGGCGGGTATGAAGGTGATGGATAGAAAATAGGAAACCACCAGGGCGATGATCAATGTAGAGATCAGGGGCCGGAAGATCTGCTGGGGAAAATCGCCCGCGAAAAGAAAAGGAAACATGATGGCCACCGTGGCCACGGTGCCGGCGAAGACCGGCGCGATCACTTCCTTTGTCCCGGCGATGATCGCGGTGTTCAAATCCTGCTTCAGCTCCACCAGGTGGCGCTCGATGTTCTCCAGGACGACGACCGCGTCATCCACCAGCATGCCCAGCGCCAGGATGATGGCCGTATAGATGACGATGTTGAGTTCGCCGCCGGCCATCCAGATGATGGCCAGGGTGGCGAAAAACACCATGGGAATGGAGGCCAGGGCCGCGGCCACGGCCCGCAGGTTGCCTAGAAAAAGCAGGATGACCAGCAGGGTGAAGATGATGGCGTCGCGCAGGGCGTCGAGCATGTTGGTGCTGGCGGTCTGGATCAGGTTGCGCTGGGTGTCGGCCAGTTCGAAGTGAATATTGGGATAGCGCGGTTTCAGTTTTTCCACCACCGCGCGGCCGGCTTTGCTGGTGGACAGCACCGATCCGCCCGGCGCGCGCTGGATGGCCAGGGCGATGGCGGCCTTGCCGTTGCCTTCGTAGCCGGAAAAGCGTTTCTGATGCTCCCATTTTACGCTGGCGATGTCGCTCAGGCGCACGTTGGGAGCCACCGGCAGCATTCTCAGATCCTCTACACCGGCCTTTTCGCCGTAGAAAGTGATGGTATGGAAGGAATCGGCATCCTTGCTGAAGCCGACGGGAACATCCCGGTCCAGTGCGCGCACCGTCGTCGCGATCTTGTCCAGACTCACCCCCACCGCCTTGGCCTTGAACGGGTCCACATTGATGCTGATGGCGCTCTGGTAGCCGCCGAAGATCTCCACGTTGCCCACTTGCGGGTTGCGCAGCAGAGCGGGCTTGATATCGCTTTCGGCGATTTTGCGCACATCGTCCAGGGTCAAGCCGCCGCCGGCCGGCGACAAGGCGAACACATCCACCGGCAGAATGTGTGATCCGGCCGTGTAGATGGAGGGATTGACCTCCGCCGGCAGCTTGCCGCGAACCTTGTTGACGGCGTTGTTGACATCGACAGCCGCCGGTTCCAGCCCCTTGGCGTACTCGAACTCGGCCGTGACGATGGACATGCCGGCGATATTGACGGAACTGACCTGGCGGATCAGGGAAAGGGTCGAGACCTCCTCCTCGATAGGCTTGGACACCGTGGCGGCCACCACGTTGGGCGTGCCGCCGGGCACCTGGCTCATTACGATGATCGTGGGCCGGTCGCTGTCCGGAAAAAGATTTTTAGGCATCGAGATCAAGCCGTAGACACCTAGCACGAAAAAGCCGGCAATCAGACTGTACAGCAGGTAGGGGCGCTTGTGAAAGAAATCGAACATCGTCGTTTCTCCTATAAATCGCTTGCGGTTACAGGAACGCCGGCGGCCACCCGCAAGAGGATATCCGGCTTGGCCACGATGACCCTTCGCCCGGCCAGGTTTTGTTCAACCGTCACACCTTCTACGCCCCGGGCCTTGATCTCGACACTGACTCGCTGCGCCTTGCCGTCGGAATCCAGCGCAAAGACCGATGAAGATCCGTTCATGGTCAGCAAGGCATCGATGGGCACGAGCACATCCTCGCCTTTAGAGATGACCACGCTCACATTGACAAATTGCCCCTCGACCAATCCGATGTTTTGCGGCAGCGGCGCCACGTACTGCACCAAACCGGTTTCTCCGGTTTGCTCCTTGGATGTCAGCGGCAGGGTCTGGCCCTGCAGCACGACCTCGGTGGCGTGCCCTGAATGCGGCAGGGAGAGGTTCAAATACAATCCGCTGCGTGAGGCGATCCGCAGTAATGGTTTGCCCGGCGTGGCCAGATCTCCGGGACGGGCCAATATCTGACTCACTGTGCCGTCGATGGGCGCCACCAGCGTGGCGTAATTCATCAGCGAATCGATTTCCCGGATGTTCTGCAGCAGACTTTCCCTTTCCTGGACCAAGCGTTCGATGGCAGCCTCTTCCATCTGTTTCTGTTCCAGGGACGCGCCCTTGACCTTGAACAGCTCCAGGGTGCGCTGATGGGCCTGGCGTTGCGCCTCGATTTCTGAATCCATGCCGTCTCGTTTGGCCAGAAGTCCTTTGCGTCTGGCCTGGAGGTCGGCATCGTCGATCAAGGCGATCAGTTCTCCCCTCTGAACGGGTTCTCCTTCCCGCTTCAGGACCTTGGTGATCTGGCCGCTGATTCGGGTGGACAGCACCGCGGAAACGTCCGAGGCCACCACGCCCATGGCCGGCAGCGTCAGGGTAACCGCTTGGGGCTTGAGATCCATCGTGGCGACGACGGCGGGCAGGATCGGCGCCGGTCGGGCTTGGGCCAGGTCGGCTTTTCTCTTTTTGAGCAGCATCAGGCCGGCGGCGACAACCAGTAACACGACTATAAAAATCACCACGCGTTTTTTCATCTCACGACTCCTTTCAAGTCTGTGCCATAAAGCGCCGCCTGCTGGGCCACGATCTGCCACTTTTGTTGACGCGCCTGATAGAGCGAAGCCTGGGCGGCCAGCGCATCGCTCTCGTAGCGCAGATAATCCTCCGTGGTCATGCGGCCCGAGCGCACCGCGACCTGGGCCACGGACAGCAGGCTCTGGCTGTCGGCGATCGATTTTTCGGCCAGATCGATGGACTTTTCGACCACCGGTATTTTGCGATCCAGCGTAGTCGCCAGGGCCGCCATATCGAGGCGTGTTTGTTCCAGATGTCTTTTCGCCTTTTCCAGTTGAATGCGGGCAATGGACTCGTCGGCGCTCAGCGTGCGGTCGAACAGGGGGAACTTCAGCACCAGGGCGATTTCATTGTAACTGCGGTAAATATGGCTGTCGGTGTTGTAAGCCTCGCCGTCATTGCCGGAGACAAAGCCGGTGACCGCCAAAGTCGGCCAGCGGGCCGCCCGCCGGCGCTGGACTTCCTTTTCAGCGGCGTCGGTGTTGTATTGCGCGGCGGTCACCGGCAAGTAGGAGGCCCCGTCCGGCGGTTGCGCGAGGGCCATTTCCGCCGCTGCGGTGAGCTCGATGCCGGTCAGGGAATGGATCTCCCGAAGGGTGTCCAGACGTTTCGCGTCCAGGTCATTGCGTTGCTGGTCCAGGTCGTTGAGTGTCTTCTGAATCTTCAGGAGCTCGGATTCCGGAGACCTTCCGGTTTTCACCTTGATCGACATGTCGTCCAGGGTCTTGCCAAGCGACGCGCGACGCGCATCGATCGCCGATTCGAGGGCTTGGAGATAGGTCAGGGCGCTGTTGAGCGAAACCACCGACGCCTGGCGACCGATCAAGTCCAGTTGCCGGTCGGTTTCGGCTTTTTCCTGAAGCAGCATCGCCTTTTGCCGCAGCACGTAAAGTTCGCGGACATACAACGGGGCGTCAAAGTTAAGCCCGTAACGCAAGATATTATCAGAGAAAGGAACTGCTTCACCGTATGCGGCCCTGCCTGCCTCAGTTGGCGTGACGGGTCTCAGGTTGGTCGGTGAATCGTAGCTTTCGAGACGCCCGAAAAGCCCCAGTTTCGGAAGCAGCAAGCCTGTGGTGCGCTCCCTTTGCAGGTCGCTCTCCCGAACGGATAGTGCGCTGGCTTCATAACCCGGCTGACGCGCAGTCGCATCCAGTAGATCACCAATACTGGCGGCCCGGCAGTTCGCATTCCAGAAGACTGCCAGAACCGCGATAAAAAAATACCGTTTCATCGCTCGGCTCCTACGTTAAGAAGTTGAAAATATAGCCTACGAACAGGATGCCCGCGCCCACCACACCGATAAAGGTGGCGACAAGCCGCGGTTTGAGTACTTTGCGCAGAATGATCGCCTCGGACTGCGACAAGGCAATGACCGACATCATGAACGCCAGCACCGTGCCCAGGGGGGGCTCCCTTTTCCAACAGGGCCTGGACAATGGAAAATGATGCCGGCCGGAATACATGGGAATGCCGATCATATGTTTGCCGGCACGTATTTGAATGACATTATCCATTTTTAACTCCCGCTGGGGTGATTCATCGGGCCTAAATTATTCCTATTTCGTCATATAGTGATATAGTCAGGCCAAAAAATTTAGCCCCCACAAATGATTTCACGGCGAATTCCGGGCGACCGGGCAATAAGCGCCTTCACTTCGGGATCTTCTTCAAGCCAATGCCGCAGGTTTCCAAGCAGGTTGGCGACGTAAGGGCTCCTGTCCCCATCGGCGAGGCGGTAGTTAACCCACAACCCATCTCTGGAATAAGTAAATAAACCGGCTTCTTCTAATATTTTAAGGTGCTTGCTAGCCGTAGACTGGGCCAAGCCCATGGCTTCCTGGATTTCACAAAGGCACAATACGCGGCGCTGCAGTAATTTAATCATTTTAATCCGGTTTGAGTCGGGCAAAGCCTTCATGATTTTTATAAATTCTCGCATCGGTCCTCCATATCGCTAAATTGGAATATAATGGAGGGACTGGATTAGTCAAGGCAATATTTTGCGAAAGGTGATGGTGGTTGACCATGGGGGCGGCAAATGACAGGCCTTGTTTAATAACCTATTGATGTAATTCTTAAAAATTACATAGAAGTATGTTGCCAGACACCGTAGGTTTATCAATCAAAACACAACCCGATCTAAGACTCGAATATTATTCTCGTATCACAGGTTCGATCAGGACTGTGCTTTGGGGTTGATAGCACAGCTTCTTCAACTTTGGCTCCCAATGATATTTTGCGGTCAAAAACATGCATGGAAGTGCTAAATTTAGAACGATAGTATATAAATACTGTGGTTGATTTGGTCTGATCCAATGCTGATAGCTTAAGCCTTTTTGCTTGTTTTCAAGGTTTTATGGTCATTCCGGCGAACTCCAGGATTCAGTGTTTTCATTCCTTTTCGATCCACAATTTTCTCCGTTGTGGCAGTGTGGGCCTGGATTTTTCCTTAAGCTATCGGCATTGGGTCTGACCCGAAGAATTTTGGACTCCATCTTTTTATAGAAGGTTAGCGCATACTTCTATTACCCCTAAATTCAGCGGCGCGCTGATTCTTCGCGCGCCGCTGACGTAGAAAACAAGCACCTTTTTATTATTGCTTCACCAATTCTACTCGTCGGTTCTTGGCTTTTCCTTCATCGGTGTCGTTGGAGGTGACGGGCGCAAGGGAGGAGACACCATGGGCCTGCATTCGCGCTGCATCGATCCCGTATTTGTCGGAAAGCGCTTTAGTCACAGCGTCCGCGCGGTTCTTGGACAGCCGCATGTTGGAATCAAAGGAACCGACATTGTCCGTATGGCCAACGACATACACTTTCAGGGCAGGATCATTTTTAAGAAGTTTTGCAATCTCCGCGATAGCCGCGTCGGATTCGGGCTTTATCTCTGAGTTGCCGGTGTCAAAGTAAATGCCGTACACAGACACATGGCCGGTCGCATTGATGTTTTTGCCCATTGCCTCGGCATCGGCCACGACATCCTGTTTCATAATTTCCTTTTCCACAATCGTCAGGCGGTACATGGGATTGTAGGATCTGACCTCGACCCAGGTCTCTTTGTCATCCTTTTGAAGCAGAATAGTGGACATTTTATTGAAGTTATCGTCGAACAAGACCTTCCCGCCGATCTTCTTTAAAGCGTCCTGGATGTTCCGGCGTATTTTCAATTCGCCTGGCTCCGCGGCACCCTGGTTCAACTTGTATTCAATGTAGTATTTGTGGCCTTCGACAACCACCGGCTTTTTATTTTCATTGATAAATCTGTGGCTGTCAAACTCGGTGTCCTTGTATCCTGATATGTGGAAGTTAGGCATCCTTGAAAGCAAACCGGGATCCTTGCTCCCTTTTACATCCTGATCGGCGGCCGAAGAAAAGCCAACACCTGCCAGCACAAAGAAAAGGCCGAAGATAACTGTCATTGCATTTTTCACTTTATTGCCTCCTGTTTTTATCTGTTTGGGTGCGATTGCTGCTTTAGAGATAATACTGTTGCTCATCAGGTTACGAAAAATCTTAATTACAACCATCAATTATCGCTGTCTGCGTTTTACATCAATTCTAAAATGTATCGTTGAATTTCTGCTAGGCTACTAAATCCTGCTGAATAATCATTATAATTCCGCCGATTAACCAAGGATCGAGCTTTTTTGCTATGTTAGGGACATCGCGTATTTGACTTTCAATATGGGGAGCTCACCCTTTTTCACGGAAAATAATTTTCCTATTTAGAGAATACTGATTAACTATGGGTGTAGGGGTGCGCAAATAGTTCGATTTTTAAGATGATTTGCCCCAAGCAATTTTTTTCTGGGCGGCGGGAAAAATGAATCAGATGGGAGACGCAGTGGCAATCGGTGCATCCAAAACCGTTAATGGGAGTGCATGGGCCATTTAACAGGTGAACGGCCCAATGATGTTCTAATGGTTCGGGTTGTGTGCTGTACCATATCTCCTTTGGTTCAGATATGGCGCGAAGATAATCGATGTGCCAACGGCATCTCTTTTCTTGCCGCAGGTGCCGCCCCAATCGCGCTGCCAATCCGCCTGGGCCGAAAGCGCTGCCGACATAAGCGTACCAGCCGCGTTTGAATGGGATGACACCTAAGCGCCCAACCTTTAACTGGGTGCTTTGGCGCAGATATAGCAGAAGCACGTAGGTGCCGGGAGTAGACGGCAATGGAGTATTTTCGGGGCGTTTCGCCATTCAACCAAGTATAGCTTGTAATAAATAGGTCGTATCTTTACCGCCTCACACTATTTTGGTGCAGGCTCCGAACCTTTCCCTTGCTGAAGAGCTCAGTGAAGAGAAAGATTAAAGGCAGCACTCATTTAGAGAAGATTAAAAACTCTCTTTGGCCATGCCAACAAATCGGAGCACGGCCATACCGAGTTGTTTCAGTTCTTCAGACCACGATAGATCCAATAGAGTTCGGCCTTGGCGGTCGAACTGGCGTATGTCGTCGCTCTCAGCCATCACATGAATCAGGGGCAGGCTGTTCTTTTCCAATATCTCTTTTCGTTCAGGTTCATCCTTTACCCGATTGAAGATGATGCCGGTGGCGGGGCGCCCGCACAGCTCTTGTCCCATTTCGAAAACGGTTTGGGCGACACTGCGGCTTTTGAGCGATGTATCGCTGACCACCAGCAGGTGGGTTATCTTATCCATAACGCGGCGTTGGATCTGCTCCAGGCCGGCTTCGCCGTCGATTACTACCGCATCGAACTGCCCGGCCATCTCCTGGATCAGATCCCGCAACAGAGCATTGACCTGGCAGAAGCAGCCGTCGCCTTCGGGCCGACCAATGGCCAGAAAAGCCAAATTCTCTTTTTCAGTCAGGCAGGAGAACAGATCATAATCCAGTTGACGGATCAGCTCTTGCTTGTTCATGCCGGCGAGGTTGCCGAGTCTGGCAATCAACTCCCGGCGGATCTGGTCCACGCTTTTGGCAATGGTGATGCCCAGGGAGTGGGCCAGGCCGACGGCCGGATCAGCGTCGACAGCCAAAACACGCCTGGCCGGATCTTTGATCAACATTTTGACGATCAGGGCGCTGACGCTGGTCTTGCCCACCCCGCCTTTGCCGCAGACCGCGATGATTACAGGGTTTCTATCGATGTTATTCTTCACTTTTTCTTATTTCTTTCGGCCAGTGTTTTACGCAGCGCCTGCATTTCCCGAGCGCCGCCGCATACATCCTGAAATTCGCAGGTGCCGCACTCCGGCTCCATTTCCGTCGTCATCTTGTGCAGGGCCTGAATCATGCGGTTGGCTTTGCTCCCGGTCTCTTTGAGCGCATCCACCACCTGGCTGGATTGGGTGATGAACAGTACTTCCGCGGCTTTGACGCCCTGGACGGTTTTTAGTTCGCGGATCAGGGCCGATCCCATTTCTTTAAATGAAAACCCTTGTTGAATTGCTTCCCGGCTGATGCGGCTCCATTCGCGCAAGTACTGGGAGGTGGCCCGCAACATAAATCCTTTGAGGGAGATATTAAAGCGCGTGAGATCCATTTGGCGATAGCGCTCATAAAGATCTTCTTCACCTGCGGCATCGGAGACCGTTAACACCACTTTGCCAAACGGCAAACGGCTGGTGGTCGCTTCGGGGATGTCCGGTCCGATCAGCGTGATGGTGTTATCGCGGACGAGTTGGGGCTCGGTGGTCCACATTAGAAAGCAAAGCGATGCTTGCTCCGGGTGTCCGAGTTCCAGGGCCAGATCGGGCAGCAGCACAATGTCCCTGGGCCCGGCCGGGGGCCAATGGATCGTCAGAGCGGCCTGAAATTCCCGGCAACCCCCTTGTGCTTTTTGGCGCGCCACGAACTCCCGCACTTCCTTTATGAGTGGCTGAAAACTTTGCATGCCGTCACCAAAAATATTGTTACCACAGGGCGCAGAGAACACAGAGGAGAGATTACTTTTTATCTCTGTGTGCTCTGTGCCCTGTGGTGACAATATAGACGATCATCCTTCCTGAGCCAATAGGGCCGCGCCCAGCGCGCCATTGATCTGAGGGTCGAAATCCTTGGGTGTTTTGATCTTCACGCCCAGGCTCTGGCCCAGGGCTTCGAAGACGCCGATGTTTTTGGCCACGCCGCCGGTCATGACCACATCTTTTTCAACGCTCAAGCTGCGGGCCTGGGAGGCCACCCGGTGAGCCATGGCGCGAAACAAGGCGTTTAGGATATCGCCCACGGCTTTTTCTTCGTTGATCAGGGAGACCACTTCGGTTTCAGCAAAGATCACGCACTGATTGGAAATGGACAACTTCTCCACACAGCTTCGGCCGGCTTCGCCCATCTTCTCCAGACTGACGCCCAGAGCCTCGGCCATGATTTCCAAAAACCGGCCGGTGCCGGCGGCGCACTTATCGTTATAACTATACTGGATTACTTTTCCGGTGGAATCCAGTTTGGTGACCTTGGCATCCTGGCCGCCGATGTCAATAATCATGCGGGTTTGGGGATGGTGGAAAAAGGCTCCCCTGGCATGGCAGGAGATCTCCGATTCGCAGCGGCTCACAAAGGGAATCTGCTGCTGGCCATAGCCGGTGCCCACAATACGTTCGATTTGGCCGATCTCCATCTTCGCCTTAGCCAAACACAGTGCCATGACTTCCTGGGCCGACACCACCGGGTCGAGCCGGGCCGGAATTACAGCCGAGGCCAAAAGCCTTTGATTATCAAGAATCACGGCTTTGGCCGTGGTCGAACCGAGATCGCATCCGGCGGTGATCATAGTCAGATCTCTCCTGAAAGTTCGTCCTTATTTTCCCAAGTAATTCCGAATGAATGATCTTGATCAAAACATTCAGATATCATGTTTTTCTTCTAATTCAACGCAGAGGCGCGGAGGCCGCAGAGGAGCGCGGAGATCATTATATCATTTACTTTGCCTTCCTCTGCGCGCTCTGCGCCTCTGCGTTAAGAGATCCATTTTACCTTTTCTCCGCTCATGAAGTAGTTGGGCAAACCTAACAAGTTCGTAAAAAGCTCGTAAAGGCGTCATTCCCGCGAAGGCGGGAATCCAGAAGCAGCAAATTTACTGGTTCCCCGCCTTCGCGGGGATGACGCCAACAAAAATCGCGCAATTTTTTAGGGGCTATCAAATATATCATTATTAATTCTTCGTTGCTTTCTCGGAAGCAAACAGTGCTGCTCCCAAAGCGCCCACCA
This sequence comes from Deltaproteobacteria bacterium, assembly GCA_021824175.1. Classification (GTDB taxonomy): domain Bacteria; phylum Desulfobacterota; class Desulfobacteria; order Desulfobacterales; family Desulfosarcinaceae; genus Desulfatitalea. Next base: position 80,020 of record JAKALP010000022.1, read on the forward strand.
ACTGGGGATCGATCTGCCGGATTTCTTTAATCCGCTTTCCCATGATCCGGCCCAGGGCCTGGACTACACCTTTGTTTTTGGCCACCCCGCCGGTCATGCAGATATCATTTTCCAACTGCAGGGCATTGGCCATCATGGCCACGCGGTTGGCCATGGCGGCATTGACGCCGGCACAAATGTCTTCGGCCGGCCGCCGGGCATTGATGTGTTTGATCACATCCGCCTGGGCCCAGACCGTACACATGGAGGCCAAGGTGACCGGATCGCGGGACTTAAGGGCCAACTCCCCCAGCTCGGCCACGGCAATATTCAGGACCTTGGCCATTACTTCTAAAAATCGACCCGTGCCCGAAGCGCATTTGTCATTGGTGACGAATTTGACCAGGCTGCCTTTGGCATCCAGACGAATCACTTTGCAATCCTGTCCGCCAATGTCTATCACGCTGCGCGCCGAGGGTACCAAAAACTGGGCGCCCTTGCCGTGGCAGGAGATTTCCGAAAGACTTTCGTTCATGAAAGAAATCTTCTCCCGGCCGTAACCCGTGCCCACGCAGTAAGCGATATCGGATAGGCCACACCCAGCCTGGGCCAGAGCCTGATCCATGGCCGCCTGGGCCGATGCCGCCGGTTTGGGCCCCGAACGGACGATGGCGGCGGCCACCACTCGCCGTCGTTCCATGATGACGGCTTTAGTGGCCAAAGAGCCCACATCACATCCCGCGACCATTCTCATAGCAACCCCCTGATCTTGAAGAACTCTTCCATCCGCATGGCCGTGGCTTCCCAGCTTTCCACCCGGCCGTCAAAGGCGTCGGCATAGACCAGATGGGTGGGATAGCCGTGCTTTTCCAGATCCCGGGCGATCAGCTTGACATTGGACCAGGTATTGCGACACCCTGGTGTGCCGTTGTAAACGCAGCAATCCGCTTTGTATATCTTGGCGAGCGACAAGGAGTCTTCCAGCCACATATTGGGAGCATCGTAGGGGCCCCGGATAGTGCGGGTCATGGGCATGCGCGCGTTGATATCCGCCAGGGTGTCGATCATGGTGTCCAGGCTCCGGGTGTCGATGCTAAAGCAGGTGCCCGACACATCCCGGCGGTAGGGTGCGTTGTCCGGGAAGAAACGCGATAGCATGCTGCCCATGTGGGATACCTGGTGCCGGGCCAGCCAGTCGAACATCCCGACGTTGAAAGAAAAATTATCGATGTAAAACAGCAGGGCGCGACACTTTTCCGTCTGCCCCATACCCGAGCGGCCATTCGTGGCGTTATCCCGGACGACCTCCACCATTTCCCGCAGCATTCGGGTGAATTTTTTACTGCCCGAATTAGTATAACGCGCTGCGTAAATCAGGAGGTGAAAAATCCCCGGCAATGGATTAGGCACCAGACGCTGCATCTCCTCCAGTTCATTGGTCAGTTCATCCTGAATTTTCTTCTCTTCCAGAAGCTCCCTGAGGCGGTCGATGTCAAAGCGGCATTGACCGTGCTCTTCCAGAAAACGGATCAGGGCCCGGTAATCCTTGTGGTGATAATCGGTGACCTCATCGGGCGTCAGTTCCGACGGATAATCCAATCCATAAAATGGCTTGTTCAAGTACTGCGCAGCAAAACTGTAGGCATTGGAGTTGGTGTCGCACACGCCGCCCATGTTGACGGCCACCAGGTCGATCTCCACCCCGGCGCCGGAGAGATAGGCCCCCATGGTGCCGCGCTGGGAAGAACAACCGGTTTCGGAAAAGCCCACCTCGGTGCAGAAATCCATGAAGTCAAAGGAGCCGCGCTTCCAGAGGATGGAGGTAATCACGGTGCCAACCTCCAGGGTGACGGGCACCAGGTTGCCAAAGGCGTAGAAAATGGTGGGGTCGAAGCAGAAGGTGGTCATCACCACTTTTTTGCCCTCTTTTTTAGCATTGATCAGGTTGCCGTAGTAGTCGGCCATCAGCTCCAGGAAAGTAATGGCCGGCTGGCCGATGGACAGAATCGGTCCGAGCAGCCCGCTGACATAGGGCACGCTTTGCAGCAGGATGGCCCGCTCTTTTTCCGTGGACCGGCCAAGCTTTTGGGCCACCTGGAAAGTCCGGGCGAACAGGAGATCCAGGGGATATTCTTTGAGTGCTGGACGCATGAGGCATTCCTCTACTTAAATATTCTCACCACAGAGGACACAGAGACCACAGAGATAAATAGTTCTCTCCTCTCTGTGGTCTCTGTGTCCTCTGTGGTGAAATTTTATGATACATATGCACAACCATTTTCAGCGTTGTACTGCTCATAACTACATTGGATGCTCACCTGTGTGGCCGTGGGGCTATTACCCCTCTGCTTCTTGAACCGGAGGTCTACTTTTCTCCAATTGCTCCAGAAACGCATCGATGCGCATCCGCAGGCGTCCTTTTTCCGTCAGGGCGCCATACTCCTTTTCGATGCGCAGGGTCGGCACGTCGAGCTTTTCCAAATCCCGCTCCAATAAACCGTTTTCGGACCCATGCAGATCGCAAAAGCGGATATTTTGCATGATGACCCCTTGGGCCTGGGTGCGTTTGATCCGCCCGCTAATGGCCACCAGGCGCGTGGGGTAATAGCCGAACATGCGGGGGCAAACCGAGCCGGAGAGATAGAAGGCGCTCAGGGCGGCCACGGGATCACCGGTATCACTGACCAGAGGGCTGGTATTGCGCAGGCCGTAGCATACGGTTTCGCCGACCACCACGGCTCCGGCCGCTTCGATCTGTTCGACCAGCTCCAGGTCGTCGCAAATGCTTCCCGTGATGAACAGCCGCTTGCGGTAACCGCTCACCGGCTCCGCGCGCGATTTGACCTCTTCAATCAGACGGTCCAACTCCTCCAGGTAGATGTCCGTGGGAAGCACATTGCGGGCGATCAAGGCCTCAAAGGCCTCGGTGCCGGAAACCACTGCCGGCTCCAGACAGCGCAACTCCGCCAGTTCTCCCAAGGCTGTCCGGACCTTATTCTGCTTGCTGATGGCCAGATGAAGCGATTCATCCGTAATGTGCACGCCAAACTTTTCTTCCAGGGCCTGGATCAATTTGCGGATTCGACTCTGATACCACTCCAAGGCGACCCCCTGGGGTTTGTGGGGCACATCCAGGTAGTAGAACCAGGAGGGTGGCAGGGCTCCCGGCACATCTTCGCTCATCTTGCGCCAACACTCATCCAGGCGCCGCATGGCGTCGCAACCGGCGGAGATCACCGCGCCGTCCAGAAACTTGAAGCTGCCCTGCCCTGCCTGTTGGAGCAATGCTTTTGGGAAGGTGCACACAAAGGGGCCGTAATAGGCATCCCCGATATTCAGGCTTTCGGTGTTGATGCCCCGGAGCCGGATGGGAAGCATGCCGGCGGCATGGAAAATTTCGACCGGCACAAACGAACAGGTGTAGCCGATCACTGTTCCGCCCTTTTCCTTGAACTTTCGGACTGGGTCCAGATCGATGCTCCGCGCGGCTTGACTCAATATGCTGCTCATCACGACTTCTCCTCGCCCAGCAATACTTTCTTTAGCGCATGGCGCGCTTCCTCCATGGCCTCATCATAGCCGTCATCTTCTTCACCGGGATCGAAAAAGCCGCTTAGCTCCTTGATGATGGGCGGCGCGGCCATGCGGAAAACCGGCCGGACCACGGGCCCCAAATCCCGGCTGAACTGTTCTATGGTTTCTTGCAGCTCGTAGTGGTTGAGTGAATCGGCAAACTCCGCGACCAAGGCCGGAAACAGTTCGGGTTTGAGTTGGTGGATGCGGTGGAGCGTGCGGCCCACGGTGTTGACCATTTCGGCCAGATCATAGGCGTTCCAGCTGGAAAGGCCTGAGGCAAGCGCACCTTTGGTATCTTCTTCCGACAGCGATTCGAAGACCTGCAGTTTCTGCTTCAATAACCGGATGTTGGAATTGCGTTTGACCGCCAATTGATGCAGCCACAGATTGAGGAGTTGCGGCTGATCCTGGGCCGATTGAATCAATACGCTGACCACTGTTTCGCGTCCATCGATCAAGGCATTGCGGGCTTTGATGGCAAGAACAGGATCAATCTGGGTCATGATGTCCCGGATCTTCTCCTTGAGATCGGTAGAAAAACGGGGGGCATCTATCTCACCGATCAGGGTGCTGCCGGTGTGGATCTGGCGGATGACTTCATTGGCACTGTTAATGCTTTTTCCAATGGCGGCCCCATCCACCTGCCTGATCAGCGTCAGGAAGAGATCGGTCAATATATCCGGCGGCAGGCTGTTCATATGGCCCAGAACGGAATTTAGCACCGCCACCGCCACATTCGCGCCGCCGGGGATTAAAGATACAAGGGCGATGAGCTTGGCCGGATATTCAAACAGCAGGCCGGCGGCTTGAGCGAGCAATGTCTCCAGATCGGCCTTGGCCGTATCGAACAGCCCCTTTAATTCGCCGAAATCGCATTGAACAATCGAGTGAGTCAGCCATGGCGCCAAACACGTTGAAAAGAAGTTTGGATCATCTTTGTAGATATCTTCAAGAATGCGGGAAAGGGATGTCAAAAGCGGGCTATGGGCGGGAACGGGATTTACCGCAAAGAGATTATTTAAAAGCGCCTTTTTGCGCTCGACGGGCAAGGCCTCCACTGCGCGTAGAGCAGAAGAGACAATGGCCGATGTTTCCCTTAAAATCGTCGGCAGCTCTTTGGAGAGTGCTTCGACATGCTCCGGCTTTTCAAAGACCGTTGGCAGATCTTCTTTTACATGGGCAGACAATGTTTTGGCCAGGGCCCACGCGGTCGGCTTGCCGGCGCTTTTCTTGAGAAGACTGCCGCCACTCCACTGCTGCAGCCAGGCGACGCTGACATCGGTTAGAATCTGTCTGACTTCCGGGGCATTGAGAATATCGACAACGAGGGCGGCCCAGGTCGGGGCCTTGCTGCCATGATCTGTTTTGCCGGGTTGGTCCTGGTTTGGCATCATCTTCCCCTTTCAGTCCAGATAGAGCGAGTAGTTGAGTTGCAATGGTTGCCTGGACCGTTGCGCGGTGACTCCATTTATACTGGTAATACTTCTCACCATCAGCCGGACATGGAGCCCCTCTCCCCCGCTGCGGACCGCGGGGGAAAAGGGTCTGGGTGTGGGGGGTGGGGGGGCGAATTCGTGCCCGACCGGAAACCCCCTATTTTCCCAATTTCGGCGTTGGGGCAAAATTTTAATCCTCGAAATACTACGTGTATGTCTGCGGTTAAAATTTTTCCTCCGCCTTCCTGTCCCGTCGAACTTATGAGCGGGTCGCAGATCCCGCCGCTCTTTGGCGGGAAGAATTTGGAAAAATATGGGCTTTTCGGCCAGGCGCTTATTCTACTTCTGTTCGGCCAAATGCTTTCCCAGCCGCTTGCCCAAGGCCAGCAGCGTCAATGTGGGCGGCAAACCCCAGGCTTCGGGGATCACGGAACAGTCACAAACATAGAGATTCTCTTTGGTGGTTTTCAAATTCGAATCCAGCATCTCCTTGATCTTCACCGTGCCGCCGGGATGAGCCGCCACGGTCCAGCCGCTGAAGATGCCTTTGGCGCCGGCATTGGCGAGAATCTTCTTGGCGTGGCCAAAACCATCCTGCAACTTGGCCCTGTCTTCGGCCCTCAAACTTTTTCGCACGCCGCCGCTGGAAGTGATGCGGCCGCCCAGGCCATCCTTGATCTTGATCATGATCATCAAGGTATTGGGCTGGGAGAAGGCCTTATGCAGTCTCAGTTTGGGCATGCTCTGGGCCAGGTAGATGGGGGTAGGGAAATTCAGGTCCACCATCAAATAACCGCCCTTCTTCATATGAGCGCCGGCCGACATCTGGATCTCCCCATTGCTGCCAAGACCATCGACCGTGCCAAAGACCATGATCAGCGGGTCGAAGAAGAAGTCATAACCGGCCCGATCCAAGCCACTGCGGCGCAGGATTTCCGGAGATCCCACGCCACCGGCGGCGACCACGATCTTTTTGCCAAAGACATCATGAGTTGCCAGATTCTTGCTGTACCGGACACCCACGGCTTTGCCGCCCTCATAGAGAATGCGGTTTACTTTGGCGCCGTTGATCAGCGTCATGCCCTTGTCCGTGGCCTGCTCCACATAGTTGCGGGCCGTCCATTTGGCCCCAGTGGGACAACCGTAGCTGCATTTGCCGCAATCGCGCTGACACTTGTCCTGATAAATGAATTTGTTGAGCTTGTTCCAATCGTAACCCAATTCCAGGGCGCTCTTCATGATCAGCCTCGCCCCCACGCCCATCAGGCGGTCTTCGGCAGGGGCGATGGGAATCTCCTGTTTCAACTCCCGAACCTCCTGGCGCAGGTCGATGCCGTACGCATCGAGCATCTCAAAGGGTGGGTCAAAGGCCGTGGCGCAATAAAAGATCGAACTGCCGCCGGTGCACAAGCCTCGGACCATTGCCAGAAAGCTCAAATTGGTGAACAGCAGACTTTGGGTGGGAATGCCGGCATTCATGGCCATCTGGAAGAAGGAACCGTTGATGGGGTCATTGTCGCCGCGTTCCAGCATCAAAACGCGCTGCTTTTTTTCAACGAGTTCTTTGGCCACCGATGCACCGCCAGGGCCAGACCCCACAATAACGACATCATAACTTTCTGAAGCTTTGTTTTTCATCTTTCTCTCCCGTTAGACTAAGGTCGCGCTTATTTGGACCCTGGCCAAATTTGACCTGTCACATTTGGGTCTGGGATCTTAAAACTTGATTTTACCAATGACGATTTGTATATTGTCGACAATATACAAAGCTGTCAATAGAATTTTGAAACATTTTTTAATTGTGTCACCCTGAGGCCGCGCGAGGAAAAAATCACAACCTTAAGCCTTTGAAGGGAGCCCTGAACATGCTAATGGGGCTGCCGCGGCATATGACAGAACCATTGATTTGATAACCACCTATAAAGATTGAGCACCTATGTTCAAAACCGCCAAGAACCTATCTGATCAGATTGCGGATCATCTCATCGAACAAATCATTTGTTTTAAAATCAATCCCGGCGACCGGGTTTTGGAGCAAAAGGTCGCCGAAGAGCTCGGCGTGAGCCGCTCGCCGGTCCGCGAGGCGTTCCGAATCCTTGAAAAGACCGGCTTGGTGGAGCTGGTGCCGCGCTGCGGGGTCAGAGTCACGGGATTTACCGAAAGACGCATCGAAGCCTATTGCGATATCTTCGCTCTGCTTTTCGGGCACGTGGTGCGCAGGTGAATTGAAAGCTGCGATGAGGCTCATCGCATCGAATTGATCCAGAAGCTGGAAGAGATGGAGAGCTGCGCGGAGAGAAAAGACAATCGCGGTTTTTACAAGGCGCTGCTGGATTTCACGGCCGCGGGTATCAACTCCACCAAGAACCCGGTACTGCTCCAGGTGGTGATGAGCATCATGCCCAATCTGCAACGGCTGCAGTATATCGCGGTAATGCTGAGGGGCGATGCGTTGATGAAAAATTGTATCTACTTCAAAACCATCATCGAAGCGCTGGATGAAAAAGACCCGGAAAAAGGAGTCAAAGCCATCGAGGCGTATATAAAGAATGAGAAGGAGTACACCCTGCATCTGGTCAAAAATTCGCCGCTGAAGCAATTTCTTGAAGAAGAGGGATAATATTTTAAAGAAGCAAAACCAAAAGCATAATGATTGGTGGAGCGACACGAATCAGAAATCGATCAGACCACTTTGAAGCCCGATGGCAACCGCCTGCGGGCGTGTTACGGCATTGAGCTTGGACTTGATGTTATTGGTGTGGAAATCGACGCAGCGTTTGCTGCATTTCAGAATCATGGATATTTCCCAGGAGCTTTTACCTTCCTTGATCCAGTGGAGCACCTCTCTTTCTATTGCCGAGAGTTCCATCTTTGGCAAGGCATCTTTCTTCAGCACCCTGGTGTAGGCTTGGGAAAAAAAGGGAATGATATATTCGAGAATCTTTATGGATCGAATGCTCGTTTCGGCCGTCGGACCTCCCATGAAAAAGGCGGTGCAATCCGATGTGCGCGGATTCACCATGCCGTAAGCCCAACCGTCTCGCATATTGTAATCCAAGGCCAGCACCGCGGCAGGGTAGTTGTAATTGTATTGACGATCCAGGCTCAGCCAATTGACTGGCGACAAATGGGTTAAAAAGGTACACAACACCGCATCGGTGAGATGAAAACAGTTCTCAAAATATAGGTCCATGTATCCCGTGGGATAGCTCACATCCAGCACATCCACCGGCACCTTGGGGTCCAGAAAAGCATCCGGGATTTTGGCCTGGGCGCATACCGCATTTTCAAATTCGAGAAGCCCCCGCAAATCCAAAACTAGCTTTTTCAACTCTGCTTCACTATGGCACCGCAAGGAGCGATGGCTCAAAAATAGAAGCGCTGCCAGATCTCTTTTGGAAAGGTACTTTTCGAGTTCAACTACCATAAGCGCGAAATGCTCCTCTCCTATCCTGAAGACCATCAAATATCAGAAGTGAATGATCGATTAAGTCGGCTTTGGAAAGATACCTGCCCAATACGGATTCCATCTGATTCAAACCCCGCCCCACTCAACATCAAACGACTCGGCGGCTGTCCTTGTTCCGCCTTTATAAATTGAACACCATTAAATCAGCAGTTTATATGACACATTATACCACAACCAGCAAATCCACAAGCCATCACCTACCACATCGGGCCATATCACTTGACGGGCGCACTTAATAAGATTACATTGCAGTCTAAATGACTCGCAACATCACAAAGGAGCATGAAATGCAAATCACCATCAGAATGCCGGATCATCATTTTGAGCAACTGGAGCGCATTGCTGCCCAAATGGGGTTAAAAAAGTCCGATATCACCAGGATCGCCATTAAGAAATTCATTGAGGAGCAAACGATTGATAAAGAGAAAACGCCTTTTGCGAAAGCGCGGAACCTTTTAGGTATTGTTGAGAGCGGAATCGCGGACCTGGGGAAAAATCATCGCGCTCATTTAATAAGAAAATTGAAGGAATCCTGATGCCGCTGAAAGCCCTTATGGATACAGGGCCTTGGGTAGCCCTGCTTGATCGAAGCGAATCCAATCACACAAAGACAATTCAATGGTTTCGAAGTTTCGACGGATGGCTTTATTCCACCGAAGCGGTATTGACCGAAGTATTATATCTCCTCAATTTTTCAATTAAAGCTCAAACCGCGGCCATGGATTTCGTTTTAAGTACCGCCATTGAAATCATTCCAATGGATTTGGCAAGCCTGAAAACGGCCAAAGCATTGATGCGTAAATATGCCGATACTCCCATGGACTACGCGGATTCAACGCTTGTATGCCTGGCCATGGAAACCGGCATCAACAATATTGTTACTTTCGATCGCAAGGATTTCAGCATCTACCAAGTCAGCAAAGCAAAATCCTTCGCTATTTTTCCATAAAAAGGTAAAGTAAATAGAGACGGCGGCTGGGACGAATTCAATAACATACCAAAATCATAAGATAATCCACTAATAGATTGACACCCTGGAGCGAATTGGGTAACTTTTAATTCAGTTTGCCCAGTTTGGGTACAAAGAATCCACAAGTGGGATTAACTATTCCGTTCCAACTCTGCCTACGGTTATCCCAAACAATGGCAAGCATGACAAAAGAGGCGAGACTATGGAAAGATCCCAAATTATATCAATTCCCAACCAATACAAAAACAATAACAGCGCCAAATTATGAATCTCTTTCTTAAGCAGCGAATCGATCAAGAGGCCGTGTATGCCTGACCTTGCTCTTGCTCTGCAAATTTTGCGACAAATTCACGGAGCGGCCCACGCGCCTAAGAATCAAAAAGGTTGAAACTTTACCTGGATAACTGTTGCTTCAACAGGCCATTCGATGACCAGACCCAACTTCCAATAAGGCTGGAGTCCGAAGCAAAGCTAAAGATTCAAGAAGAAATCCGGGCCGGCACATTCAGATTAGCATGGCCATACATTCTGGACTACGAAAACAGCAGAAATCCATTTCGGGAAAGGGCGATTCGAATCAGCCGATGGAAACACTACGCCTTTCAAAATCCCGACGAAAGTAAACAAATACTGAGCATGGCCAATTCGTTCGTTCGGAAGGGACTTCAAAAGATTGATTCCTTTCCAAAGCACCCAAGCCCCAAAGCCCCCATCACTGTCCAGCGCGCAAGAAACACCTGACTGGCGGGCTCGAAATCAACATCATTGTTTTCCCGCTGAGACGCTAAGCCGCTGAGAGAAACATCTTTACTTCTCTTTTCAGCGCTTTTGCGCTGCGCTAAAAGCAATTTCTCCGGCAGTGGTACACAACACTTCCCCGTTTCTAAAAATATCGGCGAAGAAATATAGATTGCGAAGCCGGTGGCCCCAAAAAGAACGTCGGGGATGGGATTGATACAAATTGATAGATCAACACTCGCCCCATATCACCCGTGAAGAAGAAGTCGAATCTTTCTAAATCTGTGTCCATTGGAGCTTTTAACCAGATGAGTCAAGAGCAGACCCGTTGCTTGGCGGGAGACGCCAAGACCGCCAAGGGCAAAACTTAATATCAGTCCGCTTAGACTACGGCATGCCCCTCCAGAAAACAAGGACGGCGATGGGGATCTTCGCAATAACGCCTCAAAATTATAATATAATCCACAAATTGGTTGACACACTGGAGGGAAATGGGTAATTTTTTATTCAGTTTGCCTGGTTTTGGTTCAGAAAATCCGCAAACATTATTAACCGCACTGCCAATTCAACACCGTCCATCGCAATGCAATGAATAGAAGGTGCGCAAAGGGGGTAAACATGACGGCATCAACTGAAAAAATATTTGAGCAGGCCTTGGATTTGCCCATAGAGGCCCGTTTGCTTTTAATAGACAAGCTTTTGCAAAGCACAAACCTTCCGACCCAGTCCGAAATTGATCAAGCATGGGCAAAGGAAGTCGAACTCAGATCGCAATCCCTTGATAGCGGAAAAGCAAAACTCATCCCTGGTGAAGTGGTTTTCGAAAAGATCAAGCAAAGGTTCTCGAAATGAAGTTCAGCTTCCACGAGGCCGCCGAAGAAGAGTTTTTCGCAGCCATTGAGTACTATGAAGAGTCTCAACCTGGTTTGGGCCTGAGGTTCTCCGAAGAGGTATATTCCACAATCAAGCGGATCTGCGAACACCCCCTCGCATGGGCATCGATTGATTCCAAAACCAAACGATGCCTCACAAACAAGTTTCCTTACGGCATTCTCTATCGAATCGTTAACAATCACATACAAATCATGGCGGTGATGCATCTGCATCGCAAGCCAGGATATTGGCAAACCAGGTAAGGGCGGCAAACGGGAACGGCCCCGGCCGTTCCCGTTTGCTTTTGTGTTTGCTTCTGTATTCCTTGGGCCTTCCAGGCTACAGTCTCCAAGCTTCGCCACGCTTTGGGTGTGACTACGCCCCGGCAAGTCGCTAACCGACGCCTCGGCAAGCAGCCTTACTCCTCAGCTCCAGCCATCGGCCTTTCCAAAGTGCCAAAGAACCAAATCCCCCATCACTGTCCAGCGCGCACGGCACGCACATAGTGGCTACCGGACTTATCGTCGAAGTCGACGTAGCCGTAGCCGCTGAAGAAATACACACCCCATGCGTGGCCCTGATTCCAGGCGCAAGTAGTAGAGGACCAATAGTAGGACGATGTGGCGCCAGGGAACATGGTCTGGTCGATGGCTGGATTGTACCTGGCATAATCTACAATGGATTGCAGCTCATTGCGATTGGGCAAACGCCAATCATTGTATCCGGCCAGTTGCAGATTTTCACAGTAGGCAAGGGCCTGCTCCCAGGTCATGGCCCCGGTTTCACCCTTTTGCCACATCAGCCCCGTGGTCGTGTCACTGATGGTGCCATTAGCATTGTCGACAAATGTTTCGATCGATAAAGTTCCACCACGCACGGCACGCGCACAGTAATAGTACCCGTTGGAGTAGCTTCTGGACTTATGGTCGTAGCCGACGTCGCCGCGGCCGGAACCCACGAGCCACGCGTAGTCAGGATAAAAGGCGCAGGTAGTAGAGGACCAATTGTAGGACGACATAGAGTTCGAGAAGAAGCCGGTGTTGATGCTCGGATTGTACCGGCCCTGGTCGGCAATGAACGACAGCTCCTTGACTGTGGGCAATCTCCAGTCATTATGCCCGCCGAAGTTCTGGGCATTGAGCTGGGCGATGAAGATATCCTGGGCGCCTTGCCAGGTGTAGGTGTTGTCCTTGTCGTGGATTCCACCGTCGTCGGTTTTATTCTCCCAGATCAGGCCGGTGACATTGTCGCGCACCATGGCCCAGGTGGCGGCGCTGTCGGGAAGAGCGTTGCCGTTGGCGTCGAGCTTGGTGTAGGATTGGGGGTTGATGGAGTAATCCGCATCCTCACCAAAAGTATTGGTGTAGGAGGTGGTTTGGCCGGTGTCGGGGATTTTACCGGTGGCGCTGTCGAACGGCACATAGGCTGAAACCTGCGCCGACAGCTCCGATTCATTGCCGAGAGCATCCATTGCCGATACTCGGTAATAATAGGTCGAACCGGGCACCACTCCTGTGTGGCCATAATCGGTGGTAGCGGTCGGCGTGTGTAGATCCCCAAAAACAACGGAACCAAATCCGGCGTAATTTTCACAATAATTGACAAACGATATGCGGTTTTCGAATTAAATGGGCCTCCTGCTGGGAGGCTTTTTTATTTGGAAAAACAAGGGT
>JAKALP010000006.1 GCA_021824175.1 Deltaproteobacteria bacterium
GAACATGATTAAAAAAGAAACATCCCTCAAAAAAAAGAGTATCAAGACCAAGCGCCTCAGGGCCGGTTGGGATAATGACTATTTGTTGAAGGTCTTAAATGGATGATTTCCAAATGCGGTTACCCTGAGTACATTTGACGGCTGGATGGCAAAATTCATCCGGGTATGATAATGTCCGCTGCATTGCAGGCCGCATATGATAATTATCTCCCAATAACCGTTAGCCCGCGTGCCCGCCGCATGGAGGAGGGCGAACCTGGTTATGAGCAAAAGAACGGAATTTCCAATGACTTATGCTGAGTTCAACAAAGCCGTGACCATCTCCAAAAGAGATATCTACAAAGCCACCATTGCCGAAAACCGCGAAACCATGCGGGTCAAGAAGGAAAAGACGGTCGTCAAAAACCTTGAAAAGATCTTCGGCGCGGTGTTGAAAATCAGCAATCGCAAAGGGTTCAAGGCCATGAGCATGCGCGACTTGAGCCGTGAGAGCGGCCTGAGCATGGGGGCTTTGTACACCTATTTCTCTAGCAAGGATGAATTGCTGGAAATGCTTCAGAACCAGCGCCGTTCCATTTCCGAAAAAATTCTGCGCGAGCGGGTGGCCCAGGAATCGACCCCCCAGGGCAAGCTCAAAGCCGCGGTTTACACCCATCTCTATCTCAGCGAAGCCATGCAGCCCTGGTACTTCTTTTCCTTCATGGAGGCCAAGAATCTCAACAAGCTCGAACGGGAAAAAGCCGTGGCCAGCGACCTGGGTCTTGAAAAAATATTTGAAGCCATCATTACCCAGGGTCAGGAAGCAGGGGTATTCCGCCAACGGGACAGCCGGCTGACGGCCAGCATCATCCAGGGCATGCTTCAAGATTGGTATCTAAAACACTCCAAGTACGCCAAACGCGACATCACCGTGGATCAGTATGCCGAGACGATCAATGAATTCCTGCTGGCCTTTTTGACCCCGCCCTCGGACGGCAAGGCGTAACAACCCGAACTTAGACCTTATTCCAAGCCATCAGAAAATGGATACGACTCACGTTGGGCAGGGCACCGTCTTTTGATTCAGATTCATAAAAAATAGAACGAGCGTTCGATTTTTTTCGTTGACACGTTTCAGGCCGGCTGTTAAGCTTTTAAAAGTTTAAAACCCCGACAGGGTATGCATTTGGAGAAGGCGGCGCGCTTCTCCGGCCGTTTTCGAGTGAAGACGGTTCAATTTATATCAAGCCTTTGGTCCCGGCCTATCCGGATGAGGAGGAAAGAAATGAGGACAAAACAGGATTATATCAATGGTCTGTCCAAAATGAAGCGCAATGTCTTTTTCAACGGCCAACGCATCGACCGCACCGATGAGCTCCAGATGGCCTGTCTCAACACCATCGGCACCACCTACGAGGAGGCGGCCAAGCCTGAAAACCAGGAGCTGTGCACCGCTATTTCCCACCTCACCGGCGAACGCATCAATCGTTTCACCCATATTCATCAAAACAAAGAGGACCTTCACAAGAAGCAGGACATGACCCGCATGTTGTGCCAGAAGGTGGGCGGCTGCATCCAACGTTGCATGGGCATCGACGCCACCAACGCCGTCTACAATGTCTCCTATGAAGCTGACAAGCAGAACAAAGGCGAAACCCAATATCACGCCAATTTTAAAACGTGGCTCACCCGCTTCCAGCGGGAAGACCTGGTCTCCGCCGGCGCCCAGACCGATGTCAAGGGCGACCGCATGCTGCGCCCGGCTGAGCAGCCCGACCCCGGCGCCTATGTGCGCATCAAGGAGCGCCTCAAGGACGGCATCGTGGTGGAAGGGTGCAAGCTGCACATTTCCGAAGCGTCAGTTTCCGACGAAGTACTGGTCTTCCCCACCCGCGCCCTGCGCAAGGAAGACAAGGATTACGCCGTGGCCTTTGCCGTGCCGGGCGACTGGGACGGCCTGAAGCAAGTCGTCACCATCCACCAGCTGCGCCCCCGCGAGCACTACAAACGTGGTTTTTCCCACGGCGCCACCGACTCCTACATGATCTTCGACAACTGCTTCGTGCCCTGGGACCGGGTCTTTCTGGCCGGCGAACATCAACATGGTGGTGTGCTGGCCCTGCTCTTCGCCCTGTTCCATCGTCACTCCTACTCGGGTTGCAAACCGGCCATCGGCGATATCGTCCTGGGCACCGCGGCCCTGGCCGCCGAGGTCAACAATGTGCATAAGGCCGAACATGTGCGTGAAAAACTGGCCGAGATCATCATGACCACCGAGCTGGGCTATGCCGCTGGCTACACGGCCTCGGATCTGGGCAAACCGGAAGTCTATATTCCCGGCGTGGGCTTCATGCCCTATGGCCCCGGCTCTTATATTCCCCATTCCATTTACTGCAATGTGGGCCGCTGTCTGTCGGGCGAAGCGGTCTATCGCGAAGCCGAAATGCTGTGCGACATCGCCGGCGGCGTGGTGGCCACCTTCCCCCACGAACGCGATTTCGCCAATCCCGAGACCGGCGAGCTGCTGATGAAATACACCAAACGCAATCCCAATATGCCGGCGGAGGATCAGGCCCAATTCTGGCGCTACCTGGGCGACATGCTCTGCTCAGCCATGGGCGGCATCACCAACGTGGGCAACTACCATGGCGGCGGATCGCCCATCATGGAGCAGATCGCCATCACCACCCAGTACGACATCGAATCACGCAAGAAAGTGGTGCGCTACATCGCCGGCATGAGCGGCGGGGATCGCGAAGCCCTGGCGAAAAAGAAGAACTAGCGCCTTTCGATTGCTTTTGAATGCCATTCGATGTACCCCTTTCCGGACCTGGAAAGGGGTACATTCGTTGTTATGATAAAAGGAGAACGCAATCGATGAGTCAGAATAATAAGGGTCGTTTAGCGGACAAAGTCGCCATCCTCACTGGCGCGGCCAGCGGCATCGGGCGGGCCACGGCCGTACTTTTCGCCCGGGAAGGCGCCACGGTGGCGATAGCGGATATGCAGGAACAGGCCCTGGCCGAGACCTTGAAGATGGTCCAGGAGGTCGGCGGCCAAGGCATCACCCGCAAGACCAACGTATCCGTGGAAGAAGAGGTCAAGGCCTTGGTGGACGCCGCTTTATCCACATTCGGGCGCGTCGATATTGTCTGCAACAACGCCGGCATCACCGGCAGCCATGGCGGGCCGGAGGAGTGGGCGGGCGAAGATTGGCAACGGGTGTACAGCGTCAACGTGCTCGGAGCGGTCTACTCCACCAAGCATGTGGCCGCGCATATGCAGGAGCGCCGCTCGGGCGCCATTGTCAACACCGCTTCGGTGGCCGGCATCCGCTCGGGCGCCGGCGGCAATGCCTACAGCGCCAGCAAGGCTGCCCTAATCAACTTCACCATGACCTCCGCCTGCGATTTCGGCGGCTTCAACATCCGCGTCAACGCGGTCTGTCCGGGATTGATCGAGACCGGCATGACCAAGCCGGTGTTCGACTATGCCCGGGCCAAGGGCAAGGAAGAGAAACTGGGTTCCCGTTGCGAACTGCGGCGTTACGGCCGCCCCGAAGAGGTGGCCGCCGCCATTCTCTTCCTGGCCAGCGACGAGGCCAGCTACATCACCGGACAGGCTTTGCCCGTGGATGGCGGCAACACGGCGTCGTTGAACCTGCCGGGGATGAAGTATTAACAATAGTTTTAAGTTTAAAGTTTTAAGTTTAAAGTTGAGGTCTGCTGGCATTGAGTGTTTTACTACTCAAATAAAAATCCAATAGCAGGAACTGCTTAACTTTAAACTTTAGACTTCACACTTTAAACTCTTTTCTTCCGCTATGTTCCTCAATGATTAGGAGGACCCAATGAACGAACCCATCTATAAAAAACTCCGCGAACAGCTCGATCAATACTCCATCGGTTTTCCGGCCACCCAATCCGGAGTAGAATTCAAAATCCTCAAGCGGCTCTTCACCGAAGCAGAGGCCGACCTCTATCTGCAACTGGCCATGATGCTGGAATCGCCCGAATCCGTGGCCGAACGCACCGGACGGGATCTTAAGCAGGTGCGCGAAATGCTGGAGACCATGGCTCGCAAAGGATTGATCTTCCGGCTGCGCAAGGGCCAAACAGTCAAATATGCGGCCGTGGCATTCGTCATCGGCTCCTACGAATTCCAGTTGAAGAACATGGACCGGGAACTGGCCCAGCTGGTGGAAGATTATATGCAAGAAGGCTTCATGAATCTTTCGCCCCAGAATAATATCGCGCCGCTGCGCACCGTGCCAGTGCACCAGTCCGTGCCGCTGAGCCATCCGGTGGCGCCCTATGCCCAGGCCCGGGAGATGATCAAAACCAAAGATAAAATCGCCCTGGCCGATTGCATCTGCCGCGTGCAGCAGGGACTCCTCGACAAGGGTTGCGACAAACCCAAAGAAGTATGCCTCTCCTTTGGCTCCCACGCCGATTACTATGTGGAGAATAGACTGGGTCGCTATATCTCCCAGGAAGAGGCGCTGGCCGTGCTGGATCAGTGTGAAAAAGCGGGCCTGGTCAACCAGCCGGCCAACATGATCAACCCCGGCGGCATGTGCAACTGCTGCGGCGATTGCTGCGGTCTGCTGCGGGCGCTGAACAAATTGCCCAAGCCGGCCGAGGCGGTGTTCAACGATTACTATGCCCAAGTCACGGCCGAGCAGTGCACCTCCTGCGAGATGTGCCTGGAGCGCTGCCAGATGGCGGCCATCACCATGAACAGCGATGGGGTGGCTGAGGTCAGCACCGATCGTTGTATCGGCTGCGGCTTGTGCGTCACCACTTGCCCGGTGGAAGCCATCACGTTGCTGCTCAAACCCGAAGCCCAGCGCACCAACCCGCCCGCCAGCGGCCGGGACCTGATGATGTCCACGGCCAAGGTGCGGGGCACTTCGGTGATTCCGCTCTCCATGGGGGGAAAGTAAAGGGAAGAGACTGAGGGACAAAGGGACAGAGGCGCAAAGGCACAAAGGGGCAAAGTAAATCTCCTCGTTCCCACGCAGAGCGCGGGAACGAGTGAACGCAAGGCACTAGAATGATGGGAATGGGAAAAGAGTCTATTATTCTGGCTCCTGAATTCTGACTTCTGAATTCTCGCGTTACCCGAGCGGTTGCTTTTGCTCTGTACTTGTCGTATGTCGTCAGATCCTCGGCAGCGCACATACGGCCCACGACGATCGCATTATCTTATGGGAATCTGGATTCCCATTGTTTTTAAGCAAAGGGATTGGGTTCATAATACACTATTCAAAGGAGAGAGAAACATGTCAGGAAGAGAAGTTGTATTCGTGGATGGCGTTCGCACCGCTTTTGGCCGCATGGGCGGCACTTTGCGCGATATTCCCATGGCCAAGCTGGCCAGCATCGCCATCAAAGGGTTGTTGACCAAGACCAAGATCATGGAAAAAGCCAAGGTGGATACCGTCATGCTGGGCTCGGCGGCCCACTGCTCGGTGGCCCTCAACCCGGCCCGCTGGGCCTTGCTGGATGCCGGCATGCCGTATGAAACCGCTTGCTCCTACGTGGAGATGCAGTGTGGTTCGGCCATCGATTCCATCAATCACTGCGCCTGGAAGATCCTGGCCGGCCAGTCCGAAATCGCCATTGCCGGCGGCAGCGAGTCCTACAGCCAGATTCCGGCCAAGTTCTCCATGTCCGTGGAACCCTACAAACTGATCCCGCCCATGCCCTTGCACACCACCCTGTCGCCTGTAAAGGATGAACAGATCGGTATGGGCCTCACCGCCGAAAATCTACAGAAGATGTACAACATTCCCCGGCAAGCCTCGGATGAATTCGCCTACAATAGTCAAATGCGCGCCACGGAAGCCATGAAAGCCGGCTATTTCAAAGAAGAGATCACCCCCGTGGTGTTCCCGGCCACCAAAAAGACCCCTGAAAAGGTGTTTGCCGTGGATGAGCATCCCCGCAGCGATACCACCCTGGAAGGTTTGGCCAAACTACCGCCGGCTTTCAGCAAGGACGGCACCGTGACCGCGGGCAACGCCTCGGGCCGCAATGATGGTGGTGCCATGGTGTTGATGATGACCGCCGAAAAAGCCAAACAGTTGGGCTACAAACCCATGGCCAAATGGCTGGCCGGCGCCGACTTTGGCGTGGACCCCAAAATCATGGGCATCGGGCCGGCCTACGCGGTGTGCATGGCTCTCAAACGGCTCGGCCTGAAGATCAAAGACATGGATGTCATGGAGTGCAATGAAGCCTTTGCCGTGCAGAACCTGGCGGTGATCAAAGAGATCGAGAAGCAGATGGACGAGAAAATCGACATGTCCAAGTGGAATCCCCTGGGCGGCGCCATTGCCTTCGGCCATCCCAATGGAGCTTCGGGCGCCCGCATCTGCATGTTCACCATGCGTGAATTGATCCGGCGCGGCGGCCGCTACGGCTTCTTCAGCTCCTGCTGCGGCGGCGGTCTGGGCGTGGCCACCGTCATCGAGAACCTACAGCGATAATTGCTCTGGCCCCAGCCTGTTTGGCTTTGATTTAGGCTCAATGGACTGGAATTTAAGCTGAGTGCCGGCAGCTAAAAAACCATTGTTACATCCCAAGCGCCTTGCTCCCCGTCAAAGAGGGGGGCAAGGCGCCTGTTTTATGCGAGTTGGTACTTAAAAAACTTGATGTACTGTACAAACTCTCTCAAAATAGTCTTTTGGTCCAAAACCCTTCATCCTGATCTCAGCGCAGCCTTGCCTGACCTCGCTACTCTTTAACGGGCAGTACATGAATTGCTTTAATAATTAGCTGAATCTCATCATTCGGCTTAAGTCCCATTGCATCTACCGATTCGGTGGTGAGAACTGAGGCCATCTCCGCGGGTACCGTAACTTCAAATTTTACCAGAGCCATTATATCTCCCTTTTTTACTGACTTGACTTTTGCTTTGATAGTATTTCTTGCGCCATATTTCATTTATATCACCTCCTTTCGTTTAGAATATTCCTTCTAAGGCATAACTTTGTTGCTCACAGCATCGCGGATAATTACCGCAACATATTGGCGCACACCGTTCGGGTCCTAAGTCGATTTTACAACTTAGACTTTAATCGTGCCTTAAATCTATCAAATCGTATTGAGAAAGCAATATATCCGTTCTTGCCCGGACTCTCCTTATAGCCCACCTTCAACAACGATTTTTGCCAGTCGCGGATTTGCTCCCGATTCGGGTTGCTCACTGTGTTTACGGATAATTTCCGCGACTCTATTTTGAAGAATTGATATTTGATCCCTGGGTACCGACAGGTGCGCAGAAATGGTTTTCATAGGGTTGCTTTGAAACGGTCTGCGCTCAGCAGCCGGCCCGATTTTACGACTAGCATTCAAGTTTTGGGGAGTGGATTGGGGCTTGATCTTACTGAACATTCGAGCCTATGCTGAATCAGATCCACTCTGCCGCCCCTTAAATTGAACTTGCCGGGTCTGACACTAATAATTCGATCAAAGGAGCTGCCCATGCCGCATCCCAAGTCACCCACCCCCATTGGTAAACGCATCAAAACCTTCCGTACCCGCAAAAAAATGACGCTGAACCAACTGGCCAACGAGACCGGCTGCAGCGTCGATTGCCTCAAACGCATCGAAGAGGGCCAGGAAATTCCGCCCGTGGGCACCCTGCTGCAGCTATCGCGCGCCCTGCATATCAATTCCGGCGACCTGCTCAAGGAAGAGGCCCAGCAAGCCCGCGACAAACGGGCCGCGGCTTACACCAAGCGTACCCAGGATTACGCCTATACTTCTCTGACGCCCGGCGCCGAACACAAACACCTCAAGGCTTTTCGCATCCAGATTGCGGCCCTGCAGGAGCATAAAGGCGTGGGCTATCAGCATGAAGGCGAAGAGTTTGTCTATGTGCTCAAGGGCAATATTGAGGTGAGCGTGGGTGAGCATGTCAATCGCCTGGACAAGGGCCAATCGCTGCATTTCAACTCCGGCATCCAGCACCATATGCGCAATGTGGGCAAGAACGAAGCGGAGTTGGTGGTGGTGGTGTATGATCCGTAAAATAGAAGCTGAAAACTTAACACTTAAAACTTAAAACTCTATTTACTACCCACGGCAAATATCCGCCCAACGAAAAAGGAAGTAAATCACCGGAGCGCAACATGATCCATCTCACCGAAGAACAACGCATGATTCAGAGCATGGTGCGGGAATTCGCGCGCCGGGCCGTGGCTCCCGGCGCGGCCGAGCGGGATCGCACCAAAACCTTTCCGGCCGATGTGCTCAAGCAATTGGGCGAGCTGGGGCTCATGGGCATGATGGTGCCCATGGAGTACGGCGGCAGCGGTGCCGATGCCATCAGCTATGTGGCGGCCCTGGAAGAGATCGCCGCCGCCTGCGCGGCCACGGCGGTAGTGATGTCCGTGCAAAACTCCATTGTCTGCCAAACTCTGCTCCATTTCGGCACGCCCGAACAGAAAAAACGCTTTTTACTTCCCCTGGCCAAGGGAGAAGTCATCGGCGCCTTTGCTTTGACCGAGCCTGAGGCCGGCTCCGATCCGGTCAGCCAAACCACGCAGGCCGTGCGCGACGGAAAATACTACATTATTAACGGCACCAAGCGCTTCATTACTTCCGGCAAGAATGCCCATACGGTGATCGTCACGGCCAAGACCGACGAAGCCAAACGCCACAAAGGCATTTCAGCCTTCGTGGTCAACAAAGGCACGGCCGGCTTCAAGGTGGGCCATGAAGAGGAGAAATTGGGTTTGCGGGCATCGGATACCACCGATCTGATCTTTGAGGAGTGCCGCATTCCGGCCGACCAGCGCCTGGGCGCCGAGGGCCAGGGATTTGATATCGCCATGCAGGGGCTGGACAGCGGCCGCATCGGCATTGCGGCCCAGAGCGTGGGTGTGGCCCAGGCAGCCCTGGATGCCTGTATCCGTTACACCCAGAAGCGGACCCAGTTCGGCCAGAGTATCGCCAAATTTCAAGGCTTGCGCTGGATCGTGGCCGACATGGCCACCCAGATCGCCGCGGCCCGCCAATTGACCCTGGCCGCCGCAGCCCTCAAGGATCGCGGCCAAAACTTCACCATGCAAGCCGCCATGGCCAAACTCTTTGCCTCGGAGATGGTCAACCGTATCACCGGCCAGGCCATCCAGCTCCACGGAGGCTATGGTTATACCCAGGACTATCCGGTGGAGCGCTACTATCGCGACGCGCGGGTCTTCACGATTTACGAAGGCACCTCCGAAATCCAGCGCATTGTCATCGCTAACCACATTTACAAGGACAAGCGCAATTAGGCCCTACCCTTTTTATGACGATATTCCGCCGTGGCGCCGCTGCCCACCAATCGCCGGAAAGCGGCAAAACCATGACGGTTTTTACGGGCCAAGTAACGGGCCCCATTGGAAATAGACTATAGATTCCAATCCTTATTCGGTAGACGCGGACACGGTACGTATTTTGCTGTGAAATACGCATCACGTTGAAGGAGTACGGTTCATGATGTTGCGGTTCGGGCCCGTGGCACTTGTGCTTATTGTCGCGCTGCTTGCGACGCCGGTTGAAGCCCAGCTGAAAAAACCGTTGGCGCAGGACTTGGCCCGGCATGGGGACGGAACATCCTTATTGCCGGAGGTCGTCGCCCTGTCGCTGCATGTCGTTCGCAATGGCGGCCTTGAACGGCGTACGTTTACGGCCGACGAATTGGCGGCGATGACTGAAATCACGGTGGATGGTTATGTCAACGGCGTGGTGGTGCTCACCACCACACCCTTAACGGTGACCGTCGGAGATCAGCCCATGAACACCATCCTCGATCAAGGGGATGGCAGTCATAAATTAAAATATTACGGCACCATGGCCTCTCAGCGATTTTGGGACACCTACCTGCCTCGAGGGTGCGCGGGGTCACCCGAAGCACGGATCAAAGGTCGTTACTCCTGTTTTTCCAGGGTGCCTTGGGATACTTTGAGCAAAAATCAGACCTTTGAAATTGGTTTCGGCCTAAAGAGTGCGCATCAGATCTGGACCGTCCGCCAGGATGTGCCCCTCCAAGTGGTCTTGGCCCCCCCGCAGCAAGTTGAGCGCCCCGGGCCCATGTTCTATTATCTGGGGAAGGATTTGGGCCGATTCAAACAGCGGTCAACGGATTTTAATGACCGCCTGGAAGCCATTCAGGCGGGGATTAAGGGTGTTGAAGCAATTGCTTCCAGCGTCATGGTCGAACAGGTCAATATCCTTGATTGCCAAGGGCCCAGCAATGCCTATACCTGTCCCAACAAAGCCGAACTCTGGATCAACAGCGAAATGTTCTGGAAGGAATCTCTGCCCGAACTGCGCATCATCGCCGAACACGAGGCCATGCACCTGCTGTCCGACCGACTGGGGTTCTCAGACAATGTACACATCAGAGACCTTTTTGCCGAGTTGATGAGCGCCAATACTTCCTCCGCTGAGCGGGCGGCGGTCAAGGCCGCTGGATATCTCTCCAACAGCCAGACAGCCAACCCTATTTCAGCCGGGAACCATCTGTTGCTTGATTTTATCAACGAGAGCAACTTCATACGCGGCATGAACGGCGGGCACGCCCAGGAGAGTGTCGACGAATTTTGCGCCTCTTTTCTCCACACCCTTTTTTACATCGACCGCTTGGCTCAGCTGCTCGGGCAACCAATCATCACACAACAGCATTCGCTGGTGACGCTGTCCGTCGCCGAACAAGCGCAGCTGTTAGAAGCATACCGCCGCATCCTGGAAACCATGGGCCAGGAGATCGAAAAATTAGATATTCCAGAGCCGGTGAAAACTCTTTTTCAATCCGGTCTCGCGGCCGCCCGCCAAGCGGAGAGTACGCTTGAGACCCATCGTGCGGGAGCCGCGGCCCCCCATCGGCGTCAACCGTCCTGAACTGCCCTTGCAATTCCATAAATGTGACTTATCTATTTTAGATTATCAGTAGATACAGTCAGGTAAAATCGCACCTTCAAATCAAATTCTCCGCTTTCTGAAATCGCCTCAGCCGGCTCCGCGCAGGATATTTTCCTCCCAACTTGCTTCGAATCGATAGACCCGCATTGCAAAGGCCGTTTCAATTCACTGAACCACATTGGACCAGCCCTATTTGAGCGCTGAATTAGATGATTCGTTGGTGCGCGCTCCACAACCCCCAGAATCGAAAGGAGGATGACCTATGTGCGTAAAACGCAATTTCATACCCAGGATGTTGGCGCTTTCTTTGTTTTCGGCGATAACTCTTTTATTTGGGGCCTGTGCGTCCCAGCCCGTTCAAATGCCTGAATATTACAGAAGCAGCCAATTCGACTATGTCCCTGACACCGGGTTCATTGAGAAAGCGGACGCCGCCGTAACTCAAGCCAAGGCCGAGGGCGCGAAAGATAGCGCACCGAAGGATTATGCCATGGCCAATGACAAACTGAAGGAGGCTGAAGCTCGATTCCGCTTTGACGATCGTCGTGAGTCCCTGATTCTATCCCAGCAATCCGAGATCGACGCTCGAGTGGCCGCTGCCCGGGCCCAGAGCGCCCAGCTGGACCGCGAAATCCAGGCGTGGCGTTCTAAAACCAATCGGCTTCAAAAAGAGGTCGAGCAAAACCGATAGCTGTTATTTCAAAGGAGGATGGATATGAAAATCATGTCAAAATGGATGATTTTGATACTGGCGCTCATGGTCGTGATAGGTTGCGCAACTTCCAAAGAGCTGTCCCAGGCGCGCCAGTCCTATTCGGAAGCCATGAATGATCCCGCCGTGGTACAAAACGGCGCCATGGCTCTTGGCGATGCCCACACCGCACTTGAGCAGGCACAGGCGGCCAATACGTGGGAAGAACAAATTAACCACGCCTATATTGCTCAACGCAATGTGGATCTGGCCAAACTCCAGGCCGCCCAGGCAAAATCCAAAATGGAACTGGCGCAGCTGCAGGGCCAGACGAATAAGCTGTCAGCTGCTTTGCACCAAGAGTCGGCCGAAGAACAACTGCGGGCCTATCGGTCCCAGACAGAGCAGATGCAGTCGCAACTCAGCAAACCCCATTTCGGTGTCGATCAGGCCCAGTTATCGGCCGAGGTTAAACCGGAACTTAAGCGGTTAGCGGAGTTTGTCCAATCCAATCAGGGCTACCGTGTTCTCGTGGAGGGGTTTACCGACAACATCGGCACTAAAGAGTACAATCAGGAATTGGGCCAACGGCGCGCCGAAGCCGTGGCCAAGACACTGCAGGCCGATGGTATCGCGCCCGACCAGATCATTATCCGAAGCATGGGCGAAGATTTTCCGGTAGCCAGCAACAACACGGCTTCTGGCCGCCAGCAAAACCGGCGGGCGGAAATTACTATCTTGAGGGGCGAACAGACACCTAACCCTGCGGGCAAAAAAGGCGGTGGAATGTAACTTGATAGACTCGGGTGCAATATGGGAGGGTGTTCGCGTGCCATCGGCACCCTCCCCAATAAGCGCCAACTTAATTGAATATCGAATATCGAACAAGGAACAGCAAAAGTTGGAAATCAAGGTGCCTGTTAACTTATCGTTGCGGTACCTCACCCGCTCCAAAAAAGACTTTGTAATTCGATATTGCTTGTTCAATATTCGATATTCGTTTTTCAGCGGCCCGCTGATTATGCGTTTGTCTCAGTGCCGTCGGCAATCTTGGGCAGCCGCGCCCGCGGCAGGCGGATTCTGAAAGTCGTGCCCTGGCCGGGTTCGGATTCATAGTCGATGCTGCCGCCGTGCTCCTGGATGATCTTCTTGGTCATCAGCAACCCCAGCCCGGTGCCGCCCAATCCTTTGGTAGTAAAAAAAGTAGAAAAGACTTTCTTCTTAATTTCGTAATCCATGCCGCAACCATTGTCGATTACTTCGTAGCAAATGACGCCATCGGTTTCGAAGGTGCGCAAGGTCACGTAAAAGGTTTGGCCGCCTTCGCTCATCTGGCAGGCATCAATGGCATTGGCCACCAGATTGGTCAGGCACTGGTGCAGGCTTTCATATTCGATGGGCGCCGGCGCGATCTCTCCCAGGCGCTCATGGCGCAGAATCACGCCGTTGGCCTTGGCCTTGGCGCTGTACATGCTGACCACTTCCCGGGCGATCTCCGCCGGGTCATTGAGCTGCACCTTGATTTGCCGGCCCTTGGCAAAGCCCAGAAAGGCCTGGACGAACACCGAGATGCGCTCGATATTGCGTTCCAGCATCTCCATGCCTTTGCGCACCCGGCCCACATTGCTTTTGTCCAGGCCGGTCTGGAGCATGTACATGCCCCCTTCCAGGGCCGTGATCAGATTCTTGACCCCGTGCGCCAGGCCGGCCACGGTTTGCCCCACGGCGGCCATGCGTTCAGCCTCCAATTTTTCGCTGTGCAACTGTTTGAGCTCGCTCAAATCCTGAATGGAAAAGGCCATGCCCAGGGCCTTGCCGTCCATGCGCAACTGGTTGCCGGCCAGCCGCACCGGGACCTGGCGCCCTTCAACGGTGTTAATAGTGCTATCGGGCAGATAAACCTGATGCTCTTTTTCTTCCACCAGGGTCATGGCCTCGGCCGGCAGCATGCGCGCCAGATCTTGTTTGGATACGCGCCGGCCCGTCTCCAGGCCGAACAGGCGGCGCGCGGCTGGATTAAAGATCGTGACCTGACCCTGCTGATCCACGGCCAGAATGCCGTCCATGGCCGTGGCCACCATGGTTTCCAGGAAGGTGTGGGCGAAGTTCAATCCATCCTGCAACTGCAGGGTCTGGGTCACATCCACGGCCATCTCCATGACCATGTCGAAGCGGTCGTTGAAGTGGCGCAGCGGAACCGTGATCACATGCAGATGAATGGTGCGGCCGTCGCGGGTGCGCCAGATGTGATGGCCGGTGTGCATCTTGCCGTCCTCAAAGGTTTGACGGGCCGTGCACTCGTTGCATTTGTGATCAAAGCCCTTGAGCCCCTGAAAGCAATAGCCGCCCACGATTTCGCCCACCATGCGCCGGGTGCGGGCGTTGGTTTTGACGATGCGGTAGTCGCGGTCAATGAGCAGGATATTGCAGGGCACCTCGTCGAAAAGTAGCTGGTACTCTTTGAGGATTTTATCCGTTTCGGTGATATCCGTATAAAGTTCGAGCAAATAGGAGATGTTTTGGTCCCCATCCCGGATTGGCAGGGTATGTTTCATGTAGCGGGCGGCCCGGCCTTCACGGTTTTGGCCGAGCACTTCGCTGCGGCGTGGTTGGCCGTCCTGGAAGGTTTCAAAGTCCATGCATTGGTTGCATACCTCGCTGCGGCCTTTGCGCACCGCATAGCATTTGCGGCCTTGCCAGACCCCGAACATCTCCTCGAAGGCCCGGTTGGCATGTATAATGGTGTGGTCGCGGTCCACCACCGCCACGCCCATGGGAATGGCATCAAACAACTGCTCCTGGAGCCAGCGGGCGATTTGTTCCGGTGCCGAATGATTCATTGCGCCCCCCTTCTTCAATTTTCCAGCAACGCGGCCACGGTCTGAGCCAACACTTCAATCTTCAAGGACAGCCACCAGGTAGTCGCGAATATCGGATTCATCGTCGATCACCAAAACCGTTTTTGCCATGGGCCTCCGTCCGCCTTTTTGCTTGACAACCCCCTCGGTTTCATCTCTATTCATATTGGAATTATATAGATTATATTGGTGGGGTAAGCTTTGCAACCCATATCGTTTAGAGGACGCATCGGTAGCCCTACTCAACCGAAATTAATTGGCGGGCGACAAAAATGAATGCGGCCCACCGGCAGTAAGGGAGCCGCCCTTACCACCGCGGCACATGACGATTTCCAAGCTACGCCGATATTCATTATCACATACTTTGTGCTCAGGAGGCATGAATGAAAAAGATCGTGATCCTAGGTTCAGGCGCAGGCGGCACCATGGTGGCGGCCAAACTGCACAAGGAGCTCTCTGCCAATGATTGGCAGATCACCATCATCGATAATGATGAAATGCACCACTATCAACCCGGCTGGCTCTTTATCCCCTTTGGCATCTATACCGCCGCCGATTGCATGAAGCCCAAACGCGATTTTATCCCCAAAGGGGTCAATTTTATTCTGGATGAGGTGATAGGGGTCAATCCGGACAAACGCGAGGTGGCCTGCAAAAAGGGCAACTATAGCTATGATTATCTGGTCATCGCCACCGGCTGCCACATCGCACCCGAAGAGGTGGATGGCCTGGAAGAGTGGCGCCCGGACCCCAAGGGCAACGTACACACCTTCTTTACCCTGGAAAGCGCCGTGGCCCTGTACAAGAAGATGAAGTACTTCAAAAAGGGCCGCCTGGTCTTCAACATCGCTGAAATGCCCCACAAGTGCCCGGTGGTGCCCATGGAGTTCATCTTCATGGCTGACTGGTTCTTTGCCATCAATGGCGTGCGCGACAGCGTGGAGATCGAATTCGTGACCCCCAACACCGGCATCTTCACCAAACCCATTGCCACCAGAGTGTTAAGCGTGGCGGCCGAAGAGAAGAATATCCTGGTGCGGCCCAATTTCCATCTCTCCAGCGTCAACACCGAGACCCACACCATCGAATCCGCCGGCGGCGATCAGGTCCAGTATGATCTGCTGGTCTCCACCATGCCCAATCTGGGAGCCAAATACATAGAGGATTCGGGCATGGGCGACGGCATGGGTTATGTCATCACCAACCATCACACCCTGCGGGCCGAGAAGTACGACAACATCTATGTGGTGGGCGACGCCACCAATGTGCCCACCTCCAAGGCCGGCTCCGTGGCCCACTATGAAGCCGAAATCGTGGTGGACAATATGATCCGCGAAATCGACGGCCAGGCGCCCAAGCCGCTCTTTGACGGCCACTCCACCTGCTTTATTGTCTCCGGCTATGACAAGGCTTATCTTTTTGACTTCAACTACAAGACCGAGCCGTTGCCCGGCAAATTCCCCTTCCCAGGACTGGGGCCCTTTGATCTGGTGGGCGAAAGCTACATCAACTACTGGGGCAAAATGATGTTCAAGTGGGTCTACTGGAATCTGCTGCTCACCGGACAGGAGATGCCGCTGGAACCCCAAATGACCATGGCCGGCAAGATGTGGCCCCACGTGGCAGTAAAGTAGGAGGCGGCCATGACCAATGAGGAATTGATTCTTGCCAAGCTGGAGAAGATTGAGGCCCAGCTCGAACCAATGACCAAATCCCAGCAGGCCCTGCTGGAGCTCAAAGAGGATATCGTCCCCCTGGGCAACACGGCGGTCAAGCTGCTGATCCAGGAGCTGCGGGAAGTAGAAGCCGGCTTTCAGCTGGAAGATTTACTGCTCTTCGTTAAACGCCTGGTGCGCAACATCCGCAACCTGAACTGGGGACTAAAGCAATTGGAGAATATCATTGACTTCATCAATGACCTGGAGCCGCTGATGAAATCGGCCGTGCCCCAGGTGATCGCGCATCTGGATCAGCTGGAAAGGCGCGGCGTCTTCCGCATCATCCGGGCCATGCTGGATATTCGCGCCAAAATCGCCGACGCCTATACGCCCGAAGATATCGAACAGATTGGCGACGGCGCGGTCAATGTCCTGCGCCTGGCCAAAAAATTTGCGGAACCCAAAACCGTGGCCTTTATGGAGCGGCTGACCCAGATGACTTCCGAGATCGATCTGACCCAGGCCCCCAAAGTGGGTCCCATGGGCTTGGCCGCGGCCGGCTTCAACAACGAAGTCAAAGAGGGGCTGGGCGTGATTCTGGAGCTGACCAAGGCCATGGCCAAACTCAAGGCCGGCAATGGTTCGGACCAATTAAAGCAGCCGCAAATCGTCGAGAAGTAATAAAGGAGCAGACCATGACCCACGCCTCGGAGAAGAAGATTCTGGTGGTGGAAGACGAACCCGATGTTCGCAGCTTTCTCTCCGCCTGCATCGAGGATGCCGGTTTTATTGTCGAAACCGCCAAGGACGGCACGGAAGCATTGGAGATCATCGAACAGTTCGCGCCGGACCTGATGACCTTGGACATGGTCATGCCCCGCACTTCCGGCATCAATGTCATCCGCGCCTTGCGACAAAATCCGCGCTGGACCAACCTGCCCATCATCGTCATCACGGCCCACGCCCACGACGACCTGGGCAGCGAAGACATCAAAGGATTCAATGCTTTTACTTCCGGCCTGCGGCCGCGCTACACCATGGAAAAACCGGTGACCCCGGCCAAGCTGGTCAAAGCCATCAGCGACATCCTGCAAGTCGAAATCGAGACCGCCGACCCCTGCGCGCCGAGCGAGCGATGCAACGACATCATCCGCATGATCCGCCAGAGCGATGATCAGACCCTGGATAAAATAAGAAATATTCTCAAGCGGGGGTGATCGAAGAAAAAGAGATCATCCATGCAAGGGGAGCAATCCAGAAATGCTTTTGATGTGAATAATCCTACCCCTTCTCCCCTTTATTCCGGTAGCGCTGCTGGGCCGAGAGAATGGTTTTACGCAGGCGGATGGACTTGGGCGTGACCTCCACCATTTCGTCGTCGCGGATGAAGTGGATGGCCCACTCCAGGGTCATGGGTCTGACGGGCGCCAGGATCACGTTTTCATCGTGGCCCACGGCGCGGATGTTGGTGAGCTTCTTCTCTTTGCAGGGGTTGGCGTTCAAGTCATTGGCCCGGTTGTGTTCGCCGAAGATCAGGCCTTCGTAGACCGGTTCGCCCGGCCGGATGAAGAGCACGCCGCGCGGCTCCAGATTGAACAGGGCATAGGCCACGGATGTGCCCTGGCGGTCGGAAACCAGAGAACCATTGTAGCGCGTGGGAAAGTCGCCCCTGAAGGTGTCGTAACCGGAAAAATAGGTGTTGAGCAGACCGGTGCCCTTGGTGTCGGTGAGAAACTCGTCACGATAGCCGATCAGCCCCCGTGAAGGAATGGTGAACTCCAGGCGTACCCGGCCCGAGCCGTGATTGATCAGGTTGGCCATCTGGCCTTTGCGGATGGAGAGCTTCTCGGTCACCACGCCCATGAACTGCTCCTCGCAATCCACGAAGAGGTGCTCCATGGGCTCGTGCCTGACCCCATCCACTGTTTTATAAATGACTTCGGGCCGACCCACACCCAGTTCGAACCCTTCCCGGCGCATGGTTTCGATGAAGATGGCCAGCTGAAACTCGCCGCGGCCCTTGACCAGAAACACTTCGCGGTTTTCGGTTTCTTCCACCTGGATGGCCACATTGCGCAACGTTTCCTTGAACAACCGCTCGCGCAGATGGCGCGACTGGCTGTAGCGCCCCTCGCGCCCGGCAAATGGCGAAGTATTGATGGTAAAGCGCATGGCCACCGTGGGCTCGTCCACCCGGATGCGCTTGAGGGCCTGGGTGGTGCCGCGGGTGCAGATGGTGTCGCCGATGCGCACCTCGTCAATACCGGCCAGCACGATGATATCGCCCGCCTCGGCCGTCTCCACCTCTTTCATGGCCGGCCCGATATAAGTCTGCAGGCAGGCCACCTTGAGCGCCTGGGGGTCGTTGTCCGCGCCGATGCACACCAGGGTGTCCTTGGTGTGGGCCTGGCCATTGGCTACCTTGCCCACGGCCAGACGGCCCAGATAGTCGGAATAGCCCAGGTCCGACACCAGCATCTGAAAAGGGGCCTCGGCCTGAAAGGTGGGCGCCGGAATTTTTTCCAGAATCAGATCGAACAGTGGGGTGAGATCCTTGCCCGGCTGGTCCAATTTAGCCTGGGCAACACCCTCGCGGCCGATGGCGTATAAATACGGAAAGTCGAGCTGGTTTTCGTCCGCATCCAGATCAATGAACAGATCATATACCTGATCCAGCACCTGGGCCGCCCGGGCATCCTTGCGGTCGATCTTGTTGATCACCACGATGACCTTCAGGCCGGCCGCCAGGGTCTTTTCCAGCACGAAACGGGTCTGGGGCAATGGCCCCTCGGAGGCATCCACCAGCAGCAGGGCGCCGTCGGCCATGGACAGGGCCCGCTCCACCTCGCCGCCGAAATCGGCGTGGCCGGGCGTGTCGATGATGTTGATCTTCACGCCCTGCCACTGCACCGAGCAGTTCTTGGCCGCGATGGTGATGCCGCGCTCGCGCTCCAGGTCCATATTGTCCATGAGACGTTCGTTGACGACTTGGCCGTCGCGGATCAAACCGCTCTGGCGGAACATGGCATCGACCAAGGTGGTCTTGCCGTGGTCAACGTGGGCAATGATAGCCACGTTGCGGATTTTATCATTGGTTACTGTGGGGGTGGTCATGTGCTTTATTAGCTCCTTAAAATGGAAACCGCCATTTCTAGTGCATTTGATATCGGTTGTCCATAGGAATTCTTGAAATTGTCTGGAGAGGCTGATGAAGGTAAGGGCATTTATCCTATGGATCGGCACGAATCAAAATGTCAATGGCAACAATGTGCGAGCCACGACTGTTGCTTGCAGCACAGAAACGAGCCGATGTGTTCGTACTCGTACTCAGCGAAGCGGTACTCGTACGCGTACTCGAAGAGCTTTTTCCGGCCATTTCGACTAAGAGTGCGCGCACGAGTATGATTTGGAAAGTAATTGATATGCAACAGTCGTTACTTACGCTTTCGCCGGCCCCACTCGCAAATATCCCCAAACCCAAGCTCATAATTACAAATTATGATTCTGTGACAAATCTTGACAGACGGCAGAATTCCTGCCATTTTAATGAATGTTGGCTGCCGGCTTCCTGCCAGCATGTTTTTCTCGTACGGCAAGCGTTCCTTGCATTGGATTCAGTGATGGGGTGCACCCAAAAAGATCGGGTGGGCTCACAATTATTCAAATGGGTTATTGGGTATCGAGTAAGAATCCAATTTGGATTCAATCACTCGGCTTCATGTTTTTGTTTCCGCGGTCCAGGGATATTCACTTCAAAGGCTGGGAGGATAGAAGAATGAAAAAAGTACTGCCATCCATTTTGACAAGGTGTTTTATCGTTTTGGTGGTGATGTTGGGTTTTATCCCGCAAGGTGTGGCGGGCAGCGGGACTGCTGGAACTGCCTGGCCGCCACCGGGATTTTCCGAATTTGGCGCGGACCAGAACCCCACCTTCCCGGATACGGTGGCCACGGATGTGGCGGTCAACGCGCCGTTGCCGGCTTCATTCGGCGCTCATCCAGCGACCTGCGATGTGCTGCATTTTCTGCGCATCCGCCACAAGAACGGACCGCTGAATCCTTCGGCGGCCGACCGGATTCTGATCGCCCAGCCCGGCATCCTGGAAGGAGCTTCGGCCTTCTACAATGTGGGCTGCAATGTGGTTAGCCGCGCTTTCAGGGAGAAGAGAAAATATGTGGAGTTCTGGGCCATTGACCGTCGGGCCAACGCCCTGGAAGATCTCAATGGTCTCCGGCTCGCCCGGGCCAGCGGCAACCCCTATGACTTCATTGATTACTACTACCGCGACGTGGCTTATAACGGCCAGCACTTTCAGGGTTTCTTGGACCCGTACACCGATGCGGCCTGGCTGATCGGCATGGGCATGGCGCAAACCGTGATCGATTGGAATGAAATCATTACGCGCGGCATTCCCGATCAAAAGGTGCGTCAACAAAAGGTCTATCTGGGCGGCCACTCTTTGGGCGGTTTCATCACCGGCGCCTATGCCTGCTGGGATTTCGACGGCAACCCCGCGACCATCGACGATGCGGGCTACAACCAGTGCGCCGGCTACTTTGGTCTGGACACCCTGGTGACTTCCGGCACACTGCTGGATACCACGTCGACCTTACCGCCCAAGATCGCCGATTTTGTCGCCAATATCCCCGAAAACTATACAGAGAAGATGATGGCGGGCGAGGCGCCGCGCTTTGTCTACATTAACGGCGTCATCAATCCGGAAGTAATGAACCTGCTCACCGGATTGGGCATGGGCGCCGCGACGTTGCCCAAGGAGGAGTCGCGCTCCATCGAGCGTCTGCCGGCCAATGAAAACATCACCCTGTCCTACCGGTTTTACCACTCGCGCAATCTGGCCGCTTTCCTGGCCGCCACCCCTTCGATTACCAAATTCCGCTACACCAATCAGGCCCTGTTCGCCATTTTCATTGACGATAACAGCATGCCCATCTCCATTGTCCGCTCAAGCATTGGCTTTTTTAAGGGCGGTCCGGTGGCGGATAAAGAGTTCCCCGTTCCCAGCAATGTGGCCGAAGCCCTGTCCGAAATCCCGGCGCTAAAGGCCCTGAGTGCGTTCCTGGGCGGCGGCAATGTTGCCATTCCCACGGATGACGGCGGCTTGATCCGCAGGGGACCGCTCTATGGCTGGTACAATTACAATGAGCTGGGCGGGGTGGATATTCCAAAAACCAAAGACGGCGTGCCCTACACCGATTCTTCCAAGGAGGTCACGGACATTAACGACCTGGCGCGCGCGATGGCGGCCTTGCCCATGGATTTTGTGGAGAAGTACTTCCCGATGCGGTTGGCGGTCGATTCCATGTTCGGCACGGACGGCATCGTGCACCCGGAAGGTGTGTCCAAACACCCGGTGCTGGACATCGTTGCCGGCGATGGGCCCAATCTGGGCGGCGATTTGACACCGCCGGGTTCGCCGGTCATCCCCGGCTATGACCATTTGGATGTTTTGACGGCGGCGCCGGTGCAGAATAATCGCAAACCGGAACAGGTCACGACTCACCTCTTGAATTTCATCTTCCAGTAGCACAACTCCGGCGGCGGCCGGCTCAATTGCCCGCCGCCGGGATTTCAAGAAGTATTTAAATTTTTTGAATTGGTTTCTAATACTTGATACGCGCATAGAAAGTCTTCTGGCAGGCGCTCATGGCGTCATCCAGGGTGAGGATGCCGTTTTCGGCCAGCAGGGGCAGCATTTTAAGGAAGATATTGGCCGTGGCCAGGGCGTCGCCCATGGCCGTGTGGCGGCCTTCGATGGAGACCCCCAGGCGTTCGGCAATGGCCTCCATGGTGTGGTCGCTTTGAGCGGGATGAAGAACAGCCGAAAGCAATAAGGTGTCGAGCACCGGCTGGGTGAACTGGATGCCGGTGGCAGCCTCCTTGACCTGCAGCAATCGCATATCAAAAGCCACGTTGTGGCCCACCAGAATGGTGTCGGCGCTGAATTGGTGAAAGCGCGGCAGAACCAGCTCGATGCCGGGGCGGTCTTTGACCATTTCCGGCCGGATGCCATGGATGCGGGTGGCGGCCGCCGGGATGGGGCGGCGGGGGTCCACCAGTTGATCGAAGGATTCTTCTCGCAACAGGCGGCCATTGACCAGGCGCACGGCGCCGATGGCCACGATCTCATCGCCTTCGCTGGGGTTCAGGCCCGTGGTTTCGGTGTCAAACACCGTATAGTTGAGGTCGCTGAGTAGACGATGGGCGATCTGGGGACTGGGCGCGGCCTGGCCAAAGAGATCGAAATCGAAGAACTCCGGCCGGCTTTGGGTTAAAATGGTAACCCGGCGCGCCGGCGCCAAAGGAATGGCGTCACAGGCCGGTAGAAATAGCCGCAGGCACGATTCGTGGGCCCGGCCCGGGCAGGCGAATGCGCCGATTTCAGCCCCATGGTAGCGAAGAATTTCTTTGAAAGTAAAGGGCAGATGTTCTTCGCGCGCCTCCAGCAGGCAGTCGTCCCAGGTCCGCAGCATATCGATTTTCGCCGGCTTGCCCGGCCAGGAGAGATCGATGTGGATGAAACTATCCTGGCGATGGGGGCGCAAAGTAAATGGCACGGGACCATTTTCCTTCTGGATGCGTTCCATAATGAAGTAAAAAACCATGCCTAGGGCATAGGTATCGGCCCTGACAAAATGCTGGGGAAGTTCTTCATCAGCTTCCAGGGCGATGTTCATGGTTCCCCTGGCCTTTCTTTGAATCATCTCCAATAGTGCCGAAACGCTAATGGGCGCCAGGGGCCATTCGGTCTTGCGCTCCAGGGTGCAATCCGCGTCGAGTTTGCCGACCACTCCGCCCAGAGCCACGGCTTCATTGAAAATGACTTCCCTGAAACGCGCCAATTGGGCCGGCTCCATATGCGGATAGCTTCGAATGGCTTCAATGGCCGAGCGGATGCTGGCCGCGGAGGCCCGGATTTCCCTGCCCAGCCCCGTCAAGGTGCCCTCAATCTCGCCCGCGCTTTGCAGGCGTTGGGTGATATCCTGGAAGATAAGAATAAAGCCCGCGTAAGCCTTCTGGTGATCCAGTACCGGGACCACTTCTACCCGCAGCAGTTGTCCGGCCGAGCCGAGGGTGACGAAATAGGCAGCCGCGTTCTTGTCACTTTCCTTGAACTTGGTCTGAATCTCGTCCAGAGCGTGCTGGAGTTGATAGCGGTCGATGACATTGTAGACCGGGCGCCACAGGCCGATCAACGCTTCCGGGGCTGCTTCGGGGTCTTGGACAATACCGCTGAGCAATTGCCTGGCCTGCTGGTTGTATAGAAGAATACTGCCGTGGATGTTGCAGACAATCACTCCTTCGGGCAGCTCGGCCATGATGGCGGCCAGCATGTTGCGCTCTTTTTCCGCCACGGCGCGAATGCTTTTGATCTTCTCCTGATCGTATTGCTGGATGGCTTCAAAACGCACGGCCATGCCGTTGATGGCTTTGGCCAAAGGGCCGAAGACTGGGCCGCTTTTGGTGCGAATGCGGTGGCGGGAGTTGACGCTGCCGATCAACGCCGTCTCCTCGACGATCTGGTTGAAGGGAACGACCAGCAACCGGAAGCAAATGTCGATGAGCAGACCGACGATGACCAGCAGTAGAAAAATAGCGGTCAGGGTGTTGCCGATATGGCTCTCCATCTGGGTGAGCAGATAGCGGCTCTGCTCCGGCAGCAGCAAATAAAAGATCAGCAGCAGCAAGGCCAGCATGCCGATCACGCCGGTAATGAGGAGCGTCATCCATTTGATTTTACTTTTCAGGTCCATCCATTGCTGCCCAAACCCGCCATTGCTATGATTCACCCAGAAGCTGCCGGACTTTTTGAACTACGTCGGCATTGGCAAAAGGCTTGATGATGTATGCATCGGCGCCCAGCAGCATGCCCTTGGCCACATCCACATCGCACCCTTTGGCGGTCAGGAAGACAATTTTGGTCTTCCGGCACTGGGGGTTGAGCCGCACGATTTCACACACTTCATAGCCGTCGATGCCGGGCAGCATGATGTCGAGCAGAATAAGATCGGGCACCGTGCGCATGACCGACTCGATAGCGGCCTCGCCGCTGGAAGCAATATCGACTTGATAACCGTTTTGTTCCATCAAAAACTGCAAAGCCAGCACGATATTGGGTTCATCGTCGACGATGAGGACTCGTTGCGGCATGATATGGACCCCTTACTCCGACCCTCTCCCCAAGGAGGAGAAGGTGTTAATTCATGGTTGCGCCATCACTCCGGAGCATTTTGCGGCTCCTCTGCGCGGGCTTGAATCGCGCTCGTACGCGTACTCGTACCCGAAATGGTTGGCTACATCCAATCGAGTACGCGTAACGCTTCGCTGAGCACGAGTATGATTTTTCTCTCGCTCCGACGTACTGCGTACCGCATTTCTTCAGCCCCCCACTCATCTCATCCCGCCCGCAAAATCCATATTGATCCGGTTCTGGGCCAGCTCGATGCGCTTGAAAATCTCCTTAAGCAAGGCCTGGTCAATGCGTGAGAGTTTTTTAGGGTTCACGTAATTGTCGGGCACTTCACCTTTGACCAGGCTGTCGATCTGACACAGCAGCCGTTGTTGCATCAGGTAGCTGTAAGCTTGTTCCAGTTCGTTGTAGTCACGGTGTTTAAGTACTCGCTTCAGGCTCAGATGATAGAGTCTCTCCTGGGTATTGGTTTCGCTGATATTGTGAAACAAGGAGTAAATTCGGGCATAGTCCACGATGGGGGTCATGGCGCTTTTCAGATTGAATTTGTGGCGATGCTCGCCCTTGGACTCCAACACAAAGTTACCGAAAAATCCGATGGGCG
This sequence comes from Deltaproteobacteria bacterium, assembly GCA_021824175.1. Classification (GTDB taxonomy): domain Bacteria; phylum Desulfobacterota; class Desulfobacteria; order Desulfobacterales; family Desulfosarcinaceae; genus Desulfatitalea. The sequence continues at coordinate 24,919 of JAKALP010000006.1, forward strand.
GCTTAAACACTTGGGCATTGACCGTCAGATCCCTGAAAAAGCGGGTCCAGCCGGCGATGGTCTCGAAGAGAAACAAGCGCAATTCATCCACCAGATCCAATCGGCCGTAAGCCCCCCTGAAATCGAAGAAGATGGCCGACTCCAAGAGATCTTTGGGTGAAGAGACGCGAATCCAGGTTTTAAAGTAGTTCTTCCACTTGGACAGCGGCTGACACCACTTGGGATTCTGGGCCATGATGTTGCCTTCGCAAAATGAGTAACCGGCCTGATTGAGCCAGGTGCACACTTGCAGGCCCAGTCTTAAGAAGTAAATCTTGACTTGCTCGAACTGTTCTTCGGGCACATCGGCAAAAACAATAGCATTATCCTGATCGGTCTTCAGGGTTTGCTCCATGCGGCCTTCGCTGCCCATCACCATAAAAGCGAAGGGCGTAGGCGCCGGCCCCAGACGCTCCAGGGCCGAATCGATGAGCTTGGTGAGGATGGTATCGGAGATTTTGGTGATCAACTTGGTGGTCACGCGGGATTTGGCGCCGCTGGCGATCATGTGCTGGATCAGGTGCGGAACTTTGGCCTGCAACCTGACAATCTCTTCGATCCCGGAAGCGTCGGACAGCTCGCGGATGATGTGAAATGGTGATTGCTCCTGGGCCGAAAGAATATCCCGATGGGTCAGTACGCCCTTTACCTGGCCATGGTCATCCGTAACCGCCAGATGTTTGAGGTTGGCATCCATCATGGCCAGCAGGGCCTCGGAGACCAGGGCTTCGGCTTCAATGGTCTGAAGCGGGGTGGACATGATCTCCGCCACGGGACGACGGATATCCAATCCCGCGGCGATCACCTTGCTGCGCAAATCACTGTCGGTAATCACCCCGGCGCATTCGCCTTGGGTGTTTTGGATGAAAATGGAGCTGCAGCCCCGCCGGCTCATGGCGGCCGCGGCCTCCTGGACGGTGGTGGTTGATCCGCAGGTCAGCAGTTGGGTGTGGTAGATGTCTCTGACCCGCAGATTGAAGAAATCGGTGGGATGCGCGCCGGACTCCGAAGTGCTTTTGATGATGGCGGCGTAGGAGCGATCCATCATGCGCTTGCCGAATGTGTCGGTAAAATACGCCGCAAAGTTTTCATACTGCCGGCATAGCTTCAGGAATTTCTTTTTAGCCAGGGTGTAGAATTCGGCCTCTTCGCTGACGCGTACCGTGCGCACCGACAGACCGTTGTTGACCAGCATGGAAATACCTCCGTAGACTTCGCCTTCGCCCAGCATGACGTGCAACTTCTTTTCGCCGTCTTCTTCAAAATATCGCTCCACCGCGCCGCTTTTAAGGATATAGAGTCGATCCACGATGGAGCGGCCTTGGACGAAAAGAAGCGTCCCTTTGGCATGACGCGTCAAGCTCAAGTCATTGGCCAGATTTTGGAGTTCGACCTCCGGCAGAAAAGAAAAGGGCAGGATCCCGCAAAGGAATGTCACGGATTGGCCGGCCTGGAAGGAAGAAGCATAGGCCTTGTCCAGCATGCGCTCGTGAAAGGCCCGCAGAAAGTGATCCGCAAAGGCATTGTAGCGCTGGCAGATCTCCAAAAACAACTTGCCGGGCAGGGTCCAGGCAATGGTATTCTCCCGCGCCTCCACAGTACGCACCGATTTGCCGTGGTTGACCAGCAAAGAGATTCCGCCGAAGATATCGCCGCCGCCCAGCGTCCCTTTGAGCGTCTTTTCACCTTCCTGCTCGAAGAAAAGCTCCAGCAATCCTTCTTTGATGATGTAGATTTTGGAGACCGTGGTTTTGCTTTGGGTAGCAATCAGGGTGCCTCTGGCAAAGGTCTCTTGCGTCAACAGGGTGCAGAGCTGTTTGACTTCACTATCCGGCAACGAAGTGAACACCGGCAATCCCGCCAGAAACTCGAATGCCTGGGAAGATGGATCGGTTTTTGACATGGCATTAAAGGCTCCCCCGAAACCCTTGTCGCCTCGCGGCCGCTTTGCGCTCGTTCCTACGCTCTGCGTGGGAACGTCTTTGGGAAGATTTGCGTTCCCACGCGGAGCGTGGGAACGAGGGGATCTTTGTGCCTTAGCCCCTTTGTGCCTTTGCGCTTTTGCAACTTTATGCGAGAAACAAAGGTCGACGTATCACTCCTTCTTCTTCTCCGCTCCGGCATACCCGATGCGTTTGAGGGCCACTTGCATTTCGTCCAGAATGGCCGGATCGTCGATGGTCGCCGGCACGTTATAGGGCTGGTTGTCGGCGATCTTGCGGATAGTGCCCCGCAGGATCTTACCCGAGCGGGTCTTGGGCAACCGTTTGACCGTGGTCACGGTCTTAAAGGCCGCCACCGGGCCGATGCGGTCGCGCACCATCTGCACCACCTCTTTTTCGATTTGGGCCGGATCGCGGGTCACACCGGCCTTGAGCACGATAAAGCCCACCGGCACTTGGCCCTTGAGCTCGTCTTCCACGCCCAAGACCGCGCACTCGGCCACATCAGGATGATCGGCCAGCACCTCTTCCATGGCGCCCGTGGAGAGTCGATGGCCGGCCACGTTGATGATGTCATCGGTGCGCGACATGACGAAGATATAGCCCTCTTCATCAATGAAGCCCGCATCCGCGGTCTTATAATAGCCTGGAAACTCTTTGAGATAGGAATTGAGGTAGCCCTCATCGTTATTCCACAGCGTAGGCAGAGTGCCGGGCGGCAAGGGCAGTTTGACCGACAAGGCGCCGATGTCGCCGGGTTTAACCGGCTTGCTGGTGGCGTCGAGCACCTGAACATTCCAGCCGGGAACAGCCTTGGTCGGCGATCCGGCCTTGACGGCAAAAGCCTCGATGCCCATGCAGTTGGCGGCGATAGCCCAGCCGGTTTCGGTTTGCCACCAGTGGTCGATGACCGGCACCTTGAGTTTTTCCTGGGCCCAGCGCAGGGTGTCCGGGTCGGTGCGCTCGCCGGCCAGGAACAGAGTCTTAAAATGGGAGAGATCGTAATTGGCGATGAGCTTGCCGCCTGGATCTTGTTGTTTGATGGCCCGGAAGGCCGTGGGCGCCGTAAACAGGGCCTTGACCTTGTGCTGGGAAATGACGCGCCAAAACGCGCCAGCATCGGGCGTGCCTACCGGCTTGCCTTCATACAGAATGGTGGTGCAGCCTTTGAGCAAGGGGCCATAGACGATGTAGGAGTGGCCTACCACCCAGCCCACGTCCGACGCGGCCCAATAGACATCGCCGGCTTCGACGTTGTAGATAGCCTTCATGGTCCACTTCAAGGCCACCATGTGGCCGCCATTGTCGCGCACCACGCCTTTGGGAATGCCGGTGGTGCCGGAAGTATAGAGAATGTAGAGCGGATCAGTGGCCGCCACCGGCACGCAGGCCGCGGGCTGGGCCTTGGCCATCTCCACTTCCCAATCCCAATCCACTCCTTGGCGCATTTCGGCTGCCTGCTGGGGCCGCTGCACGATGATGCAGCTTTGGGGTTTGGCCGTGGCGATCTCAATGGCTTTATCCAGCAAAGGTTTATAAGGCACCACGCGGTTGACTTCGATGCCGCAGGATGCTGACACGATCACCTTGGGCTTGGCATCGTTGATGCGGGTGGCCAATTCTTTAGCCGCAAAGCCGCCGAAAACCACCGAGTGCACGGCGCCAATACGGGCGCAGGCCAGCATACCGATGACTGCTTCGGGGATCATGGGCATGTAGAGCAGCACGCGATCCCCCTTTTGAACCCCTTTGGCCATGAGTACTCCGGCAAACTGGGCGGTTAAATCACGAAGCTGAGCAAAGGTGTATTTCTGAATGGTTTGGGTCACCGGGCTGTCATAGATCAGGGCCACTTGTTGGCCGCGGCCGTTTTGAATATGCCAATCCAGGGCATTGAAACAGGTGTTGACCACTCCGCCCCGGAACCAACGATAGAAGGGTTTGTTGCTGTCATCCAACACCTTGTCCCACTTTTTATACCAGTGGCAGTCTTCGGCCGGCGTGCGCCAAAACCCTTCAGGGTCCCGCAGCGACTGTTCGTATTGCTGTTGATATGGGCTGGTCATGGCAGTCCTCCGAATCTTCAATGTAGAGTAAAATTTCTCTCGCAAAGGCGCCAAGATCGCCAAGAATATTAATTGTCTCTTGGCGGTCTTTGCGTCTTTGCGAGAAGCATTTCATAAAAATCAAACCAGCTTCGACAAACCTCACGACTTCTCAACTCGTTCTTCCCGGTTGCCGGGGCGCCCTCCGGGTAACGGACGCCCCGGCCGATTTCGCTCCGGGAGGGATAAGGGTTGAGGCCTGGTAACTACTTCACCATGGCCTTGATCTCATCCACGATATTGGGGTTGGCCAGGGTAGTCACATCTCCCACATCCTTTTTGTTGGAGATGGCGGCCAGCACCCGGCGCATGATCTTGCCGGACCGTGTTTTGGGCATGTCTTTGACGATCCACACTCTGCGCGGTTTGGCGATCTTGCCGATTTCATTGCACACCGCGTCGGAGATCTTCTTTTCCAGTTCCGGCGAGGCATCGAAACCCGGTTTCAAGGCAATATAGAGATCGGGCTCTTTGCCCTTGATCTCATGGGCCACGGGCACCACGGCGGCCTCGGCGACTTCAGGCACGATCAAGGCCGCGGATTCGATCTCCTTGGTGCCCAGACGGTGGCCGGAGACATTGATGACATCATCGATGCGGCCCAGGATGCGGTAGTAACCGTCCTTGGCCTGCACCGCGGCATCGCCCGTCAAATAGGGCCAATCCTGCCAGCGTTTGCTCTTGGGGTCCTTACAATAACGGGCGTAGTAGTTTTGCACAAACCGGTTGCGGTCGCCCCAGATGGTCTGGAATCCGCCCGGCCAGGGATTGCGGATACAAATGTTGCCGGCCCGGCCGCAGCCCGCGGGCAGCTCGTTGCCGTCCTCATCGTAGATCACCGGATGAATGCCGGGCAGGGAGGGTCCGGCGCTGCCTGGTTTCATGGGGGTGATGGCCGGCAGGGTGCTGCACAAGAAGCCGCCGGTCTCGGTCTGCCACCAGGTATCCACGATGATGGCCTCACCCTTGCCCACTTCCTTATAGTACCACTTCCACACTTCCGGCTCGATGGGCTCGCCAACGGTGGTCATGTGTTTGAAATGATAATTGTACTTGGCTGGCTCGTCTGGCCCGATCTTGCGCAGGGCCCGGATGGCCGTGGGCGCGGTGTGGAAGATATTGACCCCCAGGTCCTGGGCGATGCGCCAGGGCCGTCCGGCATCCGGATAGTTGGGCACTCCTTCGTAAATCACGGTGGAGGCGCACAATGACAGGGGGCCGTAGACAATATAGGAGTGGCCGGTGATCCAGCCGATATCGGCCATGCACCAGTAGACGTCTTCGGGATGAATATCCTGCACAAACTTGGAGGTGCCGGTCACATAGGCCAGATAGCCGCCCGTGCTGTGCTGGCAGCCCTTGGGCTTACCGGTGGTGCCGCTGGTGTACATCAGGAAGAGCGGCGCCTCGGCCGGCATGGAGACCGGTTTGACACGCTTGCCATAGAATCTTTTCAACTCTTCGTTGATGAAGAAGTCGCGGCCTTTGACCATGGGTGTTGGGGTGGAAGACTTGCCCGGATAGCGCTGCCAGACCAGCACCTTGTTTACCGTCTGGCCGTCCTTGGCCGCAAGCTCCACGGCGATGTCGGCGTTCTTCTTGTGATCCAAGAGGGTACCGCTGCGATAATAGGCGTCCATGGTGATTAACACATTGCTCTTGGAGTCCACGATGCGGTCGGCGCAGGCCCTGCCGCTGAACCCGCCGAACACTTCCGAATGGATGACACCCAGGCGGGCGCAGGCCAGCATGGTGATGGGCAGCTCGGCCGACATGGGCATGTGCAAGGTGGCCCGGTCGCCGGCCTTCAGACCGGCAAAATCGCGCAGCAGGGCCGTGAATTCATTCACCCGCACCCAGAGCTCCTGGTAAGTGATGTGTTCGACCTTCTCTTCTTCCAGCTCGGGCACGAAATGAATGGCGGTCTTATTGCGGTTTTTGGCCAAGTGACGATCGATACAGTTATGGCTGGCATTAATGCGGCCGCCCACGAACCATTTCCAGCAGGGGGCATCGCTGGTGTCCAAAATCGTGTGCCAATATTCATCCCACTCCAGCAAATCGGCATACGCCTTGTAGCAATTGGGAAAATTGTCCAGGCTGAACTTCTCGTAGATCGCCGGGTCCGTCATATTGGCCTGGGCAATGAACTGCATGGAGGGATAGAAATAATCCTCCTCTTGCCAATGCACCGCGATTTGAGCTTCGGACACATGGGTAATGTCTTTTTCGGTCATATCCTGCCTCCTGCTGATTGGGATGATTGAAAGTGGGGATGGCCCCAATGGTTTTGCTGTAAATTATGTGTCTCGACAAAGGAAAAGGTCTATATGACTTTTGTTCTGTACAACCGAAGCATTTGATGGAGTCTGTTCATATAAGAGTGCCAGACCATCCGGACATTATTTTCGCACACCATTATCACTATCTATGGTGGTCGTGTGACGCCTGTAATCTAAAATAAATCAGACGATTAGCGCCACGTAGAGGATCTGGTGCGGGGGGAATAGTCTTCGCGTTGCCTAAGCTCCAATTTGTGAATGGGTTCAAACTCTAACGTGTTCATTAAAAATGGTTTTCTTTGCGAGCCATTTTTTGAATTCAAATTCAAGAGATGAATTGTATTTATCCTTTATTTAGACATAGAAACTCTGAACAGAGTTGTCAACAGAAAAGTGAGCATTGAAGCGGCCGCAGCCCTTGCCGGCTGGACCTCCGTGATGCTATGGATATTTGCCAGGAGCGCAATTCATGTCCGAGAACCATCCCATTACTGAAAAGACCATCTGCAGCCGTTGCGGCCAGCCCATGGGCAATACCTGCGACCAGGCATCGGTCCCAACGTCGAACGGCTGCCAGTGCCTGGACCGACCCCCCCAGGCCTCCTTTGACCCCGATACCATCGCCAATTTTGATCTTTACGAAATGTGCCGATTTTACCGGTAGTTTCATGGTCCTGACCTTGGGACTTCACCAAGAATCACCGCCGTGGCAGCACACTTCTTGCATTTTGGAATCGTTTTGTGATAGGTAGCCCGGCAAACGCTTACGGCTTTTAAAAGTCCCATTGTGCCAAGGGGTTATGAAGCAAGGATGCCGCGACTATACATTGAAGAGTACACCCGCGCGTTGGCGGGCAAGACGGTTTGCATTGCCATCCGCGAAGGCATTTTGCGCGATAATTTCAACGCCGTAGTCGAAGACATCAAACTGCTCAACCGCCTGGGCCTAAAAACCGCCCTTTACCACAACATCCCCAACCGCTTCGCCAATCAAAAATATTTCCGTTTCCTGTCGGAGCGTTTGCCCGAAACACGCATCGTGCGCGCGCCGCCGGATGTGGATTTCTATACCTTTGTGCTGGACCACGAAGAGCATGTGCATAAGCTGATCTTTCTGGAACGCAAGATGCTGATCGACCAGACCGGGCAAAAAATCAATGCCATCACCACCCAGGGGGTGCGCCAGAACATCAGCGCCTGGGGCGATTTGATCGCCAATACCAATTTCAAGGGGGTCATGGAACGCATTTGTGTGCGTATCGACAGCGGCCAATACGACCGCGTGCACATCCTGGCGGCCGGCCGCAACGCCATCAAACATGAGTTGTTCACCATCGAAGGTTTCGGCACACTGATCGCCAACAACTTCGTGGAGCATTTTCAGCCCGTGGCCAGCGATGGGGACGTGCGCATCATCGACGGCATCCTCAAACTCTACGCCCACGAAGGGTATCTCAAACCGCGCACCAAAGAGTATTTGATGGATAACCGCAACAACTTCTTTGTCACCCTGATCGACGACATCGTAGTGGGGTGCGTAGAGAAAAAGATCATCAACTATCAAACCGCCGAAATCGCGGCATTGGCCATCTCCACCAAATTCCGCAACCAGCGGGTGGGGGTCTTCACCGTCCAAGCCTTCATGGAAACCATGCGCAAACAGGGTTACAACCGCTTCATCTCCCTAACCAACAATCCCAACCTTAAAAAGCTCTATGAAACTATAGGCTTTACTCCTTGCGACTTTGCGGAGTATGCGGACCGTCAGGCGGCATCGCCGGGGGTGGCGATGTACTTCTTCAAAATGACTTAATGCACCCACCGTCGTAATTACGATGACATATTGTTTCACCACAGGGCACAAAGGGACTAAGGGGTTAAGGGAATAAGAAGTGTTTTTGTGGTTTTGGAAGGGGGATAAACTGTCTTTGTCTCACCGAATGTTCGAAAAAGTACTCCCTTTCCCCGTGGGGAAAGGGGCCGAAAATGGGAAATTATGAAGGACAAGGACATTAAAAATCCCTTAGCACAACCAAAACGCTAAGTGCCGATAGGCAACTATCAACTTTGTCCCTCACTTCCTTTGTCCCTCAGTCCCTTTGTCCCTTGTGATTAGAATAAACTGACCGGCGAGGCTACTCTCCTCAGTTCGCGGCGGACAATGCTTCATTTAATTTCTCCGCCAGGCGCTCCACGGAAAACGGTTTCTGGATAAAACCGTCGGCGCCCACATCCATCAAGGCTTGGGTAGGGCCATCCAGGGCATAACCGCTGCACACGATCACTTTGGCTTCGGGCCGGTGGGTTCGGGCAATGGGGTAGATGGTCAGGCCATCCATATCGGGCAATTTAATATCCAGCAGGATGACATCAAACAGGCACTTGGGATCGCGGATTTTCTGGATTGCCTCCTTGCCCGTGGCCGCCGCGATCACGGTGTAGCCCAGGCGGGTCAGAATGGTATGATTGACCTGTCTCACCAAATCTTCATCTTCTATCAACAGAACGCGGTAATGACCAGCTGGACGCTGAATCTTCGGCTTGGCCGCCACAGGGCCGGCCTCTGGGCTGGCGGGTAGATAAATGGTCACTTGGGTGCCGCGATTGACCTGTGAAGAAATGGCCACATGACCGCCATGATTTTGGACAATTCCATAGACTGCGGCCATGCCCAGCCCGCGGCCCATGAATTTGGTGCTGAAGAAGGGTTCAAAGATGCGTTGCAGGGTATTTTCATCCATACCTACGCCGTTGTCGACCACTTTAAGGGTCACGTAATCCCCTGACTTCGCCTCGCCGAACAAGTTATGATCCATTTCCTCGAGGGTTTGCTTGCGGCAGTGGACATGGATATGGCCGCCCTTGGGCAATGCTTCGATGGCGTTTGAGACAATGGCCGAGAGCGCCATCTGCATTTGGGTCACATCCATTTTAACAAAAGGCAATGGCTTATCAATGGTGATGGCCACCTCAATCTCCATGGGCAGCGTATGCTTGAGCAGGGCCATGGTCTCTTCAATGAAAGCGGTCATGTCCGTGGCCCTGGCCTTGTATTTGCCGCCCTTGGCATAGGCCAGCAGCTGATCGGTCAACTGAGACATCTGGGTGGCTGAACTCACGATGGGCTTCAGATAGGTATCGATTTTCCCCGTAGGGCCATATTCAAATCCGATCAACTCGGTATTGCCCATGATGACGGCCAGGGCGTTGTTGAATTTATGGGCCATGCCGCCAGCCAGGGTGGCAATCGCCTCCAACTTGCGCACTTCGCCCAGCTGAATCGCTATGCGTTGTTTTTCTTCCTGGGCCTTCCTAAGCTCGGTGATGGGCAGCACGAGTTCCAGGGCCGCGGAGATACGGCCGCTGCCATCACGCAAGGGCGTGCTGATGATTTGAAACCAGGCCGGCTGGCCCTGGGCGTCACGGATCTCTTGCTCGCGAACGGCCTTCTCAACTCGGCCCTCCAAGACCTTGACGGCATTGCATTGTTCCTTTTCCATGCCGTGATAGATGGTATCAAAATAAGAGCGGCCTTCGACTTGGCCGAAGATGCTTTGAAGTACTTTATTGGCCCATTGGACATTGTACTCCTTGGAGATAACGGCAATACCAGCGCCCAGGCTGCTGGTGATGGTCTCCAGGCGATCTCTTTCCTGACGCAGGATCTCTTCCATCCTTTTGCGGTGTCTGTTTTCAGCCCGGAGCCGCACATTGAGCTTTTCCAGATTGAGGGTGCGCTCGGCCACGCGGTCAGCCAGATCCTCCTTCAAACTCAGCAAATTCATTCGCGCGCGTCGATAATTGGCCGCGATCAAATAACTCAACAACCAAAAAAGAACGGCGATGAACCCCATGGAGAAATGAACCTCATCCGGAATGGTCACCAGACGAATAATCAGCGGCACGATGGCTGGAACAGAGAAGCAAACAAAGGCCCGAATCATGACCGCAAACGCCATGGCCGCGCCCGCCACCATGCCGCAAAGCGCCACCACCAGAAAAAACTGGTGAACCTCCGACTCCAATGGGAAAAGCAGCCAGGAGGCCGCACCCCATAAGCAGCCGGACAGCAGCAAGGTCATGTCATTACAACGGCTCCAGGCCCGTGATTGGGCCAGGGTGGGGCTGGGCCGCGGAAAGCGCAGGATCAACAGCAGGCGCAAGGCGGAAACCGCCATGATGGCAATGAACCAACCGGTCAACAGGGCCGGGCTGATGGTATGCCGCAGCAGAAAAATCGTGATGGCCGCGATGACCGTGGAGGCGGTCAGCCCCATGGGGGATTGTTTGTAAAGTAAATGGATGCGCTCTTGATCAACGCGTTCCCTGCGGCTGGTAGTCATCTGTACAGGGGCATTGGAAGGCAGAATGCTTTTATCCATGGCGACATCCAATGATGGGTTCAGGCCAAACTCGTCCAACGGGCATCGTTAAGCACGAAGTCTATGAAATAGGCCACATTGGCGGCCACATAATGGACCCCGCAGCGTTCGGCCATTTCCGGATCGTAGCGGAAGGCCGGGCCACCGGCAATCAGGCAGGTATCGGGAGGCAAGTGCAGGCCGATGCGAGCCAGATCCTCTTCGCTATCGGGTTGCAGCACGGTCAGGCCCAAATAGGCCGGACGATGGCTATGACAAGCCGCCAGAATTGCTTCGGGCCGTTGCATCAACCCCAGGGGCGTGACGACCAGCCCCATGACGCGGGCGAAAAGATGAATAACCTCTAATCCTTGGCCGATGCTGTCATCCAGGCTAGCAGTGACCAAACGCGGGGCACTAGACCACAAAGATTGCCGAGCTGGGGCGGAACGCCCTTGGAGCAGCCTCTGACCGCTGGTCATCACCTGCTCGCGGCTGGGCACGCCCTGGGTGATCCACTGCTGACTGAGGTGTTCCAGTGATCGGCGCAGGGCTTGCATCGGGGCAGTTCTCCACTATTGCGCTGATATCAATTCAAATACTATCTTTTCGACCAGCTGGAGCCAATGTTTTAGCGGTGCTTCATTTATTGACGTCACCGCATCGGAAATCGTTCGCCCCCTGCCTATAGTGTGAAAATTAAAGGGAGTCAAAGCATTTGGGCTTGTATATTTTTCTAAGCCCATGTATGTCTGAGCTCAACAGAGGTTGCAATTTCCCTTCGCCCCTGACCATTTTTATTCATGGGGCGCCTCCATCAGATAGTAAAACGGCTTGCACCAAACCCTCTTCAAACAGCAGCGAGGACGTGCACCTTAAATGGAATGGCCGACCAAAATGCTCTGCCATCGACCCAATTAACCCCTACTTTCCCTATGTTCAAAAAGGAGGAGACTCGATGAACAAAACTGATCTTATCGCCAAAGTCGCCACGGTAGTCGGCACCCAAAAACAGGCCAAGGAAGCCGTAGAATGTGTATTAGATGCCATTACCGAAGCACTGGCCGGCAAAGACACGGTTCAAATCGCCGGTTTCGGCAGCTTCAAAGTCGGCCAACGCAAAGCCCGCACCGGGCGCAATCCCCAAAGCGGCGCGGCCATTGAAATTCCGGCCCGCAATGTCCCGCGATTTTTGCCGGGCAAGGCCTTGAAAGACGCCGTTAATTAGATCGCACTCATTCCAAAACCATCCTCGATGGGTCCCTCATTACCCCTTTAAAAAATGAAAAAAGGCAGAGATTCCAAAAGGATCTTTGCCTTTTTCAGTTTAAACACATGGTGCGCAAAACGCACCCTACTTTCCGTGTAGTGCCGTAGGGTGCGCTTTGCGCACCGGTTAATGGACACTTAAAACGCTATATAAATGGCCTTGAGTTTAAACAGCCTGATCGGAGCTGATCAAACCGGCCGCAAGGGTAGGCAGCTCATTTAGGCACATCCGAGCTTAGCCGCGAAACTTGATCAGCTTGACCGCCTCTTCCACCCACTCCGTGATCAGGCGGGCCTGGGCGCGGAAGTGACGATCGTTTTTCAAGCGCCCAAATGACTCCTCGTTGGCCCGCGCCTTTTCCAGCAGGGGCACATCGGACACTGACCCAACACTGCCGACACCACGCAGGGTGACTCTCAAATTCTGTAATAAGGCTCCGAGGCAGTTTTCGCTTTCCTTCTGGGAATAGATGGCCGCACTCGGATCACTGTATTCATGAGCCGCGGAACGCAAGATGTTCTTGCTAGTGTCGCTGTCCAGCATGGAAAGAAAAATATAGAGCTCCCGTTCCAAATTGAGCAACAGCGCCACCGGCAGGCGATGCTCACCGGCATGTCCCAGCTTCAGCGCCTCGATGAGTTTCTTATGGATGGTTTGGATTTTGTTGGAAAACGATTCGTGATCCTTTTCAATGCGCCAGGCCGCATATTGAGCCATGGTCGCATCAATATTGTGCCGGCTGAGCACCACATCCTCGGGCGTCATGTCATAATCGGTCATGGACTTGTCGCGGTGAACGATCAAGTTAACCAGCATGATGGCTTTATTGTCCGAGTACTGAACCACGGCGGGATCGTTGCAAAGATCATCCATTAAAATTTTGAAGGCCTTTTTGGGCTGGTCCATCTGGGTGGTCAGGCCTTGCAAAGAATTTAAAAAAGCGGCTTTGTCCTGGGGCAGGACCACATCTTTCATGTGGTGCCAGAGGAAATGAAAGATCTTTTGCTCATACTTCTGGAAAAGCTCCACCGCCTCTGAAAAGGCGCTTTTTTTAAACCGGCCGTCGGCGCCAAAACAGCCCTTCAACTTGCGGACCAGGGCTTCGGCATCTTCCAGGGAAATATGAAAATCCTTGGCCAGAATCTCGTAGTCGCGCTGGGTGAAGCCCATGGGCTTGTGAACCATGCCCACCATTTTCTTGCGCGTGCTGGAACGCCCCTTGTAAAAGGAGACCATGTCATAGATCTGGCTGTGGACCACCTCCTTGGGGGCTTCGGTGCCCGGAGGCCGCTGCTCGCCTTTGTCCTCGACCACATGGATTTCATCAATGACATGATCTTTGACCTGGTCCAGGCGCGCCTGCAAATTGTCCACGAGCTCTTTGGCCAGATTGGGCTCCTTGGCACGTTTTTCAGCGGCATTGAGCATTTTGGACGACAACTGCAAGCGCTCGCCCAGGCGCATGGTGTTGATTTTGGAATAATCTTCGCCGTAGACGCTCTGGATCATCTTGGCCACGGTCTGGGGCGAGGCATTTTCAAGATCCATGGCCAGTTTGGCGATGTTCATGCGCTCGGTCGGCATGGCCGGTTCTTCAATATCAGAGATGAGCCACTTGACGTTATTGAGTTCAATCGGCGGCTTCTTGATTTGAGCGCTGATTTTGGGCAGCTCCAGGGCCGCATTGTAAACCCCGGCATAGCGGTTGATCGTGGAAGCGTCCTGGTGCTGTCGAACCCATTGGTCCACCTTCTCCACCAGCGCTTCCATGGATTTCAAACTAAACCGGTTCAAGCCAGCCACGGCCGTTAAATTGGGATCCGGGAACAGGTTCTCGTCATTGATTACGGAAACGGAATATGGATCCTTTTGGGTGCGAATGGAGATGGGTGTCCCTTTTTGGCGCGCGGTCCGGAACCCGGACAATATTTTTAAGCAGATTTGCAGGTTGGGCAGTGTAGAGTCCAATACCCCGGGCAAGCGCACGAAGAGATTGTTGACTCCGTAATCGGCCAGCGCAATAAACGCCCTTTGCAGTTGATCGGGCAGTTTGGCATACTTCTCCCCATTGCGGCGCACAATATGGGGAACAATGATGCTGTCGACCATGGTATGGCCAAAGATCACTTCATAATCGTATTTGTCAGGAATTTGCGGATCAGAAGGGGTGCCGCGAAAGCGGACCAGCAAGCAGCCCAAATGCCCCGGCTGTTCGTTGAGTTTGGCCAAAACTTTGGAAAGATTTTCAAATACTTTTGCTTCCTGGCCATCCGTGGCCATGGCAAAGCTTTCATCCGTCAAGTATTTGCTGATCAAATAGCACGCCTGGGCCATAAGTACGCGGACCGCATCATGCCGTTTTTGCTCTTCCAGAAGACTCTGGGTCACGCTTTCGGCCCCTGAAAATGCTCCTTTCTGAAAAGCTTCCAAACCTCCGAACTGCTCAAATAGCCGTTGGGCCTCGGGATCGAGTTCAATGGCCTTGTTTTCGCCCATGGGGAGACCATCCTTTGTTAATTCCAATCGATAACGGGCACTTTCGTAAGGCTGGCCCGTCATCATGGTATTATAGCGTCAACCAGTAAAAACTGTCCACGCCATATCCGTTATCGGCAGTTAGCAAAAAAAAATTAGAGCAGGCCAGTGAATCATTACTGGCCAGTGTTAGATTGATAATCTTAAGGAGGGCCAGGCGCCGGCTCAATGCAAATCCAGGTTTTGCGCCGCGGCCACGCCCTTGGCTTCGTCCACGAAATATAAAAGCACCGCACCGACGACAAAGAGGCTCATGACCGACAGGATGCTGGCGCGCGTGGCTGTCAGACCGACTTGGGCCGCAATTTCGGAAGTGGGGTTGACCGGTAGCAGCGCCCATTTGACCATCAGGCCGGTCATGCCCATTAGAGCTGGCCCGATGATGGCCGCAAACTTGCCCAGCATATTGTAAAATCCATAAAATTCAGAGCTCTGCTCCAGGGGAATGAATCGGGCGTAATAAGAGCGGCTCAAGGCCTGTATGCCGCCTTGAACCAGGCCGATCACCGCCGCCAGGATATAGAACTCCTTGACATGGTTCATGTTGGCGCCCCAGATGGTAATGCCGATGTAGACGCACAGGGACAAAAAGATGGCGCGGCGCACCCCCCAATATTGACTCAAATGGCCGAAAAGCAGAGCCGCCGGAAACCCGATGAATTGAACCATCAGGAGGGCCAACATCAGATCAGTGGCGTTGAATCCCAGGGACATGCCGAAATCCACGGCCATTTTGATGATGGTGTCCACCCCATCGATGTAACACCAGTATGCCATGAGAAATAGAAAGGCGACTTTGAGCTGCCGGATTTTTTTAAAGGTCATGATGAGCTGACGCCAGCCCGCACTGATCTGCCGGCCCAGGGGCGGACGCGCGCCAACCGGGTCCGGCGGGGTCCACAAAAAGGTCAGCAGACTGAAAAGCCCCCACCACAACGCCACGCTGGCGAATGAAAAACGCACGGCCATGGCCTTGTCCGCCAAGCCGAACCATTGGGGTCTGGCCACCATGAGCACATTGAGCGCAAACAGCAAACCACCGCCAAGATATCCCAGGGCGTATCCCAGACTGGACACCTGATCGAGGCGCTGGGCCGGCGCCACCTGGGGCAAGAGCGAATCGTAAAACACCAGGGCGCCGGCAAAGCCGATGGAGCCTGCCACAAAAGCAAAAAGAGCCAGGGCCCATTGACCTGCCGGAATCAGAGCAAGGCAGGCGGTCATCAACACCCCCAGGTAGGTGAAGCCGATCAACATGCGCTTGCGCTGGCCGGTCTGATCGGCAATGGCGCCCAACACCGGCGCCATGAGCGCCACCACGAGACTGGCCACGGTATTGCCCAAGCCCAGACGCGCGGTGCTCAGGTTGGCATCAACGCCGATGCTCCAGTGCTGCTTGAAAAAAACCGGAAAAAAACCGGCCATCACCGTGGTGGCAAAGGCGGAGTTGGCCCAGTCATACATGGCCCAGCCCCAAATGGCGCGGCGCTCTTTTACAGCAGCGGTCTGCCCATCAACGCGTTTGGTGTGCAAGGTCCTTGCTCCTTTTATATCCAATGTGGTCCGACGAAGATGATCACGCCAAGAATAGAAAGCCGATAGCTGAATATGCGGGCCCGGCCGGAGATCCTTGGGGGGGGGAGAAAGATATGGATCCATTTACGGCCGCTTGCCGGGCTCATTGGGCGTCAATTTAGAGCCGGAGGGGAAGGGATGTCAAACGATCTTTAGGACTTGTGAGCCATTTTCAAAACTTCCCCTCGGGCTCAAGCTCAAGGGGAATTTTTGAAATTGGCTCGATCGAAACATTATCCGCCTAGAGCTAAAGATCGGACCTGTTTTGGCCGATAATCATTATGAAGCGCCTTTGGACGTGCATCTGTGCAGAGCAGGTACCATCGCGGCTTGAAATCGCTTGACCATCAGGAGGGTCGCCACCCATGAATAAAAAGGAAATCATCTTCTTCGACGAGTTGGGATTTGGTTGGGTTGTGGACAAGCAGATCATCCAGATGATTCACGAGCGCAGCGGCAATAAAGAGGTGATCGTGGAAAAAACCTTGGCCGATTTGCTGCGGCGTCCCTGATCCGGCTGGTCCTGGCCGCCCGCGCCGGACCAACGTTGCTCCCCCGCCTTCCGCCTTCCCGCCGCCGCGTTATTTCTTTTACAGTTTTCCCGATCGGATAATGGAAAAAATCAGCCACAAGCCCAGGATCGTGGCGATGATGTAACCCGTCACTCCCAGCACCTGGGTGATGGATATGCTTTGCAGACCAAAGCGGTCGATCTGCACCACAAGAATATTCTGGGAGGAGTTGAGGATCAAGGAGGCCGCGATCACCGAGGCGGCCACCACCAGACCGATGGTCAATCGGTTGAGGCCGTTTTCAAATTTGCGCGCGGTCTGCTCCAGGCCACCATGCCGGATCTCCAGACGATGCTCGCCCTGGGCAATGCGTTTGAACACATCGTGGGTCAGCTTGGGCATCCAGCGCAGATAGCCGCCGGCGGTGCGTATTTCGCGGCCCAGATTTTTAAAAATCTTATTGGCTTCGTAGCCCCGTTCCAGCAGCCGTCGGGCATAGGGCCGGGTCACCTCCAGCAGGCTGGCCTCGGAGCCCAGTATCTTTCCCAGGGCCTCGGTCTGGATAAAGGTTTTGAGCAGCAACAGCAGGTTGCGCGGCAGGGCCACCCGGTATTTGAACACCAGGCGCATGGTCTGATCATAGACATCCTTAACCGCGATGGTCTTCAGGGAGCGGCCGTAGAACGGCTCGCTGATCTCCTTGAGATCCAGGCGGAACTGATGCAGGTCCATGCGCTGGCTGTCCACCAGGCCGGCGGCCTCGAAGGCCTCCATCACCATCTCATAATCATGCTCGGAAAATCCCAGAAAAACATGGGCGATCTGCATCATGGTCTCTTCATCCAGATAGCCCACGATGCCGAAATCCACCAGGCTGACCCGGCCGTCGCGCATCACGATGGTGTTGCCCGGATGGGGATCGGCGTGAAAGATGCCGGCCTGCATCAGCTGGCGTGAAAAAGAACGCAGCCCGATCATGGCCACTTCCTGGGGATCGATGCCCGCGCGGCGGATGGCCTCCACCTGATCCATCTTGATGCCGTCGATGTGCTCCATCACCAGCACCGATTTGGAGGTGAATTGCCAGTACACCTTGGGGATGTATATCTCTTCGTGGTCCTCGAAACTTTGGGTGAAGCGCTCGATATTGCCCGCTTCGATGAGCATGTCCAGCTCGCGGAAGATGGTGCTTTCAAACTCCTTGACCAGGTTGACCACCCCCAGCGCGCGGCCCAGCTCATAGCGCTTCTCGATTTTGCGGGCAAAGTAGTACATCACCTCAATATCTTTGCGGATCAGCTTGTGGATGCCCGGCCGGATCACCTTGACGGCCACCTTCTCCCCGCTTTTCAAGCGGGCCGAATGCACCTGGGCCACTGAAGCCGCGGCCAGTGACTGAGGATCGATGCGTTCAAACAACTCTGCCACGGGCCGGCGCAATTCGCGCTCAATGGTCTGCTGGATTTCACTGAAAGGCACTGGGGGTACCCGGTCCTGGAGTTTGCTCAGTTCTTCGATGTACTCGGGCGGGAAGATGTCGCCGCGGGTGCTCATCAACTGCCCCAGTTTGATAAAGCTGGGCCCCAACTCCTCCAGAACCCGCCGGATGCGGGCCGCATCGGGCAACACCGGCGTCGCAGCTTTGGTGGCCGAGCCGCGGCCGAGACCCTTAAGGCGTTGCGCCACCTCACCCAGGCCGTGCTTGATCAACACCCTGGAAATGGCCCCAAAATGCCGGATGCCGCGCAGACGGCGGCTGCTGCTGAATGGGAACATGATTGGTCCTTATCCGTTGGCCCGTTGGCCCGTTTGCCCGTTGGCCCGTTTACCCGTGTGCGCGTTTACCCGTTTGCCCGTTGGCCTTAATCATCTTCCTCGGAGCGTCTTCTTTTTTCCTTGCGCTCGCTGACCAGATCCCACTTGCGGGCGATCTCCTTGAGGTCGTAGGAGTCGGCCACATAGCTTTCCACCAAGCCGCAATCGGTACACACATAGTTATCCAGCGGCGCCATGGAGGTCAGGCTGATGGGAATGGAGTTGCTGCCGAATGGGCCACCCTTGAGGGGCAGATCCGTGGCTGAATAGACATTCTGGGAACCGCACTTGGGGCATATGCCTTTTTTCATGGGAGCTCCTTCTTTAAGTGGGGATGTTCGGGGTGATGACACTGCGGGATTTATGACCTAAAGCCGGGCGGGTGTCAATGTTGCGATCGGTGCCAATCTGTAAGTCGCGCCTGCGACTTGGATTCAGTTAGCTACCCTTGCCGAGCCCCTTCTAACAGTTTCTCTCTATTCATGCCCGTGCTATGAGGGGCTAATGCCATCATCATTTCGCCAAGGGAGCGCGCCCCATGAAAACCTGGCTGATCTATCCGCCTTTTGCCGATCCGACCCAGCCCTATTTATCTTTGCCTTATCTCAAAGGAGCGCTGCGGGCCAGGGGCCTTGATGCGACGGTGGTCGATTTGAATGTCCGGACCGCGCACTACCTGCTGGGCCGCGCGCACATTGAGCAATGCGCGCGAAAAATCGCCGCGCGCTTTGCTCTTCTGGATAGCCGCAAAACTCTCACCCGCCTGGAGCAGATGGAGTATTTGGCCCTGGCCGATGCCCGGCCGGCGGCAGTGCGACTTTTGAAGGCGGAGGTCCTGCCGGTTGAGATTTTCCAGGACCCGCGACGGTTTTATGATTTTAAAATCTACCGCCAGGCGCGCCATCTGGCCGAAGATGCCTTGACCTGCACCAGCGCGGCTGCCTTCCCCTATCGCTTTCACTTCAACCAGGCTGTCCATGTGGCCCTGCCCTGGGGCACGGCGCTGCTGGAGAAATACTTCCAACAACGCCAAAGCCCCCTGGACCAGTTCTACCGTGAAGTCATTGTTGCCAAAGGCATCCAGTCCGGTGATGTGGTGGGCCTGAATTTGACTTTCATTAGCCAGATTCCGGAAGTCTTCTATCTGGCGCAGCTCCTGCGGCAAACCGTGCCGGAACTCTTCATCATATTTGGCGGCAGTTGTTTGCAGCAGATCCTGGCCCATGCCGATGAATCCGCCCGACGTTGGATCGTATCAAAAGCCGATGCCGCCTGCGTATCTGAGGGCGAACAAACGTTGCCCAAGCTGCTGGAGACCCTGGACACGCAATGGCCGGCCGTCACGGCCCTGGAACGCTTCGAACGCCTGAAGCATGTGCCCAACCTGCTGATAGGCGTACCCGAGAATCATCTGCTGCATCAGGGGCCGCCGGCGGTTGCGGATCTAAAACAGGTTGCCAAACCGGACTACTCCGATCTGAATCTGGATGCGTATCTGGCGCCCGAACGCACCTTGCTCTTTGCGCCCACCCGGGGCTGCTATTGGAACCGTTGCGCCTTTTGCGACTATGGCCTGAATCAAACCGCCTGCCATGGCTATCGCGAAATGGAGCCGGCCGAGGCCGCGCGGCAACTCATGCAATTGTCGCAAGCGCATGGGGTGCGCAATTTCTACCTCTCCGTGGACGTGATGGCGCCCAAGTTCGCCGAAGCATTGGCCACCGCCCTGGTGGAGATGAACGCCGATATCCGCTGGTCAGCCGATTTTCGCATCGAGAAGTACTTCTCATCCCAACGGTGCGAGTTGCTCTTCCAGTCGGGCCTGCGCGCCGTGGCCTTTGGCGTGGAGAGCGGCTCCGACCGCATGCTGCGCCAGATGAACAAGGGAATTGATGTGGCGACCATTCGGGCCGCAAACGTCCGCTTTCACCAGGCTGGCATCGCCACGGCCTGGATGACCTTCAGCCACCACCCCCAGGAAAAGGAAGCGGAGGCCTTGCAAACCGCGCGGCTGATCGCACGGGAGCAAAACTCTATCGATCTCTTTATCCTTGGCCGCTTTGGGCTGACCAGCGGATCGGATATCGCCGCCCGTCCGCAGTACTATGGCCTGGGACCGGTCTTTTACTGCCGGGCCGACGATTTCCGGCTCTTTCCTTTATACGAAGAGCTTCAGCGCCGCTCAACACACGGCGAAAGCCGGATCGAAGATGAAGTGGCGCGTTTGTCTCAAAGCTACTTTCTCGATCATTATCCCTGGGCCGGTGCTATTTCCACCCACCATAGCTTTCTCTACTTCCTCAAATTCGGCCAGGGAGTATTCAAACGTTTACAGGAAAGACCGGTCAAAATGAGAAGCAAACCCCGACAACCGCTATCACCTGGCCTGGCGGGACTGTGGCAGCGCCCCAAGCACAATGTGGCGCGGCTACGCGCGGCTCAGGAACAATGGATGGAAACTTTCTGGCAAAAGGCCTTGGCCTGGGGCGACGACGGCTGCGCGCCGTTGGATGAGAAATACTTTATGGAAAGCCTCAACCAAAAACTTGAAAGGCACTAGTTCCACAATCTTCTATCCGTGCCATCCGTGGTCAAAAATTTACCACGGATGGCACGGATAATCGCAAAGCAGGATTATTTGCGGCGCCGCGCATAAAGTGCATCAGCTTTCCGTATAAAAAGTCTCAAACACCCCCTCCCGGTCTTCACCGCGATGGCCTTCAAAGGGCCGTACCTCATTTTCAATTACTTCGCCGGATGCCAGGATGCCGGAACGCTCGGTGTAGTACATGGACAAGAAGGGTTCGACGGCGATGTCCAGGTCGGTTACGGACCGGGCCATGGGATGATCTCCCCAGCGGACATAAGATCCTTTGGGTAAGATGCCCAATCGTTTGCGGCCATACTGCTTGATGACGGTTTTGATGAGCTGATGGTTTCTGACGGAAAAGGTGGTCAGAGGCTTATGGTCGGTGAGCCAGATGCCTTTTCTTTTCACGTGCAAATCTAAGATGTGGGTCTGCTTCTCGGACATGCGGCACTGGAAGTATTCGGGGGTGACCTGAAACGTCATGTCCGCCACAAACTTGGTATAGCCCCATTCGCCGCGCCCGGCGTCCCGAGCCACCCCTTTGGTGACCGGCAGGTGCTGGACCAGAACCCCGAAATTTGGGTAGTTGCTTTCCATCAGCAAGGGCGGCAGGCTGGACCATCGCGACTTTTTCTCATTGAAGACCACGGGGATGCCCACCGGGACTTCGCCATAAGTGCCGATGGTGGTATCCAGGTAGTTATAGGCGGCTACCACGATAATGGCCCGGCCGTTGGGCATCTTCAGGGGATGCAGTCGTTCTGAAGGCATGATGGCTTTGACTTTCTTGAAGTCCGCCGTGAAATAGAGTCCGAAAAAGTCGTCACGAAAGTAAAGGATGGGAAGATCAAATGTTGCCTGGCCGTGAGTGACCTGGCGGCCGGGCCGGGTGTTTTCGAAGAAATTCATTTACTACCTCCTCGAAGCGCGGAATCATCCCGACCTCACACTTCGACTCTCCGGCTTCAGCCCTCGGGCTTTTGCTCTTCGTAGAGCCGGGACAGCATCTCCCGCAAGGCTTTTTCCCATGGTCGGCGGCTGATACCGAAGCGGGCTTCGAGACTGTCGCAATCCAGAACAGAGTAAGGCGGCCGTTGGGCCGGCGTGGGATAGTGGGCCGTCAGAATGGGCACAATTTGATTGACCATAAACTGTTCATAGGTGCGCGCCAGGGCCAGAATACGGCGGGTGAAGGCGTACCAGGTCACCGGCACTTCATTGCAGTAGTGATAGGTGCCCCAGCCATCGGATTTGTGTTGAATATAGGCCGCAATATCCAGCAGGGCGCCAGCCAGATCACCGGCATAGGTAGGGCAGCCCACCTGATCGTCCACCACCCGCAGGATGTCACGCTCCTTGCCCAGGCGCAGCATGGTCTTGACGAAATTGGGGCCATGCAGGCCAAAGAGCCAGGAAGTGCGCACGATCACGTGCCGAGTCAAGTGCCGGCGCAGCTCTTCTTCTCCTTCGGCCTTGCTGCGGGCATAGACGCCCATGGGATTGATCTCATCAGCGGGCAGGTAGGGGCTGGTCTTCAAACCGTCAAAGACATAATCGGTGGAGATGTGGATCAGGGGCGCCTTGCGCTGTTCACAGGTCTGGGCCAGAATACGCACCCCGTCCCGGTTGACGGCAAAAGCCGTTTCGGCATTGCTTTCAGCCGCATCCACGGCAGTATACGCCGCGCTGTTGATGACCGCACCCACGGCCCCGCAACGTTCAAAAATATGGGCCACGCTGGCCGCCTTGGTGATGTCCAGCTCCGGCAGGTCGGCGCCCGCGGCTTCCCAGCCGCGCGCCTGGGCCTGGCCCATCAAATCACGGCCAAGCTGGCCGTTACATCCGATAATCAATACTTTCATCTACACCTCATAAGCGGGTAATCGCTGAGCAGGAACATCTTTAAGAAGGGGCAAGCGCCGATCCTTATCCGACAGCACCGGTTGGTCCACCGGCCACTGGATGTTCAAAGCCGGATCGTTCCAGCAGATCCCCGCTTCGTGCTGGGGCGCATAATAATCACTGCACTTGTACATGAAAAGGGCCGTGGCGCTCAAAACGCAAAAACCGTGGGCAAATCCGGGTGGAATGTAAAGCTGGTTGCGACCTTGACTGGTGAGATGGACCCCTTCCCATTGACCAAAGGTGGGCGACCCGCGCCGGATATCCACGGCCACGTCAAATACTTCGCCGTCGAGCACCTGCACCAGTTTGGCCTGATCCTGGGGGTGCTGGTAATGCAATCCGCGCAAGATGTTGCGCTGGGAAAAGGAGATGTTGTCCTGCACAAAATTTACCGCGATGCCGGCTTCGGCATAGCGCCGCTGCTGAAAGGTTTCCAGAAAAAAGCCGCGCGGATCGCCGAACACCTGAGGTTCGATGAGCAGTACTTCCTTGAGCCGAGTGGGAGTGACCTTCATTGTCTTTTCTCCTCTTGGGCCACCAGGTCAACGAGATATTGGCCATAACCGTTATTGCGCAGCGGATGGGCCAGGCGCAGCACCTGTTCGCGGTCGATATAGCCCTTGTAATAGGCAATCTCTTCGATGCAGGCCACTTTGAGTCCCTGGCGCTGCTCGATGACTTCGATGAAACTGCTGGCCTGCATCATGCTTTCGTGGGTGCCGGTGTCCAGCCAGGCAATGCCGCGGCCCAGCTTTTCCACAAACAGACGGCCCTGGGACAGATAGGCGCGGTTGAGATCGGTAATCTCCAGCTCGCCCCGGGACGAGGGTTTCAGCGCGGAAGCCATTTCCACCACGGCCTGGTCGTAGAAGTAAAGTCCGGTGACTGCCCAGTTGGAGGGCGGCGCCTTGGGCTTCTCCTGGATATCGATGGCTTTACCGCCTTTGTCAAAGGCCACCACGCCGTAACGCTGGGGGTCTTTGACCCAATAGCCGAACACCGTGGCGCCCTGGGTGCGCCGGGCCGCGGCGGCCATGATTTCGGGCAGGCCGTGGCCGTAGAAGATATTATCGCCCAGGATCAGGCAGACCTGGCTGTCGGCAATAAACTCCTTGGCGATGAGAAAGGCCTGGGCAATGCCTTCGGGCTTGGGTTGCTCGGCATAGGTGAGGCTCAGGCCCCATTGACTGCCGTCGCCCAGCAGATGTTTGAAATTGGGCAGATCGTGGGGCGTGGAGATGACGCAGATCTCGCGGATGCCGGCCAGCATCAACACCGACAGCGGGTAGTAAATCATGGGTTTGTCGTAGATCGGCAGCAATTGTTTGCTCACGGCCCGGGTGATGGGATAAAGCCGGGTGCCGCTGCCGCCGGCCAAGATGATACCTTTCATGGATTGCTCTCCTATAAAGCAAAATTATCTCGCGCCAAGGCACAAAGGCACAGAGGGACTAAGGGACTACATAGAAGCGATTTTTCATGGCATGCTGCAATCAGAAAAGTCATCGAATCCAGAACCTCAGCCACCCGTGGACCCAAAAGAGTAAATTGCATTGCCTTTGCTTCTCTGTCTCCTTGTGCCTTTGTGCCTCAGTCCCTTAGTCCCTTAGTCCCTTTGCCCCTCAGTCCCTTTGCCCCTTGCCCCGCCATAATGCACCTCGATCCAGCGCCGGTATTCGCCGCTGCGCACCGATTCGATCCACGGCTTATGGGCCAGATACCAGTCCACGGTGGCGGCCAGGGCCTGCTCAAAAGAAAAGCGCGGCTGCCAGCCCAACTCTTTGTGGATTTTGGAAGCATCAATGGCATAGCGCCGGTCGTGGCCAGGCCGGTCGGTGACAAAGCTGATCAGGCGGCGGCTGGTGGTGGCACCGCCACGGCCCAGGCGCTGGTCCAGCAAATCACACAATTGATGGACCACATCGATATTCTGGCGTTCGGCGCCGCCGCCGATGTTGTAGGTCTGCCCGGCAGTGCCGCGCTCCAACACCGTCATCAAGGCTTCGCAGTGATCGATGACATACAGCCAGTCGCGCACATTGCGGCCATCGCCATAGACCGGCAACTTCTTCTCCTCAATGATATTCAGGATCATCAAGGGAATCAACTTTTCCGGAAACTGAAAGGGGCCGTAGTTGTTGGAGCAGTTGGTAATCAGGGCCGGAAAGCCATAAGTGCGGTGCCAGGCCCGCACCATGTGATCCGACGCTGCCTTGGAGGCGGAATAGGGGCTGGAGGGATCATAGGCGGTCTGCTCCGTGAAAAAGCCTTCGGGCCCCAAGCTGCCATAGACTTCATCCGTCGAAACATGCAGAAAACGGAAGTCGTCCGGTCGCCCCGTCTCTTCCCACCAACGGCGGCAAGCCGAGAGCAGCCGCGTGGTGCCGGCTACGTTGGTCTCCACGAAATCCAGCGGCCCCACAATGGAACGGTCCACGTGGGACTCGGCCGCGAAGTGCACCACCCCTCTTGGTTTTTCTTCGGCCAGCATGCTTTCAACCAGAGCGCTGTCATTGATATTGCCATGCACAAAGCGATAACGCGCATGAAGATCTTCCAGGTTGGCGGCATTGCCGGCATAGGTCAGAGCATCCAGATTGACAATACGCCAATCAGGCCGCGCGACCAGGGCGTGTCGGATGAAATTGGTGCCGATAAATCCGGCACCGCCGGTGACGAGAATGGTTTTCATTGGTTTTTCTTCTTCCTAAGCACAGCCTCGATCGATTGGCTGTATTACTTCCTAAATTCGCATGCCAGGCGCAAAGGCACAAAGGGGCAAAGGCACAAAGGGATCAGAACTCTGTGCCCTTGCTCCTCTATCCCATAACTTGTTAGCTTTTATAATTCTCGCCCAAAGATACAACGCCACGAAGATAATAGACTTTGTGCCTTTGTGCCTCTGTGCCTTTGCCACTTTGTCCCTCAGTCCCTTTGTCCCTTAGTCCCTTTCCCCATACCCATTCCCACCACCCTCGCCATTATGCCGCCCATACACATCATCCAGGCGCACCACGTCATCTTCGGCCAGGTAGCTGCCGGACTGGATCTCCACCAGCTCCAGGGGGATCTTGCCTGGATTTTCCAGACGGTGCACGGTGCCCAGGGGAATGTAAGCGGATTGATCTTCCTTCAGAATAAATTGTTCTTCTCCCCGGGTCACCAAAGCCGTGCCTTTGACTACCACCCAATGCTCGGCCCGGTGGAAATGCTTCTGCAGCGACAACTTGGCCTTGGGCTTGACCGTGATGCGTTTGACCAGAAATCGCTCGGAGACATCCACATCTTCGTAAGCGCCCCAGGGCCGGTAGACTTTTTTATGGCTCACAGTCTCGACCCTATCTTGGCGCTTGAGCTGATCCACCAAATTTTTGACCTGCTGCACCTGATGACGCGGCGCCACGAAGACCGCATCCTTGGTCTCCACCACCACATGCTCATGCAAACCCACGGCCGTGACCAGGCGGCTGGAAGCATAGACAAACGAATCCTTCACATCCTGCAGGCAGACATCACCATGCACCACATTGCGATGGGGATCTTTGTCGCCGGCCTGCCACAGCGCTTCCCAGGAGCCCAGGTCATTCCAATCGCTGCCCAGCGCCACCATGACCCCGGCCTCGGTCTTTTCCATGACCGCGTAGTCAATGGAATCGCTGGGGCATTGGGTAAAAGCGGACTTGCCCAGGCGGAAGAAGTCCAGATCCTTGGCCCCCTGGGCCAGGGAGTGCCGGCAAGCCTCCACAATGGCTGGCGCGTGGGCCTGAAGTTCTTTTATGAAAACAGTGGCCTTGAACATGAACATGCCGCTGTTCCAGCAGTATTGGCCCGATTCCACATATTGGCGGGCGGTCTCCAGGTCAGGCTTTTCCACAAAGCGCTCGATGGCCCACACCGGCGGCGTCTGATCTTCCTTGGCCGCGCCTTTACGGATGTAGCCGAATCCGGTTTCAGGCGCATCCGGCTCAATGCCGAAGGTGACCAGATGCCCCTGTTCGGCATAGGCCGCGCCTTTTACTACCGTGGAACGAAATCCAGCCGTGTTTTTGATATGATGATCAGCCGGCAGCACTAGTAAAACAGGGTCTTCTTTTTGCCCGGCGGCCATCAGGGCCGCCACGGCCAGGGCCGGGGCCGTGTTGCGGCCGGCGGGCTCCAGCACGATGGCCTGAGGCTGCACGCCCATCTGGCGCAACTGCTCAGCCACGATAAAGCGGTGGGTCTCGTTGCACAGCAGAATCGGCGGCCGCAACTCTTCCAGCCCATCCAAGCGTTGCAGCGTGCTTTGCAACAAGGTCTGCTCATCCACCAATTGCAGAAACTGTTTGGGATAGAGACTGCGCGAAAGGGGCCACAGGCGCGTGCCCGAACCGCCGGCCAATATTACGGGAGTAATCATAGTCGCTCTTTCTGGGTTCATTTAAATCTTAGTTTTTCACCACAGAGATCACGGAGAATGCAGAAATTTGAGATCCTCGTTCCCACGCTCTGCGTGGGAATTCATAGTCTGTCTCCTGGATGTTCCCACGCAGAGCGTGGCAAGGCGGCGCCTGTTGGCTTTGCGTTGCGCCGTTGCGTCGTTGCGTGAGACTCAAAGTATTCAATGGTGATGTTTCTTGCGCAAATGCTATTGCTAATATCCCGTACGCGCCCGGTACCAGTCATAGACCCGGCGCAGGCCTTCTTCCAAGCCGATCTGGGGCTGCCAGCCGAGCTGGTTGAGGCGGGAAACATCCAGCAGCTTGCGCGGCGTGCCGTCAGGCATGGCGCTGTCCCAGATGATTTGGCCAGTATAGCCCACCGCCTGGGCCGTGGTGGCGGCAATGGCCTGGATGGTCTGGTCCGCGCCCACGCCCACATTGAACAGGGGATGGCCGGGGTCCGGGCAAGCTTGGGCCAAACGCTCCCACGGTGTAGTCATCAATCGCACTCCAGCCTCGGCCATATCATCCACGTAAAGGAATTCCCGGCGCGGCGCACCCGTGCCCCAGAGAATCACCTGGGGTTTGGTGGAAGTACTGCCAGCCGCACTCCCCGGCAGACCCAAAGCCTGCTTCAATTCAGCGGGGATGGGTCCTATGACGCGCTCATCTTCTGCGATAGCATCCCAATTCTTCTCCATGGCCAACTTGCCCAGATGGAATTTGCGAATCAGGGCTGGCAGCACATGGGAGTGCAGCAAATCGAAATTATCGCCCGGACCGTAGAGATTGTTGGGCATCATGGGAACAAAGCGGGTGCCGTACTCCTGATTGTAGGCCCAGCACATCTGGATGCCGGCGATCTTGGCCACGGCATAGGCGTCGTTAGTGGGCTCCAACGGGCCTGTAAGCAGATGTTCTTCCCGGATCGGCTGGGGCGCCAGCTTGGGATAGATGCAGGAGCTGCCCAAAAATAAAAGCCGCTGAACCCCGTGGAGATAGCTTTGGTGGATCACGTTGGTCTGGATGGCCAGATTCTGATGGATGAATTGGGCCGGATAGGTGCGATTGGCATGAATGCCACCCACCTTGGCGGCCGCCAAAAATACAAAATCGGGCTTTTCGGTCTTGAAAAATTCGTCCACGGCGCGCTGGTCGGTGAGGTCCAGTTCGGCGTGGCCGCGGGTGATAATGTTGCGATAGCCGGACGCTTCCAGGGCGCGCACAATGGCCGACCCCGCTAATCCGCGATGGCCGGCCACGTAGATTTTGTCATTGGGATTCATATCACTCAAAGCAATCGTAGGTTTCAAATCCACTCTGGCGGATTAGACGCTCTTTCTCCGCGCCTTTAAGATCGGCGCTGACCATGGTGTGGACCAGATCGTCAAAACTGAACTTGGGTTCCCAGCCCAGTTTTTGGCGCGCTTTGGTGGCGTCACCTTGCAGAAAATCCACTTCCGTGGGACGGAAATAGCGCGGATCGATGCGCACCAGCGCCCGGCCGCTGGCTTGATCCAGACCCACTTCATCCCGGCCCTGGCCCTGCCATTGGATCTTCATATCCACCTGGACAAATGCTTTTTCCACAAATTCGCGCACGCTGTGGCTCTGGCCGGTGGCAATGACGAAATCTTCGGCCTGGGACTGTTGCAGCATCAAATACATGGCGCGCACGTAGTCTTTGGCATGGCCCCAATCGCGCTTGGCATCCAGGTTGCCCAGAAAGAGCGTCTCCTGCAGCCCCAACTTGATGCGGGCCACGGCCCTGGTGATCTTACGCGAGACAAAGGTTTCGCCGCGCACCGGAGATTCGTGATTGAACAGGATGCCGTTGCAGGCAAAGAGGTTGTAGGCCTCGCGGTAGTTGACCGTGATCCAGTAGCCATACACCTTGGCCGCGCCATAGGGGCTGCGCGGGTAAAACGGCGTGGTCTCCTTCTGGGGCACCTCCTGTACTTTACCGAACATCTCGCTGGTGGAGGCCTGATAGAAGCGGGTTTTGCGCTCCAGCCCCAAAATGCGGATGGCTTCCAGCAGCCGCAGGGTGCCCAGGGCATCGGAATTGGCGGTGTACTCCGGGGTTTCAAAGGAGACCATGACATGACTCTGGGCCGCCAGATTGTAGATCTCGTCGGGCTGTACTTCCTGGATGATGCGAATCAGGTTGGTGGCGTCGGTCAGATCGCCATAGTGCAGCCGCAGGCGCACATTCTGGTCATGGGGGTCCTGGTAGAGATGGTCAATGCGGGCCGTGTTAAACGACGAGGCGCGACGCTTGATGCCGTGCACCTCGTATCCCTTACCC
The DNA here is from genome assembly GCA_021824175.1 of Deltaproteobacteria bacterium. GTDB lineage: Bacteria > Desulfobacterota > Desulfobacteria > Desulfobacterales > Desulfosarcinaceae > Desulfatitalea. The sequence goes on from JAKALP010000006.1 coordinate 54,580, forward strand.
AATAAAAGTTCGGCCAGATAGGCCCCGTCCTGGCCGGCAATGCCGGTGATCAATGCTGTCTTTTTCATGGCGCCAAAAATAGGGGGAAATCGTACCGGGGTCAAGGAACAAATCTTTGGAACCACTTTTGGTGAAAGCCATCGATTGTTCTTGCAGCGTTTTGCCATAATCTGGCAAGTTCTTTCTTAACGCGAAGCGCAGAGATCGCGGAGGAGCGCAGAGGATTTATGATCCATGTATTGATGAATCTACACGCCTAATCTAAAACCCTCTGCGCTCCTCCGCGCGCTACGTTGAGTCGCCCCTTTTGACACCAGGGAGTTAATTACGTTATACCTGCGGTTACAGAACCAAGCTTGGCGCCGGCGCCCATCGCACCCAAAAAGGGAAAAGGGGAAATGATTTCAATAGCCGATTTTTCCATTCGCCGGCGCTCTCTCAGGCCCCTGGGCACCGGCCTGGCCACCTCCCAGGCTATTGCCACCCTCTTTATCTGGCATTCCAATCAACATTTGCGGCTGGCCAACGAAGCCTTGCAACAGGCGGGCTGGTTGGCCCTTCCTGCCGGACCGGCCGCGATCAAGCTGGGTACGTTGGCCGCGGCCTTCTGGGGCGGGCTTTTTTATACGTTGAGCATCGGCATCGGCTTGATCTTGACGACCTGGGCCCTGCTTTACCTCTGGCAGCGGTTGCTGCCCGCAAAGCCGCGATGGCTCTGGATTGCGGCTGGCCTGTGGCTTATCCTGGCCATAACCGTCAACCTCAAAGGCTGGGTCCTCTATCCAACCCTCTTCATCATCTTTACGCCTCTGGCCACGGCCCTGGCGGCCTTGCGCCGCGGTCCGGACACCGATGATACCCAGACCGGCCGCTTGTGGCCGATCCCCGGCCTCACCCTGGTTTTGCTCACGCTGCTCTGGACCACCCAATTCACCCCCCAGATGTTCATCACCATCCGGGATCATCTGCTGCTCTCCAATCCGGTCGGCATGAGCGTCAACAATTTCTACTACCGCTACACCCTCTATGCGGCCCAGGCCTTCAAGTCATTCAACCAAAAAGAGGCCAGGCCTTGTCTGCTTAACAGTAGTAAAGAGGATGCCGGCACCCCGCGCTGGATTCAAACCTTGGCCAATGCCGATGTGCTGGCGGTTGCAGACTCCCAGGCCGCTGACGTGATCATCGCCTTAAGCCCGGATCAACTGAGCCTGACCAGCCCCCACGGCGAGCGCGTGACCACCAAACCACGGGAGTTTCTGGCCGATCCCGCCAAATGGCTGCTTCAATTCTCCCAAAAGAGCGACCGCTACGCGCCCTTCCGGCGCCTGACCTTTGTCGGTCTGCTGGTGGGCTTCCCGGTATTGCTCTTTGTGCTGGTGGACGGCCTGATCGGCCGCCTGGCCGGCCTCTTTGCCAAAGGCCGCGCGCTGGTCGCCATACGGGCCGCATTGTGCATGGGGATCGGCATCCTGCTCTTCATCCCCATCTGGACCGGCCGACCCGTAAAAATTCAGAAAGATCAAATCGCCGCGGCCCTCTCCACCGCGGACTGGCCCCGGCGCGTGGCGGCCCTGCGTCTGATGGAAGAGCAAAAGATCGACATCGCGGACTATCCCCAATGCCGCGCCCTGGCCCAAAGCCCCCGGGTGGTGGAACGCTACTATGCGGCCAGGGTCATGGCCTTCAGCCGCAGCCCCGAAACCTTTGACCTGCTGCTGGCCATGCTGCGCGACCCCCATCCCAATGTGGTATGCCAGGCTTACTATGCGCTGGGTGAGCGCCATGATCCCAAGGCCATCGCGGCCATCCAGTCCCAGATGCTGCAATCCGATCACTGGTATACCCAATGGTACGCTTATCGTGCCCTGAAGAGGCTGGGATGGCGCCAAACCCGTTAAAAATTAATACCCTGACCCTGGGCGCGATCCTGGCGGCTGTCGTCGTTACAGAAATCACTCTGGGCCGGCTCTTTGCCTGGCAGCCCCTGCCGCACTATACAAAGGTGGGCCTCATCCGATTGGTCCAGATCCTGGTCATCATCGGGCTGCTCATGGGTCTGGAGGGTGGACTCAAAACCCTCGGCTTTTCACCAGCCGGCTGGGGAGCGGGCTTAAAAAAAGGGGCTATCTGGTCCCTGGGCTTTGGCGCGGCCGCCGGCCTGGCCATGACCATCATTCACTACTCGGGTCACAACCCGCTGCACTGGCTGCGTTCGCCTCTGCCGGCCCGGCCACGGGAGGTGGCCATGCTCTTTGTCGTCGGCGGCCTGATCGCCCCCGTGGCTGAAGAGCTCTTTTTCCGGGGCATTTTGTACACTTATTGCCGGCGCTGGGGCGTGACGGCCGCCCTGCTGGTCACCACGGCCATCTTTGTGCTGCTGCACTTCCACCGCATTCCCGTCACCCAGGTGGTGGGCGGCATCGTCTTTGCTCTGGCTTATGAATTCAGCCACAATCTCATGACCCCCATCACCATCCATGCCCTGGGCAACCTGGCCCTGTTCACTCTCTCCTTGCCATTGTTTCAGCACTGAAGAAATTCTTCGAATAGCGGAACTTAAAAACAAAGGGCTAGTATTCGCGCGTTTGTGGCTCTACCTGAATAAATAGATCAAGCCTTCATTGAAACGGACGATAATCGTGTAAGGAGACGATTATGGAGACCCCGATTCAGTGAAAAAGCACCTGATCCTCATTCTTCTGATTATTCTTTTAGCCCTGGTGTGCGAGATACACGGGTTCAAGCGCGGATTTGTCCAAGGTCAAAAGGCCACCAACTCGTGGTGGATCGACCGGAAAAGCCGGCTTTACGACACCCGCGAAACCCTCAGGAAAGAGACCCGGAACGGGTTCAACAAAGTATAGGTCAGCCACCACAAAAACGTTTAAAACCCCATCGTTTCCAAGCGGCTGATGCAGATTTTTTCCAAAAGCATTTTGTGAAACCGTTGGGCATTGTCCTCCGAATTGGCCACCGCGTTGTCTTCTGGCGCTTTATGGAAAGAGAGCAGGGCCGCGGTCTGTTGCAATTCCAAATGAACCAGGTCCAACTTCTTTTTCAGGGCCAAACCCGCCAGCGGCTCATGTAAAAATGCCGCTATTTGCTGACGCCCCGCCACCACGCCGATGTAGTCCTCGAGTGCCTTTTCAACGACCCTTTTCTCTCCCTCAGTAGTTTTGACGGTCAATTGAACCTTCAGTCCTTCCAGCTCAATGAGCACATTGGCCTTATTGTCTCCATATTTTTGCCTTAGAATTTCACCAAAATAGCTCAATATACTGATACCGGGCTGAAAATTCTCCTGATCAAACACAATGGTCCTGACGATGGATGGGACATCTTGATATTTAGCCTGGGCATCAACCCGTTGATGGTCGACCGGGGTTTCGCCGCCATGCGGTTCAGCCGGCGCTTTGGCAGGTGGGAGTTGGGCCGGCGCTTCGCCGCGACGCGTATCGGCCGAGACGGTATCCATTGGTTGTTCAACCGCATCTTCCGGGGGTTGCTCTTCATACAGCGACGCGACATGCTTTTTTCGGCGAGGTCTGTCAGCAAATACAGCCGAGGCAATCTGCTTTTCGGATAGCGGATGGGCCAATTCATCCAACACGGCCTTGGAATCAAAGCGCAGCCCGGAAAGCTTGGCCCCCCTGAGATCGGCCAATGTCAGCTCGGCGTCAAAAAAATTGGCGCCCTCGAGATTGACGCCATTCAGATCAGCGCCATAAAGAAAAGCCCCCTGAAAATCCACGTTCCTCAAATCGGCCTTAAATAACAGCGCACCTTTGAGGTTGGCGTCTTTTAAATTGGCGTCGGCCAGCGCGGCGCTCTGCAGATTGGCCGCTCTAAGGTCGGCGCGCTCTAAATCAGCTTTTGCGAGCGCGGCATTGGCAAAATCAGCGCCCACCAATTGAATGGCGCTCTTTGGGTGCTCACCGCGCCAGGCATTCCAATCACTGATGTTCTTGGTCTCAGAGCAATGCCGCAGCAGATCGTATTGGGTTCGGTTCAACTTGGTTTCGGCCTTATCCATCATAAGCCACCCTCTTTTATAATGATGACGGTCAGTTAGTAATCCGGAACAAATGCTCTTAACGTATCTGAAAAAGGGAACAAAAATCAACAATTTGATCTGCGTGGGGCATGGCATCCAATACAGTAGAAGCCAAACCGTTTTTAAAGGCTACATTCACGCTGGCAACGCGTTGTTTTCATGGACAACGGGACTGGCCGGCACCGCCTCCACAGATAGCGTTCCTATCGGCAGGTGGTGGCTGTTAATGATTAAACACGCTCTTTGTCTGACATAGCGCTTTGGTTTTCACAAGGAAGATTTACCCCTCATCCGTGCTGCCATTGGCTGCAAAATAGCGGCACCTATTTCGGGATTCACCCTTGGTGTGTTATGCTGCCGCCAAGCAGATTCCTAAGATATGGTTTTTGGTGATTGGATGGTTGTAGTGCCAATTGGTTTGCATCAAATCAAGGGGGACAACGACCCTAAGGAGATCAAATGAAAAAGTATTATATATGGATGGTGGGTTTAGCGTGTATGCTATTTTTTGATGCTAACCAGGCTTTTGCCGGCGGCGCCATCAAAGTAGGGCTCGATTTCCTCGGCAGCCATAATGCCTCAGGCTCTATGTCGAGTGCCTCAACGGATGTGGATACCGGGATCTCCACGGCCGGCGAGCTGTTTGTCGAACTCGATGATCAATTTGAGCTCGGGGGTGGCCTTGGGTTTCAAGTGCCGCGGGCATTGAAGGATCATTCTTCCGACGACTTTTACTTCATCCCCTTCTATGCGGCGGTTCGAGTTAAAGCGCCTTCTTCAAAATTCACCCCATACGGCATTGGCCAGTTGGGGTATAACTTGTTTTATGCCAATGCTTCTTATAAAGCGCGGGCCGGCGATGACACGGACCTCAAAGGCGGCATCTATTTTGGAATCGGCGGCGGCTTGATTCTGACCAAACATTTTCTGGTCGAACTTCTCTACTCCAAAAACTTTGGCAAAGGCACGGTGTCCGGCAACAGCCTGGATGTCGAGTACTCCAAGGTCACCTTAAGTTTGGGGTATAGTTTTTAGGTCCAACAGGAGAGTTTGGTGGGGAAGAGTTTTTTGAGATGCCTTGTATTCCCGCAACGGTAAATATCCGCTCTTGAGGATGAACGCATGTTAAGAGTCGTATGGTATATATATCTCATCGGTCTACATCTGCTTCTGGTGCTCGTGCTGGTGAAGACCGATTTTATTCCCCGCGTGGGATACCGGTTTAAGCTCATTACGCCCGCTGATCCGGAGATCACCCAATACTACTCAACCTTGGTAGCTTTTCATGAGCGCGTCGATGCCAACACGCCTGACGGGGCGATCATTTTCATTGGCGACAGCGGCATCCAAGGCCTTTGCGTGTCCGCCGTGGCCAATCCCGCGGTGAATTTCGGCATTGGCAGTGACACCACGGCCGGCGTGCTCATGCGACTGCCCAAATATCAATCCCTTGAACGGGCCGGCGCAGTGGTGATTTCCATCGGAGGCAACGATCTCAGGCGCCGAGGAGACGAAGAAATTCTCAAAAATTATTCAGCGATCATTGCGGCCCTGCCACCACATCGGCCCCTGGTGTTCAAAGCCATATTGCCCGTGGATGAAAATGCCCAGGCGGATCTACCCGGCCGCAACGCGCGCGCCAGGGAATTGAACGGCCGTTTGAAAACCTTATGTGAAACCCAAAGTCAAAAATGTCTGTACTTCGACCCCAGCTCCAAATTTGCGGACGCCTCGGGCAATCTGCGCAGGGATCTCCATATTGGCGACGGCATCCATCTCAACGCCGCCGGTTACGCCATACTGATCACGGAACTCAAGGAAGTCGTCCAAAACGCCCGATCCACGACCGCAAATGAATAGCCTGGGAGCTCTGCTTTCATGAAACACTCCATTGAAGTCACGCTACCGTTCATCTTGGTCGCCATCATGGCGCCGTTCATATTACTACCTGTCTATGGCTGGTGCGGCCAGGATTGTGACAGCATCGGCAAGCAGATTGAAGAAGTGAACCTGCAGATCCAGCAGATCAGCGAACAGTACCTGGACAAAGATGGGCGGCCCCGCATCGGTTCTAAGGAAGAGGCGGAAGCCCTGGCGGCCCAACTCAAGCCATTGACCCAAAGGAACGAAGATCTGACCAAAAAATATGCCAAGTGCATCGGTATGCCGACCAACGAGGCGGAAGCGCAGCAATATATAAAGGATCGCGAAGCAGCCACTGAAGAGATGCGCCGCCAATGGGAGGCCCAGGCCAAGCCATATGCGACCCAAAATATGCCGGGTCCGGGCGGTGGTGGCGGCGGCGCGGGCGGCGCGGCGGGCGCGGGCGGCATGGGCGCCGGGGCTCAGATGCTGATGATGGCGCAGGAACCCACCTATACGCCCGCGCCCAGCGGCGGGGCAGGCATGGCCCCGGCCGACTCGGGCCGCACGCCGGAGCAGAAGGCCGCGGCCCTGGCGGCGGTCAATGCGGAACTGGATCGCTTGCCCTGTTCGCTGCCCAAGAAGGAGGCGGCCCCGTCCCAAGACGATATCCTCAAGCTGGCCGCTGACCGCAACGCCACGTCCCGCAAGCAGTTCAAGCCGGAAGAACTTTCAGCCTACGCCCAGGCCGCCAACTGGACCGTGCGCTTCGACGGCCAATCGCCGGACCCGGCCAAGGCCAAGAAGTACTCCTTCTTCGTCTCTTCATCCACCCAATACTTCAACAAGCCCCAATTCATCATGGCATTTGCCGCGGCCGTCTTTTCTCTCGATCCCAAAAGTACTTCCAATGCCAACAACCTGGCCGCGGCCATTGTGACGGCGGGCGAGCGGCTCTACCCCGGCAAAGACCAGGACAAGGCCCTGGCGCCGTTTCGCAAGGATGCGGAGACCTGCTATCGCTACGCCCTGGCCGTTTCCATGAAAGGAGAAGCTTACGGCGATGAGAGCCTGACGGCCCTGATCAACCTGGGCCAGCTTTACATCGACATGGGCAGGTTGGATGAGGCCCGCTGCCTGTTTCAGGCGGCGCGCAAGCAAAGTCCGTTCTCCTGGGACGCGGCCCTGGGCATGGCGGCCTATTTCTTTGCCGTGGGCCAGCCGGATAAAGCCCAGGCCATTTTGGAAGATGAGAAGCTCGACCGGCCGGTGAATCTTATGGTGGCCAAAAAGGCTTCCAAGGCGCTTGAAAAGACCGAAGAGCTTCCCATCGGCGCATCCGACGAAGCCTATGAGAAGAATATCCAAACCATTGCCGCGGCGCCCATTATCACCTCCGCCGATTTCATCTCCCAGATCGATCAGAGCGAGCGCAACAAGATGCGCTACTTTGTGGAGCATTTGCCGATCCAGGGCAGCTTTGCGGCGCCGCCCATCAAAAAACTGACCCAATACGCCTCGGTCAAGGCCATCAACGGTCCCCAGGGCCAAAGCGCCTTGAAGGATTTCATGGAAATGCTTCAGATTTACTCCATGTCGTCCTTTGCGGCCCAGGGCAAGGAGCAGCTCAAGATGCTCGACCGTCTGGGATTAAAGATCGATCCCGGAGTGGATCTGGACGATGTGGCCAAACATCCTGAGAAGTACAAAAACAGCAAGCGCAGACCCAAAGTCAAGGTCGACAAGTCCAAGCTCATGAGCAATATCGAGGATTGGAAAAAGCAGGCCAAAACGGCGGAGAACGAATTGGCCACGGGCAAGACCGGAGCCCTCACGGAGCTGGTGTCCCAGGTCGATCCGTTTGTCGCCATATTGCAGATCGATCCCCAGGCCTACGCCGACCCCATGAACATCATCATCCAGAAGCACAACTTCGCCGTGCACAACCGCAAGAGCAATCTCTACCGCGGCTATCTGCGCTCGGTGAACAAACGGGTGCACCAGGCGCTGCTCGATATCACCCGCGGTTACAACGACAAGGTCTTCCAGGCCGGCAAACTCCGGGACGAACAGCTGGATCAAATCGAGAAGCAATGTGAAGCCGCCAAGATCAGCGGCAGCGCCGAATGCCTGCTGCGCAAACACGCTGCCCATGTCACCTATTTCAACGCCTGCAACGGCGCGGCCAACACCGCCTTCGGTTCGGCCACCAATGTGACCACGGTGGCTTATATGCAGAAGATCAAACCCAACGCCGAGGCCTACTACTACGATGTGTTCCGCCACGTGGCCCTGATCAGTGATCCGGAGGTGCGCGTCCAAAAGGATTCCGAACTGCGCCAGACCATCTACTCCGAGCTGGTCTATGCCTTGACCATGGTGGGCGCGGCCCACGGCTCTTTCGAATACCATGATGAGTGGGATTGCGGCTGCAGCCTGGAGCAACTGCTCAAGCAACGGGAAATGGAAGCAGAGGCGCGCCGGGAGGAAGAAAACGCGCGCATCGAACGCAACAAGGCCGCCAAGCTGGCCTTTGAATCGGGCGAAATTCCCGAGTCCACGCCCCTGTTCAAGAAGATCGACGGCTACGGTTTTGACTTCGACTACTTCTTTTTCAAGGGCCGCATGTCGCCGGCCCGCACGGTGGTCAACTTCAACATCAAACTGCCCATCCCCGGCGCGCCCGAGCTGTTCGCCTCCCAATCCATCAGCGAATTCACCGGTGCCGCGACCTATGGTCAGGGCATCAAGGTGACCCTGGGCGCGGAACAAGGCGGGGTCAAGGCCGGCGCTTTCTTCAATCTGAGTTCTTCGGTCACCACCGACGGCCAGGGGGTGGTCAAGGATTACTCGGTCACGGCCGGCACGGGCCTGACGGTTTCGGGCAAGGGCGGCACCTCCCTTTCCGTGGGCGGCGAGCTCACCTTTGGTCCCAATGGAGTGCAGGATTCGGACTTTTCAGCGGGCATCAGCCGGGATTTCAAGAACGATTACGGCGGCGCGGGCAATGTGGCCTTCGAGGCCTCCACCAAGCGCGGCTGCAAGCTCTCGGGGGCGGTCGAGCAGACCCTGGAAGGCCCCGGTGAGTTCATCAACGAAGCCAAGGAAAAGGCCGTGGGTAAAGACCTGGCCGACCAGATCCCCACCGATGATCTGTTCAAGCAGAAGCAGGAGTGGTCGGGGACCTTTACGAAGTGAGGCCGTTCGCATATTGCATGGCGCGCTGCAAAACTTGACATTTAAAAAAAGACCGGTACAATTGTACATATGAACATCGTGGCCGATACCAATACATTCCTAGCGGTGGCCCTGAATGAGCCTGAGAGGGAATTGATTGTTGAGCTCACCGAAGGTGCCAATCTGGTGGCACCGGAAGTGTTGCCCTTTGAAATCGGTAATGCATTAACAGCAATGCTCAAACGCAATGCACTAAATGCTGATGAAGTTCTTAGCGCTTGGCAAGTCGTCCAGCATATACCTGTGGATTTAAGGCATGTTGATATTGCCGCGGCCTTAAAGATAGCGAGCCATTTCGGGATATACGCTTATGATGCCTATTTCTTGGAATGTGCCCAGCGTCTTAGAAGTCCGCTACTTACTCTGGATCGCGGCATGCGGCGAATTGCCAAAGAGTTGGGAATCATCATTTTGGAGCCATTATTATGAAAGTATACACCTTTTCTGAAGCAAGACAGAGGCTTGCAGACGTTCTGAATATCGCCCGGACGGAGGAGGTGGTCATTAAACGCAGAGGCGGGGAAAGCTTTTCAATCATCTTCAGGAAAGGTGAGAAGTCTCCGTTCGATGTTAAAGGGATCAAAACCAAAGCAACTACCAAGGATATTCTCAACGCCGTTAAAAAATCAAGGGAACACAAAGGGCGTTGATTCAATGGCTCTCCCCATATGCAAAACCGATTTGAAACGCAACTCCGCCTTCGGCTATGCCTGCCACCGCTGTCTTTCCTGTTGCCGTTTCAAGAAGATCCAGCTCAATCCTTATGAAATCGCCCGATTGGCCGCCAACCGCGGCCTTTCCACCACCGATTTCATCGCTGGCTACACCACCAACGGCGGCACGGTGCTGCGCTTCCTGGAGCAGGGCACCTGCGTCTTTCTCAACGACCAGGGATGCGCCGTGCATCCGGATCGGCCCCTGGTGTGCCGGCTCTATCCCCTGGGCCGGCACGTCCATTTTTTGGGCGCGGAACACTTCAATCTGATGGAATGCGAGCCGGGCTGCCAAGGCGTGTTTCATGAAAAGGGTACGATCGAACAATACCTGGAGGAGCAGGGGGCCAAACCGTTCATGCACGCGGCCGACCTCTACCTGGATCTGCTCTGGCGGCTGCTTGAGCAACTCAAGGATCAGGAGTTGGCGCCTTCGCAGTCGGAAAGCATACTTGGGACCGTGCGCACGGTCAGCCAGGACCCGACAGGCGCTCACGATCTGTCTTGGATTGACATGGACCGGGCCGTGAGCGATTATTGCAGGCAGTGTGGATTGCCGGTTCCCACGGACCTGGAGGCCAAAATGGGCCTGCATATCAAAGCGGTCCGGGCGTGGGCGGCCTAACTTCAACAGGAGATCAAAATGGGCAACAAATCACTGAAAGAGAGTTTAAAGAAGAATTTGGCCATCGCCACCATGGCGGCTTCCCTGGGCGTATCCCTGGGCGTGCCGGTGGGCGATGTGCTGGCCGATGACAACAAAGCCAGCAGTCCGCCGGGCTATTCGCGCCAGGACAAGGACAATGCGGCCTCGCAGCAGTCGAAGTTCTCCACCCAGAGCAAGATGTCCAAACAGGGCAAGATCGACTCGGCCCAGGGCAAATTCAAATCTGACCAGAGCAAGAACGAAGCCACTCAAAAAGATGCGGCCTCTTCCCAAGGCAAGGTGGGCTACAAAGTGGAACCCAAACCGGAAGCGAGCAAGAAATAGCGTTTTTACGGCGGCCGGGCCGGGGTTTCAATGCCGCGGCCCGGCCGCCGCCAGTTCCTCGTAAAAGCCCCAATCGTCCCCCACCAGGGATTATACAAATGGTTGGGAATTCAACCCCATGAAATACAGCGACCTGCTCAAAGCCCGGCGCAAGGCCGGCGACACCCCCACCTTAAAGCAGCGCCAGTGGAGCGATCAGGAGAAGGCCTGGCGCGATGCCGGGCGTTGCATCGAGTGTGGCCAGGCGCCGCCGGTCGATAACAGCTTGATCTGCGCGAGCTGTCTGGCCGCCCAATCCTTAGACGACATCCAACGCGAAATTGAAGCTCTGCGCCGGGACATTTTGAACCACCCCAAAAATAAATAGAACGTTCGTTCGGATTTTCCCCCGGAATTCGCCCTCAGCCCTTGACGGGGGCTGATTCATTCCTATTGTGTTGAACGAAATTCAGCAAATGCCGGAGCTTGCAACTGGGATGATCCGCGCCATAAACTGGCTGCGCTCCATCGATGGATCAACATTGGACCGGCGACGCCAAAAAGGTCGTACTCCAGCGATTCTTTAAAATGCCGGGGATCTGACGATCCACATCCCCAAATGATTCTTTCGTGCCGCCCGCCATGGATCGGCCACTTTATCAGGACTTGCCAACCCAACCAACAAAGGAGAGAGAAAATGGGCATTCGCACTGTGGAACAATACAAACAGAGTTTGCGCGACGGCCGCCGGGTTTACATCAGCGGCGAACGCGTGGAAGACATCACCCAACATCGTGTTTTGGGGCTGACGGTGGATACCATCGGCGCGGCCTATGAGCTGGCGGAGAAAGGCGACGCCAAGACCAAGGAGCTGCTCATCGCCAGGCACCCGGACACCGGTGAACCCATCAACCGTTTTTACGTTACCCCCAGAACCCCCGAGGATCTGGCCAACCGCACCAAGGCCATTCACACCTTAATGCGCCAGACCGGCGGACTGCCCTTTGGCAAGGATATTGGCACCGACTGCCTGAACGCGGCCATGGCCGTGGCCAAGCAGATGGGCAACAAGCAGTACGAGGCCAACGCCAAGAACTTCCTGGAGCATCTGCGCAAAAACGACTTGCACACCTGCGGCGCCATCACCTGCGTCAAGGGTGATCGCGGCCTGGAGCCGGCCCATCAGAAACATCCCGATTACTACCTGCGCGTGGTGGACAAAACCAAAGAAGGCATCTACGTCAAGGGCGCCAAGATCCACATCACCAGCGCGCCGGCGGCCAATGAAATCATGGTGGTGCCCACGCGCCAGATGCGCGAAAACGAGGCCCAATATGCGGTCAGCTTCGCCATCCCGGCCAACACCAAGGGCATCACCTTCATCTGCCGCAACGGCCGCGGTCCCTGGTCGGACAAGGAATTTCACGCCGACCGGCCGGTGCGCGAGTTGACCGAGGCCATGATCGTCTTTGACAATGTGTTTGTGCCCTGGGAGCGGGTCTTCATGTGCGGCGAGTGGCAGCACTCCATGAACATCGCCTATACCTTCGCCACCTTCCACCGCTTCACGGCCATCAGCTACAAGGTGCCCAACGTGGAAGTCATGGCTGGCTGCGCCGTGGCCATGGCCAAGTATAATGGCTTATTTAAGGTGAGCCATGTGCGCGAAAAGCTGGCCGACATCGCGGCCTATGTGGAAACCCTGCGCGCCCTGGCCGACGCGGCCGCCATGAAACCGGTGATGTATGGTGACATCGCGGTGCCCAACCCGCTCATCGCCAACATGGCCAAGCTGCACTTTGCCAGCAAGTACCACGAGTTCGTCAAGCTGATCCAGGACATCGGCGGCGGCATTCTGGCCACTTCGCCGGACAAGCGCGATTGGGACAATCCTGAAATCCACGACTATCTGGAGCACTACCTGGGCGGTCACGACTGCACCACCGAGGAGCGGTTGCGCATGATCCACGAGACCATGCGCCACGTGGCTTCCCACGAAGCGGCCTTCCATGAAGTGACCACGGTACATGCCGAAGGCTCCATGGCGGCTCAAAAGATGATGATCCTGCACGAGTCGCCGTTGGACAAATATGAGAAGCGGGCCAAGATCGCGGCCGGGATTCTGCCCATCGGCACCAAGATCGATTAGTCCATTAAATCCGCATTCTGGAAATCGGTCTGCACTTGAGTCACCAGGGCATTGTTTTTTTCGGCGCAGATGCCGATGATGCGCAGCAGCTCATTGAGCTGGGGGGAGGCTGCTTCCAATCCTGGTTGGGGGTGGCTGCCCCAGAGGTGACTGAGATGGTCGGCATAGGTGATCATGGCGGCCAAAACAATATGATCGCTGGCTTCGTCCGGGTGATGGTGGCACTCCACGCAGCGCTGAACCGCCTCGGGCATGTGCCACTTTTCCATGAGCATGCGGCCGATTTCGGTGTGGCTGGCGCCCACGACTTGAATCTCCACCTCGAGGTCGGGGCGCTTTTCAGTCACTTTGATGCGATTGATCTCCTGATATTTTTTGTCATCCAGCATCAAAATGGCCAGCTTGCCGATGTCGTGCATCAGGCCGCTGATAAAGGCCTGCTCGATATCGGCATAACCGCAGGCCGCGGCAATGCGCCGCGCCGCCAGTCCGCATTCCACCGAATGCTGCCATAAGATCGGTCCCCACACCTTCATCCCTTTATGTTCCTTGAAGAAATAACTGCGCGTGGAAGCCGCCAGGATCAAGCTTTTTGTGGTCTTGGCACCCAGGCGGGTCAAAGCCTGGCGCAGGGATTCGACCTTCTGGAGCCCCCCGTAAAGCGCCGAGTTGCTGACCCGGATGATCTTGGCCACCAGGGCCTGATCGTGGGCAATGGCCCGCTCGATGGCTTCAGTGGCGGTTTCAGGATCGGAGAGCAGTTGCAGGGCCTTGGTGGCCATGGCCGGCAGCGGCGGCAGCTCTTCGATTTTAGCCACCAGTTGACCTATGCCGCCCTGGGGGGCTGGTTCTTTGGCCGGGGCGGAAGCGGTCGGTACAGGGGTGTCGGTTTGAAGCGCCCCCACGGCCTTGGCTTTTTCCATGGGCATGATCAGCCAGGAGAGCAGCTCCAGATAGTGATGGGCCGACAAGCCCTGTTGGGGCACGACGTTGTAGGCATAAAAAAACATGGTGAGCTGGGCCTGGATGGCAATGGGGAACAATGCGCACTCGCCGTTGGCCGGCAGTTGCGCTACTTTGTTGAGGATGGCCGAAGGAAAAATTTTGCCAAAAAAGCCGATGCCGGTTTTCTGAACCGCTTGAAGCACCGGGTCCTGATCCAGGCTGCCCAGCTGTCCTTTGAAGGTCTGTTGGCGAATGTTTTTGCCCTTTTCAATGGCAATGGCCTTACAGTGGATCACCTGCTTTTCCCTGGCGGTCAAAATCAAAATGCCGTCAAAGTATTTTTTACAGAAACCAACCACGGCCTCCACTTTCTTGAGCACCTCATCGGTGTGCATCAACAGCTTGACCGCTTGCTTGTACATGCCAAAGAGCGAATCGGCCGAGGGCACATAGACCTGGGTATCACTGCCGGGCTTTACGCACACCGGCGCCAGATCGAACAGCTTGCCGATCTGTTTTTCTATGCTCTGCATGGTCTTATGGCTGTAATAGGGGGCCACGGTCATGAGCTGACGCACCGAAGAGACCCGGCCGGCCAGATAGGCGATGGTGCGCTCTTCCGGGGGTAATTCGGCCAACTGCTCGGGGGTGGCTTTGACTACCAGCCCGCGATCCAGGGTCACGATGGATTTTTCAAAGCTGCGCAGCTCCTCGGCATGGGAAAGAACGCGGATGGCAATGGCCACCGTGTCCTGCTGGATGCCGGCGCCATCTTCTTCCACGGGCGTATCGGTAAAATGAAACTCGCCGCGCTCCATGAGAAATAGCTCCAGCAACGCCTCATTGATGCTAATCTCCAACCATTTTTTGATTTCGCCGAGGGGGAACAACTTCAGCGCGGTCAACACCTGGCGCACGGGAATGCCGGTTTCGGTCTGCACTTTGCGGATCTGGCCTTCCTGGGCCTGGGTGACAGCCTTATGGAAGCGCAACGCCTGCAGCAATTTTTCATCACCAGCCTTGGAATGGGCATCCACCAGATGTCCGCCCTTAAAGGTCAGGATGACAAGCTGCTGACCGCAGGCGATGGTCAACACGCCGTTGAGGCTGAGTTGGGACAAAAACATCAGGGCGTCCGATGGGTGGTATTTGCTGACATCGCCTTGAAAAATCATTGCTTTATCAATCCATTTCCCTATCTGCGCGCGGTTGGGCCACTGGATAACCATCCGCTGATAGCGCCATCTGGACCCCGGTGCGGGCCAAGCCGCTGGCGCCGAGCCGTTTGATCTACTTCAATTATTGGCGCAACGGCCTGAAAAGTTTAGTCCGGGAGTCATGCATGCGAAGATTCTACGCCTCGGCATATGATAACGGTGAGTAAAACCCCGTGATTTGGGCGACCGCCAAGTCGGCCCTGAAGTCATCCCAACCTTTTATCTTGAGCATCGGCCAGTACCAGAGTAAATAGTTTTGAATACAGAATTATTTGGAATCGAAAGGAGCTTCCATGGGCAAAACCACGGAAACTGAAAACATGGCCGTGTTTTGTGATTTTGAAAATGTGGCCCTGGGTGTGCGCGATGCCCGCTACGATGAGTTCGACATTGACAAGGTGCTGGAACGGCTGCTGCTCAAGGGCAGCATTGTGGTCAAAAAGGCGTACTGCGACTGGGAGCGCTATAAGGATTTCAAGGCCACCATGCATGAGGCGGCCTTTGAGATGATCGAGATTCCCCACGTGCGCCAGTCAGGTAAAAACTCGGCCGACATCCGCATGGTCGTGGATGCCCTGGATCTGTGCTACACCAAATCCCATGTGGACACCTTTGTCATTGTCAGCGGTGACTCGGATTTCTCTCCGCTGGTCAGCAAACTGCGCGAAAACAACAAGATCGTCATTGGCGTGGGGGTCAAGAACTCCAGCTCCGATCTGCTGATCGCCAATTGTGATGAGTTCATCTATTACGATGACCTGGTACGCAAAAAGAAGACTCGTAAGAAAACCACACGCAAGACCCCGCGGCCCGAAGTGAAAGCCGCGCCCGCCGCTGCCGCCGCCACCCCCACCACGGATAAAGACCCCGAAGAACGGATTCAAGAGGTGCTGGATCTGATTATGGAGACGCTGGAGGCCCTGGCCGAAGAGCGCGGCTCAGAAGAAAAGATCTGGGGCTCCATGGTCAAGCAAACCCTCAAGCGTCGCCGCCCAGGGTTCAATGAGTCATATTATGGGTTTCGTTCCTTCAACCGCCTGCTGGAAGAGGCCGCGGCCCGCGAGCTGATGGAATTGGAACTGGATGAGAAGTCCGGCGGATACATCATCAAGCGCTTTCACCACGAAGAGTAATCCCCCCTGGGTTCTCCCTGCATTGGTCTGGCAAGTCAATTGCATATCTTACCTGATCGCAGTCTGGCATTCGACCCATTGACAGCAGGAATGCCGCAGAACGCAGTTAACATTTTGTTATCAGATGGTTTATTTCATTTTACACTCCTGCTTGCCCGATTCGGATTTATGGCAGGGCAAGCGTACGCGAATGGCTGGGTTAACAAAATGGTAACCACCGCGGCTAAAAACGAAACTGCGGGCCATCCGTCCCTGGCCGATTTTTTAGGCGAGGGCCCAAACCCAGGCCGCGGAAAGAATCTTGGCCCATGAAAAAAGAAGGCGCCCCCACCAAAATCCTGGTGGTCGAAGATGATGAACATGTCGCGGATGTTCTGGAGGCCCGTCTGGAATCCTTTGGCCACCAGGTATGCGACATTGTCAAGAGTGGTCCGGCCGCTGTGCGAAGCGCGCTCCAGCATCGCCCGGACCTAGTGTTGATGGATATTTTACTGGAAGGAGAGATGAACGGGGTCGAAGCCGCGGAGCTCATCCATAACCAGGTGGATGTCCCCATTGTGTTCATCACCTGCCTGAGCGACCAAGCGGTTTTGAATCGCGCCGTTCAGGCCAATGCCTATGGTTACATTCTCAAACCCTACGATACGGCCGAATTGCGCTACACCATCGAAATCGCGCTGCTTAAGCACAAAAATGCCCGTGAGCATCAGATCTTGATTCAGCGGTTGGAAAAGGCGTTGGAAGAGGTCAAAAAGCTTAGTGGTTTACTGCCCATTTGCTCCTCGTGCAAAAAGATCCGTGATGATCAAGGTCAGTGGCAGGAGATTGAGGAGTACATCCATTCCCATTCGGATGCCGATTTCTCCCACGGCATTTGCCCCCAATGCGCCCAAAAACTCTATCCGGAGATTTATAAAAAGTAATTGGCTGAATACAGACAGCTCAATCTATCGTCCCTTGGGAAACATCCAAATCAGCGGCAAAGACAGGATGGGCACCAAAGAGATAGCCGTCAGAGTGGGTTGGATGGAATAGAGATCCGCGATCTTGCCCACCAGCGGGCTGACCATCCCGCCCAGGCCAAAGGCAAAACCCATCATCAGGCTGGCCACGATGGAGCGCCCCTTGGGCGCCAGTTGTTGGCCCAGCGTCACCCCCAGCGGCAGGGTGGCCAGCACGAACATGCCGGCCAGCGCACTGCCCACATAGATCCAGTTTCCCTGCAATTTCAAGAAGAGCAGCAGCACCGGCACCATCAAGACATGGGTTGTTAGGAAGATTTTTTTAAATCCGATACGATCCGAAAGATGACCGGCGACCAAGCCGCTGAGCGTACCCGCCGTGGTGAACAGAGTGAAAATCAGGCCAGCCGACACCACGGAGTGCCCTCTCTGGACGTAGAGCACGGGCATGAAGGTCATAAAAGACTGGCTCACAATGGCGCGCAGCACCATCACCATCCATATCAAAGCCACGCTCTTCCAGGCGCTGCCCAGGCTCTCCTTGATGGACCCCACAAAGCCCAGCGAACCCATCCCTTCGCTTTGGGGCATGGGGATGGCCGGCAACAGAAACAGCGCGATACTTAACCCCAGGACCATGGTGAACGGCAGGGCCGAGAGTCCCAACCGCGAAGCATACCAGGTGATGAACAACGGGCCGATGCCGAAAGCCAAGGTTCCGCCGGTATTGAAGATCGACATGGCAAAACCAGCCTTGTTGCCGGAGTAAAGCGGCACCATGCCGGTCACCGAGGGGTGGAACATGGCTGAGCCAACCGATCCCAGGGCCACGGTCAACATCAAGGTCCAGAACCCGATGGACACACCCGACAGCGGGATGAACACGATCACCATCAGCAGGCCGGCCATGAAGAAAAGCCGGGTGGGATAACGGTCGGCCAAATATCCCACCGATGGCTGCACCACAAAGGCCAGCATGCGGTTGAGTCCGGCGATAAAGCCCACCTGGGTCAGGGAGAGCCCCAGTTTTTCCACAAAAAGAGGAAAGAGCGGCGTGGTGAAGGAGCTGTAAAAATCACCGGTGAAATGAACCAGGGTGAGCGCGAACAGCACTTTGATATTGGTTTTGGCGGAGGGGGACATGCAGGCGGCCTATACCCAGGATTATGGAACAAGACGGGGCAATATAGAGGGTCACGGATTCGGCGTCAATGCCAATGGAAATAAATCGCGGCGGGAAAAGGCAGGCTCAAGGGGGGCTGATTTTAATCCAGCGGCTCAAACACGCAAGGGCGGTTCCATTGCGCAGCCGGGTGGAGTTAATGGGGATCAAACCGATGCGCATGGACACCCTTTGGTCTTCTCCCCAAGGCCACCAGGCCACGCACAGCACCAGATTGCATAAGGGGTAGGAGGTGAAGACCACCTGGCCGGGCATCAGGCCAAACTGGTCATTGATATACTCCTGGATACCGTCAGTGGAAGGTGGCGCGGAAGAAAAATTCCAATGGTGGCGGAATTCCTTAAACAGGGGGTAAAAGACCATTTCCGCGTCTTCACCCTCCAGGACCACCACGGCCATGTCGCGCTGGCTGTCCCATGCCCAAGTGTAAGTTTTTGGAATATTGATACAAATCTTGCGACAGATCTCCTGAAAGGGCTCCAAATGGGAGAGTTTGATTTGCATCCGATCATCCTTTGTCTGTTTCCCTGACCGAAAAATGAGGCCAGGGTGGTATTCAGAAAGGAATATCGGCCGTTTGAATTCAGCCCTTTAATCTTGATGACCAGGTAAAAAAATCTATATAGTGCCTTTATCGCCATATGCCGCCTAACGATTTCATTTAGTTATAAAAAGAGTATCAAACCGTGTAATCGCTATCGACCTTTTAACTTCACGCTGAGGATGCCTGCCATGAAGATCTGCTTACCCCTCCTGTTTTGGCTATTGATTATAGCCATCCAAAACCCAGCTTTGGGGGCCGACGCCGAGCCGCCAGGCGCCACGCCAGCCGAAGCCCGTATCACATCCCCTTCAGTCCCGGAAGGGACGCCAAATGCAGCTGAATCAAAAAGCGGGGACCCCAAAACCGACCTCTCCGAATTCATCAGTACCTATCAGCCCTATGCCAAAAACATCTCCTTTTACCAACCCATGTATTTTCTGGTGGGCACCGATCCCAAGAACAGCAAATTTCAAGTCAGCTTCAAATACCGCTTTATTGATCCAGCCAAATCTTGGTCCCAGCACCACCCCTGGCTGCAGGGAATCCACCTGGCCTACACCCAAACCTCGTTCTGGGATCTGGCCTCTGCCTCCAAACCCTTTGAAGACACCAGTTACAAACCCGAGCTGTTCTGGCAAAGTCAGAATATGGATACGTCGCTGGCCTGGCTCAAGGGATTTTTCGTGCAGACCGGCTTGCAGCATGAATCCAACGGCCGCGCGGGAGAAGAGTCGCGCAGTACCAATTTCGCCTACATCGAGCCCAGCTTTGTTTTGATGAATGAAAAGAAGTTGACCGGTTTGAAGATATCCCCCCGCTTCCATCTATTTGTTGGCAATGACGGCGAGACCAACCCGGATCTGCCCGACTATCGGGGCTATTGGGATTTGCGCTTGACTTTCGGCCGGGCCGACCGCTTCATTATAGACTCCCGCATGCACTGGGCCAACGCCGGCGGCTCCTTCCAGGTGGATATCACCTATCCCCTGCACCGGCTTTTTGGCGACAACTTGGATCTTTATCTTCAAGCCGAATATGTAAACGCCTTGGCCGAGAGCCTCTTGAACTATAATGAGCGCACCGAAGCGGTCCGGATTGGCTTGGCCATCGTGCGCTGAAGGCTCATGCCGATAGCAAAAAAGAAATGTTCCGCGCATAAAAATGAGCAGCTGAAATATTCCAATTGAAAGAAAGCCCATTTTCTGTAAACGTATTTTTATTATTCTACGATAACTCCGTAAAAAAATGACAAGCAGAATGCCGACGCGAATTTCGCGAAAAGCATAAGAGCTTCAAGCCTTTTTAAAAGGGATGGCGATGAACAAAAAGTCGGGATTCACACTTATCGAATTAATGGTGGTTATCGCCATCATCGGAATTTTGGCGGCCATCGCCATCCCCCAATTTTCATCATTCAGGGATCGCGCCTACCGCAGTGAAGGTTACTCCTTGGGGGGCGCCATGCGCCAGGAGATCAGTGCTTATTTTGATACAGTGGGCACGCTGCCGGAGAACAACGAAGCCCTGGGATTGCCCGAGCCCAGTGCCATCCGCGGCAAGTATGTCTCTTCCCTGTGGGTTGAAAATGGGGCCGTGGTGTTACAGTTTGATTCCCAAATAAAATGTGGGTATGCGGGCAAAATCTTCCGTCTTGTTCCGCACATCAGCGCCCAATATCCAACCGGCCCCGTGGTGTGGGAGTGGATCGATCCGCCCAAGGAAGAAGAACAAAATAAGAAGTAACATGAGCAGGTAGGGAGAAATGGATCTTTGGCGCCTTCTGTTTTTGGGCGGATATCCGGTTGGTATTCCAAAGCAACCCGCAGGAATTTCCAGGATCTATTGGATCGAATTACTTTGCTGCATTCTAATTATAGCTGCTTTAGCGGCCATGGCGGCTACTATCTATGGCGGCTATCGGAAGATGGCTCAGGTTTCAGCGCAAATTTTAAGCGCGCTTGGGTCCACGCCCAAAATCGAAATGGCGGTTTATCACGCCCTGACCGGCGATTGGCCGCAAAATATAGAGCAGGTGCAATCTCAGCCTTGGAGCCTGGTTCGAGATCTTTCAACTTCCAGCGACCGAGCCCTGCAAGCCATTACCATCAAAGAGAAGACTCTCGTGGTGCAAATGACGGCGCCTTTTGAAGGGCACGTTGTAACTGTCCGGCCCGCCGTACCGGAGAGAGATCCATTGGGGCCAGTGGTTTGGTTTGCAGGAACACCCCTGCATGGCGACGGCTGGCACATCGAAGGCATGGACCAGACTAATGTTCCCTTAGAATATATCAGCCCCACACTACGGTGACCTATGATGATCTTTTTAAGAAAGCGGCTCGCTCCCGAGCAGCGCGCCTTGCTGTTTAGGCAATTGGCCCTGTTGTGCGCCAGCGGTATGACTATCCCCAAAGCCATTCAGCGCCTATCCCAGAGAAATGAATCCAAGCCTGTTCGTACCCATTGCCGTGCCTTGATGGAAAATAGCCCGGCTCAGACTGGTCTAGAGGAAGCACTGGACCCATTGCTGGGGCGGGCCATTGCTTGTCTATCTGCAAAAGCCGATCCCAACGAATTGTCCGCGGCGCTGCACGAAATGGCTGATACCATCGAAACCACGAATAGATACGGCGCTTCCCTGAAAGCGGCCCTGGCCTACCCAATCACGGTCTTCACGGTTTGCATCATCGTTTGGGCACTTCTTCTCATCTTCGTGATTCCGGTCTTCGAGAAGATCTTCTTGGACTTTTCCGGCGCGCTTCCGGCTCCGACGTCGAGTGTCCTGGCATTCAGCGGCTGGGTTCGGGCTTTTGGGATTTATCTGGTCCCCGTGGCGTCCTTGCTCTTTGTGCTGCTGAAATACTTTCCCCAGTGCCAGACGCCACTGCTATGGTTGTTTGCGCCTTTGCGAACAGTAATCCAAAATGTGGCCGCGATTCAGTTCTCTCATCTATTCGCCGCACTGCTCAAGGCAGGCCTTCCCATCAGTGAAGCGGTTACGCTCGCCACCCAAGCCGTGGACCCCAGCGCCTATGGCCGACGATTGAAACGCGCCGGGCAGGCGGTGAGCGATCTGGAGAGCTTTAAAGACCAAATGAAACGCATGAAAGTATTTCCGGAATCAATTATGGCCGTGGTGGACATAGTGGACCAAACACAAACCCTTAGTGCCGCTTTCACCCGCTTTTCGCAATACCTGCGCAGCGGTTTTGAGGCGCGCTTGAGCAAAGCCTACCGGACCGTGGAAATCAGCGCTTTTCTGGTCGTGGCCCTGGTGGTCGGCACCATGGTGATCGCCATGTATCTGCCCATATTCAAGATGGCGGGAGCCATTGGCGGATAGTTGGGAAGTTATTCAAAGTCTTTTAACGATGGGATAGAGGAATAATTATGAAAGTAAACACCAGGGGATTTACTCTCATTGAATTGATGATCGTGTTGTCCATCATCGGCATCCTGGCCACCATGGCTGTGCCCTCCTTCCAGGACCGTGTCATCCGTGCCCAAGTGGAAGAGGCCTTGGCGCTCTCCAAAATGGCCGAAGAAGAGATTCAAGCTTACTACAAAGTGAGGGGGATCCTACCTAAAGATAATGCGGCCGTGGGCCTGCCCGCCCCGCAAATCATCGTGGGCAATTACGTCACCGCCGTGGCGGTTCAAGACGGCGCGGTCCACGTCACCCTGGGCAACCGCGTCAACCGCCATGCGGCCGGTAAAACCATATCCATTCGGCCCGCGGTAGTAGAACAATCCACCAAGATCCCCATTGCCTGGGTGCGCGGTTTGGCGCCCGTGCCCAACGGGATGGCAGCCAGAGGCGAAAACCGCACCGATCTTCTTCCCCGGCATCTTCCTTTATCCTGCCGGTATTGATCAATCCTCGCTCCAAAAAGAGCGCCGGTCCAAAAATTGCAAGGCGACGCGCTTCCCATCGAAGAGAAAACCGCTTATCTTTTTTTCAAATGTCGCTGGATTTGTTCAATCCAAATGGCGTTGCCGGCATTATTATTTCGTGACTCTTTTGGCATAATCAGCCGCATTGATGCCCGCCACGCACCCTTCGCCCACGGCTTTGGCCACTTGCCAGGGCGGGCCGCACACATCGCCGGCCGCGAAGATGCCGGGCATGTTGGTGGCCTGCTGTTTGTCGGTGCGGATGTAACGCATCTCGTCATCGAGCTGGATGCCCAGGTTGGTGGCCAGTTGCAGCAAGCCCTTGGCGCCTTGCTCGATGAACACGCCATTGATGGCCATCATCTCGCCGTCGCTCAGCTCTAAAGCCTCCACCTCTTTGTCGCCGCGGATGGCCTTGACTTTCCTGCCCAGGTGCACCTTGACGGTGCTGGCGTCCAGCTCGGATTTCAAGGTCGTGGAAACATCCAGACGCTCGCTGACCAAGTGAACCTCGGCCGCGATTTTGGTCAGGGTCAGAGCACCGTCCGCGGCCGCGCTCTCGTTGCCCACCACGGCCACTTTCTGGCCTTTGTAGAAATATCCATCACAATCCACGCAATAGCTGACCCCTTTGCCAGTCAGCTCCTTTTCGCCTTTGACGTTTAAGCGGTTGCGATGGGTGCCGGTGGCGATGATCAAGGCTGAGGCATCGATGGTGGCGCCATCTTCGGTTTTCAGTTCCAGGCCGTTGTCCTTGGGGGTGATGGAGAGCACATCGGCATCGGAAAACTTGGCACCGAAACCAGCGGCCTGTTTGCGGCCATTGCCGATCATGTCAGCGCCGGTCACATTGAACAGGCAGCAGAAGTTCTCCACATGGGCATTGAACAGACTGCTTTTATTCTCTTTGCCCAGCACCAGGACCGACACTTTTTTGCGCGAGGCGTGTATGGCGGCCTGCAGGCCGGCCGGTCCGGTGCCGAGGATGACGACATCATAGTGTTGGGTGGCGGCGCTCATGATCTCCTCCTTACTGTTGAAAAAACCTATCCCCAATTCGTAAAGCGGCTCCCAAAAGGTGGAGACGCGGCAAGTGACACAGGGCATGAAGATGGACATCAATAGGCGAATGGCAAGGCAGCGCCAGAGATGTGCTGAATCGTAGGGTGGGCCTGCTCACCAAAGCGGTGCATAAAATGCATTATTGGCGCTCAGACTTCGGCGTCCAGGGCCTCGCGGACTTTGGCGAGCAGATCCTTCATGCTGAAGGGCTTCTGAAGAAAGTACACGCCAGGGTCCAGCACGCCGTGGTGGGCGATCACATCGGCTGTATAGCCGGACATGAACAGACGCTTGAGGTTCGGGTATAGGGATAAAAGATTTCTAGCCAGGTCGCGGCCATTCATTTCGGGCATGACCACATCGGTCATGAGCAGATGAATAGCATCGGCGTTTTCATGGGCCAGACGGATGGCTTCGCCCGGAGCCCCGGCGGCCAGCACGGTGTACCCCTGGCGTTGGAGCATGCGCATGGTCATCATCATCAAGGCCGGTTCATCTTCCACCAACAGAATGGTTTCGTGACCGCGGGCCACCGCTTGGCCTTCCTTGGTTTTGGGCAGCGGGACGGCCTGGGGCGCGCGGGGCAGGTAGATATTGATAGTGCTGCCATGGCCAGGTTCGCTGACCACATCGATGAAACCATTGTTCTGGCCCACAATGCCATAAACCGTGGCCAGACCTAAACCGGTCCCCTTGCCAATCTCCTTGGTAGTAAAAAAGGGCTCGAAGAGATGGGCGCGGGTCTGGGCATCCATGCCACAGCCATTATCACTCACGCTCAGCCGGAGAAAATCGCCGGGAAGAAATCCGGGGCGGCCGGCGCACCAGGCCTGATCAAAGGCGGCGGCGCCGGTTTCAATAGTGACCTTGCCGGCCTCTTTATTGATGAGGGCATCCCGGGCGTTGACGCACAGGTTGGCCAGAATCTGATCAATCTGCGAGGGGTCGATCTTGAGTGGGCCCAGATTGTGTCCCGGCAGCCAGGCCAAATTGATATCTTCGCCGATGAGCCGCCGCAGCATCTTGAGCATGCCCTCGACGGTTTCGTTAAGGTCCAGTATCTTGGGCGCCACGGTCTGCTTGCGGGCAAAGGCCAGCAGTTGCCGGGTGAGTTCGGCCGAGCTTTCGGCGGCCCGGCGGATCTCCATCAATTCCGTATGCAGCGTCTGTTCCGGCGGCACCCGGTCCAGGGCCAGCTCCGTATAGCCCAAAATCACCCCCAGCATATTGTTGAAATCGTGAGCCACGCCGCCGGCCAGGCGACCCACGGATTCCAGCTTTTGGGCTTGCTGGAGCTGGGACTCCAGGTTGGCCTTTTCCTGCTCGGCCTGTTTGCGCGCCGTGATGTCCACGAAGGTCACAATGACTTGAACCAGCGCGGCATCCCCCGCGAAGACGGGGTCCGCATTCACCAGAAACCATAGATCTTTTTTGGCTTCTTCATATGGAAAGTGGACTCTGAGAATCAAGTCTCTAATGGCCTGGCGCGTTGTAATCACCCTATTCACCGGAAATTCTTCCACGGACAGCGCGGTTCCATCTTCGTCATAAATATCAAAAGCCGGCCTCTTTTCAGCTTTTCCTAAAATTTGATCTTCCGTTAATCCTAGCATTTCAAGCGCCATGGGATTGCAAATCACTATGTGACTGTCCGGACCATGCACAAGAATGGCGACGTGTATCTTCTGGACCAAAGTTCGAAAATTTTCTTCGGACTTTTTCAGAGCCTCCTCAACTCGCCGCCGCTCGGTGATATCGTTTACCACGCCGTCAATTCGGATGGGTTGATTCTTTTCGTCTTTGACAAGATGGGCGTTGAGCAAAACAAATATCTCTTCTCCACCGGCCCTCTTTGCGTTGACCGGATAATTTTTTACAAATCCATGGGTCAGGAGCAAATCGAGATATTGTTTGCGGTCTGGGGGGTTCTGTAAAAAATCCGGCGTTTTTTCTCCTCTCAAGTCGTGGCTCCCATCAAACCCGAAAACCCGGCTGAAGGCCGGGTTGTGATCCAGCAGCACGCCGTCCAGGGTGACGCTGTAGTAGCCTTCATCCAGGTATTGCAGCGTTTCGCGGAATTTCTTCTCGCTTTGCCGCAGTGCTTCTTCGGCGTGCTTGCGTTGGCTGATATCCGTGGAAATGATCATAAGGCGTGGGATGGTCTGCCCCTCGGGCAAAGGTACCGCGCGGGCGCGCGCCCATCTCCCGCCGGTCATGGTGTGTTCGAATTCCTGAATTTCGCTGGTTTCAAAGCATCGATCAAGGCTTTGTCTCACGAAATTTTGATGCTCCGGCGGCAGTATCGCGATGGAGTCCATACCGACCAGCTCGCGGGCGGTGAGACCTAACCGATCCTGGTTAATCATTTCGATTTTGTAGTTGCGGTTAATGATCAAAATGAGGTCTGGCGAATGTTTGAACTGGGAGTTGAGCAACTCGGCGGTGCGCTTTTGATCGGTGATATCCTTGGCAATATAAATGGCGGTCTCGGATCGGCCTTCAATTATGACCGGCATGATCCGCACATTGTAATAGCGAATCTCGCCATGGGGTCCAGGCCCAGCGGATTCGTACTCCTGGCGCTGGCCCGTGGCAAAGGCGTCGGCCAGGGCCTTGGCGACCACCGGATGGTCGTCTTGGGGCACCCACTGGAAAATAGTGGTGCCAATGAACTGCTCTTCAGTCATACCAGGAATCGGACGGTTGACGAATTCGATGATCCCGTTGCGGCTGACCTGCAAAATGGTGTCCGGCGCGTTTTCGGTTATGGTGCGCAGGCGGCTTTCGCTTTCTCGGAGTTGTTCTTCCGCCCGTTTGCGCTCGGTAATGTCATGGGCCGTGCCGCAGGTGCCGGTGATACGGCCGTCATCATCCCGCATGAATTTGGCATTGAACGCGAGATATATTGGGCGCCCATCTTTGCCAAGGTGAACGGTTTCATACAGTTTGACGCTGTCGCCTCGCATCAACCGGCTGAATTCCCGCATGTCGCGCTTGGCATATTCAGGGGATTGAAAATCGGTAAAGGGCCGACCGAGCATTTCTTGAACCGGGTAACCGAATACCTCTTCCCAAGCAGCATTCAAGTAAATGTAGCGCCCCTTATCATCGCATTGCCAGATTAAGTCCTGGGAAGTCTCCACGAGGTTGTGGTAAAGTGCTTCGGACTTCCCCAATTGCTCCTCGGCTCGTTTTTTAGCGGTAATATCTCTCACGAAAGAAACGATCCGCCCGCCCTCAAAAGAATAATACTGGACGCTGACTTCGATATCAAAGCTGCTGCCATCCTTGCGGCGGTGCCGGGTTTCAAACTTGCGCCCCCCTTGGGTCGTAATTCCATGAATGTTATTTTCTATTTCGGTTTGATTTTGAACGGCTTCAAGATCGGTCAGTCCCATGGTCAGCAGCTCAGCCGCGCTGTAGCCGCTCATCTGGCAATAGGCTTCATTGACTTCCAGCAGGTGTCCTTTCAAATCCATCATTACAAAGCCATCCATGGCGGTCTGCAGGATGGCCTGATGGAGTTCAGTGCCTGGTCCTGTTTTCTCCGCGGCGGTTTGCTTTATCGGATTGCGCCTCTGCCGGGCTTGGTCATCATCACACTGAATATTCATAGCCTATGAGCCTGCTTGCATTTTGGGGTTAGACGGTTGAAAAGCGCTGAAGTGCTCTTAGACGCGCTTTCCAGGACAGGCACTGATTCTATTCCGCGGTGTGGTGATGCGTCCAAAAACGATTTCGGCCATTGCAATTCGATTCCAAGGACAAAAGGTCAGAGGTAGTGATGTGGTGAATTGGATTTGAAATCGTCTGGGGCAACACTATTTTTAAGACTTGTCCGGGAATTGATCAATGACAAAAAAGCCCCACGTACCAAAAGCTCGGGACTTCAACTGTCAAACCGGATTGCCGTTCCGGTTTGCCTGGAGCCGGCATGTGTCCAGCCACGTGCTTGCCTGGATGGCAATTCGTCTTATATTCTGAGACTTATTTTTCCAGATGGCGTGTAGATTGTGCCAAACCATGGAAGGAGTACGCGGGTATGGACGAACAAAAAAGCGTTTCCACTGAAAAATGCTTGGAAGAATCAGATGCGTGCAAGATCGATGTGGCAGCCTGCAAGCAGATGAAAGCGCGGGTACCGGAGATCGCGGAAAAGATCATCGCCCATTGCGACAGCCAGGAGTGTTACACCCACATTGATTATGAACCGATTCCTTCGGAAGGATTTGTCAGTGATTTGATCGACCATTTCCGCGCCCTGCTGTTCCCAGGCTATTTTTCAAAGGAAAAGCTCGATCCCGCCAACATGAAATACAGCCTGGGCCGCACTGTGTCGGTTCTCTATGACATGCTGGCCGAGCAGATCACCCATCATGTGCGCCACGATTGCCTGCGCTACCATCTGCCGTGCAGTGAATGCGAGCACAGCGGCCAGGTCAAGGCCATAGCCATGCTGGAGTCCATCCCCCGTCTGCGGCAACTGCTCTCCACCGATGTGCAGGCCACCTACGAAGGTGATCCGGCGGCCAAGAGCCATGACGAGATCATCTTCAGCTATCCGGGGATTTATGCCATGACCGTGCACCGGGTGGCCCACCGGCTCTTTGAGCTGGGCGTGCCTCTGCTGCCGCGCATCATGAATGAGCATGCCCACAGTCTGACCGGTATCGATATCCATCCGGGAGCCACCATCGGCCCGCGTTTTGTCATTGATCACGGCACCGGCGTGGTGATTGGCGAGACCACGCAGATCGGCACCAATGTCCGCATCTACCAGGGCGTGACCCTGGGCGCTTTGAGTCTGCCCAAAAACGCCGGTGAGCAGTTCCGCGGCAAGAAGCGGCATCCCACCATCGAGGATGATGTCATTATCTACTCTGGCGCCACCATCTTGGGCGGCGACACGGTCATCGGCGCGCGATCAGTGATTGGCGGCAATGTGTGGCTGACCGAATCGGTGCCGCCCGAAACCATGGTATTGATGGAGCATCCGCGACTGATTTACAAATCGGCGAATGATAGAAAAGTTTAAAGTTTTGAGTTTGGAGTTTTAAGTTATGAATTCTGTCGATTTGATTTGGTGGTGGGTTGGTCATATCAATGCCGGGACACCTTAGCTTTACACTTTTAGCTTTATCCTTAAAACTTAGATTCTACCCCATTCCACTACATCAATTCCTGCTAAAGGAGCCCACAATGCAACTTTATAATACCGTAAACGCAACCATTGGCCGCACCCCCATGGTGCGCTTGAACCGGCTGGCCATTGAGGCGCCGGCCGAAGTGTTGGCCAAGCTGGAATTTTTCAACCCCCTGGGCAGCGTCAAGGATCGCATCGCCGCTTATATGATCAGCGAGGCCGAGCGCCAGGGGCTGATCAATGCCCAGAGCCTGATCGTGGAGCCCACCAGTGGCAACACCGGCATAGGACTGGCGTTTGTGTGCGCCGTGAAAGGTTATCGCCTCTGCCTGACCATGCCCGAGACCATGAGCGTGGAACGGCGAAAATTGCTGATCCATCTGGGCGCCGAACTGGTGTTGACCCCGGGCCCCGAAGGCATAGGCGGTGCCATTGCCAAGGCCAAGGAAATCCTCGCCCAAAACAAAAACGCCTATATGCCAAACCAGTTTGAAAACCCGGCGAATCCCCAGGCCCACCGGGAGACCACGGGCCCCGAGATTTGGAACGATACCGAGGGGCGGGTGGATATCCTGGTGTCAGGGGTAGGCACGGGTGGTACCATCACGGGTGTCAGCCAGTATATCAAAGCCAAAAATCCCAATTTTAAGGCCATTGCCGTTGAGCCGGCCAGCTCGCAGGTGTTGTCGGGCGGCGCCAAGGGCCCGCATAAGATCCAGGGCATCGGCGCGGGGTTCGTGCCTAAAATTCTGGATCAAACCTTGATTGACGAAGTAATCGCGGTAACTGATGATGCGGCCTTTGACACTGCCCGGCGTCTGGCCGCGGCCGAAGGCATTCTGTGCGGGATATCATCGGGCGCGGCGGTGTGGGCCGCCTTGCAGGTGGCGCAGCGCAAGGAGAACAGCGGCAAACGCATCGTGGCTATCTTGCCCAGCACGGGTGAGCGCTATATCAGCACGCCGCTTTTTGCGTGATGAAGCTGGTTTTGGTGGATGCCTCGTCGGCCATTTTGCTTTTTAAGGCCGCTTTGTTGGAGCGGGTCGCAGCCTGCTATGAGCTCACTGCAGTGCCAGCAGTCTATAAAGAGATTACCGTTGCGGGTCAGCCCGGAGCTCTTTTTTTCGAGCGGATGGTTTCCGGTGGCCTTTTGCGAGTGTGCGGCCATGAACGCCCAGCCGCCCTTTTCCAAGGGTTCCATACACTGGGGGCCGGCGAGCGCGACACCATGATCGCATTTTTCCAGTACCCAATTAATTTTGTGATTATGGATGACCGCAAGGGCGCATCGTTGTGCCGATCCAAGAAAATTCCATATATCAATGCCCTGCTATGCCCCAAAATTCTTTTGTTCTCGGGCCATGCGGATGCCGGGGTGTGTGAAGAAGCTTTTGGACGGCTGTTGCGCATCGGTCGATACAGCCGCTGGGTGCGCGAATTTGCCGAGCGTGCCCAAAGAAGCGATTTGGAACTATTTCTACCTTAATACACTCAGATATCCGCGATTAAGAGAGCGGGTGGACTGGACACTCATTTATTAAATGATTGACATTTTTTTTATTTTGCTTCAATTATAATTCATAAGAGCCAATTTTCAAAAATCTCACCAGGCAATAAGAAGGTAGCAAAAGCGTTTTGCCGCCACGGGATATAAAGGCAACAAGCCAACAACAGCCAAGCGGATAATGACTGATGGGCATCCAAGAACGTAAAGAGAGAGAAAAAGAGCGGCGGCGCCAACAAATTATCGTGGCCGCCAAACGGGTCTTTTCCGAAAAAGGGTTCAACAAAGCCACCATGGAGGACATCGCCAAGGAGGCCGAGCTCAGTCCGGGCACCCTTTATCTCTATTTTAAAAACAAGGAAGAGCTCTACGCCTCACTTTCCCTGAGAATCCTGCAATACCTGCACATCCGAGTCTCCCACGTGATCAACCAAACTGAGCTGGATCCCATCGCCAAGCTGGATGCGCTCAAAGAAGTAATGTTTGATGTTTACAATTTTGATCCCCTGATCATCATCAACATGTTCCACTTGCAATCCAGCGAGACATTGAAAAATCTATCTGATGAGCTGATTGAGGAGATCAAAACCCTATCGCGCAACTCCATAGGGGCCATCGCTAAAATCTTTCAGGAAGGCATTGACAGAGGTGTCTTCATCGACCGCCATCCCATTGCTTTGTCGGACATCACCTGGAGCATTTTTTCCGGAGTGGTGCTGTGGGAGAACAGCAAGAAGATCATCAACGAGAACAAGGACTACCTCAAAGAGACCCTCAAACTGGCCTTCGAGATCTTTGATCGGGGCGTCCTGGTCAACAAGCCAAATTAATTTTCGCCAAAAAAGAACCTGCCATGGTGTCATGGCAGGTTCGGGAATGTTGTCATCAAAGGGTTGGGTGGAACCCCAACGCTTTTTTTGTGATGTTTCGCGCTACTCTTCCTTGGGATGACACTGGATACATCCAGTGGGGCCGGCGGCTGCGATCTTGGCTCCACCTTGGATTTGGGTCGCCTCCACTATTTCGTTTTTCTGTTGGATCGATTTGTGGCAACCGATGCACATGGTGTGATACGCATTTTTGAAGTAGCGAATTGTCAACTTCGCATCTTTCGAGGGCTTGCCGTTTTCATCCTTGGGCGCTTCCGTCAGATCGTGGCACCCGGCCGTGCTGCACCCGGTGATCATTGATTCGGTGTTCCACTGGTGGTGGCACTTTTGACATTGGTAGCTGAAGTGCACGGCATGGGGGAAGCTGACGGCCGCCCTTTTGGCTTCAGAAGAGATGGATTTCAACACAATGTCTCCCATGGGCACGCACATCTGATTGTCCTCGGCCCACGCCACGCCCCCAAGCAAGCCCACGAGCAAAAATGCGGCCACCACCATTCGACTCTTTATCGTACCCATGCTCCGCTCCTCTGACGCAAATTAAAAATTTCCAGCCGCTATATTATGCTCTGGTTGATTTTTCAATCGAAATTAAAAGGGCATGGCGTGAAAAGGGACCCTCATGGCCGGACGGCCCTGACGGTGCCGCATTCACTGGTATCGCGCTGTTCGCGATTGAAAACAGACTCGGGCTTGGCGGTCACGATATCCACCACGGTATGGTACCCCTTGGTATAGCGTTCGGAGGTCCAGTACCAATCAGCGCCGCTGCCTGGGAAAAAGGGGCGTTGTTTATAGATGGTGGCCAGCTCATTGGCTTTTGGTAAACGCCAATCCTGATGACCGCCAGTTTGCAGACTCTGGACATACTGTTCGGCGGCGTCATAATCGAGGCATCCGCCCAGCTCTTGAAATGAATCCAATAGTGTCCATACCTGGCCGGTCTTGAGATCCGTAAAAGTGTCATCTCCATTCACCCGGTAGCGCTTCTGATGGCTCAATTGTGCTTCCAGGTCGGTCCGCATTTGTTGGACCTGCGCTTTTTGCTTGGCGATGCGCTCTTTTTCGCGTTCCTGCCGAGCCAGCTCTTCCTGGCGCTTGGCTTCTATTTTGCTTCTCTTCAGGCTCTGCTGGCGCTGCATCTCCAGTTGGCGCATCAATTCCTGGGCATCCGAGGTATATGGGCCGGTGTGATGCTCATTGATATAGCGATCCACCTTCTGAATCCGTTCGAACAGGCCATTGCTCTCATTGAGCGCGTAGGATCGAACCGTTTCCCATTGGCGCTGGGTTCCCAAGTTCTTCTTCAATTCGGCCAATTCAGCGTCAATGGTGGTGCGCTGCGTGCTGTTGGGATGCTCTTGCAAATAATTTTCATAAGCCCGGATGGCCCGAGCGTAATCATTGCCGGCCTCTTCTCTTTCGGCCCGCAATTTAAGCAGCTCTTGTTTGTCTTTCATCATTGTAATGGTATTGCGGGCCGCTTCCGCCAGGGGCAGGCCTTCATATTCCGAAATAAAAGTTTGGTAGCGCTCAATGCAAGGCTCCCAACGCCTAAGCTTGTCGCACTGCTCATCTTCGGTCTTCAGATAGGATAAATACTGCTGTCCCATTTCCTGGATCAGCACATTAACATCCTGATGATATTTGCCTTTGGGGAATCGTTGGAGATACTGCCTGTACACTTGCAGACGCTTGCCGAAGTCCAGGCGCGCGGCTTGCTTGAGTTCTTCGTAGTAATATTGGTCCAGTAAATTTTTGATGTCATTGATGGCGGTGTTGATTCGCTTCTGATAGCGGCTGTTGGGGTATTTCTCCAAAAAATCACCATACATGGTGATGGCCTTGTTCTCGTACTCCTCATTGATCGGCAGACTGCTGATCTGGAGTTGGACCTGTTCAAAATCGCGGTCTTCGATACTCTTGGAGATCTCCTCTATTTGATGCTTGATATCTGATTCATGGGGCGTTTGAGGATTGCTTTTGAGATACTTTTCCAAAAGAGCCAGCTTTTCTTCCGGGACCGCAGCTTTCTCAACTTCTTTATTCAGTTTGTCAAACAGATCGGTCTCCGCGTGGATGCTTAAGTAATAGAGCGTCAGGACCATGATGCTGCCGACCACCACCAACGTGGTGAGGGCCACGACCGCCATCCTGGCCAGGCTGGGGCGCTGAAATCGGCTTTTGGGACCCGCTACCCGTTCCAGGCGCACCAGGCGTTTGCCCGGCGCGCCGGGCATGCCCGCCTCCGGCCTGGCAGCCCGCGGAGGTGGCACCGGTGGGGCTTCAAAGGATTTGGTGATCTCATCTTTGATCTTCAGACTCTCCATCAAGACGTGCATCAAGGGCTGGTTGATTTGATCTTTTTTAGAGGGATCGACCGGCGCGATCTGAATCGTGACATCTTCCCAGGCAATGATGCGGTAGGCGGCATCGCGGCCGGTATGATTGGCGGTTTCAGCGTCAATGAGCACCCCTTTGGCCACATGCAGCTTGCCGGAGCGCTCCGGCGAGGTAATCATCAGACAAAAGGAGGATTGCTCCATCTCCGCCATCTGCAAAAAGGAGGGCAGCCCGACCCCGCGGATCTGGCCGCCGGCGCTGGTATCCATGCGCTCAAAGGCGCTGTGGCTCAAACTGCGCTTCACCAGCCTTTCCAACTGCTGGTAGTGCTCATCCACCATCCAATCTGAGGCGTAGCCCATGTGAATTTCTATTTTCGCCTTGTTGCGGCGCCAGGGCCAGAGGGCACCGTAGAATTCGCCGGTCTTCAAGGGAATTAGAAACAACGATTGGTCAGTTTCAATACCGCCGAGATATTTTACGGAGGGATTTTTGCGAAACTTACGTGGCAGGGGCTTGCCGGCCGGCTTAACCGGCGGGCCGAAGAATTTGGTCAGCAAGACTTCCAAATCGGTAATGGAGCGGTTGGTGCAAGTGGCTTGATAAAGGCTGCGGGACTCTTCATAAAAGCGCTTGCTGATCTCCGGCAACGCATCCAGTTCACGGGCCAGCTGGATGAAGCCTTCCAAGATATTGAGATTTGCCTTGAGCTCTTCAATTTCATCGCTGTCGCCGGTTAATGCTTCGGCCATGAGCCTTTCATTCATGCAGCCAGCTCCTTACGCTGAGGGCTACTATTTATTAACCCTTTGAATGTGCTAATATTTTAGCTTACCACTATAAGAAAAAAGCGCGAGCTTGTCAAAGGGAACCTGTGCGACGGCATGGTGATCACGCATCTTCGCTGATAATTCAAAAAGGTACTTTAAATGAGGTCAAGCAAAGGACAATAGTTGTATGTAAATGCATGTTGCTATAACCGAGCTGGGCGATGGCTTGGACTTCCACCCAAATTATTGACACAACCTAGGGATGTTGCTATGGGGTTCCGTTCGGCGTGAATACCGGAGGGTTGCCATTAAGACTAATATTTGAAGTTTTGACTCCTGCGCCAGCCGGCTGGGGCGTGTTATCCGTGACGCGTGCGCGCCTGATGTGCGCTGGGTGCATGCAATACATATCTATCTCATATTGTTCTGAATCGACCAGGACCCATCGGTCCTTTAACTTATTGAAAAAGAGGAAATGCTTATGAAAGAAGTGGTGATTGTCAGCGGATGCCGGACCCCGGTGGGCAGCTACATGGGTGCTTTAAAAACGGTCGAAGCCTACGACCTGGCGGCCCTGGTGATGAACGCGGTGATCAAAAAGGCCGGCATCGAGGCCAAGGATGTGGACGAGGTGGTGTTCGGCCAGTCCTATCAAAACGGCGAGTACGTCAACATCGCCCGCATGGGCTTGCTCACGGCCGGCTGGCCAGACTCGGTCCCCGGCGTCACCCTGGACCGCCGCTGCTGCACGGGCTTGGACGTGGTGCGTTTTGCCTCGGCCCTGATTCAATCCGGCCAGGCTGAAATCGTGGTGGCCGGCGGCGTGGAAAGCATGAGCAACGCCGAATTCTATCTGCCCGGCTTTATCAAGTGGGGCGTGGGCGGCACCGGCGGTATGCCCCGCGGCCATGGCGATCTGAGCATCTGGGGCTTGCGCTTTTACGATCGTATCCAGCGCGCCCGGGTCATGTCTCAGCCCGAGAAACGGTTCGGCGTGCTGCCCTCCATGATGGCGTGGGCTGAAACCGCGGCCCAGGTGGAGCAGATCTCCCGCGAGGCCTGCGACCAGTGGGCCTTGGAGAGCCATCGCAAGGCGTGCGCCGCCATTGAAGCCGGCAAATTCAGCGACGAGATCGTGCCGGTGCCCGTGGCTCAGGCCAAAGGCGACCCCATCCTGGTGACCAAGGATGAAAATCCGCGCAAGGACACGGCCATCGAAAAACTGGCCAAACTCAAGCCGGTTCTCAAAGGCGTGTGCACGGCCGGCAACTCCTCCACTGAAAATGACGGTGCCGCGGCCGTGGTGGTGATGAGCAAGGAAAAGGCCCAGGCCCTGGGACTCACGCCCCTGGCCACCTTCAAGGCCTGTGTGGTGGCCGGCGACGATCCCCGCCACGCCTACCGCACCGTGGCCGTGGCCGCGGAAAAAGTGCTGGCCAGGACCGGCCTGAACGTCGATCAGATGGAGCTGATCGAGATCCAGGAAGCCTTCGCGGCCCAGGTGCTGGCGGACCTCAAGGAGATGGGCGTGGGGCCCAAAGATTTTGGCAAGGTCAATGTCAACGGCTCAGGCATCTCCCTGGGCCATCCCATTGCCTGCACGGGTACGCGCGTGCTGGTGACCCTGGTGCATGAGATGCAGCGCCGCAATGCCCGCCTGGCCATGGAGTGCATCTGCGGCGGCGGCGGCTTGGGCATCGCGGCCATTTTGGAGCGGAAGTAAAGGGACAAAGGGTTTGCTATGTCGCGTTGGTGGAACGTTAACGCGACCTACGGTAGCGACGCCGCGCCCGCGATAAGTCGGTCGCGTTAAGGCGCCATCAACGCGACACTAATAATCAGGTTTGCAGAATAATGGCTCGCACAAAGACACGAAGACACAAAGTTAATGGCCTTCTAAAAAACAGCCCGGCGTCCGTTGACGTCATCCCCGCGCAGGCGGGGAACCAGTAAGTATAGTTTTACTATCTCGGCTCAACTTTCATACTTTAACTTCTCCACTCAGCGGAGAACAGGAGTCAACACATGGATTTCAAACTGTCAAAACAACATGAGATGCTGCAAAAAGCGGTACGGGATTTCGCTAAGAAGAAGATCGCCCCCTTTGTGGATGAGTGGGATCGCAATCACTACCTGCCCATCAAGGAAGTCATCAAACCCATGGGAGAACTGGGATTTTTCGGCGCCGTGATTCCCGAAGAATGGGGCGGCGAAAACATGGGCTGGCTGGCCACCTCCATCATCACCGAAGAGATCGCGCGCGTGTCGAGCTCCCTGCGCGTGCAGTATAACCTGTCGGCCATCGGCTGCGCCTTCCCCATCTATAAATACGGCTCTGAAGCAGCCAAAAAGAAGTATGTCAAGAAGCTGGCCGAGGGAGACTATCTGGGCGGCTTTGCCATCACCGAACCCAATGCCGGCTCGGACATCATGTCCATCGAAACCTTGGCCGAAGACAAAGGCGATCACTTTGTGCTCAACGGCTCCAAGACCTGGATCTCCAACGCCAACCAGGCCGACGTGGTAATCGTCTACTGCTTCACCGACAAATCCAAGGGCGGCAAGGGCCTTTCCGCCTTTGTAGTAGAACTGCGCAACTTCAACGGCATCAAAACCACGGATCTTGACAAGATGGGCTCTCACTCTTCGCCCACCGGAGAGATCTTCTTCGACAACACCAAAGTGCCCAAAGAAAACCTGTTGGGCGAAGTGGGCGACGGCGCCAAGATCGTCTTTTCCTCCCTGAACAACACGCGCCTATCGGCCGCGGCCGGCGCCGTGGGTTGCGCCCAGGCCTGCCTGGACATCGCCACCAAATACTGCAACGAGCGCAAACAGTTCGGCCAACAGATCGGCAAGTTCCAGATGAACCAGGATCTCATCGCCCAGATGGTATGCGATGTGGAAGCGGCCCGGCTGTTGGTCTACCGCGCCTCGCTGCAAAAAGATGACGGCAATCTGGGCAACGGCATGGAAGTGGCCCAGGCCAAATACTTCGCCGGCGAAACCGCCATGAAGTGCGCCAACTACGCCCTGCGCATCCTGGGCGCTTATGGCTACTCCACCGAATATCCGGTAGCCCGGTACTATCGCGACATTCCCACCTATATCATGGTGGAAGGCTCGGCCAACATCTGCAAGACCATCATTGCTCAAGATCAGTTGGGCTACCGCAAGGCCAATCGCTAAACCTATCCTTTTTCGTGCATAGTTCAATACAGCAGCCCGGCCGGTGCCGGGCTGCTGCTCTTTTTGAGCCGGCACCCCGACCGACATGTGAAAAACCTCCGAAGGTGTTCATTGCGCAGCCTCTTAATGCGGGGTTACATCTGTCTTTATTCGAAGCAAAACCGGATTGTGATCAAAATTAAGTCAAAGAGCGCTTTACATGAGCAGATCACATTTGGTAGCATGCGTTCTCGCAATGATTGGCTGGAACGCTTTGGCGGGAAAGCGCAGCGGAGCGGAAACTGATGGGCGGGATACAGTTGCGAGGGTTCATAAATTACCCGACACCCTGGTGCCGGTCTATTTAACAACCCCATTGAAAAGGAGCCCCCACCATGACCCAACTCATCACGGACCGCCGCGACATTGATTTTATCCTGTATGAACAACTCGACACCCAAGCCTTGCTCAAAGAAGAAAAGTACCGCGGCTTTACCCGCAAATCCCTGGACATGATGATCACCGAAGCGCGCAACTTCGCCCTTAAGGAGCTGCTGCCCGTGTGCGCCGAGGGCGACCGCCAGGGGGTGAGTCTGGACAATGGCGAGGTCAAGGTGCCGCCTTGTTTTCGACGACCCCATAACCTCTATGTGGAGGGGGCCTGGACCTCCTTGCATGAACCCGAGGAACTGGGCGGCCAGGGGTTGCCTCCTTCGGTGGCCCGGGCCGTACAGGAGTTCATGGTGGGCGCCAACTACACCCTGGTCAACTACGCCAACTTCGGCCACGGCACCGGCAAAATGATCGATCTGTTCGGCACGCCGGAGCAAAAAAAGCTCTTTGTCAAAAAGCTTTACACGGCCCAGTGGACCGGCGGCATGTTGCTGACCGAATCCGAAGCCGGCTCGGATGTGGGCGCCTTGACTACAGAAGCAGTCAAGAATCCCGACGGCACCTACTCGCTCACCGGCACCAAGATCTTCATCACCAACGGCGAACATGACCTGGCCGAGAACATCATCTCACCTGTCCTGGCCAGGGTGCCGGGCGCGCCCGCTGGCACCAGGGGCATCTCCATTTTCATCGTGCCCAAATACTGGGTCAACTCCGACGGCTCCCTGGGTGAGCGCAACGACATTTGGTGCACCGGCATCGAAGAGAAGATGGGCATTCACGGCAGCGCCTGCTGCACCATGACCTTGGGCAGCAAAGGACGCTGCCGCGGTTTTCTTCTGGGAGAAGAAAACCAGGGCATGAAAATCATGTTCCACATGATGAACGAGGCGCGCCTCAATGTGGGTTTCCAGGGGTTCGTGCATGGCGCCGTCAGCTATCAGTATGCCCTCAACTATGCCAGGGAACGCGTGCAGGGCAAAGACCTGACCGGCGCCAAGGATGCGCCCTCGGTGCCCATCATCCGCCACCCGGACGTGCGCCGCATGCTCATGTGGATGAAGGCCCACGTGGAAGGGTTGCGCAGCTTCATTTACTACACCGAAACGCTTTTCGCCAAAGCAGACCTGGCGTGCACCACCGAAGAGTGCGATTACTACAAAGCGCTGATCGAACTCTTCACGCCCCTGGTCAAGGCGTACAGCGCCCAGCGCGGCTTTGAGGTGACCGTTCAGGCCATGCAGGTGTACGGCGGCGCCGGTTACTGCAAGGAGTATCCGGTGGAGCAGCAAATGCGCGACTGCAAAATTGCATCCATCTACGAGGGCACCGACGGCATCCAGGCCATGGATCTGCTGGGCCGCAAGCTTGTGGCGGACGGCGGTAAAGCCTTCAATTATTTTATCAAGCAGGTTCAGCAGACCATTGGCGCGGCCAAAGAGAAGAATGGATTGGGCCATATGGCCCTGGCCCTGGAAAACGCCAGCCACCGCCTGGCCGAAGCCGCGGCGGTGTTGAGCAAAACCGCCAAAAGCCCCAACGTGAAGCAAGCCTTTGCCCACGCCTTCCCCTTCCTCGAAGCCATGGGCGACGTGATCATGGGCTGGATGCGCCTGTGGCGGGCGGTGGTGGCCACCGACGCCCTGGCCAAGGGCGCCAAGGCCAAGGATCAAGAGTTCTACCTCGGCCAGATCAAAACCAGCGAATTTTTCATCCACGCCGTGCTGCCCTGCACCCTGGG
Organism: Deltaproteobacteria bacterium; assembly: GCA_021824175.1. Lineage (GTDB taxonomy): Bacteria > Desulfobacterota > Desulfobacteria > Desulfobacterales > Desulfosarcinaceae > Desulfatitalea. The sequence continues at coordinate 94,455 of JAKALP010000006.1, forward strand.
CAAGATGGACAGCATCATCCATATGTGCAACGCGGCCAATGAGATGGAGGAGGCGTGGTTTGGGAATTAGGGGGAAGGAAAGGCTGAAGATTGAAGGCTGAAGGAAGAAGGTGGAAGGAGTAAGATAGCATTCCGACGTTCCCACGTAGAGCGTGGGAACGAGGAGAAACGAGGAGAGGAACCTATCGTACTCGGGAAGTCTTTCGAGTACGAGTACGAGTACGAGTGCGAGTACGAAAATCATAATGTTTCATATGCAATTGTCATATAATTACTCCAGTTGATCTACAGAAAGAAAGGGAAGTACAATGGCCGGCAAGTTTGTTAGCATGCGCAATTTGAAGTTCATGATCTACGAAGTATTTGACGCGGTGGCGCTCACCAAATCCGATTACTACCGCCAGCATAATCAAAAGGCATTGGACATGGTGCTGGATGCCTCCATGAAATTAGCCCAAAAGAAGCTCAATCCCCTGTTCGAGGAGATGGATCGCAAGGCCCCCTATCTGGAAGACGGACAGGTCAAAGTCCATCCCCAGGTGCGCCCCATCCTCAAGGAGTTCGGCGAAGGCGGCTGGATTGGCGCCACCTTTCCCGAAGCCTGGGATGGTCAGCAGATTCCGTCGCTGGTGTACTGCGCCTGTCAGGTAATCAAATGTTCGTCCAACTACTCGGCCGGCGCTTATATGGGCCTGACTTCCGGGGCGGCCCGCCTGATCCACTCTTTTGCTTCCGACGATCTAAAAGAGACCTATCTGCCCAATATGATGGCCGGCAAATGGCAAGGCACCATGGCCCTGACCGAGCCCCAGGCCGGCAGTTCCCTCAGCGACATCACCACCACGGCCACGCCCACGGACAAGGGTTATTATCTTCTCAAGGGCCAGAAGGTGTTCATCTCGGCCGGTGACCATGACGGCGTGGACAATGTGGTGCACATGCTGCTGGCCCGCATCGAAGGCGCGCCGCCGGGCGTCAAGGGTATCTCGCTCTTTCTGGTGCCCAAGCTGCGGGTGGAGGGCAAGGGCAAACTGGTGCCCAACGATGTCGCGGTCTCCCAGGTGTTCCACAAAATGGGCTACCGCGGCACGCCCATCACCGAATTGAGCTTTGGCGACAAAGACGACTGCCGTTGCTTTCTGGTGGGCAAACCCCATCAGGGCTTGATGTACATGTTCCAGATGATGAACGAAGCCCGCATCGGCGTGGGCCTGGGTGCCGCGGCCATTGCTTCGGCGGCCTACTATGCGGCCCTGGAATACTGCAAATCCCGTCCCCAGGGTCGCAAGCTGGGCCAGAAAGACCCGCTCACGCCCCAAGTACCCATCATCGAACACGCCGATGTCCGTCGCATGCTGCTGTTCCAGCGCGCCATCGCCCAAGGTTCCGAAGGGCTGTTGATGCAGTGCGCCCTGTACGAGGATTTTCTACACACCACGCCCAAGGCCGAGCATGAGCGCTGGGAACTGCTGCTGGATCTGCTCACGCCGGTGGCCAAGAGCTATCCTTCGGAAATGGGCATTTTGGCCACCAGCCAGGCTGTCCAATGTTTGGGCGGTTACGGTTATTGCGAAGATTTTCCGGTGGAGCAGCATTTCCGCGATTGCCGCATCCATGCCATTCACGAAGGCACCACCGGCATCCAGGGCATGGATCTGCTGGGCCGCAAGGTGATCATGAAAGAGGGCAAGGCCCTGAAGTACTACCTGGAAGAAGCGCGCGCCACCATTGCCCAGGCCCGTGACCTCACCGGCCTGAAACCGCTGGCCGAGAAATTGGAAGCGGCCCTGGCAACCTTGGAAAAGACCACCATGCAGTTGGCCGGGCTGGCCATGACCAAAGGGGCGGAAGTATTTCTGGCGGATGCCACGCTCTATCTGGAGTATTTCGGCATCATCGCCATTGCCTGGCAGTGGTTGAAGCAGGCCATCGCGGCCCAACAAGCACTGGACAGCACGGCCAAAGCCGCGGATCATAATTTCTACCAAGGCAAGATCATTACCGCGCGCTACTTCTTCGCCTACGAACTGCCCAAAATCAAAGGCCTGATGGATCGCCTGCTCGACGGCGATCCGCTGACCGTGGAGATGCAGAGCGGGCATTTTAGTGATTAATTAAACTGGGCGGCAGAATGACCTCCGTGCGATTTTGAGAACACCACCGCTATCGGCTCGTGCGGCGCTTCATTATGCCGCCCAGTTTACTTCTAAATACTGAATGCTATAATGGTTAAAAAATCTTTTTCTTCTCCATGAGGTCCCCATCACTGCCATCATAATCATTTCAGTTCTTGTCTGGATCGGAACGCTGGTGGCCGTGCCCATGATTCTCCTCTGGCTGCCCAGCGACTACCTGAACAGCGAAAACGGCCTGGGCATCAGCCGTCGTCTGCCACCGGTGTTGCGCTATCCGTATTGGCTGTTGAAAAACCTGCTGGGCGGCATTTTCCTCATCGCCGGCTTTATTATGCTTTTTACTCCCGGCCAGGGCATCCTGACCATAGTGCTCGGCCTGGCCCTGGTCAATTTTCCCGGCAAACGTCGGGTGATCCGGCGCACCCTTGGTCACCACACGGTTCTGGCAGCCATCAATCGCCTGCGCCTCAAGGCCCATAAAGAACCGCTGCAACCACCCCATCCTTGACAAACCTACCCCAAATTGAAATCCTTAGCCCTGTTTCGCGGGTTGGCCGGCCCGCGGGCAGATGTTCAAACCCTAATGCAGGACCATCAAAGGGCCGATATTAGATTGAATGGGGCGCCTGGGGGAGGTTTGCGCGCCAAACCGAATGGGAGGCAATGGTTTTAGGGTAAGTTCATGTCGCAGTCGAATAAACATAGCTCCGCCCTGCCGGCCCGACCGGCACCCAAGAAGCGCATCTGCCTGGCGTGTGGTGGTGAGCTGCCGCCCCGGCACCGCCGCTACTGCGCCAACGCCTGCCGCCAAAACCTGCTGGCCACCCTCAACCGACGCACCGGACTGCTGCGGGCTTTGAACGCCCGCTATGCCACCTTCTACTTTACCGACTGGGTCATCATCATGGACCTGCTGCTCTACGACACCGAGCAGATTTTTAGTTATATGATGCCACGTTCGGCCGGCCGCAAACCGGTGGAAGATTTCTGCGAACTCTCCAACATGCTGGGAACCTTGTGGTGGAACGAAAAGAACCGCACCAAGAAAAGATACATGGCCACGCAGTTCATCCTGGATCAGGCCAAAAAACCCGCTGATCAACCCAAGGATACGGTGGTGCCCGCCATGCTGGCCGTGCCGGCCGTGCAATCCAGCAGCCTGATCACACTGGAGCTGCGGGCCGATGAATTGACCTTCGCCAACATGCAAAAGCGCATCAAGCAAGCCTACCGCCGCCAGGCCATGAAGCACCATCCGGACATCGGCGGCAATACCCACGCCTTTCGCAAAATTCAGGAAGCCTATGAAAAGCTGCTGGAATGGACCAAACATCCTACCTATGTGCGCCGCAGCGGCTTCCCCGACAAATGGCTCTACGAAGGGGCCAACAACCGCTGGTTGCAACCCATTGTGATACGAACCTCGGCCAAATGAGCGCCCCACGGTCTCAGCCTAGGGACCCTGCTGTTGGGGCACCCACCGGATGGATCTGTTGAGGTATGGCTTAATGGCATCCATGCGCCGGGCGGTAGTGCCTTAATCTAAAATCAAATGTCTGAATTCGAATGCGTTGGGATTCGGCCATCCCCGGCGGCCGGCTCAGGCCGCTCTCATGGAGGCATCGGATTGAATGTTCGCGGGGGAGGCAACGGTGCGAGGCAAATAGATCATAACACGCGTTCCTTTGCCCATCTGTGAATCCACGACGATCAGGCCGTTATGGTTGCGCACGATGCCAAAGGCCGCGGCCATGCCCAGTCCCCGGCCGATAAATTTAGTGGTGAAAAAGGGCTCGAAAATACGCCGGCGGGTCTCCTCGTCCATGCCCACGCCTTTATCCTCCACGGTGATTAAGGCATAGGGACCCGGCACAAGGCCTTCGGCCACCAGGCCGTCGTCTTTTTCGATGTTGAGGCTGCGCGTGGCAATGATGACGTCGCCTTTATTGTCCATGGCTTCCATGGCGTTAACCAAAACAGCCGCCAAAACGGTTTGGATCTGGGTAATGTCGCTGTCGGCCAGGACCACGTCATCCTCAAATCGCGTGCTAATCCGCATGGCACTGTCGTGAAAAAGCTTTTTGGATGACAAACACTCCTGAATCAATTTTTCAGCTTTGTAATCCACGGGTTGATATTTTCCACCCCGGGCATAGGCCAGCAGCTGTTCGGTCAGACCGCGAATGCGTTCGGAGGATTGGCGCAGTGAACTTACTGATTTTTGATTTTCAGGCGACGGGGGATTGTTCAACTCCATCAGATCGATGTGACCGCAGATTACGGCCAAGGCATTGTTGAACTGGTGAGCGATGCCGCCGGCCAGGGTGGCGACAGCCTGGATCTGGCGTGTATGCTGGACCTGATTTTCGACGCGCTTTTTCTCCTCCTCCACGGCCTGCCTTTCGGTGATATCGTATACCGAGGAAAAAACCTTTTCCCACCCCTGTTCGTAGCCGGCCGGTATGGTGCTGCTCACCAGCAAATGCAGTTTGCGACCCTTGACCGTCTGGGCCTCCAACTGGCTGTGGTAGCAACCGTTGCGGTACAGGGAACTTAAGCGCTCGGCCATATAGCCCAAAAGGTCCGAGGGCAGAATGGCTATAATGTGGCGCAAGAGTTCGGCCATGCTGTCTACTTCATACAGAGAGAGCGTGGCGCGGTTGACGGCTGTAATCCAGACTGTGTTGATGCATTTGCTCAATTCATTGGGATTTCGTAGCAGAAAGTGTTTGAGGTCGTCGGCTGCTTCCTGGGGCAGGCTGTCCAGGTAAGTTTTGACCTTGGAGTAGTCCTCCTCCCATAAAGAGACTGCCGATTCCTCGAACAGGGCCCGATAGCGCAGTTCGCTCTGAGACAAGGCCCTTTCGGATTGCACCCGCATCGCGATTTCACTTTTAAGCTCCTCGTTGGTCAAGCGCTGGCGCTCCTCGGCCTGCTTGTGCTTGTTGCGGGCTTCCAGCAAATGATTGCGCATGCGCACACGGGTGCGCTCGGCGAGCAGAGAGTAGGCCAGCAGCGAAAGGAGCGCAAAAGTCGAATTCCACTTGAACAGCGAAATGGAATGGTCATCCCAGGGGGGCAAAGTACTCCAGTGAAAGGCGATGCTGGCGATGATGCAAAAGCCAAGTGCGAAAAAAATTCCAATGCGCTCACCGAACATGAGCAACACGACCACCGGATAAATAGAACTCCAGGGGATCGCAATGTAAATATCGTTGCTGAAGAGCCGATCCACCAGTACGGCGGCCAAGAGGCCGAAGGCGATGGCCGTGCCGATCTGTTTCAACCGCACCAGTTTGCCCAGGTCCTTGATATACATGCCCAAGATGACGGTGACCACGGCGTTGAGGGCCATTATCGCCAACAATGTGCCTGACAGGGGCGCGCCACGAAAAAAAAAGAAGATTGAAAAGAACAAGAAGGCCGGCATCGCGATGAGCACAAAACCGCGGTTGAGCTTCTGATGATATTTGATTTCGGTCAAACGCCGATCGGAGGGCTGCCCCGCTGTTTTTTGCCCGGTTTTTTCTGCCTGCGCCATTGCTCACCGTCATAGAAGATTGCCCATGCACTCCTCCTTTGATCGGCTCAGACAGGCTTTACCTTTAGAAAAATGGTCTTTTTTCCGCCGTGTCCCTGCAAAAATCGGTGCGCGACCGCCTGGAGAACATTCCGGTCACCAACATCTACTTCGGCCTGTGCTGGCTCTCCCTGGGCTTGTCTTTGCTTCTGCTGGGGGTCGGCCTGTGGAATGCCGAGCTGGCTCTCAGCGAAAAGGGCTTTTACTCCATGTCCTATCTGCTGAGTCTGTTTGCGGCCGTGGCGGTGCAAAAAAATGTACGCGATTTGGCGCTCTTCGAACCGGAAACCGTGCCCGAACGGGAAATGGAGACGGAATAATCCATCTCCCACTGGTACAGGAAATCAGTATTACTACAGCAATTACTCTTCTTCTGACTGGTTCGTCTTGAGGATCGCTACGATTTCATCGAGCTGGGTGGAGAATTGTTCCCGCGGGATGCGGCAGGCGCCGGCGCCTTCATGACCGCCGCCGCCGTAGCGGGCCAACAGCCGCCCCACATTGACCCGGCAGCCGCGGTTGACGATGCTGTGCCCCAGCTTGATCACGGTATGCGGGCCTTCGTGGAAGATCTTGGCGTTGACAATGGATTGGGGGAATAGGGAATAGACCAGAAACCGGTTGCCATCGGGCACCGGTGGTGGCAGGGAGCGGAAATCCGTGATCGCCACCTGGCCGTCCATGCAAGTGTGGCTCTTCAAGAAGGATTCATACTGCTGATTGGCGGCCACGGCGGTCGCGCAGCGCTGCTTCACGGTGGGGTCGGCCAGCACTTGATCCATTGAACCCGTGCGCAGCAGGCGCGTCAGAAGATTGCAATAGGCTTCATCCGAAGGCTGGCGGGTAAAGATGGTCATGGAGAGCAGCACATGGGGGTAGCACTCGGGGCGCAGAATTTCATCCAGGGTGAGCTGGGCTGAATCGATGCGGTCCGCCTGCCGCACCAGCTCGGCAAAACGGTTGGACAGTTTAGCTTTGAAGTACTCATAGACCAGGCCGGCCGCCGAGGGTGCGATGCGGTAAGCGCCCTTATAGGGAATGGTCGTGGCGTTGGAGACGTGGTGATCAAACCACAGCGCCACCTGCCTAGAAAGGGGCAAATTGGCCACCACGTCATCCGGCTCCAACATCATGGTGCCGCGCTGAACCTCGTTGGGCTGGGTCCAGACCACGGGCAGGGTATCGCCCAGGGCCTCGGTGAGCAGAACGGCACACACCACCCCATCGAAATCGGGCCGGGTAACGATTCGTTTAATCATCTTTTTATTCCCAAATGCCGGTTCAGCCCCCATGAACGGGAGGTGAAGGTTCAATGCCGTAAAAAAACAACAAGGTCTTCGTGGCTCAGGGGCGCTCTGAACATCGCTGCCCGGTTTGAAAGGTTTCAGCCAAAAAGAACCTGCACCAATAATGGACGGCCCTGAGGAGTTGAGGACTAGATATGCCGGCCGTCCGGTCTGATTTTAGTAAGTACGCGGCCGCCGCCATCCAGCATGAATACTAAAAAACCGCCATCCTCGGCATGGCGCAGCAGGTCTTCATATATGATGGCTTGAATCTCGAATTTCTGGCCCGGGCTTTTGGCCATATACATCACGCCTTGTTGAGCGTCGTCTCTGCTTTTAAAGACTGGAATAAAGTCGATCTGGCTCTCGGTATCGCGTTGCCCCACGATGGTTTCGTGTTGGCCTGGATTCTGAATCACCACATAGACCCATTGGTCCTGCTTGATGGTCTCGCTCATAGCTCAACTTCCTTGGGTGGCACCTGAGTCGGCAACCGGTTCGCGAAAGGGCAAAATAATGCCCGTTTATAAAAAAACAAGGGTGTACTGTCAAGCAACTACCGGTTAAAACTGGAATTCCTGACGCTGGAAATTGTGCTTTACTTTTAAGGCGATCTGATTATATTTTGCGCCCACACTGGGTTGAACTGCGGCAAGGAGCCACCATGGAAACAGGTTTTACGGTCCCACCCGAGCTAAGAGAGTCCTATTACAGGTTATTGCCCTATATGGTCGCGGCCGTACGCGGCAATGTGCAGAGCCAGGAAGCCATTCTGCTCTATTTGAAATTCGGTGGTGAAAAGCTGGCGCGCGTCGTCATCGATGCCTTTAATCAAACCCATCGCCTGGAAGCAGCCAAAATGCAAAAGCTGCGGTTGGAGGAGGCGATGCTGAATGATCAAATAGACGAAGAGTCGGAAGAAGATGAAGAAGAAGATGATGAAGAAGCGTCCGCGCTGAATGAAAAAACCGATGGCGACGATGATGTCCCTGAATACTGAAACTCTGAAGCCAAAAGCATAGCCCCGTTCATCACATCCTCCATTTCAATGCGGGGGAAATAATAGGAAGCGCTGACCTAGAATCCCGACCCCTCGTCGGGAGGGGAGATGCTCTGAAATCAGCCCCGTTGTTTGCCCACCTTGGTACCGAACTCTTCCGCACCTACAGCCTGGTGCTCTCATCCAGCGCCATTGCTTTTCGCGCCTATGTACAGGAATCCGGTTGGTGCATAGAAGTCCCCGTGCATCAGCGCCGTGAAGCGTTGCGGGCCGTCCGCCTCTATCTTCAGGAAAACCCGCCCAAGCGCGCGGCCAAACCCCAGCCAAAGATGGAACACCCCGGCTCAACCTCGGCGATATTTGCGGCCTTGATACTGCTGTCCGTACAACTGGCCGTGGCCACCGAGCCGCACCCGCAGGATTTGATGGCCGCCTTTGGCGCCGACGCCGGCAAGATCCTGAATGGCGAATTGTACCGCTGCGTGACGGCCCTGTTGCTCCATCACGGCTGGCCCCATTTGACCGCCAATGCGGTCGCCGTATTGCTTTTCGGGACCTTCGCCGTGCGTCTATATGGCTGGGGAATGGCATGGCTGCTGATGTTGCTCTGCGGCGCCCTGGGCAATTATCTGGCCGCGGTCTGGTATGGCGGCCTGCATCTCAGCGTCGGAGCCTCCACCGCCATCTTCGGCGGGGTGGGATTATGTGCCGCCGCAGCCTTCTGGCGCCAGCTCAAGAGTGAAACGCAACCCTGGCGCGCCTGGCTGCCCCTGGCCGCCGGCCTGGCCCTGGTGGGCTGGCTGGGCACTGGCCCCCAAGCGGACCTGGTGGCCCATATGACCGGTTTTCTCTCGGGTTTACTCATCGGCGGGCTGTGGGGTTGGAAGGTCAAACGCCTTCCTTCGGGCCGCGTGCAAACAGCGGCCGTCGGCATTGTGGCCGGAGTGGTCTTGGGGAGTTGGTTTTGGGGATATCTAACGGGCTAACGGGCACACGCCCCTAAAGCGGATAAGGCGTCAAACTCTCCCACCCTTCGTCGGTGACCAGGATGGTCTGCTCGAATTGGGCCGAGAGGGAGCCGTCCTTGGTCACGGCCGTCCATTGGTCTTCCAGGATGACAAGTTCGTGACCCCCGAGATTGATCATGGGCTCAATGGTGAACACCATGCCCGGTACCAGATAGACGCCATCGCCGCGCTGGCCGAAGTGGGGCACCTGGGGTGGTTCATGAAAGTCAAAGCCGATGCCGTGGCCCACGAAGTCACGCACCACCGAGCAGCCCTGGCTCTCCGCATAGGCTTGAATGGCCCAGCCGATATCGCCCACGGTGTTGCCCGGCTTGACCATGGTCAGCCCCTCTTTGAGGCTTTGGCGGGCCACGGCCACGATCTTTTGGGCGCTGGATCCTGGCGAGCCGATAAAGTAGGTTTTGTTGGCATCAGCGTAATAGCCGCTGAGGATGGAGGTCACATCCACATTGAGAATATCGCCCTCCTTGAGTACCCGCGGGCCGGGAATGCCATGGCAGATCACTTCGTTGACCGAAGTGCAGACGCTTTTGGGAAAGCCGCGGTAGTTGAGCGGCGCCGGAATGGCGTTGTGTTTGAGGGTGAATTCATGCACCCAGGTGTTGATTTCGTCGGTGGTGAGGCCAGGGGCCAGGCGGGACTCCACCATGTCCAGGGTGTCCAAGACGAGCTGGCCAGCACGACGGATGCCCAGGATGTCAGCCTCGGTTTTCAGTCGAATCTTGGGCTTTTGGGGGTGGGTCTTGGGGCGCTCCTGCGTGCTGCTGCTTCCGCAACAGCGTTTATATTTTTTGCCGCTGCCGCAGGGGCAGGGATCGTTGCGTTGAACTTTGACTCCACGTTGTGGCTGGCTTACCCGCAAGGTCATCCCCTTATGCTGTGTTGAATTTGGATAGTACAACCGTCCTGAATTGTTCACCAACCTATACCCGCCGGCCCGAACTGTCAATTGATCTCCTAGGAGATCTTGCCACGGGAGGATGTGAGCTAGACCAGGACTCTGGCACGGCATAGTCCCCCCAGCAGAAAGAATCTATGGCCATGGACCCGGTATGAATTAACCCTGAGGAACTGGCCATGATGAATTTCGAAAATTTTTACGCATAGAGCTATAAAGCCACGAAGAGTCTTTCATCATCTTCGTGGCTTCGGGGCTTTATGCGAGAATAATGGTTAACGCTTACTCATACCGCAATGCTTCAATGGGGTCCAGGCGCGCGGCTTTACGCGCCGGAAAGTAGCCGAAGATGATGCCCACGGCCCCCGAGAAGAAAAAGGCCGTGATGATAATATCCGGCCTCAAGATGAATGGCATCTCAAGCAGATGGGCGCCCACGGCAGCCATGCCCAACCCCGTGATGACGCCGATCAGGCCCCCGAAAGAGGCCAGCACCACGGCTTCCACCAGAAACTGCATCAAGACCTGACGCTCCAGCGCGCCGATGGCCAGACGGGTGCCGATCTCCCGGGTGCGCTCGGTCACCGACACCATCATGATATTCATGATGCCGATGCCGCCCACCAGCAGACTGACGGCCGCCACGGCGCCCAGCAACGCCGTAAGCACTTTGGTCGTGTTGGAGAGCGTGTCGATAATCTCTTTCATGTCATGAACATTGAAATTGTCTTCTTCACTGGGGGTGATGCCGCGAAGCTCCCGCAGCAGCCGTTCCAGATCAGCCTTGACCCGCGTGGTGGAGACGCCGTCTTCGGCGGAAACAATAATGCTGCCCACCTCGGTGTTGCCGGCAATGCGACGGTGAAAGGTGCTGATGGGGATGAGCACGAAATCATCCTGATTGCTGCCGAAGCCGGAACCCTTGGATTCCAGTACGCCAATGACCGTGAAGGAGAGTTTGCCCAGCCGGATGCTTTGACCGATGGGATCTTCATTGCCCATCAGCTTCTGCCGGACCGTGTCGCCCAACAAGCAGACCGCTTGGCCCGAACGCTCCTCGGTGTCGTTAAACACCCGCCCCTCCGTAACCTTCCAATCGCGCACGGTCAGATAGGCGGCCGTGCTGCCGGTGACGCTGGTGGAGCGGTTGCCGCTGCCGAAGATGGCCTGCATGGGTTTGATGGCCACCGGCGCCGCGGCCCGCAGCCCCGTGATTTGTTTTTCGATGGCCGCCACATCGGAGAGTTTAAAGGCCGGCGCATCCGAACGCACCCCACCGGTGCGGCGAAAGGCCTGGCCTACCCATACCTGAAGCATATTGCTGCCCAGCTTGGTGATATCGCCGGTGATCTTTTCAGTGGCGCCGCTGCCCAGGGTCACCATGACGATCACGGCCGCCACGCCGATGACGATTCCCAGTACCGTCAGAGATGAACGCAGCACATTGCGGCGAATCTCGCGTTGGGCCAATAAATAGGTTTCCATCAGCATGGTGCCGTGATCCTTTCTATTCGGCGGCCGCTGTATCTACCACCACGGGTGTGCCGGGTTGCAGATCGCCATCGATCATGGCGGTATAAACGCCGTCGGTCAAGCCAGCAGTGACCGCCATGGCGGTCGGACGGCCATTTTGAAGGACCCACACCAAGGATTGCCCGGTTTTCAACGGGGATTTTAATTGGGCCTCACCTGTGCTATCCGCGGCGCCATTCCGTGATTTGAACAACCCGCGCTTTTCGGTGGTATCGCTTTGCCGGGAGGGTGAAAAACGCAAGGCCGCGTTGGGAATCTTGATGGTATTGGAAAGGTTTGTGGCCACCATTTTGACGGTGGCGGTCATGCCGGGCCGCAGCAGAAGATCGGGATTGTCGACCTTTAGCAAGGTGGGATAGGTCACCACGCCATTGGTGATTTGAGGGTTATAGCGCTGCTGGACGATCCTGGCTTTAAACAGACGGTCGGGATGGGATTCCACGGTGAAGGTGGCCTCCTTGCCCTCCAGCACCTGGCCCACATCGGCTTCGTCCACATCCACTTGAAGCTCCAGCTTGGTCAAATCGTCGGCCAGGGAGAAGAGCACGGGTGTCTGAAAGGCGGCGGCCACGGTCTGACCGGGGTCGATGCTGCGTTTGAGCACGACCCCTTTGATGGGCGACACGATGGTGGTTTTGGATAGACTGGTCTCGTCGATTTTGAGCCGGGCCTGGGCCTGCTGGATCAAGGCTTTGGCGGCCTCTTCATCCGCTTGGGCTCGCAGCAGGTCGGCTTGGGCCGCTTCCATCTCGCCTTGGGACGGCGCCTTGCCTTCGGAAAGCTCAAAGACCTGGCGCATGCGCTTCAAGTTTTGGCTTTTCAGCTCGGTGGAAGTCTGGGCCTGGGCCAATTTGGCTTCGGCCGATGCCAGCGAGGCCTTGGATTGGGCCACGGCCGCCAAAAACTGGGTGTCGTCCAGGCGCGCCAGGACTTGTCCGGCCTTGACATGATCATTGAAATCCACGGCCACGCTTTTTATGATGCCCGACACCTCACAGCCCACATCCACCTTATTGGTGGGCGTCAGATTACCGGTGGCGCTGATCACAATGGACAGATCGCCGCGTTCCACGGGTTCGGTTTTATAATGAATGCGCGCTTTGCCTTTACCGGACAAACCCAGCAACACAATCAACAATACCGGCAACGCAATCAAAGCCAGCACCAGGCCGCGCCGGCCCATTTTACTTTTAACCAAGCCAGGGTCGAGCCCTAGCGTATTGACGATCTCTTCTCTTCTATTAATTAGTCCCATGTAGGATTGGCTCCATTGAATTCTAAGAATTTACCTCTGCGTTCCTCAGCGACCTCCGCGCCTTTGCGTTAAAAAAGGAGGGCCGCGAAGGACAAACCCGTGGCGTTACACGCCCTCTTCCTCATAGCCGAATTTCAGCAGAACTTCTTCAAAATAGTTTTTAAATTCCGCCTCGCTGATATTGTATTTTTCAAAAGAGTAGCGGTTTTGGCTGACATAGTGCTTCTCCTTCTTGGATCTTTCGGCCAGGGCCTTTTGGAGTTCTTCCGGGCAACGCAGGCTGAATTGGGTGAGCACTCTTTCCACCGTGGCCTTGGTGTCCGCCACCAGATCTTCGAAGCGGATCATGGCATGATGCTTTTGATCGTTGAAGTCAAGCACTTCGAGTGGATAGGTGTATTCAATCTTGAGCATCTGGAATAAAGCGTCTTTGATGAACTGATCATCCACATAGCGCAAATAGTCTTTGTAGTAAGTCGACAGACTGATCGCCGACGGCGCCACCTTGTAAGGCGTGCGGGTCATGAAGATGAAGCGGGCATCTGTGATGTGCGCTTTGAGCGTCAGGATGTAGGTGCTGAAGAGCGGATTTTTGCTCAAATAGATTTTGTGGCGGCCGAATACATAGAGATGCTTTTGGATACACCGTTTATAGAACTTCATGTATTTGGCTTTGTATTCAGGGGAGGTGAGCTGATCGAAATTCATGAAAGGGGTTTTGAGTTCAATGAACGGAAAGAAAAACAGAAAAAAGGGGGAGTTCCCGCTGTGGTAGAAGAGCATGGCATCTTCTTCGTAATGAAAAAGTCCGGTATCGTGAATCTTCTTAAATTCGCCGAAGAGCTTGGCATCAATTTTACGATAGGCGTTGTATAGCGGACTTCCCAGCCAACGGTCCAGTTTGCCGATCTGAAGGTAGAACAGCTTTTGAATGATGGCGGGCGCGACATTGAGCTCCCACAACTTCATGGAGGTGATTTCGTCGCTTTTATTAAGCAATTCCAGGAAAAGGCTGGTGCCGCAACGCGGTGGCCCGACCATGAAGATGGCGCCGTCCGTGGAAATCTTGCGATAGGAGCGAAAGAAGACTTCATCCAGCAAGAAGAAAAACTGCTGGACGATATGATTCAAAATAATCACCGGCAACAGCAGGAGCAGGTAGCGCCAGGTCGTGGCACCCAGCCCCTTATGCTTGAAGTGGAGCTTGAAAATACGCCATTGCATCTTGTAGTCAAAAGGTATCATGGGGGTCCGTCCTCTTAATATCTTCCTCTTTGTATCTTCATAGTGCATGCACTACCTCAATAAATCGATTTTCAGTTCGGAAAATTCTTCCATGGGCAATGGCGCCGCCATGGCCACCGTTTCATTGTGATGCTTGGCCGTCAGCACCGACAGTGGAGTGATATCCCTGGCCACGCCGCCATTGGTTTTGACGCTGAATTGGCCCGAACTGTTTTGCCGGGCGATGATTTGCGATGGATAAACAAAGATCTTTTTCTGCTGAAGCAAGCCCCTGGCCGCATCCTTGATGGCGATATATTCCACCAGGCTCTCCAGCTGTTGCGCCTTGGGCAGTTGGCTCCAATTTTGATACTCGATGGTATGCAAATACAAGCGTGCCACCCAGTCCGGGTCGATGCCGGCCAGCTCATTGGCATCCAGACCGTAAAAGGCATAATAATCCTGGGCAACGGCCTTATGCTTCTCTTTTTTTCGCGCCAGCAAGCTCTTGTTGGGGTTTTGCCAGGCGGCCAGCAAGCGCTCGGACCATTTCATGCGCCAGTCGCGCCAGCCCATGATGAGCATGAAGATCTCACCCTCACTGGCCAGCGCCATGTCAAAGCGCACCAGATTAGAGTCATTGGCGCGGATGATCATCTTGGCCTGGACCGTGGCGCCGGGCGCCGGCGCCGGTTTATAGATCATGATGCGTTCGATGGATACCGGCGCCACCCAGTTGTTGCGGGTGTTCATGGCCAGGTCGTAGCAGCAAATCATTTGAGAGGCGGCATCCATGGTTTGGACCGGCAGAATCATGGTGCGGCCGCTGTGGTTGGCGAAAAAGCCATGCACGGGCGGCACAGTCAGCAGGGCCTCCACGCCGGCATCCGTGGTGTGTAGTATTTTCTCCAGTCCTTGGAAACAGGCGCCGTGATACAGGCCGCCGGGCCGATACAATTGTTTGGGCTCAATGGGTTCAAAGGTCCGCGTGGCCTTGGGCTCCGGCTGAATGGGAAGCGGCTGCGCGGCAGCGTAGGGATGGTCGGCCATCAGCACCGTGCCGGTCAGACAACTGTCCGTGGCCGCATCCTCAACGGCCAGGGAACAGGCCACTTGGATTTCACCGCCGGCTTCTTTTCCCGCGACTTGGGCGCTGATGATCACGCCCTTTTCCGGATGACTTTCAGTCAAGCCGATCCAGCGCTTGTTGGAAATGCTTTTCAGACCACACACCTGCATTGCCGGAAGAAGGGTTTTGGCAGCCTCGGCAATGAGCTCGATGGCAACGGCCATGGGAAGGGTCGGCAGCTTTTCTTCGGGCGATTTTACTTCATTGGGGCAGGGAATAAAGGCATGATCTTTCAAAAACAGGTCGGAATTCAAATTCAAGTTGCGCCGGATCACAATTTTTTGACCGGCGACGTGCTCGCGGATCTCTCCGACAAAGGGCAGCGGCTCGGGAAACGGCTCGGCCGGCGGACGGGCCATGGTGGGCATCGCCACCGGGCCGCTTTCCGACAAGATCAATTTGGCCTGGCAGTCGAGCATATTCAGAAAATGAGACATGTCGCTCATCTCATCTTCTTTCTGCATGGCGTAGATGCGGGTCATGGTATTGATCTGCTCGGCAATGACTTCTTCCCAGGCAGATGTCGGCCGCTCCGCGGGCGCCGGCTTTGGTTCGGCGGGCGCGGGCGATTTTGCTTCCACAGGTGGTGAAGGCGCTGGAGCCGCCGCTGGCTTTACTTCCGTTTCTATCTTAAGGGATGGGTCCTTGATCTCGTATCGCGGGATGGTCATTTTGAGGTTGATGGTGAACTCGGCACGCTTGCTCTTGGTCTTCACCGAACGATCCAGGTAGCGGTTGCGATGCTGGTAGAGCACCTCCACATCCACGGGCGTATGATGGGCATAGAGACTGGCGATGAGGTGGAGTAATTGATCAAGGGGATGACGGTTGGGCACATCCAGCGATTCCATGATAAAGGCCTTGCCTTCCAGGGTTTCATGGATCGGGGTGGCGATTTTGCCGCCGCCGCCCAACTGCACGAAGATCCGCGCGCCTTGATCATAGAGCTTTTCAAACAGCCGCCGCATCTGCACCGGCAGGATGGCGTTGTCCGCCAGCAAGGTCCGGATTTTCTCGGCGTCGTTGGGAAACTGCTCGGTGGTGGCCGCGCTGTACACCGGAATCTTGGCTTCGCGGACTCTCAACCCCTCTAGGCGCTCATAGATCAGATCGGCGATGGGCTTGCACACCGGGCTGTGGATGGGGAAGAGATGCAGGTATTTGGCCCAGATGCCGGCCTGGTTGAGGATCTTGCAGAAGCGATCCACGCCTTCGCGCGTGCCGGCAAAGATCACCTGCTTGGGCGACAAATCCATGGAACAGGTGACCGTGACCTCCTGGCGGTTGAATTCATCCAAAAAGGGCCGCAAAGTTTCCATGGGGCATTGGCACAACCCAATGGCGCCTTTGATTTCGTCGATTTCCCGGCCCTGGGCCTCGGCATCCATCTCCACCAGTTGGTGAATATCCACCATGCCGGCCGCGACCACGGCCGACCACTCGCCCAGGCTGGTGCCGGTGATCATGTCCGGCAAAATGCCCAGGCGCGTCATCAGATCATTGCCGGCCGTGTTGGCCACGAACACGCCCGAGGCGGAATTGTCCAGCACGCGCAACTCTTTTTTGAGGGCCACGAATTTTTCATGTTCAATGTTAGGGGGCGAAAAAAGGATGGTGCTGTAGCGGTAGGATTTGCCGGCCAAATTCTTCTCTAGGTCCAAATGGTCAAAAAAAAGTCGGAAGAACGGCAGATAGAGACTGAGCTCGCTCAACCGCTGGGTGTAGTCATCGCCCAGACCGGGAAACGCGTTGCCCGGGAACACGAAGACAATCTTGCCGTTCTTCTTCAGGGGCTCGTTTTCATAGTAGATAAAATCGGTGCGGATGGGATTCTGCCCATTGGAGGTCCTGAGCCACGCCAGGGCCTTGCCGAGCCGTTCGCTCAAAGCATCATAATCCGGGGCAATGATGGCCAGCCGATATTTTAAAGGCTTGTTGCCGGCCCGGCACACCTCACGGCTCAATAAGGCAAACAATCTCTTTTTGCTTTGATAGTCGTTGATCTTCTCCCTGAGCTCCGTCATAGCGGCCAGCAGGGCATCGATGGTGTCAGCGCTGAGCAAGAAGAGCTCCGCGGGCCAATCCATCACCAGGTCATCGATGTTCAAGCCGTGCTCGTCATGTTCTTCCAAAACCGCATGGCCGTTGATGCCGCCGAAGCCAAAGGCATTGATACCGGCCCGGCGCTTGGCATTGGGCGGATGGACCCAGGGCCGGGTGGCGGTATTGAGGTAAAAGCTGGAACCGGTCAAACTCTCCGCGCCCGAATCGCTGCACAAGGTGGGCGGCAGTATTTTATGATACAGCGACAGGGCCATCTTTATGAGCGAGGCCGATCCCGAGGCCGGCATGGTGTGCCCGATCATGGACTTCACGCTGCCCAGGGCGCGGGTGGGCACACCATCCAGGGCCATGCCGTAAAATTCATTGATGGCCTCCAATTCGGTCTGGTCGCCCACCTTGGTGGCCGTGCCGTGGCCTTCCAGCAGATCGATGGTGCGCGGATCAATGCCCGCATCCCGATAGGCACGCCGCAGGCACTCCAGTTGTCCTTCCTTGCGCGGCGCCAGCAGCCCCGCGCCGTTGCCGTCGCTGGCCGTGCCGATGCCGCGGATCACCGCATAGACCCGGCGGCCCGCCTTGAGCGCATCCTCCAAGCGTTCCAACACCAGAACTCCGACGCCTTCGCCGGCCAGCATGCCGTCGGCGAATTTTGAAAAGGGCTTGATCACACCGGAAGCAGAAAGTGCTTCCAGCCGCGCGAACAACCACCAGAAGGAAGGATTGCTGGCCAGAAAGATTCCGCCCGTCAACACCCGGTCGCACCGGTCCTGGCGCAGGGACATGACCGCGTTGTCCGCCGCGATCAGCGCCGAGGCGCAGGCCGCGTCAATGGTATAATTGGGGCCCATCATATTAAAGCGATTGGCGATGCGGCCGGTGCTGATATTGGGAATGGCCAGTGGCGCGCTGTCGGTATTCAGGTGGGCAAAGCAGGAGCGCAGTTCTTTTTGTATTCTGGCCAGCTTGCTTTTGCTCACGTCCGGCAGCAATTGATGCAGGAGATGGATCACCTGGGGCAGCACATCGATGTATTGGTAGCCCTGGCGCAAGAAGCTGCTCAGATAGCCGCCCCGGCCCATGATGATTTCGGTATTGCTCAAATCCGTTTTTTGCGGATCGATACCTGAGTCCTTGAGAGCGCGATCCGCCATCAGCAGGGTGAGCATCTGTTCCGGGTCGCCGTTTTCGCAGATGCTGGGCATGATGCCGTACTCCAGCGGCGGAAAAGGGATGCGCGAATCCAGAAAACCGCCTTGGGTGCAAAAGGGCGGTTCGTTATGCTCCGTGCCCTCGAAGACATTGACCAGGTCGCGGTCTTTGGGCACCGGGCCAATGGCGTACTTGCCCGCCAGAATATTTTTCCAGTAGGTATCCAGATCATATGCCCCGGGGAATATGCAGGACATGCCGGTAATAGCAATTGCTTTGTCTCTCATAACTTTACCTCTATGAGCTGACCGCTGTCTCCCGTTGAATACTTCCCGGCCGGGTCTTATTCAGCTCCTTCTTCATGATGGCGGCCACATCGGCGGCTTTGGCGTAGAGCACGCCGGCGCCATCGCTGAAATGGAAATCGAGAATGACTTTGGGAAAGTTGGCGGTTTTCACCACCACATCGCAATGGATCGGGCCGCCGTTATAAGGCCGGTATTGGATATACTTCTTCACATCGCCGGGCAGCGCCATCATGCTGTAGCACTCCTGAATCCATAACAGGGAGAGTTGATAGGCGCAGTCAAAGACAACGGGATCAATCAGCCAGGCCCCCTCGGCGGCGGCTCCCAAAATATGCTCAGGAGAAGAGGTTTGCGCCCGGCCGCGAATCCCATTGTTTTGAAGATCAGCGATCTCAATGCTTTCAATGGTTTTCAGCCCTTTGAACACACCGGTATGAAACAGCCGCTGTTCGTATACTTGCTCAATGGATTGATCAAAGCTTCGGCTGTGTTTACTGCTGGAAGGCAACGGGACATGCCCATTCTTCTCCTTGGTGAGAATGACGCAAGCAGAGTAATTGCACCGGTGCTCCTGGTCGGGCATGGCCAGGCGCACATCGATGAGCGCGCTTTTATCCGTGGCGCCGCTCTGCTTTTCAGCGGTGACGGTCAGCTTTGGCCGACCGCCGGAGGGCAGCGTGATGCCTTTGATCAATTTGAAGTCGTGTATTCCTTTGAAGCGGTAACCGGGTAAAGCGGCCATGGCCGCCTGAGCCATGATCTCCATAGCCATGGCCGCGGGCAAAACAGCGATGCCGTTGATGCGGTGGTCATTGAGATAAGGGGCTGATGGGTCCAATGTCAGATGCCATGCCGCGCGCTGATGATCAGTGGTTTCCAGCGGCTCCAACAGGCCGGCCAGGGGCAGCTGGGCCGGCGCTTCTTCCAGATGCACCACCGGCAAACGCTTCTCGATATCCCGGGCCCCGAAGATCACCACCTCGGCGGCCCGGCCGGGCTGATTGATTTCGTTTTTGAGCATGCGCGCCCCGGCGGCCCTGGGCAGAAGATAGACACCGGCCTGGTCGAATTGCTTTTTAACCTGATCGGAGACCATGCCCTCGCCCTCCCACGGTCCCCAGTTGATGGCCATGGCTTTGCCCGGCCATTGATGATTGATTTTGACGGCCATTTTGTTGAGCATCTCGTTGGCCGCGGCATAGTCGGCTTGTCCCTGGTTACCGAAGCGGCCCGATACCGAAGAGAAGAAGACTATAAAATCCAGCATCTCAAAATCGATGGCGCCCATCAAAATACGGGCGCCCTGGACCTTGGTGTCTAATACCCGCTTGAAACTCTCCACCGATTTCTGGGTGATCACGCCATCTTTAAGATATCCGGCGGCGTGAATCACGCCATCGATTTTGCCGTGCTGTTGATACACCTGGGCGATCAGTCTTGAAAAAGACTCCTCGTGGGTGCAATCGCAGGAGTGATAGAACACCTTGGCGTTGAATCGGCGCATCTTGGCGATGTTTTGGCGCGCCTTAAACTCTTTCATCATGGCATTGTAGCGCTCGTTGACCAGGGCCGGCGCGACCTGAAGTCCCTTGGATTTGAACTCCGCGATAATGCCGGCTTTGGCCTGTTTCGGATCTTGTTCCGCCAATGCCGCTTGGGTCATGAATTGGTCCAGCTCTTCAGCCGCGCGTTCCGGCAAGGAAGTACGCCCGGTGACGATCAAGGTCGGCGCATACTCTTTGGCCAGCAATGCGGCCACATCGGCGGTAATCCCGTTGGCGCCGCCGGTTATTAGAAATACCGACTCGCTGTTAAACCGGCTCGGAACGTTGATTGACGCCAGGGGCTGGTCGGCCAGGGCCATCTCATGCCGCGTCAGGTTTAAGAAGCCGATCTCCTTGATAGTAGTATTTACTTCGCCGCACTCATTGAGGATCGCCCGGGAGAGCTGTTCCAGATCTGCTTGCGGATGCACATCAATGGTCTTGGCTTGCACACCCGGCCATTCATGGAACAACGATTTGGTAATGCCGTGGGGCCCGTTTTGGCCGGCTTCAAAATCAGCTTCATGATTCAGACCAAAATCCCCGCCCATGCCGCTGACACTCATCCAGAAGAATTGCCGCTTGGCGTAGGGAAGCAAATCACGATCCGCCCCCAACACCTTGGCCCACAGGAAACTGTGGATCACGGCATCATAAGCGGCCGCGGGAGTGTTTTGCCCCAAAGCCAACATATTGAGAACGCCGGCCGGAGAACCATATCTCTTTTTGATCCGCTCGTAGCACTCCTGGTATTCGCTCTCTTTGGAGGCATTGAAACGGAAACAACCATTGTTCTCGCGGGAGGCGCTGGGGTCCGCCATCACGCGCAGGCACTGCAGCCCCTTTTTACTCGCCTCCATTTGGATATGGAGGGCAAGGGGATGGCCGCCGTCTAAAATCAGGATAAGGCCGTCAAAGGAACGGGCTTTGTCGAGATGGAGCGGGCGAGGGATGAGCTTGAGCACGTAGCGATGAAACTGCGACCCTTGGTCATTTGGGTTCTCGGCCAGGACGGCCTCCCGCGGGGCACCGGCCGCGTCCGGGGTTTCAAACAGTGATTCGGCCCACTGGACCAGGTCCTTTACGGTGGCAATATTCTCATGGGCCAAGCACAGGATTTCAGCGTCGCGATGGGCATGCTCGGGATGGGAATCGGCCAAATAGCACATGACGTTTTTGAGGATATCGGTATCCACGCCCAGATCATCTTCGAGATCCATTTTCATCTCAATCAGCTCGGCTGGATACAGGGTTCTCTCACTGATGGCCTCCACCACCAATTGGGCATACTTTGTCTTGGACTCAGGCGCGCGGGCCTGCGGCTTTAAAGGCTCCTCCAAAGCTGCTGTCTGCTGGCCGGGGTCGTCGGCGGAAGACGCGGGGACCGCCTCCGGCGCCAAGGTTTTTCCAAAATTCTTATTGATCCACGCGACAATGTGGCCCAGGGTCTTCATCTGGGCCAGCTCTTCGAAATACTTCTCGTCGGCGATGCCGGCCAGGGTGGGGTGGGCATTTTGCATCATGCTGATGATCTCCACCCGCTTGATGGAATCGATGCCCAGGTCCCCCTCGATCTGCTGCTCGGGCGACAGCATCTCCACCGGATACTGGGTGCGCTCGCTGATGACCGCGAATAACAGGGCCTGATAATCAACCCTTGCGTCGGCCGTGGATGTGGCGCTTTTTTTTGGAGGCGCCGAGGCGGCGGCATCAGCGGTCTCCTGAAAGACTGGCGCCAGACCAAAATTCTTTTCGATCCAACGGACAATGTCCCCCAGGGTCTTCATCTGGGCCAGCTCTTCGAAATACTTCTCGTCGGCGATGCCGGCCAGGGTGGGGTGGGCGTTTTGCATCATGCTGATGATTTCCACCCGCTTGATGGAATCGATGCCCAGGTCCCCCTCGATCTGCTGCTCGGGCGACAGCATCTCCACCGGATACTGGGTGCGCTCGCTGATGATTTCAAACAATAGCAATTGATAGTCGATGCTGGCGCCGCTCCGGGGCGCGGTAGGCATCGCTTGCGCTGCGGGGCCGGCGGCGCCGGCAACGGCCGGGGTTGGCAGCGCGGCACCGAAATTCTTTTGTATCCAGCGGACAATTTCCCCCAGGGTCTTCATCTGGGCCAGCTCTTCGAAATACTTCTCGTCGGCGATGCCGGCCAGGGTGGGGTGGGCGTTTTGCATCATGCTGATGATTTCCACCCGCTTGATGGAATCGATGCCCAGGTCCCCCTCGATCTGCTGCTCAGGCGACAGCATCTCCACCGGGTACTGGGTGCGCTCGCTGATGATATCAAACAAGAGCGCTTGATAGTCGATGCTGGCGCTGGTCCCAGGTACGGCGGGCATCGCTTGCATTGCGGTGCCGGCAACAGCCGGGGTTGACGGCGCCGCGCCAAAATTCTTTTCAATCCAGCCAACAATATCGCCCAGGGTCTTCATCTGGGCCAGCTCTTCGAAATACTTCTCGTCGGCGATGCCGGCCAGCGTGGGGTGGGCGTTTTGCATCATGCTGATGATTTCCACCCGCTTGATGGAATCGATGCCCAGGTCCCCCTCGATCTGCTGCTCGGGCGACAGCATCTCCACCGGATACTGGGTCCGTTCGCTGATTATGTCGAATAAGAGTGCTTTGTAGTCGACCGCTTCTATTTTGGGACTCGGTTCCACGGGCCGCGGCGGCACTACCACCTCGACCACGACCGGCTTGGACTCAGGCGGCGGGGAAGATGGATAGCTATCGGCCGGCGTGGGAACCGTGCTAAAAAGGGACGCCGCCTCAGACCGGCCCACCGGAGGACTACTCTGGCCTTGACTTATAATATCAGTGGGTATGGTTTGATCG
This sequence comes from Deltaproteobacteria bacterium, assembly GCA_021824175.1. Taxonomy (GTDB): domain Bacteria; phylum Desulfobacterota; class Desulfobacteria; order Desulfobacterales; family Desulfosarcinaceae; genus Desulfatitalea. The sequence goes on from JAKALP010000006.1 coordinate 117,435, forward strand.
GCGCCCATGTTCAGGCCGGCCTGGGGCGCGCCGCCGAGCAGGCCTTGCAGCAATTGCTGGTTGATATTCCACATCTTTTCCATCATGGCCAACCGTTGCTGATGGAAACGCTCCTGGGTTTCGAGAAAAAGATTCATGCTCTTTTGGAAGTATTTCATCTTCTTTAACTTCTCTTCTTCATCTAAGCGTGAAACGGCGCTGGTCCGCGGTGGGGCAGCGGCCGCATGAACGGTCGGGGGCGTTTTTGGAATCGGCGGAGGGCTGGAAATAGCCGGCTGGGGCGATTTTGCGGTCTTGGGCATTACCGGAGTTGATGTCGGTGCACTGGCGGCGGGCCTGGCGGCCGCCATGGATGCGGCTGGAACGCTCGCCGGTGGCGGGGTCCAGCGCGGTACTTTAGGGGCCGTCTCTTTCTTGACCCTCAATTTGATGGTGGGTTTGGCCCGGCCGCCATTGACCAGGAAAGTGGTGGCTGATGGCGCCGGCTTTTGCTTCTCATGGCTAAGGATGCGGCCGCTGAAGGCTGGCTTAAGATCAATATCGTATCCGCGGACATAGAGCGCAGCCAGACTGTCCAGCAGCATTTCCACGCCCGGCTTGCCTTCCTTTGGCTGGACGGCAATGGCAAGATGGGGCTGGCCGGCCAGGATCGTATCCACGAAATTGGTCAGGGTTGCGCCCGGACCGATTTCAATAAAAGTGCGCGCGCCAGCGGCGTGCATCTCTTCGATCTCGCCGACGAAATCCACGCCGTTGCGCAGATGTTTGCCCAGGGTGCCGGCAATGCTGGGGGCGGTTTTGCCGTAAGGCTTGGCCGTCATATTGGCATACACCGGAATGCCGGGAGCATCGAAGTGCTCCTCGGACAAGGCCTCGCTCCACTGCTTCTCGGCCGCGGCCATGAAGGGCGAATGAAAGGCCTGGGATACGGGCAATCGTTTGCTACTCCACTTCTGCTCCTTGCACAGGGCTTCGAAATTCTCCAGGGCCGCGATACTGCCGGAAACCACCACCTGCTTGGGCGTATTGTAATTGGCGATGGAAAGATCCGGGATGGCCTCGATATGCGGCTTTAGGGCATCCCGATGAATCTGCACTGCCACCATGCCCGTGGGGACCTCCGACGACTGGGCCATGCTCCGGCCCCGTTTGCAGGCCAGAGTGAGCAGTTGGGCATCGCTCATCACGCCAGCGGCCCACAGGGCTGTCAATTCGCCGAAGCTATGACCGGCGGCCATGGCGATTTTCACGTTGAATTGGGCCAACAATCGATAGAGCGCCATTTCCACGGCCGCCAGGGCCGGCTGGGCCACGGTGGTCTGGGTCAGGGCCTGCATGGCCGCTTTTCTGGCTTCCTCGCCGTTGATCATCGCGGGGAAGATGTAATCGGTCAACACTCCCTGGGCCAGGGGGAAGAACTCCGGCGCCAAGATGGCGTTGGCCTGTTCCAGGCCCTCGCGCACCAAGGGGAAGACAAGGGATAGATCTTTCAGCATGTGGAGTTTTTGCGCACCCTGGCCGGGGAACAGCGCGGTCAACGGCCCGGGCGGGGCAGTATTTAGCGCGCCCCAAATGCCTTCGCCCAGTAAGATGGTGTTTTGGGCCGACCCGCCATGGGCCGACAAAGCGCCCTCCGCCAGCAGCGATTTGCCCTTGACGAGTTTTTCCTTCAATTGTTGAACGCTATTGACTCTTATGGCCACGCGCAGTGGAGAAGAGCTGGCCAGATTCTGATACCGATAGTGTTCGTACGCCAAGCGGGTCAGGGAGTGCTCGCTGCGATTCAACAAGGCCAGGGCGGCCTCGATTCGTTTAATCAGGGCCGGGACATCCATGGCGCCGAAGAAGAACAATTCCGAAGGCCAGAGAGAGGAAGGCAGATCGGCGAGGCCCCGGCACTGACCATCGAACTCTTCCAATATGGTATGAAAGTTGGTGCCGCCAAAGCCAAAGGCGCTGGCCCCGGCCCGGCGGGGCCGCTCCGGCAGCTTGCGGAACCAGGGCTTGGTTTCCATGTTGACATAGACGCGGGTCTTGGGGTGGGAGACCGCGGCATGGACCTTATCCACATTGACATGGGCCGGCAGTATTTTGTGATGCAGCGCCAGGGCGGTTTTGATCACACCGATAATGCCCGCCGCGCCCTTGGTGTGGCCGATGGCCGATTTGATGGAACCGATGGCGCAGGGCTGGGTAGCGCCGTGCTGCTGTAGTACTTCGTGGAGCGTCTCCAGCTCCACCCGATCGCCCAGCGGAGTGCCGGTGCCATGGGCTTCCATCAGATCCACGCTGTCGGTCTTAAAGCCGGCGACTTCGTAGGCGCGGTAGATGGCCATCTTCTGACCGCGCGAGACCGGCACGGTCATGCCGCTGCCTTTGCCATCGCTGGCGCCGCCTATGCCCTTGATCACCGCGTAAACGCGATCATTGTCGGCAAGGGCATCGGCCAGGCGCTTCAACACCACCACGCCGACGCCTTCGCCCAGCACGATGCCGTCCGCGTCGGAAGAAAAAGGCCTGGATTGGCCCGCCACGCTGAGCGCCTTGGTCTTGCTGAAGCAGGTAAATCCAAACGGGTGCTGGGAAGCATCCACGCCGCCCACAATGGCGGTTTTGGTGATCCCATAGGCCAACTCCTGGCAAGCCACCTGCAAGGCGGCCATGGAGGAAGCGCAGGCCGCGTCCATGGTGAAGTTCAACCCATTGAAGTTGAAGCGGTTGGCCACGCGGCCGGCTATCACATTACCCAGAATGCCCGGAAAGGCGTCTTCGGTCCATTCGGGCAACACCTCGTTGACTGAAGCAAGGACATCCTGGCGAATGGGGTCGGGAATATCTTTGGCGCGGTCCATGTACTCCCTGAGGGCCGCCCGGATGCTATAGGCCAGTAGAAGATCACCGCCGCCGGCAAACCCGAAGATCACCGAAGTTTTTTCGCGATCAAACTCCCGCCGGTCGTAGCCGGCATCGGCCAGGGCCTGCTTGACGGCTTCCAAAGCCAGCAACTGGGCCGGCTCCACATTCTTCATGGAACCCGGCGGAATGCCCCACTCCATGCTATTGATGGGGATCTCGTCTAAAAATCCGCCCTTGGTGGAGTAAGCCGTGTCTTTGTGATCCGGGTCTGGATGAAAATTGACCGTGGCGCTCCAGCGCTCTGCGGGTACATCGCGAATAGTATAAACTTTGGCCAAAATGTTATGCCAGAACCGGTCCAGATTTTCCGCGCCCGGCACGATGGCCGACATGCCGATGATGGCCACATCCGTGGCTCGAATATCGGCCGCCGAATTTTCTTTTGGATCGGGATGAAAGACTATTTCTTTGACCTCTTGGGGAAGAAGTTCTTTTTGCAAGGCGCCAATCATTTCCTGGATGCAGGAGAATTTTTGGCTCAACTCCTGGGCCCAGGCCGCCTCTTCACCCATGAAGCAACGGGCCATGGTCTGGTATTCTTCCACCAGGGACAACACCTGCCTCAGACGCGACTCAACCTGATTTTCATTTTCAGGCACTTGCCGGTCCTGATCATTGCAAAGCGTGCGAATACGTTCGATGAGACCAGGATAGGCTTGGCTGAGGCGGATGTGCAGCCCACCGCCGATGTCAATGGCTTGGGTTCGGACTCCTGCCTTTAAGGCCTGCAGATCATGCTCCTTGAGATCCGCCGCAAGTTCCGGCATCAGCAACAGAGCATCGGAGAAAATCGCGCCATCGGCGCCGCCCTTGGCGTATGCTGGTATGCTTTGTGGGCCGACACCTCCCATGACCCAAATCAGCTGATCGGTCTTGGGCCGAATACTTGACAACAGCGTTGAATTATTGGTGTCGGCGCAAATCCCGCCGGCTTCCTTGCCACGCAGAACAAATCCATCGGGATTAAATTTCTCCATTTGCTGAGCCATTTCATGGGAGTAGATCTCCACGAATAGACGATCGGCCATCTTGCGCGCGGCGGCCATGACTTTTTTAGAGGGTTGCTTTGGCCAAGCCAGGATCATGGTTGCCACCTTGGCGGAACAAATTTCAGCCGCCAGCCGGTCAAGCACCGCAAGGCTGTCCGGCATGATGCGGATGCATCCATTGCGACGGGCCGCGTCATCTTCTGCCATACGCTTCAGTTGGTGGCTGATTCGTATGGACTCGGTGACATATCCAAAATCAACGATAACGGTGAAGGGAAGATTTCTCCCCTGGAGAAATCGTTGAATGCGGCGCTCATCGGCGCTCACGCAGGCGGCCAGGGTAAATGGAGTTTTTGGGGTTACCATCTGTTCTTGCCTTTTTCTGATAAAAGTCGTTCGCCGATGGCGCCATAGCCGCGAATGCGGGAGCCCGAATGCTTGAAGCATTTTCGGATTCCCGCATTCGCGGCGCTGAAGAACTTTGCAAACCTAACAACCTTGAAATTACGACTACACCGAAGACCATCAACCCAAACCATTTGTCCGGCCATCATGCGCTGGCCATTTTATTGATCTTTGACAGCTGCAGGTCCAGGGTTTTCAACCGGTCCATCTCGGCGCTCAACATGGCTCCGGTCATTTCCGAAGTTTCTTTGGGGAAGTCGGCACCCAGCACGGCGGGACGCAACGGCGTCTTGTACATCTCCCACAGCACGCTGGTGTCTTTCACTCGGCCCAGCTTGATGAGCTCAGCCACGGCCGATAAAAAATGATAGTTGGCATCGCCGCTTTGTTTGTTGGTGCAGATGGCTTGGTGCGGCTTGCCATCGAGAATGCGCCGCACAAACATGGTCAGTCCGTCCGAAGGCCCGATCTCAACAAAAGTCCGCACCCCGTCGGCGTGCATCTGGTTGATCTGATCGACAAACCGCACCGGCTTTAAACAGCTGACCGAAATGACTTTCTTATAGAGAGCCGGATCGTTGGCCAATTTGTTGCCGAAAAGATAGGAGTAGAAATCACAATCAGATTTGCGGAACTCTTCTTCGGCAATATAATCCATGAATTGATTGCTGGCTCTCAAAGACAACGGGCAATGGGGAGCCGCGCTGATGGGAATAAGTTTGCTCTTGATCGATGCTTCGGCCAGGATCTGCTTTGCTTCCTTCATATTCTCCCGTTTGCCGGATAACACCGTCACGGCCGGCGAGTTATGATTGGCGATCCACACCTCTTTGATGTTGTGCTTTTTCAATAACCCTCGGATTTTTTTAGGCTCGGCGAAAACCATGAGAATGCCGCCCTGGGACGCCATGGGGCAGGCCGCCGCATGAACACCGCGAAAGCCGGCGAAACGGATCATCTGTTCGGAAGAGATGATGCCGGCCGCGCAATAGGAGGCCGCATCCCCCGCGCTGTGCGAGGCAATGGCATCGGGTTTGACGAACATGGAAGCGAACATCACGCGAATCGATTCACTCATCAAATTGATGGCCGGCATGGACCAATCGGTGCGGGAGAGGTGGTCGGCCTGAAAGGAGGCCTCTTTTTGATCGCGCGCCTTGGGAGGAAAGACTACTTCATTGATGGTCTTGCCGTTAAACGCGAAGGAGCCCAAATTTTCCCAGACGGCGCGCATCTGCGGATAGATTTCCGAAAGCGGTTCTCCCATACGCACATATTGAGCGCCTTGGCCCGGGAAGATGAAGGCCATCCTGCCTTCCGGCTCGCCGAATCCGTAGTATAAGCCAGCGGCGTCGAAGCTGAAAGCCTCATGGGGTTTTTCCTCGATCATTTTGATCAGCTGGGCCAGCTGGCGTTTGAGCTCAAGCACACCATAGGCGACCACGGCGGCTCGATACTTTTTAGGAGATTGCGCGTCGCTATAAATACTTTGGGAATGATACGAAATCCACTTTATCCCCGAGGTGTGACAAATATCTTCTCCGTCTAGTACGCGATGCATTTTATCTATAAGCGCGTCTGCCGTTGCATCCGAAAAAACAACGAGCTCACAGATCGACCTTGATCGGTCCCGGCCTTCTTTGGGGAATTCCATCGCATAACTCTTTTCCATGGCATTACCTCGCATTCTTAAACGGATAGTAAATAAAATCTATGCCTCTTTGCGGCACTGACCACTTCATTGGCCATGCCGCCATCACATGCTGTAAGGTCAGGTTAAAGAACACCCGTTCAGCCCAAATCCAATACCTCCAAGATTCAAGCAGTTGTTGATGCTACGGATCTAGAGCGACAGCTACGAGGGGGCCAGTTCCGCAAAACGAATGCAACGGATAGAAATTAAGGCAAAAGCGGTTTTTATGAATATTTTGCTTGGCGCGGGGGGGGATCCGCCTTAGGGGGATTGGGGCGGTGTTTTAAGAAATCAGTAAAATCTCTTAACGCGTCGACTTTTTACAGAAGCTGCCTTGCCTCCCATACACCTTCCGTTTATTGCATCCACTTGGCTTACACCTGATGAAACAACACCTAATATCCCAACATCCGGTCTCACTGTGTAACCAATTAGCATGGTTCAACATTGTCGTACAACTAGAGCAACTCCTAAATCGCCAACGCTAAAAACCTAATTCTGCGTAACAATTCAGGAGTTGTTACTGGGCAACCCGAGCCTTCTTAATACTTTAATGCCGTTATTGCAACCCACTACAGCCGGTCATTGCTTTCCTGCAAAATACCCATGCCCACATAGATATAGTGCAGTCCAGAGATGGTGGTGACCACGGCGGTGGTCCACTGCAGCAAAAGATCAAGGAGTGTCATTTTGGTACCGGTGGGATCAAAGAGCGAGGCCATCACCAGCAGGATCTGCGCCGCGGTGGTGCATTTGCTGACAATGGAGGGCCGCACTTCGTACTCTTTTTCAGTGATGGTAAAAATAGCGATGCCCAGACTGATGATTACATCCCGCGCAATGACGATGACGGCTACCCAATCAGGGATCACATCCATTACTACCAGCACAATATAGGCCGAGACCAGCAGTAATTTGTCGGCGACTGGGTCCAGGATTGCTCCCAGGGCGGTACGCTGATTGAGGTAGCGCGCGATGAAGCCGTCCAGGCCGTCGCTCAGCCCGGCCACGGCAAAGACAAGCAGGGCATGCGTGTAACGATGGTGCAGCATCAAAATAATAAAGATCGGCGTGAGCAGAATTCGGATGATGGTCAGCACGTTGGGAATGCTGATGGGAGAATGAAAGCGGCTCAAATAGACCTCTTTACTACTTTTGTTTGGCGACCAATTTTAGACTGATTTTGCTCCCATCCACGCTTTCAATATTGATCCCAAAGGTGTCGAATTCGAGCAACAACAACGCATCGGCCAGGGATTCAGCCGTACCTTGATAGTCCACGGTCAAGACGGCGGCGCCCGACATCATCTCTTTCAACTGCAGATTGGTCACCCCAGAAGTACTGCTCAGCGCCCCCCGGAATTTGACGAAATTGGCAATATTGCCGCCCAGCCCCTGGACCAGGATCTCCAAGGGCGTGCTGGCGGCGGATTGCTTGAACCAAATCTCGCCAATTTGGGTGTTTAGCTCTTCACCGGCCATGACAGCCGCACTGGCGAGTGCTTCCCGGCCCCCTGCCACAGGGTCATTGCCCGCGGTCATGGCACTGCGTTGAGTGCGGGCGATGGCTTGACCATCCGACACCCGAATGGCCGTGGCGTTAATGGTGCCCCGGAACGAGCGCACACTGGCGCCCTTGGTGTTGGCCGCTTCCTCGGCCATGGCCACACCGGTGATCACCACATCGGCCTGCAGTTGCTGGCCGATGGCCGCGGCTTCTGCCGGGCTGAGCTCCGGCGGATAGTTGCCCATGCTCAGCGGGCCGGCGTGGACCAGTGGATAACCTTTCTCCGCCAGAAACTTCGCCAGTGCGGCACTGAACACGCCTTCTTCCGCGGATTGTCCTTTCCACCAGTACCCAAGAGTCTCGTCCTGGATTTGCTTCTCGGCGATGCACAGCAGCACGCGTGGATAAGGGATCTGGCCCAGACGTACTCCCGCTTTTTGCAGGGCCCCTTTCAGCCGCACAGTCGATATGGTGGCCTGAACCAGCAGCCGATAGGTGCTGGTGGCTTTAAATTCAGCCAGTACTTTATAGTCCATCACGAATTGATCGGTGTGACTCAGCACGGCTTCATTGAGCGCCTTGAATTGGCCGCTCAGGATTTCCTGGGGCATCAGCTCACCCAGCACCCGGCTGACGGCCATCACCAAGCTGTTGTTGAGCGCCTCATCACGGCCGGCGGCAAAATCCTCACCACTGAAGCGCCCCGTGCCAACCGCCAGCACCGTCGCCTCATTTTTATTGTTCTGGGCCAGCGCCTCATTGGACAGGGCCATTGCAGCCAAGAGCAAAACCGTCACCATGGCCAAACCAAATCTTCTTCGCATGGTAGAATTCCTTTGTTTTATACTTTACCCTTTAGACTTTAAACCTGCTTCACCTTACGCCGCCCGCGACCATGCGTAATCGACGATATCCAGCAGGGTATCGCGCTCCGGCCAGGGACCGAACTGACGCAAAGTGTCCTTGGCGTTTTGGATGTGGCGCGCGGCGCATTCGCGGGTGTAGGCCACGCCGCCATAGCGTTCCAGTAATCCCAGCAACCCGCCAAACTCCGCGGCGGAAAACTCCTGGCGCTGGATGAGTCCGACCATCCATTGGCGGTCGGCCGGCGTGGCCCGTTGCAGGGTATAAATCACCGGCAGGGTGAGTTTGCCTTCGCGCAGATCGGCACCGGCTGGTTTGCCCAGCACGGCGGTATCCTGGGTATAATCTAATAGGTCATCGGCCATTTGAAAGGCTATACCCAGATGAAAGCCGTAGTCGGCCAGGGAAGCGGTTTGGGGGCCGGGAGCGCCGGCGATCAGAGCGCCCACCTGACAGGCCCCGCGAAAGAGCACCGCGGTTTTACAGCGAATCACATCCATGTAGTCGTCTTCGGAAAGATTGACATCGCCCTTGTGGGCCAATTGCCGGATTTCGCCCTGGGACATCAGCTCGGTGATATTGGCGATGACGCTGATGACTTCGGGCAAGCCAGTGGCCGCCGCCAGGGAAAGGGAACGGGCCAGGAGAAAATCGCCGGTCAACACCGCGGTGGGCGGGTCCCAGACCTGGTGGGCCGCGGCTTGTCCGCGCCGCAACTGCCCGCCATCCACCACATCGTCGTGCAGCAAGGTGGCGGCGTGCAGATATTCGAAGATGGCGGCAAAGTCAGCGGCCGACCGCTTGCCTTTATATCCGCAAAGGCGCGCGGTCAGCACCATCAGCAGAGGCCGCAGGCGCTTGCCGCCGGCAAACAGCAGATGGCCGGCCACCCGGCGCACCAACTCGAAATGGGGATTGAGGTTGTGGGCCAGGGCCTGCTCGATCTTGGTCAGATCGTCTTTCACGGCGTCCAATATCTTCTTTTTCAAGTACATAATCGTCTTCTTTTTTGCGGATTCAGTAGCCAGAAGTCAGCAGTCAGAATTTAGAATATTCCTCCTTCCATTCTGACTACTGTCTTCTGAGTTCTGTCTTCTTCTTTAAAAAATACTCATCCCTGAATATATGCTGCCCTCATTCTACTTCAGCGACCAAATCATAATCCATACTCTCTTTGATATGAACCTGAATCATACGGCCGGTCTGCAGCGCGACCTTTTCCGTAGGCTTCACAAAGGTGACGCCGTCTACCTCCGGAGCCTGGTACTGGGTGCGGCCCACCCAGAAGCCATCTTCTTCTCGTCCTTCGATCAGTACGTCCATGGTGCGGCCCAGGTAGCGCGTCAAATTTTGAGCGGAGATATCCCGCTGCCAAGCCATCAGTTCATCCAGGCGCGCTTGGGCCGTACGCGCCGCCACGTGGCGCCCCAGGAGATGGGAGGGCAGATCGTCGGCATCCGAATAAGTAAACACCCCCAGGTGGTCGAATTCTACCTGTCCGATGAATTGCTTCAAGGCTTCAAAGTCGGCCTTGGTTTCACCGGGAAAACCCACCAGCACCGTGGTGCGCAGGACCACGCCCGGCACCGCACGGCGCACGCTGTCGAACAAACGGTGCAGCTCCTGAGCGGTATAATGGCGCCCCATGCGCTTGAGCACGCGGTCGGAAGCATGCTGGATGGGAATATCCAGATAGGCGCAAATGTTGCCATGGGCCGCCATGGTTGCCAGGACCTCGGGCCGGAGGCTCTCGGGATGGCCGTACATCAGGCGAATCCAGACCCGTGGATCTTGGGCGGCCAGCTGCGCCAGCAATTGGGCCAGATCCATGGGCGGCGTCAAATCCAAGCCATAGGCCGTGGTTTCCTGGGAGACCAGGGTCAGCTCCCGGGCGCCTTTGGCGATGAGGCCGCGCGCCTCGCTCAGGATGGTCTGCAGGGGCCGACTCTTTTGCTTGCCGCGCAGTTTGGGAATGATGCAGTAAGTGCAGCGGCGGCTGCACCCCTCGGCAATCTTCAGGTAGGCGGCGTGAGGCGCCAGCGGATGCTGGGCCGCGGGCCGCAGCACATCGATGCCATCCGGATCAGGCAACAGACAACCGCCGGCCGCCATCTCGTCTTGAACCGCGGCCACGATGTGGTCGTAGGCGCCGGTGCCCAGGAAAAGATCCACTTCGGGCAGCGACTCCATGATGGGGTCGCGGTAGCGCTCGGGCAAACAACCGGTGACAATGAGCTTGCGGCAGCGGCCCTCTTGTTTGAAGCGCGCCAGGCCCAGAATGGTGTCGATGGATTCGTCCGCCGCGGCCTGGATAAAACTGCAGGTATTGACCACGATGACTTCGGCCTGGGCCGGGTCATGGGTGACCTGGATATCGGCCGCTTCCAGCTGGGCCAGCATGTTTTCGCTGTCCACCTGGTTGCGGGCGCAGCCTAAACTTTCAAGGTAAAGCAGCATGGATGGTTATCGTCTATATCAACTAATCACGTCGTGGTGAGAATATTGAGCCATAACTCCAAGGCTCGGGTGATAACCGACTTTCTCTATCTAAAGATCCATAGCAACAAGCTGCCGCTAAGTCAAAAGGCCGCCTCGATGGAGGCGGCCTTATTGCAGTTGATGTCAACTTATCTCTTTAAACTTGAGCCTATCGCTACCCCTTTATCTTCTTGATCTCCTCATTGAGCACCGGCAGCACCTCGAACAGATCACCCACGATGGCATAATCGGCTTTGGTCATGATGGGGGCCTCGGGATCTTTGTTGATGGCTACGATCACCTTGGATGATGACATGCCGGCCAGATGCTGAATGGCGCCCGACACGCCGCAGGCGATGTAGAGATTGGGCGAAACGGTCTTGCCGGTCTGGCCCACCTGATCCGAGGCCGGCCGCCAGCCCTCGTCCACAGCCGAACGCGAGGCGCCCACGGCGCCGCCCAGGGTCTGGGCCAGGTTTTCCACGGTGCAGAAATCGGCGCCGCCCATGCCGCGACCGCCAGTGACGATGATGTCGGCTTCGGTCAGATCCTTTTTGCCCGATTCAAAATTCTTGGCCACCACTTTGGTGGCCACTTGGCCAATGGCCGCCGCCGCTTTTTCCACGGTGCCGGCGCCGGCCGCCGGGGTGACGGGCTGGGTGTTGGGGCGAATGGATACGATCACGGGCGCGCCGGTGAGGGTCACGTCCGCCAGAATCTTGCCGCCATACATGGGCCGGGTGGCCGTCACCTGACCGCCTTCCACCTTCAGCGCCACGCAATCGGTGGCCAGGGCCGTGTTCAAACGGGCCGAGAGACGCGCCGCCAGATCCTTGCCCTGGGTCGTGGCGCCCAGGAGCACCACGGCTGGTTTGGCCTGGTCGATGATCCCGGCCACGGCATTGGTATACGCTTCGGTCACAAAATCGGTCAGAGCCGCATCGTCAGCCACCAGAATCTTGGCGGCGCCATACTGGGCCAATTGCGCGGCCGCGCCTTCCACACCGCTGCCCAAAACCGCGGCCCACACATCACCGCCCAGGGCTGCCGCCAGCTTCTGCCCCGCGCTCAATGCTTCAAAGGTCACTTTGCGAAAAGCGCCCTGCGCCAGCTCCGCAATTACTAGTACATTTTGAGTCATGATCTGCTCCTTTTATGCGAGGAGAGGTTTAAGTTTAAAGCAAAAAGTTTTAAGTTAAGGAGTTCAGCCATATTAAATTTGGGAAGTATTCATTTTGAATTAACCAGAATTCCTTTGCTTAAAACTTTACACTTAACACTTTAAACTCTTCCGGATAATACAGCGACGCAACGCTATCCTGCGTCCTAAATCACCTTTGCTTCTTCATGCAACGCCTTGACCAGCGCCGCCACCTTGGCCTGGACCGTATCGCCTTGGATTACGCGGCCGCCCTTGCGTTCGGGCGGGGTGCGCAGCGCCTTGACTTTGACCTTGGGCTGCAGGTCCGCCGGATTGAGCCCGAGATCGGCCGGGGTTTTGGTATCCAGAGGCTTCTTTTTGGCCTTCATGATGCCCGGCAGGCTGGCGTAGCGCGGATCATTGAGTCCGCGCTGGGCCGCGATCAAAGCCGGCAGCGGAGCTTCCACCTCCTTGGTGCCGCCCTCTACGGTGCAGGTGCAGCGGATCTTGGCGTCGGAGAGCTCTTTCTTGATCACCATGGAGATATTGGCAATGCCCAGCAGTTCGGCCACGGCCGCCGGCACCTGGAAATTATCGTCATCCACGGCCCGGTGGCCGGCCACAATCAAATCGTATTTCATGGGCTTGATGGCTGCGGCCAACAGCTTGGCCGTGGCCAGACCGTCCACCTGCAGCGTGCCGGGATCAATGAGAATGCCCTTGTCCGCGCCCATGGCCAAACCGGTGCGAACGGCCTCGGCGGCCTTGGCCGGACCCACCGAAAGGATGGTCACCGTGCCGCTGCCTTTGGCCTCGCGGATGCGCAGGGCCTCTTCCACGGCCAGTTCATCATAGGGATTCATGACCCATTTGATGCCATCGGTTTTGATGGAGAGCCCGTCGCCCGCCACGGCGATCATGGACTCGGTGGCTGGAACTTGTTTAAGTAATACCAAAATTTCCACTGTACGCTTCCTCCCTTTAACTAGTCGATTTTCTCAATAATTGGATACCCAAAGAGGTAAGTGGCTTATATCATTGAGATAGAATTTTACTCAGAGGGTTTTTATAAGAGTAGACATTGGTTGTCAACGCAAAAGCCGGGTTCGGGGGGTGGATCTCGGTCATTGCATACCACACAGAAACGCGGCGGTTTTTTAGGTACTCGTACGCGTACTCGTAGTCGAACGGCTTTTTCAATTATTTCGAGTACGAGTACGCGTACGAGTACGAGTAAAAGCAGGATATGGAAAAACACCGATGTGCAAGTGCTGTGACCTACGCTCGCCGGGTTTGGGACTAGGACGCGATCAGGGCCTTCATCCCCTTGGAGTAATATTCTTGCAGGCTTCCATCGGCCTGGCGCACGATGATCAGGCCTTCAATACCTTCCAGCCGATCCAACAGGGCGATGCCCTTTTCCGGGCCCATGACCATCATGGCCGTGGCCAGTCCGTCGGCCTGGGTGCAATCGGGAGCCACCACCGAAGCGCTGACCACTCCGTTTTGAATGGGATAGCCGGTGCGCGGATCAATGATATGGGAATAGATTTTCTCTTCGACCTTGTAGAAATTGCGGTAATCACCGCTGGTGGCCATGGCGCGATTGCTCAGGGGCACCACCTTGTACACGGCCTCGGCCGGCGCGTCGGCCTGGGGCCGGTTGATGCCCACGCGCCAGGGCGTGCCGTCCGGGCGAAGGCCGGCCGCATAGACTTCGCCGCCGATCTCCACCAGATAATCCGTGAACCCCAGCCCCTTGAGCACGGCCGCCACCTGATCCACGCCCCACCCCTTGGCAATGGAGGCCAGATCCACGGTCACGTCGGCATGCTTTTTAATTAGATACCCTTTCGGATCAATTTGAATCCGGTCAAAACCCACCTGGCCCAAAGCCGTGTCGATGTCCGTCTGGGCGGGCACTTTCTGCAACGGCCCTTTTTTGCCGAACCCCCACAAATTGACCAGGGGATTGACCGTGCCGTCCCAGGCGCCGTCGGTCTGGCGATAGATCTCCTGAGCGACGCGCATCACTTCCAAAAAGCCGGTGGAGACCGCAAACGGTTGGCCGGCCTTATTCAAAGCATTGAAGCGGCTGATTTCGCTCTCCGGCCGGAAGGTGGACATACTCTGGTTGACCTGCTCCAGGCATTCATCCACCTTGATTTGCACCTTGGCCATATCGGTCCAGCGGCCCGCCGTCACCTTGATGTGGTAGGTGGTGCCCATGGTCTTGCCGGAGAGCAAGTGTTCCCTCTTCCCGCCGCAGGCCGTCAGGAAGGTGGGAATCAATAAAAAAATCAGGGCCAATGCAACAACATCTTTTTTCGCCATAATTGAGATCCTGCTTCTAATAAATGGTGCGCCCCAGTGTCACGATTTTCCGCGGGCAGCCCTTCTCATAGCGCTTCAGCACCTGGCTGTCAATTTGTAACTTTTTGATATTTAATGAGTTATTTGATTGGATGGTCGGCCTTGGGGTTTAATGGCAGAAAAATCTTAAAGCTGCTGCCCACACCAGGCTCGCTTTCCAGCGTGATGCAGCCCTCGTGGACCTTTACCGCGCCCAGGACCATGGAAAGCCCCAGACCCCGGCCGGTGAACTTAGTGGAGTAAAAGGGATCGAAAAGTTTTTCGAACTCCTTTGCGGCAATACCACAACCGCTGTCTTTAACCTCTATGCAGGCATAACCAGCGGCCGTGGACTGAAACTCCACCGGCCGACGATAGGCGGTAGAGATATCCGCTGCCGATGCGTTGCCCACAGTCAAGGAAATACGACCGGGTTTTTCGCCCATGGCTTCCCAGGCGTTGGTGATCAGACTGCGAAGCATTTGAAGAATTTGGCCGGCATCGGCAAGAACCGTCGGACCTGGCTCGGGCAGATCACTGACCAGGGTCACATAGGCCGGAAGGCCGGTTAGAAGCTCGGGCAAAAAACCACGGCAGGACTGGCACAGGTCCAGCGGTCGGCGCTGAATGACCCCCTGACCCAGATAGGTCAGCATCGTGGCAGCCAGCGCCGAGGCGCGGCGGGCGGCTTTCATGGCGGCGGCCAGCTCTTCGGTGGGCCCGGACAACCTGGGCAGCTCCAACTGGGCCATCTCCAGGTTGCCCATAATGACGGTCATCAGATTGTTGTAATGATGCGCAATGCCCCCGGCCACGCGCGCCAGGCTTTCAATCTTCTTGAGCTGGGACTTTTGTTCGCTCTCCCGCAGCTTGGTTTCGGCCTGAAAGAGGCTTTTAAAATAGACCTCCTTGCGCCGCTGCCAGGCCACCAGCACCATCGCCGCCCACCCGCCCGCCAGAATCATAAAAACCAACAGGATCAAAGCGGCGCGCCAACGCCACTCGGCGAAGATTTCCGTTCGGTCCTGCTTGGCCACGATAAACCAGTTTGAATCCTGGATCGGCAAGATTACGGACACCACCTCTACGCCGCGATAGTCCTTGCCATGAAATGCCCCTTGGCGGCCCATGACCGCGGGCCATTCGGAACGGCTGAGTGGGATGCGCAGTTTGAGGGCCGTATCCTTCTGGTGGCGCAGATCGTTGAGAAACAGGGCATCCTGGCCATCGCGCCGGATGAGCAAGGTCTCGGCGCTCTTGCTTGGGGTGGGCCAGGATTGAATCAAGGGATAAAGAAAGCGAGAGGCATCGCAGACCATTATAATGGCGCCCAATGGCGGCCCATCCAGCCGTTCACCATCAAAGATCGGCGCCATGACGCCCAAATGGGGCGACGGCATGGACCCGCCGGTAAATAACTCGGTCAGAATAGGTTTGCGTTCATGCAAGGCGGCAGCCAGAAACGTCTTACATTCTTCCTGCAGCTCCACGGCGCGGTCAAGATTCAGCAGCACCCGGCCTTGGGGGTTCACCAGCAGGATATTGGCGTAATTGTAATTGGCTTGAAGACTGCGAAACCGGACGAGCAGCGATTGGGCATTGTCTTCGCGCGCATCGGCCAGGAAGCGGGCCACGGCCTGGGCCAGAAAAGGACTTTCGGTCAAAACCGCGGCGTCGGCCAGGCGCTCCGCGCGCCAGGCGGCAATCTGATCGGCCTTGAGCTGTCCAATGGAAGCCAACTGGGCCTCGGCCGCGCCCTGCACCGACAGCGCCTGGCGGTGATAGAACCATGCGCCGCCGGCGACCAGACCCAGCAGGGCCGCCACATGGGCGATGATCATCCAGCGGGGAAAACCGTTCATCTTGCCGCTCATCGTCAAATTGCTTGTTGAGGTATAGGTTCTCTCAAAAAGAGTTTGGAGACAAAGCGTTTTTTAAGGGCCAGACGTTAAAAACGTTCTCTTTAGCTTAAGATCAGCGGGAAGCTTGCCGGGCACTCCAATCACGGCCCAAACGGTACCGGTAGCTCAAATTATATGAATCCCGGTCTGGCTGCAAAAAGAATTTGGGATGTCGCTCAACAGATTCTGGGCAACTGCTCGCCGCTGAGCATATCCACGATGCGCTGGCCGCCGATGCGGGTTTGCATGATCACCCGGCCGGGGTGGTCGGCGACCACTTGGCCGATGATGCAGGCATTTCGGCCGCAAGGGCTTTGTTGTATAATGGATAGAACCGCCTTAGCGTGCCTGGCGGGCACAAAGCAAAGCAGTTTGCCTTCGTTGGCCAGATACAGGGGATCAAAGCCCAGCAACTCGCAGATGCCGGCCACGGCCGGGGTAACGGGCAATTTCTCTTCTTCGATGACCATGCCCACCTTGGATTGCAGGGCGATTTCGTTCAGGGCCGTGCCCACGCCGCCCCGGGTGGGGTCGCGCAGCACATGCACGGCCCTGGTGAGGGCCAAAATCGCCTGTACCATATGGTTGAGCGGAGCGGTGTCGCTGATGACTTCCGACTCAAAGCGCAGCCCCTCGCGCTGGGTAAGCACGGCAATGCCGTGGTCGGCCATGGTGCCGGAGAGAATAATTTTGTCGCCGGGCCGGGCCCCGTCGGCGCTGATCTTGACCCGGGCTGGCACCACGCCGATGCCGGTAGTATTGATAAAAATCTTGTCGGCCGCGCCCCTGGGCACCACCTTGGTGTCGCCTGTGATCAACTGCACGCCGGCCTGGTCCAGGGCTTTGCGCGCGCTGGTCAGAATGCGCCTTAGATCATCGATGGGAAGGCCCTCTTCCAAAATCAATCCCATGCTCAAATAGCGCGGCACGGCGCCGCACATGGCCAGGTCATTGACCGTGCCGTTGACCGCCAGGTCGCCGATGTCGCCGCCGGGGAAGAAGATCGGGTCCACCACATAGCTGTCCGTGGAAAAGGCCAGGCGACCCTTGTTTACTTCAAACACCGCGCCGTCATGCAGCATTGCCAGCATAGGATTGTCAAACAGCGGCAGAAGTACTTCGGTAGTCAATTGGTGGGCCATCTTGCCGCCGGAGCCGTGATCGAGAAGTATTTTGGTGTTTCCCATAAAGTAAGTTCTTCTATTCCAGGCTAACTGTGGTAACGGTAATAGGCCGCGCAGGTTCCCTCGCTCGACACCATGCACGGTCCCACCGGGTCCATGGGGGTGCAGCGTTTGCGGAACAGGGGGCACTCCAGGGGAGTCTTGGCGCCGATGAGGATCTCGCCGCAGGCGCAGCCCTTGGGCGGTTTCATCTCCACCACGGCGATTTTAAAGCGCCGGGCCGCGTCAAAGCGCGCCAGCTCCGGACGGATGGCCAGGCCGCTGCCGGAGATGGTGCCGATACCGCGCCAGCGGGCGTCGCAAGGCTCGAAGACCTGGGCCATTACGGCCCGGGCTTTGGCATTACCCTGGTCCGTGACTGCCCGACCATAGCTGTTTTCCAGAGCCGGCCTATGGCTTGTGATTTGACGCGCCAAGGCCGCGATGCCTTGCAGGATATCCAGAGGTTCAAACCCGGCCACGGCGCAAGGGGTGTGGTGCTTCTGGAAGAAATCGTCGTAAGCATTCATGCCGATGATCACCGAGACATGACCGGGCAGAAGAAATCCATCGATGCGGATGGCGGGATTGGCGACCAGGGCCGCCAGGGCCGTGGGCACGGTTTTATGAGCGCAGTTAACACAGAAGTTCTCCAGACCCAACTGCTGGGCCATGAGGATGGCCGCCGCAATGGTGGGAGCCGTGGTTTCAAACCCCACGCCCAGAAATACGACCGTTTTGTCCGCATGGGCTTGGGCCAACTGCACCGCGTCCATGGCCGAGTAGACCACGCGCACATCGGCCCCTTCGGCTTTTTCTTTCTGCAAGGAAGTATAGGTGCCCGGTACGCGCAGCAGGTCGCCAAAGGTGGTGATGATGACGTCGTCGCGCTGGGCCAGGGCAATGAAGCCGTCGATCTCCTGCTGGTCCGTGACGCACACCGGGCAGCCCGGACCGGAGAGCAGTGCAATGGTGGGCGGCAGCAAAGCCCGGATGCCGTGGCGGAAGATGGCCATGGTGTGGGTGCCGCACACTTCCATCAGCCGCATGGGCTGGGTGGCGTGCCCCTTGATTTGCCGCACCAGGCTTTGGGCCAGGGCCGGATCGCGGAACGATTCACCGAAGAGTTTGCCGTCAATGCTCATAGGCCCTTCCGTTAAGATTTGAGGCGTGGATCTCAAAGAAAATGGGCTACGGCATGAAACCGTAACCCACAAATGTTATTTGGTCGGGGCGAGAGGATTTGAACCTCCGACTCCCTGCTCCCAAAGCAGGTGCGCTACCAGACTGCGCCACGCCCCGATTTTGGCCGCTGAATAACATGCTTGATGGTCTGAAGCAAGCCCGTTGCAAAACCCAGAAAGAGAACGGCCCTGGTGTTTCAGCCCAATAGATCTGCAGTTGGGTGGCCGCGGGCAAGCGATCGCTATCCAACGCCCCATCAATGCCCTTCCGCCAGATAGCCTTCCAGGCCTTTCATAATGGCCTGGGCCAGGTTTTCTTGCTGCAGCGGGTTGTTAAGGCGCTCTTCCTCGGCGGGATTGCTCAAGGAGCCCACTTCGATCACCACCGCGGGCATATCGGCGCCTTGCAGAACCAGCAGCGGCGCGGAAACCAGACGCACATCCGGCATTCCGGCCACGGCCTCAAAGGCTGTTTTCAGGTGCCGGGCCAGCCGTTGACTGTCGGCGCGGTGTGACAGTTGCAGATCTTGCCACGGGGTGAGGCCTTCACCCGACAGGGTCGATCCTGAAGGACCCGCGGATTTGGCGGTGGGTTGATAATAGTAGATGACCACGCCGCCGGCCGCATGGACAAATCCAGCGCCCGTATGAATGCTGATCAGCATGTCGGCCTTTTGGTTATTGGCGATGGCGCTTCGTTCGCTCTGGCTGATCTCGAAATCATCACCGCGAGTCAATACCACGCGGTAAGAAAGCTCCAGCATCTGGGTCAGCCGTTGGGCCAACGTCAGGCAGATCTGATTTTCGGTGGTGCCCATGCTGCCCTTGGCACCCACATCCTTGCCGCCATGACCGGGATCAACGGCCACCGTGACGCCATGGGCGGCCAGTGCGGCTGGACTTTGAGCCACGGCCCACCCCCATGAAAAGGATAGGGCCCATGCCATGGCCAAAGGCAGCAAAAACCAGCGGCGGATGGCCATTTTACGGCGCTTTGGCGGTCTGAATTTCACTTGACACCCATGGGGTTTGATATTAACTAAATCGATTTTAATACGGCAGTTTAGTTGAAAAGGGTTGAAAGTCAAGCACCTAAATGGAATCGGGTGTCAAAGTTCGCGAGAGTGGCGGAATTGGTAGACGCACTGGACTTAGGATCCAGCTCTGGCGACAGAGTGGGAGTTCAAGTCTCCCCTCTCGCACCATTTTGAACCTCCAACTCCATGCCCCAATGGTGGTGCAAGCGTTCCCATACGCCGAGCAGGTTACATATCCAAAGGTGTCGGCCGCTGCTAAAACCGTTTTCAGGTATACCATTCCATTTTACGTTCGATATAGCGGCTTAACCGATCCGGTTAAAGGACTTGGCCGCGCTTGAACACAAGGTGGGATAGGGTGGCCGGCACGCTTCCTGAAAGCCTCCAGTCCACCTATCAAAATGGAAACACAGCCCCGGCGCAGCATTCGCAATCTGGTCGGGGTATAATGGCGAAAAAAAATGCGGGTGCCTTCAGGCGATACAGCGCCAGGCACCATATTCAATTTATGAAAGGTATGGAAGTTATGAAAGTGACGGTCGAAGATCAGAGCAGTGTTAAAAAAGTATTGCATATCGAGGTGCCGGCGGACGTGGTGGGACGCGAACTGGATGAGGCCTACAACGAGATGAAAAAATCGGTCAAGGTCAAAGGCTTCCGGCCGGGCAAGGCTCCCCGCTCCGTGTTGGAGCGGATGTATCGCAAAGAAGTGCACGCCGATGTGTCGTCCAAGCTGATTCAAGAGGGTTTTCTTGCGGCTCTCAAGCTCAACGACCTCAATGTGGTGGCGCCACCCAAAGTCACCCCGCCGGAACTCAAAGAAAACAGCGCTTACTCCTTTGACGCTTTCGTTGAAGTGCGACCCGAGATCGCTGATGTGCAATTCAAGGGCATCGCCCTGAACAAGAGCAAATACACCATCAGCGAGGAGGAGATCGATCTGCAGCTCAAGATGCTGCAGCGCAATCTGGCCCAGAACAAAAAAATCGAGGATGACCGGCCCGTTCAGAACGGCGACATCGCCATTATCGATTACGAAGGGTTCAAGGACGGCCTGCCCCACGAGGCCACCCAAAAGACCGAGAATTTCAATGTAAAAGTGGGCGAGGGCCGGGTGGTCAAGGATCTGGATGAGGGCCTGGTGGGAATGAAGGCCGGGGAAGCCAAAGAGATTAATGTGACTTTCCCCGAGGACTATTTCAACAAGGATCTGGCCAACCAGCAGTTGGTGTTTAAAGTCAAGCTCCACGAAATCCGGGAAGAGATCCTGCCGCCCATTGACGATGAGTTTGCCAAAAACCTTTCGGATCAATTCACCACCCTGGACGCGCTGAAAGACAAAATAAAGGACAATCTGCAGAGCGGCTACAACAAACGCATGGAGCAGGAACTCAATGAGCAGGTGTTCACCCATCTGCTGAGCCAGGCCAGTTTTGAAGTGCCCGATTCCATGACCGAGGTCGAGCTGGAACATATCTTAAAGGACGCGGAGCGATCCTTTTCCTATAGCAACCGGACCTTGGAAGAGATGGGGTTGAGCCGCCAGTCGCTGGCTGAAAAATACCGCCCAGTGGCTGAAAAGCAAGTGCGGCGGCACCTGATGCTGTCCAAGCTGATCGACCAGGAGAAGCTGACCCTGACCAATGAAGAGGTGGATAAGGGAATGCAGGAAATGGCCGACACCTACCGCCAACCCCTGGACAACATCAAGGCCTTTTACGAAAACGACAAGGATAACTTGGGTGCCTTTAAACACATGCTGCTTGAAAAGAAGGCATTGAAGCTTATCATTGACAGTGCGGTGGTGAGCGAGGTTGAGCCGGCGGCCAAGGCCGAGGAGACTCAAGCCACTGAATAGCCAGGCAATACAAGCTCTTGATCTATGGGTTGATCGCGGGGTATAATTGCGTTAGGCTTCAAAACAATGGGCCGCTTTCGTACAGCGGCAACAAACACCGATCCAATGAAGGAGTCTGATCGTGCCAGTGATTCCAATGGTCATCGACCAAACCAGCCGTGGCGAGCGGGCGTATGATATTTATTCGCGCCTGCTCAAGGACCGTATCATCTTCCTAGGAACCGCCATTAACGATGAAGTCGCCAATCTGTTGATTGCGCAGCTGTTGTTTTTGGAATCCGAAGACCCGGATAAAGATATCAACTTCTACATCAACTCCCCCGGCGGCGTGGTGACGGCCGGTCTGGCGGTCTATGACACCATGCAATACATCAAACCGGATATCGCCACGGTGTGTATCGGCCAGGCCGCCAGCATGGGCGCCCTGCTGCTGGCCGCCGGGGCCCGGAAAAAGAGATATTCGCTGCCCAATTCCCGCATCATGATCCATCAACCCATGGGCGGGTTCCAAGGGCAAGCATCTGATATTGAGATTCAGGCCAAAGAGATTCTGCGCATGAAGGAGTCGTTGAACAAAATCCTTAAAGAGCACACCGGCAAGGATCTGACCCAAATTGCCAAGGATACGGATCGCGATTACTTCATGTCCGGTCAGGAAGCCAGGGATTACGGCATCGTGGACCATGTGATCCGCAACCGCGATGACCTGGATCAAATCGATAAGCTGGAGAAATAATTACCATGGCTAAAAAAGACGATCCCAACGATAATCTCTTTTGTTCTTTTTGCGGCAAGAACCAGAAAGAGGTTAAAAAGCTCATCGCCGGCCCCGCGGTCTATATCTGCGATGAGTGCATTCAGCTCTGCAGCGAGATCATCGAAGAGGAGACCGAAAAGGAAGCCGGCGACCTCTCCAACCTGATGATCCCCAAAGAGATCAAGCTCAAGCTGGATGAATATGTGATCGAACAGGAAACCGCCAAGAAGATCCTGGCCGTGGCGGTGTATAATCACTACAAGCGCCTGGAATCCACCCTGAGCACCAGCGATGTGGAGATTCAGAAAAGCAATATTTTGCTCATCGGCCCCACGGGCAGCGGCAAGACCTTGCTGGCCCAGACCCTGGCGCGTTTTCTCAATGTGCCCTTTACCATTGCCGACGCCACCAGTCTGACCGAAGCCGGTTACGTGGGCGAAGATGTGGAGAACATCATTTTATCTCTGCTGCAAAACGCCGATTATGACGTGGAGAAAGCCAAGCGGGGCATTGTCTACATTGACGAGATCGACAAGATCGCCAGCAAATCGGACAATCCCTCCATTACCCGCGATGTCTCGGGCGAAGGCGTGCAACAAGCCCTGCTGAAGATTATCGAGGGCACCATGGCCAGCGTGCCGCCCAAGGGCGGGCGCAAACATCCCCAGCAGGATTTCGTCAAGGTGGACACCACCAATATCCTGTTCATCTGCGGCGGGACCTTCAATGGCTTGGACAAAATCATCAAGCGCCGCCTGGGCTCCAAGTCCATGGGATTCGGGGCTAAGATCGTAAAAGAACATGAGGCTACGCTGGGCGATGTGCTAAAAGAAGTGCAGCCCGAAGATCTGATCAAATATGGGATGATCCCGGAGTTTCTGGGACGCTTGCCGGTCATCGCCACCCTGGATGAACTCAGTGCCGCATCCCTGGTGCGCATTCTGACCGAACCCAAGAACGCCCTGGTGAAACAGTATCAGAAGCTGTTCGAGGTAGAGGGTGTCAACCTGCGCCTGACCGACAGTGCTTTATCGGCCATCGCGGATCAGTCCATTAAGCGCAAATCGGGCGCACGCGGCCTGCGGGCCATTATGGAAGAGTGCATGCTCGATATCATGTACGAAATTCCTTCCATAGAGAACGTGAAGGAGTGCGTGATCGGCGAGGATGTTGTGTTGCATAAGGAAGATCCGATCCTGTTGTATGAGCAGACGAAAAAGCAAGCATAGGGCGCCATGCGCCCTGTGTTGGAACATTTCCCCCATCATCACGCATGGGATAGAAGAGGCCGATGCCAACCCCGCCGCACCGCCCCACTCCCGGTCAAAGGGAAGAACTCCTTTGGGAGTTCATGAGGAAGCCTAAAATCGCCATATATTTTGCGCGCACTGAGCATAGGAGCTGAAAATGGTGAATATTTCGCGGCTATTTAAAAACGATGAAAAAGAAACCTCCGGCCGTGTGCTGCCACTGCTGCCGGTAAGAGACATTGTGGTTTTCCCCCAGATGGTGGCCCCCCTGTTTGTGGGGCGTCCCAAGTCAGTGGCGGCCTTATCCGCGGCCATGAATACCGAGACCAAGCAGCTTTTTCTATCCACCCAGCGCAGCGCCAACGTGGACAACCCCACGGAAAAGGATATCAGTAAAATTGGCGTCATTGGCACCGTGCTGCAATTGCTGCGTCTGCCCGACGGCACGGTCAAAGCCCTGGTGGAAGGCCAGGAGCGCGCCCAGGTGCGCCGCTTCATCCGCAATGAGGAGTACTTTCAGGTCGAAGTAGACCCCATGCCCGAAGTGGTGGCTTCCGATTCCGAATCGGAAGCCTTGATCCGATCGGTGAAAGAGCAATTTGGCTCATATGCCAAGCTCAACAAAAACATCCCAAAAGACCTTGTCGCCAAAGTTGAATCCGTGGCCGATCCAGTCAAACTCTGTGACATGGTGGCCTCCCACTTTGCTTTCAAGATCGAGAACAAGCAGCGCCTGCTGGAAACCTCTCCCGTGGACCGGCGCCTGAAGCTGTTGGTGGAGTTGATTATCGCGGAGATGGAAGTCTTCCGCATGGATCAGCGCATCAAGGGCCGGGTTAAAGAGCAGATGGAGAAAACCCAGAAGAATTACTACCTCAATGAACAGATCCGCGCCATCCGCAAGGAAATGGGGGCCGAAGATGAATCCGCCGACGAGCTGCAGGAGCTTGAAAAGCGCATCCAGCGCAAACGCATGCCCAAAGAGGCCGCCAACAAGGTTCGCCAGGAGTTTAAAAAGCTCAAGCTCATGACCCCCATGTCGGCCGAAGCCACGGTGGTGCGCAACTACATCGAGTGGATCATCAGCCTGCCCTGGTTCGAGCGCAGCCGGGTGAGCATCAATATCACCGAAGCCGAAAAGATATTGAATGAAGATCACTACGGGCTGGAAAAACCCAAAGAACGCATCTTGGAGTATTTGGCCGTCCAAGCCCTGGTGAAGAAAATCCGCGGTCCCATTCTGTGCCTGGTGGGCCCGCCGGGCGTGGGCAAAACCTCTCTGGCCAAATCCGTGGCCCGGGCCACCGGCCGCCGCTTCGTGCGGCTGTCATTGGGCGGCGTGCGCGATGAGGCCGAGATCCGTGGCCATCGCCGCACCTATATCGGCGCGCTGCCGGGCAAGATCATCCAGTCCATCAAAAAAGCCGGTACCAGCAATCCGGTCTTCTGCCTGGACGAAGTCGACAAGATGAGCATGGATTTCCGCGGCGACCCCAGCGCGGCGCTGCTGGAAGTATTAGACCCCGAGCAGAATTACGCCTTCAACGATCACTACCTGGATCTGGACTACGATCTGTCCGAGATCTTGTTCATCACCACGGCCAATACGCTGCCGGACATTCCACTGCCGTTGCAGGACCGCATGGAGATCATCCGGCTGCCCGGCTATACCGAGCATGAGAAGTACAACATCGCCAAGACTTTTTTGGTGCCCAAGCAGACAAAGCTCAACGGATTGACGCCCGAGCAGATCAGCATCAGCGAAAAGGCCGTGTACACGGTGATCAACCGCTACACCCGAGAGTCGGGCGTGCGTAACCTGGAACGCGAACTGGCCAGCATCTGCCGCAAAGTGGCGCGCCATGTGGTCAAAAACAAAGTGGAAGAAATCGTGCGGGTGAGCGAAGCCTCGGTGGCCAAGTACCTGGGCCCGCCGCCCTTCCGCAGCACCGAGATCGAAGAAGAAGACCGCATCGGCATGTCCACGGGCATGGCCTGGACCCAGGTGGGCGGCGAACTGCTCTTCGTGGAAACCCTGACCATGCCGGGCCGCGGCCAGGTGATGGTCACCGGCAAACTGGGCGACGTGATGAAGGAGTCAGCCCAGGCTGCCGTCAGCTTCGTGCGCTCGCGCACCGAATTGCTGGGCATTGACCCAAACTTTTACCGTAAGCTGGATCTGCACATCCACATTCCCGAAGGAGCCATTCCCAAAGACGGGCCTTCGGCTGGTATTGCCATGTGCACTTCGGTGATCTCGGCCCTGACCAAGCGCGCCGTGCGGCGCGACGTGGCCATGACCGGTGAGATCACCCTACGCGGCCGGGTGCTGCCCATCGGCGGCCTCAAGGAGAAAATCCTGGCGGCCCATCGCGGCGGCATCAAACAGGTGATCATTCCCAAGGAGAATGAAAAGGACCTCAAGGACATCCCTTCGTCCGTCAGCAAGCAAATCACCATCGCCATGGTGGAGCACATGGATGAAGTATTGGCACATGCCCTGGTCGTGGCCGAAGGCGAATCGCTCTTCGCCAAGCACGATGTCTCCTTCAACATGAGCGAGTCCGGTGCCAAAAAGCCGGATGAACGCGCGCCCATCAACTAGATTCCAAGAAGTAAACAAGCCCCGCGCCAGCCGGCGCGGGGCCTTCCTTTTTTATACTACACTTAACTAAAGAAGTATAAACTTGACTGCCGCGGGCCTTCCTATTGGCTGGCTTGCCATTTCCGGATGGCCTGCGCGATCCCAGCGGAGGCCTCTACAGCCAGAACTTCTTTGCGCCACTGGTCGTCTCCGGCCATTTTGCTGATGGCCGCGAGGGTTTCCAGATGGATTTGGGGCGGCTCAACGGGCGAGAGCAGCAACGCCATGATGCGCACCGAACGCCCGGACTGCCCGTCGCGGATGCCGGCCGCGGCCACGCCGATGGCCACCCGCGGCCGCCCCAGGCCCGCAACGCGCGCGTGGGGTAGGGCCACATCTTCGCCCACGAAGGTGGTGCCCTGTTTTTCACGCGCCAATAGCGCGTCCCAGGCCGTGGCCTGGATATGGGCGTCTATCTCAACGCAGGCGGCCAGCAGCCGCTGAATGGCCGTGTCTTTTTCCAGGGGTTCGGTCCAAACCAGGGTCGCGGCCATGGATAAGGCCGCGCCGATGTCATGGGAGAATTTCTTTGGCGGTTTCAAATCCTCCGGCATGGGCCCGGCCGGAGCAATCGATTCACTGATCCGGGCTTCGGGTATGGCCTTGGTGTCGAGCACCACCACCGTCAAGCCCCGGCCATCGGTCATAAGCCGCTCCACGATGCTGGTTTCCCCCAGGACGCGCTTCCAAAAGGGAACTTTTCTTCCGGGCGTGCCGATCACGATGTGCCCCACGCGGTACTCCCTGGCAAATTGCAGAATGGTCTTGACGATATCATCGCCCTTGTAGGTGAACACCGTGGCGCCCAATTGCTGCGCCAGGGTCAAGGTATTGGAAAGCATTCGCTGGGTGACGGCGTCGATGAGAGCGGGCCTTTCACGGGAGGTCTGCACGTAAACCGCATACCAGTTGCGGTTCAACCGCCCGGCCAGGCGCGATGCGTAGCGCAGCAATGCTTCGCTGTTGGGGCCTTTGGAACTCAGACAGACCATGACCTGATCCGGGCTGGATGGGATCTCTTCTTCCTGAGGACTTCTTCTGCGGGCATCGATCTGGGCGGCCAGTTCCCGCAAGGCCAGCTCACGTAGCTGCCCCAGGTTGGATGCTTTGAAGAAATGCGCCAGGGCGATTTCAATGCGCTCCTGGGTGTAGACCTTGCCTTCGGCCAGGCGGCGACGCAGATCCTCAATGGTAATGTCCACATTGACCAATTGATCGGCGTCCGCGACCACGCGATCGGGAATCCGCTCGCGCACCTTGACGCCCGTGGCCCGCTCCACGGTTTCATAGAGACTTTCCAGGTGTTGGATATTGAGGGTCGAGATCACATGAATGCCCGCCGCCAGCAACTCTTCCACATCCTGATAGCGCTTGGCGTTTTTACTTCCCGGCACATTGGTATGGGCCAGTTCGTCCACCAGCACCACGGCCGGCCGGCGGGCCAGAATGGCTTCCAGATCCATCTCCCCGATGTCGATGCCGCGATAGATAATCGTGCGCCGGCCGAGGATTTCCAGCCCGCTGAGCAGGGCTTCGGTTTCAGGCCGGCCATGGGTTTCCACCAGCCCCACGGCCGCATCAATGCCGTCCTGCTTGAGGCGGTGGCCCTCCAGCAGCATTTGATAGGTTTTGCCCACCCCGGCCGCATATCCCAGGTAGATCTTCAACCGGCCGCGCTGAGAGCGGCGGATCAGACGCAGGAAATTGTCCGCGCGGTTATCGTCCATACCGATTCCTTCAACGGCTGGCTTTAGTGGTGGCCCGCTCCTTGACCGCCTCCTGGAGGGCATCCAACTGTGATAAACACAGAATCATCAATCGCCGTTTCTGACCCAGGGATTCTTCCATGGAGCGCACATTGGTGTTTTGATGAGACAGTTCGAGGACCTCATTGTGAAGGGTCTGGAATTGCTCAAAGGCTTGCCGCGCTTCGGCGATCCACGGCTTGGCCGACCCGCCTCGCACAAGCACATCTAAAAGATTCAACGCCTGGCGCACAGTCGCATCCAATGGCTTCATCCTGGCCTCTAAGAGCTCCATCCCCGTATCCGTCGCCTCGAAAATATGAGGGGTCTCCAGGGCATGAAGATTGAGGCTGTTGGTCATGGCCTGGGCGCAGAGCTGTACCACGCGGGCCTTGTTGGTGGACGGCTGTGCGGCCCAATCCATCAATTTATCGAGGGCTGCCTGCATCTGCTCCAGCCTGGCGGCCGCGGGTCCGGTGGAAAGGCGCAAGGCTTTGAGATTGGTGTTTTGTACTGCCAGTAAAAGGATCTGACGATCCATATCCCGCAACTTCTCCCAGGCCGTGGAGAATTGGTCCAATAATTTTGCTTCGCGGCTATTCTTTTCGAGCAGGGCAGTCAAGGCGAGCCTGGCCTTTTCGACATTTTGCGACGCTTGTTCGGATTGCTCGGCAAAGGCGCGCGAGGACTCATCCGTATCAGCCATCACGGCGCTCTTCTCCGCTTCGGCCGAGGCAAGCAATTCGCTGCGCATGGTTTGCACCAGATGGGTCTGTTCACTCCATTTTTCATATTCGGTTTCCAACCGGCCGGCATGACGGCCTTCGACAAACAAAATCCCCAGCAGCAAAGCCAAGAGGATGGCTAAGATGACCCCAAAATGAGAAGTGATCTTCTTCTTTGTTATGAGAGGGTATTTCATGGCGTCCATCCATCCAGGGCCATATTGACGATCAGTACATTGACCAGTGGCTTGGCGGTGAGTGCGCCGCCCGGCCTGAAGCTATGTTTGGCCAGCAGGGCCTCCACTTCGGCCAGGGGCATCCCCCGCGCCGCCGCAACCCGCGCGGCCTGATAGCGAGCCGCGGCCAAAGTAATATGCGGGTCCAGGCCGCTGCCCGAGGCTGTGACCAGATCCGCGGGCAGGGGCGCTCCAGCCGTGGCGCCATAGTGCTTCACCAAGACTACAGCTCGAGTCCGAAGTTCGGGATTGGTGGGCGACAGATTGCTGCCGCCCGCGGCCGCGGCATTGTAATCCACGGCCGAGGACCGGGGCCAGAAGTATTCGGGCCGGGTGAATGCCTGGGCGATGAGCGCGCTGCCCACGATTTGGCCCTGGCCGTTGCGCACCAGAGAGCCGCCGGCGGACTGGGGCGTCAAGATTTGGCCCAGACCCCAGATCACCAGGGGATAAAGGCCGGCGCATACTGCCATGGTGGCCAATACGCTCCGCAAGGATGCGGTCGTTTGTTGGACCCATCCGTTTTGTCCATTCTTTGCGGTAAAAGAGTTCATACGGCCTCCTAGGACAATCCGGTCAGGCCCAGGGCCAGATCAATGAGTTTTATTCCGATAAAGGGCGCGATGACACCCCCCATTCCATAGACCAGGAGATTGCGTCGCAAAATGCTCTCCGCGCCCATGGGCCGATATTTGACCCCCTTGATGGCGATGGGAATCAGCAGCGGAATGATGATCGCATTGAAGATCAAGGCCGACAGGATGGCGCTTTGGGGCGTGGCCAGTCCCATGATGTTGAGGGCCGCCAGTTGCGGGATGGCCAGCATGAACATGGCCGGAATGATGGCGAAGTATTTGGCCATGTCATTGGCAATGGAAAAGGTGGTCAGCGCGCCGCGCGTCATGAGCAATTGCTTGCCGATTTCGATGATTTCAATCAGCTTGGTGGGGTCGCTGTCCAGATCCACCATGTTACCGGCCTCCTTGGCGGCCTGGGTGCCGGAATTCATGGCCACCCCGATATCGGCCTGGGCCAGGGCCGGGGCGTCGTTGGTACCATCGCCCATCATGGCAATGAGCCGGCCGGCGCGCTGTTCCCTGCGGATGTACTCCAATTTATCTTCGGGCTTGGCTTCGGCAATGTAGTCATCCACGCCGGCCTGCTTGGCAATGGCTGCCGCGGTCAGGGGATTGTCGCCCGTCACCATCACCACCCGCAAGCCCATGGCGCGCAAGCGCTCGAAGCGGTCCCGGATGCCGGGTTTCAACACATCGGCCAGCGCGACCACACCCAGGATGGTCTTGTCCTCGGCCACGACGATGGGTGTGCTTCCCTGGCGCGCGACAGCTTCCACCAGCGGTTGGGTGGCTTCTGGAACCGGGCCGCCCTTTTCCAGGATATAGGCGCACAGCGCGTCGGAGGCCCCTTTGCGAAAGGATCGGCCATCGGCCAGATCAAGGCCGCTCAAGCGGGTCTGGGCCGTAAAGGCGATGACCTTGGCCTGGAGCGATTGGCCCGGCGCGCGGGGTCCCAGGGTCTGTTCTCCCAGGCGCACAATGGATTTGCCCTCGGGCGTCTGGTCGCCAAAGGAGGCGCACATGGCCGCCTCGGCCAGGCGCTCCTGGGTCACGCCCGGCACGGGATGATAGGCCGTGGCCTGGCGGTTGCCCATGGTGATGGTGCCGGTCTTGTCCAGCAGCAAGGTATCGATGTCGCCGGCCAGCTCCACGGCCTTGCCGCTCTTGGCCAGCACGTTGGCGGCAATGGCCCGGTCCATGCCGGCCAGACCGATGGCCGCCAGCAGCGCGCCGATGGTGGTGGGAATCAAACAGACGAGCAAGGCGATCAAGGTGGGAATGGGCAGATCCACTCCGAAATAGCGGCCCATGGGCCACAAGGCGCCGGTCACGATCAGAAAAGCCAGGGTCAGGCCCGCCAGGGTCACGGTCAGGGCCAGCTCATTGGGGGTTTTCTGCCGGACCGCGCCCTCCACCAGGGCGATCATGCGGTCGAGAAAGGACTCGCCCGCGCCCGCCGTGATGCGGATCTTGATTTGGTCGGAAAGAACGCGCGTGCCGCCCGTGACCCCGGAGCGATCGCCGCCGGCCTCCCGCACCACGGGCGCGGACTCGCCGGTGATGGCCGATTCATCCACCGTGGCGGCCCCTTCGATGACTTCGCCGTCGCCGGGGATGGTTTCACCAGCGGCCACCAGCACCTCATCACCGGCGCGCAGCTCGTCGGAGCCCACCTGCGCTTCGATGCCCTGCACTACCCTGCGGGCCAGGGTCTTTTGCCGGGTCCGTTTCAGCGTGTCAGCCTGGGCTTTGCCCCGGGCCTCGGCCAGGGCTTCGGCGAAGTTGGCAAACAACACGGTCAGCCACAGGATCAGGGCCACCATCAGCGTATAGATCAGGGCGGACCGGTCTTGGAACAGATTCTGGACCAGCGCCAGGGTGGTCAGGCCGGCCCCTATTTCGGTGACGAACATGACCGGGTTGCGCGCCATGACCCAAGGTTTGAGCATGACCAGGGCCTGCCCGGCCGCGGTTCGCACCAGGCGCCGCTCGAAAAGCGAGGCCCTGCGACCTTTACGGCGCTCCAGTTTTAGTTGGACGTTTGGGTTGATGATCTCGTTTATCATGGCTACTCCCCCAAATTTACCGTACGGATAGCTGTTCGGCGATGGGCCCCAGCACTGCCGCCGGCAAAAACAGCAAGGCCCCGATGAGCACCACGCTGCCCAGAATCACCACGCCGAAAAGCAGCGTGTCGGTGCGCAGGGTGCCGACGGTTTCCGGCGCCGGCTTTTTGGCCGCCAGGGAGCCCGCGATGGCCAGGGGAAAAATGATGGGAACGAAGCGGGCCAACAGCATGACCATCCCCGTGGCCACATTCCACGGCACCGTATTGTTGCCCAGCCCCGCCAAATCCGAGCCGTTATTGGCGGCCGCGGAAGTAAATTCATACAGGATCTCGGAAAAGCCGTGGGGTCCGGTATTGTGCACCGTGGCGGCCCCCCAGGCCGTGGCAGCGAACAGGGCCGTGCCGCTCAGGATCAACAAGGGATGGGCCAGCAAGGCCAGCAGCGCGAACTTCATCTCCCGGGTCTCGACCTTGCGATTCAAATACTCCGGGGTGCGGCCCACCATCATGCCGCAGATGAACACCCCGACAATGATGAAAAGGAACATATTGATCAGGCCCACGCCGACCCCGCCGAAGGTGACATTGAGCCACATGCCGATCAGCGCGATAAGCCCGGTCAGCGGGTTGAAACTGTCGAGCATGCTGTTGGTCGACCCATTGCTCGTGGCAGTGGTGAGCGTGCCCCACACCGGGGCAGCCACCGGCCCGAAACGCAGCTCCTTGCCTTCAAGATTGCCGGCCGCCTGGACCGGCAGACCGGCCAGGGCCGCCGCCGGAGCGCTTTCAAAGTGGACCGCCAAGCCCAGCGACGCGATCAGCAGCAGGCCCATCACCGCGAAGATCACGGCCGCGTGCCGCAGCCGGCCCGCGATGCGGCCGAACATCCAGACCGAAGCCATGGGAATCAACAGGATGCTCACACACTCCACCAGGTTGGTGAAGAAAGAGGGGTTTTCGAAGGGATGGGCCGAGTTGGGGCCGAAAAACCCGCCGCCATTGGTGCCCAGTTGTTTGATGGCGACAAAGGCCGCCACCGGCCCCCTGGCGATGGTTTGCACGGCGCCTTCAAGGGTTTTGACTACAGCCGCCCCCTGAAAGGTCATGGGAACGCCCCCCAGCACCAGCACCACGGCCTCCACGGCCGCCAGCGGCAGCAGCACCAGAAAGGCAGCCCGCATCAGATCGCGGTAGAAGTTGCCCAGAAGCGTACTGCCCGCCAGCCCCCGGGCCAGGGCGCTCAAAGCGGCGATGCCGGTGGCGGCCGAGACGAATTGCAGCCACATCAAGCCCAGAAGCTGCGACAGATAACTCATGGAGACTTCGCCCGAATAGTGCTGCAGATTGGTGTTGGTCACAAAAGAGGCGACCGTGTTGAAGATCAGGCTGGGCGCCAGCGGCCCTTTGCCGTCTGGATTCAAGGGCAGCAATTGCTGTAACGCCAGGAGCATGAACCCAACGATGAACATCACCGCGTTGAAGAAAATCAGGGAAAGCGTATAGCCTTTCCAGGTCTGCATGGGCACACCGGCCGGGCCCGCGATTTTTTCAAAGAGCCGCTCGGCGCCTTGGCGCCAGGGGCCGGCCTTTTCACCGGGCGCCATGGCCCAGGTCATGGCCCGGCCCAGCGGCCATGCGAGCAAGGCAGCCAAACCGGGAATCAATGCCGTAAAAATCAGCGACATACATTTCTCCTCTAAAATTTTTCAGGGTCGATAATGGCGAAAGTCAGGTACGCCACGCACAACACCAGGACGATGGCTGAAAGATAGAGCATGATGTCTCCTTATATTCTGTCGCAGGCGGCCGTCAGGCCCGCCATGGCGACGAAAACTACCAAGCCCAGCAGTATATAAAAAAACAGCGACAGCATTATGGACTCCTATAAAATCTTCTCCGGCGAACCTTGGGCGGCAGCGGCCCGCACGGGTAGCGTGAAGCAAAAGCGCGAACCCTTGCCCACCACACTTTCGGCGCGCACTTCCCCACCGTGGGCGCGCACAATTTCTTTGACGATCGCCAGACCCAGGCCGACGCCCGACTTATCGTCCTGGCCCGAACCGCGGTAGAACTGTTCGAACAAATGTACTAATTCCCGCTCGGGCACGCCCTGGCCGGTGTCTTCCACGAAAAACGCCACATGAGCCTGGGTTTGCTCGGCCCGGAGCGTCACCGCGCCGCCGGGGCCGGTGAAGCGCAGGGCATTGGAAAGTAAATTGGCGAAGACATGGCGGATCTTCTCGGGGTCCGCCATGACTTCCGGCAATTCATCGGAGACTTCGTTGGCCACCGTCACCCCTTTATCCTTGGCATCCGTGACAACTGCTTCCAGGGCCTCTCTCGCCAGGTCCCGCGGCGCCACCGGCTTCGGCGCGAGCCGTGCTTTGCCCGACACGATCCGCTGAATGTCGAGCAGATCGTTGAGGATGCCGACCAGCCGCTCGCTGTCTTCCCGGGCCGAAACCAGCAACTCGGCTTGTTTTTCGTTTATTGGCCCGATCCGTTCTTCCAACAGCAGATGAATGGACATGCGCAGTGAGGTCAGCGGTGTTTTGAGCTGATGGGATACGGTGGAGACCACCCCGCGTTTCATCTCCTGCCGTTCCTGCAGTTGGGTCACATCTTTGAGAATCAACGTTGTGCCGGTTGGCTCGCTGTGCTCAGGACCTAACAGAATTGGCACCACCATCGGCTGAAAGAAGTATTCGTGGTGGTCGATAAACTTCTGGATATACCCTTCAGCGGGCTCGCGCTCCACGGCGCGCCCCTCGTCCAGGGCCTTGCGGATCATGGCTGGCAGCCATTCAGAACCGAGGTCGTTCGCCTTGAGGCCCGGCTTAATGCCGAAGAAGAGATTGGCTGTGGCCGTCGCCACTTCCACCCTTCCCTCCAGGTCGAACACTGCAATGGCGGCTGGCAGTTCTTTGAAGAGTTCCTCGGTGGCGCGCCGCGTGCGCATCAAATTGACGCGGTCCTCCTTGCGGACCTGCCGCAGCGCGGCCGCCATCTCGTTGAACGCTTCCGAGAGCCGGCCGATCTCGTCCCGCGAGCGGGTTTCCACCACCAGATCCAGATGGCCGCCGCGGATTTCATTGGCCGATTCAATCAGGCGGCGGACGGGATGCAGAATCCAGCGCTGCGCCAGATAACTGAACAGCAGCGCCAGCAAGGCGCAAACCCCGATGGCCGCCAGCATCTGGCTGTGGGCCGCTCGCGCCTGGCCGCGCGCCGCGCTGTCAGCCGCCTGCATGTTGGCCTGGTTCATCTCCAGGATCTGCTGGGACTCGCTCTTGATCTGCTGGAACAGCGGGTAGAGGCGGGCAAAGTATTCGGACTGGCGTGCTTCGAGGGGACGTTCGGCCTGGGTCGTCAGGGGCAGCGCCTGGAGGTACTGTTCAAAAAGCTGCTGGACCTTTTGGGCCCTGGCCCCTTCGCCGGGCAAGGTGATGTTGCCCATCTCCTTCTCCAGCGCGGCCTGGAACCGCGCGGTATTGGCTTGGATCAGACGGCGTCCCTCCATTGCGTTGCCCGCCAGGGTGAAGAGAATGCCGCTATCCAAGCGCTCCAGAGACTCTTTCATCTCCTGGCACGCCACCACGCTGCGGTAGTTCTCCCTGAGAATCAGATCAATGGCCTTGCCCAGGTGATCGATCTGGGCCATGGTCATCACTCCGACCACGACATTCACCGCCAGCAGACCACCGAATCCCAACATCAGCTTTTGACGAATGCCCCACATAATGTTGCCCTCCGCCCATAGGAAAAGCACGGGCCGTGCCAATGGCTCTCATTGAAATTTCATGGGGTTATAATCACCATGGAGGCGCCGGGCTTGCGATAGGCAAGGGGTGGGCCGCACAGGCATTGCATTTTACAAGGTGAAATTGGAATGGAGATTTAAATCCCGTACTGCTTGCGCTTGTGCCACAGGGTGGCCTGATCGATGCCGAGAATGTTGGCGGCTTCCTGAAGGGTCTTGGTGGCGGCGACGACCCGGCGGATGTGGTGTTCTTCGACGGTCTTCAACGAAACCAGATCGCCCAGCCGCAATGGCGGTGTTTGGGGCGTGATGACGGCCGGCAGATGGGCCAGCTCCACCGTGTCGCCCGCGCAGAGGATGGCGGCGCGCTCCACGGCGTTGCGCAGCTCGCGGAGATTGCCCGGCCAGGGATAGTGTTGTAAAGCCGCGGCCGCCGCCGCGCTGAAGCCCTTGATCACCTTGTGGTTCTGGGCCGCGAAAAAGGTCAGCATCTGGGCAGCCAGCGGCTCCACGTCCTGGGGACGCTCGACCAGGGGGGGCAAATCGATTTGAATCACGTTCAAGCGGTAGTAAAGATCCTCCCGGAAGCGCCCTTGCCGCAAGGCCTGATCCAGATCGGTGTTGGTGGCGGCCAGGATGCGCAGGTCCGCCTTGCGGGTGCGCGGATCACCCACCCGTTCGTATTCATGATCCTGAATGAAGCGCAGCAGTTTGGGCTGAAGAGGCAAGGGCAGATCGCCGATCTCATCCAAAAACAGAGTGCCGCCCTCGCAGGCCGCCACCCGGCCGGGTTGGTCGCGCAGTGCGCCGGTAAAAGCGCCCTTCACATGGCCGAAGAGTTCGCTCTCCAGCAGCTCGGGGCTCAGGGTTGGGCATGAGACCGTGCCAAAGGGTTTGCCGGCCCGCTGGCTCCAGCCATGGATGGCGCGCGCCAGCACGGTTTTGCCCGTGCCGCTGGGGCCGCGCAACAGAACCACCGCTTCCGAGGCCGCCACTTGCCGGGCCAGTTCCATGGCCCGTTGCATGCCAGGGTGTTGAGAAGCAAAAGAGACTTCGGGATGCAAGCGCTCCAGCTCTTCCTTCAGGGTTGCCAGACGCTGCTCCATGCCGCGCAGCGCCGCCACCCGCTCGGTCACCAGCTGGACCTGATCCGGCGTGAACGGCTTGGGAATATAATCGGCGGCGCCCCGGCGCATGGCTTCCACGGCCGTATCAATGGAAGCATAGGCCGTGATGACCACAATCTTGAGCCAGGGGGAGGCACCCAAAAGCACGGGGATCAAGTCAAGACCACTCTCCGTGCCCAAACGCAGATCCACGAAGGCCAGGTCAAAGACCTGCCGGTCGGTCTCGGAGCGCGCATCCTTGGCGTTGCTCACCGCCATCACGTTGTGGCCAAGGGTTTCCAGGCAGATGGCCAGGGTTTTGCGGATATTGGGCTCATCATCCACGATGAGGATATTGAGGCATTTGGGGGTGTCGCGGTGAATGGCGGTCATGGCGAATTTCGATTTTCCGCAAGCGGCCGTTAGATCTCTTTGTTTTGCTGATGGCGGAAGTAATAGCGCCGCGCCAGGCGGTAACCCACGGAAATGCAGACCCAGAGACAGAGCAGCAGCAGAAAAATCGGCATCCAGACCAGATCGTGGTAGTCCGGGTTGCCCCGTGCGGCGGCAATGCCGGCCCAGCTGAACACCATGATAAGCCCCATGGCAATCAGCACGACCACGCAGGTTGTCGTGCTGTCGTGCCAGGGGGCGATCATTTTGCGAAACAGGGGATTAGGGTCCAGGCGCATGCTCACTCTCCGGATGGTAATGAACCGAGCCTACCACGCTCCAACGGCTGAAAGCAACCCACCGTGGAATTCATCCATAAAGATTCTGAACGCCGCGGCCGATAATAAAGTATGGCAGTTAAAATCATGGATGGGAGCAGCTGCTTCAGGCTCTTGCCTGAAATCCATCCAGCTAACGGTGTCAGCCCGATGAATATGGAATCAAAAGCACGAATTGTCCTGGTGGTCTCGGATCAGGCGCTCTTGTCGAAGTATCTCACCCATTTGTCCGCCCACCCGGTGGAGATCAAAACCGTAGGCTCCATCAAAGCGCTTGAAATGGTGTTGTCCAAGGAGCCCTTCAATGGCATCATCATTGATCTGAAAACCAAATTGAATGCTTCCAGGGATCAAAAAGAACTGGCTTACGAGCTTTTGGAACACTACCCCGTACTGCAATCCCGGATCATTCCGGAGACCGGCAAACTTCAAGCCTTGCCCTTTGGCAAAGCCCAGGGCGACGTGACCCTCGAGGCTTTCCTCACCAGCCTCTGCCCTTGTTTCGATGCCCGCACGGTGCGTACAAACCCGCGCAAACCCATCTTTTTCAACGTCTTGCTATCCAAAGACGGCGCCTTCACCGCCGAACAGGTGGAACGCACCTTCACCCTGAACGTCTCCCGCGGCGGCTGCTTCATCGCCAGCACGCAAGCCTGGATTACCGGTACCAATGCGGCGTTTATCCTCAAGGAGCTGTCCATCCGCACGCCCATTGTGGCCGACATCCGGTGGTGCGTGCCCTGGGGCAAAAAGATGGCCGTACCCGGTATCGGCGTCAAATTCGAAGACATCGACACTCGCCAGGCCCAGGAACTCATCGAAAAATTTGGTTTGTAGTCTTTGGCTGGGTGTTGACGGTTGCTTGGGGCACCTGAAACGCGGCCGTTTTTTTCGTACTTGTACTCGTACGCGTACTCGAGATGGTTGAGAAGGCTCTTCGAGTACGAGTACGAGTACGCGTACGAGTACGATTTGGAAATAGAGCGATAGGCATCCGCCGTGACCGGCCCGCCAGTTCGTCTGAGCTGCATTGACACCGCTCCAGCCCCTGTGTATGCATGGTCCGTATCATCCACATGCATTCGGTTGAAATCCTCCTTAATTGAGGCGCTGATGAAGATTTCCATTCGCTGGACGTTGATTCTCGGATTTCTGGGACTGATCTGGGCGACCCAATTGATCATCACCTCTTCGACCTATATCTCATCGAAAAAGGTCTTGTCCGGCCATGCCCGCGATATCATGCAAAATATCGCGGACCTCACCATGGTCCAGTCCAAAAACCATCTGGCCCTGGCCCAGGGCGCGGCCCAACTCACCAAGCGTTTGATGACTTCCAGAGTCTTCGGTTCCGACGAGAATCAACTGCTGGTGCTTGAGAAGTATTTTCTGGATCAATTGGCCATCTACCCGCACTTCGCTGGCATTTACATGGGCAAACCCAACGGTGATTTCTTCTATGTCAACCGCAGCGACGATAAAACGCCGAGGGGCTTTCGCACCAAAATCATTCTTCATCTCCATGGCGAGCGCACCACCCAACTGATCTGGCGCGATGCCGGCGGCCAAATGATCCAGGAGAACGTCGACCCCCAGGACAGTTTCGATCCCCGCCAGCGGCCATGGTTTCAGAAGGTCGTGGCGGAGAAGGCCATTACCTGGACCGATCCCTATATCTTCTTTACTTCCCAAAAGCCGGGCATCACCATCGCGGGCCCCATCCTGGACGGCGATGAATTGAAAGCCGTGGTGGGCGTGGACATTGACATCGATCAGCTGTCATTGTTCATCAGCCAGTTGCGCATCGGCAAACACGGCCATGCCTTCATGTTCAACAACAACGGCGATGTCCTGGCCTTTCCCGATCCGGCCAAGCTCAAGCATCGAGACGACACCGCTTCAGGCAAAGCCCGGCTGGCCAAAATTGATGAGCTGGATGACGAGATCAGCAAAGCGGCCTTCCATTGTCTTTCCTGGCAACACGATGAACAGGGGCGCCTGCGCCTGGCCGCACCCGCCTTCGGACGCTTCATTTATGACGGTGAAGCCTATCTGGCTATGTTCACGCCCTTTCAGAATACCCAATGGCCCTGGATGATCGGTGTTTATCTGCCCGAAAAAGATTATCTGGGCGGCATCCACGCCAACCAGCACTTCAACTTTGTGATCACCTTACTGCTCTCCGGGTTGGCCACGCTGATTGGCCTGCGTCTGGCCCGGGGCATCATCCGCCCCCTGGCCGGCCTGGAAAAGGAGGCCTTGGCCATCAAACAAAACGATCTGTCACGGCAGTACGATATCCGCTCGGCCTACAAAGAGATTCAGGAAACGGCCGACTCCTTTGCCCGCATGAAGGAATCACTTAAGAGCGGCGAAGAGAAGTACCGCAGTATTTTCGAAAACATCCAGGATGTCTACTACGAAACCAGCGTGGACGGGCGCATATTGGAAATCAGTCCCTCGGTTCAAAAAATCTCGGCCTTCACCCGCGAAGACCTGGTGGGCACCAACTTCGAGCAGCGCTACTATGATCCCCTGGCCCGGCGAAGATTCATGGAGATCATTACCCGAGAAGACAAAGTCAATGACTACGAAATAGAACTCTTCAACAAAGACGGCACCAGGAACTACTGCGCCATCAGCGCGGTGCTCAAACGCGATGCGGACGGCCAGCCGTTGAAGATCATCGGCTCGCTGCGGGTGATCAATGATCGCAAGCGGGCCGAAATGGAGCTGCGGCGCTATCAGGAGAAATTGGAAGCATTGGTCACGGATCGTACCCGCGATCTGGAGCAAAGCAACCAGCAGTTGCGGCTGGAAGTGGAAGCCCGCAAAGAAAAAGAAGCCCAACTGCGAATCAGCGAGGAGCGCTATCGCTCCATCATCGAGAATATGGACAGCGGCTATTATGAGATGAATCTCACGGGCCACCTGACCTTCTTCAACGACCGCCTGGTCCAACTGCTGGGCTATACCAAAGAAGAGTTGCTGGGCAAGCATTTCAGGGAATGCGTGGTCCCGGATTTGGTGCCGATCCTCGAGCTTAAATTCAAAGCCATCCTGCGCACCGGACTGCCGGCCAAACTCTCGCGCTACAATGCGCTGCGCAAAGATGGCAAAATCAAATCCGTGGAAGCCACCGTGACCCT
This sequence comes from Deltaproteobacteria bacterium, assembly GCA_021824175.1. GTDB lineage: Bacteria > Desulfobacterota > Desulfobacteria > Desulfobacterales > Desulfosarcinaceae > Desulfatitalea. The sequence goes on from JAKALP010000006.1 coordinate 157,672, forward strand.
GCTAACCGGTCCTGATGGTGAGCCCACCGGATTTCGGGGCGTCGTGTTGGATATCAGCGACCGGCTCAGCGCCGAAGAAGAGAAGAAAAAGCTGGAGGAGCGTTTTCAGCAGATCCAGCGCCTGGAGGGCATCGCCACCCTGGCCGGGGGCGTGGCCCACGATTTTAACAATTTGCTGATGGGCATCCAGGGCAATGTATCGCTGATGCTGCTGGATGCGCCCCCTGAAAGCTCCCACCGCGACAAGCTCAAAAGCATAGAATCCTGCGTGGCGGCCGGCGCGGATCTGACCCGGCAACTGCTGGGTTTTGCCCGCGGCGGCAAATACATGGTCAAGCCCCTGGACCTCAATCACGTCACCCAGCGGGCGGCCGGCATGTTTGGCCGCACCCGCAAAGAGATTAAAATCGTGCAGAAGCTGCAAAGCGATCTGTGGACCGTGATGGCGGATGCCAACCAGATCCAACAAGTGCTACTCAATATCTACATCAATGCCTGGCAAGCCATGCCCAATGGCGGCCATATCTACATCGAGACCAAAAACTGCGTACTGGATGAAGCCTTTGTGCGGCCCTTTGATATTCCCGCGGGCCGCTATGTGTGCATTTCCGTGGCCGATGTGGGCCTGGGCATGGAAGTAGAGGTGCAAAAAAGAATTTTTGAGCCCTTTTTTACTACCAAAGAAGTGGGCCGGGGAACAGGCCTGGGCCTGGCTTCGGCCTATGGCATCATTAAAAACCACGGCGGCGCTATCGACTTTGTCAGCCAGGTGGGCGAGGGGACGACCTTTTATATCTACTTGCCGGGCAGTGACGCCAAACCGCTGGCGGAGCGCGAGCGGCATACCATGATCGTCAGAGGCAGCGGTACGATCTTGCTGGTGGACGACGAACGGAGAATTCTGACGGTCAGCCAATCCATGCTCGAAAGATTGGGCTACACGGTTCTGCCGGCCGAAGGTGGATTGCCGGCCCTTGAGATTTTCGAGCAATTCAAGGATCGCATCGACCTGGTCGTACTGGATATGATCATGCCCGATCTGAGCGGCAGCGCCGTGTTCGATCATCTGCGCGACATGCGGCCCGACGTGAAAGTGTTGCTGTGCAGCGGCTACAGCCTGACCCAGCAAGCCGAAGACATGCTGGCGCGCGGCTGCGCGGGCTTCATCCAGAAACCCTTTAACATGGAGCGGCTCAGCCAGAAGATCAAAGAGATCCTCAAGGGGTAAATTTATATTGTTTCACCCTCTTGGATTTGCTATGAAAGGCGCCAAAACAACGGGGATGTAGCTCAGTTGGGAGAGCGCGGCGTTCGCAACGCCGAGGTCAGGGGTTCGATCCCCCTCATCTCCACCAAAACAAAATCCACCTTGCTGTTTTGCCATAGCCCTCGGAAAACCGGGGGCTTTTTGCTTACCGCGCTTCTTGTTTTTGCTGCCTTGAAATCCCTGCGCCATCATTATGATAGGCTGATTTGATAGTTGACATCGAACTTCTTTGGTGATTATGTGTCCCGATCTAACTTTGTCCCACGATCCTGGGGTAATTTAAGGAGATCCGTATGAAGCAAAAGTACGCCATTCTTCGCGATGACGACCAGAAAACATTGGTAGTGCGCGAATATGCAGAGCTTGATAAAGAAATGATGTCGCTGCTGTGTGAGGAGACCTATCCTCAGGCAACTGTCCAAGCAGCGATCAAGCAAGGCGCCCAGGCGGTCATCAACGTGATTCGCACCAACAACATGTACCCGCCTACCTTGTTTGCCCAAGCCATAGCCGAGGCCATCATGGGGATTTTGGCCAAGGGCGGCAATCCATCGGCTGAACTCTTTTTTGATGACAAGGAGCTCTTCAACCAGGATATCGTGCTGCCGGCCGAAGAAAGCGATGAAGAAGCAGAAGAGGATGTGGATGTCGACGAACTATTGGATGACAACATAGACGATGATTTTGAAGACGATAAAGTATTGAAGGATCTCAAATCCTCTATCCAAGTGGCCGATGACGAAACGCCTGATCCGGATGAGTTGTAATCCATCAGGCCGCTCACTAGCCCTTGCAGCCATGATCAAGACAACGCCCTGCCAGAGCCGGCAGGGCGTTTTTATTGGCCCAATCCATCCAGCTTATTGATTTTCGCCAACAGGGCCCGGGCATTTTGCTGGCCGGGCGAGCTCTCCACCAGTTTGCCCTTATTCATCACCAGCAGGGTCGGCACCCCCACGATTCTTAAGGCGGAGATCAAGGCCGGCCCCACATGGTAGACCGGGAAAGGCAATTGCAGCTTATTGACCAGGCGCTGGACAGGGGCTGGCCCCTCATCATCCACGCTCACGGCAATGATCTGAATCTGCTGGGAGGGCTTATTGCGGTACACTTCGGCCACATCGGGAAGTTCGTGTCTGCAAGGCGAACACCACGTGGCGAACACCACCACCAAGCCGGTGAAGGTTTCGGCCGTGACCAGATCGGCGAACTGGTTCAACTCCAGGGATTGCACCGGATTGGTGGTCGGCGAGTCCGTGTTCGAGCATGCCCCGTCGCACAGCAGTACAACCATCAAAGTTAAGGAAATCCACGCGGGTATTCGTCCGGCTCTCATAAACAATCCTTTTTGCGTCCCCTTTTCGAAGAAGTCGCCGGATCGTATTACAAGATGCTGGCTGCCGCAAGATTGAAGCCGCCCTTGGTTTCATCGAGGGCCTTGCGCACCAGTTTGGCCAGTTCCGCCCTTACTATGGGTTTATAGGCGAACCCCCGTATTCCCAAGGCCGCGGCGTTTTCAGCGGACAATTGGTCGCTGAAGCCCGTACATAGCAGGATGGGAAGCTCCGGCCGGATGGCAATGAGCTTGGCGGCCAGCCGATCACCAGTCAAATTGGGCATGGCCAGATCGGTGATCACCAGATCAAAGGCCATCGGCTGTTTTCTGAACAAGGCCAGGGCCTCCATGCTGCTGGACTGGGCCGTAACCGTATACCCCAGTCTTTCCAGTATTTGAGCGCCAATGCGGATAATACTGAGTTCGTCATCCACCAATAAAATGCGCTCATCGCCGCGAGGCAGCGATTGCGAGTCAAGGACTGGTTGAACCTCATGATTTTGGGTGACCGGAAAATAGATCGTAAAGGTGGCGCCCTGACCGGGCTGACTTTCCACCTCAATCTTGCCGCCATAAGTCTCCACGATGCCGTGCACCATGGCGAGCCCCATGCCGGTGCCTTTGCCAACCTCCTTGGTGGTGAAATAGGGATCGAAGATGAACGGCAGGATTTCGCGAGCGATACCGGTGCCCGTGTCCGCGACCGTCAACTGCAGGTAATGTCCTGGCTTCAGCTCCGGCGCGGTACTGGCCTGATCCGCAGCCAACACCCGATCGGTCAACCGGACCGTCAGCGTGCCGCCCTCCTTTTCCATGGCATGGACCGAATTGGTGCACAGATTCATCAACACTTGATGCACCTGGGCTGGATTGCCCATGATCTGGGCATCGCTGGCGATATCCGTGGAGATCTGAATGGTGGCCGGGGTAGTGGAGCGGATCAGTTTGAGGGCTTCCTTCACAATGGTGCTCACCTGGATGGGGTTGACATCCTCCGTGGATTGGCGGGCAAAAGTGAGAATCTGCTTGACCAGCTCCTTGGCCCTTTGGCCAGCGGATAAGATCTCCTGCAGGTTGTCGTGAAGCTGGGCCTCTTTGGACACATCATCCAGGCAAAGTTCGGTGAACCCGATGATGGCCGACAGAATATTGTTGAAATCGTGGGCAATGCCGCCGGCCAGGGTGCCGATGGCCTCCATTTTGCGCGCCTGGCGCAATTGGCCTTCCAGCTTGATCCGCTCTTGCTCGGCCCGTTTGCGTTCCGAGATGTCGCGGGTGATGCCGATCACCACATCGGCCCGCCCCTGGGCATCGGGAATCAATGAAAGCGAAAATTCGGCCCAGAGGGTGGAGCCGTCTTTCTTATACATTTCAACTTCCAGGGTCATGGAGCGGTCTTCTCCTGAGCGGTGATCCATGATCAGCACGCGGGAGAGCAGTTTTTCCACTTTGCGCCGGGAGTCCGGAGTGAAGGTTTTTTCCAGCGGGAGTTCCATGGCCTCCTGAGGAGTAAAGCCCCTCATCTTTTCAATCGAGGGACTTACATAGGTCACCTTTTTCCGGCTGATGTCCAAAGTCCAGATCACATCGCTGGCATTGTCCGCCAATAGCCGGTATTGGGCCTCCCTGGCGCGCAGCGCAATTTCAATCTGTTTGCGCTCCTCGACCTCCTTTTCCAGTTGGGCTTTGGCTTTGATCAGCTCCTGGCGCTCATCTTCCAGCCGGCCTGCCAGGAGATTCTCCTGGTGATGGCTGGAACTCAGTCTTTTGAGCAACACCGAAACCGAGATCGCCACCATCAGATTCAACGCAATGAAGTTGATGCCCGCGGCGAGTGTGGCCGCCGTTGTCTTAAAAAAGGGAAAGCCTTGACCGAAATAAGCTTGATGAATCAAAAAGCCAAGGAGGAATATCGTCGTCCCATTGGCTGCCACCACCAGCAGGGCTGCTCTGGAGCCCAGCAGGACACCGGCGATGACGGCCGACGTGAATAGCCAGATTGGTCCGCCGCTCAAAGGACCCAGAATCCCAATCACAAGGACGCCAATGCCATAGGCGCTCAAAACAATGACGCTGGCCCGAAGCTCATAGCTTGGGCCGCGAATAAACAGCACTCCGAAGCACAGCATGTAGCCGAAGCTATCAATGATCAATAGATTCCAGAGGCCATGGGCAAATGCCAGATAGGCGGCGATCATCAGTCCAAAAATAAACACGGCCAGCCCCGACAGCACCATCGTGGCCAAAATCTTGGCCCGCCAATACAACAGCTGGTCCTGCGCAAATCTTGCCGAAGGCAACATCCGCTGCACGGAAAGATTGATCAATCGTGAAATGAAATTCATCATTGCCGCGGGCCTCACACTCGACGCATTGCCGTCGGGGCCGCAAACCTTGGGTCGACGACCCAAGCCGCGGCACCGGAATTGATCCCATACCGGACATCTAATTATCGGCTCAAAACAGGGAAGAGATTAGCTCCCGATGGCGGGGTGAGCGGGCCATTGGTGGCGCCACTTTACGAGGTAGCACACGGCCAGCCCGAAGGCGGCTCCGGGATAGAGAATGGCCAGATAATAGAGGTGCGCCAAGGGAAGAAAAGTTCTTAAGGGGCCGATGATAAAACTGCCGAAGCTGGCGCCCACCATGCCGGCCGCGATCATGAGCGAGGCGGCCATGGCGGCCTGCTCGGCAAAGCGCTGGGTAAATAATCCGACGGTGATCGGGAAAAAGCCCGAACAGGCCGCGCCCGCGCAGGCAAAAAGCAATGCCCCGCTCAGCGGTCCGCGCACACCGGGCAAAAGGGCCAATACCACGATTATCAATATCGGCAGGCAAAGCCAGATCTTTTCCGCCTTGATGCGCAGCAGAAGGGTTGAAATCAACAGGCGGCTGCCGGCCAGGCTGGTCCAGAAGATGGACAGTGCCAGCGAAGCCCTCGCCGGGTCGACGTGGCGATCTTCATGTAAAAAAATAATGAGCCAGTTGGAGATGGTGCCTTCGGCCAAAGTATATAAGACGCCGATGGCGCAGAAAAGAACGGCCGCTGATCGGAATCCCCTGGGCGCGGTCCCTGGCCCTTTGGTGGCGGCGCCTTTTTCATTGGCCGCCACGGCACCCTTTGGCGACTGGATCACGGCCAATCCAACAAGAAGTGAAAAGCCTAAAAAAATAAGAGACAGGGGATAAATCTGCCACTCGCCGGATTTAATCAGCGGGCCGGTGGCCAGCGGGCCGGCCGCCAAGCCAAAGGCAATCAAGGCGTGCAGGGCAGTAATGCCGGCTTCAGCCTTTTCCGGGAAAAGCACGGCTGGATAGGCGTTCAACGGCCCGGCCCCCAGACCATAGCCCAGGCCCACCAGGGCCATGGCGGCCAGAATCCCAAAAAATGCGGCCGGCAATGGTACAAAAGCCACTATATCCGCCATGAGCGCCATAGAAAGGACCATGGTGATCAGCGATAGCACCAGCAGATTTTTCGACCCCCAGCGCCGGGCCAAGGCACCGCCGACCAGCGAGCCGCCCAAGGTCGTGAAGATCTGGGGTAAAAAAAGCAGCCCGTATTGGGCATCGCTAAACCCCTTGACTTCTTTGAGCACGGGCGCCGAGGCCGCCAAAATGATCAGGACGAGACCCTGAAAAAAAGCGGTCGTATAAATCACGATAATTGCGGGCAGGGGATTGGTTCGGTTGGGCATGGATGGAATTCAGCGCTTTCTGCAAGCCACTTTAAATTTTGAGAATGGCTTTTACTACACCTGGAGCTTGTCTTCCAGAGATTATCCTTTTACTTCGTCCAGAACTTTGCGCACCATCTGAGCCAGTTCGGATTTCACAATGGGCTTCATCAAAATCCCCTTGATGCCAACGGTTGAAACCAGCTGGGGATTGAGCCTGTCGCTGAAGCCGGTGCAGATAATGATAGGAATGCCCGGCCGGATGGCGTCCAAAGCCTGGGCCAACTCATCGCCGGTCATGTGGGGCATGGTCATATCCGAAATCACCAAATCAAAGGCATGGGGGCCGCGCTTGAATGTCTCCAGAGCCGAAATACTGCTGGTGCACGCGGTAGTTCGGTATCCCAAGCGCTCCAGCATCCGTCTTTCAAGTTCTACAATGGGAGCTTCATCATCGACCATTAAAATCCGCTCGGAACCGGTGGGGTCTTTTATCAGCGGCGTTGACGCGGAAGTTTCGGCGATCTTCTCAATGAGCGGCAGGTAGACATGGAAGGCCGAGCCTTTGCCCAGCTCGCTGTATACTTTGATATCGCCGCGATGTTTCTGGACCAGACCGTACACCACGGCCAAGCCAAGACCGGTGCCTTTGCCTTTGGGCTTGGTAGTAAAATAAGGCGTGAAGAGTTTGGCCAACACGGCCGGCTCCATGCCGCAGCCCGTGTCCGCCACGCTCAGCATGGCGTAGCGGCCGGGAGCCAAAGCGTTGCCGGAAGATTCATCGTAACCGCGCACAATCTCTTTGAGCTCCACGGATATCCGGCCATGGGAGGCTTCCACGGCATGAAAGGCATTGGTGATCAGATTCATGGCCACCTGATGCAATTGGGTGGCATCGGCCATGATCACACCGCAATCGGCTTGAATGTGGTGAAGAATTTCGATGTCCGCCGGAATGGTGGAGCGGCACAATTTGAGGACTTCCTTTAAAATCTGCTGGAACCGCACCGGCACCATCTGAATCTCCGATTGACGGCTGAAAGCCAGGATCTGTTTGACCAGTTCCTTGCCGCGCGTGCCGGCCTCTAAAATGCCTTTGACATATTCGTGTTCCGTGCTGCCCGGCGCCAGATCTTCCAACAGCAGGTCCGCAAAACCGACGATGGGGGCCAGAATATTGTTGAAGTCGTGGGCAATGCCGCCGGCCAGGTTGCCGATGGCTTCCATTTTTTGCACCTGCTGCAGATGCTCTTCGAGCTTTTTGCGTTCGGTGATGTCTTCAATGGTGGCCACCATGCCTTCAAAAATGCCGGCCGGGTCAACCAGGGGCGCCGCGTTAATGGAAAGCAAACGCCGCTGGCCGTCGGCCCATTGGATGGCATGTTGCACATCGAAAACCGGCTGAAGGGTCTGCCGGACCACAAAAAAGGGAAGCTGATCCTTTGGGTACGGTCCGCCATTCAAGGCGGTAATCCTCCAATCGGGGTCATCATAGGTACGGCCGGCTTCGGTCGACAAGTGGATGCCCAAAATAGTTTCGGCCTGCATGTTGGCATAAACAATTTGGCCACGGGCATCGGCCCGCACGATGCCCGCCGGACTGGTCTCCATCACCCGTTCGATTAAATCGCGCTGGGCCTTTAGCTGCTCTTCCCAGGCCTGACGTTCAGCCATATCCTGCCGCAGCCGGCCCTGCATGGAATTAAGAGCGGCGGCCACCTGACCGATTTCATCGTGCCGGTCTTCGCGCTGGAGCTGCAAGTTGGTGCCCAGATGTTCCAAATCAATGCCTTGGGCAAAGGCCGCCATTTTAAAAAGATGCCGGCCCACGGTCCTTTGAAAAATCACCATGACCACCACGGCGGAAACGATCATCAAAAGGCTGTACGTCAGGATTTGAAAGGCGAAATGTTTCCATAACATCAAATAGAATTCGGCCACATTGGTATAAACGGTGAGCGTGCCGAGAGGTGTTTTCTCTCCGTTGGGCGCTTTATACGCCAGATCAAACTTACGCCCGTCGCCACTGATGGTTTCACCATCTGTTTGGGAAATTCTAAATCCGCCGGCGCTGGTCTCTTCAACCACCTCGCAGGACACGATGCCCGGGAGCCTGACCATTCCCATTAGCAGTAATTCAACCTGCGCCTTGTCCACTGTGAACAAACTGGTTTCAAGGGCCGGCAGATAGCTGTCGTGAATCAATTGCAGGTTCTCTTCGACCCGCCGAAGCCCTTCGTGATAGGCCAGCCAGAATTCCAAGGCCGTGGAGAGCAGCAAGGCTGCCAAGCTGCAACCCAGGACCAGCAGAAAAAACCGGCGCGACAATTGCCGGTTTCCTCCAAAAAGAGTACTGACTAGAGAGCTTCCCACGGTGGCGCTCCTTAGGGGGTCGGTAAAGGTGTGGCTTGAGCGGATTTGGCCTGCGCCTCCAATCGCGCCCAGGTGCCGTCGGCTTTCATGGCTTTGAGAGCGGCTGCCAATGGGGCCACAAGGTCACGGTGCTTTTGATTCAAATAGGGGTATGTTGGCGTTTTTTCCAGAATACCGGCCTGGAAGATCCCCGCATCCTTGAACCGTGATTGTTTCAAAATACTCTCCACGATCGGGGCGACCGCCACCAGAACATCTATGCGTCCATGCTGGAGCATGGTCAACCCTTGATCAATATCCGTCATCGCAAACAGAAGTTGTGGAGTCACGTGACCTTGCAGAGCCGTTTCCGCCAACTTGTAGCCGCGTGGACAACCGACCCGCAATTTGCCGCGGCCCAGCGCTTCCCAACCGGAAAAATGCAGGCGGCGGTCTGTGCTAAAAGCGGCCCAAGGGATTTGGCTCACCGGCTCAGGAACCTGAATCATGTTTGGATATTGAGCTGCCAGGGCGTTATCAAACTCTATTCGGGCTACTTCGCCATCCATGCGGCCGGCATCGACTTCCAGCAGCGCCCTTTCCAGGGGCAGTGCATACAATTCGAAACCATATCCCAGCCGAGCAAAGGCTTCGGAATAAACCAGCTCGGCCAGCCGGTACAGATAGGTGCCGGGTGGAGAGCCACCAAATACAAATCGAATCACCTGCTTGTTTGGCGGTGTGGTGAGTGCTGGCGAGATGGGCGTCTCCGGGGTTTGAGCATGGGCCAGAGTAAACAGCAGGAGGGCCATGAGAAGAAGGCACGAAACGATGCGCCGGATGTTATCCTTATCCTTCGAATATGGTGGCTTGAACATGTCTTGCCTCCCTGAAAAATGGATACATCCCATAGCGTCCTAAAACCCAAGAATACCAGGGTCAAAGTCTGCCGACTGAACCGCGTTTGAACAGTGAATTAAAGGAGAGTCAATCCCACGAGCTGGAAGAGGGGAGCCAAGATTGCTTCGGTTTCGATTTTATACGATCCCTGGAGAAATTGCCACCGCTGTCTTATCGGTGGGTGTGAATCACCACTGTTGTATGAAGCATGAGGTCTCTCCCTTATCGTACTCGTACTCGAATGATTTAAAAAGTTTTTCGAGTACGCGTACGAGTACGCGTACGAGTACGACCTCGCCAAAGCGGATATCGTACAACACTCCTGACTTACACTCCTTATCGATTGCAATCACCCCAGAACTTCCCGCACCTTCTTGGACAGATCATTGATATTGTAGGGTTTCTGAATGAATCCCACCCGGCCGTGCTCCAGGATGCTGCTGGCTTCGCCTGATAAGCTGTAGCCGCTGGAGAGCAGTACTTTGATTCCGGGATTGATTTGATTGAGTTGATCGTAAGTCTTGCGGCCGTTAAGCCCCGGCATGATGAGATCGAGGATCACCAGATTCACCTTGGATTGGTCCCGGGCATAGAGGTCAATGGCCTGCTCGCCGCTGCGGGCCAGGATCACGGTGTAACCCAAACTCTCCAGGATCTCCGAGGCCACATCCAGAATGATGTCCTCGTCATCCACCAGCAAAATGGTTTCCGTGCCGGTCTGCATCTGACCAGGCTCATGAAGTTCTTCTTGAATCACCGCCTCATCGGAAGAAGGCAGATAGAAAGACATGGTGGTGCCGCGGCCCACCTGGCTCTGGACCTCGAAGAATCCGCCATGGTTCTGAATAATACCATAGGCCGAGGCCAGCCCCATGCCCGTGCCGCGCCCCATCTCCTTGGTGGTAAAGAAAGGATCGAAGATCTTCTGCATGATCTTCTCATCCATGCCGATGCCCTGGTCAATGATGCTGGCTTTTACATACCGGCCGGGTTTGGCATCCCGGCTCTTGAGTTTGCGCTCGTCGATGGTGACGTTCTGGGTGATGATTTTCAGCGCTCCGCCGCCGGGCATGGCCTGCCAGGCATTCATATAGAGATTGAGCAACACCTGTTCGATCTGGCCCCGATCCACCTTCACCACCCACAGCTTGCTGTCCAGATCGAGCTTAATGGAGATCTCTTTGTTGGTTCGGCCGAAGAGCCGGGAGGAATCGGTAATGAGGGCGTTCAAATTGGTGGCGTTGACCTGGTATTTGCCGCCCCGGGCAAACCCGAGCAACTGCTTGGTCAGCTCAGAACCCCGGATCACATACTGTTCAGTGTTCTTGAGCTTTTCATAAAAGGGGTGATCCGCGTTGGACTTTAACAGCATCAAGGAGGTGTTGCCCTGGATTCCCATGAGCAAGTTGTTGAAATCGTGGGCGATACCGCCGGCCAGGCGGCCGAGGGCCTCCATTTTCTGAGCCTCCTGGAATTTGGACTCCAGTTCGGCCCGGCCCTTTTCCGCCCGCTTACGTTCTTCAATCTCTTCGCTAAGCTCCTTGTTTTTTTCCAGCAACTGGGCCGTGCGCTTGGCCACGATCTTCTCCAGGCGCCGGTTGACCGATTTGACCTTTTCCTGTTCCTGATCCAGCATGAAGGCCAGCACAAAATCCCGGCGGGTGTAATACTCAATGAAATAACAGGAAAACATGCCCACCAAATTGGAACTGATGAAGAAAAAGTTGTTGCTCAGCAAGACCGGCATGGGGCTTTGAATGAGGGCGGTGACCACGATTTCATAGAGCGCCACCAGAATCCAGCCGGCGGTGGTGGCCCATATAAATCGCACCCGGGTAAAGGTGTAGCCCCAGATGAGCACCAGAATCAGACCAGCATAATAGGTCTGGTTCACCGGCGCGGGCAAAATGGCGATCATGTAGAGAATGCCCGATCCGGCCACGATCATGGTGGCGGCCATGGTGGGCTGGAAATAGGCCTTGAACGACGGCAGATAGGAGAACAGGATCACTCCCAACATGAACGGGCAGACCACCGCAAAGCGAATCAGCCACAGGGTATGCGTCATCTCCGGAATCAGGTTGGCGTCCAAAATCCCGAAGAAGCCGTACATCACGATGCCCGCCAACAGCGAAACCCGCATGGTTTTCAGGGAATTGGCATAATAGGTTTCGCGGAAGGCCTTTTCCAGGCTGCGGGGGAAGTTAAGGGTCAGTGGATTGATATCCACCTGATTGACCCCCTGTGACGACGGGGGCATGATGAAATCTTTGTTCGGCTCCATCCCCGAGTTCCTCAATAAAATCATTTTACCTCTAGTCTATCGGCGAATGAAAGGATTTCTTGAGGGAACTAAGATAGAGAACTTCGGACATCCTTTAACATGAGAAAGAGATGGAAGGGATCGGTTGGGGCAGGAATAGAGTCAAAATACGGATAAAACGCTTTGGCTTGATCATCTTTGGCATGGACCACAATGCAACGAATGCCTGCGATATCAGCTGCTTGGAGGGTGCGCAACACGGCATCTTTCAACAACGCCTTGCCGATGCCCTGTCCTTGCCAGCGGTGATCCACGGCCAACCGCGCCAGACATTGTCAAGACAAAGGCCCGCCGGAACTCCGGCGGGCCTTTGGGTGTAAATGCATTGTCTAATCTAATGGAACTAAGCGCGCACCTCTTCTTTGACGCCGACCACCATCTTGTAAAGGATGGTCAGCACCAGGGCGCCCATGGCGTAGATGCCCAAAGTGATGCAGATCTCTTTCAAGGTGGGCACGTACTCGTTGACCTCATGCAAGGGATTGGGCACAAAACCGCCGGCGATCATGCCCAGGGCCTTGTCGATCCAGGTGCCGGCGATGATTACGGCGCAGCCCACGGCCAGGGTGGTTTCGTTCTTGCGGGTGGCCGGGTTGACGGTCAGGATGATACCGATGACCATCAAGGACATGGAGGCCCACATCCAGGGCACCATGATGCCGTGGCCGTGCAGACCGGCGAACAGATATTTGATGTGATCCATGTGTTCGGGGATCTTGCTGTAAAAGGCCACGAAGATCTCGCACAGGAAAAAGAAGACATTGATGCAAATGGCGTAGGCCACGGTTTTGCCCAGGCTCTGGATCTGCTCCTTGCCCGGATCAAAATGGGTCACCTTGCGCACGAAGAGGCACAGCAGCACCAGCAGGGCCGGGCCGGCGGCAAAGGCCGAACTCAAGAAACGCGGGGCTAAAATAGCGGTCAGCCAGAAGCCGCGGCCGGGCAGACCGCAGTACAGGTAAGCCGTGACCGTGTGAATGCTGACGGCAAAGGGGATGGAGATGTAGATAATGGGTTTGAGCCAGTGGGCGTAATGCACGCCGTTGCGCTCGGCCTGCAGCACGTTCCAGCCCACGATGAGGTTGATGAACAGGTAGCCGTTGAGCACGGTGGCATCATAGAGCAATACGCTGTTAAAGGTCGGGTAGAGAAACACATTGGCCACGCGCATGGGTTGCCCCATATCCACCACGATGAGCAGCATGCACATGATCAAGGCGGCGATGGCCAGGAATTCACCCATGATGGTGATGCGGCCGTAGGCCTTGTAGTCATGCAGGTAGTATGGAAGTACTACCATCACGCCTCCGGCCGCCACGCCCACCAGATAAGTGAAGTTGGCGATGTAAAAGCCCCAGGAGACATCCCGGCTCATGCCGGTGATGCCCAGGCCCACGGTTAATTGGTTTAGGTAAAGGAGAAAGCCCGCGCCGATAACGGCCAGCAGGGCCACAATCCATATCCAATAGCTTTTGCTTCCTTTAATGGCTAATTCAAGCATACCCACCTCACACGATGTAGTAGACACACGGCTCGGTGCCTAAGTTCTGTTTGCGGCGAATGGTGAAGTTTTCGCGCAGCAAATGCCTGACTTCCGAATTGGGGTCCGACAGGTCGCCGAAAGCGATGGCGCCGTTGGAGACCTCCACGCAGGCCGGCTTCTGGCCCACGGCCAGCCGCTCCGCACAGAAGTTGCACTTTTCCACCACACCCATCATGCGGGTGGGGTATTTGGGATTCATCTCTTTCTCATTGAGGCCCGTGCGCGGGTCGACAAAATTGAAGCTGCGCGAGCCGTAAGGGCAGGCCGCCATACAAAAGCGGCAGCCGATGCAGCGGTGCATGTCCATCATCACGATGCCGTCGTTTTCACGCTTGAAGGTGGCTTTGGTGGGGCAGGCCCGCACGCAGGGCGGATTTTCGCAATGGTTGCACAGCACCAGGTAGGGGCGCGATTCGGCGGCCTCGCTGATAAAGCGGTTGGGAATATCGGGAAACGCATTGTGGAAGTGGGTCTCCCAAATCCATTTGATGACGTGTCGCTTGTCGGAGAAGTGGGGCACATTATGAGTCTTGTGACACACTTCGATCATGGGTTCCAGGTCTTCGGGTTTATTAAAGCGGCGGGTGTCGATCACCATGGCCCACTGTTTGGCCGTCAGGGCATTGGGGCCTGGGCTGAACTCTACCTGCGGCCCGGTTTGCGCGGCCGGGGCAATGGCCTTGATCGCCGGCTGAGCGCCAAGCCCCAAAGCGGCAATGCCCGCCAACTTGATGAAGCGTCTGCGGCTGCTTTTCATTTCATTTCTCCTTGGGGGTTGTCGAGATGGCAATCCCAGCAATAGGGTCTTACCGAAGCATAGTTATGACAGCGGTCACAAAACTCGGCCTTGTTGGAGTGGCAATCCAGACAAGTATTGGTCAAACTCATCTCAAAGGTCTTGCCTTGGGCGTTGGTAAAATCCCTCTGTGCGCCGCGCACCACCTTGAGCCGCCACTCATCGAGCAGCTGCATGTGTTCGGTCCTCATATAAGGGGTCGGCATGACGCACTCTTTGGCGGCCTTGGCTTTGGGCGTCAGGACCAGTTCAGCCATGGGCGCTGCTTTCCCGGCTTTGATCAGCACATTGTACAAAAACGGGGAAAGGAACAGGACCATGAAAATCAACAGGCCCAGTATGATCCATTTTTTATCACTCATCGGCTTCCTCCATTCCCGGCAGCGGCTCTCCGCGCAGGTCCGTGGTTCGTTCTTGTTCTTCGGGCAGGACCAGGGCGTTGGCCACCAGCTCGGTCAAGCCGGTGACTTGCACCTCCGGCACCCAGTACTGCATCAGGGGCGGCAGGGCGGCCCGGTCAATGGCGCACACACAGGCCAGCATGTTCACGCCGAACTTCTCGTGCACATATTTGACCGCATTGGCCCTGGGCAGACCGCCGGCCATGCGCTGCTCCATGTTCTCGCCGGCATTGAGGCCCGATCCGCTGCCGCAGCAGAAGGTCTGCTCGCGGATGGTGTTGGCCGGCATTTCATAGAAGTGGTTGGCCACGTTTTGGATCACATAGCGCGGCTCATCGAACATGCCCATGCCGCGGGAAGTATTGCACGAATCATGGAAGGTCAGAATCTTGTTATCATTGCGCTCGGGCTTGAGATCCAGCTTGCCATGCTTGATCAGGTCGGCCAGGAATTCGGCGATGTGCACCATTTTGGTGGACTTGGCGTTTTCGAACTTGGTGCCCGTGATGGGATTGACCGGCTCTTGCAGAAAATCGGCCGGGCCGTTCATGGTATCCATATACTGATGGATGACGCGCCACATGTGGCCGCATTCGCCGCCCAGAATCCATTTCACGCCCAGGCGCTTGGCTTCCAGATACATCTTGGCGTTGAGGCGCTTCATGGTCTCATGGGAAGTAAAGAAGCCGAAGTTGCCGCCTTCGGAAGCATAGGTGCTCCAGGTAACCTTCAGGCCGTACTTCTCCTTGAGATAATGGAACAGCATGATGTAGCCCATGCAGGTGTAAGTGCCGGGGTCGGCGAAGACATCGCCCGACGGCGTGACGAAGAGAATGTCGGCGCCCTTCATGTTGAAGTTGGGCTCCGGCTTGAGGCCCGTGATGGTCTCGATGTCGTCGCAGAAGAAATCGATCATGTCCTTGAAGGCGTGGGGCTGGATGCCCAGGTGGTTGCCGGTGCGGTAGCAGTTGGCGGCCGGGGTGGCGATCCAGTCGATGTTCAAGCCCAGCAGGTTGAGCAGCTCGCGGCCGAAAATGGTGATCTCGGCCGTGTCGATGCCATAGGGGCAAAAGAGCGAGCAACGCCGGCACTCGGTGCATTGGAACAGATAGTACCACCACTCCTTGAGCACCTCCAGGGTCATGGGCCGGGCGCCGGCCAGTTTGCCAAAGAGTTTGCCCGCGGTGGTAAAGTCATTGCGGTAGATGGAGCGCAGCAATTCGGCGCGCAGCACCGGCATGTTTTTGGGGTCGCCGGTGCCGATGAAGAAGTGGCACTTGTCGGCGCAGGCGCCGCAGCGCACGCAGATATCCATGAAGACTTTAATGGAGCGGAAGCGCTCCAGGCGCTCCTTGAACCCTTCGTGCAGAATCTGCTGCCAGTTTTCAGGCAACTTCCAATCTTCTTCCACCGGATTCCACTGCCGGGCATTGGGGAATCCTAAATACTCCAGGCTTTTGGGGTTGCCGGCATAGCAGTACATGCCCTTGCGGATTTGGACCGGCACATCCATCCACTGCTTGGCCTGGGGTGTATAATTGATTTTAGCCAACAACTGTGCGGCTTTGGGTGTTTCATCGGCCATGATGGTTTACTCCTTTCCCTCTTCCGCCGTCGAATCTTCGGGCATGATTTCCAATGGCAATCCGGCTTCGAACATCTTCTCGCGGAACTCGTTTTCGTAAGCTGCGTAGGTATGCACTTTGACCGGATAGTTCCACGGATTGACATGGCGCACTTCGCGGGTATTGGCGGTCATGTTGCGGGTAGGACTCAAAAAGACGCCGCCCATGTGCATCAGCTTGCTGAAGGGAAAATAAGCCAACAGCGTGCTGACGAACAGCAGATGGATGAAGAAGAGCGGACTGATGCCCGCGGGCACCTTGAAACTTAGCAGGGCTTTGAAGGTCACCAGATTCATGGTCAGCTCTTTGATGGCAATCAGATCCACTTTGTTAAAATAGCGCATCAGGATGCCGGTAAAGGCGATGCCCATGATCAAGAAGAGCGGGAAGTAATCCGAAGCCAGGCTGATGTAGCGCACCTTGGACAGCAGCACGCGCCGCAAGAAGAGAAAGATGACCGCGCCCAACAAAACCAAACCGGACATGTAGATGCCCGGCAGGCCGAATTGGATGGGGTTGTAGGAGATCTCCACCCGGAAGAAGCTATCCACATTTTCAATCAACTGAATGCACCATGGCACCGGCTCCAGGAAGAAGCGCATGTGGCGGATCAGCGTAGTCAAGAACGCATAATGGAACGCCAAAGCCCCGGCCCACAGGAAGATCTCCATATTGTAAGCCAGGCGTCCTTCCGGGGTCATGCGCATGCGGGTGTTGCGGAACAATGACCGGAAGGTCAGGATCTCCAGGGCCATGCGGATGACCACCGCGAATTTGGTGGAAGGGTTGTCGATCTTGTTGGATTTGATCCAATCAAAGGACTTCTGCTGCCCGCCCGTGGTGGGAATGGCGAAGGGCACGGCCGACCGCGACCATCCCATGACGCGCCGGCTCACGCCGACGACAAAACACAGGACAGCCAGGTACGGCACCACGATCCCGAACAGCCAGGGAAGCGCAGGAGCCCCCACCCAGGCGATCAGGGCCAGCACAAGTACCGCCAGCAGTGATGATAAGTAAAATTTATTCATCTAACCACACCTCACTTTTGGCCCCAACCACCGGGTCGAGGCCCTCCATATGAAAAAAGGTTAAATCCGACCAGAAGGCCCAGGCATGCGCAACGGCCATCGCCGCAAACCCGCCGGCGGGCCGCGTGGCGCGCTGCAACCCTCTGAAGAAGCCGGCGCTACTCATCGGCCGGCTCCTTTATTAAACCTGCTTTGGCAAACGCTTTATAGGTGCGATCTTTCATCTCATTGGCTTTGAGCTCATAAATCTTCTCCCGGCACTGCATGTAAAGATCAAAGGCCTCCAGCGCCATTTGATCGATGCGTTGCTCCATTGTGGCCCACTGGGCCAGAGTCAACTCCTTGGCCGGCAGCTCCTGCCTGATAATCGCTTTGAGTTCAAACACAAAACCCATGGCCTGGGCCGGGGAAAAGCTCTGAACCGCGCGGATACGCATGACCGGGTCCAGCGCGGCGCGCATGGCGGCGGCATCCGGTGTTGAGGTGAGAAGCTCGATGAGGGTGGTGAGGCTTTGCCGCGTGGTTTGGCCCACGGGATTGGCAAAAGGGTCCTTCTGGCTGGAAAGAAAACGGGCGGTTTCAGCCGGGTAACTCGCGATTACCCGGGCAAACCACTTGTGGACAATGGTCTGCTTTTGCAGCGCCAGTTGCTCGATCAAACCCATCGAATTTGTTATCCAAAGCTTCGAAGTACGTACCGCCCGTATCCCGTTGGTCCTTTTGAAGCCCAGCCGGCCATATATCGCGCCAGCTATAAGCCCCGTCCAAAAAACCAAGTTTCGACCTATAGTCAAGAAGGTATGCGGTGTCAAGACTTAAACCGGCGGCGGCAAAGGGGTTGAAATGATTTCGGTTTGGGGTACATCAGCCGATAACCGGGTGCTTGGGCGGATCGGCTTTCGGGTTTGGCAGCCGATCGGCTGTTTGCATATTAGAGCATTTTTATCGATTGGATGTTTGCACGGATGCTTTGTCTGAAAGGCCCTTTTGTTTATTTGGGTAGTGTAATCTTTACTGGTGCCACAGGCCAACGATCACTTGTTTTTTCAATACAAAGCAGTTAACGGTGATACAATCAGTAGCCTACGCCTTGTTCGATTCTATTAAACTACAAAGGAATCTCCATGAACGTCTTCGAGACCCACTCGAAAATCATTGCTGACTATGCAACCTACATTCACAGCTTCCTCAACATTGCAGATCCCAGCATTCATGAGATTGTAAAGGCCGAGCTTAAAAGGGGGAAATTATGGCCCGAACCACTCCTTCAATTCAACCCGGCATTTAAAGTTGCGGGCCATGTTTCCGAACATACCAAGGCCGGAGTGCTACATTCCGAAATTGCGTCTATTTTTAAAGGCTATGCGCTATACCAGCATCAGTATGAGGCCATCCAGTTGGGCATTGCCGGTAGGGATTTTATCGTAACTTCCGGAACGGGGTCAGGCAAATCGGTCACCTATATCGGCCCCATATTTAATCATCTGCTTGAAAATCCAGGCGCTGCGGGCGTAACGGCAATCGTGGTTTACCCCATGAATGCCTTGATCAATTCTCAGATGGAGGAGTTTAATCGATACAAATCCAATTACAAGAACAGCACCGGGAAAGCATTTCCAATTACCTTCGGCAAGTTCACGGGCCAGGATGATGAAGATGCGCGCCAAGCTATGCGTGACGAACCCCCACAAATACTGCTCACAAACTATATGATGCTTGAATTGCTCCTTACCCGGGTGAAAGAACGCCCCATTAGGGATGCAATTTATGAAAATTTGAGGTTCCTGGTATTTGACGAGCTTCACACCCACAGAGGACGCCAAGGTTCGGATGTGGCCATGCTGATTCGCCGCATCAGTGCCCGCGTCAGTCACAAATTGACCTACATTGGAACATCGGCAACGATGGTTTCGGTGGGCAGCGTTTCCTCCCAGCGCGAAGAAGTGGCAACGGTGGCAACCTCGCTATTCGGTCGCCACTTTTCTCCTGATCAAGTCGTCAATGAAACCCTGACACGCTCATTATCCTATTCCGGTCATCCGCCGATGGGACCTGAGCTTGCGGCCGCCATCGAGAAGGGTGTCGATTTTCAGGCAGGTGCCGAGACGCTGAAACTAAATCCAGTTGCGGTGTGGATCGAAAACAAGGTGGCGATAGAAGAGCGCGATGGTCAGCTTGTCCGCCGTAATCCCCAGCGCACTAAAGACATAGTAAAGGTACTGGCCTTGGAATCCGGCGTTGATGAAGAAGCTTGCCGGCAATTTTTAGCCGACTTGCTTCAATGGATCAGCATCATTAACAAAAGGCTTCAAGATAGCGGCGAGCGTTACACGATTCTGCCATTCAAGCTTCACCAGTTTATCTCCCAGACAGGGTCGGTCTATACGACCCTCGATCAAGATGAAAAAAGGCTTATCACCTTAGAACCCGGTGTTTACAAGCAGGACGAAAAGGAGCGCAAGCCGATATTTCCCATCGTCTTCAGTCGCGCCAGCGGCCACGCGTTTATCTGTGTATCGCACGTCGGCAATCGGCTGGAACCGAGGGAGTTCCGAGAGGGGGCCGAGGAGGATGAAGAAGCCACGGATGGTTATTTGATTATTGGGGATGATGTTTGGGACCCAATTGAAGACCCGGAGTTCCTGCCGGATTCATGGCTTCGTAAGACCAAAAAAGGTTTGCTGCCGAACACCAAAGCGCAGCCTTTTTTCCCTAAAAAGCTGTACTTCGACGAGCTGGGAAATTGTTCCGAAAAAGAGCCGTTGAAATGGTGGGGTTGGTTTATGAAAGCGCCGCTCTTATTCGATCCCAGTGCGGGCGTCTTTTTTGACACCAAAACCAATGAAGGGACCAAGTTGACCAAACTGGGCAGTGAAGGCCGCGGCACTTCCACCACCATCATGGCTTTTTCCATCCTCAATCAACTGCACGAAAGCGGTTACCATGCCAAAGATCAAAAGCTGTTGAGCTTTACGGATAATCGCCAGGATGCGGCCCTGCAAGCCGGGCATTTCAACGATTTTGTCCAGATCGTGCAACTTCGGGCAGGCATCCATAAGGCGTTGTTGCAAGCGCTGGGAAACACGCTCGATTACACCACGCTGGGGGAAGCGGTTTTCAAAGGGCTTGATT
This sequence comes from Deltaproteobacteria bacterium, assembly GCA_021824175.1. Lineage (GTDB taxonomy): Bacteria > Desulfobacterota > Desulfobacteria > Desulfobacterales > Desulfosarcinaceae > Desulfatitalea. The sequence goes on from JAKALP010000006.1 coordinate 178,055, forward strand.
TACCTTTCCTCGATTTTGCCAATCGCAATGAAGAACCTGCATTGGTGACCGTTCGGCGCGACTATGAGGCCTGCTTTCAGAACTTTCTCTTTTATCGCGCCATTGCCGACTTGAGGCGCAGTTGGCGGATTATCCTTCCCAATTTGGAGCAATGCGGGTTGTTGAAGATCCGCTACAAGGATTTAGAGGCAGTCGCGGCCGAAAGTGACTATTGGCAGGATTGCCCTCTATTAAATGAACTGTATCCTGAGGATCGGCAGATCTTTCTTGCAACTATTCTCGATTTCTTCCGGCTCGAATATGCCCTTCATAGCGCGAACTACCTGACCCAGTCCAAGATCAAGGAGAACGAAAAGCAATTCCTTGAAAGACTTCGCGAACCATGGACACTGGACCGCAATGAGGAACTTCGGGAACCCTACTTCATCCGTTATGATCCTTTGAATAAGGCTACTAAACTTTTTTCCAAGAGCATGGGACCTGCCAGTTCGTTAGGTAAATTCATAAGGCTCTACGCGCGGCAACAGACTTCGAATATCAATCTGAAAGGAGATCATTACCGCGACTTCATTCTACTCCTGATGAAAAAGCTGGAAGATGCGGACTATCTTATCAGCAGCACGGCCCGTAACGAGAAAAAAGAGGAAGTGCCGATCTACCGCCTGAGGATAGAAAAACTCTTATGGAAACTGGGCGACGGCGAAAGCGTTAAACCCGACGTCATCAAGCGACGTTCGTATAAGGATCAAGCCCTGAAACCCAATCTCTTCTTCAGGGAAATGTACCGGCGGGATTTTTCGGCCCGCAAACGGTTGCGCGCGGAAGACCACACCGCCCAATTGAAGTCCGAACCGCGCCAGGAAAGAGAAACCCGCTTCCGGGCCGAATGGTATCTCGATGATGCCAAGCAATTATTGGATGAAAAGCGTATCCGCGGCGAATCCATCAGCGCACTCTTCTGTTCGCCCACTATGGAGTTGGGGATCGATATCGGTGGCCTGAGCGTCGTGCACCTGCGCAACGCGCCGCCCAACCCCGCCAACTATGCCCAGCGGTCGGGACGCGCCGGCCGCAGCGGTCAAGGCGCACTGGTATTCACTTACTGTTCCAGTTACTCACCCCATGATCGCCACTATTTTAAGCAGCAATCCGAGCTGGTGTCCGGCGCCGTGCATGTGCCGCTCCTGGACCTGTGCAATCGAGAACTTTTATTGACCCATCTCAACGCCTTGGCGATTTCGGAAATCGGCATGCCGGGGCTGGAGGAGCAGGGCGGCGCCAAACCTTCCATCATGCGCTTGATCCTGGACGACAATGACCAGATGCCCGTCTCCCCGGAAGTCAAAGCCGGGCTTGCCATTCTTCCGGAGATGTTCATTCATATCAAGTCAACCTTTAAAAGAGCCATTCATGATTTCGAATCAAAATTAGAGTCAAAGGCCGCGAGTTGGTATTCCGACCAGTGGGTGGAACAACAGCTCTCCAAGCTGGCCGAAAACCTGGATCAAGCCCTTAACCGCTGGCGACGGCTCTATCGCTCCGCAAGGCATATTCTGACCCAGGCCACTCAAAAAATCGAGAGCGGCACGCTTAGGCAAGGCAGCGACGAATACAAAAAGTATAGGCGCAATATGGACCAGGCGGCCCGCCAACTGGACCTGCTGCGCAACGAAGCCCGGGGTATATACTCTGAGTTATCCGAGTTCTACCCCTATCGATACCTGGCCTCGGAAGGCTTTCTGCCCGGCTACAACTTTACGCGGCTACCTTTGCGCGTCTTCATTCCTACGGGTGACTCCTCCGGTGAATTCATCTCGCGGCCCCGCGCCATTGCCTTAAGAGAATTCGGGCCGCTCAACATCATCTACCACAACGGCCGCAAATACCGCATATCCCAGTTGGTGGTTCAGGATGCCGAGACCTCCCTGTCCGAAGCCAAGATCAGTTCCAAGGCAGGCTATTTTCTGACAGGCGATCAGAAGGATCTGGAGTATTGTCCCTTCAGCGGCCAGAGTTTGAGCGATAACGCCAACAAAGAACACCTTCACTTCCTGTTGGAGATGAGCGAGTCCAGGTCCCAAGAGGTAGACCGAATCTCGTGCGAGGAAGAAGAGCGGGTATCTCGGGGCTTCGATATCAAGACCTACTTTTCGGTGGACGGCGGCCATTTGGAACGGGTTCGCAAAGCCGTGGCCCGCACCAGCGAGAACGCCTTGCTGAACCTGCGCTATGTGCCTGCCGCCCGGATGGTCCACGTGAACTACAAGTGGCGCTCCCAACGCGCCGATGGATTTCCCGTCGGGCTGGTATCCGGTGACTGGCGCGGCTCTATCCCCGACCCGGAGAACAATCTAAAGGAAGAGTTTAAACTGGTGAAGTTGTGGACATCCAATCTGGCCGACGCTCTGCACATCGAACCCATCCAACCCCTGGGGCTCAAAGCCGAAGGGGTCATTACATTGCAGCATGCGCTCAAGCGGGCCATTGAGCGTCTGTTTCAAGTCGAATCCAGGGAGATCGGCGTGGTCGCGGTGGGCGACCCCGAAGTGCCCAATATCCTACTCTATGAAGCCGCCGAAGGCACCCTCGGCATCTTGTCCCAGTTTGTCGAGGATGTGACTATTTTCCATAAGGTCATTGACGAAGCCATTACGCTCTGCCGTTTTGACGATGAAAACTACAAGGAGCCGGCCAGCTACGACGATCTGCTCAGTTATTATAACCAACGGGATCACAAACTAATCGACCGCTTTTTAATCAAAGATGCCTTGGAAAAGCTGCGCATCGCCGACATTGAAATTCAAGCCAACACCACTTTCAAGAGCTACGAGGAGCAATACCAATCCCTGCTGCGCCATCTTGACCCCAACTCCTCGACGGAGCGCAAATTTCTCGACTATCTCTATGAAAACGGACTTCGCCTGCCGGATGCCGCCCAAAAGCGCGTAGAAGGCATTTACGTGCAGCCCGATTTTTACTATGAACGGCGTTTCTGGGTCTTTTGCGACGGCACGCCCCATGACGCCTCGGAAGTAAAAGAAAGAGACGCGGCCCAACGCCAGGCGATCATGGCCAAGGGAGATGAAGTTTGGGTTTACTATTACAAGGATAACCTGGTCGAAAAGATTGCGGCCCGGCCCGATATCTTCAGGAGGGTGCGATGACCTTTCTGTTTCAGCCCGGCAAACTGGTCTCCCTTCGGGGCCGGGAGTGGATCGTGCTGCCGTCGGACGACAAGGACCTCTTGGTGGTAAAGCCCCTGGGCGGCTCGGATCACGAAATCACCGGGATTTATCTGCCCCTGGGCATACGCCACGATTTGCCCGCCGATGCCCGTTTTGACCCGCCCACGGCGGAAGACCTCGGCGATATCGGTACGGCTCGGCTGCTCTACGATGCCGCCCGCCTGGCCTTCCGCAACGGCGCCGGCCCATTCCGCGCCCTGGCCAAGCTCTCGTTCAGACCCCGGGCCTACCAGATGGTGCCGCTGATCATGGCGCTGCGCCAGGAGGCCGTGCGCCTATTGGTCGCCGATGACGTAGGCGTCGGCAAGACCATCGAAGCCTTGCTGATCGTCAAGGAGCTGTTGGAACGTCGTAAAATTAAACGTTTTGCCGTCCTATGCCTGCCGCACTTGTGCGATCAATGGGATGCGGAGATCCGGGCCAAGCTCGACCTGGAACCCGTCATTATAAGGTCCAACACCCAGGCCCGGCTGGATCGGCAGATCCAGGGCGATACCAGCATCTATGACTACTACCCCTTCCAGGTCATCAGCATCGATTTCATCAAGTCGCCCGCGCGCCGCGATGTCTTCATCGAACAGTGCCCGGAACTGGTGATCGTGGACGAGGCCCACACCTGCGCCCGGCCCACGGGAGCCGCCGCCGCACAGCAGCAGCGCTATCATCTGATCAGCCGCATCGCCCAAAAACCCAATCAGCAGATCGTGCTGCTGACCGCCACGCCCCACAGCGGCAAGCCCGAAGAGTTTCGTTCACTCTTGGGATTGCTTCGCAATGATTATGAGCAGCTCGATATCGTCAATTCCAACCAGACCCAGCGCCGGGACCTGGCCCGTTGCTTTGTTCAGCGCAAACGCGCCGATGTGGAAAAGTGGATGGGCGAAAAAACACCTTTCCCCGAGCGCGATCCATTTGAGTGGCCTTATCACCTATCCAAAGGGTATGCTCAATTTTTCGGCGAAGTGCTCGAATTCGCCCGCAAGCTCATCGACCCCAAAAGTGGCGTCGCCGGGCGTCAGAGGGTTCGTTATTGGACCGCCCTCGGGCTTTTGCGCGGTGTCATGTCCAGTCCGGCCGCCGGCATCGAAATGCTCAACACCCGGCTCAGCCGTCTGGCCGAATCCTTTCAAGACGACGCGACAGCAGGCACCGTCGATGAGCTCCTCGCGCTTGAAAATCCTGTGCACGATACCGAGTTCGGGTTTGAAGGCGACAACGCCCCGACCCAGGTCATGGCCCATCCCGACTGGACCGAGCATCAACGCCGGCAGCTCCGCCAACTGGCCAAACAGCTCGACCCATTGGGCAATGCCCAGGAAGATCAAAAACTGGCCTCCGCTGAATTGATTCTCGAAGAGTGGCTGACCAACGGATTCAATACGGTTGTCTTTTGCCGCTACATTGCCACCGCCAACTACATAGGTTCCCGGCTCGCCCCGACGTTGAAAAGAAAATTCCCCCAACTGGATCTTCAGATCATCACCAGCGAACTTCCCGACGACCTGCGCAAACAACGCATCGAAGAGATGTTCAAATCACCCCTGCGTGTGGTCATCGCCACCGACTGTTTGAGCGAAGGCATCAACCTGCAAGATCTGTTTACCGCGGTCCTGCACTACGACCTTCCCTGGAACCCCAACCGGCTGGAGCAACGGGAAGGCCGCGTGGACCGCTTCGGGCAGCAGGCCCCCGTTGTCAAGGCCTGCCTGCTCTACGGCGCCGACAACCCCATCGACGGCATCGTCCTCGATGTCCTGTTGCGCAAGGTGCGCCAGATCAAGCGTGAAACCGGCATCAACGTGCCGTTCCCTGAGGACTCCCAGAGCATCATCGACACCATCACCCAAGCTCTGCTGCTCAATCCCCAGCGACGGGTTGTGGCCGTCGGCGTCCCGCAGCAGATGGAATTTGATTTCGGTGAATTCGATGAAGCCGTTGCCGCTAAAAACCGGATCACCCGCAAGGTGGACGAGGCTGCGGCCCGGGAAAAGGCCTCCCGCAGCATCTTTGCCCAGCATGCCGTCAAGGCCCAGGAGATCGAAACCGACCTGCGGGAAATGGACGAGGCCATCGGCGATCCCAAAACAGTGGAGACCTTTGTCTTTGCCGCGCTCAATAATCTATTCGGCGCCCAGGTGTTCAAGGATGCCAAGGGGTTTCGCATCGTCACCGGCAACCTGCCGCCCCAACTCCTGGATCTGCTTCCCGCCCAAGATCCGGTCAAGGTCAGCTTCGAGTCGCCCACCCCGGAAGGGTATCACTACATAGGGCGCAACCACCGTTTCGTGGAACAGCTCTGTCATCTGCTGATGGCCAACACCTTGAGCCGGGTCGACAAACGCGCGGCCAGGGCCGCCGTCATCCGCACCCGCCAGGTGGCTGTGAAAATCACGTTGCTGCTCTTCCGGTGCCGCAACGTCATCGAACAGAGTAAGGACGGACATCAGATCGTGGCCGAGGAGATGCTCATCTGGGGCTGGCGGGGCACGCCGCAACAAAAAGAGTTCCTGGCGCAAGCCGAGGCCAAGTCCCTGCTGAGCGCGGCCCGGGCCTCTTCCGATCTTTCATCCCAAGCGCGCGCCAATTTCCTGGAAAATGAACTCAGACTCCTGGCGGATCTATCGCCGGAATTCGATTGCCTGGCGGAACGGCAAGCCCAGCATCTGGTGCAAGCCCATGAACGTTTCAGCGCCCTCATGGACCATCGCCGTTATCAAGTGGTTTATCCGGTTCTGCCCATGGACCTTTTAGGTGTTTACATTTTACTTCCGGAGTAATGCATGTCCCTGCCCGTGAACATCCGTGACTTGATCCAGGGCCGCACCGTCGAATGGGAACGCCTGGAATTCAAAAAGGGCTGGAACCCGTTGGACACCCTGCACGCCATTTGCGCCTTTGCCAATGACTTTCACAACCTCGGCGGCGGCTATATCGTTCTCGGCATTCAGGAGCGCAACGGCCGGCCAGTTCTGCCGCCGGCGGGTCTCGATCCGGACCATTTCGATGCCCTTCAAAAGGAGTTGCTGCAACTCGGCAGCAACGCCATCCAGCCGGCCTATCATCCCATTGTGATCCCTTACCAAATGGAAGGCCGCGACATCCTGATCATCTGGGCGCCCGGCGGCCAGACCCGGCCCTACAAGGCCAAGCTCGGTCTGGGCAAAAGCAATAAGGAGTACGGCTATTTTATTCGCAAAGGTTCCAGCACCGTGCGCGCCAAAGGCGCCGACGAGACCGAACTGCTCTCCCTGGCGGCCACCGTGCCCTTCGACGACCGGATCAACCAGCGGGCCAGAGTTCAAGATCTTTCCAGGGAGTTGATCGGCGCATTTCTGGAAGAGGTCGGCAGCGACCTGGCCACGCAAGCCGCCACTCTCCCCCTGGTCGAACTCGGACGGCAGATGAACATCATCAGCGGTCCGAACGAAGCGCCCTTTCCGCTTAACGTGGGACTGCTTTTCTTCCATTTGGAACCATACCGTTTTTTTCCGGCCACGCAGATCGACGTGGTGTGGTTCCCGGACGGCCCCGGTGGAGACAAGTTCACCGAAAAAACATTTCGCGGCCCGCTGCCGCGCATGACCCGTGAGGCCCTGGACTATATCCGCCGCAACTACCTCAATGAAACGGTCATCAAGCATGCCGACCGGGCCGAGGCCACGCGGGTGGCCAACTTTCCTTATGAAGCCATCGAAGAGGCCGTGGTCAACGCCGTCTACCATCGCAGCTACGAGGAGCGCGAACCCGTGGAGGTGCGCATCACCCCCCAGGAGATGGTGGTGCTCAGCTACCCCGGTCCGGACCGTTCCGTGCGCCTGGACCAGTTGCGTCTTGGCCGCGCCATGCCCCGGCGTTACCGCAACCGCCGCATCGGTGAATTTTTAAAAGAACTGGATCTCACCGAAGGCCGGGCCACCGGTATTCCGAAAATCTTGCGCGCCATGCGAGCCAACGGCTCGCCGCCGCCTGAGTTTGAATTTGATGAGAATCACAGTTATTTCCAGGTGCGCTTGCCGGTAAATTCGGATGCCATAAGAGGCACGGAAGATGACACGGACATTTTGAAGCCCGAGTCGAGGCCCGAGTCGAGGCCCGAGTCGAGGCCCGAGTCAGACCTTGCGGCTCGCATCCTTGAAACCTTACAAGATTCGCCTAAGTCTAAAAGTGAAATTGCAGCTGCGTTAGGTCACAATTCCATTTCAGGCGCTGTGAAAAAGGCCATCGTAGCACTTTTGGCAGAGGGTTTGATTGCCTATACCTTACCGGACAAGCCCCAAAGCCGTCTCCAAAAGTACCGTTTGACCCAGGGAAAGAAACAGCCATGAGCTATCCCTGCATCCGCATCGAAGGCGCCATCCTGGCCCCGGACATCCTGGAGCGGCTGGAAGAGGCCCCCGGCCAGCGCCCTAACGATTTCGGCCTGGACAGTGCCATCAAGGTCAAGGACGAAATCGCCCGGGCCTGGGCCGACGCCCAGGACTACTGGCGCATCTTCCAGCGCAAAATCGAAAACCTGAAGCCCGGCGCCACAGCCGCCACCGAAACCCGCCAGCAGTGGATCATCCCCCTGCTGGGCCTGCTCGGCTACCAGCTCGAATACCAGGCCCGGGGCGCGCAGCTCAGCGGTAAGATCTACCCCATCTCCCACCGCGTCACCAACCGGGCCGACACGCCGATCCATATCGTGGGATGCCTCGAAGCGGCCGGCCTGGACCGCAAGCCGGAAAAAGGAGTGGTTCTGCGCATGTCGGCCCACGCCATGGTGCAGGAGTATTTGAACCTCAAGGAGCAGTTGTACGGCCTGGTCACCAACGGCCGCCTGCTGCGGTTGCTGCGCGACAGCTCCCGGCTGGTCAAACTCTCCTACCTGGAGTTCGATTTGGAGCGTATCTTCGGCGACGGCCTGTTCGCCGACTTTGCTATCCTGTTCCGTCTGCTGCACGCCTCGCGTCTGCCGGCCTCGGCCGATAGCGCCGCCGAATGCCTCATCGAACGCTTTCACCAGGATTCCTTGGATTCCGGGGCCCGCATCCGCGAAAAATTGAGCGGTGCCGTGGAAACGGCCATCCGTGATTTTGCCAACGGCTTTCTATCCCATCCGGCCAATCAAACGCTGCGGCAAGAGGTGGCCTCGGGCAGCCTCAAGCCCGATGATTTTTATCAATATCTACTGCGCCTGATCTACCGCATCCTCTTTCTCATGGTCATCGAGGAGCGCGGTTTGATCTTCCCGCTGGGCGCCGATGCCCGGCAGCAGGAGATCTACCAGAGCTACTACAGCCTGCAACGCCTGCGCCGTCTGGCGGAAAAGCGTTTTCTGGCCGACCGCCGCAAGTTTGACCTTTGGCTCTCCCTGCGGGGCACCTTCCGGCTTTTTGAGGCCGGCGGACCCGGACCCAAGCTCGGCATCGCCCCCTTGGACGGCGATCTTTTCGATCCCAACGCCATCGGGGGCTGGCTCAAGCCACCCTGGGGAACGATGTGCTGCTGGGTTGCCTGCGCGCCCTGGGACTTTACCAGCACCCCGACACCGGCCAGACCATCCGCGTCAACTACGCGGCCCTGAACGTGGAAGAGTTCGGATCGGTCTATGAAGGCCTGCTGGAATACCGGCCCGTGTTTATGACCATTGAAGGCCGCACCCACTTCGATTTCGCCCAGGGCGGCCAGCGCGCCGCTACTGGCTCGCACTACACGCCCGACGATCTGGTTCAACCTTTGATCAAACACTCCCTAAACCATCTGATCGCGGAAAAGCTTAAGGCGCCGGACCCTGAAAAGGCCCTGCTCGCCCTGCGCGTGGCCGACATCGCCTGCGGCTCGGGGCACATTCTGCTGGCCGCGGCCCGGCGCATCGCCACGGAACTGGCCATCGTGCGCAGCGGCGAGGAGCAGCCCGCGCCGCCGGCCATGCGCGCCGCCGTGCGCGACGTGATCCATGAATGCATTTTCGGCGTGGACATCAACCCCCTGGCCGTGGAGCTGTGCAAGGTGGCCCTCTGGCTGGAGGCCCACAATCCCGGCCAGCCGCTCAACTTCCTGGATCATCACATCCGGTGCGGCAACGCCATTGTGGGCTATGTGCGCCGCGAGGAGGTGGAGCAGGGGGTGCCCGATGAAGCCTTTGCTACTATGCCCGGCGATGACAAGAAGATCGCGGCCGGCTTGCGCCAGCAGAACAAGGAAGAGCGGCGGCCTCACAAGCAGATGAAGATCGAGCTTGCCCCCGAAATCCAGAAGCAGCTTGACACCATTTTAGGCAAATGGCAGGCCATCGCGGCCCTGCCCGAGCGCTCGCCGGACGACATCGCCGCTAAAAAGAAGCATTTCGTGGAGTTCAATAACAGCGGGGATGCTTGGGTATTGAACCAGATCGCCGCCATTCCCATTGCCCAGTTCTATTTGCCCAAGACGGAAGAGAACCAGCCCCTTTTCATCACCGACGAGCAATTCCAGCGCTATTGGAAAGGCGAGCGCCGCCCCCAGGGTCAGGCCACGGCGGCGGCCTGGGCCATTTCATATGAGAAGCGCTTTTTCCACTGGTTCCTGGAATTTCCGGAGATCATGGAGAAAGGCGGTTTTGACTGCATTTTGGGTAATCCGCCCTACTTAGGCGGCCAGGCCCTCAGCGGCACCTATGGCCACTCGTTTTGCGGCTATGTAAAATGGCAGTATAAACCGATCGGCTTGAGCGACCTGGTCGTCTATTTTGTGCGTCGCATTTACTCCCTGCTCAAGCCCGGCGGATTTACCGCCATCATTACCACCAACTCCATCAAGGATGGCGATGTCCGCAAGGATGGCCTGGAGCAGGTGTTGGCCCAGGGCGGGGCTATAAATTTCGCCGTTCGCGGCATTAAATGGCCGGGCTTGGCTAACCTGGTGGTTTCATTGGTGGCCGTTTATAAGGGGCAATGGCCTGGTCAGCGGGTACTCGATGGCCGCGAGGTACCGTTCATCAGCGCCTATTTCGAGGACCATGCGGATGCCGGCGAGCCCAAGCTCCTCAGAGAAAACGCCGACCGGATGTTCCAGGGCTCGATCTTTTTGGGCGATGGATTTCTTTTGACTCACGAAGAAGCGGGTCGGTTGATTGAAGCCGACCCGTGTAATCAAGACGTGATCTTCCCGGTCATCAACGGCCAGGAGGTGAACAGCAAACCCTGCCAAACCCCTGGGAGGTCCATCATCAACTTCTTCGATTGGGAGATGGAGAAGGCCCAGGAGTATGAAGCACCATTCAAAATTATTAAAGAAAAGGTCAAGCCAGAACGTATAGCCAACAAGCGGATAGCCTTGCTGCCATGGTGGCTTTATGAAAGGGCTAGGATTGAAATTTATCGAAGCATAAAAATGCTAAATCATTGCTTCGTAGCGGCTGCAACAACTAAATACCTCAATTTCTCCGCAGCTTCGTGCAACTATGTTTTTCTCAACACGCTCTACGTCTTCACCACCGACCGCTGGGACCTCTTCGCCGTGGTCCAGTCCACCCTGCATGAGGTGTGGGCGCGCAAGTACAGCGGCGCGCTCGAAACCCGGTTGCGCTATTCGCCCTCCGACTGCTTCGAAACCTTCCCCTTTCCCGAAGGGCTCTGGCGTTTCGACGACCCCAACCTGGCCCGCATCGGCGAGCAGTACCACGAACACCGCCGCGCCCTGATGCGCACCCTCCAACTGGGTTTGACCGACATCTACAACCTGTTCCACACCCGTGAACTCACGCCGCAAAAAGTGGCCAGGACGAGCAAACAACCCGCCGCCCAAGCCGAGGAAGGCTTTCAGGGCATCCACGCCTTGCGCTGCCTGCACCGCGCCCTGGACATCGCCGTGCGCGACGCCTACGGCTGGTCCGACCTCGACCTGGGCCACGACTTCGTCGAAGTCGAAACCCTGCCCGAAAACGACCGCCTGCGCTACACCCTCAGCCCCACGGCCCGCAAGGAACTCCTGCGCCGCCTGCTGGCCCTCAACCTGCAACGCGCGGCGGAGGCCAAAGCGGGAAAAACGCCCGCCAAGAAACGCGCTCGAAAAACCAAACCCACCGATGATCGGCAGCTCGATCTTTTCAACGACACTTCCTGGTCATGATCAAAGCCTTTGGAACCGACGGCGAAGTACTGGAAAAGAGCCAATCTTGCAGGCTTCTGATGGATCTGTTTTGAAACCCGAAGCAAATTTGGAGATGATGATGACTTATCGTTCCATCGTCTGGCCGATATCTTCCATGGCATCCACCACCATGCCGGTGCCCACGGCGATCATGAGAATATCCTGGGCCACGCGCACAAAGCGGTAGCCGGAGGGCGGGGGGCCGAGATGGACTTCCACCTCGGGCGGCAGGGGGTGATAGACCACTTCCCGCGGCAAGGGCTGGTGCATGTGCCATTTCCTGGCCTGGCCGGGTGGCCGGCAGCCATTGCCTTTCTTGGCCAGGCCGGGCGGGCATTTGCCTTTACTGAACCGGCCGGCGTAGTATTCGTCGATGGGGGCCCGGTTCACATGGCCGAAATGCTCCTGATAGTCGTGACCGTGACCATGGCCGTGGTTGCCGGAGTGCTTGGATGGGGGGGCTTCTTGTCCACCATCATCATAATCCGAGTGCTTTTTATTATGGGAATGGTCGTCACCCTTGTGACCGCCGGCCCAGGGCGGCTTTTCGGCCAGGGCCGGAGCGGCCAGCCATATCATGACGGCCAAAAGCCCGACCGCCGTTGTCGTCATCATTCGCCATTGCTTCATGTTCTTTCTTCTCCTTTGCATTGCGGTGGATCGATGCCTCGCAAGGGGACCACGCCGGCCGGCAGATCTAAACTACCCCTGCCGACACCGGACCTGTATCCTGTTTGGCGGCGGCGATAGTGCCTTGCTTTGATCCCTTTATCAAGAGCAAAGGTGAACTCGGCATCCCGTAAGCCGCAATGCTGTTATTTACCTTTGATCTGGTCAAAGGGCTTGCCTTCATCTTTGCCCACGTACTTGACTACTCCGGTGGCCGTATCAATGACGAAGATATCGGTGAAATTGCTTCGTTCCAAAACCGCCATTTGATAACGCCCGACGTTGGATTCTCCACCGGCGCCCGCCAGCACGAAAAGAGCCAGAAAGAAAAACACTCCAATTATCAACCAGAGTACGACCTTGGGTAGTGTAACGGATTGCATGATGCCACCTCCTTGGCAGGATAATAATTTACGCTCCTGCCTTTTATGGGGATTCAATCAGTGGGGCAGCTTTCTTGGAGCAATCGCCTGCCGTTGCCATGGAAGACCAACCGGTAGAATTCTTCGGACAAATCAAGACCGAGCAGGTAGTTGATCTCGCCTTCGCGGGGCAGGATCACATTGGGAAAATCAGAGCCGTAGAGAATGCGGTGGCGGTGCTTTTCCAGGTAGTCGGAGCTGAGATTGAAGGTGAAGGGCAGGCCGGGCCAGAAACTGTAGGCCGTGTCCAGATAGAGCCGGGGATGCTGGTCCAGCAGCTCCATGAAGGCTTTGAATTCGTAACCGCCCATGTGGGGAATGTTGGCCGGCAGATCGGGATAACGCTGCAGTACTTTTTTGAATTGATCAATGCCCACAAAGGCGTTGCCCATGGGGCCATTGCCCACATGCAGCAGCAGGCGCTTGTTCTTCTCCATAATCATCTCATACATGGGGTACAAGCGCTCGTCGTGGGCAAAGAGTCTCTGCACCATGAAGTGCAGCTTGATGCCGGCCACGCGCGGGTGGGCCAACATACGGGCGGCATAGTCCAGAGCGTCGCCATCTTCCGGGTGATAGGCGGCAAAGCAGTAAAGGTTCGGATGTTGATCCAGCAGGGCCAGGTTCCATTCGTTCATGGGGCCGGCAACACCCTTCTTGTGCGCGTAGTTGGAATAAACAATGGTGCCCACGTCTTGGCCAGTCAGATAATCGATGCATTGGGGCGTGTAGTATTTGTAGCGCACCTCGGCGCCGTGGTTTTTGAAATAGGCCCAGATGGCATCGAAGCCCTTGTCGGGAAACAGATGCACGTGAAAATCGATGATGGCTGGCGGCAATTGCTTCATGCTTGAATATTCTCCGGCCCCTCACCCCGCCCTCTCCCCAAAGAGGCGAGGGGAGGCTGTTACGAGCCGCCCTTCAAAAATCGGGAGTTATAGCTTCGGCGCTGCGATCGCCAAAATGATGTTGAGCCACGGCATCACAGATAAAATCTTCCCAAAATTTGACTTCCACCTGTTCGAGCAGATTGCTGCGGTCCAGCAACTGCTTTACTTCTTCCATTAATGCTTCCAGGGCCGGCACCACCTGGGTGGCGTAGTCCAGCTGCCCGGTTTTGACCTGGATGAGAAAGGGCGCGTCGCGCAGGGGATAGTGGATGGCGCCTTGGGTGAGGATCTCCCGGATTTGAATGGCGGCCCGCAGGGCATGGGAGACGGCTTTCCAGTCGATATTTTCGTTGGCCGCGGCCTGCCGGGCCCGTTCGCCATAATCATTGTAGAACTTTTCCAGGATGGGAATCACGTAGCCTGCGCGCACCGATTCCTGGAAGGCCTTGCCGCACACCTGGTACAGCCGCATGCCGTTGGGGTCCAGGCCGATAAACTCACTGTGTTCGCCCGCTGGCAACTCTTGCCAAAGATCGGCAAGTTTTTTCTCCGGGCTGTGGCGTCTGAGCACTTGCAGCACTTTTGCCGCGGCATGCAGACGCGAACCCTTGATGCCGTATTTGGCGGCCTGGCGCTGGGCGTAAGCCACGAAGGTGTTCAGGCGCTTGGTGTAGAAACGCGCTCGTTGGGCCACGATGGCGCGCCACAGCGGGGTGTGCACGATCCAGAACGCTTCCGGGGCGTGCAGCATATCCAGGGCCACGGTCTGGCCCTCGGCCGCCAATTGGATGAAGTAGTGCAGGGAGTAGATCTCTTCGTCGATGTCGCCGGCCTTGTTTTTGGAACTACTGTCGCCGGTAGTAAAGTGACGGCACTTGGGAATGCGGCCCAGCAGGATCTGCCGCTTCTCGGGCATGAAGACCCCTTTGAAATCCTGGTCCGATTTCCCGGTGCTGGTCCCATAAAGCTGGGAGCCGAATTTCATTTTGACGATGAGGTCCATGGGGTCCGTGTGTCCGTTTGCCCGTTGGCCCGTTGGCCCGTTGGCCCGTTGGGCGTCAAGCGCCTTGATCTCGTCGGAGGCTCTGGAAAGGAGAGCGCACACGCAGCTTGCAGTCAATGAACCGGCCAAGGTTTTTAATTATCTTTGTGCCTTTGCGCCTTTGTCACTTTGTGCCTTTATGACTCCGCGGCAAGCAGCCAACCTTAATAAGGCGAATAACTCTTCTCAAAACGGGTGATATCCGCCTCATACTGCAAGGTGATGGCAATATCGTCCAATCCTTTGAGCAAACGCTGCTTGGCGCTGGATTCGATGTCGAAAGTAAAGGTGGTGGGATCGGGGCCGCGCAGGGTGAATTGCTGCTTTTCCAGGTCCACCGTGGCTTGCAAACCCGGATGGGCCGCCACCTGGTTGAAAATGATCTGTACTTCATCTTCGGACAGCTCAATGGCCAGCATGCCGTTTTTAGTGGTGTTGTTCAAGAAGATATCGGCAAAGGCCGGCAAGCGCTTGCCGCCCAGCTCTTTCCAAGGGGCCACCACCACGCGATAGCCGTCCTGCACCAGGGCCCAGACCGCGTGCTCGCGGCTCGAACCACAGCCGAAATTGTTGCGGGTCACGAGGATGGAACGGCCGTAGAAGCGGTGTTGATTAAGCTCGAAGGCGGGATTGGGGCTGCCGTCAGCATTATAGCGCCAGTCAAAAAAGGCGCTGGGCCCGTAGCCCGTGCGTTTGATGGATTTCAGGAACTGCTTGGGAATGATGGCGTCGGTGTCCACATTGGAACGGTCCAGGGTGGCGATGATGCCGGTGTGGGTGGTGAAGGGCTGCATATGTTTCCTCTAAGTTCACGGTTTTCTACTTATACCGCAATTCATTGTGATTCGCCGATGGGGCGGAAGATGAGTTTTAAGTCTAAAGTATCAAGTTTAAAGCGGTGGATTTTAGCCATTTGGATTATTTCATTGTCATAACACCACCAAAATTTTCAATCGCCGGAACACCTCAACTTAAAACTTTACACTTAAAACTTTAAACTTATTCCGTCCCGTCCCTCTTTCGATGTCTATCGATTCATAAAAGTCCGTATGTCAACGAACTTCCCCGCCACGGCCGCGGCCGCGGCCATTTCCGGGCTCACCAGATGGGTGCGCCCGCCCTTGCCCTGGCGGCCTTCGAAATTGCGGTTGGAGGTGGAGGCGCAGCGCTGCTGGGGCCTGAGCTGATCCGGGTTCATGCCCAGGCACATGCTGCAACCGGCGAAACGCCATTGGGCGCCGGCCGCCTTGAAAATTTGATCCAGCCCTTCGGCTTCGGCCTGGCGCCGCACCTGCATGGAGCCGGGCACCACCAGGGCCTGCACCTGGGGCGCCACTTTGCGGCCCTTGAAAACCGCGGCCGCCAGGCGCAGATCTTCGATGCGCGCATTGGTGCAACTGCCGATGAACACCACATCCACGGGCACATCGGTCAGGCGCGTGCCGGGGGTCAAGCCCATGTAGGCCAGGGCGTTTTCCACGTCCGTGCGGCTGTAGCCGGCGGCCTGGTCCGGTCCGGGCACGGTCTGGTCGATGTCGATCACCATGCCGGGATTGGTGCCCCAGGTGACCTGGGGTTTGAGCCGGCGGCAATCGATGGTGATGCTCTGGTCGAATTTGGCCCCGGCATCGCTGGGCAACGCGCGCCACATGGCCAGCGCCTGCTCCAGTTGTTTCCCCTTGGGCGCAAAGGGGCGGTCGGCGGCGGCAATATAGTTGAAGGTGGTTTCATCGGGTGCGATCAAACCGGCCCGGGCCCCGGCCTCGATGCTCATATTACAGATGGTCATGCGCGCTTCCATGGAGAGGCCGCGAATGGTTTCGCCGCAGTACTCCAGCACATGGCCCGCGCCGCCAGCCGTGCCGATGGTGCCGATGAGTTTGAGCACCATGTCCTTGGAAAAGATGTGAGGCGGCAGTTGGCCGGTGAACTCCACCTTATAAGTTTTGGGTTTGCGTTGCGCCAGGGTCTGGGTCACCAGCACATGTTCCACTTCCGAGGTGCCGATGCCAAAGGCCAGGGCCCCGAAAGCGCCGTGGGTGGAGGTGTGGGAGTCGCCGCACACGATGGTCAGGCCGGGCAGGGTCAACCCCAGCTCGGGGCCGATCATGTGCACGATGCCCTGGCGGTCGTCACCCAGGTCATACATCTGAATGCCAAAATCCTTGCAGTTGCCGCGCATGGCCTCCACCTGGGCCTTGGAAATGGGGTCCTTGATCTCCATGCGGTCGTCGGTGGTGGGCACGTTGTGATCCATGGTGCCGACCGAGAGATCGGGCCGGCGCACCTTGCGGCCCGCCAGGCGCAAGCCTTCAAAGGCCTGGGGGCTGGTCACTTCATGGACCAGGTGGCGGTCGATGTAAATCAAGGCCGAGCCATCAGGCAGCTCCCGCACCACATGTTTTTGCCAAATCTTTTCAAAGAGTGTCTTTGCCATCTGATCTTCCTGTTTGAGGTGATTTGATGATCTTGCTTCGCAATGCTCCATAAAATGCATATATGCGACTGGAATGTCAATTCTCTCAGCTGCTGCACATCGGCGTTTTCCAGATCGTACTCGTACTCGTACGCGTACTCGTACTCGAAATGGTTGCAAAAGCCCTTCGAGTACGCGTACGAGTACGAAAATATCCGCCTCGTTTCCGTGCCGCAAGCAATGGCCGTACCTGCATTCATTGGGTTCTGGGGACCAGCCCAATTGACATCACCCCCCCGCTTGCCTTACCATGATATCAGTAAGGACAATTATAAAGTAAGGAGGCGCCATGATATCCGCCACCATCACCACCAAGGGCCAGGTCACCATTCCCAAAGCAGTACGCGATTCGCTCACGCTGCAACCAGGGGACAAGATCGAATTCATCCTTACCGACCAGCACGAAGCCCTCATCCGGCCGATCTCTAAAAAGGTCGATGATCTTTTCGGCATCCTGCAACAGCCAGGTCGTAAACCCGTTGCAGTGGCGGAGATGGATGCCGCCGTGCGCCGGAAAATGAAGGAGCGCTTGTAATGAAGGCTTTGGATACCAACGTGATTGTCCGGTTTCTGGTCAAAGACGACCCAACCCAATCGGAGATCGTTTATCGCGCCTTCAAACAGGCCGAAGCTCAAAACAGCCTCTACTGGATTCCGCTATTGGTTGTTCTGGAGACATTATGGGTGCTCGAATCGGTGTATGAAATCCGCCGCGATAAAATTTTAGATGCTTTGAATGGGATGATACTTCTGCCGGTGTTGCGTTTCGAGGCCCAAGCAACCATTGAGAATTTTCTGGCACGCGCCCGTGAAAGCAAAATCGACCTTGGCGATCTGCTGATTGCATCGGCCGCGCAACAATCCGGGTGTGAACAGGTGCTCACATTTGACAAAAAGGCTTGCAGGTACGACCTTTTCAAACCCATTGAATCGTTTCTGACATCAAGTTCCAAATAAGGATATCGAATGAGGGATGCACCCATGATGACCGGCAAAGAATTGGTGATTAAGGCCCTGAAGGACAAGGGCGTGCAATATGTGTTCGGCTATACCGGCGGCGCCATCATGCCCATTTTCGATGAGATGGAGCGCCAGCAATGCTTTCAATTCATCATGTCCCGCCATGAACAGGGCGCGGCCTTCATGGCCCAGGGATTGTCGCGAGCCTCACAGACCACAGCGACCCCACAGGTGGGGGTCTGCATGGCCACTTCCGGTCCCGGCGCCATGAATCTGGTGACCGGCGTAGCCGATGCCATGATGGATTCGGTGCCAATGCTGGCGGTCACGGGCCAGGTCAGCACCGGCGTGATCGCCACCGACGCCTTTCAGGAAAGCGATGTGGTGGGCGTGATGATGCCCATTGTCAAGCAAACCTACATGCCGTTGTCCGCGGACAAAGTGGAGGAGACCATTCACGAAGCGCTTTATGTGGCCGCCACCGGCCGGGGCGGTCCGGTGGTCGTAGACATTCCCAAGGATATCCAGACTCAGACCACACCAGAGGATTACTCCTTCGATCCGGCCGCCTATGAACCGGATCTGCCCGGTTTTTACTACTCGCCCGCGCCGGATCGCGATCTTTTCCGGCGCGCCATCGGCCTGATCAACAAGAGCGAGCGGCCCATCATCCTGTGCGGCCACGGCGTGGTCAGCCGCAATGCCGGGGCTGATCTGCGGCGCCTGGTGGAAAAAGCCCGCATCCCCATTGCCTTTACCCTGCATGGCCTTTCGGCCTTGCCCGTGGATCACCCCATGAGCCTGGGCATGGTGGGCATGCACGGCACCGTGGAAGCCAACCGCGCCCTGCTCCACGCGGATTTGATCCTGGCCCTGGGCATGCGCTTTGACGACCGGGTGACCGGCCGGCTGGACACCTTTGCCCGCAACGCCACCGTGATCCATGTGGAGATCGACCCTTCGGAGATCGAAAAAAATGTGGCGACGCATGTGGCGCTCAATGCCGATGTGGGAGAAGTATTGAGGCTGCTGGCCAAAGATCCGGAGATCACGCCCAAGCCGCGCCGGGCTTGGTTTGAAAGCATTGAGAGTTACCGGCGGGAGATTGCCCAGGAAGTGGAAGAAGAGATCGCCAAAGGGGTGGGCAAAGAGGGCAGCCTGCTGATGAAGACCATTGTGCGCTCCTTGTCGGAGGTCACCGGCGGCAAGGATCTGATTGTCTCCGATGTGGGCCAGCACCAGATGATGCTGGCCCGGTTCTACAATTTCCAAACGCCCAACAGCTGGTTTGCTTCGGGCGGCGCCGGCACCATGGGCTGCGCCCTGCCCATGGCCGTGGGCGTGAAACTGGCCCGGCCCGATGAGCGGGTGTGGGCCGTGATGGGCGATGGCGGGTTTCAGATGAATCTGCAGGAGTTGGGCGCGGTGATGGAGTATCAAAGCGACATTAAAATACTCCTGCTCAACAACGGCTACCTGGGCATGGTGCGGCAGTGGCAGACGCTATTTTATGATGGCCGTTATGCGGGCACGCCGTTGAAGAATCCGGATTTCGGCCTCATTGCCCAGGCCTACGGCATCCCCTACCAGCGAGTGACGCAGAAGGAGAAGATCGCCGCGGCGCTCCAGCAGGCCGCCGACCACCGCGGCCCCATCATGGTGGAGTTCGCCTGCGATCCCAGCGAAATCGTGCTGCCCATGGTGCCTTCGGGCGGAGGGATTGGGGATATGATTGTATCGAAGAAGCAGATAGGAAAAAGAGTGTAAAGTTTAAAGTAGCCAAGTTTAAAGCAAAGGATAAGATTCATTTGCTTGTTCGATATCGATACCATGCTCTAATTTATGCAGAGATACGATCTCTTTACACTTTACTACTTTAAACTTAAAACTATTAGGAACCAAAAATAGGAGCATTCCATGTCCTTGCCCACATTGCCCAAACGCCGCGCCATTCTGGCTTTTGTGCTCAACCGCGCCGGGGTTTTGAATAAGATCTCTTCACTGATCCGCCGCAAAATGTACAACGTGGATACGCTGACGGTGTGCGCCACCAAAGACCCCAGCGTCAGTCGCATGACCTTGACGCTAAGAGAAGACAGCGATGCCAAGACCCTGCAAGTCGTCAAACAACTGGAGAAAATGACGGAAGTGATTTCCGCCAAGGAGCTCGACACGAATCAAAGCTTCTGGCGGGAGGTGGCGGTGATCAAGTTCGAGGCGGACGAAGAAAAGGTGGCCGAGCTCGGCCGGCAATTTCCCATAGAGATCCTGGACCACCAAAACCAGGAGCTCTTCGTGATCCAGATCGCCGGCACCTCCCAGCGCATCGATGACTTCATTGCGGCCGTGGGTAATGACAAGGTGTTTGAAGCGGCCCGTTCCGGATTCACGGCCTTGGAGAAGTAAAATAAAACAGCCGGTCACCATGCGCGCAAAGTGACCGGCTGCATTAATGCATGATTTCTGAGCACCTATCTAACGGGCTGAACCTTCCAAATATGCAATGGCATCCCGGTTGCCCAATTCCGCTGCCTTCTGA
Organism: Deltaproteobacteria bacterium; assembly: GCA_021824175.1. Lineage (GTDB taxonomy): Bacteria > Desulfobacterota > Desulfobacteria > Desulfobacterales > Desulfosarcinaceae > Desulfatitalea. Next base: position 198,410 of record JAKALP010000006.1, read on the forward strand.
AACTCCGGATAGGCCTGATCGTTTTGTCCGGACAACATCAACACCCAGCCCCGGCCGTAATGGTACCGACCGCTTTCAGGCGACAGGCTGATCGCCCGGTCGATGAGCACCAGCGCCTTCTGATGATCGCCCATATCCGCATACGCCACGCCCATATCGAAAATGGTTTCGGCATTGTTGGGCGCCAGCGCCAAGGCCTTTTCATAAGCCCGAATGGCAGCCTTGGGATTGCCATAAGTGGACAGCAATCCCCCCTGATCCAACCAGTAGGTCACACTGTTTTTGTCGGCAATGGAGGTATTGTCATATTCGGCAAACGTTGGATTCGCACCGGTTAACATCAGCATTAGCCCGATGCCCAGCATTAATCCTATGGTGATTGATCGATATCTGGCCATGGTAAGCTCCTTTTCCCCGTTGATCGCGCTTTGATCGCGCGCTGGCTGCCTTTTGGTTAACGTACTTATTTCACCATGGATGATAACAAATTGGCAATACCATTCTAAATAGTGCATGACCGAAAATCCCCTATTTTCCCAATTTCTGCGTTGGGGCAAAATTTTAATCCTCGAAATACTCTGTGTATTCCTGCGGTTAAAATTTCGCCTCCGCCTTGAACTTGGAAAAATATGGGCTTATCGATCATGCACTAAATAAAAAAGGGCGCATATAAATGCACCCAGTGGCAAAGGAGAACAACGGACCCTGAATCCTAATCCTGAGTAACTATTCGGTTACTTGAGCGCCAGGCCGGGCGATCGGCCCCAGACTATAAAACGCCGGACAAACGAAGCAAAAGCATAGGTAATACCGATGGTCACAAACGACAAACAGAAGAAGATCACGAACATCAGCGAAAGATACAATATGGCGGCTATGATGAAATCGATCATGGATATTTCCTTTCTTCGCGTTAAAATTACATGACCCTTACCAAAGCAATTTATCTGCCAAGAGACCGACCATTGGCAAAAATATCATTATCTATTTGATATCAATCTAATAAACTGATGATTAAGAAAATATCCGGAATCGGGATAGGTCTCCCTTGGCCCTCAGAATGAGAGAAAAAAGAAAGAGTTCTAAGAAAACAATTTCATATTGAGAGCTGGACCGCGGCTTGGCGCACGCTTTCATAAAGCACAATCCCCACGGCCGTGGAGAGGTTCAGGCTGCGGATCTCGCTGTGCATGGGAATATGAAAGGTGCGGGTCATATAGGCTTCCAACAAGTCCGCCGGCAATCCCCTGGTTTCAGATCCGAAAACCAGAAACAGACGCCGGATAGCGGGTATTTGCCAGTAAGGGTGCACTCCGCGCTTGGACAGCAGCGCGATTTCATCTTCCCGGGGTTGCATACCGGCCAGGAAACTATCGAAATCCTCCCAGATCATGAGCTGCACTTTGGGCCAGTAATCCAACCCGGCCCGCTTTACCTGGCGGCTTTCCAGTGAAAAGCCCAGCGGCCGCACCAGGTGCAGCCGGGCGCCGGCCCCCAGGCAGGTGCGGCCGATATTGCCGGTGTTCCAGTGGACTTCGGGCGCAACCAGGACCACATGACGTTCGCAGTTAGATAGAGACATCAGTGGCTTAGTCGCGGTGTCTATGTTGGACATCTGTTTGGGTCTTTGTTGATTCGTGGATTCGTTGATTGGTTGATTCGTTGATTGCGGGTATTCCTTTATTGATGCGTCGACCGGCCGCAGCCTGGGCAATAGTCAAAGTCCGCCTGAATGCTTCGGCCGCAATGGCGGCAGCGCGGCGGCCCATCTTGAGGCCATCCCGACGGATGTTGTTCTTCCGTGCCCACCGGCTGCTGGCAGCGCAGGCAGTAAAGAAATGGCTGGCCGCGTTTGATGGGAATCAGGGGAATGAAGAAAAGACTTAAGTAATGATCCACCTGCCGCAAGTAGGCTTGATACAGGCCGCAACGCGGACAGCGCCGGGCCGTGGTCTCGATGTTTCGGGTTTTGGGCTGCACGCCGGCAATGAAAAAGCACATTCGCTAAAAACCTTTGACGGGTAAGTGCTCGAACGCGTTAATAGCTTCGCGGTTTGCAAATGACTTCGCGAATTCTCAGATCGAAGAAATCGGACTGATTGGCTGGTTTGATTACTACGGCCGCATCCGCGCCCCGGGCTGTTCCGCCAATGGCGATGATATCCTTGCCGCTGAGCACGCCGGCATCGGCCGCCATCACCGAAATTTCAACGGCCACTTTCACGCCCTGGCCGAACAGGCGTAATGTTTCCGCGATCAGCAGCGCTGGATAGATGCCGCTGAACTTCCGGGCTACGGCCCGCTCAATTCCCGAAAGAGCGTGGGTGGCCATCACCAGCGCCACACCTTTGGCCTCCAGCGCGGCCCGTTCTTCGAGGGTCATCACGGTTTGAAACGGCTCCTCAATACCACAGTGGTAAGTGACGGCTACAATTTTACAATCCTTGAAGAGCTCTTGGGCCCGAAGGGCGGTGGCTCCCGATGCAGAGGCCACCACGATCTCCTCTATTCCCAAAACCCGCGCCCGCTCAAAAGCGGCTTGCAGGGTCTGGAGTGTATTGGCAGGTCCGGGTTTGTCAAAAAGCATGCTTCACCTCCATTGACGCCGCATGGATTGACGGCGCGATGTCTGGTTATGATCGAAAACAGAGCCAACGTCAAGAAGGCCCAAAAACCAGAAGGCGACGGGGGTTCCAGTATCCCCATCGCCTTCTGTATTTATAATCGGGGCGCGGTTACTGCTATGTGGATCAAGCGCCCGGTGGTTGTGTGCTATTTTCGATTTTTAAGCTGTCTGCGCCCGAATCCCGCCAGCCCCAGCAGCCCAGTGCCCAGCAGCAGCATGGTGGCGGGCTCGGGTACGGGCGCGGTTTGGCCCGGAGCATAGGCCGCGGCATAGGCGGCGGTTCCGGCAAAGAGGTTGAAAAGGCTGCCCGCTTTCAGACCAGCCAGCGTGACCGTAAGGGTTTTCCAACCGGTGGTGGCGGAGTCATCTCCAAAGCCGCCGGCCAGGCTCAGCCAATCCCCCGTGCTGTCTTCAGTGCCCAACTGATAGGCGCCCAGCATGGCGCCCGCGCCGGCCACCGAAAATCCAGGCTCATTCCCGGAGATCTCGGCATCAAGGGCATATTTGATGCTGATTGTGAGATCCCCGCCAGTGGGCAGGTAGAATTGATAGGCGGAGACATAAGTTCCGGCAATGGCCCCTGAATATTGGCCGTATGTACCGCCGGCATTGGCTTCGGCTTCGGAAGTGCTCAGGCCATTGACCGTGGTGGCCTTGGCAAAGGCGTCACTGGTATAGGCCTCAGCCCAGTTATTCAACACATTCTGAAAGTAGAAATTCGAAAAACCGTCGGCACTCACCTGATTCTGATCCACGGCCATGGCGCTACCGCTGGAATAGACCCCCAGGGTTTTGGTGTACACCTTGGTGCCATTGCTTGAGTAAGATAGCGAGGTCAGATCGATGGTGGCGGCCCCATATCCATACTGCAAAGCACTGGCGGCGGATACGCTGAACAACAGCAATAGTATTGAAACTAGTCCTATATATATTCTCTTCATCGCTTGCTCCATTCTCCGTCATGCGGTCTATTGTTCTGGGAGGAACGTTGAACTTCTCTACAGCAAAAGCAGTGCCACAGGAGACAGATAGCCGCCATATATTTTTAATCACAATACTTTCAGGTTGTTATATATAATCTTAAGAAAACGACCACAGCAAAAAAGCCCTAATATCGAGGGTTCCCATGGAGTGATAAGTACTTCGTTCCACAGATATTATTTCTGATAGGTAGTATGTTACACATCTCAAAATGAGAGTAGCTCAATGCCATGCCCCTAATTTCTTCCCAATGGCCCAAGGGACGACCATCACAATCGACTGAACAGCCGCGCGTCAGCCTCCATAAAGACGCCGACCCCGAGGGCAACACCCCCAGGGTCAGCATCGTGATCATCCCATTTTTCTCCCTAAAGCCTAACTTATATATTCTCACTTCCTCTCTCGTTTAGCCGAATGAAAGATCTAAACTCTCCACTTCTGATCAAGGCCATCAGCCAAATACTATCCCAATTCGGATTACCACAGGGCGTTTATGAAGCAACCGCCTCCACCACCTCCGCCGCCATCGCTGCTGCCGCTGCTGGAGCTGCTAGAGCTAGTACTACTGCTCGAAGTGCTGCTGGAGCTGCTGCTTCCATCGGCCGTGACTTGGATATCAAAGGCAGCCAAACTATTGCTGGCGTTGAGTTCATCGGTCACCGTGATCACAATATCATTATATGTACCCTCGTCGGACGAGGTCGGCGCACCGGATAGAGCACCCGTTGAAGTATTAATAATGGCCCAGGCCGGCTTATTGGTGATGGAGAAGGTTTTAGTGCCGCAGCCATTGCTGACCGTGGGAGTAAAGCTATAATCATGACCGCTGGTGATGCTCTCGTCCGGAGTTCCTGAAATGATGGGGGCCACACAACCCGGCGTCACTTGGATGTTGAAGCTATCCAATTCATCGTAATTGCTGTTCTGATCGGTGACACGGATCACAATACCACTCGCGGTGCCCACATTTGCCAGTGTGGGGGTGCCGGTTAGAGCGCCCGTGATTGCGCTGAAGGTGGCCCAAGCCGGTTTGTTGGTGATGGAGAAAGTCTTTGTGCCGCAGCCATCGCTGACCGTGGGAGTAAAGCTATAAGTGTTACCCGCCACGATGCTCACGGTCGGAGAACCGGAGAGCGTTGGAGCGGGCGGACAGACAACATCCAAGTCAAATGAGGTCAGAGAAGTACTATCACCGTAGCTGTCTGTAACACTGATTCCGATTCCCGTGTAGGCATTCACATCGGAAAACACAGGCGTGCCGGATAAGCGGCCATTGTCGGTGTTGAATCCGGCCCAGCCCGGCTGACCTGCAATGGAAAAAGTAAAAGGTCCGGCGCTACATACATCATCGAGGGTAGGTTGGAAGCTGTATGGTTGCCCTACAGGAGCGGTCCCATTGGGGATTCCGTTAATTAATGGCAAGCATATCAGGCTGGTATTGCCAGCTAAATTATCGCTCTCTGGCGAAAATAGGACTGCCTTTTCGTTGATATCATTAACGTATGTGTAATCCCCGTTTATATACCCATACCAAGCAATTTCAGCAGATCCTGTTTTATAAGCAGGAGAATTCAAGTTGAACGTGATACGTGCAAGGCGTATTATGGAGTTCGGCAGAATTTCCCCAGTTGCATCTGCTGGGGTAATTATTAATTGAATGCCCCCGGTGGTTGAATCAACTATAAATTGGTTGAGCTGCATCGCTTCATAATGTGAGTTACTATTAAAATCTGGATGCTCAAGAGACAGCGTCTGGTATGTAAGCGCATTGCTATTATACGTTATCGCTAAGTGGGTAGTACCTAAGGCAAACTGCGTACTGCCATCACTGATAATATTGATGTCAATCGCATAAGAGAGCTTACCCGTGAAACCAACATCTTGGATTGTGCTCGTGGCCGTTGCAAACTCCTGGGCAACGGCATTGGTGGCGAATAAAAAAAACAATAGAGTTACAAGTAGTAGGGGGGGCTTTTTCATTTTTTTCTCCAACTACGCGGGGAACATTCCGCGTTCAAATGGCGTCCCCTAGTGTTGCGGGGGATCGGGACGCGTTTGCCAGATCATTGCGGCCCTTTTGGGGGGACAAAAGGAAAACCGCCAAGCTCCGGTCAAGGATTCTTTCTGCAAATGGCATGCCCTTTTTCTATGACTTTGGCCTTACATTTTTATTTTTAAATTTATTCCAATGAGTTATGCGCTTGGCGCGGAGCGAAAAACAAAGGCGACCAATGAATGGATAAGGTCAAAAGAGAAATATAAAGCAGGTAATTTGGGGCCGATTGGGTAATACGGTTCACATCAAATTAGATAGCCCTATTCCACAAAATGGCAATCATGTACCCAAGCCAGCGCACCCACCCGAAATGAATTTTCAGGCCCAACGCGACGTCGCCAGGACTGCTGTGAAAGCGGTTTCCTGGAACTTAGTGCCTGCCTTCCCGCAGCCATGATCCCACTTTTTCGCTAAAGTTTTTCCAGCAACCGCCGATATCTGAGAAGGGTAACCCCGGAAAGGATTAACGCGACTATGGATATTGCACCGATCAACACCAACACCGCCTTGGCGGCGGTGGTCCGCATGGAAGGCGCCAACGCCGAGATGCAGACCAAGATGATGAAGCAGCAAGCCGACAGCCAGCAGCAATTGGCCGAGATGCTCCAGGCCATCGGGGTCGGGCAGAATGTGGATATCAAGGCGTAACTCCAGCGCCTTAACCCAGCAGTCCCAAAAACGTATAGGCATGCCCCTTGGGTCGCAATCTTCACGGACTCTAAGGGGCATTTTTTTCCCAAACAACAGCACCGATCCATCCAAATCAGGCGGGTGGATCTTTGACCATCCGCCCACTGCCGCGGGTTGCCTTTCATTTTTGGGGACTTATCTTTGCGGATAATTCAAGCCACACCCACTGACCCAAAGCATAAAGGAGATCCCGATGATTCCCGAAAAGTTGGCCAAAGCAATGAACGAGCAGATTAAAAACGAAATGGAGTCGGCCTATATTTATCTCTCCATGGCCGCCTATTTTCACGCCCAGAGCCTAGACGGCATGGCGCACTGGATGCGCTGCCAGGCCCATGAAGAGACCATCCATGCCATGAAATTCATGGATCATCTCGTTGACCGCAACATGACGGTCAAGCTGCTGGATCTGGCCCAACTCAAGACCCAATGGAAAACGCCGCTGGAAGCCTGGCAAGATGCCTATGCCCACGAGCAGTTCATCACCTCCAAAATCAATGACCTGACCTCCATTGCCCGCGAGGTGCGCGATTACCAGTCCGAACCGATGCTGGCCTGGTTCACCAACGAGCAAATCGAAGAAGAGGCCACCACCAATAAAATCTCCGGTGAAATGGAAATGGTGGGCGACAGCAAAACCGCCTTACTCATGCTGGATCGCGAACTGGGGGGCCGGGCATTTCCCGTTGGATCACCTTTTGATCCTACGGCCTATGCCCAGGCCACATAAATCGTTAATACGATTTCAAGCCTTTCTCGTGGCGCCACGTGGCAGAGTGCATTGCAAGCACCGGCGCATGGTGTGCACGGTGCACCCTGCCCATGGTACGCCCATCTTAAGCCTCCAAAGTAACGCCGCGACCGCGGTGCGGCGGGCCATTGTCGTTTGATTCGGATAGGGCGGGTTTCGCCATTGCAGCCTGGCATAGAGAGACCGGCGCCGGATCGAAAATTCTACCCAAAAAATCCTACCCTTTTCTAAAGTTTATCATATCGCCCGTCGATACTACCCAATGAGTAGACCTTAAAATAGGGATGCCAATGTCCGATGTTGAGCAAATAGACAAGCTTTTTGGCGAGATCGCCATTGAAAAGCAAATCGTTACCAAGGACAAGCTCGAACGCGCCTTGGTGATCCAGCGTTGCATCAATAATCGGACCCAGGTGTTCATGCCCATTGGCGCCGTACTTCAGAAGATGGGGGTGCTGACCAAAGAGCAGGTGGATTCGATTCTGGCGGTTCAAGCTGGCGGTGCTGCGCCCCAGCCGGTCGCTGGTGCCCTGGATGGCTGGACCGATGCGGTGCCGCTGGCCTCCGGGACCGGAAAACAGGTCCGCCTTGAGGTGGCGCCGGACAAACTGAGCGCCACCATCGCTCCGACCCAAGATCTTCAACCCCCGCCCTCAATGGAAAAGATCAAGGCCCTGCTGCTGGAAAACAATATCTCGTACGGTGTGATCAGCGATAAACTGCTGTCCGCCTATCTGGCGCAAAACCCCATGCCCATGGATCCTTTTGTGGTGGCGCGCGGGGTGGAGCCGGTGCCGGGCAAGCCGCCGGAGATTCAGTACTTCTTTGATACCAATCCCATGCGCATTGGCACCCTGCTGGAAGACGGCACCATGGATTGGAAGAACCGCGGCGAGATTCCCCAAGTAGCGGCCGACACGCTCCTGGCTGAAAAGGTGGGCGGTGATCCCGGCAAGCCGGGCACTGATGTGTTTGGGCAGGAGATTCCTGTGCCGCGCATCAAGGACCCATCCCTGAAATTCTCCAAGGGCGTGACCCGCTCCGAAGACGGCCGGCAGCTTATCGCCAAAATCGGCGGCACCCCCCGGCTGGGACCGGATGGACGCGTCACGGTCTGGGCCGTCCTGCCCATTGATTCCAATGTCGGCATCGAAACCGGCAATGTGATCTTCGAGGGCCACGTCGAAGTCAACGGCGGCATCGAAAGCGGCTATATGGTCAAGGCCGGCAGCCTCGAAACCCGCGAAATCCAGAGCGCCACCATTGATATCAGCGGGGACATGGCAGTCCATACCGGCATATACAGCACCACCGGCAAGGTGGGCGGCCACCTCAAGGCCAGCCACATCCACAACAGCACTTTGGAGGTGCTGGGCGATCTGGTGGTGGAAAAGGAAATCTTCGGCTGCACCATTGAGATCAACGGCCGCTGCCTTGTGGACAGCGGCAAAATCATCAGCTCCAAAATCAGCGCCAAAAAGGGCATCCAGGTCAAGGATATCGGCACTTCGGCCGCCAAGCCCAGCGAATTGACCGTGGGCGTGGACTACAAATATGAACGGGAGATGAAGGCCTGCAAGGATGCCTTGGCCGATCAGGAGCGCAAAAAGACTGAAACGGAGACCACGGTCACCAACCTGAAAAAGCGCATCGATGAGCTGGATGCCGAGCTGGGTCAGGTGGCTCAGGAACAAGACGGCTGCATGGTTCAAAAGCGCCAGCTGGAAGAACGGCTCAAGGAACCGGCCATTGCTAAAAATAAGGAGAAAATCAGCCTGCTTCAGGAGCTAATCAGCGACTTGGGCGCCAAATACGAGCTGCTGGATAAAAAGGTGCAGGCCATCATGGCCCAGGATGACCAGGTGCGCGCCCAAATTGCCCACTACACCCAAGAGGCCGCCAACTTTGACAAGCAGATCGCGGAGATCAAAGAGAAGATTCAAATCCTCGAAGAATCCGCCAAGATAGATCCCGGCAACCCGGTGATCAAAGCCAGCGGAACCGTGTTTGCCAAAACCCTGGTGATCTGTCCCCACCGTCGCTTGCTGATCCCCAATGAGACCAAGAATGTGCGCATCAGCGAAATTTTAGAAGACGGCAAGCAGTACTCCATCAAAATCGCCTAAGTATTCCTGGTTATAATTGCCCTGACATATCGGTTCGTACTCGTACTCGTACGCGTACAACTTGTAATGAAACCGAAATGCAACAGCCTGGACTTTCGCTATGGTGCAGGGCGATTGCATGAAAAATTCAAATTCGAATTATCCAAAAATTAAATAAATGAGGGGTCGGGGAGTTATTGGTTTAGCGGCCCGTCATTCCCGCGAAGGCGGGAATCCAGATTCAAAGGATGCCATAACGCTGGATGCCCGCCTGCGCGGGCATGACGGAAGAAACACCCCGAGTCCTGAAATAGATATCGAATATCGAACAAGGAACAGTAAAATATCGAAGGAAAACTTTATGATTCGATATTTGTTGTTCGATATTCGATATTCATTATTTTGGATGGAGTGTGGTGTTTGTGGCAGCTCAATGGGCTACATGCGATGCCCTGCCCTCTGGCGCCCCCCATTTGACCATTGCCCCCAATGGCGTTAATAGAAGCCATGATCATTGTGGCCGACAATCTCCATGTGATTCAACCCGCCATTGCCAAAGCGGTGCAGACACTCGACCCGGCGCCGATCCGGGAACTGGCGCTGCGCTGTATTCAGGCCGGCGCCCAGGCCCTGGATATTAACTCCGGGCCCTTGAGCAAAATGCCCCAGGAGCGAATGCGCTTTCTGGTTGAAAGCGTCCAGACCGTCACTGATCTGCCTCTGATTCTGGACACCACCAATGCCACGGCCATGGCCGCCGGGTTGGAAGCGTGCCGCGGTCGCGCCACCATCAATGGATTTTCCCTAGAGCCGGCCAAGATCGAACGCATGCTGCCGTTGGCGAGGCAGTTTGATGCCGACATCATCGGCTATCTCTTGGGTGCCAACAGCCAGGTGCCGGTGGAAGCCGACGAGATGATGGCCGTGGCCGTGGCGCTCTTTGAGCAATACACCCAAGCTGGGCTGGACCCGGCACGACTGATCATTGATCCCGTGATCGCGCCTCTTTCCTGGCAAGAAGGGGCCCGGCACAACCAGGCCGTGTTGAAGGTGATCGCGGGGCTGCCCGATCTGCTGGGAACTCCGGTGCGCACCATTGCCGGGCTTTCCAACCTGGCCACGGGCCGCCTGCCTTTAGAACGCAAAATCACTTTGGAGCAAACTTTTCTACCCATGCTGGCCGCCGCGGGTTTGGATATGGTGTTGACCAATGTACTGCACGCGCCAACCCTTCAAACCGCCCGGCTCTGCGACCAGTTGTTGGGAGACCGGATCTTTGCCTGAATTTCAGAAATATTCTACCTAAGGAGATAGCATGCGGATTGATTTTCATACTCATATCTTCCCTAAAGCCATCCGGGAGCAGCGCGAGCGTTATCTGCCCGGTGAGCCGGCCTTTGAGCTGCTCTATGCTTCGGTCAATTCAAGGATGGTGGGCGCGAATGAATTAGTGGCGGCCATGGACCAGCACGGGGTGGACAAGGCGGTCACCTTCGGCTTTCCCTGGCAATCCATGCAGACCGCCCGGCGCCACAATGACTATATCCTGGAGTCGGTGCAGCGCCACCCCCAACGTCTCATTGGTTTTTGCTGCGTGGATGCCGGCCAGCCCCAGGCCCCGGCCGAAGTGGAGCGCTGCCTGAAAGCAGGACTGGCCGGCGTGGGCGAACTGGCCTTTTACTGCGATGACTTCGCCTGCCGCCTGGACACCATGGATGAAATCATGGCGTTGGCCCGCAACTTCGATTGCCCGGTAATGCTCCACACCAACGAGCCGGTGGGCCATCAGTACCCCGGTAAGACCAACAACACCCTGGCTCAGATCTACGCGCTGGTGAAACGCTTCCCCGGCAACCGCATCGTGCTGGCCCACTGGGGCGGCGGCCTCTTCTGGTACACCCTCATGAAGAAAGAGGTGACCGAAGTATTGGCCAACGTGTGGGTGGATACCGCCGCTTCGCCCTTTCTCTACAAGCCCGCCATTTACTCCATGGCCATGAGCCTGGCTGGAGAAGACAAAGTGCTTTTCGGCACCGATTACCCGTTGCTGGCCGCCCCGCGCTACCTCAAAGAGATGGCCCAGGCTGGGCTGAGCGACTCCCAAATACAGAAGATCTGCTCCAGCAACGCAGTCAATCTCCTAAAACTCAAATTGTAATTTTTTTGAGGGGCGGGCGTACGCCCGCCCCTCAAAAAAATTATTGGTATTTGTTTTTCAGAGCCGCCAGCCGCGACAGATAGCGCTGCCTGTAAAGCAACCCCTTCTGATTGCTGATGTCATAGAAAAGATAATCAAGATGGGGTCGGATATCGAGGCCGTAAGAATTGAGCTTGGCGTCATTGGCCTGATCCAGGGCCAGCAAGGCGTAGTAATTGATCAGCATGCGCAATTTGCTGTCCCGGCGCAGAAGATAGCTGCGGCCGCCCAGGGTGTTGAGGAAGAAAGCGGAATATTGGTAAAGGGTTCCCAGCCGGGATGAGGTTTTGACCGTCTGGTTGCCCGTGTCGCAAACGATCAACCAGCTATAAAGAACCGCCATGGCCGGCTCCACCACGGCGGATTCACTTTTAAGTATCTCTTTGATCAAACTGACGCGATCCTTGCCCAAGACCCGGTAGAGATGGGTGACGTTATGCATCAAATTGGTTAAATTCTCCATCTCCCCTACATCCGCCGGCGGATTGGCGGCCAATTTCTGGTACATCTCTTCAAATAACTCTTCGGCCCGGGAGTTGATGCCCGCTCCGGCCAGATAGCCCTTGCTGTCCAGATAACGGAAAAAGGCCACGGCTTGGGCCGTGATCTTCTGGCAATCCACGCTTTCGGCCTGCAGCGCCGTCATGGGCTTATCGGAACCAAAAGCGCTTTCCAGGTCCGGCCCCGTGGCCGTGGACCGACCTCCGGCGCCTTCACCTTCGCTCAAATCGTGCAGATCGGATTCCAACTGGGCCATGCGTTTGGCGCACGCCGCGATTTCCCGGTCCACCGCATGTTCTACGGCTTGGGTATGCCACTGCTTGATCAGGTAAAATCCCAGCAAACCGAGGCCCACCACGGCAAAAAGGATCACCAATATTTTGACTGTCTTGTCCATGGTCGTTAACCGTTTGTGCGTTTAAACATATGCCATGAATGGCTTTTGGAGTCCGCTCAGGCGCCTCGCCGCAGTATGACGCCATCCGCATTGGCCGAATGGATGATCAAAGATGGCTTACCTTACGCCCTCAAAAATTGGTTTGCAAGGAGAACATGGGGTGTCCGCAGACTATACGCCATGTAAAACCTATTGACATCCTTAAAGGAGGGCTTCAAGAATGAATCGGGTGGGCCTTGCTTTGGCGCGACCCGTTGGCCGAGGAGTCATGGCGTGAGGCTTGCATTGTTGTGCCCAGACGACATGCACTGTGTCCATGAGGGTGCCACCAACCCGAGGACCTGGGACATGATGATCAGGATGATATAAACCATGTGGAAAAAACTCAACTTGCGGGCGCGCATTGATTTGCTTCTGGCGGCCTTGGTGGTGGTCGCCCTCTCCGGGGGCAGCGTCATGGTATGGTACACCTACCGGATTCAAAATCTCTTCGCCCAAATTATTGATCAGAACCTGGCCTGCTATGCTTCGGCCGCGGCCCTTGAAACCGCGCTGGTCAACCAGAAGGGGTATGTCACTTACTACTACCTGGATGGCGACCCAACCTGGCTGGAGAAGTTCGAAGAGCAACGCAAATTGTTTGATGAAGAGCTGCGCAGAGCCCAGCATCTGGCTCATAAACATGATCAGGTTGAGCGGATGAAGCAAATCTCCGACCTGTATACCCAATACATCGCCCAGAAGACGCAGGTTATCGAATACTATCAAACGGGCCGGCGCGCCGAAGGGGCCGAGTTGCACAAGACCGTGCGCGGTCTATTTTTTGAAATCATGGACCTTTGCGAAAAGTATAAAATGGAACACTTCGAGGAGATTCAACAAGCCCAAGCCAAGGTGGGCGGCGAAGCCAGTCGTCTGAGGCTGGCGGGCATCGGCTCCATCCTTGTGCATATGCTGATAGTCATCGGTCTGGGTGTGTTTGTGGTGCATCAAATTCTTGTGCCGGTGGCCACCATGCTCAAAGATGCCGGCGGCGACTCCGAGCTCAACCCTTCGGGCAATATCGTCACTGCTTTGAGCCAAAGTGTCAGCACCTTATTGAAGAATGTGGACCAGGCCCAACATGAGCTGGAAAAAAGCCGCGAGAATTTACTGCAATCCGAAAAGATGGCCATGGTGGGACGACTGGCGGCCAGCATGGCCCACAGCATCCGCAATCCATTTACTTCGGTGAAGATGCGGCTTTTCTCCTTGAGCCGCTCCTTGAAACTGGACGAGGCCCAGCAGGAAGATTTCCAGGTCATCTCCCAGGAGATCCGCCACATCGATACCATTGTCCAGAATTTCCTGGAGTTCTCGCGGCCGCCCAAGCTGGTGATGCAGGCCATCAGCCCTTCCGCCGTTGTGGACAACACCCTGCAGCTGCTCTCCCATCGGCTGGATTCTTATGGCGTGGCCGTGGAAGTCAAACGCCAGCAGCCACTGCCCGAGGTCCTGGCGGATCCCGAACAGCTCAAGGAAGTGCTGGTCAACCTGATCATCAACGCCTGCGAGGAGATGAAGAGCGGCGGGGCCATCGTGATCACCGAATCGGTCCGCACCAAGGCCGGACGCCCGCAGGCCGTGCTGCATGTCGCTGACAACGGCCCCGGTGTACCGTCGGCCAATGCCGAGAAGATCTTCCAGCCCTTTTTCACTACCAAGGATGAGGGCACGGGGCTGGGCTTGAGCATCGCCCACCGCATCGTCACCGAACATAACGGCAATCTGCGGCTCGATCCCACCCACGCCAAAGGCGCGGCTTTTGTGATTTGCCTGCCGGTAAAGGAGAACAAGGCATGAATACCATCCTGGTCATTGACGACGACGACCAACTGCGCAAAAGCTTTGAAAAACTGCTCAGCCAGGAGGGCTACACCGTACGCAGCGCGGCTTCCGGCGAAGCCGGCATTCAGGCCGTGCAGGAGAGCTGTCCCGACCTGGTGATTCTGGATGTGCGCCTGCCGGGCATGAACGGTCTGGCGGTTTTCGAACGGCTGCATGAAAAGGAACCTAAGCTGCCGGTGATCATCATGACCGCCTTCGGCACCACCGATACGGCCATCAAGGCCACCAAGATGGGCGCCTTTGATTATATCCTCAAGCCCTTTGACATTCCCGACATGCTCAACACCATCAATAAAGCGCTCAGCGCCGGCCGATTCATGCGCACGCCGGTGCAGCTCAACAGCCTGCCGGACAGCGCCGGCCGGGACGCCATGATCGGCAAGAGCCCGGCCATGCAGGAGGTGTACAAAGCCATCGGCCGCGTGGCCGCCACGGACGCCACGGTGCTGATCCGGGGCGAGTCGGGCACCGGCAAGGAGCTGGCGGCCCGGGCCATCTATCAGCACAGCCAGCGCGCCAACCGGCCCTTTCTGGTGATCAACTGCGTGGCCATTCCCGACACCCTGCTGGAAAGCGAACTCTTCGGCTATGAAAAAGGGGCCTTTACCGGCGCGGCCCACCGCCGCATCGGCAAGATCGAACAGGCCAACGGCGGCACCATCTTCCTGGATGAAATCGGCGACATGCCCATCAATTTGCAAGCCAAAATTCTGCGGTTGCTCCAGGAGCGCTGCATCGAGCGCCTGGGTGGCAGGGAGACCATCGGCGTGGATGTGCGCATCGTGGCCGCCACCAATCGCAATCTGGAACAAATGATCACAACGGGTGAATTCCGCGAAGATCTTTACTACCGCCTCAAAGTAGTCACCATCTGGCTGCCAACCCTCAGCCAACGGGTGGAAGATATCCTGTCCCTGGCCAACTACCTGATGGCCAAGCACGCGGCCGAGCTTGGGCTGGAGGTGCCGCCCATTACCAAGGAGGCCCTGGCTACCCTGAAGCAGTTGCCCTGGCCGGGCAATGTGCGCGAACTTTCCAACACGCTGCAAAAGGCGCTGATCTTCAACCGCGGGGCCCCCTTGCGGCCCGAAGATATTCTGAGCATCGTGCGCGAAGATCAGGGCCGCAGCGCGCCCAGCGATTCCGAAAGCTATGAGGAAGGATTGCGCCAGTGGGTGCGCGACGAGCTGCGCAACAACCAAAACGAGCATCTGTTTGAATCGGCCACTGACCGCTTCGCCGCCTTCCTGATCAAGGAGGCGCTGATCTTTACCGACGGCAATCGTTCCAAGGCCGCCAAACTGCTGGGCATCACCCGGCCCACCCTGCACGCCAAGATCGATAAGTACCGCCTGACATTTAAGACGGCCATCGATCATTTCAATGATGGGCCCTGACCTCGGAGCAATGGATTGACATTTTGTTAAAGGGTTGGACACCGGGGAATTCCGAACGGATGACCAACCGTGGCCGGCGCCATCGGCCCCACCAAGGTCAATGGTAACGCGCCGCAGGACAGCATGGCGATCGCCTGAAATCCGCCTCCACCCTAACTGCTTATATTTAAGGCTAATTATTTATTCTGGAACGATATCCAGGCAACGCACGCGCTGGCTTCAGATCTATGCTCGGACCAAATGCCTGCCTTGAGTTTGAATTTAAATGGAACGGCGAATTTTGGCATATCCATTGCTCACTGATGAATTATGGCCAGCTCCGTCTCTGTACACGGGCCGTGCCGCCACCGTTACCGGTCGTGGTCTGGAATCAAACCCAATTTCGTTCACATCCGACCGCGATAGCACAGATAATGGAATGCAGAAGAAGATGATGGCGCCCCAATCGATCATACTCATCGCCGACCGCAATCCGCGCATCCGCGAATTCATTCAGCGGGAGCTCAAGGCCCAATCCCATCAGGTCATTATGGTGGAGAACGCCGAGCAGCTCGGCGAGCTCATGGAACGGGCCGGCCGGGTGGATGTGCTGGTGATCGACCCGGACATGCCGGGTCTTAATGGTGCGACCCATTTAAACCGGGTTTTGCTGCGGCGCCCGACGCTGCCGGTCATCTTCCACTGCTTGGCCTCGGACTACTGCACCTTGGCCACCCCCGAAAGGGAGGTGGTCTTCGTGGAAAAAAGCGGCCAAAGCGTTGATGCCCTCAAACAGCAGATCTGGTTTCTGCTCATGCGGCGCCAGTCGCCCGACCAGGGCGCTGTTGTTTGAACCCTTCAGCGTCTTTTCTTCCCCGCCACCCTTTCCAACCGCCACGGCATGCTTACAATCCCTGATCCGCCGGCCTTGATCTGCTTTTGGGTTGCATTGGCCCTGTTTTCATGAACAATGAACGGCTTGCGGCGCGAAATCCATATTCAAACCGCCTTCGCCAACCATCTCCAAGAAAGGGTTTCCCATGAGCACCATCCATCCCCTGCGCTATGCCCTACACATCGTTCCGGACCTGACACATTGGACCTTCAAGGGCCAGGTGACCATCGAACTGGAAGCCGGCGCAGCCGCGGACACCATCGATTTGAACCTGCTGGAGCTGGCGGTGTGGCGCTGCCGGCTGCGCAGCGGCGAGGTCTGGCAGGATCTGACCTTCACGGTGGAACCGGCCAAAGAGAGCCTCACCATCCGTCTGCCCCAGGCCCAAAGAGGCCGCATCGAGCTGCAAATCGACTACCAGGGGATCATCAACGATAAAATGGCCGGCTTCTACCGCAGTCAGGCCACCGTCGACGGCCGCCATTATCAAATGGCCGTGACCCAATTCCAGGAGAGTTCGGCGCGCCAGGCCTTTCCGTGCCTGGATCATCCCTTGCACAAGGCGACCATCGACTTGACCATGATCGTTTCCAAAGAACAGACGGTCATTGCCAACACCTTGCCCGTCCACGAAGAGATGGTGGATGACACCCACAGGAAGGTGGTCTTTGGCACTACTCCCAAAATGTCCACCTATCTGCTGTTCTTTGGCGTGGGACCTTTTGAGTTGGTCCAGGACAGTCAGGACCGGCGCGTGCGTCTGGCCCATTTGCCAGGCCAGGGCCATACCACGGCCTTGGGTCTGGAGTTTGGCCGCAAGGCCCTGGCCTATTGCGAGAAGTACTACGACATCGCCTACCCGCTGCCTAAGTTGGATCTCATCGCCGTGCCCGACTTTGCCTTCGGCGCCATGGAGAATTGGGGCGCCATCACTTTCCGGGAGAATTTACTGCTGCACTTTGCGGGCCTGACTTCCCAGTCCGGCGTGCAACGGATCTGCGAAGTAATTGCCCACGAGATCGCCCACCAGTGGTTCGGCAACCTGGTCACGCCCTCGGACTGGAAGTATTTGTGGCTCAACGAAAGCTTTGCCACCTACTTCGGCTTTGGCGTGGTGGCCCACTACCATCCGGATTGGGGCATCTGGGATCAGTTCCTGCACACTGAAACCGCCACGGCCCTGGTGCGCGACGGTCTGCGCGATACCATCGCCATCGAGATTCCCGGCGGCGAACACGTGGTGATCAACTCCAGCACCGCACCTATCATCTACAACAAGGGCGGAAGTATTTTGCGCATGATCCAGGGGTTTATCGGTCCGGAAGCCTATCAGCAAGGCGTACGCGGCTACCTGCGCCAGCATCAGTACGCCTGTGCCGAAAGCCGCCATTTGTGGGAAGCCTTTGAAGAAGCATCGGCCCAGCCCATATCCGCCATGATGCAAAACTGGATCGGCCAGGCCGGCCATCCCCTGGTCAGCGTAGACCGCCGCGGCGACCGGCTCACCCTCAGCCAGCAGCGCTTTACTTATTTGGAACTGGATAGCGAGCAGACCTGGCAAATCCCCCTGACCCTGACCACCTGGGGCGCCGACGGCCAGGCCCGCGAACAGGCCCTGATGATGCAAGGGCCAAACGCCGAAGTGGCGCTGCCGCCCAAAACCCAGGCCTACAAAATCAACAATTGCCAGACCGGCTTTTACCGCGTGGCCTATCAAGACGATAAGAATCTGGCTGCTCTGGGCCAGCGCATCCAGGATCAGACCCTGGGCGCCGAAGACCGCTGGGGGCTGCAAAACGATCTCTATGCCCTGGTGCGCCGGGGGAGTGTAACGCTGGAAACCTATCTGGACTTTTTGAATTACTACCAGAATGAATCGGCCTTTTTGCCGTTGATCAGCATCTGCGGCCATCTGTTCCAGGCCATGCTGTGCGTGACCGGAGCCCGCGCTGAATCCGTAAAGGCCAAAGGCCGGGCCCTGGCCGGCCAAGCCTTGGACCGCATCGGCCTGCAGCCCAAGGAGAGCGAGCCCCAGACCACGGCCATTTTGCGCGACCAACTGCTCTGGCAGGCAACGGTGTGGGGCGTGGCGGAGGCCGCCGACTTTGCCGCCGACCAGTTCCAGCGGCTCACGGCCGGTCAAAGCGTGCATCCCGATATCGCCAAGGCCGTGATGCAAACCGGCGCCTGGACCCAGGGCCGGCCGGCCTTGGAATTTCTCCGTGGGCGCTATGCCCAATCCCCCAGTGAACATGAACGCATGAACATTCTGGCGGCCTTTGGCGCCTTCAAGGAATGGGACCTCACCCAGGAGGCCCTTACTTTTTCCCTGGAAAAAGTGCCGCCCCGCAACCGCTTCATGCCCATTGTGGCCGTAAGCGCCAACCCCACGGCCCAGGCGCAGCTATGGGCCTGGTACCAGGCCAATCGACAAACCCTGGAGACCTTCCACCCGCTGCTCTACGAGCGGGTCATCACGGCCATCGTGCCCTACGGCGGTTTGGGCCGGGAAGAAGAGGTCCGCCGCTTTGCGGCGGCGTACACCCAGAAGCATCCCAATTTGGTTGATGCCGTCCGTCTGGCATTGGAACATCTGGAAATCAACGCCCGCATGCGTCGCTGAGCCGTATCCGCGGAAGTATGTGGGCGCCCGCATAGGAGGAGAACATGCGTCCGCATTATAAGCATACCTATTGGCTGTTCCTTTTAATCGCCGGCTGGCTCTTGGCCTGCGGTGAGAATTCTCACCCATCCGGTAGCGCTGCCCCGGCTCCTGCCCCGACGCAACCCGCCGGCGGCGCAGGGGTTGCCGTAACACTGGAGCCGGCCTTTGCCAGCTTGAGCTTCTCTCAACCCACGGCCCTGGTGCAGCATCCCAGCGATCCACAACGCTGGTATGTATTGGAAAAAAGCGGCGTGATCAGAACCTTTGCAGGGGATTCGGCCACCAGTGATGCGGTTTTGCTGGATATCACCGGCCGCGTCGCACCTCCTGGCGAGGGGGGCTTGCTCAATATGGTCTTTGATCCGGACTTCAGCGCCAGCGGCGCCATTTACATTTACTACACCGGAACAGGATCGCCCTTGACGTCCTATCTTTGGAAGGCAACCATTGCTACAATGTCGCCACTTGCGATTCTGCCGGGCTGACGCCGCCCGCCGCCGAATACGACCATAGCGTGGGCGAGGCCATCACCGGCGGTTATATCTACAGGGGAAATCGCATCAGCGGCCTGTTCGGCGACTACATCTACGGCGACTTTATCTCCGGCCGTATCTGGCGCATGATTGATGCCGCCAATGGCGGCCGGCAAACCGAGCTGCTGCTCGATACGGGCCTGAGTATTTCAACCTTTGCCCAGGACCGCGATGGAGAAATCTATATCGTGGATTACGGCGCCGGTCGCATTTATCGACTGGCGGCCGCGGATGGGCCATAGAACCGTCAAAGATTGGCGGCCCAGCGAACGCACCCTTATATCGATAGCTATTCAGTTACGCTGAAGCGGATCAATTTCAGTTAAGCCTGTGTATTCCACACTTAAGCTCAAGAAGCCTCCGGCCGATAACCATTTCATCACGCACAGAGTTGTTGGCCATGGGGCATTTCATGTTCAAACCATTTTACGGGTTGATGATCCTTATGACGTTATGTTCTATTTCCGCCGGTTCATCTGCTTTGGCGGCCACACAGGCCGCGCAAATTTCTTCCTTGGCGGCCCAAACCTATGTGCTGGAAAAGTTGCGCCACAACGATCTGGTCTTCATGGGCACCACCCACAAGCAGCCGACCATCCTGGCCTTGATGGCCGAACTGCTGCCGCAACTCAAAGCGGCTGGGGTTACCCATCTGGCGCTGGAGATTGCTTCGGACCAGCAGAACAATATCGATCGATACTTGAACAGGCAGGCCGGTCCGGAAAAGATCGTTCTCCATCAGGCCATTGATTGCTCGGAGTATCGCCACCTGCTGCAAATTCTGGCGACTCTGCCACAAGATCAAAGGCCCCAGGTGCGGGCCGTGGACCTGCCGCCGGACCGATACAACGGCCCCGCGGACCGCGACCATTGGATGGCGGATGGACTGCTGCGGATCTTTCAGGAAAATCCGCATGCTAAAATCCTGGCGGAGATGGGAAGTCTGCACGTGTTGCGTGAGCTGCGCTGGCTGCCGCGCATCGCGGCGCTGCATCGCTCCATTCAAAGTCTGGTGCGCGCCCAACGGCCCGATCTTCTGATATTCGCCATTGCCAATATCATCCCCGCGGCCGACCCCTCATGTGACTTCGGCCGCCTGCTCGGCCCTTTACCGGGCATCACGGCCCTGGATGTGGATCGCCGCTTTACCGGCTGGAATCTGGGGCTGACCGATTGCATGGCCATTGAGCCGGCCGAGCCGTATGAATTGGTGGATGGCGTAATAGTTTACTGATCGCCGATTGCCCGCCGACAAAATTCTTCTGCTTTTTATCTCTTCCACCAAGCCATGCGGACCCAAAGAGATTTGATTAAACGCCCATCGGGAAATGGCCAATTTGCCTGCTTCCGGGGCGAACACCAACTGTTATTTCTTTTGGCCGGTGTCGAAAATGTCGGTGGTCGAGAAGCCGAAAAAAAGTCGGTATAAAGCATTGCATGTATTTGCGATCTACAAAGAGTGTTATTTTGAAAGTAGGGAATGAAATTCTTCTCCTGGCCTAAGTCGATTTAAAACTTAAAACGATAAGGTTGCGAGACTGCTCCGATGAGGTGAAAAAAGCAAACCATTCCGAAAGGGTGGGACGCAAAGCCGCTGGCCTAAATCATTTCCGGATAGGAAATGACAAGGTAGCAGGGCTGCCGCCAAATCACACTTGCGCTATCTACCTTTGCTGACCGTGAGCGAAGCGGCCAAACATATGGGCGTCGGCAAAAAAATCATTTATCAGCTCATCGAATTCGATGAAATCCGAGCGGTCAGTCAACGAGGAGCGATCCTTGTGGAGAAAAAAAGCCTGGATGAGTTTCGCGCCAGCGGCAAATTGACTTGAACCCGATTGCGCCGGCGCACAACTCATCAACTCATCGGCCCGATGCCCTGAATGAAGCACGAAAACGCCTGTTTAATCGCACAAAATCCCGCCTAATCGAAAGGCTGAACAACCCAATCGCTCTCATCATTCAATTGCCGTTCCGGTTGCGCCAGCGCGTCAGCCACTGTTGAAAAGACTGGGTCGTGCGATGCCACGAGCGGGCGCCTTTTTCTTTCCAGTCGGACAGCAATTCGTTGGGCCTTATCCGGGAACCATCCCAAATTTGTCCCAGTCTGCCGATTGCTTCTTCAATCTCCTGCTTGACTGCTTTGGAAGCCCGATCGATGGATTCCGGGAGAATATCGCCGGCCTTGCGCAAGTCGGCGGTGGCCTTGGCCAGGGCCTGCCTGACCGTTTCCGCATTGATGGTTTCCTCCGCTTTTTCCAATAACCGCTGCACTTCCATTCGGATACGATGATAGGCCGAGAAGGCCTGCTCCTCTTGTTCCAGACGGCATTTGGCGGCCAGAGCATCGTGGAGTTCAGCTTCGGCACTGAGCCAATCCGCCACCGGATCGCCTTCAAAGTCCCGCTGGCGGGACTTCAAAAATGCGGCCTCGGCGATCATTTTAAGCTTTTCTTCCTCGGACAATGGACATTTGTCTATAATCATAGCCAGACCTCCAATCAAAAGCCTTGTCAGGCCATCGTTTATTGATTCTCTATGTGAAAAGATAGAGCATGCACCGGTCAGTTTCAAGCCGATCGCCAACCTTCGCGCCATTTACAGATCCAGACGACGGACCCGGACTCACCTACGGCGGCGCGGCAACCATCAGCGAGCTGCAACGCAAAATGACCTTCACCTTGTGATTCACGCGCAGAAATGCTAAAAAATTTTCCCCCCTCACAATTAGCGTTAAAGCGGGAAATTAACAGGCCCCCAAGCCCTGCCACGCGCCGAGTGGAGTTGCCTCGTCCATGTTTAGGCCATTTAGCGGCTTGAGGCCAAACCAAGGCTTCAGGTATTTATGATGACGAAAAGGCTCCCTTTGCTTCTGGTTTTTTTAATAGCCCTTATGCCGATAATTTCTTTTACGGTCGACGATGCCTATATCAATTTCCGGTATAGCGAGAATCTAGTGGCGGGGCATGGGCTGGTATACAATCCGGGGGAAAGAGTTGAAGGTTATACCAACTTCTTGTGGGTTATCCTTTTAGCGCCATTTTCGCTGCTGCCGATTCCCATTGAGGCAATCGCAAAAACACTTGGCATTCTCTTCTCCATGTTGACACTTGTCTATGTATGGAAACTTTCAAACAGAATTGGAAGTTTGAAAAAATTTGCTTATTTAAATCAAATTGCACCTATTGCCATAATCCTTTCGATCACATTCGATCTCTATACTTCAGCCGGACTGGAAACGCCGCTATTTTCGTTTTTTGTGGTATTAAGCGTTTATCTTGTTTTTTGCGAAGAGCAACGAGGCAACTATTTTCTGTCCTCCATTTTCTTGCTTCTATCCGCCCTGACGAGGCCAGAGGGCGTTCTGATATTCTGCATCACATGCGGATACATCGTTATCAGAACCTTCTCCATTCAAAAAAAATCAATACTTTTGAATAAAAACCTGCTCCTCTGGATATCCATATTTGTCTTGCCAGGCTTGATTTACTTTGTGCTCAGATATTTATATTTTCGTCAATTGCTTCCCAACACCTTTAGCGCAAAAACCGGAAGCGGTCTAAAGCAGCTGTATGACGGCTTTAATTATGTAAAAGAGTATTTTCTGAGTACCCCGGTCTATACATCATTTTCGGTCTTTATGATTTTCATATTTTTCCTGAACATCAAAAAGGAAAAGCCCTTTTTTATCTATGTTGCTTCAATTATTGGATGCTATACCGTCTATATTTGCACGGTAGGCGGCGACTGGATGAAATTCTATAGATTTCTTCATCCAATAATTCCCCTTTGGGCATTATTGTTTCAAGAAGGATGCAAAGAATTTATCAAGCGCTTTATCGTCCCCCTAAAAAATAAGACGGTAAGAAAATTGTGTTTTCAAACCCTGCTGTTTTTGATTTTTATTGCGCTTCCCGTGTCATCCTTATACGCCTATGTGCAAGGCGTTTTTACTACCAAGGTAGAACAAGCGTTCTGGGAATCCGCCGCGAGACGGATGGGTTATTGGTTAAGGGCGAATGGAAAACCTCATTCAACCATTGCCATGGGAGACATTGGAGAGATTGGGTACCGAACGAATTTCAAAGTGATTGACATGCTGGGTCTGGTGACGCCTTACATCAGCCATCTTGAGGGCGGATACACCACCAAAGACCCCAAGCAGATCGCTGAGTATGTCATGGACAGGATGCCTGAATATATTCTTTTTGTCACAAACGAACCGACCCGAAACAACATGCCCAGACCACATCATGAATGCTCGGAGCAAATCGTCAAAACACCCGAATTCAGTGAAAAGTATCGTACCTTTTTTCAGCTCAGGGTTTCAAACCCATTTTGTTATTGGATAATCATGGCTCAGAAGGATAAAACCGCCGAATACGGCCTTGGCGACGGAATATCGCATAATTTTGAAAATGGTTTGGCCTCAGGCTGGAAATCCAATACCCTTGTTTTTGATCAGTCTGCTCCGCTGAGCCCCACAGGGGTAAGTGAATTGGAAAACATTTATAATGTATGGGGTTTTGAAGGTGAATATGCGCTAAATGTCAATTCTGCCATGGAGATTACTTCCGAACCATTTTTAATTACGAAAAGGTATCTAACTTTCATCTCTGCCAGCAATGTTGCATCCGAAGATAATGTCATCGAATTGATCATAGATCAAAAGGTGATTAAAAAGGAACATCCACCGATCTCGAAAAGCAGTGAAATCACTAAGTGGGACCTTAACGATTGGATAAACGCCCATGCGTATATCAAATTATCCTCATCCGCAAAGACTCAGGATGATTATTTTATTGTGGATTATTTCAAGCAAACGAATAACTAAAAAGTGTCAACCATAACCAAGAGGAGAGATAATTATTTATCTCTGAGTTTTCTATTCTCTCTGTGGTGGCTATTTGCACAAATACTTCCGACGTTATCTATAATTGCAAATCTTTTTCGCAAAACCCGTCAGGTCCGCTTCATTTCAAGGCTTTGGACGATCCGCCCATACTCCACCAGGGCCGCCATGGCGCGGGCCGCGCGTTCGGGGGAGGGCAGAATGGGAATCTTGTGGGCCAGCAGGTTTCGGATGGGCGACTGCTCCGGGCTTTGGTAGGTAAAGCCCACCACTGGTTTGGCGCTGGCCTGAACCACTTTCTCCAGCTTGGCGGCCACATCGTCGGCCATGGCATCGGCGAACTTGGTGATCTCTTCATCGGAGATACCCTCCACCTGCATCATGCGCTGCATATTCTTGCGAGGCGTAAAGCAGTAGAGCAGCATACCGTCGGCGCCGAGTTCGTCCAGCAGTACTTCCGGAATACTCTTGAAGTATTCGATGGGGTTGCGCGAAAAGGTCAGATCCACGGGATTGTTCATGCTGCCGGTGTGGGGGATCATGGGCCGCAGCCGCTCCAGCGTCCGGGCCGACAAGAGCGGCAATTCCAGCCCCTCGCGGCCGCAGGCATCGGCTGCCGCCGCGCCCGGCCCGCCCGAGTGGGTTTGAACGATCATCCGATTGCCTTGGGCAGGGGTGCAACGCCCCAGCACCCAGCACAGATCAAACAACTCGGTCAACGAGGCTGCCCGGATCACGCCGCTCTGGCGGAATATACCGTCATAGAGCCGGTCCGGCCCGGCCATTGCGCCAGTGTGCGAAAAGGCGGCCCGCCGGCCCGCTTCCGACCCGCCGGCATAAAATGCCACGATGGGCTTGTGCGGCGCAATACGCCGGGCGGTTTCGATGAATTCCCGGCCGCGACGGATAGATTCGATGTACAGGCCGATCACCTTAGTGTGGGGGCAGGTTTCAAGGTACTGCATGCAGTCCACAAGATCCAGCACCGCTTCATTGCCCACGCTGAGGCCCGTGGAAAAGCCGATGTGAAATTGCTCTAAATAGGCGAACATCTGCGTCAGCAGGCTGCCGCTCTGGGAGGCCAGGCCGATGAAGCCGGGCCGGCCCTCGAAATTGGCGAAGGTGACATTAAACAGATGGTGGGGATTGACCACCCCCAGACAGTTGGGGCCTAAAAAACGAATGCCATGGCGCTGGGCGATCTTCACCAACTCCGCTTCCAAGGCCACGCCTTCGCCGCCCACTTCCTTGAATCCGCCCGAAACGATGACGGCGTGTTTGATGCCTTTGCGGCCGCAGGCATCCAGAGTATCGGCCACGATGCGGGTGGGCAGCACCAGCACCGCCAGGTCCGGCACTTCCGGCAGATCGGCCACGTCGGCATAGGCGGTCAAGCCCAGCACCGTTTTTTCGGTGGGATGAATGGGATATATCTGTCCCTTGAAACCCAGCTCCAGCACTGAAGTAAGCTGGTTGGTGCCCATGGCCGTGTAGCGGTTGGAGGCGCCGAAAAAGGCGATGCTGCGCGGGTTGATCAATGGGTAGAGCGGGTGAAGGTCATCGGATGTTTTTGGTTGTCGCTTGATCGAATGGTTCATTAGTTCGGTTCCTGTATATTCACTCGATGAGCACGGCTGAATCTATTCAGCTGCGTCATGGTTGGCAGCTATTTTATATAGAGCTCTACGAATTGCCTGGGCTTTAACACAGTGATTCCTTGATAACCAGACAATTTCAACAAATGCTTGTCGCCGCTGACAATGATCTTGGTACTGCTGGCGCTGGCGCATTCAATAAACTTGTCGTCATCCGGATCATCACATACTTGCAGATTGAAATTGTCGGCGCTAATTAATGGGCAGTGGATGGCCAGAAGTTCAAGTATCGGCAAAATGTCGATATTGGGGAATTCTTCCGTTAATGCTTCAGCGACCCGTTTGTACTCCTCGAAAATCTGCTTTGTGAGAACAATTTGAAACCGGGAATTTTTCCAGGCCTTGAGAATCTCGAAAGGCGGCCCGCTGAAAAATATGCCGGAGATAAAAACATTGGTGTCCAGAACAATGTTCATTTTCTTTTGCCGCGAACTTTGGATATGACCTTTTTGATGTCATCCTTTTTAATTCCGGCTTCTTTGGCTTTTTTTCGAACATTCATAATCAACGCATCAAATTCCTCAATGCTGGGTGGTGAAATGTTCTTCAGGATCACCACATCTTTTTCGCCTACAACAACGAACTGGGTCCCTGCTTTTAGATGAAGTTGCCTGCGAATAGCTTCAGGAATCACCACTTGCCCTTTTGAAGACATCTTGGTTGTTGAGATATTTGCCATATGATTGCCTCCGCGCGTTTATGTCTTACCAGTAAGAACATAGGGCAACTCAAGATCGAAATCAACCACGATTTTGAAAGTCATTATTTCGTACAACGCCTTCGGTCGGCCAGCCTCGACCGATTCACGATTTAGCTGATCAACGAAACTCACCGTCCTTCCAACACCTTGCGGCTGCGCTTGACCGCGCACAGGTCGCCGCACATGGTGCACACCTCGCCGTCCTTGGGCAGGGAGGATTGGCGATAGGCTTTGGCTTTCTCGGGGTCCATGGCCAGCTCCAGCATGCGCGGCCAATCGAGCTCCTTGCGGGCGTGACTCATGGCGTGATCCCACGCCAGGGCGCCGGGAATGCCCTTGGCGATGTCAGCGGCGTGGGCCGCGATGCGCGCCGCGATGATGCCTTCTTTCATGTCGCTGAGATCAGGCAGGCGCAGATGCTCGGCCGGCGTGACATAGCAGAGGAAATCAGCGCCGCTGGCCGCAGCCAGTGCCCCGCCGATGGCGGAAGTAATGTGATCGTAGCCCGGCGCCACATCGGTGACGATGGGTCCCAGCACATAAAACGGGGCGCCGTGACACAATTTCTTCTCGATCTGCATATTGGCGGCCACCTCGTTGAGAGGTACATGCCCAGGGCCTTCGATCATCACCTGCACGTCGGCCTGCCAGGCGCGCCGGGTCAATTCGCCCAGGATGATCAGCTCCTGAATCTGGGCCGCGTCCGTGGCATCGTGCAATGATCCGGGCCGCAGGCCGTCGCCCAGACTGATGGTGACATCGTGCTGCCGGCAGATCTCCAGGAGACGGTCGAAGTATTCAAAAAATGGATTCTCGCGATCATTGGCCGTCATCCAGTGAAGTAAAATGGAGCCGCCCCGGCTGACCACGTGGGTCAGGCGCGGGCTTTGGCGCAAACGCGCCACGGCCGTGCGGTTGAGGCCGGCATGGATGGTGATGAAATCCACGCCGTCTCTGGCATGCAATTCTACGGTATCGAAGAAGTCATCCACGGTGATGTTGGGCACCTCTTTGCCGTAGCGCGCCACGGCGTCGTAGACCGGCACCGTGCCGATCATCACCGGGCTCAGGTCAATGATGCGGCGCCGGAAAGCCTGGGTATTGCCGAAAGTACTCAAATCCATGATGGCGTCGGCCTTGAGCTCAATGGAGCGGCGCACCTTGTCCAGCTCCAGATCGAGGTTGCAGCAATCCTCTGAAACGCCGAGATTGACGTTGATCTTGGTGCTCAGGCCCTGGCCAATGCCCTTGGCGACCAGATTAGTATGGTGATGGTTGGCGGGAATTACGATGCGGCCGTCGGCCACGCGCGCCAGGAGATCTTCCCGCGAAATCTTCTCAACCGCCAGCACCTGTTCCATCTGGGGAGTGAAAACCCCTTTGCGGGCCGCGGCCATTTGGGTGTTATGCGACATTTTGATTCTCCTTTATTTGCTATTCAAAGGGGCAAAGGCACAGAGGCACAAAGGCACAGAGGGACGGAGGGATTTCTTCTCCTCGTTCCCACGCTCTGGAGAACCTCTGTGTGCCTCCGCGCTCTCTGCGACCTCTGCGTTGAGTCATTAGCATACCCCATTGCTGTTCAGGTCAACCTGGGGGCGAAGAACCCTTTGCCCCTCTGTGCCTTTGCCCCTTTGTGCCTCAGTCCCTTAAACCCATCTTCCCACTCAACTCCCTCACCCTCCCCGCAATATCTACCGCCCCCACAATCTCCGTCAGCATGCAGACGGTTTTCGCGCCGCGTCGCACTACTTCTTCAATGTTATGCGCCTTGATGCCGCCGATGGCCGCTAGAGGCAAAGGGACATGCCGTACCACGTATTCCAGATAGGTCAAGCCCACCGGAGCGACCACATCTTCCTTGGTCTGGGTGGCAAATATTGGCCCCACGCCGATGTAGTCCGCACCCAGCGTCTTGGCCTCCTGGGCCTGCTCGGGCCGATGGGTGGACAGCCCGATGAGCTTGTGCGGTCCGATCAATCGGCGCACCTCGGGCACCGGCAGATCATCCTGGCCCACGTGCACGCCGTCGGCTTCGCATAGCATGGCAATATCCACATAGTCGTTGACAATGAACAGCACGCCGGCGGCGCGGGTCATGGCGCGGATCTGGCGGCACTCGTCGAACATCTGGCGATGGCTTTTGTAGGGCCGCTTCTCCCGGTATTGGATAATTTTTACTCCGCCCTCGATCATGTCCCGCGCCACTTCCAGATTGGTGCGGCCCAGGGAGAATTTTTCGGCCGTGATGCCATAAACGCCGGCGGGTAACCGCGGCTTTGATTTACTTTGGGTTGCGTTCATAAAACCCTCCTTTTTCCAGGATCTCATGGGCCATCAGGGCAGCCACTATCGCCACTTTGGGCGCATAGACCGGCTCAGTGCTCACATCGGTAGTAAAATCACCGATGATGGTGCACGACCCCATCCTGCGCGTCTGGATGTGGTCCAGGCCAATGCCGGCCACGCCCGAGGCCGAGACAATCATTTGACCCGAAGAGGCCAATGCTTCCAGCAGCATTTTCTTCTCAGCCCGGCCGTCAAAACCTTCCACCACCGCATCGCAGTCTTTAAAAACCGTTGCGATATTGGCGGCATTCAAGCGCAATACTGCAGGTTCAAGTTGGGCATCGGGCGCGATGCGGGCCAGGTTTTCGGCCAGCAGTTCGGCTTTGTAGCGGCCGAGCTGGTCGTGGAAGTAAAACTGGCGGTTGAGATTGCTTGGCTCCAGGCAATCGAAATCCACCAGCTTGAGCCACCGCACGCCGCTGCGTACGAGATGGACGGCCACATTGGAGCCGATGCCGCCGGTGCCTGCAATGCCGATTTTCATGCGAGGTGGTCCCAATCCTTGTAAATCGGTTGATACCCCTGGGCGCTGACCGCCTGGGCCACCTGGGCCACGCTGCGCGTATCGGCGATCTCAAACTGCGGCGCGTTGCGCAGGCCCGGCCGGGCATAGCCGCCCACGCCCGTGCATGAGCCGGCCGACAGCCGCGTAACCCCCAGGGCCATGAGGCGGTCCCTGAACTGGGCCCGCTCCCGGGTGGAGACGGTCAGGGCCGCCCTGGGCATGAACAGGCGCAGGGCCAGCAAATACTGCACAAACTCGCGGTCCGTGGCCGGGCAGGGCGGTTGAAAATCGCCTTCGGCCGGATTGAAGCGCGGCAGCGAAAGCCCCACTTCAGTGGCCAGATAGCGGTCATCGAGGTAGCGGGCGTGCAGGCCGGCAAAGAAGACTTCGCGGCGTTTTTCTCCCAACCCGATGAGCGGTCCGATATTGATGGCCCTGAAGCCCGCCCGGGCGCCGCGTTCGGGCGCATCCAGGCGGAAGCGATAGTCCCGCTTGGGTCCGGCCAGATGCACCTCGCCATAGATCTTCTGGTCGTACGTCTCCTGGTAGAGGGTCAAACCATCCACGCCCGCCGCTTTCAAGCGCCGATAGGCCTCTTCTTCCATGGGAAACATCTCGATGGCCACCGACGCGAAGTACTGCTTGAGCAACCGCACGCCCGATTCGATATAGGCCATGGGCGTGATCTCGGGCGCTTCGCCGGTGAGCAGCAGCACATGGCGCATGCCGGTGCTGCGAATGGCCTGGGCTTCGGCTTCGATCTCTTCCAGGCTCAACTTGGCGCGCCCAATGGCGTGGGCCCGGTTGAAGCCGCAGTAAGCGCACTGGTTGCCGCAATAATTGGAGATGTATAAGGGAATGAAGAGCTGGATGGTACGGCCGAAGTACTGCACGGTCAGCTGCTGGGCCTTACGGGCCATGGGCTCCAAAAACGAGGCGGCCCGGGGGCTGAGCAAGCGCAAAAAGTCCAGCGGCTCCAACTTCTTCTTGGCCAAAATGCTTTCGATCTCTCCAGCCGTCACCCGCTCGAAGAAACCATCAAAATCGAAATCTTTATACTGCTCTATCACATTGAAAAAGGACATCTACTTTGCCTGAAATAGTTAATGTTGAAAAAAGACAAAGCCGGATCTTATCTACCCCACCCAATAACTTTGTGCCTTTGTGCCTCAGTCCCTTTGTCCCTCAGTCCCTCAGTCCCTAATCACCCCCCAAAAACCCCGTCAACGGCGA
Source organism: Deltaproteobacteria bacterium (assembly GCA_021824175.1). GTDB lineage: Bacteria > Desulfobacterota > Desulfobacteria > Desulfobacterales > Desulfosarcinaceae > Desulfatitalea. The sequence continues at coordinate 229,364 of JAKALP010000006.1, forward strand.
CGAAGCCCGGGCCAGCGAACTCTGCTCGGCCAGCTCGGCCAGATAGGCCATGCGGCCGGCCTGGACCGCCAAAGCAAAGGCCCGGCCCATGGCCACCGGGTCCTGGGCCGTGGCAATGGCAGTGTTGACCAGCACGGCATCAGCCCCCATCTCCATGGCCGCGGCTGCCTGGGAGGGCCGCCCGATGCCCGCATCCACGATCACCGGCACCCGCCGGGTTTCGATAAGCAGGGCAATGAGAGCGGCGGTTTCCAGCCCGCGGTTGGAGCCGATGGGCGCGCCCAGAGGCATGACGGCCGCGGCCCCGGCATCTTCCAACCGCTTGGCCAGGGTCAAGTCGGGCAGCACATAGGGCAGCACCACGAAACCCTCCTTGGCCAGGAGCTCGGTGGCTTTCAAGGTTTCGTAGTTATCGGGCATCAAGTACTTGCTGTCGGTGATCACCTCGATTTTAATGAATTCGCCGCAGCCCGCTTCCCGGGCGATGCGCGCGATGCGCACCGCTTCCTGGGCCGTGCGGGCACCGGAGGTGTTTGGCAGCAGGGTCACCGATTTGGGAATATAATTGAGAATATTCTCTTCCTGAGCAGCCAAGTCGACCCGCCGCAGGGCCACGGTGATCATCTGGGAACCGCTGCCCTCCAGCATCTGGGGGATCAACGCATTATTCGCGAACTTGCCAGTGCCAGTGAACAGCCGATTGGTGAATCGCCGGTTGCCCAGTTGCAGAACATCGTTTTCCATCTATTCAGCCTCCACCCACGAAACTCAGCAGCTCCAGGGTATCGCCTTCCCGCAACGCGATGCCCGACCATAATGCCTGCTGGATGATTTTCAGGTTGTGCTCCACCACCAGGGCTTCGGGTTTAAGCCCCCTTTGCCGCACCAGTGTTTCAATGGTGCAGGGCGCGAGCTGTTCCACACGCCCATTAATTTTGACTTGCATGAATCCTCCAAGGCCAAAAACGCCTTTGACCCAAAAATAAAAGCCGCTAACCCGATCATGGGCAGCGGCTTTCCAAAAATTTCAATTTGTCTTTTTGAGCCGCTTCCCTTCGCCGGTATTACCCGGATCAGGTTCTAAGGGTTGGATGAGCTCCTCTCAGCGTGGATCGCACCCCTAGCGTTTATGAATTCTACCTATAGATAAGCACCTCGCGCTTGTCAATCGTTGCCTTACTCTCCCTTGAACACCGGCTCGCGCTTTTCAAAGAAGGCGGTCATGCCTTCCATGGCATCCTTGCTCTTGCCCAGGCGGCCCGACCACTCGCGGTCCACGCGCAAGCCTTCGTGCAAGCCCTTTTCCAGTCCAATGTGCATGCCTTCCAGCACGGCCTGGACAGCCAAGGGGGGCCGTTTGGTCAGGGCCACAGCCAGCTCACGGGCCTCTTTCATCAGATCAGCGGCCGGCACCACGCGATCCACCAGGCCAGCGGCCAAGGCTTCCTGGGGCGCGAGGCGCTGGCTGAAAAGGATCATCTCCAGGGCCTTGGATTTACCCACCACTTTGGGCAAGCGCTGGATGCCGCCCCAGCCGGGGGTGATGCCCAGGTTCACTTCGGGCAAGCCCATGATGCTGCGGGCATTGTCGCCGATGATGCGGAAATGGCACACCAGGGCCAGCTCACAGCCGCCGCCCAGGGCATAGCCGTTGATGGCGGCAATCACCGGTTTGGACAGACGCTCAATGCGGTTAAAGACGTCGTTGCCATTGGGCCCTTTGTTGATATTGGCCAGATCCGATACATCCATGCCCGCGCAGAACCCCTTTTCACCGGCGCCGGAGATGATGACCACCCGCGTTTCCCGGCTCTTTTCCAATTCGCTGATGGCAAAATCCAGCTCCTCACGGATGCCCAAGTTGACTGAGTTGGTGGGGGGACGATTCAGAGTGATGGTGGTGATAAACTCCTGGGTGTTGACTAAAATATTTTTGTACTCCATGCCAAACCTCCGTGAAAAATGAATGGTTCAAAAAAGTGGATTGCCAAAAGCAGGCGCCGGTTTTTAAACCGGTATGATCTATTGTGGATGGTTGATGTCCGTACACGTGACGATGGCGGGCACTATTTCACGGCTGTTGCGGCGATGTCAAGCTTGCTGAATCCCAACAAGGGCGGTCCTCATCAGCAGGACCGCCCCGACCTGTGCGGAAAAACGGTTTTCATGATGAACCCGTTACGCTTTACTCGGCGCTATACTTGAACGATAACTTGACCCTGGCGCGGAAAGCCACCGCCCGACCATCTTCCACCTTCAGGTCCAGCTGGCCCACCTCGGCGATCCTCAGATCCCTGAGGCTTTGGCCCGCTATCTCAACAGCGTTGCGGGCAGCATCTTCCCAGGATTTGGGACTGGTACCTACCAACTCGATGACTTTGTACACACTATCGGCCATGGGCTCCTCCTTTGGTTGGGGGTTTGGGAAACGGCCCCGGTGATGGCTGGACATGGACCAGGGCCGGCTTAAGGAACGGTTCTATGCCTGAAGCGCTGCCGGCAAATGATCAACCGCCGGGCAGGGCCGTGTCGCCACTACCATGTGTGGACCGCTTCAATCCCAAGAGATAATGTTGTCGAACGGAAACCGGAGCACAGTCAATGTGTTCATGCCAATGGATTTGAGTCAGAATCTACGGATTTCAACGAGAGGATTCATCAACTTCAGAGTGTAACGCGAGTAGATCACCTTTGCCCGGCGCTGTCAATTGGCAACTGCCTCCGCTCCAGAACACCATTTCAGCGCACCCTTGACAAGTGGAAACGACTTTCCTAACTTACCCATCGGTTTTTGGTTTCTGTGTTATTCCTACCGCCTGCCCCCAGCTATCGCCATGGCAGGCCTTTATCCTACCTGGCGTGAAAGGAGCGATTATCACGTGGAAGAACTCACCCGCCAAATCCAGGAGCAGCATGCTCTGGTGAACCATATTCGAGCCGAAATCGGCAAAGTGCTTGTTGGCCAGCAGGAGTTGATCGAAGGGTTGCTCATCGGGCTGTTCACCAAGGGACACATCCTCATAGAAGGCGTGCCGGGCCTGGCCAAGACCAGCGCGGTCAAGGCTTTGGCCGATACGGTGCAGGCCGACTTCAAACGCATTCAGTTCACTCCGGACCTGCTGCCCGCCGATCTGATCGGCACCGAGGTGTACCGGCCCAAAACAGGGGACTTTGTCATTAAAAAGGGACCGCTGTTCAACAACATCATCCTGGCCGATGAGATCAACCGGGCCCCTTCCAAAGTACAATCGGCCCTGCTGGAAGCCATGCAGGAGCGCCAGGTGACCATCGGCGACGCCACTTTCAAATTGGCCGACCCGTTTCTGGTGCTGGCCACCCAGAACCCCATCGAGCAGGAGGGCACCTATCCACTGCCCGAAGCCCAGGTGGACCGCTTCATGCTCAAACTGCTCATCGGCTATCCCAGCCGCCAGGAAGAGAAGCAGATCATGCAGCGCATCGGTTTTGAGGCCCCGGCCCTGGTCCAGGCCGTACTGACACCGGCTCAAATTGACGCCGTGGGTCGCCTGATCAATTCGATTTACATGGACGACAAGCTGCGCGACTATATTGTGGCCCTGGTGTTCGCCACCCGCGAACCCGAGAAACTGGATGCCGATATTGCCGGCTATATCCAATACGGCGCCTCGCCCCGGGCCACCATCTTCTTGAGCCTGGCGGCCAGAGCCTACGCTTTTCTAAACGGCCGGGCCTATGTCACGCCCCAGGATGTCAAGACCATCGCGCCCCTGGTACTGCGCCACCGCATCATCCCGACCTACGAAGCCGAAGCCGAAGATATTACTACCGACCAGATCATCAGCCGGATTTTTGATTCGGTACCTGTTCCTTAGTTTATTTGGTTGATAGGTTGATGGTTGATTCGTGAAGTGCTTGAGTAGTTGTAGGTAGAATTTGATCTTCGCAGATCATTGGAGTGGGGTAAAATATGCGCACCCGAATAAGCGAATCAACCAATAACGAATCAACGACGATCCCTCCTGACCTCATCCAAAAAATCAAAAAGATCCACATCCGCACCGGCCGGACCGTGAATACGCTCATGGCCGGGCAGTATAAATCGGTCTTTCGCGGCGCGGGCATAGAATTTGAAGAGGTGCGCGATTACTCCCCCGGTGATGATGTCAAGTCCATTGACTGGAAAGTCTCGGCCCGGCTGGGCCGGCCTTTTATCAAGCGTTTCCGCGAAGAACGCGAGTTGATCGTCATGCTGCTGGTGGACCTCAGTGCTTCGGGCCGCTTTGGCACCCGCCAGAGCACCAAACAGGAGATCGCCGCTGAAACCGCGGCCATCCTGGCCTTCAATGCCATCCGCAACAACGACAAGGTCGGCGCCATTCTCTTCACCGACCAGGTGGAGCATTATATCCCGCCCAAGAAAGGCAGCGGTCATGTGTGGCGCGTGATCAAGGAGATCTTCGCCCATACGCCCCAGCACACGGGCACGGACATCTCAGGGGCCGTGGGTTTTCTGGGGCGGGTGTGCCGCAAACGCTCGGTGGCCTTCGTGATCTCTGATTTTATTCTACCCGCCGGGCCGGTGGTGGACCGCCAGATGCGCGCCGTGAGCGGCAAGCACGAGTTGATCCAGGTGCGCGTCAGCGATCCGGGAGAATTCGAGCTGCCCGAGGCCGGCATCATTCTGGTCCAGGATCTGGAGAGCGGGCGGTTGATGCACCTGGATGCTTCCCATGCGCGCACGCGGCTCCGCTATGTCGAACAGATGACGGCCGCCTATCAATCCGTCAGCGAGCAGTTCAAATCCGCGGGCCTGGATTGCATCGACATTCGCACCACGCAATCCGCGGCCGATACCTTGACGCGTTATTTTCGGATGCGGGAGAAAAGAAAACGGTGAGGAGAATCAAACTCTTTAAAAGAATTCTGAGTACTGATACAAGACCATGTCAAGCACGCTTTCAAATTTGATTCTGGCAGCAACTTACGCCGATACTGGCAGTAATTCCCCCGCGCCGGTGCCAGCGCCATCGCCCATGACCGACATACATGACATCAAGCCGGCCTTGGTTATGGGCCTGGACTGGAGCTGGTGGCCGTGGGCCGCGGCGGCCCTGGCAGTAATCGCCGCTGTTCTTCTGGCCTGGTGGCTCTGGCGCCGCCGAAAGAAATCTACGGAACCGTTGCTCACGCCGGTACTGTCGCCCGAAGCAGAAGCCTACGCCCTACTGGATGCGCTGGCTGCCGACAATCTGAACGACGGTAAGCTTTACTACTTCCGGCTTTCAGCCATTCTGCGCGGCTACGTGGAGCGGCGATTCGAATTTCCGGCCGCGGAGATGACCCTGGAAGAGTTGCTGCCGCGCCTGGCCCAAGTATCACTGCCCAAAGAATTGGATCAGCCGTTCATCGATTTTTGTCGCCGGGCCGAGCCCATTAAATTTGCTGGTTTGGCCGCTGATGCCGGCCGCCGCGGCCTGGACCTGATGTTTGCCCGCGATTTTGTTCAGCGCACTACACCCAGCGCCATGGAGCCGACCGTACCCACGGAAGACACCTCCAGCCAGCGCTGGGCAGACCGGATACCCTTGGCCCAAAAGGCTGTATCGCAATCTTCCCAGCGCCTGATTGCCGCAGAAAGTAAAACAGTAAAAGAGGATTAACGGTACCCCCATGTTCCGCTTTGCGTCCCCATATGCTTTTCTTTTACTGCTGCTGATTCCCGTGATCGTCTGGTACCGCCGCCGTCAACGGCCCGCGACTCTGGCAGCCACGGCGGTACATTCGCTGAAGGAGATCGGTCCCTCACCGGCGCTGACGCTGCACCGCCTGCTGCCAGGAATTTACTACCTGGTGATCATTCTGCTGATTCTGGCCCTGGCCCGGCCCCAATGGGGCACCCGGCGCCTGCCCCAGGAGAGCGAAGGCATTAACATCATTCTGGCGTTGGACCTTTCGGGCAGCATGGGGGCCATCGACTTCTCCCACGGCGGCCAGATCCTCAACCGGTTGCAAGCCGTCAAACTGGTGGTGCGCCAATTCATCGCCGAGCGCAGCGGCGACCGCATCGGCGTCGTGGTCTTCGGCAGCCAGGCCTACACCCAGCTTCCCTTGACGCGCGATTATCAGACCATTGCCGCCATTCTGGACCGCCTGGAAATCGGCATGGCCGGCCCCAACACCGCCATTGGCGATGCCATCGGCATCAGCATAAAACGCATCACCGATGTCAAAAGCCGCTCCAATGTCATTATTCTTCTCAGCGACGGCAGCAGCAACAGCGGCGAACTGGAACCGCAAACCGCCACCGAAATCGCAAAGGAGAAGGGCGTCAAGATCTACACTATCGGCGTGGGCACCACCGGCCGCGCCCCCTTTTTGATCAACGACCCGATCTTTGGCCAACGCGAAATCTACCAGCAGGTGGAAATCGATGAAAAGACGTTGAAATCCATTGCCGATACCACTGGCGGGAGCTATTTTCACGCCAGGGATCTGGAAGGTTTAAAACAGATTTACGCCACCATCGATGCCATGGAGAAGACCAAGGTGGAGGTTCAAAGTTACGCCGATTATAACGAACTCTACCTTTATTTGCTGCTGCCGGCCTTTGGATTGCTGGCGGTGTGGATCTTGTTGAAGAATACACGATTCCTGGAAATACCATAAGCCTATGTCCTTCAGCCATATTCAACTCCTTTTTCTCTTCTGGGCCGTGCCCTTGCTGGCGCTGGTTTACTTCTACGGCTGGCGACGGAGACGGCGTATTCTGCATCGTTTCGCCGATTCGCGCGCCTTGGCGGGCCTGATTCCCCAAGGGTTGGCAGCGCGCCGGCGTCTGGGCGCCGTTCTTGTGCTGGGGGCCGCTCTGCTGTTGGTGGCGGCCATGGCCGGCCCCCAGCATGGGTTTCAATGGCAGAAGGTCGAGCAGCGCGGCGTGGATCTAATCATTGCCCTGGATTGCTCGCGCAGCATGCTGGCCACGGATATCCAGCCCACGCGCCTGGAGCGGGCCAAGCGCAAGATCATCGATCTGCTGGGCGAGCTGCGGGGCGACCGCGTGGGATTGGTGGCCTTCAGCGGCACGGCCTTTTTGCAATGCCCGCTGACCTTGGATTACAGCGCCTTTGACCTGTTCCTCAAAGTGCTGACCCCCGATTACCTGCCCGTGGGCGGCACGGACCTGGCGGCCGCCGTGCGGACCTCCCTTTCCGCCTTTGACCCCAAAAGCGCCGCCGACAAAGCCATTATTCTGATCACCGACGGCGAAAACACCGGTCCGGGCGATCCCGAAGCCGCGGCCAATGAAGCGCAAAAGGCGGGCATCAAACTTTTTTGCATCGGCGTGGGCGCGGCCCAAGGCGTACCAGTGCCGGCCGAATCCGGCGGTTTTAAAAAAGATGCCCAGGGCCAGATCGTGCTCTCCCGCCTGGATGAACCCTTGCTCACCCGCATGGCCGTGGCCACCGGCGGCACCTATGTGCGCTCGGTGGCTGGCGATATGGATCTGGACCTCATCTATCGGGACCAGATCCATGGCACGATGAAGGGCGCCACAATAGAGGGCGGCCGCCGCAAACTCTGGGCTGATCGGTACCAATGGCCCCTGGCCGCGGCCATTTTACTGCTTGCCGCGGCCCAGGCAGTGCCGGTGGTGAGGAAAGTGCTCACCATCTGGCTCTTCATCGGGTTGTTGCTCCCCCAGGGGCAGGCCGAGGCCGGTCCGCTTCAAGAAGGTTACCGCGCCTATGAGAAAGGCCAGTACGATCAGGCCTTGGAAAAGTTCGTCCAGGGGCAGCTCCAAAAACCCGATGATCCCCAGGTGTTGTACAATCTGGGCAATGCCTATTATAAAACCGGCAAATTCGATGAGGCCAAATCCAATTACGGCCAGGCCCTTTCCCAAGCGCCGCCGGATCTCAAGCCCAAATTGCTTTACAACCTGGGCAATACCGCCTTTCGTCAAAAGGATTTTCAAACGGCCATCAACAACTACAAGGCCGCCTTGGATCTGACGCCCAATGACACCGAGGCCAAGGAGAATCTGGCCCTGGCCGAACAGATGTTGCAGCAACAAAAGCAGCAGCAAAACCAGCAGAATCAACAAAACCAACAGAATCCCCAAAAAGAGTCCGGGCAGCAGTCATCGGAAAAGGACCAGGCGCAGGATAAAGGAAAATCTGAACCCAAGCCGGAGCAACAACAGCAGTCCCAGCCCGACCAGGCCAAACAGCAAGAGCAGCCCCAGCAACAATCGGCTGAATCCCAAAAGGATCAGAAAAAGGACTTGGAAAACAAAAGCGCCCAACCCCAAGGGGCTGAGCCGCAAAAACCCGAAGGCGCTCAGCCCCAGCAAGCCCAGAACAGCGCCGGGGAGCCCAAAGGCGACCAACGGCCAACCGATGCTTCGGCCGCGGCCCAGATGCTCAACCGGCTCAAGGATGAGCCGGGCCGGGCGCTGATGCCCAAATATCAGAAGTTGCCGGTGGAAAAGGATTGGTGATGAAAGCGTGGATCTTATGGATAGGCCTTTGCCTTGCGCTCTTGCCGGGGATGGCCGGCGCCGGCGGCGATGTCCAGGTCAGCGCCCAGGTCGATCGCACCCACATAGAGCCGGGCGAATCTTTGCAGCTCCGCATCGTGGTCCGCAATGGCCAGGGTGATGTGGATCTGGCGTCCCTGCCTGATTTCAGGGTGATTTCCCAGGGCACCAGCAGCAGCATGCAGGTCGTCAACGGCAATGTCTCCCAGGAGACCACCTCCAATTATCTGTTGATTCCCAAGCGCCAAGGCCAATTGACCATTCCGGCCTTGGATGTGTCCGTGGGCGGCCGGGTGTACAAAACCGACCCAATTACGATCCAAGTGGCGGCCCAAAGCAGCTCCCGGCCGGAAGAGCGCGTCCGGGACGTGTGGGTCCAGGCCGATGTCTCGGAAACCCGGCCCTATGCCGGTCAGCAAGTGCGTTACACCTTTACGCTCTTCCAGGCGGTGCAGGTTACCGACGCCACCTTTAACCCCCCGGATTTCAAAGGCTTCACCACCAAAGAGCTGAAAGAGCGGCCCTCCTACAACAAAATCATCAATGGCCGGGATTACCGCCTCACCCAAATCGTCTACATCCTGACCCCGTTGCAAGCCGGCCGCGCCACCATTGAGCCTGGCACGTTGCAACTGAGTATGATCCGTCTCGACACCCGCCGCCCGCGATCACCATTTGATGATTTCTTCAATGCTCCCTTCTTTAACCGGCGCCAATTGGAGCCCAAGGTTCTGCAAAGCCAGCCCCTGGAGATAGATGTCCAGCCGTTGCCGCTGTTGCCGGCCAATGAAACTTTTTCAGGGCTGGTGGGCCGGTTCAATATGACCGCCGAGGTGGACAAGACCCAGTTGGCGGTGGGGGATTCGACCACCCTGGCCATTACGCTGGCGGGGCAAGGCAACATCAGCGATGCCCAAGCCCCGGCCCTGAAGTTGCCCGAAGTCCTTAAGACCTATGCCGATGCGCCTGAAGAAAAGATCGATTTGACTCCCCAGGGCTACAACGGCCAAAAAGTATTCCGCACAGCCCTGGTGCCGGTGCAACCAGGTGAGGTGGCGTTGCCGGCGGTGCGTGTCACCTATTTCGACATCGAACAAAAAGCCTATCGCACGTTAACGGCCACGCTGCCCGCTTTGAAAGTACAAGCCGGCAGTGAGGCGGCGGCCGCGCCGGTTACCGTCAGCCCCGAGGGTGTTCAACCGCACAAGCAAACCGTGACCTTTACGGGCCGCGACATTCTACCGCTTAAAGAGGGTTTGGATGCCCTGCAAACGGTGCATCCGCTGGGATGGCCGGTTTTTCTGCTCTGGATTCTATCGCCGGCGCTGCTCTTCGGCCTGTTGGTGGCAGCGCAACGCCTGGGACGCCAGGACCTGCGGCCCAGTGCCCGCATGCGCGCCAAAGCCGAGCAAGCCCTTAAGAGCGCCCGGCCCTCGGCAGATGCCCCCCAGACCTTTTTAACCGCCCTGTATCAAGCCCTGACCGCCGCCATCCTGGCCCGGGCCGGTCGCGGCGGCGAAGCGCTCACCTGGCGTGAGGCCGAGGAGATGCTGATCGCCCGCGGTGAGGAGGGCGAGAACGCCAAGCAGGCGGCCCAACTGTTGACCACCATTGAATCCGCCAAATTCAGCGGCGCGCACCTGACATTGGAGCAGCAGACCGATCTGCTCCGGCGCACCCGCGAAATGGTTACGAGGTTAGCGCCATGAATCAGAAACCCATTGTCAGAAATCGCCCAAAAAGCCTTAAATTCTTGTTCGTTCTATTCATCTGTCTGGCGAGCACTGCCACGCCCTGCGCGGCCTCGGATCAGACCCGGCAGTTTCTGGCCGGGGTAGAGGCGTATGAAAAAGGCGATTACCGAGGCGCCATTGAAAAATTTGATGCCATAGCCCAAAGCGGGGTGGCCAGCGGCAAGCTTTTTTACAACCTGGGCAATGCCCACCTGAAAATCAATGATCTGGGCGCCGCTATTCTTTGGTATGAACGAGCGCACCTGCTGTTGCCCAATGATCCCGACCTGCGCTTCAACCTCGATTATGCCCGCTCCCTGACCAAGGATGCGCCCGAAGAGGCGGTCTCCCCCCTGGTGCGCATCGCTTTTTTCTGGAACTACCAGTTCAGCCACCGCACCCTCAACATCGCCGCCATCAGCACCAACCTCTTCTGCTGGCTTTTGCTGGGACTTTGGCGTTTGACCCGCCGCCGGGGATGGCTGCGGGCCGCCTGGGTCGTGGGGGTGCCGGCCCTGATTCTGGTCCTGACCGCGGCTTTCAATTTTTATGGCTTGGCCCAGCGCCATCAGGCCATTGTCTTGCCCGCGCAAATCGCCGTACGCTCCGGGCTGGAGCAGACCTCCACCCAGCTCTTTGTGCTGCACGCCGGCGCCAAAGTGAGCGTGGTCAAGCAGCTCAAGGATCATTACCAGATCCGCTTTTCCGAAGATAAAATCGGGTGGGTGGACAGGGAGACGGTGGGGGTGATTTAGGGCTTGGTTGATTGGTTGATTCGTTGATTGGTTGAGCCATGAAGTGATTCTGTGGTGATACAAATCGAGCCAAAAGATTATTCATCTGATAGCCGAGGAATATTAAATTTTGGCATCTTCCCTCCCTCCACCCAATTGACCAATCAACGAATAAACCAATCAACGCTAAGGTACATGCCCCCTTGACAATCGCGCTGCCTTGAGCTACTTTTGTAGCAAAAAGCAGCAAACGGAGGTGTATCATGGCAAATCCCTTGAGACTCAATCCGGAACTGATATCCGCGGCCGAGCGCGCGGGCATGGTGCAGAAACGTTCGGTGCCCAAGCAGATTGAATTTTGGGCCTCTTTGGGCAAGGCGGTGGAAAATGTGCTGGACTATTCCGACATTTTCGCCATCATGCAGGGCTTGAAAAAGATCAATGTCGAGCCTGTGACCTCTTCCGCTGCCGCGCCCCAGCAGGTATTCGCCGCTCTGGAGCAGAGCCGCTCCCAAGGAACCTTGGGCGAAAAAACCACCAAAGCCATTATCTACTATGAGGCCAGCCGCACCCATCCCGGCCTCATCGACCAGGTCAACAGCGCCACCAGCAAACGCGTGACCGGCCGTTTCAGCAACGGCGAATTCAAGGCCACGCAAGGATGAATACCCCCGCGCCTGGTTCGTCCAAACAGCTCTGGGTCTTGGCCGGCGGCAATGGCGCCGGCAAATCCACCTTCCATCAGATCGCTTTGGCCCCGTGGGGCGTCAAGCTGATCAATGCTGATTTAATCGCCAAAATCATCAATCCCGAAGATCCCGAAACCGTCAGCTATGAAGCGGCCGGCATTGCCGAACGCATCCGCGAAGCGCTGCTGCGCCAGGGAACCAGTTTCTGTTTTGAAACGGTTTTTTCCCATCCCTCAAAAATCGATTTCATCGCCATGGCCAAAGGCTTGGGCTATGAAGTGATCCTGGTCTACATCCATTTGAGCGCCCCGGAACTCAACGAGGCCCGCGTGTACCAGCGCGTGAGCGAAGGCGGTCACAACGTGCCGGTCGAGAAAATTCACGAGCGCCTGCCGCGCACCATGCGCTATGTGGCCGCGGCCTTGCCTCTGGTGGATGAAGCCCGGTTGTTGGATAACTCGTCACGGAGCGATCCCTATCAGCAAGTGGCGGTCATTCAAAGGGGACGGCTGGTGTGGAACATCGAGCCGCTGCCCAGATGGGCGCGCCAAATCTGCGCGGCGGCTGAGTAGTGTACTAAATAGTTAATTGACAAAATTGTACATTTTCGATCTAATTTCCCTAAGATTTTGTTAATAAAGGAAATCAATCACATGGAACGGAGCGGGCGGACGCATGGGGAACCGGACTTGGATGAAATCGAAACGCCAGACAAGCCAATGAGGAAAAAAGACCAGGAAACCTGCGCTCAACCCAGACAGATCGACCCCCTATCCGCGGATCTCAACGATCTCAGTCTGGCGCAGTTGCGCGCCTGCGTCGATGTGAGCAAAGCCATCACGGCCGAACTGAATCCGGATCGGCTCATTCCCACCATTATGGAGAAAGTCTCCAAACTACTGCCTTCGGAAAACTGGTCTCTTTTTCTTCTGGATGAAGCCAGCCAGACGCTCAAATTTGAAATCAGCGTAGACATCGACATCGAGACCGTGAAGAATTTCCGCCTGGCCCTGGGCCAGGGCGTGGCTGGCCACGCCGCCCTGACCAAGAAGGTATTGGTCATCGAAGATGTGTCCCAATGCGATTTCTTCTTTGATCAAGTGGACAGTGTAACCGGCCGCCGCACTACTTCGCTGATCTGCGTGCCCATTCTCTATGCCGGCCGCACCATGGGCGTGCTGGAAGTGGTCAACCCCAAGCGCATGGATGCCGCAGTATTAGCCCTGCTCAACCTGCTATCCGATTATCTGGCCATTGCCATTGAGAACACGCGCCGCTACAAACTGGTGGAAGAGATGGCGGTGCGCGACAGCCTCACCGGTTTATACAACCAGCGCTATCTCTACCCCGCCCTGCAACGCCATTTGTCGGCTTGCCGGCGCAACGGCCGTCCACTTTCTCTGGTTTTCGCGGACATGGATGACTTCAAAGATGTGGTGGACCGGCTGGGACATCTCAATGGCAGTCGCGCCCTGAGCGAAGTAGCCCAACGCATTGCCGCCTGCGTGAGCGAACCGGCCTGCGCGGTGGCCTATGGCGGCGATGAATTTCTCCTGATTCTACCCGAGACCGATCGCGCCCAAGCCTTGGCCGTGGCCGACCACGTGCGCGAGGCCATCCAGGCCACGCCGTACCTCGCCCAATGGGGCCACCAGGTGAAACTCACGGCCAGCTTCGGCGTGGCCACCTTCCCCGATGATGCCGAAGACATCGCCGCGTTGCTCGCGTTAGCGGATAAAGCCATGTTTGGCGTCAAGACCTCCGGCAAGAACCGGGTGGATGCCAACCAGCCATAGTCGCTGATGTGGGCGCACAACCCGCCTGCATTCTGCTTTCTTATCCCATCATCTTCCAAGAGAAGAAAAAGAAATCATTTAAATTTTACTTCAAAGGGCTTGAACATGAGAATCAGCTTGGGCAGCAGCATCAATGCCCCGGCCAGGGCGATCACCATGGCCAAGCTGGTGAAGGTGCCGAAATAGATGGTCGGCCAAAAATTGGAAGTTGTCAAAATCGAAAATCCGATGACGATGGCCACGGAGGTGTAATACATGGCATTGCCGATGCTGCCATGACATCGATGCAATGTTTGGGAGTAATCACCATCGACCTGGATCTCTTCCCGAAAGCGGCAGATGTAGTGAATGGTGTCATCCACCGCGATGCCCAGGCTGATGGAAGCAATCGTAATGGTCATCATGTCCAGTGGAATATTAAACCACCCCATGGCCGCCAGCACCGCGCCGGCCGAAAGCATATTGGGAAACAAAGCGATCAGCGCCAGCAGCACCGAGCGAAAGAGAACCAGAAACATCAGGAACAACGCCAAAACCGTCACGCCCATGGTTTTGATCTGGGAAGAAAAAAGACTCTGCAACATATTGTTGTAGAGCACCATGGTGCCGGTCAGGTGGACCCGCTGGGCCGGGATATTGAGTTTTGCAGTTAATTCGTGGGTGATTTGCTTCAGCAGCGGCGCGCGTTGCAGTAATTTCAATGAATCCTTGATGCGCACCCAGAAGCGGGCTTCGTTGTGCTTGACGGAGATGTAGGGGGTCAGGATCAAATTGCGGTATTTTTCGGGCAATTTGGTGTAGAGCACCGCCATCTCAATGCTCTGAATGGGTTTATCATCGTTGAGGGTGCGGCCGATTTTCAACAAGGTGGCCAGGGATAATACTTTACCGGTTTCAGGCAGCCCATTCAAGTAGTCATGGACCTGTTCAATGGTCTTCAAGCGGTCATCGAAAAACCAATAGCGCTCGTAGTCCCCCGCTTGCTTTGGCCCGTACATATTGCCGAAGGGATCTTCTTCTTCGTTTTCGCTCTGGGCAAATTGCTTCAAATCCACATTTTCAAATTGAGCAATGACATCCAGCGGCGTGGTGCCGCCCAATTTTTCATCGATAAGTTTCATGCCGCGGTAGATTTCCGTGGAATGTTTGAAGTAGTCAATGAAGCTGTTCTCCACCCGCAGCCGGGCGATGCCCAGGACCGTGAGCACACACAACACACCCGTAACCGCCAGGATCACCCCCCCGTGCCGTTCAGTGAAGTTTCCCAAATAGGTGGACAAAGCAAAACCGCCATGCGCCGTTTGGGCTTTGAGGGTACGCTTTTTCATCAGGACAACGGTGGCCGGGAAGAGAATGAAGGTCAATATGATGGAGAGCACCAGACCGGCGCTCATCATCAGGCCGAAGTTGATCACCGGTTTGATGTCGCAAAAGACCAGGGAGCTGAAACCGGCGATGGTCGTCAACGTGGCATACAGGCAGGGGATGAACATCGAGCGCACCGTGTCATGCACCAGGGTGCGCTGGTCCATTTGGGCGTCGGCGCGGTGGTACTCGCGGTAGCGCACGATCAAATGGATAACGATGGACATGGTGATGATCAGTTGCAGTGAAACGAAATTGGAGGAGATCACCGTCACCTCCCAACCGCATAGGGTCAGGATGCCCATCATGGAGAGCACCGACAAGAAGCAGCACAGCATGGGCAACGCGACCCAAAGCAGACGCCGGAAAATCACACCCATGGTCAGGACCAACAGTAAAAAAACTCCGATGCCGAACAGCTTCAGATCATTGCGCACAAAGGAGATCATGTCGTCCTGGACCATGCTGATGCCGCCCAGGTGAATGTCGGCGCTGCCGCGGTAGTGATCCAAAATGGCGCGTATGGCGATAATGTTGCGATGCTGTTCCGCTGCCAGCCGCTGGATCTGTTTTTTGATTTCCTGCTTGACGGCATCAAAGGCGGCGGTATCGGCGGCCGTGAGCGGACCATCGGCTTTTTTGTCCAGGTAACTGTTGCGCTCACGGATCAGTTCCTGATAGCGCGCGTCGAGCTTCAGATTGAGCAAAATGGCTGTGGTCTTAAAGTCCCGGCTGACGATCAGATCCTGGTAGAATGGGCTGTCCCGCAATTCCATGGCCGCCAGCGTCTTATCCGTTTCCGGCGATTCCAGGGTGCGGATGCCCGTGGAGACTTCGGCGTAGGATACGGGCGGGCTGTCAAACAGCGGCACATCCAGCAAAGTGACCACTGACTCGGTCTGGGGCAGGTTTTTCAACTCATTCCTGAGTTTTCCAATGGCTTCCAGGTTGGCGTCCGAAAGCATCTGGCCGTCGCTGGGAGTATAGGCGATGATCAAAATATCGTTGACCCCATAACGGCTTAAAATCTGGCGCGAGTAGCGCAGATCCTTATCGTTTTCCAACAGGATCGATTCGGCCGAGGCGTCAATCCTGAAATCCCTGGCCTCGTATCCCAGAAAACCAATGATCACTCCCAACACCAGAATGACCAGGGCTGGATGATCCAGCACCAATTTGGTGTACCAGTATAGTGCTTTTTCAGCGGCCTTCTTCATGGCGCTCCATTTGCGCGCGGCGCGAAGAAGAGAAAGCACTTCTTCGCGCCCTTGATCAAACCATCAGGTGAACTCTTATTTGCTCTGGCCGTCCAAATACTTCTCCAAACTCTTCTGGTCAGAGACATTGTGCACGGCGACTTCGGCGCCGGCGGGCAGAATCTTTTTCAGCAGGCCGGTAAGCACCTTGCCGGGACCGATCTCCACGTATTCCTGCACCCCTTCCTTGACCATCTTGAGCATCGAATCGTACCAGCGTACCGGGCTGCACAACTGCCGGGCCATGAGGGCTTTGATCTGCTCGGGATCGGACAGGGTGTCGGCCGTGACATTGTGGATGACCGGGCATTGGGGCGTCTTGAATGGGATTTGATTGAGGAAAGCGCGAAACTCTTCTTCGGCGCCCTGGATCAAGGGGCTGTGCCAGGCGCCACTGACTTTCAGGGCGATGGCGCGGCCGCCCTGGGCCGTGGCGGCATGGCCCGCCGCTTCCACGGCCGCGGGAGCGCCGGTGATCACGATCTGGTCGGCGCTGTTGTGGTTGGCTACAGCCACCACGCCTTGGCCCGAGACCTCCTTAACGACGAGGTTGACCTCCTCGATGGCCAACCCCACAATGGCGCTCATGGCGCCCTGGTGCCGGGTGGCTTCACGGTGCATCAACTCGCCGCGTTTGTGGACCAGCCTCATGCAATCGGCGGCCGTCACCACGCCGGCGGCATACAAGGCGCTGTATTCGCCCAGGCTGTGGCCGGCACACACCGTCGGGCGGATGCCCCGGCTCTGGATGATGGACAGACACGCCAGATTGACGGCCGTGATGGCCGGCTGCAGGTTGACGGTCTGGGTCAACTCTTCCATGGGGCCTTCAAAGCAAAGCTTGGAAATGGGCAGGCCCGTGGCCGTGTCCGCGGCCTTGAAAATCTCTTTGACACCGTCAAAGGACTGGAACAGATCTTGTCCCATGCCCACTTTTTGCGATCCTTGTCCTGGAAATAAAAATGCGATCTTTTTCAACTTCTCCCTCCTCTTTTGCTTGGCCGAAGGCTTTGCCTGGCCGTAAGATCCTTACTCTCCTGCCGGGAAGTAAATTGTTATTCGTCGAGCCCAAATATCTTTCGCACCAGATCCAATGGCACCGCCCGATCCCCCTGGCAGCTGCTGTTTTTGATATATTGGGTCGGGTGGTGCAAGATCTTATTCACCATGGCTTCGGTCATGCGTTCAATGGCCTTCTGGTCATCCGCGGTCAAATGGGCCAGCTGCCCCAAAGTCTTCTGCACCTCCAGCTGGGCCTGGGACCTGATTTTGGCATGCAGGGCCTTGATGGTGGGCACCACGTCCAGGGCCTCAAACCATTGGCGGAATTTGATCACCGCCTCGTCGATGATCCGTTCGGCTTTCACGGCCTCACGGCGCCGGTCTTCGATATTTTCGTCCACCACCTCGTTGAGATCGTCGATGTCGTAGACATAGGCATTGTTGATATCATTGATCTTGGGATCAATATCCCTGGGCACGGCAATGTCGATGAAGAACAGGGGCCGGTTGCGGCGGTGGCGCATTACTCCTTTGACGTCGACGGGTTGCACCACATAGCCGGGCGCGCCGGTGGAGGAGATGATGATATCCACCCGGTCGAGATGGGCGGCGATCTCTTCCATGCGGATGGCCGTGCCGTTAAACCGGGCGGCCAGGGCCACGCCGCGTTCAAAGGTGCGGTTGGCCACAAACACCTGGCCGGCGCGGTTGCGGATCAAATGCTCCACGGCCAGTTCGGCCATCTCGCCCGCGCCAATGAGCAGTACTTCCTTGCCCTCCAGGGTGCCGAAGATCTTGCGGGCCAGCTCGATGGCGGCATAACTGATGCTCACGGCGCTGTCGCCGATGCCGGTTTCGGTACGAATGCGCTTGGCCACGCTGAACGTATTGTGCAGCAGGCGGTTGAGGATCACGCCCGAGCTCTTCTGCTCGGTGGCCAGGCGGTAGGCGGTCTTGACCTGACCCAGGATTTGGGGTTCGCCCAGCACCATGGAGTCCAGACTGGCGGCCACCCGGAAGAGATGGCGCACGGCCGCATCCCCATGGTGTTGATAAAGCGCAGCTTCAAAATCCGCCAGGGGGATCTGTTTGCTCTGGGAAAAAAAGCCCTTGGCCGCCACTACGGCCTGTTGAATATCTTTGACGCACAGTAGTAATTCCACCCGGTTGCAGGTGGAGGTGAGCAGGGCCTCTTCGATGGCGGGCTGGCCGCACAACCGCGTCAGGGCCTGCCGGCAATCCTCTTCGGTAAAGGCAAAGCACTCCCGGATCTCCACTGGAGCGGTCTTGTGGTTGAGCCCTATGAGAAGAATGCGATCCATGCCTCTCCGAGATCAGAAACGCGTAAAGGGCGCATGATGCCCCTTGAGCAGCAAATTGACGCCCAGGAATGTAAACAGCATCACGCCAAAGCCCAAAATGGCCATGATCGCGGCCCTGCGGCCGCGCCAGCCCACGGCCAGGCGTTCATGCAGCAAGACCGCGTAGAAAATCCAGGTCACGGCGGACCACACCTCCTTGACATCCCACTGCCAAAAATGGCCCCAAATGATCTTGGCGTAAATCATGCCGCTGATCAGGCCCATGGTGAGCAAGGCAAAACCGCTCACGATGCAGGCATAGCCCGTGGTGTCGAGCAGATCCAGCGAAGGCAATCGTTTGAAGAAAAAGCCCCGGCTTTTGGATTTGATGCTGCGCTCCTGGATAAGATAGAGCAGGCCGCAGCCGGCGGCCAGGGCCAGCATGGCATCCCCGGTAAATATGGTGAAGATATGAATCACCAGCCAGGCGCCCTTGAGCAGGTTATCCGGCTGCAAAGGCTCGGACGGCAGCTGGCCGGCGGCCAGAACGATGAAAAGGGCCAGCGGGGAAGCATAGATCCCCAATATCTTGAGACGGAACTTGAAATTAAGCGCCAGAAAGGCGCCCACCAGGGCCCAGGCCGTCATGGAAAGGGTTTCATGCAGATTGTTCACCGGCATGTGGCCGGTGGTCGCAAAGGCCACGAGAATATCAATGGTCTGAACGCTGAACCCGGCCACAAGCAGAATGCAGCCGATCTTTTGCAGCAGGTCGCGCTGCAGAAAGAGGTAAGCAAAATAGGTGACCGTGCTGATCATGTAAAACAAAACGGCGGCGGCGAACACAATCTGCATGGTAGCTGATCCCTTTCAGCTTGGCTTGGCGATGGGGGCCCGCGAGGCCTCGTCCATCAAGGATTGATAGGTGAAACCGGGTCCGAGCACCTGGGACAAAAGCGCATCGATGCGGCCGCTGTCATTGGCGCGGATCATCTCCAGCAGTCCTTTGGCGATCAGCTGCTCAAACAGCGGTTTGTGTGCTTCCGGCGCATGCGCCTGCTGCAACAATCTGTCCCGCGCGGCTCCCATCAAGTCCAGAAAGCGGCCATACTCCGGCCCGAACTGGTTTTGGAGCTGCTGGCGCAAATGCTTGGCAAAGGCTGGACTCTTGCCGGCCGTGGAAATAGCGATCATCAAATCACCTTGCTGGATGACGGCTGGCAGGATGAAATTGCAATGCTCGGGCTGGTCGGCGATGTTGCACAGGCGGCCGGTTTGCTCGGCATCGGCATGGATGCGGCTGTTCAGGGCCTGATCATCGGTGGCTCCGATGACCAGGAAGGTGCCCTGCTGGTCCGTGGCGCGGTAAGCCCGGCGCTTCAACTGGATTTGACCCTGCGCGGCCAGGGCGGACAACGCCTGGGTGACTTCGGGACTGATCACGGTCACCCTGGCGCCGCACTCCAGCAGTGTCAGGACCTTGCGGGTGCCCACCTGGCCGCCGCCCACCACCAGGCAAGGGCGATTTTTGATATCCAGGCATATGGGATAGTAGCGCATGTTGTACTCGTTGATTCGTTGATTGGTTGATTCGTTGATTGGTCGTCTGCCAATCAACCCTTAACGAAGAACAAACGACATCAAATCCTCGGCCACGATTACCGGCCCTTTATACGTGCGGGCCGCTTGTTTGGCAATATCCACCTCGTCGCAAGGCGGGTAGAGATGGGTCAGCACCAGGCGCCGGGCCTGGGCCTGGGCAGCGGCCTGGCCGGCCAAGGAGGGGGTCAGGTGACCAGGGACTTTCGAATCATCGGGCATGGCTGATTCACAGATGAAAAGATCGGCCAGGTGCGCCACTTCCGCCAGGGCTGAGCAGGGATCAGTATCGCCGGAATAGGCCATGGCAATACCATTCCGGCTCTGAAGGCGCACCGCCAGACTCTCTGGGCGATGGGAAACCGGTCGGGCTGTCAGGGAAAAAGTGTCAAAGGCCAACTCCATGCTCGACGATGGGCCCAGCTCCTGAACATTCAACACCCCATCGGGCAAGACAATCCAATTCCCATGAACGCCGCACAGAGCCTCGAAAAATGCGGCCAGCCCAGGTCCGCCAATGAGATGCAAGGGCCGTTGGCGCCGAGACTGATCCGGGTATTTGGTGGCGAACAGCAGGGGCACCAGTTCGGCGCTGTGATCGGGATGAAAATGGCTCAAAAAAATGTGGGAGAGATCAAAGATCGTAACCCCGTAGTGCAACAGGCGGCGCATGGTGCCCGGCCCCAGATCCAACAGAATTTTGGTCCGGGTGCCGATTTCCACCAGCACGGAACACGAGCTGCGCGCCAGGCGCGGCACACAGGTGCCTGATCCCAGAATGGTGACTTTCATGCTTTGGTATCGTTGTCTTTTTTGGGTTTGGCCTTGGCATCCTTGGTTTGAGCCGCGCCGCGGCCAAAACGCTGCGCCACCCAGCGTGCCAGTTTGGCATTATCCTTGGCGTTGACCTCGGATTCCAGCATCTCCAGCGGAATCTCGGCCCGGGCCGCGCTCTTGTGACCGCCGGCCGCGCCCCAGCGGCCAAAACCACGCTTGGCCGCGGCTCCGGCATCCTTGCGAATACCATCATTGCGGAAGATCACCACCAGCTTGCGCTGGTGCAGACCAGAGACAACGCTCCACTTGACCGAATCGATGTGCAGGAAGAAATCAGCAATCTGAACGCACACATCCGGATTGCTCACCGCGCCCAGATGCACGAAGGCCCGGCCTTTATGCAACTGCATTTCATTGAGCGCCAGCTTGAAGTACTTCAGAAAATCGGGCCGGATCTCGGCGCTTTCAATGCGGCGCGCCAAGGCAATGTTGGAATGGCGGAACACAAACTGAAAGGCCTGCAAATCTTCCATGACCGTGTGGCGCTCAAAATCGCTGGTATCGGTCTTGATGGCGAAATAAAGGGCCGTGGCCAGACGAGTCGAAGGCTTGATCTTGGCCGCGCGCAGATATTCAATCAAAATGGTGGCCGTGGCGCCGTATTTGGGCCGGATATCCACAAAGGGCGCCTGGCTGGCCGGACTCACGGGATGATGGTCGATGATCACCGCCGGTTGGCACTGGCACAGATCCTCGTGATGGTCGGGCTGGGCATCCACCAGCGCGATACGGGTGAAGCGCGCGATATCCACCTTTTGAAAAGGGGTCAGTGCCACGCCGATGAGCCGGATCAATACCAGATTGTCCGAGCGCTGGATCTCATTGAGATTGGCGATGGTGACGCTGGCCACCCGGCGCCACAGCAGCCGCTTCAACGCCATGGCGCTGGCAATGGCGTCCGGGTCCGCCACAATGGGCACCAGGACATGGTCATCGCCTTGAAACTGCTCGTACAAACGGCGCAACCGTTCTTTGCTCGATAGGGTCATAAAAAAAGGATATCCTTAAATATAATCCCTACATTACAAGCAGCCGCACCGGTTGACAACCCCTGCAATAAAAACATCTGGGAAACCCCTCCGACGGAAATCCCCCCCTTGTGAAAACAGCCCGCATCCTCTAAAATCGCTCAAAACTCTATACAACCAGGTCTGAGCAAAGAAGTGATCAAAATCAACCCCCCATTCAAGGAGAACGCCATGCAACATCCCCGTTTTATCGTATGCTTATTTGCGGCCATGCTTCTCTTCGCATCGGTCATCGCTGTTCAGGCAGCACCCCAGGCCGATGCGGCCGGCTGTTCCGACCATCCGCTGTTTACCCGTATGACCAACATGCGCATCACCTATTGCAAGACGCTGCCCTTTGACAGTTTCAAATTCAAGACCGGCAAGACCACCGACACCGTGGTGGAAGGACGGCGTTTTGAAATCAAATACCAGATCCAGGAAGGCAAGGAGTATCCCGGACCTTTGGCCATCATCCGCAACCACCAGCAGGCCATCGCCAAGATCGGCGGGACGACCTTATACGAAGATCAACGCTACACCTGGCTTAAAGTCGCCCAGGACGGCAAGGAGATCTGGGCCCAGGTCGATACAGCCTGGGGTAAGGGCTACATGTTGACGATCATTGAAAAACAGGCCATGGCCCAGGAGGTGGTGGCCAGCGCCGAGCTCTTCAAAACCGGGCTGAACACCACCGGGCATGTGGAGGTTCCGGGGATCTTCTTCGACACCGGCAAATCGATCCTGAAGCCCGAGTCCGAAGCGGCCGTGGCCGAAGTGGCCAAACTGCTCAAGGCCGAACCCGGACTCAAGGTTTACGTGGTCGGACACACCGACAACACCGCGGCCCTGGACCTGAACCTGAAACTCTCCAGGGACCGGGCCGAAGCCGTGGTGCAGGCCCTGGCGACCCAGCACGGCATTGACCAGGCCCGCCTCATCGGCCAGGGCGTCGGCCCTCTGGCACCGGTGGCCAGCAATGACAGCGAAGAGGGCCGCGCCAAAAACCGCCGGGTGGAACTGGTTAAGCAGTAATCCCGATGGAGGACACGGAGATTAAGAGCGCTCTCTTCGCTGTGGCCTCTGTGCCCCTTGTGGTAAAAATATTATGCAAACCCAATCAAATGAGGAGAAGAAAAATGCGCAAACCCATCGTTGTATTGATCGTCGCCTTAATCCTTATCGCGGTCAGCCTCCCCCTTTATGCGGACAACAAAGGTAGCATTTCCGTCAAACAAACCATCACCCCGGTGGGCGCCAAAATCACCATTGTCAGCGGCAATATGATTACCATCTCCGATGACCAGGGCCATTCGAAGACCCTGCTGTTGGAGTCCGCCAGGGGCCTGACCGTGGGCATGAAAACCGGCTGGTGCGAAGAAGATTGCGGCAAGATAAAAATCGGCAACCAGGACGTCCGGGTGAAGCAGGTCATCGAGAATAAGCGGTGATGGTTATTTCTTTTACAAGCCATCTCAAAATAGTTTTTTGGCCCAAAATCCTTATTTTGAGATGGCTTGTAGTATATTGGAGGAGTTGGGGAGTTTTCCGCTTAACGACACGTCATACCCGTCCCGCATAAATAGGGGACGGGCATGACGAAAGAAACTTACCGATGCGTGATATTTTTTGCCTAAATACAGCATTTCGACTTTAAGCAGTTGATGGACTATAGCAGCAAAGAGCACTCAGGTGGCAAAGCGGCTATGAAGAAAAATAGAACTTTAAAAACTTATATTTTTCCTTTTCTGTTTATCTTTGGAGCTATTGTTCCTTGGTATATATTTTCCATTTCGGTACTCAAAATCAATTTTGATTCATTGCTATACCAGGCATTGGAATGCCACTCCGCGGCTTGCGTTCGAAATTTCAAAATATTTATTTTAGTTTTGTTCAGCTTCGGTATGATCTCAAAATAGCCTTGGCTGACCCGAACGCGTGATAGTGCTTTACACACCTTGGAGCAGCCATCAAGCAAAGTAGATGGTAGAAAATCAGTCCTGTAATAAATCAGCACAATCTGATGATGAGATATGCAACTGTGCCTGCCACAGGCTCTTTGTGCGCGTGTCCCACCCCGTTCCTTGCTGTAGCCCTTGTCCAAAATGCCGAGAAAGAATTGCGAGAGGATTTATAGAGAAGCATTTGACGCATTGTAAAATGACTGTTCGCGTTTGAGGTGCCACCTCCAGGAGGGTGAATTATGCCGATCAAAGACATTCCCGATTTGCTGGAAGGGCTGAAGCGATCGCCCAATATCTTACGCGGCTGGAATGAGCCGTGCTCCTCGCTAACTCTGCCGGCCGCAGAACTTGTCGCGATACTCACGCGGCGAAATCCCGGTGTGCTTCTTGAACAGACGGCGGAAAGTACTGCTGTCCTCATAGCCAATGCGATAGGTAATCTCGTTGACATTCTCCCGCGTGGTTTCCAATTTCTTCTTGGCCGCCTCGATACGCAAATTCTGCAGATAACCCAGGGGCGATTCGCCCGTGGCCTTGCGAAAGCGGCGTTTGAAATGCCTGGGGCTGATGCCCACCTGGCGCGCCAGATCGTCGATGGCAATGGCGTTGCCGAATTGGTCGTGCATGTACTGTTGAGCTTGCAGAATCTCCGGGTCGCCGTGGTCCTGGCGCGCGCTGAAGATCACGTAGGGCGTCTGGCGGTCGCGATGGGGGTCCACCAGCAGCGCTTTGGCGCATACGCTGGCTAATTCTTCGGACCCATAGCGCCGGATCAGGTGCAGCCCCAGGTTCAGCACCGCCGAAGCAGCGCCGGTGCATACCATATTTTCTTCTTCGGTCAGGATGCGATCCATGCGCAGGCGCACCTTGGGATAGCGGCGCTTGAACTGCCGGGCAAATTGCCAGTTGGTGGTGGCGGTTCGGCCGTCAAGAAGTCCGGCCTCGGCCAACACGAATGCGCCGGTGCAAGTGGCGGCCAGGGTGATGTTGCGCTGATGCTGGCGCTTCAACCACTCCAGAATGGCCTCCATGCCCGGCACAGAACATTGAGGTACCGTGGGGCTGGCCGGGATCACAATCACGTCGGCCGGCTCTTCGCCGGCCATGGCCCCATCCGGGAGGATTTGGACATTACCCGCGGCGCGTACAGGCTTTCCATCCACTGTGACGATGCGAGTTTCAAATAGGGACCCGCAGGCCGTATCACACATGGCGCCGTGCCAGGCATTGGCGATCCAGAAACCATCGATCAGGCTGCTGATGCCTGAGAAGAAACACCCTTCGTAGGCCAGAAAAGTGATCTTTGCCATAAAATTATCCTCCAATGGAACATGGCCGTTTTTGAACGCTTTTTGTCATTTATGCCACTTTCATTTCTTTGGCATATGGTGTTGATTTTGACAATGGGGGAATTTTAAGGGGCCGCGATGGAAATTTCCTGTAGGCGCCGCGCCGCAAGTTTATTGCTTTACAGCCATCCGTGTCATCCGTGGTCAAATTTTTACCACGGATGACACGGATCACACTGATAAAATGAATAACTAACGTCGTATAAACGCGAACCCAGCGTAATGTTGAGGAGGGCTTATGGCCACATGGCATAAAACAGGATGCGTCCTATGTGCTCAGAATTGCGGGCTGGAAATCCAGGTGGAAAACGACCGCATGGTCAAGGTGCGGCCGGACAAGGAGAACCCGCGCAGCCAGGGGTATGCCTGCCGCAAGGGACTTAACGTGATCTATCATCAATATCCGGCCGACCGCCTCACCACGCCGCTCAAACGAGTGGGAGAACGTTTCGAGCCCATTTCATGGGATCTTGCCATCGATGAGATCGCGGCCCGTCTGCGGGAGCTGGTGGAGCGTCACGGCCCGCGTTGCCTGGCCTACATGGGCGCCAGCGCCCAGGGGGGCCATTTCGAGGCCGCCTTTGGGCTCTCCATCCTCAGGGCCCTGGGCTCCCAATATCTCTACTCCTCGGCCGGCCAGGAGTTCAGCGGTCTGTTCTGGGTATTCGGCCGCATGTTCGGCCGGCAATATTATCTTTGCGGGTCGGACGAACACGCCGCCGACATGCTGGTGGCCTGGGGCTGGAACGGCATGGAGAGCCATCAGATGCCGCGGGCGCCCATTGTTCTGAAGGAGTTCAGCAAAAACCCGGACAAGCGGCTGGTGGTCATCGATCCGCGCCGCAGCGAAACCGCGGCCATCGCCAACATCCATCTGGCCGTGCGGCCCGGAACTGATGCTTTGCTTATCAAGGCCATGATCGCCATCATCCTCAAGCAGGGGTGGGAAAAGCGCGACTATATCCAGCAACATGTGGCGGACTGGGAGAAGATCCGCTCCTGGTTCGAGGGGTTTGACATTGAGGCGGCCCTGGCGGTCTGCGAACTCTCCTACGAAGAAGTACTTCAGGTATGCCGTCTGATGGCCACCCGGCGCTGGTGCGTGCACCCGGATTTGGGTATCTTCATGGGCCGCCAGAGCGCGCTCAACTCCTACCTGATGAATGTGCTGGGGGCCTTGTGTGGGATTTTCGGAGTACGCGGCGGCAATGTCATCCCCGGCATGGTCATGCCCATTGGATTTCACGCCGACGAGCGCAATCCCAAAACCTGGCGCACGGTAACCACCAATCTGCCGCCGGCCGCTGCCGGTTCATTTGCTCCCGCGGCCATGCCCGAAGAGATTCTCAGCGACCACCCCGAGCGCTTGCGCGCCGTGCTGGTCAGCGTCTGCAACCCGCTGCGCGCCTACCCGGACACTACCGCCTATGAAAAAGCATTTGCCCGCCTCGATCTGCTGGTGGTCAACGACATCGTCATGAGCGAAACCGCCCGCCTGGCCCACTATGTGCTGCCCTGCCGCACCTTCTATGAGTCATGGGACGGCACCTTCTTCCCCCTGACCTTTCCGGAAGTTTACTTCCAATTGCGGCGTCCCATCGTCAGCCCGCCAGCCCAATGTTTGGAAGCCTCCCAGATCTTCACCCGCCTGGCGGACCGCCTAAGACTGATCCCGCCCATCCCGGAAGAAGTGCAGGCCGCGGCCAGCGGCAACCGGCTGGCCTTCGGCGCCCTGCTCATGACCTGGGCCGCCACGGAACCCAAAGCCCTGGCCGCCATGCCATTTATCCTGGCCAAAACCCTGGGCCGCGAATGGGACAGCGCCGCCAAGGCCGCCCTGTGGGGCATGCTGATGACCGCGCCCGAAACCTTCCGCGCCAATGCCGTCCGCGCCGGTTTCGCGCCGGGCATGGACCTGGGCGACCGCATCTTCCAGGCATTGATAGACACGCCCCAGGGCGTGTGGGTCGGCAAGGTCGATCCGGCGGACAACTTATCCCAGATTCGCACCCCCTCGGGAAAAATCGAAGTATTTATCCCCGAGCTGGCCTCGGCGGCCCAGGCCCTGGATGCCGACAGCGAACGCCGCGCCCTAAGCCTGCCGGAAGCATTTCCCCTCATCCTGCACGCCGGCCGCCACCTGAAGTACAACGCCAACACGCTGATGCGCAACCCGGCGTGGAATAAGGACAAGCGCGCCTGCACCGTGGCAATGAATCCCGCCGATGCTTCCGCGCTGGGGCTGGCCGACAGCCAACAAGTGAGAGTCTTCACCGAAGCCGGCAGCGAAGCGGGCGAGCTGGAAGTCAGCGACCAGGTGCGGCCCGGCACCGTGCTGATCCCCCACGGCTTCGGCCTGCAATACGGCGACCAGGTCTACGGCATCAATGTCAACCGCCTGACCAAAAACACCCACCGCGATTTCCTAGGCACCCCCCTGCACCGCTTCGTGCCTTGCCGGGTCGAAGCCGCGGAATAGGAAAGGAACCAAGCCCTTTTTTCGTGTTGAACAACATTTCTCTCGCAAAGGCGCCAAGATCGCAAAGAAAATTATAATTTCTTAGCGGGCTTCGCGTCTTTGCGTGAGTCAATTCTTTTTTGTGTTGGGGTTCCCAATGGTTGGTTCTCAACCACTAATTGGCTGAAGAAATTCTATTCTATTTTCGCATGAAGAACACAAAGCTCATGAGGCCTCTTTGTGCCTTTGCGCCTTTGTCACTTTGTGCCTCTTTGTCTTTCGAGAAGCTAAAAATTCTACCCACCCAGCCAAAAGTTACGGCGCCTTGAAGTCCTTAGCCAGATCGTTGTCCACCACGTAGATGCAGACCGCCTTGGCGCCCTGGGCGGTGTAGCGGTATTTGCTAATCAAGTTGTTGATCAGGTAGGTGACGTCGTCGCGGATCTTGCGGTCGTAGGTTTTGAAACTCTCTTCGTTATAGTCCTTGATGGCCCGCCGGAAGTTTTCGTTGTCCAGGAAGGGCTCGAGCACTTTCTCCTTGATGTTGTAAATGTAGCGCTCGTTGAGTTTGCCAAACAGCGTGGTGTGCTTCAAATTCTTCTTGCCGCTGGTCATCTCCTGGGGCAGGGTGGTGGTGGCGTACTCTTTCTGGATGTCCTTGCGGAAAGTCTTGCGTTCGCCGTCCTGGGCCGTATCTCCGAGAATTCGGCGCTCAAAGCCTTTCAAGTACTCTTCGGTGATTTCAATCTTTTCCTTGGTGTAAGGACATTTTTCAGTGGAGCCGATTTCGAAATTGACGGCGAACATGTAGTTTTGGATTTCAACGGCGATCTGATCTTCGTTGAAGTAGTAGAGCGACTCTTTAACTTCCTGCAGCACGGAGTAATCGTACATATGCTGGAGCGACTCCAGGAACCCGTCGGGGATGGAGGCGCGCAGATCTTTACGGGATTTGAAGAATTTGCACAGAACGGCCATGTCGATGAACTGTTCTTCTTTGGCAAAGGTGGTGTGGAATTCACCGAAGATTTTGATGGCGTCGCGGCCGGAGATGCCGTGCTTGCCTTCATTTTCCGATTCGGCAATGATGCGCTGGCGGCGTTTGGCGGTCAGACGCTTACGGTCTTCCTCGCTGAGCCAGGCCGGGATATAACCGGTATAGATCTCCATCTTGAGCAGTTGCAGGTTCTTGTCGCAATAGCGGCTGTATTTTTCGGGCGCGCCGATCCACTCCAGCAGGGCTTCGGAGCGCAGGCTCAACCGTGAAGAGATGATCACGCGCGCGAAATTGTGCAACACCCGGGGCAAAAAGGCGTCATCGATATGGCGGCCGAAGATGTTGCGGTAGATATCCACCTCGGTGTTGTGATCCAGTACGTAGGAGATATTGATATAGGCGATACGGTCGGAAAAGGATTGGATGTTCTGGATATTCTTCTTGTCTTCGGGGTTGATCAGGGCGATAAAAAGCGAATTGACGTTTTCTTCGACGTCCTGGACTTTGTGCACGCCCTCGGAGATGATGTTGTGCAGTTCGATCAGGCGTTCGATGTTGTGGGTCTTGATATCCATCAAGGCGTAAATGCCATTATTGGTCTTGGCGTAACGCGAGAAGATATAATTGACCTGATTGCTATCGCCGAAAAGGCGATTGATGCGGCTTTGCAGCATATCGTTGGTCAGAATCATCTGCTTGGCGGGCCGGTCGCCAGGGTTGACCACGCTGATGCCCGTGCCGATGCGGCGGTTGAAGATATAGGGCCGGGCCCAGACCATGTTGAACACCTTCATGGGATCATTGACGCGCCGCGACAAGGTTTCAAACAAAGAGCTGCAGATGGTGCAAGGCAGATCGTTAAATACCCATTCGTACTCCTTGTTGGTGAAGAGGGTGTACTTGAAGGCGTCGTTCTTGAACAAATCGTCGAAAAAAGCTCTGCGGCGGCTTTTGGGAATCATCAGCAGCGGGTTGTCGTGACTGGGACAGGGGATGTCCAGAAATTGCTCCACGGTTTGTTGCATCACGCGCGATTTGATGCGGTCATATTGAAGTTGCTGGGGCTCTTTCTGGAGTTGAAACAGCCGTTCCAAAATGGAGTAAGTCTCATCGCTCACCGCCGCGCCGCCCAACGATGGTACGTTGATGCGCCATACCGTCTCATAGCGGCAGCCGGCCTCGGTGTTGGCATACTCTTCAAAGCGATTCAGCAGATTATTTAAGAAAGTACTTTTGCCGCAACCATGGGGTCCGTCGAAGATGTAAATCTTGTTTTGCTGCGCGCCCTGGCGCATGCTCTCCACTTGGCTGATAAAGCGGTTGGCGAACAGACGATCGGCGAAAAAAGGGTGGTCCGAATTCTCCACGAACAGTCGTGAGCAGTCATAATCCACATAGTGAATGGTCTCCGGGTCATCTGGGTATTCATCCCAGCCTTCGCCCACATACGCCTTGACCATGTCATGGAAGAACTGGAACACATTGCGGATCACGGCATCGGGCTGCTGCGCCACCAATCCCAGGAATTCGTCAAAAGGTATGGGCGCCTGCTGCTCTAAAGTGTTTTCAGGCCGTTGCAGTTGGGCCATGGCCTTTTGAATATTGCTGGTCTCTTGGATCACGGGGCGACTCTTATCGGTTTTCATGCGTGTAGCCTCTGCTATGCCAGAATCCGGCGGCTCAGCTTGCGATTCTTCATGGTATAGACCACCCGTTGCCATTTAATCTGGGCGTCGGCTTCGCTGTCCGTAGCGCCGCCTAGGTGCCGGGGCCGGTCCGTGCGGGGTACCCGCTGCAACACTTCATTGGTCTCCAGCTCCACTGGCCCGCCCCACAAGTATTCCGTACCCATCAGGGCATTGGCGATAAAGTCTTTGACCAGCGGCTTGCTTTCGAACAGATGGACCAGATAAAGGGTGGCGTCCTTTTTGCCCTTCTCATGGTCGATGGTGACAATGGGCGGATGGTACAGGCCGTCCAGCAGCATTTGCCGGTATTCGTTCGCATTGCGGCTTTTGACGTAGTACTCCCACACCATTTTGGACTCGTTCAAGCGCCGGCCGACCACAAAGAGATCATGCTGGTTCACGAAATCCTGATTGATGAACTGATTGAGGAAAGAAAAATCACACAAATTTTCGCGGATCGCGAAGATGAACTCCCGGCCGTGGCCCGCGGCCGTGTCAAAATCCTTGCGCTGGCGGACGTCCTTGAGGCGCTGGAAATCCCAGGTCAGGCGGCCCTTGTCGGCCCACTCCTCGATGGCGTAGAACATGCGCATGCCCAGGGCGTAAGGATTGAGTCCCACCCGGGGCATGGCCGTGACCCCGGCGTTGACCCGGGCGAAATCCACCTCATGGCCGTTGATGCGGTCATCTTTAAGAAATAAAGTCTCATGCCAATAACTGGCCCAGCCTTCATTCATGATTTTGGTACGGATCTGGGGCTGGAAGAAGAGCGAGGTCTTGCGGATCACTTCGATAATGCTCTTCATCCACTTGTTTTCTTCCTTGTTCAGAAACTCGGAGTTTTCCAGAATATATTGCATCAGATCCCTGGGTGGCGTGCTTTTCTTCTCTTTATATTTGGCGCACAGGGCCTTGAACTCCGGATGGCGGCGGTCGATCTCCGCGAAAAAGGCGTCTTCGCCCAACTCTCCTTGTTCGGCCAGACACTGGTTGTAGCGTTCGATCTCTTTCATGTATTCGCTGGTTTTGATCTTTTTGATGGTCTGCAAAAAGACGTCAAAGTAGTAATCCAGGCGATGGGAGTGCTGGGTGGTGGGCACCGGGAAAAGCTGATCCAACTCGCGGTAATAGCCCACCAGGTTGTCGATGCCGCGGGAGAATTCGATGACATAATCCACCCAGTGGCCGTGTTCCGAACGCAGCTTGGCGATCACGCGCTTGTCGGAGAGCGCCTCGCCGGTGAAATCGTAATCCCAGGTGTGGCGAAAATAGAGGTTGTTCTGGAAGAAATCGATGTGGGCCAGCACGTGGTAGAAGATCATCACGTTGAGCCAGTCCGGGTTGTTGTCGTTGTAAAAGGAGATGGCCGGCCGGGTATTGATCACGGTCTCATAGGGGTTGGTGGGATAGAGCTCGTACTTGCCCTTGCCCTTGAGTACTTCCACATCATGGACCCAGTAGTCGTACAGCGTGGGAATCATGACCTTGGGCGAGAGTTCGAGCAGGTCCCGGTTGGTAACCACATACTCCAGGGTTTCATCTTCGAACCGCAACCCCTGGGCCCGGGCGCGCTCCTTGCAACCTTCCATGATATTCTTGGTGTGCTGGTTGATCAGTTCCATAGGACACCTTTGGGGAGTTTAAGATGTAAAGTTTTAAGTTTTAAGTGTAAAGTTTTAAGTTAAGGTGTTCCGCCGATTTTACTTCTGATTTACACCATGACGAAAATCAAATCGCCCCCATCCTTAACTTTAAACCTAAGACTTTAAACTTAACACTTATCTTTTATCTTGCGATATCAACTTTTTAATACCTTCGATGAGCCGTGTTTCATCAGCGTCATCGCCGATCACATCCATGCGGATAAATTCCGGGGCCTGATCGAGCAGTCCCGACTTCTTCACATACTTTTCAACTTCCGTGGCGCTGCCGGCGCTGTGCTGGACCACGGTGATGCCCACGCGGTTGGCGTAGCGCATCATGGTCTTGAGTTGGGGAATGGCCTCGCGGCCTTCGCTGTCCCAATCATCACCATCCGTGCCATGGAAGACATAGATGTTGTAATCCTTGGCCAAATCTTCATTCTCCACAATTTCGTTGACCAGCTTGTAGGCCGAAGAGACCTGGGTGCCGCCGGCCACCTTGGAATTGTAGTATGTGTAGAAATCCGGCACCTCTTTGGCGGTGGTATCATGCAGGATGAAGCGCGTCTCGACTTGATTGCTGTACTGGTAGAGCAGCCAACTGTAGATCATCACATGCTGGGCCACCACCAGCTCCGTGGTTTTGCCCACCATGGAGCCGGAGTAGTCGCGCACGAAGAAGACCACGGCTTGGGATTCAAAATCCTTTTCGCGGCTCAAGATGCGGTAGACCATGTCCTTGGGCGAAATCAGAAAGTCCACGGGATTGATGTTGTTGACATCCTTCAAATTGCCCAGATGGATATTGGTCTCCACGATTTTGCGCAGGGTCGCTTTCTTGTCCAAGACCTGGCCAAAACCCCGGTGGCGGTCGGTAAGATCATAGGTATAGCGGGTCAGAGAGCGCTTTTTGCCCTTATCCTTGAGGTTGGGCAGCTCGAACTGTTCGGTGAGAATACGGCCCAGGTCATAGGCAGACGATTCCAGTTCATGCTCTTCACCTTCGCCCTGGCCGGGACCAGCGCCGCTGCCTTTCTGCGACGGCCGCACCGGCTCTTCGCCGATCACTTCGCCTTCTTCGCCTTCGCCTGATCCGCCGCCGGCCTGCTCTTCGTTTTGCTCCCGGAAGCTGGGGTCGTGCATCAGCTTCTCTTCGGTTGTGGTGGGCACCACCACGACCTTGTCCTTGCCGCCCCGGCCCGGCTTGATCATCCGGCCCACTTTGACCTTGCGCGGAAAGCCGTCCTTTTCGCGCTGCCGGTCCTTGGCCAGCAGATCATCGATGGTACGCACCTGATTGGTCGGTCCGGGCTGGACCATGGACATGGCCTGAAGCATTTGCAGGTCAAAATAGGCATAGATGGAGGGAATCACCGGCGGCTTGAGATTTACTTCGCGTTGACCGTCGGATGATTGGCCCTCGCAAAGCCTGATCTCCGCCAGAATCTTCTCTTCCTGCTCCGCCGTCAGGCCGCGGGACTTGAGTTGCTGATATGTATTCCAAAGGTTGGTTTTCATGGCTTTTTACCGATTGGCGATCTTCACGATTCACCGCCAATGCAATTTTATTACTTATATTGAATAAACTCTTCGACCGTACACCCAATATCTTTGCAAATTTGCCGAAGTAAAATAGGGGAGATGTCTCTTCCCGTATGAAATGGCACGGTTGTCCCTCTGCCGTCGACATGACGAAATTGCTTGTGAGATCCTCTCTGGCGAATCTCTTGAAATCCGAGCTGGAGCAGAATCGCCGCAACTTCTTTTGGCTTGAGAGCAGGAATATTGCCCATTATCCCACCATAACCGTCTGGGTACCAACAAATTCGGCTTCAAGTTTGGGCATACCATCCTCGAGAAGCATTTCAATGACCTCTTTTAGATTTTTATTTAATTCATCCAAGGTTTCACCTTGGGTATGGGCGCCAGGGAACCCTGGGACAAATCCGACATAAAGCCCCGTATCCGGGCAACGCTCCACAACAGCCGTAAATGCTTTCATTGTGCCGCTCCTTACTTCTGCGTAGGGTGCGCTTTGCGCACCTCCGCGTGCCATGATTGGTGCGTGAGATGCACCCTACTATGCGCACTGCGCCAAAATCCAATCGCCTGAAATCCTCAACTTAAAAAACTTAACACTTAATACTTTAAACTCTGCAATTTCTAATTCTCGTCTTCCTGCGTACAGAAGTATTCAATCGTCTTCTGGGCGCAGGTGCGGCAGTAATTGAGCTTGGTGAGCATGGTGGTCACCATGCGGTCATAGAGCTTCTGATTCTCTTCGTTGGTGCGGTTGGCCAGGGCCCCGATGAGGCTGCCGGCGCCGGCGATGTCTGATTTCAAACGCACGTCGGTGACCGCCTTGACCAGCTCCAGGTTGTCCATGAAGTCATAGTTGGGGTCCACCGAGATCTTTTGACCGTAGATCTTGCGGATGGAAGTACGGAAGGTTTCGCGCTGCTCTTCGGTCTTCAGGCCCAGGCGCTCTTCCACGCTTTTGACGAAGCGCTCATCGATCTTTAAGGCGCGCAGCTCGCTGGTCTGGGGATCTTTATACTTCCACATCTTGTCCGGCCCGAGATTTTCAGCGTCGATGCCGATGATCATGTTGACGTAGTTCATCACATCCTTGCGGATGGCCAGGGGTTCATCCATGTAGGCATTGAACATTTCGGTCATGATGCGCTCGCGGTAGAGCCCCTTGGCGATTTTGAGATCTTCGAGGTACTTGGCGCGATCATTGGCGTCGGTGACATAGTCGAGCACGATGCGCTCCATGGCCTTAAACACATCGTAGGCGAACATGCACTGGCCTTCGTTGGTTTCGGAGCTTTCCGTCAAAAGTTGAATGGCGCGGCCCAGGTTGCGCTGGCCCAAGCCTTTCTGGCCGAAGCGCTTGGTGATGTCCGGCTCCTGGTTGAGGGTGTCGATTACTTCCCCCAGGGTCTTGATGCTCTTTTCACCGGCCACTTCGCCGGCGGCCAGCTTCATGGTTTCGACGGGCGTCAACTTCTCCGAGCGCGGCAAACGGGTCAGCACCACGGCCGCCGAGGCGGCATGATTGAGATTGGGGTCCTGGTGCAACGCCTCGCGGCTTAATGTGGTGCGGGCCTCGGTGCCGATGGCATAGGCAGTGAGATCTTTTTGCATCTTGTAGTTGGTGTTATGCGACACGTAGCAGATGCGGCAGCGATCCACAATGGGCGCTTCTTCTTTTTCAGCCAGGAAGCGGTTGAATTCCGAATTGTTGCTGGTGGCGATGATCAGCGTGTCGATGGGCCATTTGTAGCCGTCGATCTCGATGTTGCGGTTCTGGATGACTCCCAGGTAAACCTGCACCAGGTCTTTTTTGTTCTTGTAGATTTCGTCGGCAAAGTGAATGCCGCCGCCGGCCACGCGCGCCAGAGCGCCGCGGCGCAGATCGAAACGGTAGGGGTTGTTGGTGTCGGTGATGTGCAGCAGGCGCTGGATGGATTCTTCGCCCAGCAGATCCACGGCAGAGGAGGTGATTTTATCCTTGGCCGGATATTTGCCGGTCACGGTGCCCAGGCTTTCGGTGAGCGGCACGGGCATGATCTCCACGAAGGAGAGCATCTTCTCCAAATCGCCGTCGCAGTGTTGGCGAATGTCGCCCCAGATATAGCCGCTGCACGCGCCCAGGGGTCGGTAGTCATCATACAAGGTGTCAATGGCCTTGTCGCTGAAGCCCAATTGGTCAGAGAGCATGGCTTTGTTCTCTTCGGGACCATCGAAGAGATTCATGGCCAGAATCATGGGATCCTCGTAGGTCTGGGACTCGATGATGTCGATGCGGCCGTAGTGCCCCAGGGCCTGCATGCCTTTGAAGCGGAAGGTGTACTTGCGATTTACCGGCTTGGACAGAAAAGCGCGATACTGGGAGCACAGGAACTCCACGAAAAAGGTCTTGCCGTTGCCGGGCTCGCCCACCAGCACAAAGGCCATCTCTTTGGAAGATCCGCCTTCGGCCGCGTCTTTGACATAGGAGACAAAGCTGTTGATCTCGTCATACATGCCGATGACGTGCTTTTTGCCGTTTCTGAAGATGTTGAAATCATAGGTGGTGCGGGCGTTGACCACCACTTTCTCGATCTCGTTTTCCAGGATCAGGCGCGCCACGCCTTGAAACGCGTTTTCAAAACGGCGGCGGCCCTCCTTAACCTCCAGGCAGTGATGGTGCAGCTGGCTGTTAGATAGTGATGGTAACTTCACCTGCGCTTTTTTGGCCATATTGCCTCCCATGGTCGGTTGCGGGGTTGTCTTTTCTTATTCTTATGAGGCGGGCGTACCCTTTGTTAGTGCATGACCGAAAACCCCCTATTTTCCCAATTTCTGCGTTGGGGCAAAATTTTAATCCTCGAAATACTACGTGTATGTCTCCGGTTAAAATTTTACCTCCGCCTTGAACTTGGAAAAATATGGGCTTTTCGTTCACGCACTAGTTAGAGTTCGAATGGAGTAAACCAAGCAACTGGGGCGCCTTGGGGTGAAAGAGCACGGAATCAGGGGAGATCAGCGGTCTGGGAGCATTCCTGTCGGCGCGTGCTTCAACGTTCCTGTTCTTAAAATATAGTGTTTGACCCCATGGACGCAACCCTAATTTCTCTATGGGTTGGCGTTCCTGGAGAAAAATCAAGCAACAAATATGCCCATAGGCTTTAGGCTGTCTTTTTACCGCGGATGGTATGCGCAGCGCACCCTGCCGCTGATTCGGCATGGCGGGATGAAGGAGAATAGACTGCCATCCATTTAGTCCCGCGGACATCAAGAAAGCGGCTTGATAATCTCCAGGACGGCCTCCCCAAAGGCCTCCACCTGCCATTGGTGGATCTGGGGCACCTGGCTGAGCTCCTGCAATGATCGCGGTTTACGGGTGGCGATCTCCATGATCATGGACTTGTTGAACAGCAGGGCCGGGTCCAGTCCCAGACTGGCGGCCACTCGATCGCGCCAATCGCGCAGGGCCTTGACCCGTTTGGGAATCCGGGGCGAGAGCCGCGGCGCCCTGTGGCGGGGATATTTGGGAAGCTCGGCGGCAGGAATTTGCCGGGCTTTTTGAATGGCGGCGACAATTGCTTGGCCATACATGTCCAATTGTTTGGCGCTCAGGGCTTGACCGGCCTTAAGCTCCGACAGGTCTGAGGGTGCTTCCACGGCGATCTTGAGCACCGTCGAATTGCCAATAATTTTAAACAAGGGCCTATCCTTTTGACGCGCTATGGCATCCCGCAACTGCAGCAGGGCCTCGAGCACGCCCAACTGGCTGGGGGCCAGCCGGCCGGCGCCCCGGAACTTCAGATAAAGCGGGCAGTGGTTTTCCGGTGGTCGCACCTGGCTGAGATACCGGCAGCCCTCCTGGACCCAAGCCAGGCGCTGCTTGGCCTGTAGTTCCTCAGTCAGGATTTGGGTCAGAGGGATCAGGTAGCGCACGTCCGAGGCGGCGTAGGCCACCATTTCCGGCGGCAGGGGGCGCTGGGACCAATCTTTTTTCTGATATTTCTTATCCAGTTCCACGCCGAAATGCAGGCCCACCATGGACTCCAGACTGGTCTCGCCGTACCCCAAATACATGCCGGCCAGCTGGGTGTCGAAAAGATTCTGAATGGCGATGCCATAATCCCGATAAAGAGATCGCACGTCATAATCCGCGCCATGGAAGATTTTGCAAATGGTGTCAGATTCAAAGACCGGCTTCAACGCGCTCAGATCGGTAACGACCAGGGGATCGATGACCACGGTGCGGCCATTGGCGGCCATCTGCAGCAGGCATACTTTTTCGCGATAATGGAACATGGAGTCCGCTTCCAGGTCCACGGCCACCAAGCTGGCTTGCCGGGCATGGCGGGCGAACGCCGTCAATTGAGCGCTGGTATCTATTAATTCATAGTCGGAGGGAGACATTGGGGTTCTATTTTTTCCTCTTGACCCACTGGGGTATTTCTCTTACTTCATGCAACCAGTGGGATTGATCTCTACAAGCCATCTCAAAAAAGTCTTTTGGCTCAAACTCTTTGTTGGAGGCAAATTTTAAATCCTCGAAATACTTTAGTATGTCTGCGGTTTAAAATTTGCCTCCGTCGCGATTTTGAACCAAAATCCTTTTTTTGAGATGGCTTGTGTTTAAAACAACTATTTTTCACCATAAAGGTGGTTTCAAAGATGATCACTATAACACTTCCGGATGGCCGCTTAAAGCAATTTGACGCACCCCCCACGGGATTGGCGGTGGCCCAGAGCATCTCCGAAGGCTTTGCCCGCAACTGCGTGGCCATGGAACTCGATGGCTTGAAAAAAGATCTCAATGCGGTCATTGACCACGACAGCGCCGTGCGCTTTATCACCATGAAAGATCCCGAGGGGCTGGAGATCATGCGCCACAGCGCGGCCCATGTGATGGCCCAGGCGATCTTACGGCTTTATCCGGGCGCCAAGCTGACCATCGGCCCGGTGGTGGAAGAGGGTTTTTATTACGATATTGATATGCCGGCCATCTCCGAAGAGGCCTTTGGCCGCATCGAAGATGAGATGAAAAAAATCGTGCAGGAGAAGATGCCCATCGAACGC
Organism: Deltaproteobacteria bacterium; assembly: GCA_021824175.1. GTDB lineage: Bacteria > Desulfobacterota > Desulfobacteria > Desulfobacterales > Desulfosarcinaceae > Desulfatitalea. Next base: position 267,885 of record JAKALP010000006.1, read on the forward strand.
CGGGAAGTCTCCAAGGCCGAGGCCCAGTCGCTCTATGCGGCCGAACCCTACAAGCTGGAGATGATCAATGACCTGCGGGACGGCACCATCTCGCTCTACAGCCAGGGCGAATTCACCGACCTGTGCCGCGGCCCCCATGTGCCCAACACCGGCTTCGTCAAAGCCTTCAAACTGATGAAAGCCTCGGGCGCCTACTGGCGCGCCGACCAGACCAAGGCCCAGTTGCAGCGCATTTACGGCACGGCCTACTTTGACAAAAAAGATCTCAAGGCCTACCTCGATTTTCTGGAAGAGGCCCGCAAGCGCAACCACCGCCGCATCGGCACGGCCCTGGATCTGTTCAGCTTCCACGACGAAGCGCCGGGCATGCCCTTTTTCCATCCCAAGGGCATGGCCATGTGGAACGCTCTGATGGACTACTGGCGCGAGGAGCACCGGGCCGCGGGTTATGTGGAAACCAAAACCCCTATCATGCTGCAACGCCGGCTGTGGGAGCGCAGCGGCCATTGGGACAATTACCGCGAGAACATGTACACGGCGGTCATCGATGAAACCGACTACGCCATCAAGCCCATGAACTGCCCCGGCGGCATGCTGCTCTACGGCCGCAAGCATACCTCCTACCGCGATCTGCCCATCCGGGCCGCCGAAGTGGGCCTGGTGCATCGTCACGAATTAAGCGGCGTGCTCAACGGCCTGTTCCGGGTGCGAGCCTTTCATCAGGACGACGCCCACATCTTCATGACCCCGGAGCAGATCCAGGAGGAGATCCTAGGGGTGCTCAAACTGGTGGATCGCATCTACAGCACCTTTGGCCTGGGGTTTCACCTGGAGCTCTCCACGCGACCGGTCAAGTCCATTGGCACCGATCAGCAGTGGAACTTGGCCACCGACGGCTTGAAGGCCGCTCTGGGAGCATACGGCGCGGCCTACAAAATCAACGAAGGCGACGGCGCCTTTTACGGTCCGAAAATCGACATCCACATCAAGGACGCCCTGGGCCGCACCTGGCAATGCGGCACCATCCAGCTGGATATGAATCTGCCCGAACGCTTTGACCTGACCTATGTGGGCGCTGACAATGAACGCCACCGCCCCATCATGATCCATCGCGTGATCTACGGCTCCATTGAGCGCTTCTTTGGCATTCTGGTGGAACATTTTGCCGGCAACTTCCCCTTGTGGCTGGCGCCGGTGCAGGTGGGGCTGCTGCCCATCAACGACGACCTGCTGCCCTTTGCCCGCGAGACCGCCGCGCACCTGGAAAAGCTGGGCCTGCGCACCGAAGTGGACTCGCGCTCCGAAAGCCTCAACAAAAAAGTGCGCGACGCCCAGCTCAACAAGATTCCACTGATTCTCACCTGCGGCGCCAAGGAAAAGGAAAACGGCACGGTGTCTGTGCGCACCCTGGACGGCCAGGTAAAGCAGGGCGTGCCCATGGCGCAGTTCGAGCAACAGGTGCTGGCGGCCGTGCGGCAGCGGATGCTGACCCTGGCTTTGGCGTGAAGGGCGTTGATTGGTTGATTCGTTGATTCGGTCCTCGTTCCCACGCGAGGGAACGAGGACAAAGATATCGGCTCTCGCAAAGGCGCAAAGACCGCCAAGAAGAGATAATCTCTTTGCGATCTTCGCGTCTTTGCGAGATTAAATTCGAGCAGCAGATCCTCGTTCCTACGCGGAGGAACGAGCCCAATCAACGAATCAACGAACTTACCCATGCAAAACAAGTTCCCCCGCTACTGGCTGCCGCCCATCCTCTGGTGTGCCATCATCTTCGCCCAATCCTGCTTTGCCACGCCCGATGTGGTGCCCCGCTGGCCCTATTTTGACAAAGTCATTCATATCTGTGTTTATGCCCTGTTGGGCCTGCTCTTCTATCGCGCGTTGAATACCTTATCAATTCTGC